>NZ_JAMTCP010000016.1 GCF_024171885.1 Streptoalloteichus tenebrarius | reverse complement strand
CACCCTCCCTCAGGTCAGCCCCCACCCGCCCTGGGGGGCGAGCCCTGCTCCAGCCTATCGGTCCGTCACCCAGCGTCCAAGGCCATCACGCTGTGCTGTGGAGGAATTCGGGTGACTGTGGATAACTCCGCCGCCGCAGTCCCCCGCGCGGCCTCCGCGGTTCCCCGCACCAGCGCCGCAGCTCCCACTCGATCTCCGCAGTTCCCCGCGTGATCTCCGCGGTTCCCCGCGCCAGCACCACAGTTCCCTACTCGGCCTCCGCGGTCCCCCGCGCGATCTCCGGAGCGCCTCAGCCCACCGGAACGCCCAGCCCGCTCAGCACCTCCGCACCGGCCAGACCGGCCAGGAACTCGCCCGGCACGACCAGCTTGCTGCGCCGCAGCCCGCTGCCCACCACCAGCCACGGGGCCGCCGCGACCGCCTGGTCGAGCAACACCGGCCAGCCGGCGGGCAGCCCGAGCGGCGTGATCCCGCCGTACTCCATGCCGGTGAGCCCGATCGCCTCGTCCCTCGGCGCGAAGGACGCCTTGCGCACGTCGAGGCGGCGCTTCGCCACCCCGTTGACGTCGGCGCGCGTGGTGGCCAGCACGACGCACGCCGCGTAGCGCGTCTCCCCCGACCGTCGGCCGGAGACCACCACACAGTTCGCCGACGCGGACAGGGGCACGTCCATGCTCGCGCACAGCTCGGCGGTGTCGGCGAGGTCCGGGTCGATCTCGGCCACCCCGCACCGCGCCGCGACCTCCGGCGGCAGGGCGCGCAGGGCCGCGGCGACCGGGTCCGCGAGCAGGTGGAGGTGGTCGGTCGCGGGGAGGACCCGCAGACGACCGACGACGTCGTGGTCAGCCCAGGTCGAGGTCATGCGCCGAGGGTAGGGCCTCGGCCCAGGCTCACTCCTGGAGCCCGAACGCCTTCAGCGCCTCCCTGTCGAACGCGTCGAGGTCGTCCGGCTTGCGGCTGGTGACCAACGTCCAGCCGTGCGCGTCACTGACCACGACCTCCTCGTCCACCCACTCCCCGCCCGCGTTGCGGACGTCGGTGGCGAGGCTCGGGTAGGAGGTGAGCCGCTTGCCCCGCACCACGTCCGCCTCGACCAGCGCCCACGGTCCGTGGCAGATCGCGGCGACCGGCTTGCGCGCGTCCACGAACGCCTTCACGAACCGGACGGCGTCCTCGCTCTGCCGCAGGGCGTCGGCGTTGGCGGTGCCGCCGGGGATCACCAGCCCGTCGTACACGCCGGGGTCGGCGTCGGAGACCGGGAGGTCGACCTCGAACTCGTCCCCCGGGTCGAGGTGGTGGAACGCCTGCACCTTGTCGGGCACGGTGGCCAAGAGCTGCGGCGTGCCGCCCGCGTCCCTGACCGCCTGCCAGGGGTCGGTCAGCTCGACCTGCTCGATGCCCTCGTGGGCCACCAGAAAAGCGATCCTGGTCTGCTCAGCCATGGGTTGGGGGTACCCGGGAGGCCAGGGCGGCCAATCCTGTTCGGCCGGCCGGCACGAGGCCGGCCGCACGCCGGCACGGTCCGGCCAGTCGCGCCCCTCTCAACCGCGACCCTCTCAGCCGCGACCCTCTCAGCCGTGACCCTCGGCCAGGAAGGCCGTGATCAGCGCGCGGAGTTCCCGACGGTGGGTGACCAGCGGGGCGGGCGAGTCGACGAGCTCCAGCCGGCCCTCGGGCAGGGCGGCCGCGGTCGCCTTCGCCACCTGCTCGGCGTGCAGGGGGTCTCGGGTGGCTCCCACGACCAGCGCGGGGGCGCGCACCGCCGCGAGCGCGGACGCGGCGTCGCCGAGTCCGGCGAGCGGGACCTGGTCCGGCAACGCCCGCAGCGCCGCCCCGAGCCGGAGCAGCACGGCGCTCCGCTGGTCCACGTAGTCGCCCACCGGGACGCCGCTGGGCAGCTCGGCGGCGACCAGTTCCCGCAACGGCGCGGTGTCGCCGGTCCGCTCGGCGTGGTCGACCGCCTCGGCCAGTCGTTCCAACGCCCAGACGGCGGGGGTGGCCCTCGGCCGGTCCACCGCGGCGGGCAGGAGGAGCACCAGCCGGTCGAACCGGTCGGGGTGCTCGGCGACGAGCCTGGTCAACGCGCCGGCCCCGAGCGAGGTGCCGACGGCGCGGGTCGCGCCCACCGCGTCGGCCACGGCCAGCACCTCGGCGGCGAGCCGAGGGTAGGACCAGTAGTCGGGCGGCGCGGGCGGGGCGTCCCCGTGCGACGGGAACGTCACCACGACCCGGGTGCCGGGCAGTCCGGAGGCGGGCACGCGGGCCTCGCCGGGGGTGGCGCCCAGCCCGGGCACCACCAGCGTGACCGGATCGCCGTCGCCGTGCGCCCGCCAGCGGGCGGTCACCATCGGGGACCGCGCTGGGCCTCGATCACCCGGGGCCGCACGTCCACGATGTAGACCAGCACGGCCACCAGGCCGGCGATCCAGAACATCACCCCGGCCCCGCCGAGGTTGAACAGCAGCAGCGCGGCGGTGCCGGCGGCGGTGATCCCCAGCCATGCCGGTTTGCTCAGCTTGTCCGCCGCGGTGAACGCGTCGGCCCGCTGCATCAGCGCGTGCACGAAGGCGTAGATCCCGACCGGGAGCACCGCCCAGTCGATGATCTGGAGGATCAGGAAGTCCAGCCGCGGCACGTCCCCCAGCGTACGGGGAAGCGCCGGGGTGTGGAGCGCCGCGACGACGCGCGGGGGCGGCCGACCCTGTCGGCGACCGCCCCGCGCGGCCGTTCGTCAGCCCTCGCCGCCGCCGTTCTCCTGCGCCGAGCCGGACTTGCGGCCGGTCGACCGGCGGGACGTGGTCCTGGTCACCTTCCCGGTCTCGGTGTCGGTCCTGGCGTCCTCGCCGTCGGCCTTCGCCCCGGGCGCCGGGGTGGCCTTCTCCGCCCCGGCCTCCGGCTTGGCCTCCGACTCGGCCGACGCCGCGGCGCCCTTCCGGCCGTTCTCGCCGCGCACACCGTTCTCGCTGTGCGCGCCGTGCTCGCCGCTCTCCGCGGGGGCGGCGGCCGGCCGCTGCCGCCGGGTCACCTTGCCCAGCACGTCGTCCGCCAGCTCGCGGGCCTCGCCGGCGGCCTCCCCCGCGCGCTGCTGCGCGGTCTCGGCGACCGTGCCGGCCTGCTCCACGAGGCGCTCGACCTGGGGGCGCAACCGCTCCAACGTCTGCTCGCCCCGCTCGGCCAGGTACTCGTAGAGCTGCGTCGCGGCCTTGGCGTAGGCGTCGACCAGCTCGCGCAGCTCGGCGGGGTCCAGCTTCGCGCGCAGCCCCTCCAGGTCGTGCGGCAGGTCGTCCACGCCGGAGCGCGCGGCCTCGGCGCGTTCGGTCACCTGCTCGCGCAGCTTCTGGAACAGGCTGACGACGGAGCGGGCCGCCACGTCGCCGGCGCCCAGCACGGCCAGCAGCGGGGTCCTCGCCTGCTCCAGCACGCCGCTGACCGCGGCGGCCGCCTGCTCGCGCGCCGTGCGCACGTCCTCGCCGTTCGGCATGGGATCACTCCTCGGGCTCGTCGGGCTCGGGTTCGGCGGGGCGCCGGGTGGTGGCGTTCTCCCGCCGGAAGGACTCGTAGACGTCGAGCAGCACCTGCTTCTGCCGCTCGTTGAGATCGGGGTCGGCGAGCACGGCGTCGACGACGGGCCCGCCCTCGCGGCGCTCCAGGATCCCGGCCTGCACGTACAGCGCCTCGGCCGAGATCCGCAGCCCCTTGGCGATCTGCTGGAGGATCTCCGCGCTCGGTCGGCGCAGGCCGCGCTCGATCTGGCTCAGGTAGGGGTTGGACACCCCGGCCAGCCGGGCGAGCTGCCGCAGCGAGATCTGGGCGTGGCGGCGCTGCTGCCGGATGTAGTCGCCGATGTTCTGGCCCAGCTCGGCGACCGCCTTGCCGGCCTGCTCGACCCGTCCCACCGCGTCACCTCCCCAACTGACGCTACGCGCCAGTGCTAACTCCTGCAAGCACACTGCTTGCACTCCACCCGTTCGACGCGCCGCCGCCGGCCGACGGAGGCGCGCTCCAGGAGAACTGTCCACATGAGACAGATGAGTGGCGAAGGCGGGCTCCCGCCGATCCCCGCGCGCCCGAGGAGGAACGACCTAGGCTCGGGCCGGTGAGGCGGGTGCGACTGGACGTGGTCTCGGCGGTGGCGGCCGGTGGCGCGCTCGGCGCGCTCGCCCGGTACGGCGTGGGGTTGGCCCTCCCCACCCGGCCGGGTGGATTCCCGCTCGCGACCCTCGCGGTCAACCTGCTCGGCTGCCTGGTGATGGGCGTGCTCATGGTGCTGGTCACCGAGGTCTGGTCGGGTCACCGCCTGCTGCGCCCGTTCCTCGGCACCGGCGTACTCGGCGGGTTCACCACGTTCTCCAGCTACGCCGTGGACGGCCAGCGGCTGCTCGCGTCGGGACGCGTTGGAGTGGCGCTGCTGTACCTGGTCGGCACCCTGGTGGGTGCACTGCTCGCCGTCCTCACGGGAATGGTCGTGACACGGGCGGTGGCCGGCACGGGGCGAGGAGGCACGCGATGAGGTGGGCGGGCGCCGCACTGCGGATGACGGTCTTCGTCTGTGAGGACGACACCTGGGAGCACCGGCCTCTGCACCACGAGATCGTGCGGCGCGCCCACGAGGCCGGACTGGCCGGCGTCAGCGTCTTCCGGGGCGTGGAGGGCTACGGGTCCTCGGACCAGGTGCACACGACGCGGCTGTTGTCGCTCGCCTCCGACCTGCCGGTGATGGTCGTGCTCGTCGACACGCCGGAACGCGTGCGCGGTTTCCTTCCCCAGGTGGAGGAACTGCTCGGTGAGGGCGGTCTGGTCACCCTGGACGACGTGGAGGCGTTCCGCTTCACGAAGGAGCTGGAGTGAGCGCGCTGCTCGTCGTGCTGGGCGCCGCCGTCGGCGCGCCGCTGCGCTACCTCACCGACCTGTGGGCGCGGGACCGGTTCGACGCCGTCTTCCCGTGGGGGACGTTCCTGGTCAACGTCGTCGGCTCGTTCGTGCTCGGCGTGGTGTCCGGCCTGGCGTTGGCCGGTGGCGCCGGCGAAGCGGTCCAGGCGCTGGTCGGCGTGGGGTTCTGCGGCGCGCTGACCACGTACTCGACGTTCGGGTACGAGACGGTGCGGTTGCTGGAGGAGGGGGCGCGGCGCGACGCCCTGCTCAACGCGGCGGGCAGCGTCCTGGCCGGGCTGGCCTCGGCCGTCGCGGGCGTCGCGCTGGGCCAGGCGTTCTGAGGTCGCCAGACCTGGCCGGCTGAGGTCGCCGGACCTGGCCGGCGGGGCGTCCGCGTCCGGAGCCGTCCGGAGCCCTCCGGGGCGCGGGACGAGCCGTCAGGAGCGGGCGGGAGTTCCCTGCGCCAGCCTGATCAACTGGGCCAGGTGCCGGCCGGCGGCGTGCAGCGGGGTGGCGTCCCGCGAGACCTGGGCCGCCAGTTCGGCCCCCTCCAGGGTGCTGATCACGGTGTGGGCCAGGTCGTGGGCCGCGTCCGCGTCGACGCCGGCGCGCAGGAGGCGGTCGAGGACGAGGTCCCGCCAGTGGGCGAAGGCGCTCGCGGCGGCCCGCTGGATGTCGTCGGCGCGGCTGGCCGAGCCCAGGGCGGTGGAGGTGACGGGACAGCCGTCCACCCAGTCGGACGCGCGGAGGCCCTCGGCGAGACGCCGCGTGCAGAGGACGATCGCCTCGGCCGGGTCCTCCTCCTGGTCGAAGGCGACCCGCAGCTCGTCGGCGAACTCCTCCTCGCCGCGCTGGATCGCGGCGACGGCCAGCTCCTTCTTCCCCCCGGGGAAGAAGTGGTAGACGGACGCGAGCGCCGCACCGGCCTCCTGGGCGATCTGCTTGATGCCGGTGCCGTCGTAGCCCTGGCGCTGCATCAGCCGCGACGCGGCCCGGATGATCCGCTCCCGCGTGCCGACGCCGTCGTCCCGGTCGGTGTCCCCGTCCCGCTCCGCGCTGCTCTCCACGCCGCGATCGTACCGGTAGAACGTTCATTCCAGAGCCGTGCTACGGTCTTCCTAGATAGAACGTTCATTCCAGAGGAGCGGCACGTGAGCACACAGGCAGTGACGGTCATCGGACTCGGCCCGATGGGGCGGACCATGGCGAACGTGTTCCTCGACCACGGCTACGCGGTGACGGTGTGGAACCGCACCGCGAGCCGGGCCGACGAGCTGGTGGCCAGGGGAGCCACCCTGGCAACGACCGCCGAGGAGGCGGTGGCCGCCAACGAGCTGGTGATCCTCAGCCTGACCGACTACGACGCGGTGTACGCCGTGCTGGAGCAGGCCGAGAGGAGCCTGGCCGGCAAGGTCGTCGTCAACCTCAGCTCGGACACCCCGGACCGCGCGCGGCAGGCGGCGGCCTGGCTGGCGGAGCGCGGCGCACAACACCTGACGGGCGGCGTGCAGGTGCCGCCGTCCGGCCTCGGCGACCCCGAGTCCTCCACCTTCTACAGCGGCCCCCAGGACGTCTTCGAGGCCCACCGCCCCGCGCTCGAGGTGCTGACCGGCACCGACTACCGCGGCGAGGACCCCGGCCTGGCGGCGCTGTACTACCAGATGCTCATGGACGTCTTCTGGACCTCCATGCTGAGCTGGCTGCACGCCCTGGCGATGGCCGACGCCAACGGCATCTCCGCGGCGGAGTTCCTGCCGTACGCCGCGCGGACCGCGAGGTCGCTGCCGGGCTTCTTCGAGTTCTACACGCCCAGGATCGACGCGGGTGAGCACCCCGGCGACGTCGACCGCCTCGCCATGGGCGTCGCCAGCGTCGAGCACATCGTGCACACCGCCGACGACGCCGGCGTCGACACCGCCTTCCCGACCGCGGTCCTCGACGTGTTCCAGAAGGGCATGGCGAAGGGCTTCGACCAGGACAGCTTCACCAGCCTGTACAAGGTGTTCCGCGGGACCGCCGGCTGAGCCCGTCGCCGCCGTCCCGTCAGGGACGCCGCCACCCGGCGTCCCCCTCGCGACGCGGGCACCGCCAGCCCGGTCGGACGACCATCACGTCATCCGACCGGGCTGGCGCGTCACTCGCGCCGGAACGTCGAGGAGGTGCCAGGGGAGATTCCCCGGGAACGTCGAGCCGAGCCGACGGGGGTCACCGGCGGCGAGTCAGTCCACCACCAGGCAGAACGGGTGGCCCGCCGGGTCGGCGTAGACGTTGAAGCCGGAGCCGGCGGTGAGCTTGTCGACCTCCAGCGGGCGGGCGCCGACCGTGAGCGCGTGCTCGTGCCCCGCGCGAAGGTCGTCGACCTCGACGTCGAGGTGGAGCATCTGGGGCCGTTCGGGGTCGGGCCAGGTGGGCGGCGTGTAGTCCGCCGCGCGCTGGAAGCACAGGCTCGGCCCACCGGCGGGGTCGCGCAGGGTCACCCAGGAGTTGTCCCCGTCCGCCTCGACCGAGGGCCAGCCGAGCAGGGCGGAGTAGAAGTTCGCGAGCGCCGTCGGGTCCGGGCAGTCCAGCACCACCGCGCCCACCTTCAGCGACCGGGTCGGGACGGACATGTCGACCTCCTCCTCACGGCCCGTGACCCCGCCACGGGCGCGTAACCGTCGACCAAACTATGGCGGTTACCACGGGCGCACAACCCCCGTTCCCCCTACAGTGGTGTTGTGACTGGCCTGGCTGCCGGCGTCCATGTCGAACCGCTCGCCGACTGGGACGTCGAACAGGACATCGATCTGGTGCTCGCCTTCCTCAACACGTGCGACGTCGAACACGGCACGGACACGCTCTCCGAGGAGGACTCCTGGCGGACGTGGGCGTTGGGGCGCGATCTCGGCCCACCCCCCACCGCGGCCAGGGCGCGGCCGGTCAGGGACGCGCTGCGGGCCGCGGTCGCCGGAGGCGAGTCGGCGGGCACGACGAGCTGGTCGGTGCGGATCGACCTGCTGGCCGGCGTGCCCATGCTGACCGCGGCGGACGCCCTCGGCACCGTGCTCGCCGCCGCCTACCGGCTCGTCCTCACCGGACACTGGGCGCGCATCAAGATCTGCCCGGCCGACGACTGCCGGTGGGCGTTCTACGACCGCTCGCGCAACCGTTCCCGCACGTGGTGCTCGATGCGCGTGTGCGGGAACCGCGAGAAGGCCCGCAACTGGCGGGAACGCGCCCGCAGCGCCGCCGCGCGCTGACCGCGTCGACCGGCCCTCACGACACCACCCTGTCCACGGCCGGACGGCGGGTTCCCGCCCGCCGTCCGGCCCCACACCGTCGGGTGGGATGACCGCCTGTCCGGGCGGCGCCGGGGAGCGCGGGGCGCGCAGCGCGCCTTCAAAGCGCCATGAGCGACCGCCGCACCAGCTCCGAAGACGACCTCCACCGACTCGTCGCCGACGCCGTCCGCGGTGACCACGACGCCTGGCGTCGCCTGGTCGACCGGTACGCCGGCCTCGTCTGGGCCGTCGCCCGACGGCACCGACTCGACGCCGCCGACGCCGCCGACGTCTGCCAGGTGACCTGGCTCCGCCTGGCCCAGCGGCTCCCCGCGCTGCGGGACCCGGCCCGGTTGCCCGCGTGGCTGGTCACCACGACCCGACGGGAGGCGGCGCGGGTGCGCGCCGCGCGCCACCGGGAACCGCCCGTCGACCTCGACCTGGTCCCGCCGACGCCCGTGGAGGGGCCGGAGGACCGCGTCCTGCGGGACGAGCACGACGCCGCGCTGTGGCGGGTGTTCTCCCGGCTTCCCGAGCGCTGCCAACACCTTCTCCGCATGCTCGCCGTCGATCCCCGGACGAGCTACGCCGATCTCGCCCGGGCCTTCGATCTCCGCCCCAGCAGCGTGGGACCGGTCAGGACGCGCTGTCTGCGCGCGCTCCGCGGCCTGCTGGCCGAGGCCGGTCTGCTCCCGGGGCCGGTCCCGTCGGGGGCCGCGCGGTGACCGGGAATCCCCTGTGGACGCTGGTGGACCTGCTCCGCCGGATCGACCCCGTCCCCGATCGCGTCCGCGTCGCAGGGCACGCGGCGCGCCTCGTGGCCGGCGGTCCGGCCCTGCTGCGCCTGGTCTCCGAGCGCGAACCGGCCCCGGACAGCGGTCTCCGCACGGGACGCGCACGACGGCAGTGGGAGTTCGACGGCCCGTCGGCCGGTGTCACCGTGCAGCTCACGGAGAGCCGTGACGGCACATGGGAACTCGTCGGCCTGGTGTCGCCCAGCCCCGCTGGGATCACCGCGCGCACTCCCGTGGGTGCGTCCGCCACCGTCTCCGACCCTCTCGGATGGTTCCGGCTTGCGGGTGTCCACCCCGGGCCGGTCAGCCTGGTCGTCCACGTCCCCGGCGCGGACCCGGTCGCGACGCCCTGGTTGGTGGTCTAGTGCTGGCGGAGGCGGAACGGCTGCGCGATCTCGCCCGACGGGAGCCAGACGTCGTGTTCCTCCCGGCCCGCACGCTGGCCGAGGCAGCAGATGATCCCCGGGGCCGGGTAATCGCGCGGCACGCGCTCTGCCTCGCCCACGCCGAGCGGGGAGAGATCGCGGCCGCCCGCCGTGAGGGCCTGCGGGCACTGGCACAGGCGCGGCGCATCGGCGATGAGCGCCTCGCCGTCGAGCTTCAGCTCTCCCTGGTCTGGTTGGACATCGAGCGGGGGACCACCGGGGCCGGTGCGGCGCGGCTCCGGTCCGTGTGGTCGAGACTCGCCGGCTCGCAGGTGGGCCGGGCCCACTGCCTGTCGGGGTTGGGTCTGAGCGCGCGGGGCCGGCACGCGGCGGCGGTCGCGGCGCTGACCTCCGCGCTCCCCCACCTCGACGGGGACCGGTGGTGGCTGGCGAACGTCCTGACCGCACGGGGTGTCGCGGCGGCGTACCGGGGGCACGGGAGAGCGGCGGAGGAGGACCTCCTCCGAGCCCGAGCGTTGTGGACGGACGTCGCCCAGCCGCTGCGGGCCGCCTCCTGCACGCACAACCTCGGGTTCGTCGCGCTGTCGTCCGGTGACGTCCTCCGGGCGTTGTCGTTGTTCGACGACGCGGTGCGGGAAGGCCTGGAACCCCGACGGCGTCCGGAGATCCTGCTGGACCGGGCTGAGGCGCTCCAGCTCGCCGGCCTCCACGTCGAGGCCGGCGCGGTCCTGGAGCGGGCCTGCGCACTGTTGTCGGGGGCCGGACGGCCCGCGCGACTGGCCGAGGCCCGGCTCACCCTGGCCCGGTGCGCCCTGCGGATGGGACGCCCGGAACTCGCCGCGACAGCGGCCGAACAGGCGCTCCGCGCCTTTCGACGGCAAGGTCGGGGCCCATGGGCCGCCGTGGCGCGCGCCGTCCAGCTCCGGGCGGAACTCGCCCAGGACCAACTGTCCCGGCTTCGCGCGGTCCCCCGTGTCGCGCTGCGGTGCGAACATCAGGGATGGCCCGTGGCCGCCGCCGAGCTGCGCCTCGACGGCGCGCTCCGGGCCATCGGCCACGGTCAGGAACATCTGGCTCGACGGGTGCTGGGGCGACTGCCGGAGTCCCGGGCGCGAGGCCCCGCGCCGCTCCGCGTCCTGGCCTGGCGCGCCAGGGTGTTGCTCGCCGAACTCGACGGAGACCACCCCCGCCTGATGCGGGCCGCTCGTGAGGGTTTCCGCGTCCTGTTCACGCACCTGCCGTTGCTCGGCGTGTTCGAAGCGCAGGCACCTGTCGCCGGAATGACTGTCGCCTTCGCCGACCACGCCCTGGGCTCGTTGCTGGCCAGACCACGCGTGAACGCGCGGGCGGTGTTGCGATGGACGGAACGGCGTCGCGTCGGCCTCCTGAGCCGCCCTCCACTGGGACCGGCCGCTCCGTCCGCCGGTCCGACCCCCGCGCCCGTCGACCTGGTACCCGCGCCCGTCGACCCGGTGCCCGCAACCGTCGATCCCGCGCTCGCGACCGTCGACCCGGTGTCCTCGCTCGTCGATCCGCCCCCCGCGCCCGTCGATCCGGCGCTCGCAACCGTCGATCCGGCGCTCGCGACCGAACTGGCCGCGCTCCGCGCCACCATGATGGGCGCGCGTCGCGCCCACCGGCTCGTGAAGTCCGCCCATCCGTCGGTCACACGCCAGGAGCAGCGGGTCCGCCGCAGAGCGCTGGCCCACTTCAGAGCGGGGGTCCCTGGCGTTCCGCCGACGAGCGCCGAGCTGACGGGCGCGCTCGGCGACGCCACCCTGCTCAGCTTCTTCGTCCACAGTGGACTGATTTGGGTCGTCGCCCTGTCCCGTGCGGGCGCCCGGCTCCACCGCCTCGGCCGCCTCGCCGAGGTCGTCTCGGACGTCCGCCGACTCCGGTTCGCGTTGTCCCAGCAGGTGATCGGACGAACGTCGACCTCCCGCCGATCAGCCACGCGGGTGGCGAGGGCAGTGGCCAGCCAGCTCGACGCCCTGTTGCGGCCAGCACTGGGCGGGGACGTCCCGCTCGTCATCGTCCCCACGGGCGCGCTCCACGACCTTCCCTGGGCGGCTCTGCCGTCCTGCCGGGGCCGCCCCCTGACCACTGCTCCGTCCACATCGGACTGGATCAGGGCGCTCGCGCCACGCCCCGCGCCACTTGGACCGCCGGTGTGGGTGGCGGGACCTGGCCTCGTTCACACCATCCGGGAAGCCACGGCGCTCCACGCCCGACACGGCGGGCGCCTCCTCACCGGGTCTTCGTCCACAGTGGACGCGGTTCTCCACGCGGCGGAGGGCGCGGCGATCCTCCACGTCGCCGCGCACGGGACGTTCCGCGGCGACCAGCCCCTCCTGTCGTCGCTGGACATGGCCGACGGGCCGCTCTACGCCTACGACCTGCACCGCCTCCGCCGGGCGCCACGGCTGGTCGTGCTGTCCGCGTGCGAGGTCGGCTCCTCCGGGGTCCGCGTCGGCGACGAGTTGCTGGGCCTGGCCTCCGCGCTCCTCCGCGTCGGCACGACGGCCCTCGTCGCCAGCGTCCTCCCCGTCCCCGACGACCAGGCTCCCGACCTGATGACGGCGCTGCACGCGGCGACGCGCGCGGGCCGGTCCCCGGCCGAGGCGCTCGCCGAGGCCCAGGCTCGGCACGGGCACCTCGGCTTCCAGTGCCTCGGCGCGGGCCTCACCCCGCTCCCGCCGTCCGCGTTCCCGGGAGGACGCGGTGGCGGCGTGAGCGAGGGCGAGACGTCATGCGGGGATGGCCAGCGCCCGGTCAGACCTGGTCCCGCCCGGGACGGCCAGCGCCCGGTCAGGCGCGGTCGCGCAGCCGCCCCAGCCGACTGACGGCCTCGGCGAGCACCTCGTCGCGCTTGCAGAAGGCGAACCGCACGAGGTGCCGCCACCGGTCAGGGTCGTCGGTGAAGACCTGCACCGGCACGGCCGCCACCCCGGCCAGCTCGGGAAGCTGACGGCAGAACTCCAGCCCGTCGGCGAAACCGAGCGGCCGGATGTCCGCGCACACGAAGTAGGTGCCCTCGCTCCGCCGCACCGCGAACCCGACCTCGGCCAGGCCCTCGGCCAGCCGCTGCTGCTTGCCCGCGAGGTCCGTGCGCAGGCGCTCCACCCACGGCCGCTCCTCGCGCAGCGCGTGCGCGGTGGCGAACTGCAACGCCCCCGGCCCGACGAAGGTCATGAACTGCTTGGCGGCCCGCACGGCGGCCACCAGCTCCGCCGGGCCGCTCGCCCAGCCGACCTTCCAGCCCGTGACGCTGAACGTCTTGCCCGCGCTGGAGATGGTCACGGTGCGCTCGAACATCCCGGGCAGGGTGGCGATCGGCACGTGCCCGGCCGGGGCGAAGACCAGGTGCTCGTAGACCTCGTCCGAGATCACCACCAGGTCGCGCTCCCGGCACAGCTCGGCGAGGGCGGTCAGCTCCTCCCTGGTGAACACCGCTCCGCACGGGTTGTGCGGGGTGTTCAACACCAGCGCCCTGGTGCGCGGGCCGACCGCCGAGCGCACCGCGGCCACGTCGAGCCCGAACCGGCCGGTCTCCGGGTCCTCGGCGAGCGGGACGCCGCGCCGCGTGGCCCCCGCCATCGCCACGGCGGCGGCGTAGGAGTCGTAGTAGGGCTCCAGCAACAGCACCTCGTCGCCCGGCTCGACCAGGGCGATCAGGGACGCGGCGACGGCCTCCGTCGCCCCGACCGTGACCAGGACCTGCGTGTCCGGGTCCAGGTCGATCCCGTAGCGCTCCCGCTGGTGGTCGGCGACGGCGCGACGCAGCTCGGGCACGCCGGGCCCCGGCGCGTACTGGTTCATCCCGTTCCGCAGGGCCGTGCTCGCCACCTCGACCATGCGCTCGGGCCCGTCGGTGTCGGGGAAACCCTGCCCCAGGTTCACCGCGCCGGTGCGCTGGGCCAGCGCGGTCATCTCGGCGAAGATCGTCGACGTGAACGGTCGCAGCCTGCTGCTCAGGGGCGGCTTGTGCACAGCACGTGATACTGCCAGTTTCTCCCGGCGACACCGAACCACATCGGGTGACAATCGGGGAGTGCAGCAGCTCACCGCAGCCGAGGTCGAGAAACGCCGAGGGCTCCGCCGGATGAAGGCGGTGGCCACGGGCCTCCTGCTCGTCGCGACCGTCGTCTACGCGGTGGCCCGCTGGCGGGAGTCGGAGGGCGCCGCCGCCTGGGTCGGGTACGTGCGGGCGGCCGCCGAGGCGGGCATGGTCGGCGCGCTGGCCGACTGGTTCGCCGTGACCGCGCTGTTCCGGCGGCCACTCGGCCTGCCGATCCCGCACACGGCGATCATCCCGACCCGCAAGGACGAGCTCGGCAGGAGCCTGGGCGACTTCGTCGGGGCGAACTTCCTGTCCGAGCAGGTCGTGCGGGACAAGCTGCGCCGGGTCGGGGTCGCCCGACGGCTCGGGGCGTGGCTGGCCCGGCCCGAGCACGCGGAGCGGGTGACCTCCGAGCTGGCCACGGCGGTCCGCGGGCTGGTCACCGTGCTGCGCGACGAGGACGTGCAGGCGGTGCTGGAGCACGCGGTCGTGCGCCGGCTCGTCGACCGGCCGTGGGGGCCGCCGCTGGGCCGGCTGCTCGGCCAGGTGGTGGCCGACGGCACGCACCACCGGCTGGTCGACCTGCTCTGCGACCAGGCCTACGAGTGGGTCAGGGACAACCACGAGTCGGTGCTGCGTGTGGTGTCCAACCGGGCGCCGACCTGGTCGCCGCGCTTCGTCGACGAGCTGGTGGGGGACAAGGTCTACACCGAGGCGCTGGCGTTCGCGTGGGCGGTCAAGACCGACAGGAACCACCCGATGCGGCAGGCGCTGGACAAGTTCCTCGTCGAGTTCACCGACAACCTCCAGCACGACCCCGAGACGATGGCCCGCGCCGAGCAGGTCAAGCAGCAGGTCCTGGAGCACCCCGAGGTGCGCAACGTCGTCGCCTCGGCGTGGGGCACGGCCAAGGGGATGATCCTGGACGCGGCCGAGGACCCCTCCAGCGAGCTGCGGCGACGCACGCGGGACGGCCTGGTCTCGCTCGGCGGCCGGCTCGGCTCGGACGCGGCGCTGCGGGAGAAGGTGGACGGTTGGCTGGAGGGCGCGGCCGCGTACCTCGTCACCAACTACCGCGCGGAGATCACGACGTTGATCACCGACACCGTGGAACGCTGGGACGCGGCGGAGACCTCCCAGAAGATCGAACTCCAGGTGGGCAGGGACCTCCAGTTCATCCGCGTCAACGGCACCGTCGTCGGCGCGCTCGCGGGCCTGCTGATCCACACCCTCTCGCAGCTCTTCCTCTGACCCGCGTCTTTGGTTACTGAGGTAGCTCGCCGGACCGGTCGGGAGCCCAGGATGGAAGGGGCTTGGGAGCCCAGAGAATCAGCACCAAGTCAGCACGTCCGGCCGAGTCAGCACTCACGCCGCCTTCGGAAGAGTCGCCACAGGCGACGCAGAAAGAGCCTCCTGCATCACACGGCGCATGCGTGCGGAAGCCTCCTGGGTGAGGTGCCCGTAGATGTCCACCGTAGTCTTGATCGACTTGTGTCCGAGCCACGCCGAGACCTCGTTGAGCGCCACGCCGCCATGAAGCGCCGTGGACGCGAAGTAGTGCCGAAGGTCATGAGGCGTGTAGGCGAGCTTGAGAGCCCCCACAGCCTTGTCCCAATGGTGCCGGAAGTTGTCGACTGACATCAGGGTGTTAATCTTGGTTCGGAACAGCATCTCCTCTGCCTCTGGCGTTGAGAGGGTGCCATGTTGCGCGATGTGCTCCTTGACCTTCTCCCGTAGGAACTTGGGGATCGGTATGTCTCGGTAGTCCCCCTCGGCTCGGTGCTTGAGGGGCGCAAGGTGCGTCACGTACCTGCCCGTTTCCGGGTCGGGGGCCAGTGACATTTGTTGCCAGACTCGTAACGTCTCCCCTCGAACGCACTTCGCGGACACGGCCATCGCCTCACCCACGCGGAGCCCTGCGCCGGCCATCAGCCATACCGCGAGCTTGAGGTTCTCCGGAAGCCCCTGCTCAATCTGCCTGATCTCGGCAATCGTCGGGATCTCGTCTTCGTTGGCGCGCGAATTTGTGGCACGGGGCAGCTTTACGCCCTTGCAAGGGCTCTCAGCTATACCGCTTCCCAGCCGGGAGCGGCTTTTTTCATACCCAAAGGAGTAACAGCACCGAATGCCGTTCTACGAGTCCAGCCCGAACGCGACCGCGATCCTGCCGGATGAGCGGGGCAATGCTGTGTTCTACGGACCGTTGCAGGAGACAGCCGTGGCGTTCCAGGTCTCGACGGTGGTGCACACCGACGCACAGACCTACCGAGTTCCGCTGGTCGTGGACACGCCTCAAGCCGGCTGGTTCACCGAGGGTGCGCCGATCACCGAGACCGAACCCAAGCTGGCCGAGACCGTGGTCCGGCCGCCGAAGCTGGCTGCCCTGACAGGGGTGTCACTGGAGATGGTTAACGACTCCCGACCTCCCGCATTGCTGATGGTGGGCAAGGGAATGGTGATCGACGCTGCAAAGAAGATCGACGCGGCGTTCTTTGGCTCCCTGCCCGCCCCAGCCCCGGCCGGTCTGGAGGCACTGACCGGAGTCACCACCGTCAGCGCTCCGGCGGCGTTCTCCAACCTCGACCCGCTCGCCGAGGCCCTGTCCCGAATTGAGGATCACGGGCTTACCACGGGTATTTCCTTCGTGGCCAACCCGGCCGACGCGCTGGAACTGGCCAAGCTCAAGCAGACCAAGGACAGCAACGCTCCTTTGCTGGGCATCGACCCGAGCAACCCCACGCGGCGGGTCATCTTCGGATACCCGCTGTTCACCTCCCCAGCCGTGACCAAGGGCCACGTGTGGGCGATCCCGCGCGAGCGGGTCACCGTCGTGCAGCGCACCCCCGCCGAGTTGGAGGCGTCCCGTCACGCCGCGTTCAACACCTATGAGGCACTGCTCCGACTCGTTCACCGTGTGGGCTTCGCGTTCACGCAGCCGAGCGCCGTTGTGAAGATCGTTAGGGCCACGGCCTGACGGGGATGAGTCAGGGCAGGCGGCCGCCCAGCTGCCTGCCCCTTCCCCGGTGCGTCGTCCCCACCCAGGAGGGAGAAGCCGTGAGCGAGATCGAGACGTCCGAAAAGAGCCCTGCGAGCGCCGCTGACGCCCCGAACGCGCCGACCGAAGGTGACGCCACCGGGGGCGACGGCTTGAGTCCCGAGGCTTTGGAGCTGATTCGGCTCAAGACCGCCCTCGCGGCCGGCTACAGCGGACAGCAGGCACTTACCTTCGCCCGCATGGTCCGAGGGAACAGTCCCGAGGAAATTGAAGCCGACGCAGCCGAGCTGGACCGGCTCGTCAAGGAAATCCGTGCGAGTCAAGCTCGACCGGCAGATTGGTCACAGGGTTCGGGTGGTTTCGATGTTGATCCCGCGGCAATCTTCGCCGAGGTTCTCAGGTTTTAACCAAGAGGATTTTCATGGTTCCACGGAGGTGTCAGCGTTCGTCCTGTCCCGGTGTCGTGCGCGTCCACCAGGTCGTCAAGGGGTACCGCTTCTGCTCCGCCCTGTGCAAAGAGGTCCACATACGCGACACCACCCTGCGAGGGCGTTACTGGCAGCAGCTCCTTTTTGGTGCACGCGATCGGGAGAGAAAGGCGCTCGTGGAGGAAATGGCCGACTTGGACAAGGTAATGGCCGCCCTGGACAGGTACATGTCCGGGTACGTCGACCGGCGTGCGTGGCTGCGTGAGGACAGGGCACGCGCACAGGCAGGGCAGGACTCCGCTGCACGCTAGCGGCTGAGCATCCGCACGCCCTGTCGCCGGGCGTTTGTGAGGTTTACGCGGCAGCGGGAGACTGCGCAGGAAACCGCGTGCGCTTGCGATTTGCGGTCTCGACGCGACTGCGGTTAGATTTGATCTCAACAAGCTGATATGTGGAGCCCCCAGGGGGAGTTACCCCCTGGGGGATTCCTAGATCGGCGCGTATAGCGGCGCCGTCATCGTGTACGGGCTTTCAAGTGGTTTTCGCAACATCCGCGCTGTGAAGCGAGACGAGTTGAGCGGGGACCGGCCACCCGCAAATGTCGATTGCGCTGAGCTTTGCTGCGAGGACCTGGCCGTCACCATGACCGTTAACCCCTTCGCCTCGACGGCCATGCTAAGAGCACGCGCAAGCGCGTGGGCCTGGTTCCGTGTTTACGGCACGCAAGCGCCGGGACGAAGCGGCCAGGACCGGGTGACACCGGCTTCCGAGGCATCCTTCGCAAGCGTCCTCCCCGATGGGTGACGCGCTGCTACGGTCAGCGACGTGCCGTCATCGCAAGGGGGTATGTCTGCATGTCCATGCCCATAGACGCCAAACGCGCACCACAGCAGGGCAGCACCTTCCTGGGGGTGAACGCCCGTGGCTGACATGGTGAGCGGCTTCTGGGCAGCCGCAGCGGGGGTGTCCGGACCAGCGGGAGCGGTCGCGGCGGCGGGAGCAGCGGCGGCGACCAACGCCAGTGGTCGGGGTAGCGTTCATTTCGCCGTGGAGCGGGACCGTATACCCGAACTGATCAAGGACCTGGAAGAGGCCAAGAAGAAATTGGAAGCCGCCGCCGATCTCGCGGTAGCGGCGCGCCGCGTTGATCCCATGGGGAAGGACCCATTCAGTCCGAAGGCAGCCGATCGGATGGGGCCTCAACTGGTTGACAACTACTTGACCGCGAATCAGCGGCAGTGGCGCGACATCGACAGCATGATTAAGAGTCTCGAAGCGGCCATGAAGTCCTACGATAACGCCGAGGACGTCAACCGGGACGGGTTCAACAAGCGGAGCTAAAACGTGGCGAAGAGGATAATTAAGCTGGTTGTCCCCATCCTTGGGGTTGTCCCGCTGGTCGCATGTGGGCCGACCACGGGAGACGCGCAACTCACTGGCGGAAGTTCCACAACCAGCGGGACCGAGACCAGCGCCAGGGAAGTCCCGAGTGGCGTCCCCCGCGTCGCAAAGCCGTTGGACGTCACCAAGTACACGCAGAACCCGTGCAGTGTTCTTACCTCAACTCAGCTAAGGGCATTCAATGTCCAGTCCGCGGGTGAGCCAGGCAAGAACACGGACCCCTACTGTCGCTGGTCCGACTCATCGGGTCCGTCGAATATGAGCTTTACCGTGACTATTGCCACCAGTCGTGACGGACTTGCGGCGGTCTACCGAAACCGGGAAAACTTCACCACGGTTTTTGAGCAGTTCGACGCAGAGGGTTATCCTGGTGTCCTGCTTGGCGGAAAGGAAGTGTCTCTCGGAATGTGTGATTCCGAGGTTGGGGTCAGTGACAAGCTGAGCTTTAGCGTCACGGTCCGACTGTCCCAGCGGTCCCCGGACTCCGCCAATCCGTGTAGGCAGGTGAAAGCACTCGCGACCGAGATTGTGAAGACGATGAAGGGCCAGGGCTAATATTCCGCTTGGGTGCGGGGGCGGATCTTGGGCTCTGCTCCCAAGGTCCGCCCCCGCTCTGTGCCGCTGCCGCCCTGTTCCTACCCCAGGGGTATCAGGGCAGGGGGGCGGTAGCGTCCAACAAGCGTGAGGGCCCCTCCCTACTAGTCTGTTGCGGTTTCCTGTCTTCCGCCGTGTGGTGTGCCGTCATCACTGCGGAAGTCTCTGCGCCCCGATCAGGACCACTTTTTGATGTACTCGCACGGTTCTCCGCTCAGGCCGGCGGCGACGGCCTGGTGAGCGCAGCCGATGATGTAGGGCATGGCTAGGGTCTCGATCGGGACCCCCGCGCGTTCGAGTTCGTTTAGGTCATGCGCGAGTCCCGCCGCGAGCGTTCGGTGCGAGCCAACCACTCGGTCAGCTCCGGCCAGATCGACTTCCTCCGCTGCGCTGACATAGATGAGCGCGCGGAGGTAGGCCAGCCGTGCAAGATCCTGTTCCCCTCGCAGCTCGTACATTCGCGCGTCACGAGTTGCATTGTCCGCCCAGCGGGCAAGCATCGCGGTAGGGGGCTCTCCGGGGTGCTGTCCCGGGTACGGCAACAGGTCAGCGATCGTACTCATGATCGTCACCGCGCGCCTACAGAAGCTTTTGGAGGTCGTGCCGTCGTCTCGCACATGCTGTGACCGCTGAGCGTTCCACTGTTCCATGCCCGAATCCGGTGCGACAGATCAGCGTGTTCCACCTGTAGCTTCGCGAGGAACGGGCGGCCTCGGCGGCAGCCCGGCGGTCTTGCCGTCGAGTACGTAACTCCTCAACAGCGACCAGGACCAGCGTCCCCACGACGATCAAGGCCACGAGCCCGAAGCCTGCTGTGGCAACTGCCACTGCCGGATCCGTGGTGAGTGCGCTTACGGCGCTCATCGAGCCCCCTTCGTCGATTCAGTCCTGGCCGCGGACCGGCGCAGTGCGGCTTCTCCCTGCGCTCTCCTTGACCGGCGCTGCGCCACAGCGAGCCCGTCACTTGCCGTGGCGTCCTGTACCGGGCTGCTCACGCACTGTGCCGGTCCGCGACTGTGAAGCTACAACTGTCACCACACAGTTTCTCTCGTCCAATCGGTGATCTTGCTCCGAGCGCAGCCTTGCCACGCCGCTATCGAGAGCGCGTCGGTCTGCGTCAGGGCGAGGTCGCGGCGGCCATGGAATGGTCGTACGTCCAGAAGGTTGGACTCGTCGAAAGCGGGAAGCGCAAGCTCGCGCCGGCCGAGGTCGATCGGCTGGTTGACCTCTACGCGCTGAGCCCGGCTGAGGCTCACGAAGTTCGTGAGTTGGGCCGCGAATCCCGTAGGCGTGACCCGGCTGCTGCCGTGCCTGTAGCGGAGCACGTGCAGACGTATTCAGCGCTGGAGGCAGGCGCGCGTCGAATCGACATATTTCAGGAAGAGGTCATGTTCGACGCTGGAGCGTATACGGCGCTCGGAACCTCGTTCACCGTCCTGTATTTGGGCGAGCCCGCGTCCACCTTCGTTTACGTGGAGGTGTTGAGTGAAGGCGTATACCATGACCGGCCACCAGGCTCGGACATCTACGTCAAGGCGTTCGACCAGGTGTGGAAGGCAGCGCTTCCGGAAGCGAAAACGCTGCAACTCCTTGACCGGCAAATTCAAAACCTAGGAGAGTGACCCCGTGATTCTTGCGCCTGACTTGCACGTCGTCACTCCGTGGCGCAAGAGCACTCGGAGCAACGGCGGAAACGACTGCGTTGAGGTCGCTCCGCTGGCCGTACCCGTCACGGCCTACCGCGATTCCAAGAACCCCACCGGGGCGGCGCTTCTGTTCAGCCGCGCCGAGTGGACGTCCTTCGTCCGCACGATCAGGGCCGGGCTACTCGACCTGAGCTGACCCTGACATACCGAGGGGGTACCCGTCAGGCGGGTACCCCCTCAGCCTTCTCTGATCACATGTGCCCGCTCGGCCCCGCCCGGGGTGAAGCGTCAGCACGAAGTCAGCACAAGGTCGAGAACGCGCGGGAACCCCCTCGGACACCGGAGAAGCGCCCGAGGGGGCTGCCCGCTCCTGAGCAGCGGGTTTGCGCTATGCGACCTGATGCGCTATGGGCCGGTAAACTTGATCTTGGTCAGTTCATCCGCGTCAACGGCACCGTCGTCGGCGCGCTCGCGGGCCTGCTGATCCACACCCTCTCGCAGCTCTTCCTCTGACCCGCGCGCCAGCCAGGAACAGCAACCCGGAGATCAGCTTCCTCGTCTCCCGGACAGCCCCCACCCGCCCTGGGGGGCGACCCCGCGTCCAGCCTATCCGCGCGCAGCAGCCCGCCCAAGAGGACAAAGCTCCGCTGTGGACAAATTCGGGTGACTGTGGACAACTCCGGAGCCCCGGCGTCCTCCTCTCGGCGGCGCGTTACCGAGCGGGCCCGGTCGCAGCGGGGTTTACTGGCCCCGAACCCGGCAGGCTCCCACCCACCGGAGGCGGAACTGTCCTCTTGAGACTCGGAACGACCCGACCACGTCCGTCCACAAAGGACGGACCAGGCGACTGGCGCGTCACCCGTCCCAGCGAGGGAACGCTCGGTGACCCTCACCCGGACCACGGCCACGGACGGTGGCTGTACACCGCCTTTCCGGGTGTTCCTTGCCGCCAGCCCTCGCGAAGCCGCAGGCCAGGGCCAACCATGAAGTATCGGTAGAGTTCGGGCACTCGTGACGAGACCGGGTTTGGCGACGGGTGGTGGTGGCGGTGAGCGGCACCGGCACTGCGCGCGGCTGGGGAGAGAGGCTGCGCGTCGCCGTGCTGCGGTTGGCCGCCGTCGGCGGGTTGACCGTGGGGTTGACCGCCGCGACCTGGCTGGCCAGCACCGCCACCGCGTCCGCGACCGAGGCACCGGTCCGCGACGGCTCGTCGAGCCCGGCGGTCGTCGCGGAGCAGAACGGGCGACCGGCGGAAGCTCCGGCGCGGGCCGGTGTCCACGGTCACCAGGGCCTCCTGGGACGAAACCTCCCGAACCCGTGCGACCGGCGGGGTGATGTCGCCCCGTCAGGAGGAGCCGGCAGGCCGACCAACACCAGCCAGGACGGCCCTGGTGTTCTCGGTGTTCTCGGCGTCGTCCGCGCCGTCGTCGGCGGGGTCGGCGCCATCGATGGCATCAGCGGTGCCGGTGGCCCCAGCGACATCGGCAGCGGTCTCAGCGGCGGTATCAGCGGGGTCACGAACGGGCTGGTGAACGTCGGCCGGGTCAGGAGCGGGACGACGCCGGCGGCGCCGGCCGGTTCCGGGTTCGGGCCGTGGGCCGACCCGCTGGGCCGCGCCACCGAGGTCCGCCTCGAACACCTCGAACGACTCGAGGGCCGGCTGGCCGACCTCCCGTTGCCCGCGCCGCTGACCGGTCTGGCCGAGGCCTCCGACACGGCGGGCGGGCCGGCTGTGTCCGCTGTGTCCGCTGTGTCGGCGATGTCGGCGATGTCGGTGGACGACGGGATGGAACACGGGTTCGTCCTCGGCGAGGACCTCGACGAGGGCCACGCGCGAGGCGAGCAGGCGGGCCCGCCCGCCCACCGCCCGCACCAGCCCTCGCACCCCGGCTCCGCCGCGACCGGCCGACGGCCGGGTCCCGCCCTCGTCGGCCCGCCCGCCCCGCGACCGGGCCACGGCCCGGCGCCGGCCGAGGACGCGCCAGCCGAGGACACGACGACCGACCCGACGGACCCCGCCCCGGAACCGGTGGGCTCGCCCGCCTCGCCCACGGCGTCGACCGACGTCGACGGCGGGGCCGGCGCCCTCCGGGTTCCGCGGATCCCCTCCCTGTCGGCCCTGCCGGAGCCCACGGCCGCCGACACCGGCGTGGAGAACGCCGACGGCACCGTCCCGGACGGCGACAACCGGACGCCGCTGCTGCCCGACCCGCCTCCGCTCCCCCTTCCCTCGCCCTCCTCCCTGGCGACGGGCGGGGCGCAGGAGGCCGGCGGTGCCCGCGGCGTGGCCGGTGTGCTGTTCCACCAGCCGTCGGTCCCCGAGCCCGCCGGGACGAGGGCCGAGCGCTCGGCGGGATCCGCCGCGGTCGGCGGTCTTCCCCGCCGCCCCGCCACCTCGCCCGACTGATCGCGCGCCTCGCCGCGGCACGGCGTGTGCCGGGTCCGTCCCCGTGCGTTCCCGGCGCGTCCCCCGACCGGTTTCGACCACGGTCCCCCACGCCGGTTCCGGCCACGGCCCCGCCAGTCGAGGAACCCGACCCCGCGATCCCCCGCGAGCCCCCGGCGCAGCCAGCGCCGGACGGCCCCGAACCACCGGGACCGGCGCACCAAGTCAGTCCCCCGGGTGAGCCGCCCCGGAAGGGTGGGGCGTGAGCGCTCCACTCAGCAAAGACCCGTCCCGACCGACCGCGCCCGGTCGCGACGGGATCTGGCCCCGGCGTCGCGTTGCCCCCGCGACGCCGGGGCTGCCGACCCACCGCCCCACGGACCGCCCCCGGTCGGCGGGGCGCGCGGTCGGACCGACGGTTCCCGTAACGGGACGTCACGTCGTCGGGCACGACGAGGGGCCGTGCCCGACGGCGAAAGAGGTGGTCTCCACTCCGGTGGGGGCCACCTCTTTCCCGTTCCGCCCCGTTTCCGCGCCGCCCGCCCCGTCTCAGGTGATGGCCAGGCCGGCCAGCGGCTCGGCCGCCAGCGACGTTCCCCCCACCGCCGACGCGGCGAGCCCGAGTCGCCGGGCGGCGTCCGCCAACTGGTCCTCGGGCGCCGTGAACGGCAGGCGCATGTGGTGTTCGAGGCCACCGGTCACCGCGAACCTCGACCCCGGCGCGACGAGCACACCCAGGCCCTCGGCGGCGACGGCCAGTCGGGTGCTCACCGGGCCGTCGAGCCGGCACCACAGCGCGAGGCCACCGGCCGGGGTCGGGACCTCCCACGCCGGACACCGCTCCCGCAGCTCCGCGACGAACACGTCCCGGCGTCGGCGGAACTCCGCCCGCCGCCGGTCCAACACCGTGGCCGGGGCCGCCAACAGCTCGGCGAGCACGAGCTGTTCCAGCACGGGCGATCCGAGGTCGAGCGCCGGTCGGATCGCGACCATGCGCCGCGCCATCTCGACGGGCGCGCGCACCCACCCCAGTCGCAGGCCGCCCCAGTAGGTCTTGCTGGCCGAGCCGGCGGTGATCACCAGGTCCTCGGCGAACGCGGCCAGCGGCGGGGCCTCGACCACGTCCGGTTCCAGGGCCAGGTCGACGAGGGTCTCGTCGACGAAGACCGGTGTCCTGGTGCGGCGCGCCGCCGCCCCGAGCCGTTCCCGCCCGGCGGCGTCCAGGTAGGTGCCGGTCGGGTTGTGGAAGTCGGGCATGAGGAAGGCGAGGCGGGGCGCGGCCTGCCGCAGCATGACCTCCATCCCCTCGACGTCCCATCCCTCGTCGGTCACGGCCACCGCGACGGGTAGCGCGTGGCTGGCCCGTACCGCGTCGATGGCGTTGGGGTAGCTCGGGTTCTCCATGAGCACGCGGTCACCCGGCCCGACGAGCATCCGCAGGGCGAGCGCGAACGCGTGCTGGGCGCCGTTCGTGACGAGCACCTGGTCGGCGTGGGTGGGCAGACCGCGCGCGGTGTACCGCTCGGCGATGCGCTCCCGCAGCTCGGGCAGCCCCAGGGGGAGGTATCCGGGCTCGGCGAACAGCGCGGGCATCCGGGAGCGGGCGGCGTCGAACGCGCTCGCGATCTCCGGGAGGGCGGGCGGCGAGGCACAGCTCAGGTCCAGCATGTCGGGGGCGGACGCGGTCCCCGTCCCGCCCGGCCGCGCCGAGCCGACCGGCATCGCGATCCAGGTCCCGGCGCCGCGCCGACTGGCGACGAGCCCGTCCTCCCTGAGCCGGTCCAGCGCGGCGGTGACGAGGGTGCGGCTCACGCCGAGCGCGTCGGCCAGCTCGCGTTCCGCGGGCAGCCGGGTCCCCACGGTGAGCCGCCCGTCGAGCACGAGCACCCGGACCGCGCCGGCGAGGTCGGCCGAGCCCCGGCGGTCGCCCTGTCGCCAGGCGCCCAGAAGGCGGGCCAATGACGCGCCGGAGACCCGACCACCCGTCGAGAACACTGGTTCCATCAAGCCAATTTCGCAGAATTGGCTCTTCAATGCCAGGCCAATGGCCCCTTTGATGAGGCCATGGCCAGTCCCGATCTCACCCCGTTGCCGCTGTCCCACCGGCCGGCGCGCCGGCTCCTCCAACTCTTCGGGGGCCTGGCCCTCTACGGCGCGTCCATGGGCATGCAGGTCCGCGCCGAGCTGGGCCTGGACCCGTGGGACGTGCTGCACGAGGGCCTGACCAAACGGTCCGGCCTCAGCTTCGGACTGATCACCGCCATGACCGGCGTCGCCGTGTTGCTGCTGTGGATCCCGATGCGTCAGCGCCCCGGAGTGGGCACGGTCTCCAACGTCGTGATGATCGCGCTCTCCGTCGACCTGACCCTGGCGCTGCTCCCCACACCCTCGTCGTTGCCGGCCAGGATCGGACTGTTGCTCTCCGGTGTCGTCCTCAATGGACTGGCCAGTGCCGCCTACATCGGCGCGCGGCTCGGCCCCGGCCCCCGCGACGGCCTGATGACCGGGTTCTGCGCGCGCACCGGGTGGTCGGTCCGGGTGGTGCGGACCGGGATCGAGGTGTCCGTGCTCGCGGTGGGCTGGCTGCTCGGCGGGACGGTCGGGGCCGGCACGGTGGTGTACGCGTTGGCGATCGGGCCCCTGATCCAGCTCTTCCTGCCCCGCGTCGTGGTCTCCACCCCTGTCGCGCCCCCGGTGCGTACGCTCGCCTGACATGCCACGAGTCATGATCGCCGAGCGGCCGGGGGCCGGACGCACCGAGGACCGGGTCGTGGTCCTCCCGAACGCCGTCGCGCTGCTCGACGGGGCCACGACCCTGCTGCCCACCGCCCACGACGGCGGCTGGTACGCCGAGCGGCTCGGCGAGGCGCTGCGGACCCGCCTGGCCGACGGGACGGGCACGGACCTCGCCGACGTCCTCGCCGCCGCCATCGAGGACGTCGTCACCACACACGACCTCCGACCGGGCGAGTCCCCGTCGAGCACGGTCGCCCTGGTGCGCTGGGACGACGAGGTGGTGGAGGGGCTGGTTCTCGCGGACAGCCCGGTCGTCGCGTTCACCGACGCCGACGTGCACGTGGTGGCCGACCACCGCCTGGCCCAGGTTCCCCGCACCGTCGCCTACGGGCCTCGACTGCGTGCCGGCGGCGGCTTCGACGACGAGCACTGGGCGACTCTCGTCGCCTCCGCGCGCGGGGTGCGGGAGTGGCGCAACCGGGAGGGCGGGTTCTGGGTCGCCGAGGCCGTGCCCGCCGCCGCCCACCAGGCGGTGCGCGCGAGCTGGCCGAGGGCCGACGTGCGCGCGGTGGTCATGGCCAGCGACGGGGTGTCCTGCGGGGTCGAGGACTACGGCGTCTTCCCCGACTGGTCCGCCCTCCTCGCCTGCGCCGAGCGGCACGGCCCCGACGCCGTGCTGGACCGGGTCAGGGCCGCCGAGGAGAGCGATCCGGACGGGCGGCGGTGGCCGCGCTCGAAGCGGCACGACGACCAGAGCCTGGCCGTGATCCGGTTCGACGGGGCCGCGCCACCGCGGTGACGACGCCGACAACTCCCTCGATCACGCTCGGTCGATCGGCCATGATCCCGACATGCCCAGGAGAGCGGACAGGCCGCCCGACGGGCGGAGATTCACGACGCGCCCGGCGGTTTCGCCCGACAGGGCTACGACACCTCGGAGATCGAGGACGTGACGGCCGAACGGGGATCAGGGTCCCCGCTGGACATGGGACGCCACCGAGCGGTTCCCGGTGCGGCTGATCATCTCCCATCTGCCGTTCACCGAGACGGGACCGCCGTCGGCCCGATCCTGAAGGGAAACCACGCATGACCCTGGTCGAACGCCTGGTCGCTCCCGGCGCCTCCCGGGGCGAGGTCGTCGCCAGCTTCGGCGCCGCCGGCGCCGGCGCGGTGGCGGCCCTGGCCCTCACGCTCCACGCCGGCCTGCCCCTGCTCGCCGTGGTCGTCGTCGCGCTGGTCGCCTTCGACCTGTTCGGCGGCGCCGTCGTCAACGCCACCCACTCGGCCAAGCGCTGGTACCACCGCGAGGGCCGCACCAACCGGCACCACCTGGTCTTCGTCGCGGTCCACGTCCAGCCCTTCCTGCTGGCCCTGGTCGTGCCGGGCTTGCCGTGGACGACGGCGGCCACGGTCTACGCGGTGTCCCTCGCCTCGGCCGTGGCCGTGGTGTGCGCGCCGGACCGGTCGCGTCGGCCGGTCGCGTTCGGCGTGACGGCACTCGCCCTGACCGTGGTCACGGCCCTGACCACCGTTCCCGCCGCGATCTCCTGGTTCGCCCCGGTGATGCTGGTGAAGCTCCTCCTCAGCCATCTGTTGCCGGAGGAGGCGACGCGGGACATCTCCCGGTCGGCGCCGGTCGGGGCTCCGTAGCGTCGCCGCGTGGCGACGTCAGTCGTCGACGAGGGGGCGGAGGAGGTCGAGGAGCTGGCGGCGCTGCCCGGTGGTGAGCCCGGCCAGCACCGCGTCCCGTTCGCCGACACCCCGGCGCAGGCGCCCGGCGACCTCCTCGCCCTCCGGGGTCAGCACGACCAGTTTGACCCTCCGGTCGCGGGGATCGGCCTTCCGACCCACGTACCCCTTGACCTCCAGGCGATCGACGATGCCGGTGACGTTCGAGGCGTCGCAGCGCAGGTGGTCGGCGAGCACGCGCATCGGCGTGGGCTCCCTGAGCCAGATGAGCAGTCCCGCCTGTTGGGGGGTGAGGCCAACGTCGTGCACGGCCGAGGCGAACTCGACCTTCAGCCGCTCGGCGACGCCGACCAGCACGCGGGCCAACTCCAGCGCCTGGTCCTCGTCGCCCCCGTGTGTCACGGGACCAGCCTAATGATCACTCGACCGGCCGAGGAACGCGCTTCTTGATCTAGTCCTGGCGGGGGTGTCCCGGAGGCGCGCCCTCCTCCGAGGCGAGGCTGGCCAGCACGGCGGACACGAGAGCGCGGACACCCGTCGCCAGTGATCCGTCCGGGTCCGGCGCGAAGGTGGCGGTGTGCGGCCCGGGGAGCGCGCCGAGCTTGGCCAGGCCCGCGCCCGGCGTCTCGTCCCACGTCTCGCGGAGTGTCCCGCCGAAGAACCAGAAGCTGTAGGGAACGGGCGCGCCCTCGTACCTCCCCGGCCCGGGAAGGCCGTAGTACGCGAAGTCCTCGCTGCCCATCACGGGGTCGATCGTGATCACCGAGCCCTCGCCGAGGAACTCCTCGTGCGTCGCGCGGATCAGACCGTCCAGCGCGGAGTCGTTGCGGGTCAGGGGAAAGCGCGCGGAGAGCGTGATCTCCGGTTCCCTCGGGCACCGGGCCGCCCGCGTCTCGGCGTCGGCGATCCGGCGGATCGCCGCCACCACCCTGTCCCGCGTCGCGTCGCTCCGCACCCGGACGTTGACCGACAGGCGCGCCTCGTCGGGGATGACGTTCGCTCGGGAGCCCGCGTGGAGCGCGCCGACGGTCACCACGGCGGGTTCGGCCGGGGCCAGTTCGCGGGAGACGATCGTCTGCAACCGGACCACCAGGAAGGCCGCGACCACCACCGGGTCCACCGCGGCCTCGGGGAAGGAGCCGTGGCCGCCCCGCCCGAAGATCCGGATCTCCACGTTCGTCGCCGCCGACATCAGCACGTCGGGGCTGTGCGCCACCAGACCCACCGGCAACGCCTGGACGTGCTGGCCCACCGCGACGTCCGGCTTCGGGAAGCGGGTGAACAGGCCGTCGGCCAACAGGGCGAGCGCGCCCTCCGCCGTCTCCTCGGCGGGCTGGGCGACGGCGAGCAGCGTGCCCGACCACGTGTCCCGCGCGCGGGCCAACGCCTCCACGGAGCCGATCAGAGCGACGGTGTGCACGTCATGACCGCACGCGTGCATCACCGGAGTCGCACTGCCGTCGGGCAGCGCACCCGACGCCGTGCTGGCGTAGGGAAGTCCGGTGCGTTCGGCGATCGGCAACGCATCCATGTCGCCCCGCACCATCACGACCGGACCGTCGCCATTGCGCAGCAGTCCGACAACACCCGTGCCGCCCACACCTGGCGTCGTGGTCAGCCCGGCTGCGGCGAACCTGTCAGCGACGATCGCGGCGGTGCGCCGCTCCTGGCCCGACAGTTCGGGATTCCGGTGCAGGTCCTCGTACAACGCCCGGAGCTCGGGAAGGCGTCCCTCCAGATCGGACAGCACGTCCCCGGCCCGCCGCGCGGCGCGCCGCGCGACATCCCGCAGCCGCTCGTCGTCACCGCCACCCCGACCGACACCGGCCGAAGCTCCTCGGTGCCCCACGGGACGACCATAGATGTGGGTGCCTCCCCGCGCGCGGCGATCAGTCGGCCGTCGCCTCACCACCGTCGGAAGAGTCAGGCAGTCGGCGAAGCTCGGTGTGCTTCCGCGCGTTCCCCCGCGCGAGTTCGACGGGGTAGCGACGCTCGTTCCGCGCGATCTTCGCGTGGGCCGCCGCCACCAGGTCGATGTCGCAGACCGAGCAGAGCCGCACCAGGTACAGCAGAACGTCCGCCGCCTCGTCGGCGAGACGGTCCCGCAGCGGCCCCTCGGCCAGCGCCGCGCGGATCTCCTCGTCCGTCAACCACTGCAACTCGGCGACCAGTTCGCCCGCCTCACCGGCCAACGCCATCGCCAGGTTCTTCGGCGTGTGGAACCGCTCCCACTCCCGCGCCGCGGCGAACTCGCCGAGCCGACCCGCCAACTCCTCGTACGACCCCATACCCCGAACGGTACGGAGCGGACGTCAGGGACCAGCGGGGCTAACGGCCTCGCCCCATCGGCGGCACTGTGGCGGTCCTCTCCACCGAGACTCATCCGGCACTAGGAAAGGAAGCCGCAGGGCCAACCGGAAGCCCGAAGCCCCCAGAGGTCGACGGGCGTCCCGGGCATGACAAAAGGCAGGCCGCCCACCGGGGCGGCTTCCAAGCACGAGGATCTGAGCGGCCCCGGCTCTTCGGGGTCGGGGAGCTCTGAGTTCAGTGCGTCACAAGCTATCCCCGATGTCGCAGCCCTCCTCAAGACCAGCACGGGAGTTGCGATCCTCACCGGCCCCAAAGGGCCAGTGCTGCCGTCGAGATGGAGTTGGTGGGCCTGCCGTGTGTCCTGGTTGCGATCCTCATCGGCCCTCAGGGACCGGGGCTGCCGCCGAGGCCCCCCGTCGGCGCGCACGTCCGCGCGTCGTTGCGATCCTCATTGACTCTGAAGGGCCGGTGCTGCTCGGCGGGCACCGCTGGGCATCCGTCCCGGTGCACGTTGCGATCCTCACCGGCCCCAAAGGGCCAGTGCTGCGCCCTGCCTGACCGGCAGGACTTCGTGGCCACCCACAGGGTGAGCACGGCGTTGAGGCTACCGAGAACAGGACGCGCCGACGAGGAAGTTCGGAACCTCCCGACGCGCGCCGCCCAGCACTCCAGGTTCCCAAGCCGCCACCCCGGACATCCGACACGAGCAAGAACGCGCCTGTGGGGCGCTTCTCAACACCCAGAAGCCCGCCACAAGGTCACCAGCTCCGGTGGAGCACACCCTCAAGCCCGTACTCGACACACCGGCGCGACGATCCTGCTCCTGCTCGGCGTGCCCGAGCGGGCTGTGATGGTGATCACTGGCTGGTCGAACAGTGCCATGGCCAAGCGCTACCAACACCTGATCGCCGCCATCCACTGGGAGATCGCCCGACGGCTCGGGAACTTCCTGTGGGGCGGGGGCAACTGAGACCCGAACTGAGACCCCGGACACGACGAAGGGCCGCCCAGACATGGGCGGCCCTCGGTGCTCTTGCTGCTCAGAGAATGTGGTGGCCAGGGGCGGGGTCGAACCGCCGACCTTCCGCTTTTCAGGCGGACGCTCGTACCAACTGAGCTACCTGGCCTGGGCGGCCGGCCTCCTGGCCGATCGCTGTGGCGACCCCGACGGGACTTGAACCCGCGACCTCCGCCGTGACAGGGCGGCGCGCTAACCAACTGCGCCACGGGGCCTCGTGGCATTTCTATTGTAGTGCGTGCCCCCAACGGGATTCGAACCCGCGCTGCCGCCTTGAAAGGGCGGAGTCCTAGGCCGCTAGACGATGGGGGCTTGACCCTCGCGGCGTCCCGCTCCGGTCACTCCCTCCAACGGCTGCCCGTTGGAAGCATCGAAAGCTTAGAACACGATCCCGCCAAACACCAAAACGGGGGGTGGGCACCCCGGCCGCCACGGGCGTTCCCGCAGGTCAGGAACTGTGTTGCCACTCCAGGGCCGATCGAGGAGGCTCGGTCCATGGAGCAGTTCCCGCTGCGCGGACGGGTGGCGCTGGTGACCGGGGTCAGCCGCCGGATCGGCATCGCGTACGCCCTAACCCGCAGGTTGGCGGCGTGGGGAGCCGACGTCCTCGCCCACTCGTGGGCCCCGCACGACGCCGAGCAGCCCTGGGGCGAGGACCCGCTGGGTGCGGAAGGTGTTCTCGGTCACCTCCGCTCCGAGCTGCCGAAGGGCGCCGGCCGGGTGGTCGGCCGGTCCGGGGACCTCGGCGACCCGACGGAGCCGGCGGCGGCCGTGGACGCCGCGGTCGCGGCGTTCGGCGCGATCGACGTCCTCGTCGCCACCCACGCCCGGTCGAGCCTCCAGGACCTGGCCGGGTTGACCGTGGCCGAACTGGACGCCTGCTGGGCGGTGAACGTCCGGGGGACGCTGTTGCTCGCCCGGCGCTACGCCGAGGTGCGCGACCACTCCCGCCCCGGCGGCCGCGTCGTGTGGTTCACGTCCGGCCAACATCTCGACCCCATGCCCGGCGAACTGCCGTACGCGGTGAGCAAGGGCGCGCTGCACCAGCTCACCCTGAGCCTGGCGGCCGAGTTCGCCCCGCGAGGCGTCACGGTCAACTGCGTCAACCCTGGACCGGTCGACACCGGGTACGCCGACGAGGCGACCTACCAGTGGGTGAGGGAGCGGATGCCGTTCGGGCGGTGGGGCCGACCCGACGACGTCGCGGACCTCGTCGGTTGGCTCGTCAGCGACGCGGTGGCGTGGATGACCGGCCGGATCCTCGACCACGACGGGGGTTGGTCACTGCGCGTACAGCGGTGAGCTGGCGCGCGACTCCCCCACCCAGCCCTCGAACCACACGTCCGTGGCGATCCCCCGCAGCACGAGGGGCCACAGCTCGCGGGTCCGCTGGGTCACGTCGGTGCAGCGGTTCAACGAGCAGGAGATGATCCGCGCGCCGACCAGGGCCGCGTTGACGACGCGGGCGGCGACGGCGGGGTTCACGCCGTCCCGCAGCAGCCCGCCGGCCCCGGCCTGGTCGAACAGCTCGAACAGCACCCGCTCCCACAGGGGGTAGGGCGACGGCAGGTCGTTGTCGATCAGCCCGCTCTCGCAGGACAGCCGTAATCCCGCGCGGACCACGGTGTCGGTGGCGATCGCCCTGGCGAGGTCGTCCACCAGGCCGACGAGCATGCGGAGCGGGTCGACCCCCTGCTCCACCCAGCGTTGGTACAGCTCCGGCCACACCGCCTCCTGCGCACGCACGAGCGCCGTGGCCAGTGACTCCTTCGAGGGAAAGTGGAAGTAGAAGGCGCCCTTGGTGACGCCGCTGCGGCGCAGGATCGCGCTCAACGGGGTGGCCGCGTAACCCGCTCGGTCGAACTCCTCGGCGGCGGCCGAGAGGATGGCCTGTCGGGTGGCGTGGGCCCGGTGCTGCTGCGGCATGGCGGCTCCGGCTCGTCGACGCGATCGGGAACGGAATCCACGGGGTGACTCCACGGCGGGGGAGGTCCCGCCCCACCCATGATCACCATCGGTACGTGAAGTTACCGCTTGTCCCCGATGGACGCACACACTCACCACAACGTCGTAAAGCCGGATGACGGCGCGATGACACGCCGTGACATCTGGCGCCGTTGCCGCGGAAGGCGACCGGTCGGTATGTTTCTGACGTGCCGTGTTCGCGCAGGCGCGCCCCCGGGGGGTGTGCGCCTCCACGCGTCGCACAGGCGAGGTGTCCGGCGTCGGGGTCGCCTCGTCGAGCGGGGTGAGGTGGGGGGCGTGGCCCTCCGGTCCCGGAGGTCGACGCCACCCCCACCTCCTCCGGCGCGTCGGCGCCGACCACCGCGGCCGTCGTCGGGTTGCCTCGGCCGCGCCCGTCGGCGACGTGCGGTCACCGCCGGACGGGCGGGATCCCCTCCGCGTCCGGCACGAGTCCGAGCATCTCCAGCAGCATGCGGCAGTCGGCCGCGTCGAGCGCGCCCCGCGCGACCGCCATCCGGGCGCGGTGCACCTGTTCGGCTGAGATCCGGGATGGTTCACCCGAGCGTTGTGTCGGCACTGTCGGCCCAGGGCGGGAGACCGACTCTTCCTGTTGCCACAAGAACTTCCGCACGTCCAGCGACCCGCTCACGACGCCTCCCCGACTTCGACTTCGGGCACAAGCTATCTACCGGCCCGGACCCCCGCAGCCCCCCGCAGTGTGATTCCGCGACGACCGTGAGTAGTCGCACGCGTGGCTCGCGCAGGCCGCTCGGCGTCCCTTGTGGACGCTGTCGTCGGGTGGCTCGACCGCGACGGAGAACTGACCGGGTCCGTCAGCGCCGTCGCCTACCTACCCAGGGGTTGGAAACGTCAAACGACGGCTCCAGCCAGCCGCCGATCTCCTCGTCGTCCTCCTCCGCCCATTCGGCCGGCTCCGCGACCAGCCGGAGGGACGCGACCACGGGCACACCGGCGCCGGGGACGGCGGCGGCCACGCGCGGCGACGGGGCGGACGGGAACGCCGGTGTCGGCGGGGGCACGGGGACGGGAGGGGCGTGGCCCGTCCGCACCCAACGGGCCGGGACCGGGAGGCGCGGCCCCCGCGCGAGCGGCGCGTCGGTCGCGCGGACCCGCACCCACTGCCCGCCGCCCCGGTTCCCGCCGCCCATGGTCGCTGCGACGTGTCGACCTCGGCACAGGTTCCCCCGAACGGGGAACCACGAGGGGGTGACGGCCGTCGGAGGGCACGCTGACCGGGGCGGGGAGGAGGCGGCGTGGCCGAGGGCACTAGGAGCGGCTTCGCCGCGCTCAGGGCCAGGGCGGCCCGGGTGGACGACGGGCTGTTCGCGCTGCGTCACGACCTGGCCGACCGGGTGGTGACCGCCAGGGACGACGGGGACCTGGTGGAGATCGGGGTGTCGCCGTCCGGCGAGGTCGTGGAGGTGGCGGTGAACGCGGCCCTCGTGGACCGCGTGGCCCCCGCCGTGCTGGCCGACGCCGTGCTGCGCGCGGCGAGGCGGGCGCAGCGGGACGCGCGGCGCCTGCTGGCCGAGCGCAGCGAATACCACCTGGGCACCCCGACCGACGGCGGCGCTCCGGCCTGAGCCGGGGCGACCGGCGGAACGACGACGTGGAGGAGGGCCATGCCCGGCTTCGAGACGAGTCCCGAGAACCTCGGGCGCGCGGCCAGTGACATCGACGGGGCGATCGGGCGGCTGGAGGCCGCGCGGCGCGCCCTGGCCGACGCGCACGGCGACCCGAGCGCGTTCGGGGCCTCCGACGAGGGCGTGGCTCTCGGCGCGAAGTGGAACGCCGCGGTGGACGCCCGGCAACGCGAGGTGGTCGAGGCGATCGCGATGCTGCGCGACCTGCGCGCGGGTCTGGACGACTCGCGGCGCGAGTACGAGGACGCCGAGCGGGACAACAGCGAGACCGTCGGCGCGGTTGAGGGAGGTTCGCGGTGAGGCACCCTGCGCTCGACGACGCCGCCCGGGGCGTCGACAAGCTGCGGATGGCGTCCGACCGGATCCACAGCGCGAACCCGGTCGAGGCGCTCCAGCACGTGGACTGCGAGCCGGAGGCCGTCCGCGCCAGGACGCGCGCGGTGTTCGAGGCGGCCGAGCTGGTGGGCCAGGCGGCGGACATCGTGGCCAGGGCGGTCGCGGCCGCCCGGCAGGGGTGGCGGGGCGAGGCGGCGGACGCGTTCGGCCGCGCCGGCGAGGGCGCGGTGAGCCACCTGCGCGCCACGCATGACCGCACCGACGCCACGGGCAGGGCCGGCCAGGCGATCGCCGACCGCCTCGACGCGCTCGCCCGCGACGCGGGGGCGGCCTCGACGTCGAGCGCGCGGGGCGCGGACCCCGCCTGCGACGTCGTGCTGGGCGGCGGCCCGTCCCACCCGCACTTCGTGGAGGCGGCGGAGCGGGTGAACCTCGCCGTGAACGACGTGATCACGGTGTGCGAGCGGGCCGTGACCGAGGTCGGCCAGCTCGGCGCCGTCCTGGACGGCCTGGCGTAGCCCGGGGGGAACCTCGACGGCGATCGATCCGACAGCAGCGCGTCGAGGCCGGTCGCCGTCACCGGCGACAACGGAGAGCGGCACTCCACAGTGGACCGCGTCGTGGTCCGATGTGGACGCCGAGTGGGGCCGCGCCGCGGGCGAGGACCCTCGGCGGGATGATCCGGGGCTGCGAGAAGTTGCCCGGAAGACGATTTCCGCGAGCAATTTGGTCCATGTCACTCCCCAAGCCCCGGGCCGCGTGTCACAATCCCCTCGCTGACACACCCCCGGTCAGCACCTGTGGAGATCCCCTCCGGCCCCCGCGTTCCTCCCCCTGGCGCGGGGGCCTCTCCGTTTCTGGAGCCGGTCACGACGCCGCCACCGCCGCGCCAGGACGACAACCGGATCGACGGCCGGATCGGCGGCTGGGATCGACGACCGGCGTGGCCCGCCGGGGACGTGGCGCAGGACACAGGGGACTGGCGCGTCGCAACCGAACCGTTATCGTTGCCGCCGTGCCCCTAGGACTGACCAAGATCGGCAGAGCCGCCAAGGCCAAGGCCGGACGCCACCACCAGCCGGAGTCCGCCGAGGTCGCGGGCGGCGAGCCGGACCGGGACCTGGACTCGTACCTGGCCGCGTTGGCCCCCGAGTCCGAGGTGGAGACCACCGGCTCCGGGCGTCGTTTCGGTAACGCCCAGGTGTACCAGCTCCGCCTGTCGCTCAAGGCCAACGAGCGACTGCGGCAGCTCGCCGAGGAGCGGGAGAGCTCGCCGCTCGCGCTGGCCACCGAGTGGATCATGCAGCGGCTGGAGCAGGAGACGCACGAGCCGCGCGCGGCGTGGAAGACCTACCCGAACCTGCGGCCGGTCGGCGAGCCCGCGGCGGAGGCGACCGAGCCCGGCGACGAGTCGGAGTGGGAGACCGCCCGCCACGACTGGCGCCTGTAGCGGCGTCTGGCGCCTGTAGCGGCGTCGGGGCTTGCCGCGCCGCCGCGCCGGGTACCCCGAGTCGGTGGCGACCCGAGGACAGCGGCGCAGCGCGGCCGACTTCCTGCCCCCTGACGTCGACGACCTCGACCAGCTCCGCGGCGCCGCCGCGGGCTGCCGGGGATGCGACCTCTACCGCAACGCGACGCAGACCGTCTTCGGCGACGGCGCACCGGACGCCCGCGCCCTGCTCCTCGGTGAGCAGCCGGGTGACCGCGAGGACGTCGCCGGCGAGCCGTTCGTCGGCCCCGCGGGGCGGTTGCTCGACCGCGCGCTGGCCGAGGCGGGCATCCCGCGCGAGCGGACGTACCTGACGAACGCGGTCAAGCACTTCAAGTTCGTGCCCCCGGAACGGGGCAAGCGCCGGCTGCACAAGCAGCCCAGCGCGGCCGAGGTCTCGGCCTGCAAGCCGTGGCTGCTCGCGGAGTTGCGCCTGATCCGCCCCGAGGTCGTGGTGCTCCTCGGCGCCACGGCGGGCAAGGCGCTCTACGGCGCGTCGTTCCGGGTGGGCGACCGGCGGGGCACGGTGTTCCCCCTGCCGGAGATCGAGGGGGTCGAGGGCGTCGCGGTCGCGACCGTGCACCCCTCGTCGGTGCTGCGCGCCGACGACCGGGACGCCGCGTACGCCGCCTTCGTCGCCGACCTCCGCGTGGTCGCCGAGGTTCTCGCGACCTGAGCGGACGTTCGTCAGCCGGCCGGTCGCGCCTCTCGCCATCCTCGGATTTCCCCGCGCCTCCACGGGAAGTGGTCCTCCTCTTCTCGTCGTGCCAGGCCGCGGTCGTGGGGATCTTCGGGGTACGACAGGTGATCACCTTTTGGCCGTGGCGAGGCGAGGACGCGGCCTGGAAGACCACTCTTTCGACGGTTTCCGCCGTTCTCCCCTCTACCGGGCGACGTCCAGGGCCCGGTTTCTGTCAGACCTCCGTGCGACGTTTGAAGTGGGGGTTCCCCCGGGGCTGAAGCCTGTAGTGCACGGAGGTGGTGCACCGGTGTTGGAGCCGAGGCGGGCGCGGGTCAGCGGGCGGTGGCAGTAGACGGCCCGCCTGTGGGGAACATGCCGGCGGGGTGAGACCAGGCCTCGTGGTTGGCCGCACGGCTCGTGGTTGGCCGCAGGCCTCGTGGTTGACCGCAGGCCTTGGTCCGCATGCGCGGCAAGGCATGTGCCGGGTGGGCTCCTCCCCCTCATGTGATCTATCACCTTCAGTGAGCAAGTACCGTCCGGAGCCATGGGAGGCCAGACACGCGGTGTCCTGTGGCGGGCGATCACGATGATCAGCGCTGGCCTTCTCGCGCTGACCGGGTGCACCTCCGCCCCCACACCCGATCCCCTCCCCTCCACGCCCGAACCCGTCGTGCGCTCGGTCGCGTGGACGCCCTGTGGTGACGGGGCGGAGTGCGGCAAGGTCGACGTCCCCCTTGACCACGCGCGCCCTGACGGGGAACGCATCACCATCGCCCTGGCCAGGCGGCGCGCGTCCGATGCCAACCAGCGCAGGGGAGTGCTGTTGGTCGCGCCGGGCGGCCCCGGCGAGTCGGGCGCGCAGATGGTGTCGATGGAGCCCGAACGGTTCACACCGGCCCTGCGACAGCACTTCGACCTCGTGGGCTTCGACCCGAGAGGGGTCGCGGCGTCGACCGCCGTGCGGTGTCCGCGCGCGGAACCGACGGACGTGGTGCCCGACGACGCCGAGGAGTTCGAGCGGATCCGCTCCGCGAACGAGCGGTACGCCAAGGGCTGCGCCGAGCGGACGGGCGACCTGTTGCGGCACCTGGACACCGGGTCCAGCGCACGGGACATGGAGTTGGTGCGGCGGGCGCTGGGCGAGGACAAGGTGAGCCTGTACGGCACCTCCTACGGCACGCTGCTCGCGGCCAGCTACGCGGAGCTGGCGCCCGGCCACGTGCGGGCGATGGTGCTCGACGGCGTGGTGGACAGGACGACGCCGCTGGACGCCGCCGTGGCCAGGGAGGCGGCCATGCTCGACGAGGTCTTCCGGGACTTCGCCACGTGGTGCGCGCGGACTCCCGACTGCGCCCTGCACGGACAGGACGTCGGGGCGGTGTGGGACGAGCTGGTGGCGAGGGCGAAGCGGTCGCCGATCCCGTCGTCGACCGGACAGGGCGCCGACGACGAGGCGCTGCTGGCCGCCGCCTACCGCATGCTCTACACGTCGGGGAACTGGCCGGCGCTGGCCGCGTCGGTCCGACTGGCCGTCGAGGGCGACGCCTCGGCGTTCGTCGACCCGGCCGAGAGCCCGTCGGCCACGGCCTCGTCCGCGCCGACCTCCGTGGTCCTCCCCGCCCCGGACCCGGCCTATGACCAGGACGGGCTCCAGGCCGCCGTGGTGTGCGCCGACCGACCGCCGCCGTTCCGCGACCGGGAACGCATCAGCGAGCTGGCCCAACGGGTGGCGGCGCAGGCGCCCCGGTTCGGGGAACACGTGGTGTGGAGCCAGTTCCGCACGTGCCTGGGGTGGCCCGAGACGGGAAACCCGCCCACCGCGCCGTTGCGCGCGCCGGGACTGCCACCCGCGCTCGTGCTGGGGTCCAACGGCGACGTGGCGACCCCGCTGGTGGGTGCGAAGGCGGTGGCCGAGCAGCTCCCCGGCAGTTCGGTGCTGGTGCTCGACGCGGACGAGCACGGGGCCTACGGCGGGTTGTCCGGCTGTGTCGACACGGCGGTGGAGCGCTATCTGGTCGACGGCGCTCTCCCGCCCTCCGGAACCACCTGCGCGGTGTCCTGACGGCGCTGTAGCGTCGGGACGAACCCGACTCGTGCGAGGTGGTCAGCATGCTCGGCCCTGCCCCGCTTGACCCCGCCTTCCAGCAGCCCGCCCCGACCGACGACCCCGAGGAACTCGCCGACGACGGCAACCGCCTCGTCGGCGTGACGGACCGCGACGAACTCGATCCCGCGGAACTGGCCGACGACGGCAACCGGGTGGTGCCCGGGGTCGAGCCGGACCTGGACGACCTGGACGGCTGACCCGCGGCCCGCCGAGGGCGGCCGGCGAGCGCGTGGTCGGAGAACGCGTGGTCGGAGAACGCGTGGTCGGAGAACGCGTGGTCGGAGAACGCGTGGTGGGCGCGTGAGCGCGCCCACCACGCGCGCGAAGGTCAGTCCATAGTGGACCCTTCTTGGGGCGCGGGCGTCCGCGCCAGCGGTTCCCCGCCCTCACCGGGATGGGCTCGCCCACCCCCACGTCCGTGGGCCCGCCGGTCACGGCACCGCTGCACCCGCGAGTCCGGAGCCGCCACCCCCACGTCCGTGTGCGCACCGGCCACGGGCGGGTCAGGCGCGCACGCCCTCCAGAAGCGCGGTGACCCGGGCCTCCACGTGCGTCACCGACTCGGGGTGCGTCAGCACGTGCAGGCGGTCCTCGGCCACGGCGTCGAGGATGATCTCGGCCGCGCGCTCGGGCTCGATCGCCGAGCGCATCTCCCGCTCGAACGCCGTCCTCATCCCCTCGACCAGCCACGCCGGCTGCTCGGGCCGCTCCGCCAGGCCGGCCGGCCGGTTCCGGTCGGCCTCCAGGATGCGGGTGCGGACCATCGCCGGACACACGACGGTGACGCCGACCTTCGGCGCGAGATGCTCCAGCTCCGCGCGCAGCGTCTCGGAGAGCGTCACGACCGCGTGCTTGGTCGCGTTGTACGGGGCCATGAAGGGCGGGCTGGTGAGCCCGGACAGCGAGGCGACGTTCACCACGTGCCCTCGGCGCGCGGCGACCATGTGCGGCACGAAGGCGCGGATGCCGTTGACGACCCCGCCCACGTTGACCGACCAGACCCAGTTCCAGTCGTCGACGGGGATCGTCCACGCCGGACCGCCGCCACCGCCGACCCCCGCGTTGTTGACCAGCAGGTCGACGCGGCCGAACCGGTCCAGCGTCGTGGCCGCGAGCCGGTCGACCTGGGCGGGGTCGGCGACGTCGGTGACCACGGGCGCCGCGCCGTCGCCCAGCTCGGCGGCGGCCTCCGCCAACGGCCCCTCCTCGACGTCGGCCATCACGACGTGCAGCCCGCGCCCGACCAGCGCGGCCGCCACCGCGCGGCCGATCCCGCTCGCCGCGCCGGTGACCACCGCGACCTGCCCCTTCTCCAGCCTCACGGGGTCCTCCCCTCCGCCGCCGAGCGCGTCCTCCCGAGCGCCGAGGCGAACGCGGTCAGGTCGTCCTCGGTCCAGTCCGCGCCGAGCACGGCGTCCGCGACCCTGCGGACCGTCTTCGCCGCCTCGGCCAGGCTGCGCTCGCCGAGCGGGGTCAGCACGGCGGGGCCCAGCCGGGCGTCCCGTTCGTCGCGTTCCCTGGCGACCAGGCCGAGCCGTTCCAGCGGGACCAGGGCCCTGGTCACCCCGGACGGCGACAGCCCGACCTGCTCGGCCAGGTCGACCCGGCGGATGCGCGGGGACCGCGCCAGCCTCAGCAGGATCACGAAGTCGGTCAGGCCCAGCCCGTACGACGCCAGCTCAGCGTCGAACCGGCGCACCAGCGCGTTCCGCGTGGACAGCAGGTCCAGCAGCAGCGTGAGGCGCTCGTTCTCCTCGGTCATGCCCGTTCCTCCCCCCCAAATAGGTGACTACTCAAAGAGTACGCACCCTTTTGCCGGGGGCAACGCCTTTTCGCGCGCGTGACGGATGACGAGGACGTGCCGGCGACCCTCGAACGCGGGGCCCGTCGCGTTGCCCCCGTCGACACCCCGGGTGAGGATGTCCCGTGAGCCAGGACACAGCCAACGAGCGGTGACCAGCGGTTCGCCGACGTGTCGGGCGCCCCGGACCACCTCGACGGAAGGGGTTCGCGATGACGACGGTGGCGCGCACCCCCGTCGAGATCCGCCCGGAAGGGGAACACCGTCCCCCGAAGGGGTCCCGGCTCCTGGCCCTGCTGTGGACCACCGACCCCAAGCGGATCGGGCTGCTCTACCTCGTCACGGCGTTCGCGTTCTTCCTCGTCGGGGGCGCCATGGCGATGCTGCTGCGGGCCGAGCTGGCCCGACCCGGGCTCCAGTTCCTCTCGACGGAGCAGTACAACCAGCTCTTCACCATGCACGGCACCGTGATGCTGCTGCTGTACGCGACCCCGATCCTGTTCGGGTTCGCCAACTTCGTGCTGCCGTTGCAGATCGGCTCGCCGGACGTGGCGTTCCCGCGCCTGAACGCGTTGTCCTACTGGCTCTTCCTGTTCGGCGGCGTCCTGGTGGTGTCCGGCTTCCTCATGCCGGGAGGCGCGGCGGACTTCGGCTGGTTCGCCTACACCCCGCTGTCCGGCGTGCGGCACTCGCCCGGCATGGGCGGCAACGTGTGGGCCGCCGGACTGATCGTGAGCGGACTGGGCACGATCCTCGGCGCCGTCAACATGTTCACGACGGTGATCTGCCTACGCGCGCCCGGCATGACGATGTTCCGGATGCCGATCTTCACCTGGAACATCCTGGTGACCAGCCTGATGGTGCTGCTGGCCTTCCCGGTGCTGACGGCGGCGCTGTTCGCGCTGCTCGCCGACCGGCACCTGGGCGCGCACGCCTTCGACCCGGCCAACGGCGGCGCGATCCTGTGGCAGCACCTGTTCTGGTTCTTCGGCCACCCCGAGGTCTACATCGTCGCGTTGCCGTTCTTCGGCATCGTCACCGAGGTCATCCCGGTGTTCAGCCGCAAGCCGATCTTCGGCTACAAGATGCTGGTCGTGGCCACGTGGGCCATCGCGGCGCTCTCGATGATCGTGTGGGCACACCACATGTTCGCCACCGGCGCCGTGCTGCTGCCGTTCTTCTCGATGGCGACGTTCCTCATCGCCGTGCCCACCGGCATCAAGTTCTTCAACTGGTCCCTGACGATGTTCCGGGGACAGCTCACGTTCGAGACGCCGATGCTGTTCTCCCTCGGCTTCCTGCTCACGTTCCTGCTCGGCGGGCTGTCCGGGATCATCCTCGCCTCGCCGCCGCTGGACTTCCACGTCACCGACACGTACTTCGTGGTCGCCCACTTCCACTACGTGCTGTTCGGCACGATCGTCTTCGCCACCTTCGCCGGGATCTACTTCTGGTTCCCCAAGATGACCGGCCGGCTGCTCGACGAACCCCTGGGCCGGCTGCACTTCTGGACCACGTTCCTCGGGTTCCACGGCACGTTCCTCGTGCAGCACTGGCTCGGCTCGCAGGGAATGCCCCGCCGGTACGCGGACTACCTGCCCACGGACGGCTTCACCCCGCTGAACACGATCTCCACGATCGGGGCGTTCCTGCTGGGCGCCGCCACGCTGCCCTTCCTGTGGAACGTCTTCCGGAGCTACCGCTACGGCACGCGGGTGGACGTGGACGACCCGTGGGGACACGGCAACTCACTGGAGTGGGCGACCTCCTGCCCGCCGCCGCGGCACAACTTCCTCGCCCTGCCCCGGATCCGCTCCGAGCGCCCCGCCTTCGACCTGCACTACCCGGCGTTGGCCCTCCACCAGCAACCGGAGGCGCACCCGAAGGTGCGCAAGGTTCACGAGGCCGAGTGACTGAACCCGGCCGGGGCGCGGCGGACGCTCAGCCGGGGAGTCGCAGCAGGACCCACGTCGCGCGGCTGATCTCCGCGACGCCGGGGCGCGGACGGGCGGCGAGCCAGCCCGCGATGACGCCGAGAAGGGCGCCGCTCAGGTAGTCGGCCCGGACGGTGAGGGGAACAGCGGCGAGGGCGCCGGAGCGGCGCGCGGCGGCGAGCTGTTCGGCGATCTCCGAGGCGATCGCCTCCCTGAGCCGGGCGGCGAAGCGACCGCTGCCGCTCGGCCCGAGCATGCGCGTGTAGAGCACGTCGTTCGCGCGCACGTGCTCGAAGAGCTCCGCGACGGCGGGCGGCGGCTCGTCGGCCGACGACCGGTCGGACAACGCGGGGCAGCGCGCCGCGGCCGACGCCAGTCCGCGGACGGCGTCCTCGACGGCGTCGAGGAGGAGGTCGTCGCGGTCGCGGTAGTGCAGGTAGACGGTCGCCCGACTGATCCCGGCCCGCTCGGCGATGTCGGCGACCGCGATCGCGTCGAGATCCCGTTCCGCCGCGAGTTCCAGCGCCGCGGCCCGCAGCGAGGCGCGGGTCCGGCGCACACGGGGGTCCTCAGCTCGTACCGCCACGTCGCCAGCCTAGTTAATAGACGCTTGTCGTGTAGACGACAGGTGTCGTAAAGTTCGACTTCGACAGAAGGAGTCGAGGTGACACGCATGCGCATCGTGGTGTGGGCGGACATGGTCTGCCCGTGGTCCTACGTCGGGAAGCGCCGCCTGGACCGCGCCCTGGAGCGGTGGCACGCCGAGGGCGGCGAGCCCGTGGAGGTGCGCTGGCTGCCCTACCGGGTGGACCCGACCGCCCCCGACACGCCCGAGCCGCTCGCCGAGGTGCTCGACACCCCGATGGCTGAGGAGATCGCGCTGCGGTGCGGGGGCGGCTCCACCGCGACCGCCGTCAGGCAACGCGTCGCCGACATCGCGCTCGCGGAGGGACTGGGCCCGCCCTGGGGCGCCGCCTGGCGGGTCAACAGCTTCGACGCCCACCGGCTCCTCGCCCTCGCGCACGAGCGCGGCGCGCCGGGAACGCAGCACCAGCTCGCCGAGCGCCTGCTGCGCGCGCACTTCGTCGAGCGGCGCGTGATCAGCGACCGCGACGTGCTCCTGTCCCTGGCCGACGAGGTCGGCCTGGGCGACCTCGGGGCGGCCATGGACGCGGGAGAGGGCGCCGAGCAGGTGCGGACCGCGTTGTTGCGAGGCAAGGCCAGGGGCGTCGCCACGTCGCCGACGTTCGTCGTCGGGCGCAGGGCCGTGGCCGGCGCGCAACCCGTCGAGGCCCTGCTCGACCTCCTGCGCCAGCCGGTGGAGCCCGTCGCCGTGACCGGGCCGGTGGCCGACTTCCGGGAGGCCGAGGCGCTGCTCGCCCTCAACGACCCGCTCGGCGCGCTGCGGCTGCTGCGCCCCCTGCTCGACGAGCACGGCGACGACCGGGCGGTGCGCCTGCTGGCCGCCCGCGCGTACCTCGCGTCCGCCCAGCTCAACCGGGCCGCCGCCACCCTGGAGGGTCTCGTGGCGCAGGACCCGGCCGACGACTACGCCCGGTTCCTGCTGGGCCGGAGCGCGGAACGGCGCGGGCGGTCGGAGGAGGCGCTGCGGCACTACCGGGTCGCGGTCGCCCTCGCGCCCCGACCCGAGTACGCCGAGGCCGCGGCCAGGGCGCGCGCCGAGGTCTGACCCGGTCTGACCGGTCCCGCGCCGTCACTCGTCAGGGGGTTCGCCCGGAAGAGCCTTCACCACCCCGTTGCCGATCCGTGCTCGGCCGTGGCGGGCCGCTGCCCCTAGGCTCGCGCCACACGCGGGGATCACCGCGTGTGAGCGGGAAGGGGACACAGGGTGACCAACCCGAACTTCCAGGAAGCGGAGATCGCCGACCTCGGCGACCTCGAGGAGTTCGACGAACTCGACCTGGACGACGAGGAGGACGAGGACGACGACTGAGGGCGTCCTCGCGCACGGTCCCCGGGGCCACAGCCGGCCCCGGGGACCGCGTCGCACGCGCGGGCCGGCGCCCGTCGGGCCTTCCCCACCCCACGGACGCCGACCCGAGGCCATGGTAACCAACCTTCGAACGGCTGTTCGACCGGCCGACCGGGTGGTGGCCGCGCGCCGCGCCCGGCGCCCCTCGGACCGACCGACGCGCGTCCCCGCGCCCGGCGAGGTGCCATGCTTCTGCGACGACGATGGAGCCAGGACGCGCCCCGGTCGCGCCCTGGTGGAATCGGGGGACAACCACACGCGAGCGAGGGAGAAACCGGATGGCCGACAGGTACGACGGGGTCTCCGGCCACATCGAGCGGCACCTCGGCCGGATCCGGGACGCGGAGTCGCCGACCCTGCACGGCCCGAACCAGGGGTACACGCTGGCGGTGTACGAGCACCCGGAGTACGACATGGTCTCCGTGATCAGCAACGGGGTCTGCTTCCAGCAGGTCGACTCGATGCTGCCGGAGGAGTTCGTCTGCACGCTCCAGTCCGACCAGGAGGAGATCGCCGCCTTCCTGGTCAACGTGATCTGCGAGATGGTCGTGCGCAGCGGCCAGGGCCTGGAGTTCGACCAGGCGGTGGAGAACACCCAGCCGCTGGTGCCCGACACCAGGATCCACGGCGTGCTCGCCTCACCCCACCCCTACCTGAGCACCGACTTCGACGTCTTCCACGACGCCTACGGCGAGCCGGCGCTCCAGATCATCACGTTGGTGCCGATCACGTTCGCCGAGGCCAAGTACGTCGAGCAGTTCGGGGCGGACGCGGTGCGCAAGATCTGGGAGGCCAAGGAGACCGACCTGCTCGACGTCTACCGCTCCTCCTCGATCTAGCTCGGTCCGGGGAGGACGACGCCATGCGGGTGCGCGTGACGCACGACTGGCCCTGCTCGGCCGCCGAGGCGGAGGCGCTCCAGGAACGGCTCCGGTCGCGGGTCCGCGCGAGCGGCGAGCTGACCGGGGTGCGGACCGTCGCCGGCCTCGACGTCGCCTACGCCGACGGCAGCGACGACCTCGTCGCCGCGGTCGCCGTGCTGGACGCCGAGACGCTGTCCCCCGTGGACAGCGCGGTCGTCCCTGGGACGGCGACGTTCCCCTACGTGCCGGGGCTGTTCGCGTTCCGCGAGCTGCCGGCGCTGGTGGACGCCCTGGAACGGCTCGCGACCACCCCGGACCTGCTGGTGGTCGACGGGCAGGGGATCGCCCACCCGCGCCGGTTCGGGCTGGCCTGCCACCTTGGCGTGCTCACCGGGGTGCCGAGCATCGGGGTCGCCAAGACGCCGCTGGGCCGGTACGAGCCGCCCGGACCGCGGCGGGGCGACTGGACGCCGCTGCTCGACGGCGACGAGGTCGTCGGCCGGGCGTTGCGCACCCAGGACGGGGTGCGCCCGGTGTTCGTCTCGGTGGGCCATCTCGTCGACCTGGACACGGCCACCGAGCAGGTGCTGCGGCTCGCGCCCCGCTACCGCCTCCCGGAGACGACCCGCCAGGCCGACCACCTCGGCCGCGCCGCCCTCGCGCGCTGAACGGCCGCCGCCGGGGCGGCGCGCGGATCGCGGGTGCGAGAAGACGCACGGCGGGTGCGACATTCCGGTTCCTGGGCACCGCCGAACGGAGGCGGCCGCTTGGTCGAATCCCCGGGAGGGTGCCCACCCCCTGCCCGGCTTCCTCTAGCCTTGTCTGCGGGCCGCTAGCTCAACTGGCAGAGCAGCGGACTTTTAATCCGCGGGTTCAGGGTTCGAGCCCCTGGCGGCCCACCAAAGCCCCTGGTCATCGACCAGGGGCTTCGGCTTGTCAAGATCACAGCCATACGAAACCCGACGCCACGCCGCCCAGCCCCGTGACGGCGGACACGGCGGTGTCAACGGGGCGTCAACATGGCCGGTCGGGTCGTCATGACGGTGTCCGGAGCGGCATCGGAGGGCCCGCCAGGCGCTGTGCTTGTCCCGCACACACCCCACACCGGGGAGGACGCGGTGACTCTTGCGGAAATCCTGCCGTCCCTGCGCGGAATGGCGCAGGCCCGTCTCGAAGAGAACGTCTGGCCCGTCGGCACGACCGTCGACGAGCACGGGGAACTCCTGGTCGGTGGCGTCCGCGTCACCGAGCTGGCCGGCCGGTTCGGCACCCCACTCCACCTGATCGACCTCGCTGACGTGCGCCGGCGCTGCCGCGCGTACCGGGCCGCCCTGCCCGGCGCGGAGATCGCGTACGCCAGCAAGGCGTTCCTGTGCCGGGCCATGGCCCGGCTGGTCGCCGCCGAGGGGCTGTCGCTGGACGTGTGCTCCGCCGGCGAGATCGCGGTGGCCCGCTCGGTCGGCTTCCCCGGCTGGCGGATGCTGTTGCACGGCAACGCCAAGACACCCGAGGACCTCAAGGCCGCGTTCGCCCACGGCGTCGGCCGGATCGTGGTCGACTCGCTGGACGAGGTGGAGCAGCTCGGCGCGCTCGCCAGGGACCGCCAACGCGTCCTGGTCCGGGTGACGCCGGGCGTGGACGGCGGCACGCACGTCGCGGTCACGACTGGCGTGGAGGACCAGAAGTTCGGCTTCCCGCTGAGCACCGGCGCCGCCGCCGAGGCGGTCCGCCACGTGCTCCGCCAGCCGAACCTGCGCCTGGTCGGGCTGCACACCCACCTGGGCTCGCAACTGCGCCGGGTCGCCGACTTCGAACTGGCCACGCGTCGGCTGGTCGGGTTCCTCGCGGCCGTGCGCGACGAGCACGGGCTGGAGCTGCCGGAGCTGAACCTGGGCGGCGGACACGCCGTGCCGCAGCTCCCCGGCGAGGACACCTTCGACCTCGCCGGCTTCGCCCACCGCGTGCGCGTGGCGGTGCACGACGAGTGCGCGAGGCACCGGCTCCGACCGCCCCGCCTGACGGTCGAGCCGGGCAGGGCCCTGGTCGCGGCCGCCGGGGTGACGGTGTACCGCGTGGTCGCGGTGAAGCACGCGGTCCGCACGTTCGTCGCGGTCGACGGCGGGATGAGCGACAACCCGAGGCCGGCGCTGTACGGGGCGCGCTACCTGGCCCGGCTGGTCGGACGGCCCCCGGTCGCGCCGACGCGCGAGGTCACCGTGGTGGGCCGGCACTGCGAGGCGGGCGACGTCCTGGCCAGGGACGTCCCGTTGCCTGGCGACGTCCACGCCGGCGACCTGCTCGCCGTCCCGGCCACCGGGGCCTACCACCACTCGCTCGCCTCGAACTACAACCTCGTCGGTCGCCCGGCCGTGGTGGCCGTGGACGACGGCGCGGTCCGGCTCCTGGTGCGCAGGGAGACCGAGGAGGACCTGCTCCGCCGGGACGTCGGCTGAGCCGGCCGGGCGCCCGCCGCGCCCGGCGAACCCGCGCCGCCCGGTCCCCCGAGCCGGGCGGCGCGCCCCTCACCGGCGGCGGCCGCGGGCGGACCTGATCCGCAGCGGCCAGGCGAACCACAGGACCCCGTAGAAGACCCCGGAGACGGCGCCGAGGAGGACCGCCCACGGCCCGCTGAGCACCACGTCGGCCACCAACACGACCGCGCCGGTCATGGCCGCCGCGAGCAACGCGAGCCCGGCCGTGGCGAACCGGTTCGCCACCCCGATGATCTGCTCCCGCCGTCCCGAGCGGAACAGCAGCCGGTGCCAGGCCGCCGGCGCGATCAGCAGCGCCGCCGCGCCCGTGGCCAGCATGACGGTGACCAGGTGCAGAACCCGCTGGAAGGCGGAGGCGTCCCGGAACACCTCGGTGAACGCCACCGCCAGCAGGAAGGCGAACAGGATCTGCACGCCCGCCTGCGCCACCCGCAGCTCCTGGAGCAGCTCGTTGAGGTTGCGGACGAGCCGTTCGCTGTCGTCCTCCTCGGGCTCGCTCACCCCGGCACCATCTCCTCCCGCCCGGTCCGGTCCTGGACGACGGGTACCCGACGCACCCGTTCGTGCCACCCCAGCGCGGTGACCATGGCCACGACCAGCGCGAACCCCAGCCACTGGGTGGCCGTGAGGTGGTTGCCGAGCAGGCCGACGCCGATCAGCGCGGCGGTCGCGGGGAACGCCAGCTCGGCCAGGGTGGCCCTGGACGCCGGCGTGGAGCGCAGGCCCAGGTAGTACAGGCTCAGCGCGAGCAGGCCCGGCACCACCGCGAGCAGCACCAGCCCGGTGGCGTTGCCCCAGCCGACCGCGACCGGCGCGTCCTGGAGCCACACCACGACGGCGGCTGCCGGCAGGCCCGTCGCGAACCGCGACACGGTCACCTCGCGCGGGCTGAGGGACCGGCTCACCAACCGGCCGAGCACGGTGCCGGCCGCCCACAACGCGGCCGCGCCCACGGCGAGCAGGGCCGCCTGCGCGGCGGCCACACGCACCTGGAACGGGTTCGGGAAGGTCAGCAACCAGGCGCCGACCAGGGCGGGCACGGCGAAGACGAGGTAGCCCGCCCGCACCCGCTCGCGGAGCAGGGCGGAGGCGGCCAGCACGACGAAGACCGGCTGGAGCTTCTGCAACACCAGCGGCGTCACCGCGTCGCCCACGCGGAACGCGGCGGTGAACAGGGCGGTCGCGGCCGCGGACGAGCCGGCCCCGATCGCCAGGACGGCCAACCACTCCCTGGCCGAGCACCGGCGGAGCGCCCGCAGGGCGCCCGGCAGCCACGGCAGGAGGAGCACGAGGACGATCACGTGTTCCCAGAACACGACGGTGGCGGCCGGCAGGGCGTCGGCCAGGGGTTTCCGGAGCAGGCCGTCCGTCCCCCAGAGGGCGGCCGAACAGGCCACCAACCACGTCCGGTCGGCTGTTGTCACTCTCTTCCCGAGCACCGCGACACCGTATGCGGGGGAAGAAATCCCCGGTGGTCCTTCTGGGTGGTACACGATCGGGGGGCGTGCACGATCCCCGCGCCTGCGCCAAGGATTGGGGCATGCGTCGCAAATCCACCATCGCCGCCCTGTTCGGCATGGGCGCTGCGCTCACCCTCCTGACCACCACCCCCGCCGTCGCCTCCACCGAGGCGACCGCCGCCGGCGGCAGCGCCGTCATCGCCCGAGGGACGTTCGAGCCCTACCGACCGGGCGCCACGGCCATCACCTACAACCAGGAGCTGGCCCGCCCCGGCTCCCGCGCGACCGTCGTCGCCTTCCCCGCCCCGAACAACGGCACCCGGGTGGTGCTGCTCACCCAGGGCCTGGTGCCCCACCGCGAGTACGGCGCCCACGCCCACGTCAACGCGTGCGGCGCCACCGGCGCGGCGGCCGGCCCGCACTACCAGAACGTCGTGGACCCCAAGCCGGGGACCTCGACCGACCCGGCCTACGCCAACCCCCGCAACGAGATCTGGCTGGACTTCACCACCGATCGCGAGGGCAACGGCTTCGCGATGACGACCGTGCCCTGGCGGTTCACCGACCGGCACGCGGGCTCGGTGGTCATCCACGAGCACCACACGCACACCGACCCGGGGCACGCCGGCCAGGCCGGTGACCGCCTCGCCTGCATCACCGTCCCGTTCTGACCCCGTCCTTCTCTGACACAGACCGTTCTGACACCACACCGTCCGCGTGACCGCGGGCGGATCGTCCGAAGACCGCCCGGCCCTCCCCGTCGACCCGTCGGGGAGGGCCTTTCCCGCTGCTGGGGGAGGCGGGCGCGCGGCGCGCGGTGAGGTCTTGGCCACACCGCCCCGGCGGAGGGGCGACGCCCACCCCGACGGGACGGCGACAATGGACCGATGCCCAGCACCACCACGCTTCCCGTGCCGGTGACGGCGCCCCTGCGGATCGGCCCCCACGTGGTCGACCCGCCGGTGGTGCTCGCGCCGATGGCCGGCATCACCAACGTGGCGTTCCGCCGGCTGTGCCGCGAGTACGGGGCCGGGCTCTACGTCTGCGAGATGATCACGACGAGGGCGCTGGTCGAGCGGCACCCCGAGACGATGCGGATGATCACCTTCGACCCGGACGAGAAGCCGAGGTCGATGCAGCTCTACGGGGTCGACCCCGAGACGATGGGCCGCGCCGTCCAGATGATCGTCGAGGAGGACCTCGCCGACCACGTGGACATGAACTTCGGCTGCCCCGTCCCCAAGGTGACGCGCAAGGGCGGCGGCTCCGCGTTGCCGTACAAGCGGCGGCTGTTCGCCGCGATCGTGCGCGCGGCGGTGCGGGCGGCCGAGCCGGCCGGCATCCCGGTCACGGTGAAGTTCCGCATCGGCATCGACGACGACCACGTCACCTACCTCGACGCGGGGCGCATCGCCGAGGCGGAGGGCGCCGCCGCGGTCGCCCTGCACGGCAGGACGGCCGCGCAGCGGTACTCCGGCGAGGCCGACTGGTCGGCGATCGCGCGCCTGAAGGAGGCCGTGACGTCGATCCCCGTCCTCGGCAACGGCGACATCTTCTCCGCCGACGACGCCCTGCGGATGGTCCGCGAGACCGGCTGCGACGGGGTCGTGGTGGGCAGGGGCTGCCTCGGCCGCCCGTGGCTGTTCCGGGACCTCCAGGCGGCCTTCGCGGGCCTGCCGATCCCGACCGGCCCTACGCTGGGCGAGGTCGCCGCGGTGCTGCGCCGGCACGCCGAGCTGCTCGCCGCGCACCTGGGCGAGGGCAAGGGCCTGCGCGACCTGCGCAAGCACATGGCGTGGTACCTGCGGGGCTTCCCCATCGGCTCCCAGCTTCGGCAGCGGTTCGGCCTGGTGTCGACGTTCGACGAGCTGGACGACCTGCTCGGCCAGCTCGACCACGACGCCCCGTTCCCCGAGGACGCCGAGGGGCCGAGGGGCCGGCAGGGCTCGCCGGCGCGGGTCGTGCTGCCGGAGGGCTGGCTGGACGACCCGGAGGACCTCAGCGTGCCGGCGGGGGCGGAGATCGACCACTCCGGAGGCTGAGAGCGGGGGCGCGACGCCCCCTCGGCCGACGCCGGGGCACGCCCGGAAACGGTCGCCGCCATACCCGGAGTCGGAATGCGTCGGCCCACCGGAGTCCGCCGCCGGACGTGTTTTCGCCGACACCGGCGCTCCGACGTTCGACCGCCTCCTGAGTCATGTCCGATGACCGGTGCGGGAGAACGCGTCGGGCGCTTTGTCATGACATCGGAAGACGAAGTCCGCGCGACGCCGCCCACGCTCCCGCCAGCCATTTCCGTCGATTCTGGCAAGTGCCAGAGCCCGCGGCGCGGCGCGAATCCGAGTCATCCTCGGGTGTCGGGGACGTGGGTCTGTCACGCTGGGGCCATGACGGGCCGGGGGCGGACGGCGGCGCTCCTGCTGGTGGGGGCGGCGCTGGCCGGGTGCGCCACCGCGGTGCCCGGCGTCGCCCGACCCGTGGAGCTGACCGACAGCGACCGACGGCTGGTCGAGGAGTACTTCGAGCAGGCGAACCACGCCGCCGACCGGGGGGCGGGCGAGCAGGCGGAGTTCTTCCGCCGCACCCAGCACCCCGACGCCAGGGACCGGCTGTGCGACCTCCGGGGGCTCACCGTCTGGATGGAACCCGCGCTGACGACGCTGCGACCCGACCCGGACTGGAGTCCCGGCGGGCGGACGGGGAACCCCAGGGGCGTGGTCTACGTGGTGGCTGTCACACTGACTGCCCGTCGGGAGGGTGCCACGCTGGGTAGTCAGATCGCGTCCAAGCACATCGCGGTCCTCGACGGGACGGCCTACGGGTTCGCCCCCTGCCCGAGCTGACCCGCCCCGGGCGGCGAGGACGCGGCGCGCTCCCAGGGCGAAGGCGGGACGGGACGGTGCTGAGCAGCGTGATCCTCGACACGGAACCGGACGGGACGGCCACCGCCCGCCCCGTCCGACTGCTCCGGCCGGGTGCTCTCCGGCGGGTCCGCCCAGCCCGGTCGGCGGTACCCGGAACCCCGACGACGGGCGACACAGATCACCCACAGTCACCGAAACGGAGCAGTGGGAGGTCAACCGGTCGAGGGAAATCCGGCACGGCCGCGTGCCGCTCGCTCAAGGGGACCGGCCCAGCCGACGACACCACGGACGTAGGGAGGTGAGAGCGGTGACCGTGCTGCGGCCCGACATCGCCGATTCGGACGACGTGCGCGACGGCATGGTGCCCGAGGCCAGGGCCGACCGCGCCGCCCCGCCGCCCGCGCAGGAGACCGGCAGCACCGGTCTCATCCAGCTCCACGAGTCCATCGCCGCGTTGCTCGCCTCCCGCGGCCAGTGGCGACAGGCCTACCAGCACCTCCGCTCGGCGCTCGACCTCCTCTACGCCGACCAGACCGAGCCGCCGCACGTCCCCGAGCAACTCCGCCGCGAGGTCGACCGGCTGCGCAGGGAGCACGCCGAGGCCCGCGAGCAGAGCCTCAGGGACAGCCTCACCGCCAGCTACAACCGCCGCTACCTCGACCAACGGCTGGTCAGCCTGCTCGCCGAGGAGGCCACCCACCCGACGGGCCTCGGCCTGGCCCTGGTCGACCTCGACTGGTTCAAGCAGGTCAACGACACCTACGGGCACCTCGTCGGCGACCGCGTCCTGCAACGCGTCGTCGAACTGCTCCAGGACGGCCTCCCCGAGGGCGCGTTCTGCGCCCGGTACGGGGGCGAGGAGTTCGTCCTCGTGCTCCCCGGCATCGACGCCTCCACCGCGGTCGCGGTCTGCGACGCCGCGCGGGCCAGGGTGGAGCACTACCCGTGGCAGCAGCTCGGCCCGGGCCTGCGCGTGACCGTCAGCGTCGGCCTGGCCCACAGCTCGCCCGGCAACCGCACGGCCGCCGGCCCCGAGCAGACGCTGCTCCAGGCCGACGGGCTGCTCTACGCCGCGAAACGCTCCGGGCGCAACGCCGTGGCCTACCGCCAGAACGGCCGGGTCCGACTCGCCGGCGCGGCCGCGGGTCGCCGTGCCGTGGCCGAACCCCGCGCCGTCGGTTACTGACTCGGCGATTTCCACGAAGCGTGATCGCGTGATCACGCATTTGCGTCCGCCGGTGGGTGGGGACGATTCGCCCGGACGGACCGACACGGTGCGTATTTGCGCGCACGGAAAGTGAAGACATTTCGATGGGTGGTCGTCAGTAGTGGACACCATCCGTACTATCGCGTTCATCAAGCGATCTGATCGTGACGGAACCGGTACGGGTCGCTCCACGTCCACCATGGGCACGCGGCGTAGGGAGCGCGCCCGCAGCAGACCGTGAAAGGGAAGGGAGACCGAGTGCCGGACGACCCCCGCGACGGCTTCGGCTCCCGCCGTTCCCGCAGGCAGCGCGACACCGGCGACCCCCAGGGGGACCAGGCGCGCGACGGCGCCGAGCCCCGCGACGCGCGCCGCGCGGGCCGCGGCTACGAGGAGCCCCCCACCGGCAGGCGGCGGCGCTCCCGCGAGGACTCGGGCGGCGTGAGCGTCTCGGACCTGCTCGCCAAACACGGCACCGGCCAGTACCCCATCCCGGGTCCCCCCTCCGCCGACGAGCCCGCGCGGGCGGCCGAGGACCAGCCGAGCCGGCGGGACCTGCCCGCCCCCGGCCGCGCGCGCCGCGCGGCGGACGAGCCGAGCCGGCCCGCCATGCCGGCGCCGGGCGCGGTTCCCCCCGCCACGGGCCGCGGTCGCCCGGTCGACGAGCCGAGCCGGCCCGCGATGCCCGCCCCCAACCCCACCGGCCGGCGCGCCGTCGACGAGCCCAGCCGCCCGGCGATGCGGGCACCGAGGACCACCCCGCCGGTCACGCCGCCGGGCACGCCGACACCCCCGACCGGCCGTGGCCGTCCCGTGGACGAGCCCAGCCGGCCCGCCATGCCCGCCCCCGGCGCTCCCGCGCCGGACGGGCGCGGCGGCCGGCCGACGGGCGGTCGGGCCCGACAGGGCCAGGTGCCGGGCGGCCCTCCCGCACAGACCCCTTCGGCGCCCCCCACTCCCCCGACCCCTCCGGTGGGGGCGAGTTCCCCTCCGCCACCCGTTCCCCCGCGCGGCCCCCGGCAGCCCGCCGCGCAGGAGCCCTCGGGACGTCAGGACGCGCCCACCCCGCAACGCGGCAGCGGACCCCGTCCGATGCCAACCCGCAAGCAACGCCCCGCCGCGGCCGGCGACGCGCAGGGCCCCGGCAGCCGTGCCCGGATGACGCCGCCGGGCGCGGTGCCGCCCCCGCCGGTGCCGCCCTCGGCCGCCCGGCCCGATCCCGGCGTCCTCGGCTCCCTGTCCGGCGAGGACCCCACGCCGTCCCGGCCGGTGCCCCAGCCGCCGCGGCCCACCACGCCTCCGCCCCCAGGGGCCACGCCACCGCCCCCGGGGGTCACGCCACCGCCCCCCGCCGGAGCGGCTCCCGTCCGGCCCCCGGCCGGCCCGCCGACGCCGGCTGGCCCGCCCGTCCCCGGCGCTGCCCGGCGTCCCGCCCGCCAGGGCGGCGTCGTCCCTCCCGCCGGCCCCTCTCCCGAGGAGGTCACGCAGGAGGTGCCCGCCGTGGGCGACGGTCCCCAGGACCTCGTCGAGCGGCACGAGAAGAGCAAGAAGATCGACGCCACGCTGGCCCGGTTCTCCGCAGTCCACGACGAGGCGCTGGAGGCCGAGCAGAAGAAGCGGAACCGGCTGACCCGGTTCATCCGGCGTGACGAGCTGCCGGACCTCGACGCCGCGGCCGAGGCGACACCGTCGCGGTCGGGCGAGTCGCGCTCGGGTGAGTCGCGGTCGGCGGAGCCGCGCGGCTCGTCCCCCCGTCCGCCGGCGGACGAGGAGGAGACCACCCTCCTGCCGCCCGCGACCGACGAGCCGGAGGGCGCCGAGGAACCGGCGCGCGCCGAGAAGGGCGCCAAGAGGGACGTCAAACGGGACGCCGGCAAGGACGAGGAGCCCGCGGAGTCCGACCCGGCCGTGGAGGGGCGCCCGCGGAACCGGCGCCGCGCACTGCTGGTCGGCAAGGGCCTGGCCGTCGCGGCCGCCGCGCTGGTGTTCGTGGCCAGCGGCATCGGCTGGGGCGGCATGCAGTGGGCCGACAGCAAGTTCCGCAAGGTCATGGCCCTCGACCCCGACTCGGCCGACATCCAGGACAAGGACAAGCAGCTCGGCGACGAGAACTTCCTGCTCGTCGGCTCGGACACCCGCGCGGGCGCGAAGGCCGAGGACCACGTGGGCACCCAGGCCGACGCCGACGGCGCGCGCTCGGACAGCGTGATGATCGCGCACATCCCCCAGGACCGCTCCAGGGTCGTGGTCGTCTCCTTCCCGCGCGACCTGGAGGTCGACCTGCCCGAGTGCGACCAGTGGAACCCCGACACGGGTCAGCTCACCGGGAAGAAGACCGCGCCGAGGAAGAACGCCAAGATCAACGAGGCGTACGCGGCCGGCGGCCCGATGTGCACGAACAAGGTCGTGCAGAAGATCAGCGGCCTCGCCATCAACCACTTCCTCGGCGTGGACTTCCACGGGTTCAAGGGCATGGTCAACGCCGTCGACGGCGTCGAGGTGTGCATCCCCAAGCCGATGATCGACGAGAAGCTGGGGCCGATCTTCCCGCAGGCGGGCAAGAAGGTCCTCAGGGACAACGACGCCCTGAACTTCGTGCGGGCCCGCTACCTGTCCAACGACCCCACGTCCGACTACGGCCGGATGAAGCGGCAGCAGCAGTTCCTGTCCGCGCTGCTGCGCAAGGTCATGTCGAGCCAGGTGCTGCTCGACCCCGGCAAGCTCACGAGTTTCGTGAGCGAGGTCGGGAAGAACACCTTCGGCGACAACGTCGGCGTCGACCAGCTCCTCACGCTCGCGCAGTCGATGCGGGGCGTGTCGGCGGGCCAGATCACCTTCGTGACCGTGCCGACCGTCGGCAACGCCAACGCCAGGGGCAACGAGGTGTTGCGCGTCGACGACACCCGCGCGCTGTTCCGGGCGATCATCGACGGGACGCCGCTGCCCGGCGAGAAGCCGGCCCAGGGCTCGCCGGTCCCGCAGGCGCAGGCCCCGCAGGGCGGCGCGGCCGTGGACCCGAAGACGGTCAAGCTCCAGGTGGTCAACGGCAGCGGCCGGGACGGCGCCGGCAAGGAGACCGCCGACGCGCTGGCCGCCCAGGGTTTCACGGTCGTCACCCGGCGGGACGGCGAGCGCGGCGAGAAGACCCAGATCCGGCACTCCGGCCAACGCGCCGCGCAGGCCAGGACGCTCAAGTCCGCCGTGCCGAGCGCGGAGCTGGTCGAGGACCCGTCGCTGGGCGGCGCGATCCAGCTCGTGCTCGGCGCCAACTTCGACGGCAGGGTGGTCAAGCCGGGCAGCGAGCCCCCGCAGGGGGAGCAGAAGCCGGGCGACCAGAAGCCGCCGGCGGGTCCGCTGCCGAACGACCTGTCCACGGTCAACGCCGCCGACGACGGCCCCTGTGGCTGAGGAAGATCAACGCAGGCCAGGGCGGGTGCGGTCATCGCGTGGACACCGGCGGTTCACCTCGGGTTCACCGCCGCATCGCGTCCCCGCGACCGATCCACCGTAGCCTTGGGCCATGCGTGAGGCTTACCACGAGCAACTCGAGGACCTGGCGGGCGAGCTGGCGGCCATGTGCGACATGGCCGCCACCGCGATGGAGAAGGCCACCAGGTCGTTGCTCGACGTCGACCTCAGCCTCGCTGAGGAGGTCATCGGCGACGACGTGAAGGTCGACGAGGAGCGGGCGAAGTGCGAGGAGCACGCGCTCGCCCTGCTCGCGCTCCAGTCCCCGGTGGCGACCGACCTGCGCATCGTGATCACCGCCCTGCACGCCGCGGAGAGCCTCGAGCGCATGGGCGACCTCGCGCAGCACGTCGCCAAGGCGACGCGGCGGCGGCACCCGCAGCCGGTGCTGCCGGACCAGGTGCGCCCCTACTTCGCCGAGATGGGCCGGGTCGCCGTGCACCTCGCGCGGCGCGCCGAGGAGGTCATCCGCACCAAGGACATCGACCTCGCCCGCCGGCTGGAGGACGAGGACGACGCCATGGACGACCTGCACCGGCACCTGTTCTCGGTGCTGATGGACAAGGAGTGGCCGCACGGCACCGCCGCGGCGGTCGACGTCACCCTGCTCGGCCGGTTCTACGAGCGCTTCGCCGACCACTCGGTGTCGGTGGCGCGCCGGATGGTCTTCGTGGTCACCGGCAAGATGCCGGGCTCCGAAGAACACTGAGCGACTCCGCCCCGGCCCCGACCAGCACCGGTCGGGGCCGGTCGGGGCACACGCGGAACGCCCCTCGCACCACGTGGTGCGAGGGGCGTTCCGCGTTCCGCCCGGAGAACCGTCGGGGAGGGATCAGCCGAAGCGGCCGGAGATGTAGTCCTCGGTGGCCTTCTGGCTGGGGTTGGAGAAGATCTTCTCGGTGTCGTCCACCTCGACCAGGCGACCCGGCTGGCCCACGCCGGCCAGGTTGAAGAACGCGGTCTGGTCGCTGACCCGCGCCGCCTGCTGCATGTTGTGCGTGACGATGACGATCGTGTAGTCCTGCTTCAGCTCGGTGATCAGGTCCTCGATCGCCAACGTGGAGATCGGGTCGAGCGCCGAGCAGGGCTCGTCCATCAGCAGCACGTCCGGCTGCACCGCGATGGCCCTGGCGATGCACAGCCGCTGCTGCTGACCACCGGAGAGGCCGCCACCCGGCTTGTCCAGCCGGTCCTTGACCTCCTCCCAGAGGTTGGCCCCGCGCAGCGACCGCTCGCACACCTCGTCGAGCCGCCTCCGGTTCTTCACCCCGGCCAGCTTCAGCCCGGCCACCACGTTGTCCCTGATCGACATCGTGGGGAACGGGTTCGGGCGCTGGAACACCATGCCGATGGTGCGCCGCACCTCGACCGGGTCGACGGTGGCGGCGTAGATGTCCTCGCCGTCCAGCAGCACCTGGCCCTCGACCCTGGCGCCCGGCGTCACCTCGTGCATCCGGTTCAGGGAGCGCAGCACCGTCGACTTGCCGCAGCCCGACGGGCCGATGAAGGCGGTGACGCTGCGCGGCGGGACCGACAGCGTGACGCTGTCCACGGCGTGGAACTTGCCGTAGTAGATGTTGACGTCCTTGATGTCGATGCGCTTTGCCATCGCTGGTCCCCGCCCGCTCACTTCTTGATGGCCGACAACCGCGAGATGACGGTGGCCAGCAGGTTGAACAGCATGATGATCAGCACGAGGGTCATCGCCGCGCCCCAGGTGCGGTTGAACCCGGCCGTCTCCGGGTTGGCGAACTGGTCGTTCATCAGCAGCGGCAGGTTCGCCTGGTTGCCGTCGAAGACGTTGAGGTTGATCGACGACGCGTACGCGCCGACGATCAGCGCGGGCGCGGTCTCGCCCATCACCCTGGCCAGGCCGAGCATCACGCCGGTGACGATGCCGGACATCGCGGTCGGCAGCACGATCTTCACGATCGTCTTCCACTTCGGCACGCCCAACGCGTACGACGCCTCGCGCAGCTCGTTGGGCACGATCCGCAGCATCTCCTCGGTGGTGCGGATGACCACCGGGATCATCAGCAGCAACAGGGACAGCGACACCGCGAAGCCACTGCGGCCGAACCCGAGGATCGAGATCCAGAGCGCGTAGACGAACAGGCCGGCCACGATGGACGGCACGCCGGTGAGGATGTCGACCATGAACGTGGTGACCCTGGCGAGGCGGGTGCCCGCCCCGTACTCCACCAGGTAGACGCCCACCATCACGCCCACCGGCACCGAGAGCACCGCCGTGGACAGGGCCTGCACCACCGTGCCGTAGATCGCGTGGTACGCGCCGCCGCGGTCGTCGTAGGGGCGCAGCCCGTACAGCGAGTGCGTCCACCAGTCGGCGTGCAGGACCGGTTGCAGGCCCTTCTCCAGCACCGACCACAGCACCCACACCAGCGGGACCACCGCGACGAGGAAGGCCAGCGCCACCAGCGTGGTCGCCACCGCGTTCTTGACCTTGCGCCCGAGGCCGACGCCCTGGAAGGCGGGGCCGGTGGCCGGGCGGTGCAGGTCGGTCGTCGCGGTCGTCATGCCGACACCTTCTTCCTGGCGACGATCGCCCGCGCCAGCGCGTTGACCGCGAAGGTCAGGGCGAACAGGACGAGGCCGGCCGCGATGTAGGCGCCCGCGGTCAGCTCGTTGTTGAACTCGCCGGCGCCCAACGCGATCTTGGAGGCGATCGTGGCCCCGCCGTCGAAGAAGCTCAGCTTCGGCGCGGCCCCGGTGCCCGACAGGATCAGGTAGAGCGCCACGGTCTCGCCGAGCGCGCGGCCCAGCCCCAGCATCGACGCGCTGACGTAGCCGGCCTTGCCGAACGGGATGACGGTGGTCCGCACCATCTCCCACTTCGTCGCGCCCAGCGCGAGGGCGCCCTCGATGTGCTCCTTCGGCGTGCGCTCGAAGACCTCGCGGCTGACCGCGGTGATGACCGGCAGGATCATCACCGCGAGCACCACGCCCGCGGTGAGGACGTTGCCGGCGCCGCTGATCGAGACATTGCCCTGGGCGAAGAGCGGGACGAACCCGAGGTTGCGGTTCAGCCACTCGGCGACGGGCACCAGCGTGGGGCCGAGCACCTTGATGCCCCACAGGCCGAAGATGATCGAGGGCACCGCGGCCAGCAGGTCCACCACGTAGGCGAACGGGCGCGCGAGCCGTCGCGGCGCGTAGTGGGTCAGGAACAGCGCGATACCCAGCGACACCGGCATCGCCAGCGCCAGCGCCAGCACCGAGGTGGCGACGGTGACCCACAGCAGGTGGAGGATGCCGAACTGGAGGCTGTTCGGGTCGGTGGTGTTCCAGACCCCGCTGGTCAGGAACCCGACCTGGTTCGCGCGGAGCGCCGGGACCGCCTGCAACAGCAGGAACAGGCCGATCGCCGCGATCAACACGACGATGAACGCCCCCGCGCCGACGGCCGTGCCGCGGAAGACGCGGTCGCCGGGACGCCGGACCGGTGTGGAAGCTGGCTCGCCCTGGGCGGTGTTCGCGGTGGAGATGGGACCCTCCGGAGTGTCCGGTGAGCTCGCGGCGCCGCCCCGCGACGACCCCGGCGCCCCGTGGGGCGCCCGCGCCCGACCGGGCGTCTCCTTGGCCGACGCGGAGCGGTCCGCCAGCGTCGAGTCGCTCATGGCGTCTCGTTCAGTCTCGCAGATGACGGGTGGTTCGTCCGGGCTCAGGCGATCGCCTTGACGGCGTCCTCCAGCTTGGTCCGGAACTCCTTCGGCAGCGGGACGTAGCCGACCTTGGTGAGGTTGTCCTGGCCGGGGCCGGCGGCGGTGGTCAGGAACGCCTTGACGGCCTTGGTGGTGTCGGCGTCGTAGCCCTTGGAGCAGACCAGCTCGTAGGTCACCAGGACCAGCGGGTAGGCGCCGGCCTCCTTCGAGGAGTACAGGGCGTCGAGGTCGATGACCATGTCGTTGCCCTGCCCCTTGATCTTGGCCGAGGCGATGGCCCTGCCCGCGCTCGCGTCGGTCAGCTCCACGGGGCCGGCGCCGCTGTCGATCTTGGCGACGCCGAGCTTGGCGCTCTTGGCGAAGGAGCTCTCCACGTAGGTGATGGAGCCCTCGGTGGCCTTGACGCCGTCGGAGACGCCCTGCGACTTGGCCTTGCCCTCGCCGACGCCGCCCTTGAACTGCTTGCCGCCGCCCTGCGTCCAGACGCCCTTGGCCGAGGCCTGGAGGTACTTCTGGAAGTTGTCGGTGGTGCCGGACTCGTCGGACCGGAAGAACACCACGATGTCCTTGTCCGGCAGGTTGGCGCCGCCGTTGAGCGCCTTGATGGCCGGGTCGTTCCACTTCTTGATCTGGCCGTTGAAGATCTTGGCCGTGGTCTCCGGGTTGAGCACGAGACCGTCGACGCCCGGCAGGTTGTAGGCCACGGCCACCGGGCCGAAGACCAGCGGCAGGTGCCACACCGGGTTGCCCTGGCACCGCTCGGCGGCCTTGGCGACCTCGTCGTCCTTCAGCGGCGAGTCGGTGCCACCGAAGTCCACCTGCTTCGAGGTGAACTGCTTGATGCCGTTGCCCGAGCCGGTCGGGTTGTAGGCGACGTCGAAGCCCTGGCACTTGGCCGCGTAGGCAGCGACGAACTCCTGGATGGCGTTGGTCTGCGCGGACGAGCCCTCGCCCGTGAGCTGCTTCTTGCCGCCGCAGTCCACGTTGACGCCGTTCGCGGCGCTGTTGCCCCCCGAGGCCGGCGCGTTGTTGTCGCTGCCGCACGCCGAGAGCAGGAGCGCGCCCGCGGCCGCGAGACCGAGCGCCGCACCGTGCCGCTTGATGTTCACCAGGATCCTCCACGACTAGGGAAGGCGGGGTGTTCCGCGGCCCGGTTGCCTCCTGCGACCGCTGCGCCGGACGCTAGGCAGGGAGGGTTGACACGCGCCGGTCTCCAGGTGAACGAAAAGTGAACAAGGCCGACCGGGTGAGCATTGGCACCCCCGTTGGTCTGATCCTGTGCCCGTGCCGTGACCTGCTACTCAGCGCTGCGTGACGGAGGGCTCACTGTTCGGATGAACGGGCGTACTGCACATCGGTGTCCCAGTGCCGGAAACCCAGCCTCCGGTACACCGCGATCGCCGGCTCGTTGTCCGACTCCACGTACAGCATCACGGCCGGCAGACCCGCGGCGCGGAGATGGCGCAGCCCGGCCAGGGTGAGCGCCTTGCCCAACCCGCCGCCCTGCGCGTCGGGGTCCACGCCAAGCACGTAGACCTCGCCGATCGGCTCCTCGCCGGCGTGCACCTTCGTCCAGTGGTACCCCAGCAGGCGCTCCCCGCCGTCGGGGTCCTCGCGCACCGCGAGCAGGAACCCGGCCGGGTCGAACCACGACTCCGCCTCCCGCGCCCGCACGTCCGCCACGTCCCAGCCGCCCTGCTCCGGGTGCCAGGAGAAGGCGCGGTTGTTCACCTCGACCACGGCGGCCTCATCCCGGCCCACCACGAACGGCCGCAGGCGCACGCCCTCGGGCAAAGACGCCTCCGGCAGCGGCTCGTCGAACTCCCGTCGCATCCGCCACAACGCCCTGACCTGCCGGAACCCGTGACGCTCCGCGAGCCGCGCGGCGCCGGGGTGCCCGCCGTGCGACCAGACGCGCAGCGCGTCGGGCCCGGGGGCCAGCTCGACCAGGCCGGCGACCAGCTCCGCGCCGAACCCGCGCCGGCGCAGCTCGGGGTGGACCACCAGCTCGGCGACGGCGGGCGAGCCCTCCGCGCCCGGCTCCAGGTGCGCGTAGCCGGCCAGGCGACCGTCGTCGTCCCTGACGAGGAGATGCCGCGAGGACTCCGGCGCGGCCGGCGCGTCGGGGCGCAGCCGCAGGCGCACGTGGTCGGACACCGGGGACACCCGGTCCTCGGCCACCGCCGCGTCGATCAGCCCGACCACCTCGGCCGAGCGGTCGGAGTCCAGAACGTCACGCCATTCCCGCAGCACCACGCCGTCGACGCTAGTCGACAGGCCACACTGGACACGCGTGCCAATGATCACCTCAGTGGGGGAACACCGCCGGACGGCCGGTTGTTCGCCGCCCCACCACGCGGCCCCGCGGCCACGCCGCCGCCCCGGGCCGCTCAGTGACCGCTCAGTGGCCGCTGTGGAGGAACTCCCGCCCGACCGCAGGCTGCTCGACCAGCTCCACCGCCGGCTCGGCCGTCCGGGCGCCCCTGGGCGGTCGCACGAACTTGTAGCCCACGTTGCGCACGGTCCCGATCAGGCTCTCGTGCTCGGGGCCGAGCTTCGCCCGCAGCCGCCGCACGTGCACGTCCACCGTGCGCGTGCCCCCGAAGAAGTCGTAGCCCCACACCTCCTGGAGGAGCTGCGCGCGGGTGAACACCCGGCCCGCGTGCTGCGCGAGGTACTTCAGCAGCTCGAACTCCTTGTAGGTCAGCTCCAGCGGCCGGCCCCGCAGGCGCGCGGTGTAGGTCGCCTCGTCGATCACCAGGTCGCCGAGCTGGAGGGCGCCGTCGCCACCCCGGTGCGCCGCGGCCCGACGGGCGCGCACCAACCGCAACCGGGCGTCCACCTCGGCCGGCCCCGCGGTCGGCAGCAGGATCTCGTCCACGCCCCAGTCGGCGCTCACCGCCACCAGGCTGCCCTCGGGCACGACGGCGACGACCGGCACGTCCACCCCGCCGTTGGCCAGCAGCCGGCACAGGCCACGGGCGCCCACGAGGTCGCCCCGCGCGTCAACCAGCACCGCGTCGTGCGGCCCCGCCTCCAGCAGGGCCGACACCTCGGGGGCCAGCGGACGCACGGTGTGCGGCAACAACGCGAGCGCCGGCAGCACCGCGTCGGGTCGGGGGTCGTTGGTCAGGAGCAACAGGTCGGCGCTCATCCGGGCCGCCCTCCTCCCCACCGCGGGCGCGCCGCGGTCTCTTGTGGCGTGCAAGAGGCATGGCTCCGTTGCCAACAGTCGTGGGGCAGGATAACCGTCGTGACCTGCGGAAGCCCAGAGCCGACCACCCGATCCGTGGCCGTGTTCACAGCCGACGGCGTCCGCCTCTCGGGTGTCGTGGCGGCCCCGGGACACGACCTCGCGGTGGTCGTCGGCCACGGCTTCACCAACAACACCGCGCGCCCCACCGTCCAGCGGGTCCTGCGCCGCCTCGCCCGCGGCAGGACCGTCATCGCCCTCGACTTCCGGGGCCACGGCCGTTCCGGGGGGCGCAGCACGCTCGGGGTCGACGAGGTGCTCGACCTCGCCGCCGGGGTGGAGCTGGCGCGGCGCCTCGGCCACCGGCGGATCGCCACGCTGGGCTTCTCGATGGGCGCGTCCGTGGTGGTGCGGCACGCCGCGCTCACGCCCGAGGCGGAACGCCCCGACGCGGTGGTCGCGGTGAGCGGGCCGGCGCGGTGGTACGAGCGCGAGACGCCGCCGATGCGGCGGCTGCACTGGCTGGTGGAGGAGCCGGCCGGCCGGTTGCTGGCCAGGGCGCTCGGGGTCCGGCTGGCCGCGGCGTGGCGGGAGGTGCCGCCCAGCCCGGTCGAGCTGGCCCGCCGGGTCCCGCCCACCCCGCTGCTGCTCGTGCACGGCGACCGCGACCACTACTTCCCCGCCGAGCACGGGCGGTCCCTGCACCTGGCGGCCGGCGGCGGCGCCGAACTGTGGCTCGAACGCGGGATGCGCCACGCCGAGTCCGCCACGAGCCCCGAGCTGGTAGACCGGATGGGAGCGTGGCTGGACGCCAACGCCCCGGCATCCTCCGATCGTCGACAGGACGGACACGTCGCGTGAAGAAGCTCGTCATCGCCCTGCTGGTGCTGCTCGGCCTGCTCGTCGCGGCCGACTTCGGCGCGGCGGCGTTCGCCGAGTACCAGCTCTCCCGGAAGCTGCGGGCCGAGCTGAACCTGACCGACGACCCCGACGTGCGGGTCAACGGCTTCCCGTTCCTGACCCAGGCGCTGGCCGGGGACTACCGCGAGATCGAGATCCGGGCCAACCGGGTGGCCTTCGGCCAGTTCCGCGACCTCGGCCTGGTGGCGACCGCCCGGCACGTCCGCGCGTCACTGTCCGACCTGGCCTCCGGGTCGGCGCGGGTCACGGTGGACGAGGTCGACGGCCAGCTCGAGGTCAGGGCCAACGACATCGGCCGCATGATCGACATCCCCGACCTGAAGATCGAACCGGCTCCCGAGGAGCTGGAGGCGACGGCGGCCGGGCAGAACAAGCCCGCGCCCGGCGACCGCACCACGGCCGGGGTCAAGCTGACCGGCAGCACCGAGATCGCCGGGCGCAAGGTCCAGGCGACCATCACCGGCGTGCTGGCCCTGGTCGACAACCAGATCCAGGTCACCCCCCGGCAGACGCAGCTCGACACGGGCACGGGTGCGTTCCCGCTGCCGGAGGCGGTGAAACGCCACCTCGTGCAGACCTTCACCTTCCGGCTCGACCCCGGCGGCCTGCCGCTCAACGCCCGGCCCACCGAGGTGTCGGCCCAGAACGGCGCGCTGGTCATCCGGGGCAAGGCGACGAACGTGACGCTCGGGGGAGGCTCGTCCCGATGAGCGCCGGGTGGTGGGGGTTGCTCGGCGCGCTGGTGGTCGCGACCGCCCTCGGGCTGCTCCACCGCGCGCGGGACGGCCGGATCCGCCACCGGGTCGCCCCCACCGCCGACCGAACGCGGACGGCCGGGAGTCCCGGCGACGACCGGAACACCGCGAACAGCGACACCGAGAACAGCACCAAGAACAGCACCAAGAACAACTCTGAAAACAACTCTGAGAACGCCGAGAAGGACGCGGTGGACGCGCAGGACACGAGCCGCACGAGCGACACGAGCGACGTGACCGGCACAGCGGCCGGAGCGCACCTGCCCGAGGTCGTGCGCGCGGCGCTGGGCGAGGGCGTGACGCTCGTGCAGCTCTCGTCCACGTTCTGCGCGCCGTGCCGGCACGCCCGGGTGCTGCTGAGCGACCTCGCGGACCGCACCGAGGGGCTGCGGCACGTCGAGATCGACCTGACCGAGCGGCCGGAGCTGGCCGCGCGGCTCCGCGTCTACCGCACCCCCACCACGCTCGCGCTGGACGAGTCCGGACGCGAGCTGCTGCGCGTCGGCGGCGTCCCGAAGCGCGACGCCCTGCTGGACGCGCTCCGCCCCCACCTGCCCTCCTGAGGCGGAGCCCGCGCCCTCCCGGTCGTCCTGGTGTCCTGGTGTCCTGGCGTCCTGGCGTCCTGGCGTCCTGGCGGGAGGTTCCCAGCTCGAAGATGGCCGCCCGACCAGGGAAAACAGCGTTCCGCGCCCCGTCTGCCGTCGCGCCGTCGCGCCTCGGTCCGGCTCGCCCTACCGGCCGCTTCGGCACTGTTCCATCTGGTGGACGCCCCTCCCAGGGGCAAGGAGGGTTCGGTAGCCTCCGAGCCATGGACTGGCTGTTCACGAAGCGACGCGCGGTCGACCTGTGCCGCGTCTTCAGCAGCCTGTGTCCGACGCGCTGACCCGGCGGTCGCCCCCGGGGGCCACGCGGCGCTGAGCGAGGCGCGCGACCCGGCCGATCACCGCCGCTGACGGATCTTCCCCGTCTCCCGTCAGGAGGAGGTCATCGTGTCCGCACACCCGCCCTCAGACCCCACCGCCCCCACCCCGCCCGGCGAGACCGGTCCCGCCGGCCGCCGGAACCGCGCGGTCGACCCCCGTGGCCCGCGCTTCACGGCGGGGGTGACCAGCGTCGTGCTGGCGCTGGTGCTGGTCACCGGCAGTTGGCGACTACTGGCCGCCCAAATGTTGATCTTCGCCCTGTGCGCCTTCGTCGGCCTCAGGCTGAACCCGTACGGCTACGTCTTCCGCAAGGCCGTGCTGCCCCGGCTGCGACCGACCGAGGAACGGGAGGACCCGTCGCCCCTGCGGTTCGCGCAGGGCGTCGGCTTCGCCTTCAGCCTCGTCGGCGTCGTCGGCTACGCCAGCGGGTTCACCACCCTCGGCGTCGTGGCCACGGCCGCGGCGCTGGTCGCGGCGTTGCTCAACGCCGTCTTCGGGTTCTGCCTCGGGTGCGAGGCGTACCTCCTCCTCCGCCGGCTCGGGCCGGCGGCGCACCGCCACCAGACGTCCTGAACAGCGAGTAGGGAAGAAGGAGCGCTCGATGAGCCGTGAGAACGTCCTGGTCTCGGCCGAGTGGGCCGAGAAGAACCTCGACACGCCAGGGGTGGTGTTCGTCGAGGTGGACGAGGACACCACCGCCTACGACGGTGGCCACATCCCGGGCGCCGTGCGGATCGACTGGCGGACCGAGTTGCAGGACCCGGTGCGGCGCGACTTCGTCGACCGCGCCGGTTTCGAGAAGCTGCTGTCCGCCAAGGGCATCGCCAACGACGACACGGTCGTCCTCTACGGCGGCAACAACAACTGGTTCGCCGCGTACGCCTACTGGTACTTCCGCCTGTACGGGCACCAGAACGTCAAGCTGCTCGACGGCGGCCGCAAGAAGTGGGAACTCGACGGCCGCCCGCTGACCAGGGACGTCGTCGAGCGCGAGGCGACCACCTACCAGGCCAAGGAGCAGGACGCCTCGATCCGCGCGTTCCGCGACGAGGTCGTCGAGGCGATCGGCGCGAAGAACCTGGTCGACGTGCGCTCGCCCGACGAGTTCTCCGGCAAGCTGCTCGCCCCCGCGCACCTGCCGCAGGAGCAGGCGCAGCGGGCCGGGCACATCCCGACCGCGATCAACGTGCCGTGGAGCAAGGCGGCCAACGAGGACGGCACGTTCAAGAGCGACGACGAGCTGCGCGCGATCTACGGCGACGCCGGGCTGGACGGCTCCCGGCCGACCATCGCCTACTGCCGGATCGGCGAGCGGTCCTCGCACACCTGGTTCGTGCTCCACGAGCTGCTGGGCCACGAGGACGTGAAGAACTACGACGGGTCGTGGACCGAGTACGGCTCGCTGGTCGGCGTGCCGATCGAGGTCGGCGCGGGGAAGGAGTCCTGACGTGAGCGGATGTGGTGCCCCGGAGCAGTCGGCCGCGCTGCCGGCGGGCGTGGACCCGGGCAGGGAGATCGTCCTGACCGGGAAGGTGCTGGCCGACGGGCAGCCGGTGGGCGGCGCGTTCGTGCGGCTGCTGGACGCCTCCGGCGAGTTCACCGCCGAGGTCGTCTCCTCCCCGGAGGGCGACTTCCGGTTCTTCGCCGCGCCCGGGTCCTGGACGGTGCGTGCGCTGCACCGGTCGGGACGGGGTGAGACGGCGGTCAACGCGGAGGGCCCCGGCCTGCACACCCTGGAGGTCGCGGTCGCCTGAGGGCGCCCGCCCGAGAGCGGACCCCGAGAGCGGACCCCGAGAGCGGACCCCGAGAGCGGCCCCCGAGAGCGGCCCCCAAGAGCGGACGATGGCTGGCGGTTCTCGGCTCGCCTCCTCGCTGACGACGGCCCGGATCACCCCGTGGTGGTCCGGGCCGTCGGCGTGCCCTCGGCGGGCGGCGACGCGTGGTGGTGGGCGGTGGTGGGCGCTGGTGTGCGGCGATGAGCGGAACCTCACTGCCCCGGCCGGGGGCGTCCGCCGTTATCCTCGGCAGGTGCTGCACTGGTTGTTCACCGCCCTGATGGTGCTGGTCGTCGTGCTGACCACCTGGTTCACCGGCTACGTGGTCTACCGCCTGTTCGCCGACCAGCGCTGACGACGACCCCAGCGAGACCATGACTGAGACCCCCGGCCAGCCCGTTCCCGGCAGCGGCGACGCCGCGTTGCGCGCCGCGGCCGAACGCGCCGCCGCCACCCGGAACCGCAACCTGCCCCAGTTCGACGACCTGCCGGTCCCCGCCGACACCGCCAACCTGCGACAGGGCGCCGACCTGCACGAGCAGTGCCTGTCCCTGCTGCCGCTGGTGGGCGTGTGGCGCGGTGAGGGCGAGGTGGTCTACCCGACCATCGACGGCCCGTACCGGTACGGGCAGCAGGTCACCTTCGCCCACGACGGCCGGCCGTTCCTCTACTACGAGGCGCGGGCCTGGCTGCTGGACGAGGAGGGCCGGGTCGTCCGGCAGGCGGCGCGCGAGGTCGGCTGGTGGCGGCCGCAGCCCGACGACACGATCGAGCTGCTGCTCGCCCACTCCACGGGCGTCGTGGAGATCTTCTACGGCCGTCCGCGCGGGCAGACCGCGTGGGAGCTGGCCACCGACGCGGTCGTGCGCACGGCGACGGCCCGCGACGTCACGGCCGCGCAGCGCCTGTACGGCATCGTCGAGGGTGGCGACCTGGCCTACGTGGAGGAGCGGGCGATGTCCGGCCAGTCGATGCAGCCCCACGCGTCGGCGCGGCTGCGGCGCATCGTCGGCTGATCTTCCGCTGACGCCGGGCGCGCCGGCGACGCGGTCCCGCCGCGAGGTCGGCCGCCCGACCGGGTGGAGCTGCCCGTGACGAGGTGGGCGGCCGCCACGACGGCGGCGCGGCCGTGTCCGCGCGACCATGGTCGGCGTGGAGCTGCGGCGCTGTGGGCCGGACGCGGCGCTCGTCGAACTCGGCTCGTTGGCCGAGGTGGACGCCGTGCGTGTCGCGGTCCGCGACGCGGTGGACCGGGGACGCCTTCCGGACCTGGTCGAGGTCGTGCCCGCCGCCAGGACCGTGCTGGTCGTGGCGCGGCCGGGAGCCCTGGACCTGTCCGCGCTCCGGGAGGTCCTCGCAGCGGACCGCGCCGAGGACGCCTCCGGCGCTGTCGATGGCCGGCGTTCCCCCACTACGCCGCCCCGGCAGGTCGTGCTCCCGGTCGTCTACGACGGTCCTGACCTCGACCTGGTCGCCAGCATGGCGGGGCTGAGCCGCGACGAGGTGGTGGCGCTGCACGCCGGAGCCCGCTACCGCGTCGCGTTCTGCGGGTTCTCCCCCGGGTTCGGCTATCTGGTCGGCCTGCCCGAGCCGCTGCGGCAACCCCGGCTGGACACCCCGAGGACGGCCGTGCCCGCTGGCGCGGTGGGCCTCGCCGGCGAGTTCACGGCGGTCTACCCCCGCTCGTCCCCCGGCGGCTGGCGGTTGGTCGGACACACCAACGTGACGGTGTTCGACCCGCGCCGGGACCCGCCCGCCCTCCTCACCCCCGGCGACGAGGTCCGGTTCGAGGTGGCGGGATGAACTCGGACAGCACGCCCCCGACGGGACCCGGAGCCGGGCAGACCCGAACCACCCGCGTCGGCGAGCCATCAGCGCAGCGCGCGATCGTCGTAAAACGGCCCGGCCCGCAGGCGCTCGTCGAGGATCTGGGGCGCCCCGGCCACGCCCACCTCGGGGTGCCGCCCTCCGGCGCGCTCGACGCGCCCGCGCTGCGGCTGGCCAACCGGCTCGTCGGGAACCTGGAGGACGCCGCGGGGCTGGAGGTGCTCCTGGGCGGGCTCACGCTGCGCGCCCTGTCCTCCTGCACCGCGGCCGTGACAGGACCCGCCGTCTCCGTGCTGGTCAACGGGCACGCGACCGACTCCCACGCCCCCGCGCACCTCGCGCCCGGCGACGAGCTGACGCTGGGCGTGCCCAGCACCGGCCTCCGCGACTACGTGGCGTTCTCCGGGGGCATCGCCGTTCCCCCCGATCTGGGGAGCCGCTCGACCGACGTGTTGTCCGGCCTCGGCCCGCCACCCCTGGCCGCCGGCGACGTGCTGCCCCTCGGCCCGGCAGAGGGGCTGCCGTGCGGGGCCGACGAGGTCCCGGTGCCGTGCCCGCCCGACGAACTGGTGGTTCCGGTCCTGCTCGGCCCTCGGGATGACTGGTTCTCCGACGCGGCCGAGCGCCTCCGGCGGGGCCGGTGGCTCGTGTCCTCCCAGAGCAACCGCGTCGGCATCCGGCTGGACGGACCGGCCATCCCACGCGCCGAACCCTGTCTGGGCAGGGAGCTGCCGAGCGAGGGCATGGTCACCGGGTCGGTGCAGGTGCCCGCCGACGGGCGTCCCGTCGTGTTCCTCGCCGACCACCCGACGACCGGCGGCTACCCCGTCATCGCCGTGGCCCTGCCCGAGGCGCTGCCCCTGTTGGGGCAGGCCAGGCCGGGCACGGCCGTGCGCTTCGAGCCGACGCGCGCGAGGTCCGCCCGGTGATTCTGGGGCCGGTCCACCCGGTGGCCCCGCGCGCGGGCCGCTCGGCGTCCGCCGCCGGCCACGCGGACCAGGGCGGTCCGAGGTGCGCGGCTCAGAGGTACTCGGCCTCGTACAGGTCGTTCAGCACGGCCTGGAGCTCCCGCGCCCGCTCGGGGCGCGGCAACGCCTCGCCGTCCAACGTGTGCACCCGGGTGACGCGACGGACGCTCGACGCCAGGAACACCGCGTCCGCCTCCCACAGGTCCGCCGCGCGCAACGGCTCGACCTTGGTGGTCCACCCCGCCCGCTCGGCGCCCCGGAACAGGGCGGCCTGCGTGGTCCCCGGCAGCACGCCGCTGCTCGGCGGCGTCGTCCGCAGGGTGCGCTCCCGCACCACGACCACGGTGGACGTCGGCCCCTCCAGCACCGAGCCGTCGGCGGCCACGAAGATCACCTCGTCCGCGCCGTTGGCCTGGGCGTGGCGCAGGGCGGCCATGTTCACCGCGTAGGACAGGGACTTGGCTCCCAACAACAGCCAGGGCGCGCGTTCGGCGTGCTCCGGCGCGAACCCGCGCTCCAACGTCAGCGCCGAGACCCCCTCGACGCGCTGCCGCCGCGTGGACTCGCTGATCGGCAGGCCCATCGCGTAGGCGGTGGTGGACCCGTCGCCGAACTCCGGTCCGCGCGTGTAGACCAGCTTGAGCGCCATCTCCTCGCCCACCGGCCACGCGTCGATCACCGCCCGCGCGCAGCGCCGCCACGCGACGCGGTCCGGCTCCGGCAGGTCGAGCATGGCCGCCGACCGGGCCAGCCGGTCCAGATGGGCCTCCAGCTCGCGAGGCCGGCCGTCGACGACCAGGACGGTCTCGAAGACGCCGTCGCCCCGGAGAACCCCGAGATCATCCGCGCGCAGCAGCGGGGCTTCGGGGTCCAACAGGGTTCCGTCCAGGCCGGCGAGCACGCGCATGGACCAACATTACGGGCCGGCGAACGGCCAGCGCACGCGGCGTCCGACAGCGCTCAGCCGGAGGTGGTGGACGCGCCTACGATCAGGGCTGTGGACACCAGCCTGCGGCGCACGCTGCACGAGCGGGGCATGCGGATGACCCCGCAGCGGCAGTTGGTGCTCGACGCGGTGCGCGAACTCGAGCACGCCACGCCCGAACAGATCTGCCACCACGTGCGACGGACCGCTCCGACGGTCAACATCACGACGGTCTACCGGACACTCGACCTGATGGAGCGACTCGGCCTGGTGCGCCACACCCACCTCGGCCACGGGGCGCCCTCGTACTCGGTCGAGGACCACGAACACGTGCACCTGGTCTGCCACCGCTGCGGCGACGTGGACGAGGTGCCCTGCGAGACGCTTTCCGGTCTGGTGGAACAACTCCGGCGGGACCGGGGTTTCCACCTGGACGCCACCCATGTCGCGTTGCACGGCGTCTGCGCCGGCTGCGCGACCACACCCGACAAGCCCGGAGAACCGACGTGATCTCACCGCTCCTCGCCCGACCCGGCGCGGTCGCGCCGCCGGAGGACTCGCCGGACGCCGGCGTGCCCTGGCACTTCGGCGACCCGCTCGCCGAGCAGCGCTCCGCCGCCCGCACCGCCGTGGTCGTGGACCGCTCACACCGCACCGTGCTGGCGGTGTCCGGCGAGGAGCGGCTGAGCTGGCTGCACACCCTGCTCAGCCAGCACCTCACCCAGCTCCCGGACGGCGCGGGCACCGAGGCGCTGGTGCTGGACGGCAACGGCCGGGTCGACTGCCACCTCGTGCTCGCCCACGTGGACGAGCGGGTCTGGCTGGACGCCGACCACGGGGCCACCGCCACCGGCGCGCTGCCGCCGGCCGCGCCGCAGCCGGTCCTGGCCTACCTGGACTCGATGCGGTTCTGGTCCAAGGTCGAGGTCGCCGACGCCTCGCCGGACTTCGCGCTGCTGTCGGTGCTCGGCCCCGACGCCCCCGAGCTGCTGGCGGCCGCGGGCGCGACCGCGCCGACCGAGGCGCTCGGCGTGCTCCCCGTCGCGGGCGGCGGCTGGGTACGCCGCATGCCGTGGCCCCGGCCCGCCGGCTACGACCTGCTGGTGCCCAGAGCCGCCCTGGTCGACTGGTGGGAGCGCCTGGAACACGCCGGGGCCCGCCCCGCGGGGAGCTGGGCGTTCGAGGCGCTGCGCGTGGAGGCGCTGCGCCCCAGGGTCGGCCTGGACACCGACAACCGCACCATCCCGCACGAGGTCGGCTGGATCGGCGGGGCGGTGCACCTGGACAAGGGCTGCTACCGGGGCCAGGAGACGGTCGCCCGCGTGCACAACCTGGGCAAGCCGCCGCGCCGCATGGTGCTGCTGCACCTGGACGGCTCGCCGGAGGTGCTGCCCGAGCCCGGCGACCCGGTCACCCTGGACGGCAAGGCCGTCGGCCGGGTCGGCACCGCCGTGCTGCACCACGAGCTGGGCCCCATCGCGCTGGCCCTGCTCAAGCGGTCGACGCCGATCGACACCCAGCTCGTGGCCGGGGCCGAGGACAGGGCCGTGGCCGCCGCGGTCGACCCCGACTCCGTCCCGAGCGACACGGGCGAGCCGCCGGGGCGGCAGGCGATCCGCCGCCTCCACGGCTGAGGCCGGGACGTCCGCGACCCGCCCGTGACTGCTCGTCGCGGGCGGGTCGCCCTGTCCACCCACGGCTCACCCGGACGGCCGACATGGCGCGGGCCCCCACCGCCGGACGCGGTGAGCGGGCGAGGCGTGGACGGGGTCCTCCGCCCACTGCGCCGGATGGGGGACATGCGCCCCCGCCCTCCTTCGGGAGGAGGTGTGCGGGACCCCGGCTGTGCCAGGATCGGCCGTATGGCAGAGACGCCTGGTCCGAGCGCGACGCGCGGCGCCGCGCCGGGGAGACCCGGAGCGCACGGCACGTTGATCACCGTGGCCCCCACCGGGGCCGAACACGCCAAGGCCGACGTGCCCACCCTGCCGGTCACGCTGGACGAGCTGGTGCGCACGGCCAGGGACTGCGAGCACGTGGGCGCCGCCATGATCCACGTGCACGTCCGCGACGACCAGGCCCGGCCCACCCTCGACCTGGGTCGGCTCAGGGAGACCGTGGCCGCGTTGCGCTCGGAGACCAACCTGGTCGTCCAGCTCTCGACCGGCGGCGCGGTCACCGACCCCGAGGCGGACCGGCTCCGGGTGCTGGACGCCCTGCCGGACTCGGCGTCCTGCACCATGGGCACGGTCAACTTCGGCGACGACGTGTTCCTGAACCGCTGGGAGTTCATCGTCGAGCTGCACCGGCGGATGCGGGAGCGGGGCATCGTCCCCGAGTACGAGATCTTCGACCTCGGGCAGCTCGCCGCGTTGCGCCGCCTGCTCGACGAGCACGGCCTCCCCGCCGGCGGGCACGTGCACGTCGACCTCGTGATGGGCGTGCCCGGCGGGATGCCGGGAGACGCCGAGACCCTGGTCGCCGCGCTCCGGCTGCTGCCGGAGGGCGCCACGTTCTCGGCCACCGGCGTGGGGCGCGCGACGCTGCCGGTCCTGTTCGCCTCGCTCGCGGCCGGCGGACACCTCCGCGTGGGGATGGAGGACACGCTGTCCTACGCGCGGGGCGAGCGGGTGCGGGACAACGCGCAGCTCGTGGCCAGGGCCGCCGGGCTGGCCCGCGTCGCGCAGCGCCCCCCGCTGACCCCCGACGAGGTCCGCGAGATCCTGGGCGTCCGGCTGCCCGCCGGGGCCCCGTCCTGATCCGGACAGCTCACCACCGAGGAGCGACGAAGTGTTGGCTGCTGGGCGCGGTGTCCCGCAGGATGGACGCGTGATCGAGGTCCGTCCAGGCGGGCGGCGGCGCATCGACCGCGTGCTCGCCCCGGACTACACGGAGGGCGTCGAGCGGCGCTCGCTCGACGACGTGCGGGCGCTGCGCGACGAGGCGGCGCAGGAGGAGACCGACCTCTCCTACCTGCGCCGGCTGTTGCACGCCCGCATCGACATCGTCCGCGCCGAGCAACGACGGAGGGCCGAGGGCGGCGCCAGCTCCGTCGTGGAACAGCTCGCCGGCATCCTCGCGGTGAACGCGGTGGGCCCGGCCACTGGCTCCGGCCGGTACCAGACGATGGAGCCGTCCCGGGCCGAGGCGCACCGCCGACACGTGGAGGCGCTGGTCTCCGACGTGGACTTGTCGGACGTCACAGCGTTGTCGGATGGCAAGCTGGAGGACGCGCTGCGGGCCTACACCGCCGAGGAGGAGTCGGTCTCGCAGCGCCGACGCGAGGTCCAGGCGGTGGTGGACCGGCTCAACGCCGAGATCGCCCGCCGGTACCGCGAGGGCCACGCGTCGGTCGACGAGCTGCTCGCCGCGGAGCGCGCCCGACGCGATTCCGAGGGGGGCTGAGGACAGGGAGGCCACCATTACCGCGCCGCACACGCCCGGGGCAGACCCGGTGGAGCTGGTCGAGATCGTCCGGAACGGCTTCCGGGAGGGCGTGCACCGCGGGTCGGTGGTCGTGCTCGGCCCGGACGGCGAGGTCCTGCACGCGCTCGGCGGGCCGGAGCGGCCGGTCTTCCCCCGTTCCTCGAACAAGCCGCTCCAGGGCCTGGCGATGCTGCGGTGCGGGCTGGACCTGCCCGACGACGCCGACCTCGCCCTGGGCTGCGCCTCGCACAGCGGCGAGCCGGAGCACGTGGAGCGCGCGCTGGCCGTGCTGCGCAAGCACGGGCTGGACGAGGACGCGCTGGGCTGCCCGCCGGACCTGCCCGGCCACGAGGCGAGCCGCACCGCGCTGCTGGCCGCCGGCGGGGGTCCGCGCCGGGCGGCGATGAACTGCTCCGGCAAGCACGCCGCGATGCTCGCCACGTGCGTGCAGCGGGGCTGGTCCACCGAGGACTACCTCGACCCGGCCCACCCGCTCCAGGTCACCGTGCGGGAGACCGTGGAGGAGCTGGCGGGCGAGCGGGTCGCCGCGACCGCCGTCGACGGGTGCGGCGCGCCGCTGTTCGCGATCTCGCTGATCGGTCTGGCCCGGGCGTTCGCCACCCTGGTGGCCGCGGAGCCTGGCAGCCCGGAGCGGCGGATCGCCGACGCGATGCGCGCGCACCCCTACCTCGTGGCGGGCACCGGTCGGGAGGACACGCGGCTGATGGGCGCGGTGCCCGGCCTGCTGTCGAAGGCCGGGGCCGAGGGCGTGCACGCCGCCGCGGCGCCCGGGGTGGGCGCCATCGCCCTGAAGATCACCGACGGCGCGGGGCGGGCCCGCCTCCCGGTGACCGTCGGGGCGCTCAGGGCGCTGGGCGTGCCCGCGTCCGCCGAGCTGGACGACCTGGCGGAGGAGGACGTCCTCGGCGGCGGCCGGCCGGTGGGCTCCGCCCGGCTGCTCCCCGGCGTCTTCGGCTGAGTCGCCGGTCTCGTCGAACCCGTGGCGGCCGAGGCGCCGGCCCGCGGCCATTCCCGACCACGCCCAGGATGTGGAATAGGTATTCCACATCCTGGATGATGGTCGATATCGTCCGGGCGTGCCGACCGGACGAGGAGCCGCCTACCGCTGGGTCGTGTTGGCGGTCGGCGCCGCCGCGCAGGGCGTGAACGCCGCGGCCTTCCTCGGGCTGCCGGTCCTCACGCCCCAGCTCCGCGACCACTTCCGACTCGAGCTGCCCGCGGTCGGCCTGCTGGTCGGCGCGGTCAGCCTCGGCACGCTGCTCGCGCTCGTCCCCTGGGGAGCCGCCGCCGACCGGTTCGGGGAGCGACCGGTGATGGTGACCGGTCTGCTCGGCTCGGCGGCCTGCCTCGGCGGGGCCGCCCTCGCCACCCGTCCGCTGGTCGCCGGGTCCGCCCTGCTCGGCGTCGGGCTGTTCGGGGCCAGCGTCAACGCGGCCAGCGGGCGGGCCGTGATGACCTGGTTCGCGCACGAGCGGCGCGGTCTGGCGATGGGGGTCCGGCAGACCGCGACGCCGCTGGGCGCGGCGCTGGCGGCGGCGACGCTGCCCGGTCTGGCCGCGCGGGGCGGTGTGCCCTCGGCCTTCGTGTCGTTGGCGGCGGTGACCGCCGTGGTCGCGCTCGCGGCGGCGCTGTGGGTCCGGGAGCCACCCGGGGCCGTGCGGACGCCCCGGCGGGCCGGTGCCGGCGTCACGCTGGTCCTGCGTTCGCCCAGGCTGTGGCGGCTGAGCGCGGGCAGCGCGCTGCTCGTGGTGCCGCAGTTCACGGCCTCCTCGCTGCTCGTGGAGCTGCTCCACGAGCACCGGGGTCTCTCCCTGGGCGCCGCCGCGGCGGTGCTCGGCGTCGCGCAGGTGCTGGGCGGCGCGGGCCGGCTCGGCGCGGGCGTGTGGTCCGACGCGGTCCGACAGCGTCTCGGCCCGCTCCGGTTGTTGGCGGTGCTCGTGGCCGCGGGGTTCGCCGTGAGCGCGCTCCTCGACCTGGCCGCGCCGGCGCTGGTGGTCGCCGCGCTGGTCCCCACGGCCGCGCTGGCGCTGTGCTGGAACGGGCTCGCCTACACGGCGGCCGGGGAGATGGCGCCCGACGGGCGCGGCGGCACCGCTCTCGCGCTCCAGAACACGGCGAACTTCACGGCGGCGGCCCTCACCCCGGCGGTGGTCGGCTGGATCGCCACGAGTGTCTCGTGGCCGGTGGCGTTGGTGGTGGCCTCGGGCAGCGCGGTGGCGGCGCGTCTCGTCCTGCACGGGCTGGGCGAGGGGCTGCCGGAGCGAGCCGCGCCTCCCCCGAAGGTCGACGTCACCGGAAGGTGAGGAGGAGTGGCGAGCCGCCACTCGCGTCACTTCAGAGCTTGGTCGCGCGACCCCAGGGCTTGGTCTTAGGGGGTCCCCCGGTTCTCAGTGTTCCGGGGAGGGCTGACAGTTCGGCCGGTGGAGCAGGGTCTCGGACGGGTGAAAACGCCGGGCGGCTTCACCCGTTCGGTGAGTGGTCGGCGCGGCGGGGGAACCCGGGAGGCGGGACAGGTCCCGCCCGGAGGCCGGCCGTCGGGCCGCTCCGCCCGCCGCCCACGCGGTCCGCCGGCGGCGCGATCGTTTCCGGCCGCTGGTGAGGCGCGACCCGCTGGTGAGGCGCGACGGGAGAAGCTCCGTGACCGGGACGGCGTCGGCCGCCAGCCGGCCTGTCGGGCGGGCACGCGACCAGGGAGGCCCGGAGGGCGACATGGGCATCATGGACAAGATCAAGGGACTCGTGACCGGCCACGAGGACAAGGTCAGGGAGGGCGTCGACAAGGCGGCCGAGATGGCCGACAAGCGGACCGGCGGCAAGTACGGCGACCAGATCAGGACCGGCAAGGAGAAGCTCGGCGAGCAGCTCGGCACGCAGCGGCCGCCGCAGGAGGGCGACGAGCCCCAACGCTGACCCCCGCACACGCCGCGCCCCGCTCCGGCCGCGCCGCCCGAGGGCGGCGGGACCGGCGGGGCGCTCGTCGGCGGGCTAGTTGAAGCGCTCGCGTTCGGCGACGTCCGCCCAGAAGTCCCTGAGGCGCTCGTACAGCTCGGCGACCTCGTCGACGTCCCCCACCTCGAGGGCGTTCACCGCCGCGTGCACGTCGTGGGCCGAGGTGTCGGCCAGGAGCTGGGCGTCGTCGAGCAACTGCACCAGGCCGCCGTAGTCCAGCTCCACCGCCGAGTTCGGGTGGAAGTGCTCCAGCCAGCGCCCGGTGTCCCTGAGCACCTTGGCCGGGCCGTCCTCGCCGATGGTCCCGCGCACGATGCTGTAGGCCCTGCTGACCCGCCGGCGGGCGTCCGCCATGGCCATCCGCCAGCAGACCCGCCGCCGGGGGTCGTCCTGCGGGGCGAGCACGACCTGCCGGCTGTCCGGGTCGACCAGCGCGAACCACGGCAGCGGCACGGTCCACGTGGAGGAGACCACGTGGACGGCGCCCCCGGTCAGCTCGGACATCACCGCCGAGGCCCTGGCGCGGACCGCGTCGGCGGACACCGGGAGCACGAACTCGCGCAGCGGGACCGGAGCGGTGGCCAGGAAGCCCACCAGGGCCGCCGCCGAGCGCGGCCGGACGTCCAGCGGGCACACGAGCGGGCCGGGACCCACCTCGGCCGGCCCCACGCCCGAGGTGTCGGCGTCGAGGGCGTCGGCGGTGTCGTCCAGCTCGTCCTCGGCGTCGGCCACCGGGACCTCCGAGGGGTCGAGCACGAGGACGTCCATCGGCGCGTTGGGCGCGGGGCTGCCGTCGGCGAGTTCGCAGGGCAGCAGTCTCGGCGGGACGGCGAGCTGTGCTTTCAGCCACAGCTCGCGTTCCCGGTCTCCGGCGTCGGCGGGGTCCAGGTTCCTGGTCCGCAACGCCTCTTCCACCCGTTGCCGCAACGGAGCGTCAATCACGGGCAACGGTTCGTACACCCTCAGGTAGGCGACGAACGGACGCGGCACCCCGGCATACTCGCACGAGTCCCGGCGCGGGGTCAGCGCGGTGCCCCGTGGCGAGCCCCGGGGTCGCACATCACGCCCCCCGAGGCGGTGCCGCGTCGCGTCAAACCCCGTCGGCACGGTACGGTAGTTACCAGGAGAAGTTGTCGAGACCGAACGGGGCCGCCGTTTCCCCCGGCCGCCCCGTCCCTGTGCGAGGGGGTCGAGCCATGGGGCGCGGCCGTGCGAAGGCCAAGCAGACGAAGGTGGCCCGAGAGCTCAAGTACAGCTCCCCCGCCACGGACTTCGAGGCCCTGCAGCGGGAGCTGTCGGGCGGCAAGTCCTTTGGCGACAAGCAGGACGACGACCGTTTCGAGGACCCGTACGACGACGGGTACGACGACTGGCGCCGTTGACCCCGCTGCCTCCGTCGGCGACCTGACGGTCGGCGCGGAGTGTCAGTCGGTCTCGGCATGTCGTCCTGCCTTCCCGGGTTCGTTCCTCCCCCGGCCCTCCGGCCGGACTGGCACGCGCCCGGGTGGGGCAAGGATCGAGAGAGCCACACGGGCGGTTCCACCTGCCCGGAACACGTCAGCGCGCTGGGTGCGGCTGGGCCTGGAACAACCGCGTCCAGCGCGCTGAACGGCACTTGAGCGTTCGGGACGATGTCCACAGCTCGGTCGCCCGGGTCCACCGGACGACGAGGAGCACACGAGGACGGCCCGTCGCCGCTGGTCCCAGCGGCGACGGGCCGTCCTTCGTCCCCGTCCGCCCTCCTGCCGTGGCGTCCCCGGTCAGCCGGTGGCGTACCTGAGCTGGCGTCGCTTGCCGTCCTGGTGCGCGGCGTGGCCGGCGAGGTGCTCGGGAACGCCCACCTCCCACCACGCCCCCGCCTCGGTCCACGACGCGGGGTGGGTGCGCACCACGACCACGGCCGGTCGGCGCTCGGCCACCGCGATCTCCCTGGCCCTGCCGTAGGCCGCCGGCAGGTCCGCCAGGTCGGCGACCGGCAGGACGGCGGAGCCCATGGCCGTGGCGTGCCCGGCGAAGTCGACCCGGGGCCGCCGGTCGCCGGCGTGCTCGGACCGGCAGTCGTCGTACATGTTGTTGAACGCCCCGCCGCCCTGGCCGGTCTGGAGCCGGGCGATCACCGCGTAGCCGTCGTTGTCGCAGACCACGGCGACGAAGCCGTGCCCGGCGAAGGCCGCGGAGTACAGCTCGGAGTTGAGCATCAGGTACGAGCCGTCCCCGAGCAGCGTGGTGACGACGCCCTCCGGGTGGGTCCGGCGTCGGGCCATCGCCGCGCCCCAGGCCCCGGACAGCTCGTACCCCATGCACGAGAAGCCGTACTCGACGTCCATGGTGGCCGGGCCGGTGGCCCGCCAGCCGCCGACCAGCTCCCCCGGCATGCCGCCGGAGGCGGTCATGACGTAGTCGTCGGGACCGGACAGCTCGTTGACGACGCCCACCACCTGCGCATACGTCGGCACACCGTCCTTGGGGGTCGGCTCGCGCAGCGCGTCGACGTGCGCGTCCCACGCGGCCCGCTCGGTCGCCGCCCGGGCCGTCCAGTCCTCGTCCGCGTGGTAGCCGGCGCCGACGGCCGCGTCCAGCTCGCGCAGCCCCTCGGCCGCGTCGCCGACGACGGCGAGCGCGCCGTGCTTGACCGCGTCGAACCGCGCGGCGTTGAGGGCGACCAGCCGGGCCTCGGGGTGGAACACCGTCCAGGACGCGGTGGTGAAGTCCTGGAGCCGCGTGCCCACGGCCAGCACCAGGTCGGCGCGGCCGGCGAGCGCGTTGGCCGAGGTGGAGCCGGTGATGCCCAGCGGCCCGGCGTGCAGCGGGTGGTCGTGCGGGACGAGGGTGCGGCCGGCGGTGGTCTCCGTGACCGGGATGCCGTGCGCCTCGGCGAACTCCACCGCGACCCGCCCGGCCCCCGAGTAGCGGACGCCGCCGCCGAGCACGAGCAACGGCCGGCGGGCGGCGCGCAGGGCGTCGGCCGCCTCGGCGACCTCCCTGGCGTCGGGGCGGGGCCGCGGCACCCGGTGGACGACCCGGCGGAACAGCGCGGCGGGGAAGTCGTGGACCTCGGCCTGCACGTCCTGCGGCAGCGCCAGCACGACCGGACCGCACTCGGCCGGGTCGGTGAGGACCCTGGCGACCTGGGGCAGGGTGGCGACGAGCTGTTCGGGCCGGGTGATCCGGTCGAAGTAGCGGCTGACCGCGCGGAACGCGTCGTTGACCGTGCTCGTGGGATCGCCGAAGTGCTCGACCTGCTGGAGCACCGGGTCCGGGGCCCGGTTGACGAAGGTGTCGCCGGGCAGCAGCAGGACGGGCAGCCGGTTGGCGTGCGCGACGCCGGCCGCGGTGACCATGTTCAGCGCGCCGGGGCCGATCGAGGAGGTGGCGACGCCGACCTGCCGGCGGTGGGTCGCCCTGGCCATGGCCACGGCCGCCAGCGCCATGCCCTGCTCGTTGTGCCCGCGCCAGGTCGGCAGCGCGTCGCGGTGCTCGTCGAGGGCGGTGCCCACGCCGAGCACGTTGCCGTGCCCGAAGATCGCGAACACGCCGGGGAACAGCGGGGCCTCCGCGCCGTCGAGCAGCTCGGTGCGCTGGGCGACCAGCCACCGGACGAGGGCCTGGGCGGTGGTGAGGCGGACGGTGCTCATCGCTGGCCTCCCTGGACGCGCCCGGCGGCCGAGGTGACCGGGCAGCGGGGGTCGGTGGGGGTGGTCGCCCAGGTGTCGCGGACCCAGCCGTGGGCGGGGTCGTCGCAGAACGCCATGGAGCGTTCCTCGCCCGGCCCGGCCAGCACGTTCAGGTAGTACATGGGGTAGCCGGGGGCCGCGACGCACGGGCCGTGGTAGCCGCGCGGGATGAGGAAGACGTCGCCGTCGCGCACGACCACGTCCTCGTCGAGTTCGCCGTCGTCGGTGTAGGTGCGGTGCAGTCCGAAGCCCTCGCGGCTCGGAGTGACGCCGTCCCGGCCGCCGATACGGAAGTAGTAGATCTCCTCGTTGGCGACGGGGCAGGGCTCGGTGTCGTCGTGCTTGTGCGGCGGGTAGGAGGACCAGTTCCCGTCCGGGGTGATCAGCTCGCAGGCGTTGAGCCGGTCCGCGTGGTCCCAGACCCCCGGCACGCCGAAGTTGGTCACCTGCCGGGTCGCGGTGCCGGCTCCCCTGACCTCCACCGGCACGTCCTCGGCCGGCCCGTACCTCGGGCTCAGGCGTCGGTCGCACCGCGCCATGGGCAGGGCCAGTTCGCAGCCCCCGGCGCTGGTCAGCACCACCTCGGCGTCCCTGGGCAGGTAGGCGAAGTCGGTGACCCTGGTGAACACCGACTCCCGGCCGGCCAGCTCGAACCGCTCGCCGTCGACCTCGACCGCGCACCCGCCGGACAGGGGCAGCGCGAACGCCTCGAACTGTCCTGTGTGGACAGTCCGGCGCGTGCCGGGGTCCAACCGCAGCACGCGCAACCCGGTCCACGTCCACCCCGCGCCCTCGGGGGTGAGCAGGATCGGGTCGTCGCCGTCGGCCAGGCTGCCGTGCGGCCGGTGCAACGCGCTGGCGGTCACGCGGGGACCTCCTCGGGGGAGCGGGCGGAACGCAGGACCTGGGCGGCGGCCTCGACGGCCCCCGCCACGTCGCCGTGCGGCGGGTAGAGCAGCGCCCTGCCGACGACGAGCCCCCGCGCGGCGGGGTGACGCAGCGCCGCGCCCCACGAGGCGAGGTCGGCGGCCGGGTCCGGCGACGGCACGCCGCCGAGCAGGATCACCGGCAGCGTCGTGGCGCCCAGGACGGCGTCCGGGGCGCCGGGCGCGGGGAGCTTGAGCCAGGTGTGGGCGGAGGTGCGGCCCAGGCCGCTGGCCACGGCGACGGCCCTGGCCAGCGAGTCCGGGTCGCGGCGCAGGACGAGCCGGCCCGCCCCGTCCCTGGCGTAGGGCAGCGGCTCGACCATCGCCATCAGCCCGTGGTCGGCCAGCTCGGACACCGCGTGCGCGCAGGACTGGAGGGTCGGCACGGTGCCGGGGTCGTCGTCGACGAGCCGGAGCAGCATCTTGCCGCCGTCGAGCCGGCTCGCGGCGATCGACGCCGCGTCGTAGCCGGTGAACCGGTCGTCGATCTCCCAGTCCGCCCCGGCCAGGCCGCCCCGGTTCATCGACCCGATGACGATCTTGTCGTCCAGCGCGCCCAGCAGGAGCAGCTCCTCGACCACGTCGGGGGTGCCGAGCACGCCGTCCACGGCGGGGTTGGCCAGCGCGACGAGCAGCCGCGCGAGCAGGGACCGGCGGTCGGCCATCGCCATGGGGTCGCCGCCGACGCCGAGCGCGCCCCGCGCGGGGTGGTCGGCGGCGACCAGGAAGAGCGTGCCGGCGTCGGAGAGCAGCCGCTCCCTGCGCCGACGCGTGGCGTAGGCCCTGGCGACCGCGCCGGGGTTGGTGGCCCTGGTCTCCAGCAGCTCGGCCCAGTCGGCGTCACTGATGGCGGGTTTCACGAGAGGAACTCCTCGATCTCGTCGAGCGTGGGCATGGCGTCGGCGCAGGCCAGCCGGCCGGCCACCAGCGCGCCGGCGGCGTTGGCGTAGCGGGCGATCCGCACGGGGTCCCACCCGCAGAGCAGGCCGTGGGCCAGCGCTCCGCCGAACGCGTCCCCCGCGCCCAGTCCGCAGACGACGTCCACCGGCCTCGGCGGCACCGTCCACGAGCCCTCCCGGGTGGCGACCAGCACCCCGTCGCCGCCCTTCTTCACCAACGCCAGCTCGACGCCCCGGTCCAGCAGCCGCCCGGCCGCCTCCTCGGGATCGGCGACGCCGACCGCCACCTCCACCTCGGCCCGGTTGCCGACCGCCACGGTGACGTGGTCCAACATCCAGCCGATCTCACGGCGGGCGGTCTCCACGTCGGGCCAGAACATCGGCCGGTAGTCCAGGTCGAGCACGGTGTGCCCGCGACGGCCGCGCCGCAGCAGCATCTCCCGCTGCGTCTCCCGCGCCGGCTCCGCCGACACCCCCGTGCCGGTGACCCACAGCAGGGGGACCTCCCGCACCACGTCCCACGGCACGTCCTCCGGCCGGACCCTGAGGTCGGGCGCGGTGGGCAGCCGGTAGAACAGCAGCGGCGGGTCGGCCGGCGGGTCCAACGCGCAGAACACCACCGGGGTGAGCAGGTCGGGCTCGGTCCCCACGTGGGACGGGTCGACGCCGAAGCCCCGCAACGCCTCCCGCACGTACTCGCCGAAACCGTCCCGGCCGACCTTCGTCAACACCGCGCTGCGGCGCCCCAGCCGCGCGGCGGCCACCGCCACGTTGGTGGCGGTGCCGCCGAGCGACTTGGCGAAGGTGCGCACCCCGGACAGCGGGACCCCGCTCTGCTCGGGATAGAGGTCCACGCCGACCCTGCCGACGGTCAGCACCTCCAGGTTCACCAGTTCACGCCTTCCTTGGCTCGTCAGCTCCGTCCCGGCCGCGCGGGGGGCGCGGCCGGCGCCGCCGGCACGGTCTCCAGGGTCGGGGACGACGGCCGCGGCACCACCCGCTCCTGCCGCAGCTCGTGCTCCAACGCCTCCAGCTCCGCGCCGCCGGCCATCTGCCGGGTCAACTCCGCGAGGGTGATGTCCCGCTTCTCGTGGCACCCCAGGCTGCGCCCCCGCTTGAGCAGCAGGAACCGGTCGCCGACCGGGTAGGCGTGGTGCGGGTTGTGCGTGATCAGCACGACCCCCAGCCCCCGGTCCCTGGCCTGCGCCACGTAGCGCAGCACCACCCCGGCCTGCTTGACGCCCAGCGCGGCCGTGGGCTCGTCGAGGATCAGCACCTTCGCGCCGAAGTGCACGGCCCGCGCGATCGCGACGCACTGCCGCTCGCCGCCGGAGAGCGTGCCCACGGGCTGTTCCACGTCCCGCAGGTCGATGCCCATGTCGGCCAACGCCTTCCGCGTGACCTCCCTGGCCCTCCCGCGGTCGATCATGCTGAGCGGCCCCCAGCCCACCCTGGGCTCCGACCCGAGGAAGAAGTTGCGCCACACGCTCATCAGCGGCACCACGGCGAGGTCCTGGAACACGGTGGCGATGCCCCGGTCCAGCGCCTCGCGCGGCGACGACAGCTGCACCGGCTCGCCCTCGACCAGGTACTCGCCGGCGTCGTGCGGGTGCGCGCCCGCCAGGATCTTGATCAGCGTGGACTTGCCGGCCCCGTTGTCGCCGAGCACGCAGGTGACCTCGCCGGCGTTGACCGTCGTGGACACGTCGCTGAGGGCGATCACGCCGCCGAAGCGCTTGCCGACCTCCCGTACCTCCAGCAGGGGGGTGCTCACCCTGTCACCTCCTGACCCGTTCCGCCCTGCGGCGGAAGGCGTTGTTGACGAGCACGGCGGCCAGCAGCATCACGCCGAGGAACAACATGAACCAGTCGTTGTTCCACCCGGCGAACACGATGCCCTGGCGGGTCATGCCGAAGATCAGCGCGCCGACCGCGGCGCCGACGGCCGAGCCGAAGCCGCCGGTCAGCAGGCACCCGCCGATCACCGCCGCGATGATGTAGAAGAACTCCTGGCCGATGCCCTGGTTGGCCTGCACCGACGTGTAGCGCAGCACGTTGATGCCGCCCACCAGCCACGCGGCCGCCGCGGTGGTCATGAACAGCAGCACCTTCGTGCGGACCACCGGCACGCCCACCTGGCGCGCGCTGGTGGCGGCCCCGCCCACCGCGAAGATCCAGTTGCCGAGGCGGGTGCGCAGCAGCAGCCAGGTGGCCACCGCCGTGAACCCGAGCCACCAGAGCACCGACACCTGGAACGTCGCGCCACCCACGTTCACCGTCGAGGCGAACACGAAACCGGCCGAGGCGTAGCCCTCGGTCGAGCGCATCCCCGACACCTGCACCGTGCCGGTGACCAGCTTGGTGACGCCGAGGTTGAGCCCCTGCAACGCCAGGAACGTGCCGAGGGTGACGATGAAGCTGGGCAGCCCGGTGCGCATCACCAGCCACCCGTTCAGCGCGCCGACGACCAGCGCGAAGACCAGCGAGGCGAGCAGCGCCCACCAGACGTTCCAGTTGAGCTGGGTGGCCAGGATCGCGGTGACCAGGCCGGTCGAGGCGGTCATGACGCCCGCCGAGAGGTCGAACTCGCCGCCGACCATCAGCAGCGCGACCGCCACCGCCATGATCCCCAGCGTCGCCGAGTCGTCCAGCCAGGTGGACACCCCTCCCGCGCTGAGGAACTGGTCGGTGACCACCGAGAAGAACGCGAACACCGCCAGCGCGCCGAGCAGCGAGCCGAGTTCGGGCCGGACCAGGAGCCGGTCCAGCGGTCGGGTCCGCGCCAGCCGTTCGTCCACCGTGTGCGCGACTACGGCCAAGATGTCCTCCTTGTCCTGGGAGCGGGTGCGGCGGCGGCCCCGCGGTCGGGGGCGACCGGGGGCCGGCCGCCGCCGCGGGGCGGGTCAGCGCGTGCCGCGCCCCGCGTAGCTCCCGACGGTGTCCACATTGGACTTGTCAACGACGCCGGGCCCGGTCAGCACCGGGCGGCCGCCGCCAACGGTGTTCGCGTTGTCCCGGTAGAGCTTCAGGAAGGTGACCGGCAGGTAGCCCTGGAGGTACTGCTGCTGGTCCAGCGCGAACAGCAGCCGGCCCTCCCGGATCGCGTTGATCACGTCCGCGTTGAGGTCGAACGTGGCCACCGCCGCCGAGGAGCCGGCGTCCCTGACCGCGCTGACCGCGTTCGCCGCCACCTGCGGGTTGAGGGTCAGCACCGCGTCGATCGAGCCGTCCGTCCCCAACGCGCCCTTGATCCGGGACTGCACGTCGGTCGGGTTGCTGATGTCGACCTGGAGGTCCCGCACCGAGCCGAACGCCTTCCGCGCGCCCTCGCACCGCTGGTTCAGCCCGGCGTTGCCGGCCTCGTGGATCACGCACAGCACGTTCGTCCTGCCGGCCCTGCGCAGCGTCTCGCCGGCGCGCTCGCCCGCCACGCCCTCGCTCTGCCCGACGTGCGTGATCGCGCCGAACTCCTGGCTGCGCTCCTCGCCGGAGTTGATGGTCACCACCGGGATCCCCGCGTCCACCGCCCTGCGCACCGAGTCCCGCAGCGCGTCGGGGTTGGCCATGGAGACCACGATGCCGCCCGCCTTCTGCGCGACGGCGTTGTCGACCAGCCGCGCCTGGGACGCCGGGTCGGCGGCCGCGTTGTAGTCCACCTTCACGCCGAGCTGCCGGCCCGCGGCCTCGGCGCCGTTCTTCACCACGTCCCAGAAGGAGTCACCGGGCGTGCCGTGGCTGATCACCGCGACCCGCAGCTCGCCGGTGGCGGCGCCCGGCGGCGTCGCGCCGCCCCCGCCTGGCGGGGCCGCGGCCGGGCCGGTGCAGCCGGCGGCCAGCAGGGTCGCGGCCGCCGCCAGCGCCGCCGCGGCGCCGACGCGCCGCCGCCCGGCCGGTCCCCGCCTCGCAGAGCGGTTGGACGTCATCGTCCCTCCCTGATCCCTCTCACGCCGAGGAGCTCGTGCAGACGCGCGAGACTGCGCGCGGTGTCGCGCCGCGGCTGGGCGGCCTCCTCGGCCCCGTCGCCGGACAGCGCCGTGTCCTGCTCCAGCACGTACCAACCGCGGTAGCCGGCCTCGGTCAGCGACGCGACGATCGACGCGACGTCGACGTCGCCGTCCCCCAGCGGCGTGTAGATCCCCTGCCCGACCGCCTCGGTGTAGGTCAGCTCGCCGGCCCTGACCCGCGCGGCCACCGAGGCCCGCACGTCCTTGAGGTGGACGTGGCCGATCCGGCCCGCCCACCGGCGGGCGATCGCGACCGGGTCGCCGCCGCCGATGAGCAGGTGCCCGGTGTCCAGGCAGATCGGCAGGTCGGAGTCGGCGAGGAACCGCTCGGTCTCCTCCCCGGTCTCCACGTGCGTGCCCACGTGGGGGTGCAGGGCCGTGGTCAGCCCGTGCCGGGCGGCCACGTCGCGGACGGCCGCCGCGGTGGAGACGAGGGTCCGCCACTGCTCGTCGGTCAGCGCCGGCCGCTCGTCGTAGCCGTCCAGCCCGGTCGAGGCGGCCAGCACCAGCACCTCGGCCCCGCCGGCGGCCAGTACCCCGGCGACCCGGTCGGCCTCGGCCAGGGTCTCGTCCCGCGGCGCGGCGTCGTGCAGCACGACCGGCAGGAAGCCGCCGACCAGGCCCAGGCCGTACCCGGACAGCACGGCCCGCAGCCGCTCCGGATCACTGGGGAGGTAGTCGGGCGGGCCGAGTTCGGTGGCCGTCAACCCCAAGGCGGCCATCTCCGCGAGCACAGTCCCCGGGTCGAGGACGTGGCCCCAGCCCGGGACCTCGCACACTCCCCAGGAGATCGGGGCCCCCGCGACCTTCGGCAGCGGCGTCTTCGGCGGCGGCGTCGGCCTCGTCGGCGTCATCCCGCCACCCCCACCGGCTGCTGCCGCTCGATCCTGACCGGGGCCCCGCTCCGGCGGGACCGCTCACACGCCTCGGCCAGGCGCAGGCTGACCAGGCTCTCCCTGGCCGGCGACGGGTTGGCCGCGCGCCCGGCGACCACGTCGAGGAACACCGCCAGCTCGTTGAGGTAGGCGCGGTGGAACCGCTCCGGGAAGCCGGGGTAGGCGTCGCCCACCCTGGGACCGCCGGGCTCCAGCGAGGTCAGCGGCGTCCGCTCGTCCAGGCCGACGGCCAGGGTGTCCCTGCTGCCGAAGACCTCCATCCGGCAGTCGTAGCCGAGCGGGTCGTGCCGGCCGGCGGTGAGCAGGGCGTGCGCCCCGCCGGCGAAGCGCAGCACCGCCACGGCGTTGTCCACGTCCCCGACCTCGGCGAACGCCTGGTCCACCAGCACCGAGCCCGACGCGTAGACCTCGACCACCGGCTCGTCGACCAGCCACGGCACCGCGTCGAGGTCGTGGATGAGGCAGTCGCGGAACAACCCGCCGGAGGTCGCCACGAACTCCAGCGCGGGCGGGTCGGCGTCGACGCAGACCGACCGCACCAGGTAGACCCGGCCGACCTCGCCGGCGCGCAGCCTCCGGTGCAGCTCCACGATCGCCGGGTCGAACCGCCGCTGGAAGCCGACCAGCACCTCCACCCCGGCCCGCTCGATCTCGTCGACCAGGGACCGCATGATGTCGAGGTCGTCGGCGAGCGGCTTCTCGCACAGGGTGGGCACCCCGGCGGCGACGCTGCGGCGCAGCATCTCCGGGTGGGTGGAGGTGGGGGTCGCCAGCAGCACGCCGTCGCTGCCGGCGAGCAGGGCGTCGAGGTCGTCGACGTGCCGTGCCCTGCCGCCGAGGTCGGCCGCGGCCAGCTCGGCCCGGCCGGGGACCGGGTCGAACAGCAGCACCTCGTCGAGCTGGTCCAGTGAGGCCAGGTTGGCGGCGTGCATGGCGCCGATCCGACCGACCCCCGCGACTCCGATCCGCATCCGCTGCGTCTCCGTCCTGCTGGGAGGGGGTTCTCGTTAGAGCGCTCTATTGGTTAGAGCGCGCTAATGCTGTAGCCTGCGTCACGGCGGTGTCAAGGGTCACACCACCACGAACCCGAAGGAAACCCGACGGAACCGGTCAAGAGCCGGGGCAGGGAGGAGCGGTGGGCCGCCCCACCATGGAGGACGTCGCCCGGCACGCGGGCGTCTCGCGGGCACTGGTCTCGCTGGTGATGCGAGGCTCGCCCAAGGTCAGCGAGCAACGACGCCGCGCGGTGCTGCGCGCCGCCGAGGAACTCGGCTACTCCCCCCACGCCATGGCCCGCTCGCTGGCCAGCCGCACCTCCACCGTGCTCGGCGTGATGGTCTCCGACCTGCACAACCCGTTCTTCGCCGAGATCGTCGACGGTCTCGACGAGGTGGCCAGGGACCAGGGCTTCGACCTGATCATCAACACCGGAAGCCGGAGCCCGGCCAGGGAGCGCCGAGCGCTGGGCAGCCTGCTCTCCTTCCGCCCGGCCGGCGTCGCACTGCTCGGCACCGTGGTGTCCTCGGCGGACATCGCGGCCGCCGCCGAGCAGCAGCCCGTCGTCCTGGTGGCCCGGTCCACCCGACTGTCCACTGTGGACACGGTGAACGACGACGGCGAGGCCGGCTCGGAGATGGCCGTCGACCACCTGGTCTCCCTCGGGCACAAGAAGATCGCCCACCTCGACGGCGGCAGCGGCTCACAGGCCGCGCTCCGCCGCCGCGGCTACGACAGGGCGATGCGCCGACACGGCCTGGAACCCCTGGTCGTGCGCAGCGAGTACACCGACACCGCCGGCGCCAGGGCGGTCCGCGACCTGCTCGCCGCCGGCGAGGCCGACCTGCCCACGGCGCTGGTCGCGGCCAACGACTACAACGCGGTCGGCGCGCTGGCCGCGCTGGAGGAGGCCGGGCTGCGCGTCCCCGACGACGTGTCGCTGGTCGGCTACGACAACACGTCGCTGGCCGGCCTGCGCCACCTCTCCCTGACCACGGTGGACCAGCCACGCCACGAGATGGGCCGGCTGGCCGCGGAGGCACTGGTGCAGCGCATCCGCGGGGAGCGCACCGACCCGGTGCGCCACCTGCTGCACCCGTCGCTGGTCGTCCGCGCCACCACCGCGCCCCGGTAGCGCGCCGGCGACACCCCGGCAACCGCACCGCCCCGGCCGGCGAGCCGGGCAGCCCCAACCGCAGGAGGATTCCCGTGACACGTTCCCTGCCGGACCTCGTGCCGCACTGGATCGACGGCGCCCGCACGAGCGGCACGTCGTCCCGCCGCGGCGACGTGTTCCAGCCCGCCACCGGCGAGGTCGCCCGCCAGGTGGCGCTCGCCGACCAGTCCGACGTGGACCTGGCCGTGGCCTCGGCCGCGAAGGCGGCGCAGGGCTGGGCCGAGTCCTCGCTGTCCGCGCGGTCCCGGGTGCTGTTCGCCTTCCGCCAGCTCGTGGACGCGCACCGCGCCGAGCTGGCCGAGATCATCACGGCGGAGCACGGCAAGGTCCTCGACGACGCCGCCGGCGAGGTCCAGCGCGGCCTGGAGGTCGCCGAGTTCGCCTGCGGCATCCCGCACCTGCTCAAGGGCGAGCACTCCGAGCAGGTCTCACGGGGCGTGGACGCCTACTCGGTGCGCCAGCCGCTGGGTGTGGTCGCCGGCATCACCCCGTTCAACTTCCCGGTGATGGTGCCGATGTGGATGTTCCCGGTGGCCGTGGCCTGCGGCAACGCCTTCGTGCTCAAGCCGTCCGAGCGGGACCCGTCCGCGTCGGTGCGGCTGGCCGAGCTGTTCGCCGAGGCCGGGCTGCCCGAGGGCGTGCTCACCGTGCTCCAGGGCGACGCGACCGCGGTGAACGCGCTCCTCGACCACCCCGACGTCGCGGCGGTGTCGTTCGTGGGGTCCACCCCGATCGCCCGGCACGTGTACGCGCGCGGCACCGCCAACGGCAAGCGCGTCCAGGCGTTGGGCGGCGCGAAGAACCACATGGTGGTGCTGCCGGACGCGGACGTCGACGTCGCCGCGGACGCGGCGGTGTCGGCGGGCTTCGGCTCCGCCGGCGAGCGGTGCATGGCGATCTCGGTGGTCGTCGCGGTCGGCGACGTGGCCGACCGGTTGGTCCCGGCCATCGAGCAGCGGATGGCCGCGCTGCGGGTCGGCCCCGGCACCGACCCGGCCTCGCAGATGGGCCCGCTGGTGACCCGGGCGCACCGCGACCGCGTGGCGTCCTATGTGGACAGCGGAGTGCGGGAGGGCGCCCGACTGGTCGTGGACGGCAGGGGCGTCGCGCCCACCCCGGGCGGCTTCTGGCTCGGCCCCACCCTGTTCGACCACGTCACGCCGGACATGGAGATCTACCGGGACGAGATCTTCGGCCCGGTGCTCTCCGTGGTCAGGGTGCCGACCCCCGAGGCGGCGATCGAGCTGGTCAACGCCAACCAGTACGGCAACGGCACCGCCATCTTCACCGGCGACGGGCTCGCCGCCCGCGAGTACCAGCGGCGCGTGCACGTCGGCATGATCGGCATCAACGTGCCGATCCCGGTGCCCATGTCCTACTACTCGTTCGGCGGTTGGAAGGACTCGCTCTTCGGCGACACGCACGTGCACGGCATGGACGGCGTGCGCTTCTACACCCGCATGAAGGCGATCACGGCGCGGTGGCCGCGTCACCACGGCGTGGACCTCGCCATGCCGACAGCCGCGCAGCACTGACCATCAGGCGTCGCGTACGACCCCGCGCTCTCGCGCCTCGGCGTGCGCGGCAGTCGTGATCGCGGCTTGCCTCATGGCCGCCATGAACTCGGCGGAGCCGACCCGCTCGTGGTCGGCTCCGCCGTGTCTCCCAGCCTGGCCGGCACTGCGGCGCGGGCCTACCCCATGTCCACTTTGGACATTGCGCCGATCCTTGGTGCGGTTGGATTCCCTGACGAACCGGTCCGGACTCGCCCCGAGGCTCTCGCCGCTCACCTCACCGCCAGATGGCCACACCCGGTCAGATCGCACCGGTTCGGCCACGACGCGCGGCCGGCGCACCCGGCCCCGAAAACGACGAGGCGGCCGCCCCTGGTGGGCGCGGCCGCCTCGCGACAACAGATCAGAACCGAGGGTGGTCCCCCCGCAGCAACGCCCGGGGCACCTCACCGTCGACCTCGGCGTCCGTGCCCTCCAACGTGCTGCTCTTGCACACCTCGCCGACCACCCACGCCGGCACGTGCCGGGCGGTGAGCACGGCCAGCGCGCGGTCCACGTCCTCGGCCGCGACGACCGCCACCATGCCCACGCCCATGTTGAACGTGCGCTCCATCTCGTCCCGCTCGACCCGGCCGCGCTGCGCGATCAACGCGAACACCGGCGCCGGCGTCCACGTGCCCCGGTCCAGCACCGCGGTCAGACCCCTCGGGATCACCCGCCCCAGGTTCCCGGCGAGACCGCCGCCGGTGACGTGGGCGAACGTCCGCACCTCGGTCTCGGCCGCCAGCGCCAGGCAGTCCTTGGCGTAGATCCGGGTCGGCTCCAGCAGCTCCTCGCCGAGGGTGCGGCCGAACTCCTCGACCTGACCCGACAGGGGCATGCGCGCGATGTCCAGCAGCACGTGCCTGGCCAGCGAGTAGCCGTTGGAGTGCAGGCCCGAGGAGGCCATCGCGATCACCACGTCACCCGGCCGCACCCGCTCCGGGCCCAGCACCTCGGCGGCCTCGACCACGCCGACGCCGGTGGCCGACAGGTCGTACTCGCCCTGCGACATCAGGCCCGGGTGCTCGGCGGTCTCGCCCCCGAGCAGGGCGCAACCCGCCTGCTGGCAGCCGGCCGCCACACCCTTCACCAGGTCAGCGATGCGCTCCGGCACCACCTTGCCGACCGCGATGTAGTCCTGGAGGAACAGCGGCTCGGCCCCGCACACCACCAGGTCGTCCACCACCATGGCGACCAGGTCGATGCCGACGGTGTCGTGCTTGTCCAACGCCTGGGCGACGGCGATCTTGGTGCCGACGCCGTCGGTGGACGAGGCCAGCACGGGCTCCTTCCACCGGTCCAGCCGGAGCCGGAACAGGCCGGCGAACCCGCCGATCCCGCCCATGACCTCCGGCCGGGTCGCCTTCTCCGCCCACGGGCGGAGCCGCTCCACCGCCTCGTCGCCGGCGGCGATGTCGACGCCGGCCGCCGCGTAGGTGGCCTTCGGGCTCTCGATCTGGGTGGTCACGACTGGTGCTCCATCTGCGTGCGGTCGAGGTCTGCGGTGGGGGGACGACGCCCGGCGCCGCCGGGGCGCCTCAGGGGCGGCGCACGGCGTCCTCGGCGCCGTAGGCGGAGGGCAGGACGGGCTCGGCCTGCCCTGACACGCCCCGCTCGATGCCCTCCAGGAGGAACTTGCCGATCCTGGCCTCGTCCGGCAACGGAATCGGATAGTCCCCGTCGAAGCAGGCCGCGCACAGGCGGCTGCGCGGCTGCTCGGTGGCGGCGACCAGACCCTCCAGCGAGACGTAGCCGAGGGAGTCCGCGCCAATCGAGCGGCGGATGCCGTCCACGTCCAGCCCGTTCGCCACGAGCTCGGCCCGGGAGGCGAAGTCGATGCCGTAGAAGCACGGCCAGCGCACCGGCGGCGACGCGATCCGCACGTGCACCTCCAGCGCCCCCGCCTCGCGCAGCATCCGCACGAGCGCGCGCTGCGTGTTGCCGCGCACGATCGAGTCGTCCACGACGACCAGGCGCTTGCCGCGGATCACGTCCCGCAGCGGGTTCAGCTTCAACCGGATGCCGAGCTGGCGGATCGTCTGGCTCGGCTGGATGAACGTGCGCCCCACGTAGGCGTTCTTGACCAGGCCCTGGCCGTAGGGGATGCCGGACGCCTGGGCGTAGCCGATCGCGGCCGGCGTGCCCGACTCCGGCACCGGGATCACCAGGTCGGCCTCGACCGGGTGCTCCGCCGCCAGCCGCCGGCCGATCTCCACACGCGCCGCGTGGACCGAGCGGCCGGAGATCGTGGTGTCGGGGCGGGCCAGGTACACGTACTCGAAGACGCAGCCCTTGGGCTCGGGCGTGGCGAACCGCGAACTCCGCAGCCCGTCCTCGTCGATGGCGATCAGCTCACCCGGCTCGACCTCGCGGACGAAGCTCGCGCCCACGATGTCCAACGCGGCGGTCTCGCTCGCCACGACCCAGCCGCGCTCCAGCCGGCCGAGGCACAGCGGGCGCACGCCCTGCGGGTCCCGCGCCGCGTACAGCGTCGACTCGTCGCAGAAGACGAGGGAGAACGCGCCCCGCAGCGTGGGCAGCAGCTCCATCGCCGCCTGCTCCAGGCCGGTGTCGGCCGCGCCGGCGGCGAGCAGCCCGCACACCAGGTCCGAGTCCGAGCTGGCCGCGGAGCCCCCGTTGCCGTCCGGCAACGCGTTCAGCTCGCGCGCCCTGGTCAGCAGGTCCGCGGTGTTCACCAGGTTGCCGTTGTGGCCGAGCGCCAGCCCGCTGCCCGCCGCGGTGGTGCGGAAGGTCGGCTGGGCGTTCTCCCAGGTGGTGGAGCCGGTGGTCGAGTACCGGTTGTGGCCGACGGCGACGTGGCCACGCAGGGACGACAGCACCTGTTCGTCGAAGACCTGGCTGACCAGGCCGAGCTCCTTGAACACCACGATCTGCGAGCCGTCGGCGACCGCGATGCCGGCCGCCTCCTGCCCTCGGTGCTGGAGCGCGTAGAGACCGTAGAAGGTGAGCTTCGCCACCTCCTCGCCGGGAGCCCACACACCGAACACCCCGCACTCCTCGCGCGGGGTGTCCCGGTCGAGGTTGGGCGGTTCTGGATCGGTCAGGGGTCCCGCGGGGTAGAAGGGTCCGGTTTCCGGGGTGGAAGGGTCGGTGACCACCGAAAACTCCCTCGCGACGGCAGCCGACTGCACCCAAGTGTAAGTCGAACGGGTTCACACCCCGCCCTCCCCGGGGGTGGCACCGGTCCCATCACACCGTTACGAAACTCGGACGCACCCGTTCGGCCGCATTTCCACCACCACCGCAAACGCTTGCGCGCCACCACGCCTTTCCCCCGCCACGCCCACCCAAAAGGGGGGTGGGGGGAGGGCCCCTCCCCCCACCCCCCTCCCCTCCCTCCCCTATCCCCGGTTGCGTGTTGTCCCCATACCCCGTCCGTGTGGCGTGGTTGCCCCGATTGGTTGGTGGGATGCGCCGTCGGTTGACGTACGGGCGGTGTCGCCCGGCCGGTGTCTCGGCGCAGCTAGCGGATGTGGTGGCCGCTGGCGCCGGTCGCACCGAGCGGAGGACGCGCGGCGACGGCCGTGCTGACACAGGGCGGCTCCCGATGTCCCGGGTACCGGGAGTCGCGGCGCGTCATCGAGGACGGCGGCCAGATCCGTGGGGCGGTGGTCGGGCCGAGCCTGGGCGGCGTTGCTCCCCGAGGGGGCTCGCCGTGGGAACGAGGGCGGTGTGGCGCATGGTGGTCTCCTCCTGTCGTCAGGTCGTGGTGTCGGTCAGGCCGCCGCGCCTCGGGCGCGGAAGGCGCGGGCGATCTCGTCGAGCAGGCGTCGTGGGTCGCGGAGGTCCTCCGCCCTGGCGCGGATGGTCATCCAGCCCCGGCCGGCGAGCCAGGCGTCCCTGGCCGCGTCGGCCTCCGCGCGGTCCTCGTGCGCCGCGTACCCGTCGTACTCCAGCGCGATCCGCAGCTCCGGCCACGCGAAGTCGGGGCGGTAGCCGGCGTTGCCGTCCAGGTCGAACACCTCGTGTTGGGGTACGGGCACCGGAAACCCCGCGTCGACGACGGTCAACAACAGGGCGCTCTCCCTCGGCGACTCGGGCAGTCCGGTCCCGAGATCGAGCAGCAGTTCCGCCCGCGCGACTCCGCGCCGGTCGGTCCGCCGCGCCAGGCGGGCGCGGACGGTGGCGCGGAACCGCTCCCGGTACGGCGAGGCCAGGGCGCCCAACGCCTGGTCGAGGCAGGCGAGGGCGGTCGCGTCGCCGTCGCGGCGGAGCAGTTCCGCGATCACCTGGTCGAGGGCGAAGACCCGGAGGCCGGCCAGCTCGACCACGTCCTCCTCGCAGATCGGCCCCTGCCGTAGGCACAGCCCCGGCCGGCGGCGTGGGTAGCGGGTGTAGGGCACGGTCACGTGGATGCGCTGTCCCTCCGCCGCCGTGCAGCCGTGGGCGAGGGCGGCGGTGGGTCCGGACAACACGGCGCCCTCGCCGGCGAACCAGAGGGCGGCGGAGGCCCGGGTGAGCGGGTCGAGCACCCGGTCGGGCGGAATGAGGACCCCCGTCCACAGCTCGCGGAGTCGGCCGACCCGCAGCGCGGTCCGCAGGCCTCGTTCGCCGAGAGCTGCCACCGCTTGTTCTCGTGTACACGCTCCATGTCTCGCTCCCGGTATCTCGAGCATGTCTCGACGATGCCGTCGGGAGCGTTCCGCGCCAACCCCTCACCTCCAGCCTGTGGAGGAATTCGGGTGACTGTGGATAACTGGTGGCGGAAACCTGTCAAACCCTGCCGCGCCGTCGCGACCGGTGGGTGCGCGGGGGGCATTCGGGCCACGCGGACGAGCCGGACCTCGGCCGGTTTTCGCACTCTCGGCTGCAATTGCCGGAACTCAGTCAATCGTGGAGACACTCCCGCGAGGGCGTGAGAAGAGGACTACCGCCCGCACCCGCTCAACGGAGTCGGAGCGCGGCGAGCACCGCCGGGTCGCCCTCGCCATTCAGCGGGCACCTGCCGGTCAGGGCCAGGTAGAGAGAGGAGGCGCGGCCACTCACGCGGGCGTCCGTCGTCACGGTGGCGCCCGGTTTGACCTGTCGCACCTCGGGGACCTCGCCGGGCACGAACCTGACCCGCCACGACTCGTCGCCGTCGTCGCACGTCACCAGGGCGGTGCCGCTCGCCGCGAGCGGGCTGTCCACGTCCTGTTTCGCCGCGAGCAGCGTCCCCAGCGCCTCGTCGACGCCGTCGAGGGCGAGTTCCCGGGAGAACGGGGCCTGGGCGCGGGAGGCGCTCTGCGCGTCCCACCGCCGCAGTGCCATCTCGTGGGCGACGCGGCGGTGCCAGAACCAGGCCAACCGGGGGGCCGCGGGCGAGAAGGTCCACACGGGGCGGTTGCCCGGGGTCGCGGCGAGCACCTCGCGCAGTGCGGTCACCTGCTCGTCGAGGAATCCGAGAGGGTCGGGAACCGTCACTAACGGCTCGGGTCTCATCGGCTCCTGACTTCCGCTCCGAAGGTGGACACCCACGGTTTGCAGGAATCGCCCGACGTGCATGGTGAGCTGGCCGAAGGTCCAGGGTGGGCAGGACGGCACCGGCGCGTCCGCGTCGGCCTCCCGCACAGCGTCCCGAAACATCCGGCTCTGCTCGTCGAACGCACTGAGCCACCGTTGTACGCCCAACACCGTTCGCACATCCCCCTCCTCGGTTAGACGGAGACACATAGTGCCGCGCGCGATGTGAACTCCGCACCGAGAATGGGTGAGCTGGTCGGGAAACACCACACGTTCGGACCTGCCCCAGGTGTGCCAATCGGAGGCGAAGAGTGATCTGTCCGCCATGGCGCGGCCGACGGGCGAATGCGCATATCGCGAATGGCGAGGCGAATGCGTGTCCGGATGACGGACACCGCCGGTGTCAGCGGACGAGGGGAAGCCAGGCGGTGAGGTCGGCGCGGCTGCCCGAGGCGTCGACCCGGCCGTCCGCGAGCGCGTCGGCCCACGCGAGGCGGCCGGTGGCGAGTTCGAGCCAGGTGCGGGGGTCGGTCTGGACCACGTTGGGGGGCGTGCCCCGGGTGTGCCTCGGTCCCTCGACGCACTGGACGACGGCGAACGGGGGGACCCGGACCTCGACGCTGCGACCGGGCGCGACGTGTTCCAGGGTGCGCAGGCTGAGGCGGACCGCAGTGGCCAGGTCGGTGCGGGGCGGCTCCTCCTCGGCGCCGTCGAGCCAGGGCGAGACGCGGTGCACGGCGGCGCGGAGTTCGTGGGGATCGACGGTCCGTCGGGGCACGGCCCCAGCCTAGAGAGGTTGACGGGTTACCACTGAGGGAGCATTGCGGTGAACCAGCCACTTTGGAAGGGTTCCTGCCGAAGCGCCCCGAGGAGGTGCGATGGCCCCGCGTCGATCCGCACGACTCGTCCCGCTGCTCTGTCTGGCCCTGGTCCTGGCCCTCAGCGCCCCCGCCGTCGCCGCTGACGCCGCTGACGCCGCGTCGCCCGGCGCGGCCCCGCCCGACGCCGCGGCCCCGAGCCGCCCCGGCGAGGTCAGCACGATCCCGAACTGGCAGCTCCAGTCCTCCGCCGTGGACACCGCGCCGGGCGAGGTCGTCTCCCGTCCGGGCTTCCCGGCCCGGGGCTGGCTCCGCGTCTCCGCCCGGTCGACCGTGATGGCGGGGTTGATCGAGAACGGCCGCTACCCGGACCTCAACTACTCCACCAACCTGCGGGACGCCGTCAATCCCGCCGACTTCACGGTTCCCTGGTGGTACCGGCGGACGTTCGTCGCCCAGCCACGGCCGGGGCGGCACACCTTCCTCCGCCTCAACGGCGGCGTGATCGCACGGGGCGAGATCTGGCTCAACGGCACGAGGATCGCGGGCGGTGACCAGGTCGCCGGCGCCTATCCCGCGCAGGAGCTGGACATCACCGAACACCTGCGGTCGGGGCGCAACGCCCTCGCCATCAAGGCGATCCCCGGCGACCCCAACAAGGAACTCCTGGTGAGCTTCCTCGACTGGAGCCCGCCCCCTCCGGACAACAACACGGGGATCTGGCGGGACGTCCAGCTCGCCACCACCGGCCCGGTGTCCCTTGTGGACAGTCGCGTGTCGACCGCCCTGGCCCTGCCCGGTCTTGACCGCGCCGACCTCACGGTGCGGGCCGAGGTGCGCAACAACACCGACCGGCCACTCAGGACGGAAATCGACGGTCGCGTCGGGTCGATCCGGCTGCGGCAGACCGTCGAGCTGCCGCCGCGCGAGACCCGCACGGTCACCTTCGCCCCCGACGCCCACCCCCAGCTCGTCCTGCGCCATCCCCGGGTCTGGTGGCCGGCGCAGCTCGGTGACCAACCCCTCTACCGGCTCGACCTCACCGCCCGCGTGGACCGCGCCGTCTCCGACGAACGGGGCAGCACGTTCGGTATCCGGGACGTCAAGGCCCCGCTGAACGCGCAGGGCGACCGCCGGTTCGAGATCAACGGCCGTCCGCTGCTGATCAGGGGCGCGGGGTGGGCCTCGGACCTGTTCCTGCGCACCCAACCGCAACGCCTGGCCGACCAGCTCCGGTACGTGCGAGACCTCGGGCTGAACACCCTGCGCCTGGAGGGGAAGCAGGAGGACCACGAGCTGGTGGAGCTCGCCGACCGGATGGGCATCATGGTGCTGCCCGGGTGGGAGTGCTGCACCAAGTGGGAGAAGTACGGCACCTGGACGGACTCCGACCTGGCCGTCGCCGCCGCGTCGGCCAGGTCCGAGGCGCGCCGGTTGCGGGACCACCCGAGCGTCATCGGCTTCCTCGTCGGCAGCGACGCGGCCCCGCCCGCCGCCGTGGAACGGGCCTACCTCGACGCGTTCCGGTCGGTGGACTGGCAGACCCCGATCATCTCGTCCGCCAAGCGGCTCAGCTCGCCGGAGCTGGGGACGTCCGGGATGAAGATGGACGGTCCCTACTGGTGGGTGCCGCCGAACTACTGGTACAACGACCGCCTCGGCGGGGCTTTCGGCTTCGCCTCCGAGGTCGGGCCGGGACCGACGATCCCCGAGCTGGACTCACTGCGCCGCTATCTGTCGCCGGCGGAGATCGAGGACCTGTGGCGTCATCCGGACCGGCGGCACTACCACCTCGCGCAGAAGGAGGTCTTCGGCACGCTCACGTTGTTCGCCAGGGCGATGAACCTCCGCCACGGGCCGCCGCGTGACCGGGACGACTTCCTCCGCAAGGCGCAGTTGATGAACTACGAGGCCAACCGGGCCCAGATGGAGGCGTTCGGGAGGGACTTCTCCGACCCGGCACGGCCGGCCACCGGAGTCATCTACTGGATGCTCAACAACGCCTGGCCGACGCTCTACTGGCATCTGTGGGACTACAACCTCGCACCGGCGGGCTCCTACTTCGGCGCGAAGAACGCGCTGCGCCCCCTGCATGTCCAGTACTCCTACGACGACCGCTCGGCCGTCATCGTCAACACCGGTCCGAAGGACGCGCGCGGGCTCACGGTCCGCTCCACCGTCTTCTCCGTGGACGGCACGGTCCTGGCCGACGAGACGGTCGGCGGGAGGGACGTCGGCAGTGGTTCCGCCCTCCGCGCGCTCACGGTGCCCCGAAGCCAGGGAACCCATCTGCTGCGGCTGCTCCTCCTCGACTCCGAAGGCAGGCAGGTGGACCGGAACGTCTACTGGTTGTCGGACCGCGTCGACGAGCTGGACTACGCCAACTCGACCTGGTGGCACACCCCGATCACCAGTGGCGCTGACTACACGGGGCTCCAGAGCATGCCCGAGGCGAGGATCGCGACCAGTGTGCGCACCGAGCCAGGACCCGACGGGACGCTGCGCACCGTCGTGACGATCCGCAACCCGGCCGGGAGCGGGCCGGCCGCGTTCTTCCTGCGGGCGAACCTGCGCCGGGGGCCGGACGGCGACCAGGTGACGCCGGTGCGGTGGAGCGACAACTACGTCACGCTCTGGCCGGGCGAGTCGACCGAGTTGCGGGCCGAGTACCGGGCCGGCGACCTCGGCGGCGCACGGCCCCACGTGGAGGTCACGGGGTGGAACACGCCACGAGTGGGTTAGCGGTGGCCGCGCGCGGCCACCCTGCCTAGCGTGGGGGAGATGCCACGTCATCACGAGCGACCGCTGCCGTCGGGCAGTCCCATCGAGGACTACGCGTTGCTGTCCGACCTGCGCACCGCCGCGCTGGTCGGCAGGGACGGCTCGATCGACTGGCTGTGCCTGCCCCGCTTCGACGCCCCGTCCTGCTTCGCCCGCATCCTCGGCGGCGAGGGGCACTGGCGGATCCACCCCACGGCCGAGGTCCACGAGGTCCGCCGCCGCTACCGGGACACGTCCCTGGTGCTGGAGACCGAGTTCCACACCCAGGACGGGGTGGTGCGCCTGGTCGACGCGATGCCGCCGCACGACAGGGAGCGCGAGAGCGAGCCGAGCGTGGTGCGGGTGCTGGAGGGGGTGTCCGGCGAGGTCGAGATCAGGTTCCGGTGGGTCGTGCGGTTCGCCTACGGCGACGCCGTCCCGTGGGTGCGTCGGTGCGACGACGGGCCGGGCCAGGCGATCCTCGCCGTGGCGGGTCCGCACACGGTCGTGCTCCGGGGCGACCGCCTCCCCTACCGCGCCCGCGACGAGCGGGCCCACGAGGCCGTCTTCACGATCGCGGCGGGGCAGCGCCTGTCGTGGGCGATGCAGTGGAGTCCGGCGCACAAGCCCATGCCCCCGGCGCTGGACGTGGAGCGGACCGTGTCCGAGACGGAGCGCTTCTGGCGCGACTGGTCGCGGCGCATCACTTACGACGGGCCGCACGCCGACGCGGTCCACCGCTCGCTGACGACCCTCAAGGCGCTCGTCTACGACCCCAGCGGGGGCGTGGTGGCCGCGCCGACCACCTCGTTGCCGGAGTCCTTCGGCGGCGAGCGGAACTGGGACTACCGCTACTGCTGGCTGCGGGACGCCACCTTCACCCTGCTCGCCCTGGACAACTTCGGCTGCACCCAGGAGGCGGAGCGGTGGCGGGACTGGCTGGTGCGCGCCACCGCGGGGGACCCGGCGAGCGCCCAGATCATGTACGGCATCGAGGGGGAGCGGCACCTGGTCGAGTGGGAGGTGGACTGGCTGCCCGGCTACGGGGGCGCGCGCCCGGTGCGGGTCGGCAACGCCGCGTTCCGCCAGCTCCAGCTCGACGTCTACGGCGAGGTGATGGACGCGTTGCACCTGGCCAGGGAGCGCGGTCTCGAGGAGAGCCCGGAGTCCTGGGCGGTGCAGCGCGGCATGATGCGCCACCTCGAACACGTCTGGCAGCAGCCCGACCGCGGCCTGTGGGAGGTGCGCGGGCCGGAACGGCACTTCACGCACTCACGGGTCATGGTGTGGGTGGCGTTCGACCGGGCGGTGCGGGCGGTCGAGCAACACGGCCTGCCGGGCCCGGTGGAGCGGTGGCGGGAGCTGCGGGAGACCGTGCGCGCCGAAGTGCTCGACCGGGGTTGGAACGACGAGATCGGCGCGTTCACCCAGTACTACGGGGGCACGGACCTGGACGCGGCGACCCTGCTCATCCCGGCCGTGGGCTTCCTGCCAGGGGACGACGAGCGGGTGCTGGGCACGCTCGCCGCGATCGACCGCGAGTTGCGCCACGGCGACCTCGTCGACCGGTACTCCACCCACAGTGGACGGTCTCATGTGGACGGTCTGTCGGGGAGGGAGGCGTCGTTCCTCGCCTGCTCGTTCTGGTTCGTCGACGCGCTCGCGCTCGCCGGGCGGTGGGAGGAGGCGGCGGCCATGTTCGGCCGCCTGGTGGGCCTGGCCAACGACGTGGGCCTGTTCGCCGAGGAGTACGACGCCGACCAGGGACGCTTCTGCGGCAACTTCCCGCAGGCCTTCAGCCACCTCGCGTTGGTCAACAGCGCGGCGGTCCTGTTCGGCGGCAAGAAGCGGCACGAGCGCGACCGCGCCAACGGCGGGAAGTAGGGAGCCAGCTCGCCCGAACCCGGCGGTCGGTGGCTCTCCGTTCGTCGCCGTGGCCGTGGCCCTGCCGGAGGCGCTCCCCTTGACGAACGTCGCCCGCCCCGCGGCCGGAAAGCCCTCGGCCGCCCCACAAGGGGCGCCTCGACGGCCCTTCCCCTCACCTCAGGACAGCCCCCACCCGCCCTGGGGGGCGAGCCCCGCTCCAGCCTATCCATCAGCCGGCACGAAGCCCAGGCCCAATCCGCGCCCTGTGGATAACTGCCCCACAACAGCCCGGCTCTCACCCGACGGTCGTGTCACAGCGGGCCAATCAGCACGAGCCTGTGGACAACCGCTTGACAAAATCCCGAAAGACGAGAACATCTTGTGTTCACTACTGGGCTGAAGTAGGGGTGGACCCCCCTTTTTCAACGTCTCACAGGGGTCCGACAAGAACCGGGCGCTGGAGCCACGAAAGTGTGGGCACCACAAGGAGTCTCACCAACCGGGGGATGCGTCACCGCCCCGCGGGTCAGATCCTCGCCGAGACAGCCAGAGGCACGGGACTGCCCGTCACCGCACGACGCCGGTCACCAGTCGACATACCGACACACCCAAGCGAACCGGCCGAACACACGCGAACCAGCCGACTATCCATCCGCGAAGCCAGCAGGCCGCCACATGTCACGAAAGCAGGCGCGTGATCTGGTCGGGCGGCCCGGGACGGGCGAAGTACCAGCCCTGGCCCGAGTCGCAGCCGATGTCGTCCAGCCGCCGGGCCTGCGCCTCGGTCTCCACGCCCTCGGCCGTCACCCCGAGCCCCAACGCGTGCGCCAGGGACACCAGCGTGCCCACGATCCGCGCGTCGACCACGTGCGAGCCGTCCGCCGCCGAGGCCCGCAGCCCCTCGACGAACGAGCCGGCGATCTTCAGCTCGTGCACCGGGAGGTGCCGGAGGTAGGCGAGGTTGGAGTAGCCGGTGCCGAAGTCGTCGATCGCGATGCGCACGCCCATCGCCGACAGCGCCCGCAGGGCGTCCAGCGGCTCGTCGGCGGTGCCCATGACCGCGCTCTCGGTGAGTTCGAGCTGGAGCCGGCCGGGCTCCACCCCGGTCTCGGCGAGCACCTTGGCCACGTCCGCCACCAGGCTCGGGTCCCTGGACTGCCGCACGGCCAGGTTGACGCTGATGAACGGCGCCCGCTGGCCGAACCGGTCCTGCCACAGCCTGGCCTGCCGGCACGCCTCGCGCAGCACCCACCGGCCGAGGGGCACGATCTGGCCGGTCTCCTCGGCCAGCCCGATGAACCGGTCGGGGGCGAGCAGGCCGAACTCCGGGTGCCGCCAGCGGACCAGCGCCTCGGCGCCCACGAGCTGGCCGTCGGACAGCCGCACCAGCGGCTGGTAGTCCAGGTAGAACTCGCCGCGTTCGATGGCGGCGGGCATCGTCGCCGAGAGCGTGAACCGGGCGACCTCACGCGCGTTGCGCTCCGGGTCGAACAGCGCCCACTTCGCCTTGCCGTCGGACTTCGCCCAGTAGAGCGTGATGTCGGCGTCGCGCATGACGTCGGCGGGGGTGGTGCCGTGGACGGGGCGCTCGACCAGGCCGATGCTGGCCGAGACCGCCAGCTCGTGCTCGCCGACCCTGATCGGCGCCTCCAGCGCGGCCAACACGTGGTCGGCGATGACGACGACGTCCTGCGTGCTGCCGGAGCGCTCGACCAGGATGATGAACTCGTCGCCGCCGATGCGGGCCACCAGCCGGCCGGGCGCGGAGACGCAGGCGTCCAGCCGCTGGCCGACGGCCACGAGGAGCTGGTCGCCGACGTCGTGGCCCAGGCTGTCGTTGATGACCTTGAACCCGTCGAGGTCGAGGTAGCACAGGCCGACCCGGCCGTCCCGCCCGCCGGTCTCGAACGCCCGGGAGAGCCGGTCCAGGAACAGCGCCCGGTTCGGCAGGCCCGTCAACGGGTCGTGCAACGCCTGGTACCGCAGGCGTTCCTGGAGGAGGTGCCGGTCGGTGACGTCCTCGATCATCGCCACCTGGTAGGTGGGGTGGCCGCGGTCGTCGCGGATCAGCGAGACGGTCAGGTGGGTCCAGATGACCTCGCCGTCGCTGCGGAAGAACCGCTTCTCCACGCGGAAGTGGTCCCGCTGGCCGTGGACCAGCTCGTCGTAGAGCCGCCACACGCTGGCCGCGTCCTCGGGGTGCATGAAGTCGCGGACGTTGCGCTGCCGCAGCTCCTCCAGGCTGTAGCCCATCATCTCCAGCAGGGAGGCGTTGGCCTCGAGGATGCGGCCGGCCATGTCGCCGACCCCGATCCCGATCGCCGCCTCGGCGAACACCGCGCGGAACCGCGCCTCGCTGGCCCGCAACGCCTGCTCGGTCTGGTCCCTGGCGACGAACACCGCCTGGCTGATCGCCTCCTGCTCGTCGAGGGTGCGCTGCCGCAGCGCCTCGGCGTAGCCGGCGGCCAGGGCGCCCTGGACGGCGGCCACGCGCTCCACGACCGGGCCCTGGCACCCGTCGCGGAAGAGCCCGAGCCGGGCCGGCAGCTCGGTGGCGAGCAGCGCCACGGTGCGGTTGAGGGTCTCGGTGCCGGTGAAGTGCGCCGCCACCATCGCGGCGCCGACCTGGCGGGCCGGGGTCGGGTCGAACGGCTCGGCGAGCAGCGCGGTGACGAGCTGCCGGGTCAGCCCGGCGAGGTGCTGCTCGATCTCGGAGCGGCTCATCGACACGTAGCTGGTCCCGGCGACGGCCTCCGCCCACGCCGCGGCGAGGCCGCCCACGACGTCGGGGCCGCACGGCCCGTCCTCGCCGCCGACGGCCGTCTCCCGGCCGCGCCCGGCGAGCGCGGCCAGCCCGAGGCGGTGCCTCGGTTCCGGGATCCCCTCGGCTGGCCGGCTCACGGCGTGCGCCCCACCCCGGCCAGCACGCCGAACCGGGCGGGGTCCTCGTCGGGCGCCTCGGCCGGGTCCGGCCGCCACTCGGGCAGGTAGACGACGCCGGGCTCGACCAGCTCGTAGCCCGCGAAGAGCGCGGCGACCGCGTCGGGGGGACGCAGCGCGAGCGGGGTGGTGCTGCGGGCGTAGAGCTCCTTCATGCCGGCGCGGCGCTCGTCGGCGGCGTCGGTGCCGTGGGAGAGCACGAGGTAGCTGCCGGACGGGCCGGCGTCCCGGTACCGGCCGATGATGCCGGCCGGGTCGTCGGAGTCGGGCACGAAGTGCAGCAACGCGAGCATGAGCACGGCGAGCGGCTGGTCGGGGTCGATCAGCCGGCGCGTCCCGGGGGCGCCGAGCACCGCGTCGGGGTCGCAGGCGTCGGCCTGGACGACCTCCGCGCGCTCGTTGCCGGCGAGGATGGCCCTGCTGTGCGCCACGGCGACCGGGTCGCTGTCGACGTAGACGACCCGGGACTCCGGCGCGACGGACTGCGCCACCTCGTGCACGTTGCCCACGGTCGGGATGCCCGAGCCGAGGTCGAGGAACTGCCGGATGCCGTTGTCCAGGCAGTACCGCACGGCGCGGCGCAGGAACGCCCGGTTCGCCCTGGTGATCTCCGGCAGCTCCGGCACGATGCGCAGGGCCTGCTCCGCGAGCGCGCGGTCCACCGCGAAGTTGTGCGAGCCACCCAGCCAGTAGTCGTAGACCCGTGCCGCGCTCGGCCGGTCCACGTCCACCTCGACCGGGGCCCACGTCGGTCTGTCCACGTCTTCCCCTCCCGGTGCGCACACCCAGGGTCACACTCTGCGTCCTACTCCTGCGTACCCGATGTTCCGGTGCGGGTGCTCGTCCGCCGTCCGTGGCGTGTCGGGCCGCCAGTCCGGCACGCGGGTCACCCCGGGCTCGACGAGCGCGAAGCCGGTGAGCAGGGCCGTGACCTCGGCACGCGACCGCAGTGTGAGGCAGTCCGCGCTGCGCCGGTAGAGGGCGGCCACCCGGGCCGCCTGCTCGCCGACCAGCCGGGCGTCCGAGTCGCCCGTGGCGTGCGCGAGCACGAGGTGGCTCCCCGGCGCCATGGCCTCCCGGTAGCGACCGATGACGCCGGCCGGGTCGTCGGAGTCCGGCACGAAGTGCAACGACGACACCATGAGTACCGCCACGGGGTGGTCCAGGTCGAGCAGACCCGCCACTTCGGGCGAATCCAGCACCCGTTCGGGGTCACGGAGGTCGGCGTGGAGGACGTCGACGTCGGGCACGTCCGCCAGCATCACCCGACTGTGTGACACGGCGACCGGGTCGCGGTCCACGTAGACGACCCGGACCGCGGGGTCGACCGCCCTGGCGACCTCGTGCACGTTGCCGACGGTCGGGATGCCCGACCCCAGGTCGAGGAACTGCCGGACCCCGCTGTCCAGGCAGAACCGCACCGCGCGGCGCAGGAACGCCCGGTACTCGCGCATGGCCGCCGGCAGCTCGGGCACGATCCGCTCCGCGCGCTCCGCCAGCTCCCGGTCGACCGCGAAGTTGTGCGACCCGCCCAGCCAGTAGTCGTGGACCCTGGCCGCGCTCGGGCGGTCCAGGTCCACCTGGGCGGGGAGAGGTCGCGGTCCCGTCGTCACCGAACTCATGGTTTCCGCCCCACCCCGGCGTAGCCGGAGAACCGTTCCGGGTGCTCGTCCGGCTCGTCGGTGGGATCGGGGCGCCACTGGGTGAGGAGGACGAGGCCCGGGTCGACCAGCTCGAAGCCGTCGAACAGCGCGGTGACCTCGGCGTGCGAGCGCATGCGCAGGGGCGTGCTGGTGCGCGCGTAGAGCCGCTGGTGCGGGCCGGCGTGCTGGGGTTGGCCCTCGTGGGTGGCGTGGGAGAGGACGAGGCAGCTTCCCGGGGCCATCTCCTTGGCGTAGCGGGAGACGATGCCGGCGGGGTCGTCGGCGTCGGGCACGAAGTGCAGGACCGCCACCATGAGCAGGGCGACCGGCTCGTCCGGGTCGAGCAGTCGCCGGGCCTCGGCGGAGGACAGGACGGCGGCGGGGTCCCGCAGGTCGCCGTGGACCACGGCGGTCCGCTCGTCGCCGTCGAGGATCGCGCGGCTGTGGATGACGGCGACCGGGTCGCTGTCGACGTAGACGACCCTGGCGTCCGGGTCGACCGCCCTGGCGACCTCGTGCACGTTGCCGACGGTCGGGATGCCCGAGCCCAGGTCGAGGAACTGCCGGATCCCGCTGTCCAGGCAGAACCGCACGGCCCGCCGCAGGAACGCCCGGTTGGCGCGCATGATGAGCGGCAGGTCCGGCCAGAGGGCGATGGCCTGCTCCGCCAGCTCGCGGTCGACCGCGAAGTTGTGCGACCCGCCGAGGTAGTAGTCGTAGACCCTGGCCGCGCTGGGGCGGGCCAGGTCGATGTCGCCGGGCGCCCAGTCGGGACGGTCCACTGGTCGCTCCTCACTCCGCTGCCGCCGGCCCACCGGGCCATCCCGAGCATAGGACTGACGTGTGATTCACTCCAATGAGGAGATCCGTGACATTAAGTAACCACTCTTCCGGCTGAGTCCGGGTCGCCCGTCCGCCTCCCGTCGATCGTCGGGTGACAGCACCCCCGAACGTCAGGGGCTGACACCTGACATCCCGTCACAGCCCGTTATCACACGATCGTGCGGACTCGACTCGGCGAGCGCGGGTGGCCGACCCCCACGCGCCGCGCCGAGGGAGGACGGACACCGGAGATCGGGGTAATCCCCCTGGTGACGCGGGGTTCCTGAGCGGGCGCGCCAAGACGGTGTTGACGCGTGGAGGGCGACGGGCTCCCCCCGCGAGCGGGGACCGTCACGGGCCGATCGGCGTCATCCTGGTGGTCGTCACCGCCCCACGCCTGGCGAGAGGCGGGCCGGCGAGCCGCTGACACATCCCGGAAAGAGATCGGCCAACCGGACCTGGGGCGGCGGGACACCCCGAGATCACCCGACCGCCGCCCACTCCACCCTTCCGGCGGTTCGGCGTCGAACCCCGGATGTGACACGGGAGGGCGGGCCGCCTGGCCCGCCCTCCCGACACCGGTCCCGGAGGTCAGTCGAACAACGCGGGGAGCGTGCCCTCCCACGTGTCCCGCAGCTCGTCCAACTCGAACGTCGCCACGTCCTGGATCTCCAGGGCCCGCGACTCCGGGTCGACCACGCCGATCCGGGTCCACGGCAGGCCCCTGGCCGTGCACATGTCGGTGAACCGCAGCTCCTCCGTGCGGGGCACCGCCACGAGCGCGCGGCCCGCGGACTCGGAGAACAGCCACACGAACGGGTCGGCACCCTCGGGCAGGACCACGCGGCACCCGGTCTGCCCGACCAGCGCCGCCTCGACCAGGGCCTGGGCCAGGCCGCCCTCGGAGAGGTCGTGCGCCGCCGAGACCATGCCGTCCCGCGAGCCCGCCACCAGCACCTCGGCCAGCAGGCGCTCCCTGGCGAGGTCGACCCGCGGCGGGAGGCCGCCGAGGTGGCCGTGCACCACGTGCGCCCACTCCGAACCGCCGAACTCGTCGCGCGTCTCGCCGAGCAGCAACAGCGTCTCGCCGGCCTCGGCGCCGAACCCGGTCGGGATGCGGCGACGCACGTCGTCGATCACCCCGAGCACGCCGACCACCGGGGTCGGCAGGATCGCCGTGTCACCCGTCTGGTTGTAGAAGCTGACGTTGCCGCCGGTGACCGGGATGCCCAGCTCCCGGCAGCCGTCGGCCAGGCCGCGCACCGCCTGCTCGAACTGCCACATCACGCCGGGGTCCTCGGGCGAGCCGAAGTTCAGGCAGTTGGTGACGGCCAGCGGGGTCGCGCCGGTGACGGCGACGTTGCGGTACGCCTCGGCCAGCGCGAGCTGGGTGCCCGTGTACGGGTCGAGCCGCACGTACCGGCCGTTGCAGTCGGTGGACACCGCCACGCCCCGGCCGGTCTCCTCGTCGATCCGGACCATGCCGGAGTCGGCGGGCTGCGCCAGCACGGTGTTGCCCCGCACGTAGCGGTCGTACTGGTCGGTGACCCACCGCCGCGAGCACAGGTTCGGCGAGGCGATCATCCGGAGCAGGGTCTCCCGCAGCTCGGCGGGCGCGCTCGGCCGGGCGAGCCGGTCGGGGGTGTCCGCCACCAGCGCGTCCTGGCTGGCGGGGCGCTCCACCGGCCGCTCGTACACCGGGCCCTCGTGGGCCACGGTGCGCGGCGGCACGTCCACGACGGTCTCACCGTGCCAGGTGATCTCCAGCCGGCCGGTGTCGGTGACCTCGCCGATCACCGTGGCCGTGACGTCCCACTTCGCGCAGACCCGCAGGAACGCGTCCACGTCCTCCGGGCGCACGACCGCGCACATCCGCTCCTGGGACTCGCTGGACAGGATCTCCGCCGGGGTCATGCCCTCGGCCCGCAGCGGCACCCGGTCCAGCTCGACCCGCATGCCGCCGTCGCCGGCCGAGGCCAGCTCCGAGGTGGCGCAGGACAGGCCGGCACCGCCGAGGTCCTGGATGCCCACGACCAGCCCGGAGCGGAACAGCTCCAGGCAGCACTCGATGAGCACCTTCTCGGTGAACGGGTCGCCCACCTGGACGCTGGGCAGCTTCTTGCGGCCGGTCCCCGACTCGTCGCCGGAGAAGGTGTCCGAGGCGAGCACGGACACGCCGCCGATGCCGTCCAGGCCGGTGCGCGCGCCGAAGAGGATCACCTTGTTGCCGGTGCCCGACGCGTGGGCCAGGTGCAGGTCCTCGACCCGCATCGAGCCGACGCACAGCGCGTTGACCAGCGGGTTGCCGGCGTAGGAGGCGTCGAAGACGACCTCGCCGCCGATGTTGGGCAGGCCGAGGCAGTTGCCGTAGCCGCCGATGCCGGCGACCACGCCCGGCAGCACCCGGCGGGTGTCCGGGGCGTCGGCGGGGCCGAACCGCAGCGGGTCCATCACGGCGACGGGGCGGGCGCCCATCGCCAGGATGTCGCGGACGATGCCGCCCACGCCGGTCGCCGCGCCCTGGTAGGGCTCGACGTAGGACGGGTGGTTGTGCGACTCCACCTTGAAGGTGACCGCCCAGCCGTCGCCGATGTCCACCACGCCGGCGTTCTCGCCGATGCCGGCCAGCATCTTGGCCTTCATCTCGTCGGTGGTGGTCTCCCCGAAGTACCGCAGGTGGACCTTCGAGGACTTGTAGGAGCAGTGCTCGCTCCACATCACCGAGTACATCGCCAGCTCGGCGTCGGTGGGCCGGCGTCCGAGGATCTCCCTGATCCTGGCGTACTCGTCGTCCTTGAGGCCCAGCTCGCGGTAGGGCTGCGGGTGCTCGGGGGTGGCCGCCGCGTGCTCCACGCTGTCCACGAGGACGGCGGCCGCGCCGTCGTTGTCGATGGTCTTGGTCTTGCTGCCGCCGGTCATGCCGCCACCAGTGCGTCGAGAACGGACAGGAACATGCCGAGACCGTCGTCGCTGGGACCGGTCAGGGCGTCGATGGCGTGCTCGGGGTGCGGCATCAGGCCGACGATCCGACCGGTCGGGTCGGTGATGCCGGCGATGTGGCGGAGCGCGCCGTTGGGGCTGTCGGCGCCCAGGTGCCGCTTGGGCGCCTGGCCGGGCTCCGGCTCGTCCACCACGTACCGGAAGACGACGCGGCCCTCGCCCTCGAGCTCGTCCAGGGTGGCCGCGTCCGCGACGTAGCGGCCCTCCATGTTCTTCAGCGGGACGAGGATCTCCGCGCCCCGCTCGTAGCGGGAGGTCCACGCGGTCTCGTTGTTCTCCACCCGCAGCCACTGGTCGCGGCAGACGAAGTGCAGGCCGGCGTTGCGGAGGAGCGCGCCGGGCAGCAGGCCCGACTCGCACAGGATCTGGAAGCCGTTGCAGATGCCCAGCACGGGCATGCCCTGCCGGGCGGCGCGCACGACCTCGCCCATCACCGGCGCGAACCGGGCGATGGCCCCGGCCCGCAGGTAGTCGCCGTAGGAGAAGCCGCCGGGGACGATGACGGCGTCCACGCCGCGCAGGTCCGCGTCGGCGTGCCAGAGCGGGACGGCCTCGGCGGCGCCGTCGCGCCCCGCGTGCCGGACCGCCCTGGCGGCGTCCACGTCGTCCAGCGTGCCGGGGAAGGTGATGACGCCGATCCGGGTCATGCGTCCACCCGACGGACGACCCAGTCCTCGATGACCGGGTTGGCGAGGAAGGTTTCGGCGATCTTCGCGAGCGTGGCGTCGTCGACGGAGTCGTCGACCTCCAGCTCGAAGTGCTTGCCCTGACGAACGGAGGTCACTCCGTCGAAGCCCAGCCGAGGCAGCGCGTTGGCCACCGCCTGACCCTGCGGGTCGAGGATCTCCTGCTTGGGCATGACGTCGACGACGACTCGGGCCACTCTTGGGTCTCCCGGGTTCAGGAAGTGCCACGACCGCGGCACTCCGGTCGGCGGTACGGCCGCAGCGTACCTGAGCTGCGCGTTCGCTCTGCGCGAGAGGTGTGGAGCTGGCACGGGCGCCTCGGCGAGGGTGGTGGCATGCGGATTCTCGTACTGGGCGGAACGGTGTTCGTGTCGAGGACGGTGGCGGCCGAGGCGGTGCGGCGCGGCCACGAGGTGGTGTGCGCCGCGCGCGGTGTCTCCGGGTCGGTGCCCGAGGGGGCGCGGTGGGTACGGGTGGACCGGGACGCGCCGGACGCGTACGCGCCGTTGGCGGGTGAGCGGTTCGACGCCGTGGTCGACGTGGCGACGATGTCGTACCGGTGGGTGTCCGAGGCGGTGGACGCGCTCGCGGACCGGGCGGGGCACTGGACGTTCGTGTCCTCGGTCAGCGCCTACGCGGACGCCTCGCGGGTCGGGCTGTCGGTCGACGCGCCGTTGCACGAACCGCTCACCGAGGAGGTGCCGGTCGAGCGTCGTCTCACGGAGCCGGAGCTGTACGGGCGGGTCAAGGTCGCCAGTGAGAACGCGGTGCGGGACCGGCTCGGGGACCGCGCGTTCGTGGTGCGTCCTGGCCTGATCACGGGGCCGGGGGACGGGTACGACCGGTTCGGCTACTGGCCGGCGCGGATGTCGCGCGGGGGCAGGGTGGTCGTCCCCGACGTCCCCGACCAGCCGACGCAGCACGTCGACGTCAGGGACCTGGCTGACTGGATCGTGGACGCCGCCGAGGGCCGGCTGGTCGGCACGTTCGACGGGATCGGGCCGGCGCGGCCGCTGCCCGAGCTGCTCGGGGAGATCGCCGAGCTGGTGGCGCCGGACGATGTGGAGCTGGTTCCCGTGTCCCCGGAGAAGCTGGCCGAGGCCGGGGTCCAGCCGTGGTCGGGGCCGAGGTCGTTGCCGTTGTGGCTGCCGCGGGAGATGTACGGCATGACGGCCCACGACGCCGGGCCGGCGCTCGCGGCCGGCCTGCGGCCCCGTCCGCTGGCGGACACGGTCGCGGCGGCGCTGGAGGACGAGCGGGCGCTGGGGTGGGACAGGCCGAGGAAGGCGGGCCTGACGGTGGCAGAAGAAAACGAAATCCTTTCGGCTCTTGACTGAACGATGATCTTTGGCCCAAATGGATGACAGCGGTACGCCGCGGTAACGGCGGGCCGCCGTCCACGCGATCCTCCGATCGGACGCACGAGCCGGAGGTCGTGGATCTCTGGGGGACGCGCGGCCGTGATGACGGCGAGCGACGAGCTCACCGAGACGAGGCCCTGCCGGGAAGCCCCCCGACCGGTGGGGCCTCGTCATGTTCGGGTCCTGTCCGGCTGCTGGGCGCCGAGCCCGTCGCCGCCGCCTCCTGATCAGCGGCGCCGTCGGGGGGCGGGAGCCGGAAACCCGCGCCCGGGCGTGGGACGGCCCGGTGGCCGACCGCCGAGCGTCGCCCTCGCTGACGCCCCTCGCGGTCGACCACCGGGCCGATCCGGTTTCACCCAACCGGTCTGGTGTTACAGCAGCGAGCCGATCTGCGCGGCCACCAGGTCGATGCGGACGCCCTGGTTCGGGCAGCCGCCGAAGTGGTGCAGGCCGATCACCTTGTGCGTCCTGCGCGACAGCACCGGCGAGCCGGACGACCCGCCCTCGGTGTCACACATGTAGGAGATGTCGGCCTGCCGGGAGCTGCCGTCCACCTTGACCGCCTTGACCTGGCAGTTGCCCGACGGGGACTGGTCGTCGGTGAGGGCGAGCTTCTTCAGCTTCCCGCCGGGGTGCTGCACGATGTACATCTCCTCGCCGACCGCCGGCACCCTCGCGTCCAGCTCGAGGTAGCCGAACGAGCCGATGGTCGAGAAGTTCTGCACGTCGAACAGGGTGTAGTCGAGCGCCGAGCTGGTCTTGAGGACCGAGTTGGCCAGCACCTTGGTCACCGGCCCGCTGGAGGTCCCGCCGCAGGTGGGGCACTGGTAGTTGAACCAGACCTCGGTCTTCTTGGCGGTCGCGGTGTCGGCGAAGCAGTGGTTGTTGGTCAACATCCGGTTCTTGGCGCCGACCCGCCACCCGGTGCACAGCGTGCTCCCGTTCATCAGCAGCCGGGCCACCGCGGGGGTCTTGCTGAACTCCTTGGGGTTGCTGGACTTGTAGCAGACGGCGTCCTTGTAGTTGTTGTTCCCGCAGATGCTGAACACCTGGAAGGAACGCCGGTTCGCGATCTCCTCGTCGGTGTAGCCCCGGGTGATGCGGTCCACGGCGACGCGGCTGGCCGCGCTCGGGGCCGCGCCGTCGCGGGCGCCCAGGCTCACCACGGCGGTGTCGCCGGTGATGGACATCGCCCAGAAGCCGTCGCCGTCGGGGCTGGCGGGGGAGTCGCCGGGGCGGGCGTGGCGGGGGTCGGCCGAGTACGTGTGGACCTCGGTCCGGTCGGGGTTGGCCACGGTGACCACCTCGCCCGGGCGCAGGCGCAGGTCGGACAGGTGGACCTTCACGTACCAGGCGCCGGGGCGCCGGATGGTGGTGCTGGCGGCGCCGTCGGCGAGTCGGGCCGACACGGCCTCCTCGGTGCCGACCTCCTCGGTGGCCTGGGCCCGGGACTGGGCCACCGCGGCGGTCGGCGCGACGTCGGCCTCGACGTGCGGCAGGGCCACCGCCGAGGCGGCGAGCACCGGGGCCGCACCGAGCAGGGCGGTGACGATCAGCCGTAACGATGTCCGCACGAGATCACCTCTCCGTGTGAGCAGGGGAACACACAGGGCGATCTTGCTGGCGGAGAGTGACTGCCGTCACCCGCCGATGGTTGGGACTTGCTCCACCGTGCGGGTGGCGTACCACTCGGTGCGCACACCGGGGGCCGGATGCCAGGATCGGGGCAACGGCCCCGGGGCAGGGAGGAGGCAGGGATGCGGATCGTCCACTTCGGACACGCCTGTGTGCTGCTGGAGACCGGGTCGGCCCGGCTGCTGCTCGATCCCGGCACGCTGGCCAGCGGGTTCGAGACGGTGCGCGGGCTGGACGCGATCCTGTTCACGCACCAGCACCACGACCACCTCGACCTCGACCGCCTGCCGGCGCTGGTCGCGGGCAACCCGGACGCGGCGGTGGTCGCGGACCCCGGGTCCGCCGAACAGATCAACGCCCGTGGTCTGTCCTGCCGAACGGCGCGCCCCGGCGACACCCTCTCGCTGGGCGGCGTCCCGGTCGAGGTGGTGGGCGGCGATCACGCGGTCATCCATCCAGACCTGCCCAACATCCCTAATGTGGGTTACCTCGTTGGTCACGGCGCGTTCCTGCACCCGGGGGACTCGTTCGTCCTGCCGCACCGACCGGTGGACGTGCTCGCGCTGCCGACGGGCGCGCCGTGGCTGAAGGCGTCCGAGGCCGTCGACTACCTGCGGGCCGTCCGACCGAGGGTCGCGGTCCCGATCCACGAGGCCGTGCTGGCCTCGCCGCAGCTCCACCACACCCTGTTCCAGAACCTCGCCCCGGAGGGGACCGAGGTGCGGGTGCTCCGCAGGGGCGAACTCACCGAGGTGTGAACGAGGCCTGACACCCACCCCGTCCTGGGCCGGCGGGGTGGCCCGCTCAGCGACGTCGACCGGCCTCACCAACCACTGGCGGGTCCTGCCGAGCCGCGCTGACGAAACTCGCGTAGGTCATCGGCTCCGCGCCGTGGTGCAGCGCGATGTCGACCGCGTCCAGCACCGCCTGCCTCGGCCCCGGCCGCGCCAGGTCCACGGCGTCGATGGCGAGCCGCACGAGGCCGCCGCGCCGGGCCGCCCGCGCCACCCCCGTCACCAGCGCCCAACACCACCAGGGTTCGGCCACGTCACCCCGGCCGACGCCGTGGACTCGTCCCCGGTGGACGACGTCCGCGCGGAGGTCGCGCACGGCGGCGCCCTCCGCGCAGACGGCGAAACCGTGCCGGCGCAACGCGGTGCGCGTGCCCGGCGAGGCGATCCAGCGGGGCGGCGCGAAACAGTCCGTCCGCAACTCCAGGCGCTCCAACGCGGCCCTGGCCGCGAGCAACCGCAGGCCGGCCTCGTGCGTGGGCAGCGCGGAGAACTCGGCGCGACGCCACAGCCGGGCGCCCGCCACCCAGCCGGCGCCCGGCAGGTCAGGATGCGCGAAACCGTGGAGGACCAGGGCGTCCCCGGTCGACTGGCGCAGGCGCACCCAGCGCAGCACCGGCGCGCCGGCGTCGAGCCGGCCGCCGTGGGTGGGGCGGGGCGTCAGCAGCAACGAGAGCGGAACCCCGCGCCGGTCGAGGTCCGCCGCCAGCTCCGCGCAGTGCCGCACCGTCCGGCCCGAGATGCCGGACAGTGAGACCACGAGCCTGCTGGGCACGTCCTCATGACGCCGCACCCCGGTGAAGGTGGCCTGGCGGGCGGGTGACCGGAGACCACCGATCCGGCGAACTCCGATGGCCGGGGTCCCCGGGGCCGACCGGTCGTCAGGCCCTCGGGGGCGGCCGTCAGCCCCTCGGGGCGGGCCAGTCGGCCAGCGACCGGCCGGAGAGCCGCTCGTAGGCCTCGACGTAACGCGCCCTGGTCGCGGCGACCACGTCGTCCGGCAGAGCCGGCGGCGGCGTGTCGGACGCCCGGTCCCAGCCGGACGCGGGAGAGGTCAACCAGTCCCGCACGTACTGCTTGTCGAACGACGGCTGCACCCGGCCGGGCTGGTAGCCGTCGGCTGGCCAGAACCGCGACGAGTCCGGGGTCAGCACCTCGTCGGCCAGCACCAGCTCGCCGTCCGGCGTGGCGCCGAACTCGAACTTGGTGTCGGCCAGCAGCACACCGCGCCCGGCGGCGTGCTCGGCCGCGCGCGAGTAGATCCGCAGGGTCAGCTCCCGCAGCCGCTCCGCGCGCTCCCCGCCCACCGTCGCCGCCACGGCGTCGAAGCTGACGTTCTCGTCGTGCGCGCCGATCTCGGCCTTCGTGGCCGGCGTGAAGATCGGCTCCGGCAGCCGGTCGGCCTCCCCCAACCCCGGCGGCAGCTCGATCCCGCACACCGTGCCCGTCCGGCGGTAGTCGGCGAGCCCCGAGCCGGTGAGATAGCCCCGCGCGACGCACTCCACCGGCAGCATCTCCAGACGCCGCACCAGCAACGCGCGCCCGCGCACCTCGTCCGGGATGCGCTCGTCGTCCCACGCCACCAGGTGGTTGGGCACGACGTCGGCGAGCAGCTCGAACCAGAACACGCTCATCGCGGTGAGCACCCGGCCCTTGTCCGGGATGGGCGTGGGCAACACGTGGTCGTAGGCCGAGATCCGGTCCGAGGCGACCAGCAGCAGGTGCTGGTCGTCCACGGCGTGGAGCTGGCGGACCTTGCCGGCGGCGATCTGCGGGTAGTCGGCGAGCGAAGCCACGCGGCAACCCTAAGCGGCCCGGGGTGACCAGCGTGACCGGCCCCGTCCCGACGGCCCGCCGGGGTCCGCTCCTCCCACGCTCACCCGGCCGTGGGATTCGCGCCCACCACCCGGTCGGTGGCCGCCCAGCACCCGGTTTCTGTCGGACCCACATGAGACGTTTGAAGTGGGGGGTCCCCCTACTACATCACTCTTGTAGCTGGGTGACTGTTCGCGAGCAGGTGCGGAGGGGCCACTCGGCGCGTGTGGCCCCTCCGCACCCCGCGTCCTTCGAGGCTCAGGGCCGGGTGTCGAGGTCCCCAATGACCGACGGGGCGACCTGCTCCCCGCTGCCCCAGATGTCGTCGGTCTCCTGGAGGTAGTTGGAGTGGCGCTCCTTGTCCTCCTCGCGCCGCCCCCCGGCGGCTCCCGCCATCGGGGCCATGCCCCCGACACCAGCGGGGCCACGGCCTCCAGCAGGCCCCATCGCCGGCGGCGGCGGCACCGGGCCGCTCGGTGCGACGGCCGCCCCAGACATCCCACCCGGGCCGAGCGGACCACGCGGGCCCGCACCGGCGGCGGGGGCACCGCCCCCCGCTCCTGGACCGCCACCGGTGGCCAGCCCCGCGCCACCGCGTGGTGCGCCAGGGCCGCCACCGGGACCCCCGGAACCACCCACCGCCGGCGGGCGCGTACCAGGAGCACCCACCGCTGGCGGGCGGGCACCAGGAGCACCCGGCCCACTGGAGGGCGGTCCCGACAGGGGACGCGGTGCGCTCGTCCTCGTCTCGGGCCCGCTGGGCGTGAGACCGGGATTCAGGATGCTGGTGATCCGTCCACCCGTCGGCCTACTGCCTCCCGCCGGGTTCGGCGGAGTGGTTCCCGCCGTGCCGGTCGAGGGAGGCTTGGGCGGGTTGACGCCCCCGGCGGTCCTGCCGGTGTTCGGCCCCGGACCATTGGTCGGGGTCGACGGTGGCGGCGTCGGGACGGAGAGGCGACCACCCGACTGGCCGGGGTTGCCGGAGTTGGGGCCCACCGGGCCACTCGGGGTGCCCGCCGGACCCGCGCCCGCCGCCGTGGTGCTCGTCGAGGCGCCGGCCGGGCTGATCGGGTTGTACTCCACGCCAGGACGCAGGGACGACACCATCGTCTGCGCCGAGGTGATCCCGGTCGTGGTGCTGCGGGCCCCGCCACCGGACCCGCCCACGTCGGTGGCCACGATCGGCGCGGGGACGAACACCGGAAGCCCGGCCATCGTCGTCGTGACGTTGCTGTCGTAGGCCTTCGCCAGGTCCCGCGCCCGGTCCTCGGCCTGACGCGCCGACTCCTCCTGCCTCTCCTTGTCGGTCTTCATCCCGAACAGGTGCGACAGCCCGCGCTCCAGCGCGTTGTCCGTCGTGGTGACCTGCACCGGAGCCGGCATCTTGGCCTTGATGTCGTCGTAGGAGCGCGCCAGCTCGGCCGCGCCTTCCCCCACCTTGGTGGAGACGTCCTTGGCGTCCCTGGCGAACTGGGCGAGCGGGGAGACGCCGCTCTTCATCGCCTCGGCGGCGCCGCCCTCCCACACCGCGTCGGTGTCCCGCAACGCGCCGTCGATCAGGTGACTCACCTTGTCGAACTGCGTGCCGATGCCCTGCTGCCATGTCTGCACCGAGTTCGCGACGGACTCGCTCGACCCGGTCGTGAACCAGTTGTGCAGCGTCGGATGGCTGATCGCGTCCCAGTTCGTCCCGGACGTCATTCCGCCCATGTCCTCAACCCCCTCATCCACCCGCCGGCAGGTTCCTCAACACCTCGGCCGCGACGCGCTCGGCGAACACAGGTGTCCTTGTGCTCAAGTTTCGGTCTGACGTTGTCGGAGTACTGGATCAACAGAGTCTGGTCGTCGGCGACGGCGGTCGGCGAATCGCAACGGACACCAGCGTGGGTGACGCAGGGCCGGGCACCCACCAACACCAGCGGACCGGGCCTTCTCTCTACCGCACCGAACGGCACTGCCGAGAGGCAGACGAGCCGTTCCCACCCAAGAGAAGCGCTTCCCGCCGAAGCGGGAGCGACCGCAGGCCTGCCGAGAGGTTCCGCTCATCCCCAGACTCGCTTACCCAGGAGGAAGGTTCTTCAACACTTCGGCCGCGACCGTCTCCCCGTAGCCGCACGTGTTGCCCTGAGCCCTGCTCCGAGACACGATCGACCCCACATGGACGATCAGCACCTGGTCATCAGCGACACCAACCACAAGTGAACATCGAACATTCGTGAAGTCGGTCCAGAGAGCCGGATAGCCGGCCACCTGGCTACTCTTGATGTTGTCGTACGACTTCTGCCGCACGTAATACTCGGTGAGGCCGCGGCGCTTCGTGTCCAGCCCCAGAACCACTCGAATATCATCTGACCAGGTGCACTGCGCCTCATCGAAGTTCTGCTCGTACCCGGGCTTCGAAGCCGACGGCAGTCCAAGCGCGGTGAGCTGAGCCGGGGTCAGCAGCGCGCACGGATCACTCCCCCGCAACCTCTTCGGGTTCCTGACCTGAGGAACACCACTCCGTTCCGCCTCACTGGGATCACCCGAAGAACCGGCCCGCGTGGCAACAGTTGACGCAGCGTTCGGCGTCCCACTCATCGCTTCACCACACGAGACGACCCCGAGGAGAAGCA
>NZ_JAMTCP010000015.1 GCF_024171885.1 Streptoalloteichus tenebrarius | reverse complement strand
GGCGCTGGTGCCCACCCGTTGGCGAGGCGGGTGTAGGGATACCAGCGGCCGTCGCAGCCATGACGCAACTGGACGTTCTGACCGTCGTAGGTGATGCAGTTGGCCTCCAGATGCGGGGTGCCCCCGGGACCGCTGCGAACATTCTCGATGGACTCGGCTGCCTTCCGCAGGATGTCGGGGGCGACGGTGACGGGGTAGAGGGTGGTGAGGACGCCGTTGACGCCCCGAAGGCGTGTCACCCATTGTTACCGATAGCTGGTGGATGGGTGCGCGGTCCCCCACGCAGTCCGGAAGCAGCGGGCCTTCACTGTGGCCTGCGGCGGATGCGAAAGCCCGGAGGGCACGGCGACGGCGGCCACCCGGTCCGGTCGCGAGGTCCGTGGTGGTCGCCGTCGTGGGCTGCTGTCAGCAGTGTTCGACGCACCAGGCGTTGGTGATCATTCCCGCGCCTCGCAGTTCGGGGTGGTTGCTGAGGTTGGTGGTGCCTCGCGCGACCGAGATGTCGCGGTGGTCCCAGCCGTACCAGAAGCGGACACGGATCCGGATCCAGGGCGCGGTTCCGCTAGGCGTACAGGCCGGCGGTCCAGAAGCCGCAGTAGTCCGCCGCGACAGCAGCCCTCGCCGGTGCTGACGGGGCGACCCCGGGGTGAGTGGCGGGCAGCGGGTCGGCGATGGCGGCGCCGGCCAACGTGCTGACGGTCAGCCCTGTGGTCAGAGCCAGAGTCGTCAGGGTTGGTGCTGTCAGGGGGCAGACCTGCACGTCGCTGTCAGTAGCCTGCCCTTGAGCCCCAGTCCTGGTGCGAAGGGGAGCGCGATGATTGAGCTGGACCTGAGTGGCGCGGTATGGCGGAAGTCCAGCCGCAGCGGAAACAAGAACGCCTGCGTGGAGGTTGCGGCTGCTACAGAAGCTGCTGCGGTGCGGGATTCGAAGAACCCGGCCGGTGCGGCGTTGGTGTTCGCGCCGGCTGCGTTCGCCGCGTTCGTCGACACGGTGAAGACTGGTCGGCTCGACCTGGGCTGACTGTGAGTGTGCACCGAGGGCGGGGGCGGTCGGCCCCCGCCCTCGGTCGTTTGGCCCGCGTGGGTCAGTCGACGCAGGGGATTCCGCCCATCTCGATGGGGTTGGCGCCCCGGGGTGAGATGCCTTCAGGAGCCGGCATCGCGCCGGGCTGGGCTGCGGCGGGGCCGACGGTGGCGGGTGCGCCGGCCCCGAGTGCGTGCGGCATGTGGAAGCCGGTCCCGAGCAGCACCCAGACCCGGTTGGCCGGCACCTGCCGGTCGGCCTCGACGGGGAGCCCGCCCAGGGTCTGGGCGATCTTCTCCGCCTCGGTCTTCGCGCCCTCGCCGTAGCGGACCGTCGAGCCGGACCGGTTGGGCGCGTTCTGCACGTCGCCGGCCCGGTAGCCCTGCTTGGTCAGGGCGGAGGAGACGGTGGCGGCCAGTCCGTCCACGCCGGAGGCGTTGAGGACGTCGACCGTGGTCGACGCGGCGCGCCTGTCGTTCGACTCGTCCGCCTTGGAGGGCTCGGGGGCCTTCTCGCCGAAGGCCTCCCGCACGATCGCCTTGATCTTGTCGGGGTCGACCAGGTTCACGGCCTGCGCGTTGATGGTGCGGAACCCCTCGATGGGCAGGGTCTCGAACTGCATGTTGCCGCCGGAGAGGTTCTGGGCCTGCTGGGCGAAGGCCAACAGGTCCCACCCCTTGTCGATGACGACGTCCTTCTTCGCCACCTCCAGCAGTCGGCCCAGCGCGGCCGGGTCGGTGAGCACGCCCTGCTCGCGGAACTTGTGCGCCACCGAGGCCAGGAACGCCTGCTGGCGACGGGTGCGGTCCAGGTCGTTGTTCGGCAGGTTGTGCCGCTGCCGCACGAACGCCAGGGCCTGCGCCCCGTCCAGCGTCTGCCGGCCGGCCGGGAAGTCCGCGCCGGAGAAGCTGTCCCGCACGGGATTGTTCAGACACACCTCGACCCCGTTGAGGGCGGTCGCGAGGTCGTAGAAGCCGGCCAGGTTGACCTCGGCGAAGTGGTCGATGCGGACCCCGGTCAGCTCGCGCACCACGTCGAGGGTCGCCTTGCGGCCCGCCTCCCTGCCCCGCTTCTCCAGCGTGGGCCGGTCGGTCACGCCCTGCGCGACCAGCTTCTGCTCCTCGTGGTACTTGGCCAGCCCGTACGCTTCCTTGATCTTGCCCTTGCCCTCCCCAGGGATGCCGACGAAGCTGACGTAGTCGTCGCGGGGGATGGAGAACGCCCTGGCCTTGCCGCCGTCGGCCGGGATGTGCATCAGGATCAGGGTGTTCGTGTTGTAGCCGCCCTGCGTCCCGTCACCGGCGTGCAGCTTGTCCAGGATCTCCTTCGGCAGCATCTCGCCGTTCTGGTCCTTGCGGCTGTCCAGACCGATCAACAGGATGTTGACCGCCTCGCCCGGCGCCGCGCGGTGGTCGGACCCGATGGCGTCCGAGGTGGTCAGCCCCTCGGCGAGGTCCTGGTAACCGTTCCACGCGACCCCGCAGGCGAGCAGGACGCCGACCGAGGCCGTGGCGACGGCCGTCCGCACGCTGAGGAGCAGCACGCGCCCCCGACGTCGGGCGGCCTGGGCCGCCCGCCGCGCCCGTTCCGGCCGACCGTCCCGGTCGAGCCCGTCTTCCTGGTCGGGTCGATCCGCCCCCTCGGCGTGGTCCGCCGGCTCAGACCGCCGGGGCGCCCGCTCGGGCCGACGGGGCGCCGGGCCGGGCACGCCCCTCCAGGGCCGCGAGCCGGGGACGGCGGGCGGGATCTCCTCCGTGTGCTCGACGTTCGGCTCGACGGGCCGCGCTGACGGTGCTGACCCTGCTGACCGTGCTGACCCTGCTGACCATGCTGTTCTCGGTGGTCGGGAGGGTTGCGGTCGCGGTCGCGGGGGAACGCCACGCTGCCCGTCGTTCATCGTGTCCCTTCTCCGCAGCAGGTTCTTCGAGCCCGTCCACCGCGGCCCCCGCGAACGGGCGGCCGTTGGGTCGATCACGACCTCGCCGCGCCACACCGGCCGGCGGCGCGATCCGGCCCACCGGACGCCGGGGCCGACCGAGGTGCGCGCCGGCCCGGCGCGGGGCGCATCCCCGATCCTCATCGGGCCACCGCCCGGACCCATCACCCGATCGGGTGCGTTGTGGTCGAACCGCGCTGGCCCGATCGACCCCCTGGACGAGCGAGGCCGCGCCGGGTCCGCCAGGGTGTTGCCCATGATCGGATTACTGCGGTCCCGGCGGGCCCGGGTGTGGACGATCAGCGTGGCCGTGGCGCTCGTCGTGGTGCTGGTGTCCGCGTTCGCGCTGCTCCGGGTCGCCCGTTCGCGGACGTTCCAGTTCTTCGGGGAGCTGGTCGACCGGGTGGACACCACGGAGAAGGTGGTCGCGTTGACCTTCGACGACGGCCCTGACCCGGCGGGGACCCGGGAGATCCTGGACACGCTGGCCGCCCGCCGGGTGCCGGCGACGTTCTTCCTGATCGGCCGCGACCTGGCGGCGCACCCCGACCTGGGGCGGGCGATCGCGACGGCGGGGCACGAGATCGGCAACCACAGCTACTCACACGAGCGGATGATCGGCGTGACACCGGGCTGGGTGGCCAGGGAGATCGAGTCCACGGACACGCTCATCCGGGCGACCGGCTACACGGGCAGGATCCTGTTCCGCCCGCCCAACGGCAAGAAGCTGCTGGCGCTGCCGCACTACCTGGCCGAGCACCAGCGCACGACGGTCATGTGGGACGTGGAGCCGGACTCCGACCCCGGGGAGGACCCCAGCGCCGAGGAGATCGCCGCCCACACCGTGGAACACGTGCGCCCCGGGTCGATCGTGCTGCTGCACGCGATGTATGCCGGGCGGAAGCGGACCCGCGAGGCGCTGGGACCGATGATCGACCAGCTCCGCGAGCGGGGATACCGGTTCACGACCGTGTCGGAGCTGCTGGGGAGCGGCGGCCGGCGAGCCTCTGACGGCTCCTGAACGGGCGCGGCCCCATCCCTCGGGTGTGAGGGATGGGGCCGCACCGGTCCGGCCTGGTCAGCCGGAGCGGGGGAGGGACACCGCGAGTGGTCGGTCCGGGGTCAACGGACGCCGAGCGCGCGGGTCACCGTGCGGAACAGGTCGGTCTGGTCGGTCACGCCCACGACGTTCGCGGCCTGCGGGCCGTAGCCGGCGATGCGGACCTGGGTGCCGGTGTGCTCCTGGGACTCGCCCGGGGTGTTGGTGGCGTAGTTGATGGTCATGGGCGCGCCGTCGTGCGTGACCAGCGTGGCGGTCTGGCCGGGGCTCTTGGCGTCGTTCGGGATGATCTGGCTGGTGTGCGCGTGGTCGGCGGTCACGATGACCAGCGTGTCGGGGTGGCTCCTGGCGTAGGCCATGCCGACGGCGACGGCGTCGTCGAAGCCCACGGTCTCGCCGATCTGGCCGCAGGGGTCGGCGGCGTGGTCCTGCTTGTCGATGCTCGCGCCCTCGACCTGGAGGAAGAAGCCCTTGCCCGCCTTGTGGTCCTTGCCCTTGCGGTCGAGCAGGTCCAGCGCCTTGCGGGTCATGTCGGCCAGCTTCGGCTGGGAGGCGGGGAGCTTCGGGTTGGGCTGGCAGGTCGACGGGGAGGTGCCGCCGACCTTCGCGGCGGGTCCGGTCCACTGGACGGCCATGTTGCCGTCGGCGAACAGGCCGAGCACCGGCTTGTCGCCGCGGGCCTCACGCAGGCCGTTGGCGTCGGTCACGACCTGGTAGTCGGCGGTCCTGGCCTGGTCCAGCACGGTCTTGCCGGCGAACGGCCCGGCCTTGACGGTCTGCCGGAAGTACTTGGCGCCGCCGCCGAGGAGCACGTCGGGGCGGGTCTGGACGAGCTGCTCGGCGATGGAGCCGGCCCCGCCGTTCTCCTTGGCGTTGACCGCGCACTTCTTGCTGGTCTCGTCCGGGCCCTTGCAGTCCCGGTTCACGACGTGGGCGCCCAGCACGGCTGGGGTGGCGTCCTGCACCTCGGCGGTGGTGACGTCGCCGGTGCGGAAGCCCTCGCGCTTGGCCAGCTCCAGGATCGTGGGGGAGGGCTTGCCGTGCGCGTCCACCGAGATCGCCCCGTTGTAGGTCTTCTTTCCGGTGGCCCAGCCGGTGCCGGACGCGGCGGAGTCGGTGACGTAGTCCGGCTTGCTCGGGTCGTCCTTGGTGACCGAGTAGGTGGTGTAGGCGCCGGTGAGTGGGAGGCCGTCCATGGCCAGTCGGCCGGCCGCGCCCTTGGCGTAGTTGCGGGCGATGGTGATCTCGGAGTCGCCCATGCCGTCGCCGATGAACAGGATCACGTTGCGTGCCCTGCCGCCCTGGATGGCCCTGCGCACGTCGTGGGTTCGGTCCACAGAGGACTGCTCAGCGCGACCCTGGGCGGCGAGGCCCTGCTCCTGGTCTCCCTGCGCGAGCGCGGACGGCGCGCCCACGGCCACCGTCGCTCCCAGGACGCCCAGCGCGACCCACCGTCGCGGCCCACTCAGCACACCCATCGACAACCTCCTGCGACACACGCTGCGACACACGTCAAGACGCCGCGAAGTACCGCACCCGATGCTGTGCGGGAACGGGCGAACGCGTGACCCGGAGACGACCGGTCGGTGAACAGACGGACATCACAGCGTGTTCTGATGGTGAATGTCCACTGTGTCCGATTAGCGCGCGGGCCTGCCCCCGTCCGTCCACCCCGCCCCCGGCCCCGCCCCGCCCCGCCCCGCCCCGCCCCAGCGACGGTGACCAGATGGCGGCGCCATCCCGACGCTGACGCGGTTACCGAGGGGGAGTCCAGACGTACGGGGTGGTCGTCGTGACCGCGACGAAACCCATGCGCTCCAGGATGGGCCGGCTGTCCTCGGTGGCGTCCACCTGGAGGTAGCGGGTCTTCCGCGCCACGGCGAGGCGGGCGCGGTAGGTCACCAGGGCGCGGTAGATGCCGCGTCCCCGCCACGCCGCCAACGTCGACCCGCCCCACAGGCCGGCGAAGTCCGTGCCGGGCTCGAACTCCAGCCGGGCCGACGAGACGACCCGGCCGGCCGCCTCCGCGACCACGACGACGGTGCGCCCGTCGCCGTTCCTCACCACCCGGTCCGTCAGCTCGGCGGCCAGCCAGCTCCGGTCCTCGGCCCACACCTCGGAGACCGTCTCGGCGATCCGTTCCATGTCGGACGCGCTCACCGCCTCCCGCACGGTGACGCCCTCCGGCGGCGACAACGGCGCCTCCGCCAGGCGCTCGGCCTCGCCGACGAGCACGGTCTCGCGCTGCTCCGCGACGAAACCCGCCGCGACCAGGCGCCGGGGGAGGTCGGCCGGCCGGTCGTGCCCCCGGGTCTTCCACTCCACGGCCTCGCCCCTGGCGGCGAAGAAGTCCCGCTGACGGGCGATCAGGGCGTCCAGCGCGGGGCCGTCCACGCCGAGGTCGGGCGGGCCCGTGACGAAACCGCGCGGGCGCTGCCCGACGACGCGCACCACCGGCCCGTCGACCTCGGCGCGCGCCCCTGGCGGGAGGTGGGACGTCTCGGCCGCGCGCAGTTGGGTGTCGTAGGCGGCGAGCAGCGCCGCGGTGTCGGTCATCCACCCACGCTAGCCGGTGGGAGGATCATCGGACCGCTCGTGGGCATGACTGCCGCGCCACCACACGTCGTAGCCGTGAAAACGGCGGAAATCCCGTGCTCGGCGCATTCATCATTTCTGGTCCCCGCGCCTCGGCAGATGATTTTTCCCGTCGGGGCGCCGCGATCGATTCCCGTTTCCCATGACTCGGGCGGGACACGGTCGGACGTGTGCGTGTCGTTCGAACGGAGGTGGCATGTTGCGCCGTTCGAGGCTATCCGACCAGCGGCTTCTCGTGCTTGTCTGCGCGCCGCGTCGGCTCCTTGCTCCATACGAGTGTCTTTGGACATCCACACTCTTGCGTCTCGGTGATACACCGCTATAAAGGTGAGGAATCGTCAACCATGATCATTTGGTGACCCAGGGAAGCGCCCACCAGGCGGCGACGCGCCCGTCCGCCGGGCGGTCCTCCTCCCCGCGTCACCGTCACCGCTGTCGCGTCTCCACCGACGCCGAGGCGAACCCTGGGGTGAAGAGTGCTCAACAGTGACGTGATCTCCGCTGCGGTCAGGACCTACGGCACGCCCTGTTACGTCTACGACGAAACCCTCCTGCGACGGAACATCGCCCGGTTCACCGAGCTGACCTACCCGCACCGCTCCGTCCACTTCGCCTCGATGGCGAACAACAACCCGGACCTGCTCCGCCTGGTCCGCGACGCCGGCCTCGGCGTGTTCGTGAACTCGGTCCGCCACCTCCGCCTCGCCCTGGCCTGCGGCTTCACCCCCGACGAGATCATCTACACGTCCACGGGCGTCCGTCGCGAGGACCTGGAGCTGGTGGCCCACCTCGGGGTGACCATCAACCTGGACTCGGTCAGCCAGCTCCGATTATTCGGCGAGGTCGCGCCCGGCAGCTCCTGCGGGGTCCGCCTGAACATCGACGAGAACTCCCTCGGCAACGTCTTCATCGGCGCGGAGAGCCGCATCGGCGTGCTCCAGCACGAGTTCGACGACATCCGCGCGGTCGCGGACAAGTACCGGCTCACGATCACCGGCACCCACGTCTACCTGGGCACCAACATCGTCTCGCTGGACACCATGATGGCCGGCGTCCAGCGCACCCTCGACCTGTCCGACGCGTTCCCCGACCTGACCTACGTCGACCTCGGCGGCGGCTTCCCCGTCACCGACGACGGGGCCGAGGACTTCGACTACGCCGAGTACGACCGCCGCATCTCCGACCTGTTCGCCCGGTACTCCGCCCGGCGGGGCCGGGACATCAGGATGGTCCTGGAGCCGGGCCGTGCCCTGTTCGGCGACACGGCCGTGTTCTGCACATCCGTGCTGGACGTCAAGGAACGACCGGACCGCTTCCTCGCCTGCGTGGACGCCAGCGCCACACTCATGCCCCGGTCGCTGTTCTACGGCGACTTCCACCGCGTCGACCTGCTCGCCGCCGAGGGCCGGCCGGACAGCGACCGGCCGACCGACGTGGTCGGCTCCACCACCTACTCCCGCGACTTCCTCGCGCGGGGCACCCAGTTGCCCAGGCTCGCCGTGGACGACGTGCTCGTGTTCGCCAACGCCGGCAGCTACAGCTTCTCGATGATCACCCAGTTCCTCGGCCAGGACGCGCCGTGCGAGGTGCTCGTCGGCGGGGACGGCGACCTCCGGCTGATCCGCGCGAGGGGCGGGGAGGGGCAGTGATCTCCATCGACGGCGAGGTCTGGACGTTCGAGGAGATCGCCCCCGGCGAGGCGCACTGCCACCGGGTCGTCGAGACGATCCACACCGCGCGGAGCGAGTTCCAACGCGTCGAGGTGTGCCGGACCGAGAGCTACGGCCGGGGCCTGTTCCTCGACGGGCGCATCCAGCACGTCGAGGCCGACGAGTACGTCTACAGCGAGAGCCTCGTCCACCCGGCCATGACCCTGCTCGGCGGCTCCGCGCGCCGCGTGCTGTGCGTCGGCGCGGGTCCCGGCGGCGCCGTGCGCGAGCTGCTCGCCTATCCCGGCGTCGGCGAGGTCGTCCAGGTGGAGATCGACACCACCGTGCTCGACGTCGCCAGGGAGCACCTGCCGCACAGCGCGGCGGCCAGCAACGCCGCCGACCCCCGGTTCACGCTCAGGGTGCGGGACGCGCTCGACTACCTGACCGAGGGCGGCGAGCCGTTCGACCTCGTCGTCAACGACCTGAGCGAGCCGTTCCCCGGCAGCCCCGCGGCCCGCTTGTTCGGCCCCGAGGCGCTGCGCGCCGTCCGCGCCCGGCTCACCCCGGGCACCGGCCTCTACGTGTCGTGGTGCGGCTCGGCGGGACCCCGGTCGAGCGGCATGGCCGCGCGGATCTGCCGCAACGTCAGGGCGGTGTTCGGCCACTGCCGCCCGTACCTGGTGCACACCCAGTCCTACGGCACCGTCTGGCTCAACGTCATCGGCTCGACCACCCCGTTCGACCCGCTCGCCCGGTCAGCCGACCAGATCGACAACCAGCTCGCCCGCACCCTGCGGGGATCGACGCGGCTCTACGACGGGGTGACGCACCACCACATGTTCCACCTGCCCAAGGACGTCAGGGAGACGCTCGCGACCGCGCCGGAGGACGCGGACGAGCCGGTCGAACTCGCGGTGTCCGTCAGGAGCACACCATGAACGCTTCCCGGTTCGCGGCCTTCCCCGAGGACTTCCACGCGGTGGCCGCGCTCTACGACAACGACATGGACGGCAACAACGTCGTCCACGACCTGGTGTACCCGGAGGTCTTCGGGCCGGGGGAGTACATCGGGCAGTTCAGCGACAACAGCGCCTCCGAACTGGTCGCCATGGGCGCGGCCATGGACCTGCCGGACGGGTCGTCAGTGCTGGACGTGGGCTGCGGCACCGCGCCCGTGGCGACGTTGCTGGCCACCCGGTTCGGGTGGCGCGTGACCGGGATCGACGTCTCCGCCACCCCGCTGCGCAAGGCGGCCAAACGGGTCGCGGAGGCCGGCCTGGCCGACCAGGTCGCGTTGGTCAACGGCAACGTCTACACCCACGACTTCCCCGAACCGTTCGACGGGATCTACGGGACGGGCGCGTTCTGCCACTTCGACCCGTCCCGGCTGTTCGCCCGGTGCCGGGACCTGCTGCGGCCGGGCGGGCGACTGGCGTTCATGGAACGGGTCCGCACCGGGGAACTCACCGACGACGAGTGGCGGCGGCTGACCGAGGAATGGGCGTGCCCGACCGTCAACACCGTCGAGGAGTACCGCCAGCACCTCGACGTGGCCGGCCTCCGGGTCGACGAGGTCCGCGACCTGACCCCGACCTTCCGCGACTGGCAGGACCGCTCCGTCGTGGTGCGGCTGCGCCGGCGCACCGAGATCGTCGCGTTGACCTCGGAGCAGTACTTCGAGACCAGCACCCGCCTCGCCGACCACGAGAACGCCGTGACCAAGGCGGGCAAGCTCGGCTACGTCCTGGTGACCGCGACCCGGGTGGACGGATGAGCGGGCTGTTCCCCCGACAGGTCGTGGAACCGATCACGCGGCACGAGGCGCACGTGCACGAGGTGGTGGAGGTGCTGGCGCACGGCCGCACCGCCGTCCAGTCCTACGAGATCGTGCGCCTCGGCGGCTACGGCCGGGCAATGGTGATCGAGGGCCGGGTGCAGTCCACCGAGGCGGACGAGGCGATCTACCACGAGGCGCTGCTGCTGCCCGCCTTCGTCCACGCGCCGCGCGCGGAGAGGGTGTTGTGCCTCGGCGGGGCGAACGGCGGGATGCTGCCGAGGATCCGCGCGCTGACCGAGGTGCGTGAGGTCGTGCAGGTCGACGTCGACCGCGAGCTGTACGAGCGGTCCGTGGAGTTCCTCCCGCACATGCACGGGGACGCGCGGCCGGACCCGCGTTGCCGCGTCCTGTTCGGTGACCCGCGTCAGGTGGCGTCGACCCTGCCGGGTCGGTTCGACCTGGTCCTGGCCGACCTGCCCGACTCCGTGGACGGCACCCACGTGCCGCGCATGTTCACCGCCGAGTTCTACGGCGAGCTGTCCGCTCTTCTGGCCGACGGCGGGGTGTTCGCCACCCAGGCGGGGCCGGCCAACCCCCTCGACCCGACCTTCCTCGCCAGCGTGCTGCGCACCGCGCGGTCGGTGTTCCGGCACGCGGCGGCGTACACCGTCTCGGTGCCCGCGTTCGGCATACCGTGGGCGTTCGTGGTCGCCTCCGACGGCGTGGACCCGGCGACGCTGACCGCCGAGGACTTCCACCGCAGGATGGCGCTGGTGGAGCCGGGCGCGGCGCGGACCTACGACTGGGAGACCCACCGGCACATGTTCGCCCTGCCGAGGCCGCTGCGGGAGGCCTTGACGGGGAACGGGAGGATCATCCGGGACAGCGAACCGTTGTCCGTCCCGTGACGGCCGACAGCCATGGAGACACCAGTGGTCAGCGCTGACACGTCGAGGACGTCCGCGGGCGTCGTGGTCGGGATCGCCGCGAACATGACCTGGGGGCTGGCCTTCCTGGTCCCGGTGCTGCTCGCGGAGTTCAACCCGGTGGCGATCACCGTGGGCCGGTACCTGTGCTACGGCCTGCTCTCGCTGGTCATCGCGCTGGTCACCGGGAACAGGCTGCGCTATCCCCGCGCGGTGTGGGGCAGGGCGGTGCTGTTCGCGGTGACCGGCAACATCGGCTACTACTTCCTCGTCGTCCAGGGCGTCGAACTGGTGGGCGCGCCCGTGGTCGCGGTGATCATCGGGACGCTGCCGGTCACCGTGGCGCTGTACGGGAACTGGTCGCACCGCGACGTGCCGTTCCGGCTGCTGGCCCTGCCCCTGGTGCTGATCGCGTGCGGACTGGTCGTGGTGAACGCGGTCGAGGTCGACTGGTCGGGCGTCGGGACCCGCTCCCTGCCCGCCCAGCTCCTCGGCGTCGCCTGCGCGCTGGCCGCGCTCGCGCTGTGGACCTGGTTCGGGGTGGCCAACTCCACCTTCCTCAAGGCCAACCCCGGGATCTCCTCGGCGGAGTGGTCGACGGTGATCGGTGTCGTGACGTTGGCGCTGTCGCTGGTCGTGACGCCGGTGTTGTTGTCGGGGCGCGGGGTGGCCGCCGCCGGCTCGGCGGCCGACCTCGCCTGGTGGCCGCTCGTGGTCGGCAGCGTCGTGCTCGGGCTCCTCGTCTCCTGGGGCGGCACCCTGCTGTGGAACAGGGCCTCGCAGCTCCTCCCCGTGTCCGTGGCGGGGCAGCTCATCGTCTTCGAGACCATCTCCGGGCTCTGCTACGTCTTCGTCGCCACCGGGAAGACGCCGCCCTGGTTGGAGATCGCGGGCATCGTCCTGGTCCTCGGCGGTGTGCTCGTCAGCCTCCGCCGGCTCCGCCAGGGCAGCCGGGGCGGTCGGGGCGGTCGGGGCGTCACGGGCGCGCGCTCGGACACCACCCGGGAGCGCGACAGCGCCTGACGACCCGTCCAGGGTTCCGCGACCGCCCTCGGGACGGTCGGACCGGCCCGCCGGCGATCTTCCCTGGTCAGGGACTGGGCTGGCTGTCCGATGTGGATCTGCCAGACTAGGGGTCATGACTCTGCGTATAGCGGTACCCAACAAAGGGTCACTGAGCGCGAAGGCGATCGAGCTGCTCCTCGACGCCGGCTACCGCGCCCACCGCCGCAACCGCGAACTGCGCGTCACCGACTCCGCCAACGACATCACGTTCTTCTTCCAGCGCCCCAAGGACATCGCCACCTACGTCGGCTCCGGCGACCTGGAGGTCGGCATCACCGGGCTGGACCTGCTGACCAACTCGGCCGCCCCGGCCCGGCCCATCCTCGACCTGGGCTTCGCCCGGTCGGAGTTCCGGTTCGCCGCCCCGCCCGGCACCATCACCAGCGTCCCCGAGTTGCAGGGCCGGCGGGTCGCCACCAGCTTCCCGGTCCTGGTCGAGAAGCACCTCGCCGACCACGGCGTGCGGGTGGAGCTGATCCGGCTGGACGGCGCGGTGGAGAACGCCATCGAACTCGGCGTCGCCGACGCCATCGCCGACGTCGTGGAGACCGGGGAGTCGTTGCGCAGCGCCGGGCTCGTCCCGTTCGGCGAGCCGGTGATGCGGTCGCAGGCGATCCTCATCCAGAGCACCCGGCGGGCCTACACCGACGACCAGGCCGTCGCCATCCAGGCGCTGACCCGTCGGCTGCGCGGCGTGCTGGACTCCCGGCTGTACGCGGTCATGGACTACAACTGCCCGAAGGCCGTGCTCGATCGGGCGTGCGCGCTCACGCCCGGCATCGAGTCGCCGACGATCTCCCCGATGGCCGACCGGGGGTGGGTGGCGGTGCGGTCCCTGGTCCGCAGGGACGAGGCGCAACGCGTCATGGACGAGCTGGAGGCCATCGGCGCGAAGGCGATCCTGGTGACCGCGCTGGAGGGATGCCGGATCACCCCGGCCCCGTGACACCGGGGGTCATGGGCGGGCACGGCGTGGTCCGGACACCGGGCGGCGACGGCGTCCGGACCGGGAACCGTGAGACGCGCGGGGCGACCGGCGTCGCGAGCGAACCGCGGGGAGCCGGGCTTGGGACGCGAGCCGTGTCCCTCCGGGCTCAGTCCTGGTAGCGGGCGATCACGTCCGCGAGGGCGTCCAGCCTCCGGAGCCCGTCGGACTCCGGCAGGGTCGTCAGGTGGAAGGTCACCCGGTCCGCGCCGGCCGCCACGTACGCGTCCACCGACGACGGGTCGTCCGGGTCGGCGACGACGTTGATCACGACGCCGGTCCTGCCCCGCTCGGCCAGCCACTCGCGCACCCGGCCGATCTCGTCGGGAGCCAGCTCCGTCGGGAACCAGCCGTCGCCGTGCGCGGCCACCCGGGCCAGGGCCGCCTTGCTGTTGCCGCCGACGTAGAGGGGCGGGTGCGGCTTCTGGACGGGCTTGGGCCACATGGTCAGTGGGGAGAAGTCCACGTGCTCGCCGTGGAACTCGGCCTCCTCCTGGGTCCAGATCAGCTTGAGCGCGGCGAGCTGCTCGTCCATCCGGCGGCCCCGGGTGCCCGGGTCGACACCGTGGTTGCGCATCTCCTCGCGGTTCCAGCCCGCGCCGACGGCGAGGATCACCCGGCCGCCGGAGAGCAGGTCGAGACTGGCGACCTCCTTGGCGGTGTGGATGACGTCCCGCTGCGGCAGCAGGGCGATGCCGGTGCCCAGCAGCAGCCGTTCGGTCGTGGCCGCGGCGGCCGTCAGCGCGACGAACGGGTCCAGGGTGCGGTAGTACACCCGCTCCAGCTCCCTGCCGTCCGGATACCGGGTGCCCACGGGGATGTGGGAGTGCTCGGCCAGGAACACCGCGTCGAATCCCCGGTCTTCCAGCGCGCGGCCCAGCACGTCGGGTCGGATGCTCTCGTCGGTCACGAACGTCGAGATGCCAAACCTCATGTGATCTCGAACTCCGCGCGCCGGCCGCGCTATTCCCCGGACCGGATGGTGATCGACGCGCCGACGGCGGGGTGAACCGGTCGGGCTCACCTGGTCGGACCAGTCAGGGTGGGCATTTGGTCGCTGTCGGGCGGGGAGGCCGGACATGGCGGGGCACGGGGCCGGGGGAGGGAGCTTCAGGGCGGCGGGCTGGCCGGCGGGCGGCGGGGACGCCGTGCCGCGAGACCGGAGACCCGCGCGGGCGAGGACCTGTCCGCCCAGCGGAGCCGGGAGCGCCACCACGGCCGCACTGTCCACTGTGGATGGTGATCATGATGGGAACCACCCCGTGCTCGCGGGTGACCGGACTGGCGGTGCACCTGCCGACCACCCGGCCGTCCACCGACGAGGTCGAGGCGCGGCCGGCCGCGCGCGACCCCGGGTGCCGCTTTCCCTCTCCCCCCAACACACACAACGGATCGACCGGACGAAGTCCCTCGACGAGCGGGGCGTGGACTCCCTGATGGGTATGGAACTGCTCGTGCTGGTCCGCAAGCGGTTCCAGCACCAGATCTCGCCGATGGAGCTGGTGCGGACCTCCGGTCGCGGCGTTCGACCACCGGCACGTGTTCCTCGACCCCGACCCGAACCCCTCGGTGTCGTTCCGGGAGCGCAAGCGCCTGGTCGAGCTGCCGCGCTCCTCGTGGGACGACCACGACCGGAGCAAGATCAGCAAGGGCGGCGGGGTCTTCCCCCGCACCCTGAAGTCGATCCCGGTCAGCCCGCAGGTCAGGGAGGCGCTCGGCCTGCCGGACGGCGTGAGCCGGCGCTCCTCCCGAGCTGATCAAGGCGATCCGTGGCCGCCACTACGAGCTGGCGGCCTGCGCCGACGCGTCCCGGCCATGGCCGAGCTGGCCCTCGCCCATCTGGAACGGCTCGCGACCGAGGAACACCGGGCCTGACACGGTGATCACGGGACACGGTGATCACGGCACACGGTGATCACGGGACACGGTGATCACTGCTGACGCGGTGATAGCGGCTGACGTGTGGTCGCGGCTCGCCGGTGCTTCCACGGCACCGGCGAGCCGCGATCGTCGCGGGGTGGCGAGGGTCAGACTCGACCGGCGGCCATGTCCATCAGCCGGGACAACACGCGGTCACCGGACGCGCGCACGCCGTCGTGCTCCCACTCGTTGGTGATCCAGGCGCGCAGCGCGCCGACCGACCGTGCGGTGGCCAACGAGATCTCGACGGGCACGTACATGTCGTCGTGGTAGACCGCCGCCGCCACCGGCACCTCGTTGGCGGCCAGCCGGGCCGGGTCGTACAGCGGGGGCCAGTCGGCGCGCTCGGCCAGCAGCCCCACCGCCTCGGCGAACGGCCGCAGGCCGGCGATCTCCTCGAACATCCAGGGGTACATCATCTCGCCGGTGAACAGCAGCGGGTCGGCGTCCTCGGCGAACTCGGGGAAGGCGTCCATGGCGCGGGCGGCGGCCCACGCGGTCGCGCCGCCCTGCGCGTAGATCGACTCCTGGAGCACCGCGTACAGCGGGTTCTCCACGAAGCCGGTCAGGTTCATGACCTGCTGGAGGAAGGCCGGCGAGAGCGCGTCGCCGTGGATCGCCTCGTCCAGCAGCCAGTGCAGGCGCTCGAAGCCGTCGCCCATGCCCAGCATCTGGCCGAGGACGCGCAGCCGCCGCACCGTGAGCCGGTCGCCGTCGGGCAGCAGGACGGTCTCGCGGTCGAGCAGGTCCGCGATCCGCCGGACCCGCTCGCGGTCGCCGGGGTAGCGGGAGTAGTAGGCGGTCACCTTCTCCCGCACCTTCGGGTAGGTGAGGGCGTAGACGTCGTCGGCGGTCGTCTCCAGCCCGGAGAGGCCACCGGTGACGTAGCAGGCGCGCAACCCCTCCGGGGCCTGCGAGAGGTAGGTGAGGGTGATGAACCCGCCGAAGCTCTGCCCCAGCGTCTCCCACGGCTCGTCCCCGCAGAGCCGCCGCCGGACCAGTTCGGCGTCGGCGACGATCGAGTCGGCGCGGAAGAACGCGAGTCTGTCCGCCAGCTCGCGACCGGAGAGCGCGGAGGCCGTGCGGGAGGTCACCGGCGTGCTGCGCCCCGTTCCCCGCTGGTCCAGCAACAGGACCCGGTGGGTCTTCAGGGCGTGGCCGAGCCAGCCGCCCGCCACGTCGGTCGGCCTCGGCGCCTTGCCGCCGGGGCCGCCCTGGAGGTAGAGCAGCCACGGCAGCTCCTCCGAGGCCCGCGTGGGGTCCACCAGCTCCCGCGCGAACAGCTCGATCGTCGGCCCCGAGGGGTCGGCGTGGTCGAGCGGGACGGTGAACGTGTGGTCGGTCACCGCCGCTCCCGGCATGCGGTAGCTGGTGCTCATGCGGTCCTCTCCTCGCATCCAAGATCCGGCTGCCAGGCGACCCTATGTCCCGGGTCGCCGCATGCGAGGCTCGGGCTCCTCGGCGGGGCGGCCGCCGTGGTCGCGGTTGAGGGCCGGGGTGGGGGAGCTGGGGAGACGGTGGGGCGGACCGTCGGTCAGCGGTGACGCCTCTCGGGGGCGAAGGGGATACCCGTTGCCATGCCTTTGCGGACCATGACCAGGGACTCGCCGAGGAAGCCGACCCCGACGGAGAGCTGGATCGGGCGCGCGGCCTCGTGCATCCCCATCGCGACCGCGAGGAAGCCGAAGCCGGCCATGACCACCAGCGAGCCGACGATGACCAGGAACGTCCACCCCGTGTAGCGCTGCCACAGCACGCCGTCCCTGGTGAAGACCTGGATGGTCGTGGCGCGAACCGCGCCCAGCGCCATCCCGAGCAGGGAGCCCGCCGCCACCCACACCACGTCGGTCGGGGTGAGGTCCTCGACGTGCCGGAGCGCCCACAGGCCCAGCGCGGTGAGCACCAGCGGCGGCACCACCAGGTCCCGCAGGTTGAGCGGTTCGCCGCGCAGGCGCCTCACCACCACCGCGACCGCCACGACGGCGATCAGCACCGCCAACGCCGGACCGCTCATGTCGTCCCCCCGTTTGTAGCTTGACCATGCTAAAAAAGAATTTAGCGTGGGCGTGCTATAAAGACAAGGTGCCGAAGATCGTCGACCCCGAGGCCCGCCGCCGCGCCGTGGCCGACGCCGTCTTCCGGGTCAGCGCCCGCGACGGCCTCGAACACGCCTCGCTCCGCAACGTCGCCGACGAGGCGGGGCTGGCCATCGGCTCGGTGCGCCACTACTTCAGCGACCACGCCGATCTCATGATCTTCGCGATGCGCGAGCTGGGCCGTCGCGTCAGCGAGCGCGTCCTCGCCCACGCCGAGCGCCTGCTGAACCCGGAACCCGGCCAGACCAGCGCCCACCGGCGTGACGCGGCCGAACGGTTGTTGGGGGAGCTGCTCCCGCTCGACGAGTCGCGGCGGGAGGAGGCCGTGCTCTGGCTCACCTTCACCACCGCCGCGCGGACCCGCCCCAGGCTGCGCCCCTTCGCCGAGGAGATGGACGAGGGCATCCGCACGGTCGTCCGGCGCGTCCTGACCGAGGCGCGTCGGGCCGGTGGCCTCCCCTCCGACCTCGACATCCCGTTGGAAACCCAGCGGCTGACCGCCCTGCTCGACGGGCTGACGCTCCACGCGGTCCTGCACCCCGAGCGGGTCACGCCCCGGACGATGCGCGCCGTCCTGCGGCGACACCTGGACGAACTGGCCCGGTCGGGCCGTGGTCGTCGGCCTCCGTCGTCCCCGAGGCGAAGTGCCCGGAAGGTCCCGGGACCTCCGGACGCGAGGTAGGGACTTTCGACCAGGGCGCGACCCCTGCCCGCTCTGCCAGGCTGGTGCCAGCGAGCCAGACCGGATCGTCCCGAACCGGAGCGGGACCGGTGACGGAAGGCGGGAGGCTCGCCGGGGACCAGTCACATCCTCGCGGTCCCGTCAGGGCAGGGCTGACGGGTGGCGGGGTCACGAGGCGGGGTGGTCAGACGCGCGGTCGGCCACCCCGCCTGTTCCCGTCCCACCGCGCTCCCGCGCCTCCGGGTCAGGGGACACTCGCCCAACCAGGCCAGCTCCCGCGAAGCACCGGCGACGCCGTGCGGACACGGGGCCAGAGACGGATCCGGTAGGAGTCCATCCCTTCGGCGCCCTGAGCCGCCGCCGAATAACCGCGCCCCGAGACGCGAGCGCGGTAGCACCCCGACGACACCCGCCCCTCGCACCGGGTCGGCGTGAACCCGCCGGAGGGCTCGAACACCAGCAGACCGTCGCGCACGTCGAGATCGACATCGACGACGTGGTCCCAGCCGTCGTCCGACGGAGGCTCATCAGCCCACACCTCGACCCGCATCGGGGCGCCGAAGCTCTTCCGGAACGGGACGACGAGATCAACCAGTCCGGCATCGACACCGACCCACCTGCCGGACCGTCGCGCGTCGTCGAGCGCCCGCAGCACCGCGTCGCTCTGGGGTCCTCGTCCCACGGGGCACGGGAGTAGACGTAGAGCTGACCGTGGTCGATCTCGACTCCGCCGGTTCGCCGCCTCCGCTCGTCACAGCGTCCGTCGGCGAGGCTCCGCTGAGGGAACGAGGGATCAGAGCGCGAGGGGGAGGGTCGCGACGACGTGCTCCCCGTGCCGTCCCGTGACCGGACGCAACGGCACCTCAGGAGGCGCGGCGGCGAACGTGCGGCCGTCCCACGGGCGGTCACGGGGGATGGCGACGCGGATCGCGGCACGCCGCCGGACCTGACCCCTCGACGTGCGGTCCACCGTGTAGGAGGTGCAGGTGAGCACGGCCCCTGGCGCGCACCACCCGAGGACGGAGGTCAGGTCGGCCCCCCGCTTCGGCACCAGGCACACGTGCCGGAGCCAGCCGACCGACCAGTGCCGCCAGGTCTCCTCGACCCTGTGCCGGCCGTGGCCGCCGTGCGCCGAGTCGGGGTTGGAGCCCAACGCCACGAGAAGGTCCTGGTGCAGTTCGAGCGTGTCCAACACCGAACCGGCGTGACCGGCCTCCGCCAGGTCGTTGACCAACCGGAGCGCGGCGGCGGACACGGCCTTCCGCGCGCCGGTCTCGCCGTCGCCCCGCGCGAGCGCGGCCGACGGGTCGTCCCCGGTCCGGTAGCGCAACGCCAACCAGTGCACCCGGATCGGCGTGACGGCGTGCGTCCGGGGGTCCGGGGGACCGGGAACCGCCCACACCACGAGCTGCGCGCTCGCCAGCCGGACGTCCGCCCGCTCAAACGCCTTGTGCAGCAAGGAAACCAGCGTGCGCGGATCGGGGTGGGAGGAGGGCGCGACGCGCACCACCGCGCTGTGCGACGCGCCCTGGTCCACACTCACCACGCCCACGGGATTCCCCGCCCTGTCCACCTGCGTGGCGAGGTCCAGACGCGGGAGCACCGCCAGGAGCGGGGTGGCCGCCTCCTGCCCCGACCTCGACGGCCGTGACAGGAACCTGACGTGGACCACCGCCCACTGGTACAGGCACAACCCGCCGAAACGCACCGAGGTCGCGAGCACCGCGAGGACGGCGACCGCGACCACCGCGACGCCCAGCGCGTCGAACGGGAACCCGAAGGCGAGCACGGACAGCGCGGCGACCTCCCACACCGCCACCTGGCCGACGCTCACCGGGAGGAGGCGCCTTCCGTAGTCCGGACGGAGGTCGGGAATACGACTGGTGGTCGACAAGACGTTCACGGACACGCACCGTCCCCGGGCCTGTGAGGTGCAAGAGTGGGGAACAAGATCCTTCCGCTCAGTAGTATTCCGACACCTGACCGCAACGCCAAGTGCTCGCCGGGGGTCGCCCGTGTGGACGCAACGAGACCAGGTGCAGGCCGCCCAGTTCCTGCGGAGGCGGCTGGTCTCCGCCCTCGTCTCCGCCGACCCCAACCACCCGGTGTCCCCGGTGCGCCGCGCGGTCCTGGGCACCGCGCTGGGACTGGCGGCCCTGCTGCTCGTCTCCGGCGTCGTGGGGGTCGTCGGCCTGCTCCGGCCGGGGTCGGCGGGCAACTGGCGGCAGGGCGGCCAGGTGATCGTCGAGAAGGAGACCGGCGCGCGGTTCGTGCTCGGCGAGGACGGCGCGCTGCACCCGGTCCTCAACTACGCCTCGGCCCGGCTGCTCGCCGGCGGCGACGGCAAACGAACGGTGACGCTGTCGGCCAAGGCGCTCGCCGACGCCCCGCGCGGCGCGGCACTGGGCATCCCCGACGCCCCCGACTCGGTGCCCGACAGCTCCCGGCTGCTCGCGGGCTCGTGGGTGAGCTGCACCCGGCGCTCCCGCGACCAGCCCCACGACGCCGAACCCACCTCCACTGTCCTGTTAGGACACTCGGTCGGCGGTGACCAGCTCGCGCCGGGGCAGGGCCTGGTGGTCGGACTGGGGACCGGAGCCCGCTTCCTGGTCACCGAGGGCCGACGGCACCTGCTCCCCGACAACCGCGCGATCACCGCGCTCGGCTACGCCTCCACCACCCCGCTGCCCGTCTCCTCGGCCTGGCTCAACACCGTTCCGGTCGGCCGTGACCTCGGCGTCGTCGCCGTCGCCGGCAGCGGCTCGGCGGGACCCACCGTGGGCGGGGTCGCCACCCGCGTCGGCCAGGTCCTGGTCTCGACCGGCGCGGACGGCACCGAGGTGTTCTACGTGGTGCGGCGGGAGGGCCTCGCGGTGGTGACCGAGACCGAGGCGAGCCTCGTGCTCGGCTCCCCGAGCGCCGCCGCGGCCTACGGCGACGCCGTGCCCCGCCCCGTCCCGGTGACCGCCCTCGACGTGCCGACCATCGCCCGGCCCCACTCCGGCGACGAGGGCGAGTACCCGCCGCGACGCCCGACGCCGACGCGCGTCGCCGACGACACCACGGTGTGCGCCACCGACATCGAGACGGGCAGGACCAAGATCCTCGTGGGCGCCGCGGTGCCGGGCGGCGACCACGCCAAGCCGATCCGGGTCACCCAGCCCTCGCCGCGCACCGCCACCGAGGTCTACGTCCCCGGCGGGGCGGGCGCGCTCGTGGCCGAACAACCCGCGCCGGGCGTCGGCGTCGGCGGCGTCCACCTCCTCACCGACACCGGCTCCCGGTACCCGGTGCCGGGCGAGGAGGCCGTCAAGTCCCTCGGCTACGGCGGAGTGACGCCGAAACCGGTCCCGTCCACCCTGCTCGCCCTGTTCCCCTCCGGCCCGGCGCTGGACCCCGCCCGAGCGCGGCGCGCGGTCTCGGGCTGAGCCGCGGCGATGCGATCGGCCGAACGGCAGCTCCTGCGGACCGGACTGCGCTACGCCCTGGGCATCCGGACCGTCGTGCCGGCCGTCTCCAGCCTCGCCGTGCTGGTGTTGGAGACGCCGAGGTCGCCGGCGCTGACGGTGGCCGTCGTCCTGGCCCTCAACGCCTGGAACCTCTGGTTCGCGTACCGCTTCCCCCGGGGCTCCGGCCGGTGGCTGGTCCCGGTGGACGTGCTGGCGCACTGCGCGGTCTGCCTGTCGCAGGCGTGGACGGTCGACCCCGAGGTGAACGCGAGGGGCACGAACTGGGTGCTCGTCGTCGCCTCGATCACCGTGGTGTCCTACCCGTGGCAGCTCTCGGCCCGCGCCCTCGCCGCCGCGACGGTGGCGATCATGGCGGCCTACGTCGGCGGCGCCGCGCTGGCCGCGCCCGACCCGTGGCAGGTCCTGACCCCGATCCAGCTCTGGATGGGCGTCGAGGCCCTGCTGTCCCGCGCCCTCTACCTGCTGGTCCGGCGTGGGGCTAAGGCGGCCGACGAACTCGTCGCGCACGGCGAGCGGCTCCGGCGGGACGCCGCCGTCGCCGCGGCGCGCCGCGCCGACGAACGCGAGTACCTGGCCGCGCTGCACGACACCGCCTCGGCCACCCTGTTCATGGTCGGCGTCGGCGTGGTCGGCGGCAGGGAGCAGTGGCTGTCACGGCAGGCCGAACGCGACCTGAAGGTCATCACCGGCTACGCGGAGGTGCCCGACGGCGAGGCCGACCTCGTCGCCCTGCTCCACGAGGTGATCCACCACGTCCCGCTGCGGGTGCGGTGCGCCGCGCCGGAGACCCTGCGGATGCCGGCGGTCGAGGCGGTCGCCCTGTGCCACGGGGTCCGCGAGGCGCTCACCAACGTCGTGCGGCACGCCGGCGTCGCCGAGGCCGAGATCCGCGTGGAGCGGCGCGGCGACCTCGTCGTCGTGGAGGTCGCCGACCGGGGCCTGGGGTTCGACCCGGCACGCGTGACCGGGCACCGCTACGGCGTGACCCGCTCCCTGATGGAGCGGATGGCCAGGACCGGGGGCCGCGCCGAGGTCGTGAGCAGCCCCGGCGCGGGGACCGTGGTGCGCATGGAGTGCTCGCTGGCCGCGCCCGCCCCGCCCGAGGGCGACGCCGAGGTCATCGCCGGCCGGTACATGCAGGGCCTGCGGTGGGCGGTCCTCGGCATGAACCTGGTGATCCTCTACGCCCTCGACCTGCCCAAGCTCCTGGCCAACCTGGACTCCTACGACCCGTGGTGGGCGCAGCCGTCGGTGATGGCGGCCCTGACCGGGGTCACCGCCGTGGCCGGCGTCGCCACCGCCCGTCGCCGCCCGCTCGGCTGGGCGCGGTGGCCCCTGCTGGCCGTGGTGTTCGCCGCGTCGGTGCTGGGAACCGCGTCGGTGCGGGCGGACCACCGGCTCGGCGTCGCGCACTGGTCGGAGGGCGACGCCGCGTGGTGGGTGGTCCTGCTCCTGCTCGACAGCGGGCTGCCGGTGTTCGTCCTGGTCGTCGCCGCCCAGTACGCGACGACGTTCGCGCACGTGGCGTGGCTGGGTGGGTCGGCGCTCACCCTCGCCAACGTCGTGCACGCGACGATGATCGTGCTCAGCTTCCAGATCACCGTCGGGGTGATCGCGGCCGTGCTGCGGCCCATCGCCCGCTCCGCCGCGCGGATGGCGGCCGAGGAGGAGCGGCTGCGCACCGCCGAGGTCGTGGCCGGGCAGCTCCACCAGGACCGCAAGGAGCGGTACGCGGCGCTGGGGGAGACGACGACGCCGCTGCTGCGGGGCCTGGCCTCGGGCGAGCTGGACCCCGGCGACGAGACGGTGCGGCGGCGGTGCGCGGTCGAGGCCGCCAGGATGCGCCGGCTGTTCGCCGAGGACGCCACCGTGCCCGACCCGTTGCTGCATGAGCTGAGGGCGTGCATCGAACTGGCGGAGCGGACCGGGATCACCGTCCTGTTCGCGGAGCGGGGCGAGCGCCCGCCGGTGCCGAAACACGTGCGGCTGGCGTTGACCGAGCCCGTGGTCGCCGCGCTGGCCACCGCCGCGAGCAGCGCGCGGGTGACCGTGGTCGGCGCGCGCGACGCGCTGACCGTCAGCGTCGTGGCCGACGCGCCGCCGGAGTCGGTCACCGCCGTCGACCAGGCCGGGGTGATCACCTCGGTGGTGACCGACGGCAGGCAGGTCAGGGTGAAGGCGACCTGGCGAGGAGGGACATGATCACCGTCGCGGTCGTGGACGACCACCCCGTCGTCGTGGCGGGCATCCGCACCTGGTGCTCGCTGGCCGACCCGCCGATCACCGTGGTGGACTCGGGCCCCACGGTCTCGGTCGCCTGGCTGGAGCCGGGGGCCAGCGCCGACGTGGTCGTGCTCGACCTCCAGCTCGACATGGGCGGACCCGCCTACGGCGACCTCAAGCGCCTGGTCGACGCGGGCCGCCAGGTGGTCATCTACACCATGCGCGACGACAAGGAGACCGCGCTGACCTGTCTGGAGATCGGCGCGTTCACCTGCCTGACCAAGGCGGAGGGGGAGGCCCACCTGGTCGCCGCCGTGACCGCCGCCGCGCGCAACGAGCCCTACACGCCGCCGGCGCTGTCCGGCGCGCTGGGCACCGACACCCGGCCCAACCGGCCCCGGCTCGCGCCGAGGGAGGTCGACGTGCTGCTGGAGTGGTTCCACTGCGAGTCCAAGGAGATGGTGGCCAAGGAGCTGAACCTCTCGGTGCGCACGGTGAACTCCTACCTGGCCAGGGTGCGGGTCAAGTACGCCAACGTCGGCCGGCACGCGCCCACGAAGGCCGCCCTGGTGGCCAGGGCGATCCAGGACGGGTTGATCAGCGTCGACGAGCTGTGAGGTGAGGGTCGAACGAACCTCATCGCCCCCGTCCCCTCCTGGATAGCGTGACGACGAAGATCGGCTTCGGCGACGGGAAGGACGGGGGCCACGGCGATGAGGGACGTCGGGCGGACCAGGGTCGGGGTGATCGAGGACCATCCGCTCTACCGGGCGGCGGTGTCGCGGGTGCTGGCGGACGCGCCCGACGTCGAGCTGGACGCCGTCGCCGAGTCCGTGCCGCAGTTCGCGGCCCGCACGAGCGGACCCGGCGGCGTCGTCCTGCTCGACCTGAGGTTGCGGGGCGTGTCCGACACGGCGGCGGTCATGGAGGTCGTCGCGCTGGGGCACCGGGTGCTGGTGCTCTCGGCGCACGCCAGCCAGTCCGAGGTGCTCGGCGCGGTGGCCGCCGGCGCGCGCGGCTACCTGTCCAAGGAGGCCGACGGGACCGAGATCCTCCGCGCGGTGCGGGAGATCGCCAGGGGCAACAGCTACGTCTCGCCCATGCTCGCCTCCGTGGTGCTCAACGCCTCCCGGGGCGCGTGCGGCCCCACCGCCGAGCTGTCGGCGCGGGAACGCCAGGTGCTCGCGTTGCTCGCGGCGGGCGACCGCGACCAGGACATCGCCAGGGCCATGGCGATCAGCGTGCGCACCGTCCGCTCCTACCTCGACCGCATCAGGGACAAGACGGGCCGGCGCCGCCGTCCCGAGCTGACGCGGTTCGCGATCGAGGAGGGCCTGCTCCACGAGGCCAGGACGGCCTGAGGCGGCGTGGGGTCGTCATGGCGGGTTTCCTGGTGGGCGCGCTCGTCGGCGCGCTGGTGGCGGCGGCCGCCGCCGCGTGGGCCTTCCACCGCGGGGTCCGACGCGGGCAGGCGGCGGAACGGGACAGGAACAACCGGTTCGTCCACGACACGGCGCTCCAGGGGCTGGAGGCGATCGCGTTGCTCGCCGCGCCGGGCACGCCCACCGGTCCCGACCGGGTCGCCGAGATCCACCGGATCGCCAGGGCCGGCGCGACCGAGCTGCGCGCCAGCCTCACCGCGGAGGCGACCTCGGGTCGGCCGGCCCGGCTCGGTCAGCGCCTGGGCAGCGCCGTCGTGGACCTCGCCAGGGACGGGCTGCGCGCGCAACTGATCATGGGCGAGGTCGACGACGTGCTTCAGGAGCCCCGGTGCCTGGCGCTGGACGGGGCCGTGCGGGAGGCGCTGCGCAACACCCTGCGCCACGCCGCGACGGATCGGGCCGTGGTGCGGGTCCGCGAACACGACAGCGGCATCGAGGTGACCGTCCGGGACCACGGCGCGGGGTTCGACCCGGCCACCACCGAGCTGGGCTTCGGGATCAGCCAGTCGATCCTGGCCCGGCTGCGCGAGGTGGGCGGGCGCGCCGACATCGTCTCCACCCGGGGCCGGGGCACCCTGGTCACGTTGTGGGCCCCCCGATGACCCGGATGGCCTCGATGACCCGGATGACCCGGATGGCCTCGATGACCCGGATGACCCCGATGGCCCCAATGGCCACACGGTGCGGGGGAGTGCTGTTGACCGCGCTCGTCGTGGGCGCGTGCACGGTCGCCGGGGAACGCCCCGCCGTGGCCGCGCAGTGCGCCGCCCCGGCCGGCGTGTACCGGGACCCCGTCGGATGGGCCACGCGCCTGGTGGACCCCGCGCGGATCTGGCCGCTGACCACCGGAGCAGGGCAGGTCGTCGCCGTCGTGGGGACCGGAGTGGACGCGGGCAACGCGCAACTCGCGGGCGGGCAGCTCCTCCCCGGCCCCGACAACCAGGACTGCGACGGCAGGGGGACGTTCGCCGCTGGCATCGTCGCCGCGCGACCCGACCCGTCGACCACCTTCTCCGGCATCGCGCCCGGGGCGCGGGTTCTCGCGCTGCGCGCCGCCGAGTCGACGACCGAAGGGCCCGCCGAGGGCGAACCCGACGCCGTGGCCGGCGCGATCACCCGCGCCGCGGACTCGGGCGCGTCGGTGATCCTGGTCGTCACGCCGACGCGTCGGAGCAGCCCCGCGTTGGAGGCGGCGGTGCGGCACGCCCTGGCGCGGAACAGCGTGGTGGTCTCGTCCGTGGTCGGCGACAAGCCGGACGCGCGCAGCTACCCGGCGGCGCTGCCCGGGGTCGTCGCGGTCACCGGCATCGACCAGTCGGGCACCCCGGTGCCCGCCGAGTCCGGTGATCACGTGTCGATCGCCGCGCCGGGCAAGGACCTGGCCGGCACCTCCGCCGGGGCCGGCGGGCGGATCGGTCACCGGTGGGGCGTCGCCGACCCCGCGCTGTCCGCCGCCTCCGTGGCGGCGACCGTGGCGTTGCTGCGCGCCTACCGGCCGGGCCTCACCCCGTCCCAGGTGGTGACGCGCCTGACGGCCACGGCGGTGCGCCCGCCACAGGGCGTCCGTGACTCGCGGCTCGGGTGGGGAGTCCTCAACGCCTACGCCGCCGTCGCCGCCGAGGGCCTGGACGGTCCTGCCCCCTCGGCCGGCCCGTCCGAGCGGGCCGGGACGGTGGCGCCGGCGGCGGGGCCGCCGTCCCTGCCGCCCCAGCCACGGCTTCCCGGGGCGCTGGCCCTCCTCGCCGTGGTGGTCGCCGCCCTCGCCGCGCCCGTCGCGCTCCTCGTCCGCAGGGGGCGCGCCCGCCGCTGGAGGGCGTGAGCCGCTCCGGAGCCCCCCGCTTTCGGTCCACTGTGGACGGCCCGTGTGTACTCGTGTGCACTCGTGTGCACTGTTGCCCGACAGTTGTCCACTGTGGATGCTCGTGTGTGGATGGGGAAGCGAACGAGGCGAAGCGAGACGCACCCACGTCACCAGTTCAGCCTGACCACCGACATGCCGGCCTCCTTCTGCGCCCGCGTTTCACCCTGGCGGCGCGGCAGCAACGAGAGGAACCCGTGGCGCGGAGCGAGTGGCACCGCATCTTCTTTGACGGGAGGAGTCTGGTGGGGTTGCTGGGTTACTCGGAGAACGCGTACTTGCGGGGGCGTTCCGTTGAGTTGCCCACAGCGGCCTGCTGGACGAGCACCCTGACCGAGGTGACTTGAGAGAAGCTTGCTGAGCACTCGGGTCTGTCCCGTCATCGGTGGTAACGGGCAACGAGGACGGGCAACCATGGCGACGGTGGAGATCGACCCTTGTAGGCAGCTCGTGTGGTGTAACGGGTAGCCAGGCGGCGGAACTGCTTCAGCCGGTTGGAACAGCGCTCGACGACGTTTCGACCCACACAGACGTTCTGGTCGAACCCGGGCGGCCGGCCCTCACGGGAGCCTCGCGCGCGGCTCGGGTCGGCGGATGGGAGGAGGCCCTGTCGGCGATCACCTGCTCCGGTCTCGTGCGTGGCCGGCCGGGTCCATCCCGCCGCGCCATGATCGCCTCCAGCGGTGGCGGCAGGGGTGGGTTGTCGCCGGCCTGGGGTGAGCGGGATCGACATCGGTAGGCCACGTCCGTCGACGGCGAGGTGGGGACTTGCTGGTCAGCTCGCCGCGGGATCGGCCGAGGGCTTCGCCGTCGGGCGGCGAGCCGTTCGGTCCACTCGCTGGCGCAGCCCCCCTTGCGCGGCTTCTCCAGGATCGCGGTGATCACCTGTCGGTGATCCCGCCATCCGCGGCCACGCCCCGACGCCCGTCACAGCGGCTGGATCGCCGCCCACGCCCGGTCGGTCAGTTCACCACGGCCAACCCTGCGCCAGAACTCGCAGACACCCTGATCACCGACTTGCAGGACACCCGTCTAGACCCCGCGGTCGGGCCATCGCTGGGTGTGCTCCACCGCCGGACCCCGCAGGGCTCCCACGGGATCGGCGGTGTTGTGGCAGCGCCCTCGTCGGCGGCAGGAGCATCGTCCCGACCAGACTCACCGCGCCCGGTTGATCTCCTCGGACGTCGCCCGGTCGGTCGCCTCGTACTGCGCGGCCGCCTCGTCGAGGCGACGCAGGATCTCGTCCAGATCCCTGGCGGCGGTGTCCAGCCGCGCGCCGATCTCGGCGAGGTTCCGCCGGTGGACGTCGGCCGCCCGCTCCGAGGAGGGAAGCTCCCCGAAGGCCGTGGCGGGCGGCGTGTGCGCGGCCACCTCGGACCGGGTGCCGGTCAGCTCCTGGCGGGAGGGGGCCACGTTCGCCGCGGTCGCCCTGATCGCCCTGGTCTCGACCTCGAACGCCATGACCTGCCTCCCGCTGTCAGAGCCGTCGTCCCGCCGGCGGTTCCTGGTCGGGCTCGGGGGCCTCCCCGATCACCGAGGGCGTGATCGCGGCCGACTCGCCCCAGACCTCCTCGGTCTCGGTCAGCCACGGCGGGACGCGACGCCCCGAGCCCGCGTCGCCGGCCGCTCCGCCGAACGGCATGAGGGGCATCATCGGCATCGCGCCGGGACCCGACCGCTGATGCCCGGCCGCCGCCCCAGCGGCCAACGCGCCCGCGCCGGCCGCCGCGGTGAGCGGGGACACGCCGCCGAGCATCCCGGGATGCGCGGACGGGGGAGGAGGCGCGTCGCCGCCGAGCGAACCGCCACCACCGGCGGCGAGGCCCGCGCCGAGGTCGGCCCCGCCGAGACCACCACCGCCGAGACCACCGCCGCCACCGAAGTCCGCAGGGGACGCGCCCTGGGGGTCGGGAACCGTCGCCGACGGCGGGGGCGACGGCGCGGCGTCCGCCGGGTCGGGCCGACCGTCACCGGGTTTCCGGTTCGCCCCGCCCGGCAGCGCCCAGACCGGCACCCGGGGGAGCCGGCCCCCGACCCCGAACCGGCCGGCCGCGGCGGCCGAGGCCGCGGCCAGGCCGGCCGGAAACATCCGACTGAACAACGGACCCCCGCCGGACGCGGCCCCGGCGCCACCGCCGCCGGTGGCGCCGGGGGCGGGCCTGGCCGGCACACCGTCGGCCATCGAGGTGGGGACCGCGTTCTCGGCCGTGCCGTAACGTCCGGCCAGCTCGGTCATCACGGCCACCGCCCTGGCGTGGGCGGCGTGGGAGACGCGCAGCGCGTCCTGGTGGGCGCGCACCGCGCCGGCCGCCTCCGACTGGAGCCGTCGGGCGCGGGCCACGTCGTCCGACGACGCCCAGGCGCCCAGGTCCACCGGCAGGGTCGCCATGCGGACCGTGGCGGCCGGCAGGTCGGGCACGGGCACCGGAGCCGGCATCGCGGCCTGGGCCCTCGCCAGGGCGTCGGCCGCGTCGTGCACCAGGTTCCTCAGGGTGAACGCGTTGTCGGCGGTGCGGCGCAGCCCCCGGCACAGATCGGTGATCATCGCGAAGTACTGGTCGGCCGCGCCGCCCCGCCACCGGTCCCGGAACTGGCGGAGCTGGGACTCCAGCACGCCGGCCTGCTCGTGCAGCCGGCGGGCCACGGCGTCCCACGACTCGGCCGCCGCGCGCGACCGGTTGGGGTCGCCCGCCCGCAGCATCGCATGGAGCTGCTGGTGGCTGTAGCGGGAGAAGTCGGTTCTGGCGCGCATGGTCAGGTCCTGTCGCCGTGCGGGCGCAGGGGGAACAGCTCGGCCGCGACCTGGTGGTCGACCCGCTGGTACGAGGAGGCCACCGTGCCGGTGACGTCCTCGGCGAAGTCGAGGGCCTGGCGGGCCCGCTCCAACACGCCGCGGAACTCGCGGACCGCCCCGCCGTGCCGTTCGGCGAGCGCGTCCGCCTCGCCGAACGCGCCGAACGGCAGCGCGGCCGTCGCCATGGCGTCGAGCCGGGCGAGCAGCGCCGCCGTGCCCGCGAGCTGGGTCCCCAGCTCCCTGGCGAAGTCGGTGAGGGAGTTCAGGTGAACCTGGAAGGAAGGGTTGTTGGCCGGCACCGCGACCTCCTCCGCCGTGGTCGGTGTCCCGTGGCCGGAGCCGGGGACGGACGGCGCCCCGGGCGGACGACCCGGTCCCGCGACGGCGCCCGGTCGCCCACCCGGAGCGGGAGTGACATGTGGACAGTGCACAGTGGACAATCAGTGCCGGGGTCGGCGGGGAGGCCTCAGCGCAGGCCGAAGTTGGCCGCCCTGAGCTGCTCCTCCCGGTGCTGCCGGGCGACGGCCTGCTGCACCGTGTCGGAGAACCGGTGCAGCGTCAGCACCGTGCTCCTGACCGCGCCGGCCAGCTCGTCCTTGGACCGGAAGAGCGCCTGGGCCGACTCGCTGCCGGACTCCAGCCAGATGCTGGCCAACGGCTTGAGCGAGTCCTCCAGCCGCCCCTGGCACGCCTCCAGCGCCCTGGCCTTGGCCGCCAGGTGCTCGGCGGCGCCGGCCAGCCGGGTGAAGTCAACCTTGATCTCGGACATCTCGGTGTCATCCCTTCCGAGGAGCTTGTCGGGTCATGGCCGGCACGGGTCCCGGCCGAGGGCCTACTGGGCGCCCCGCAACCGGTTCAGCACGTCGCCGCCGTCCCCGCCGTTCACCAGGCCCCGCAGGCCCTGGAAGTCCTGCCGGAGCTGGTCGTCGGTCTGGAACATCTGCCGGGAGCTGTCCTGCACCCGCTCGGACAGGAACTCCAGGCAGCTCCGGACCTTGGCCTGCTCGTCCTGCAACTCCTGGTGCAGCAGGCGGAACGCGTCCGCCTGCGCGCCCTGGTAGCCGGTCAGGGCCCACGCGGCCAGCTCGGACTGGAGCGCGTCCATCTGCGCCTTCATGGCGCTCGCCGCGTCCTGGAAGTCGCTGACCGCCTTGGCCATGCTCCCAGCTTCCACGTTGAAGCCACTGTTCACCGTTGGTCGCCTCCCGCCGCTCGTCTCGTTGGTTTCCCCACGACGCGGCCAACCCTAGGTTCGACGCGACCCCTGGTGGACGGCACAACTGCCGGTGGCGGTGGCGGCACTATTACCCGCATCCTCCGGCCCATCCGCCCGGGTCCGCCCGGTCGGCAACCGCGATCCCTAAGGTCTTCACGGCCTCCGCGATCACCACGGGCTCCACGATCACCACAGGCTCCGATCACCACAGGCTCCGATCACCACGGGCTCCGATCACCACGGTCACCCCGCGGCCTCACTGGTGCGGCGGCGTCCACGCCACCTGCACCAGTTCCGTGCCCGTCCGCCGGCTCACCAGGTAGCCCCTGCCCGGGGGTTGCGGCGTGGTCTTGACGTCGCCGAGCAACACGCCCTCGTCCCTGCTGCCCGACATGACCAGCCCCGGCGACCCCAGCTCCTTGATCCGGGTGAGGACCGGGTCGAACATGCCGCGCGCCGCGCCGCCGCTGCCCCTGGCGACGACCAGGTGCAGGCCGATGTCCCGCGCCTGCGGCAGGAACTCCAGCAGCGGGGCCAGCGGGTGGGACATGCTCGCCTGCGCGGCGACGAGTTCGTAGTCGTCGACGAGCAGGAACAACTCGGGGCCGCTCCACCAGTCCCGCGCGCGGAGCCGGTCCGGCGTGACGTCCGGTCCCGGCAGCCGTTCCCGCATCGCCTGCGCCACCTGCGTCACGTAGCCCTCCAGCGCCGGCCCCGACCCCGCGTAGCCGAGCAGGTGGTCGCCCCGGACCGCGTCGAGCAGACCTCGCCGGTAGTCCACGACGAGGATCGCGGCCTCCTCCGGGGTGTAGCGGCGGACCAGTCCGGCCGCGACCGTGCGCAGCAGCGCCGTCTTGCCGCTCCCGACGTCGGCGAACGCCAGGAAGTGCGGCTCCAGGTCGAAGTCCAGGAACACCGGCTTGAGGTCGGACTCGGCGAGCGCGAACGGCACGGCCCGGCCGGGGCGCTCGGCCGCGGTGGGCATCTCCTCGTACGGCACCTCGCGCGGCAGCAGGCGGACCGGGGGAGCGGGCCGACCCGGCCACGCCTCCGTGATCCGACCGACCAGGTCGGCGGTCCCGGCGGCCAGCGTGCCGGGGTCCTGGTCGGAGTCCAGCCTCGGCAGGGCGCCCAGGAAGTGCAGCCCCTCCGGCGTCAGGCCCCGCCCCGGCGCGCCCACCGGCACGTTCTCCGCGGCGCGCCGGCTCACCAGCGAGTCGGAGGGGTCACCGAGCCGCAGCTCCCAGCGGGTGCCGAGGGCGTCGAGGAGCTGGGACCGCACGGTCATCCAGCGGTTGGCCGAGATCACCACGTGCACGCCGAGGCCGAGCCCGCGCAGGGCGAGCCTGGTGATCGCCTCCTCCAGGTTCTCGTACTCCTCGCGCAGCGTGCCCCAGTCGTCGACGACGAGGAAGACGTCGCCGAACTCGCGCTGGTCGTGGACGAGCGGGGCGACCTCGGCGCGGCGCGCGCGGAAGGTGGTGATCGAGTCGATCCCGTGCTCGGCGAACAGCGTCTCCCGCTCCTCCAGGATCGTGGTGACCTCGGCGACCAGCCGTCGGCACCGCTCGGGGTCGCGGCGCGGCGCGTGCCCGCTGACGTGGGGCAGCCCCGCGACCGGGCCGAGCGCGCCGCCACCCATGTCCAGCAGGAAGCACTGCACCTCCTGCGGGGTGTGGGTGAGGGCGAGCGTGGCCACCAGGGTGCGCAGCAGCGTGCTCTTGCCGCTGCGCGGGGCGCCGAGCACCAGCGCGTTGCCGCCCGCGCCGGCCAGGTCCGCCCACATCAGGTCGCGGCGTTGCTCGAACGGCTTGTCCACGACGGCGACCGGGACCATCAGGCGGCCGTTGCCCTCCCAGCCGACCGGGCACAGGCCGCGCGCGGGGTCGATGCCCAGCGGGGGCAGGACCTGGTCGAGGGTGGGTGGCCGGTCCAGCGGCGGCAGCCAGATCTGGTGCGCGGGCGGCCCGTTGCCGACCAGGCGGGAGATCATCGCCCCCATGATCGTTTCGCCGCCGCCACTGCCGCCGCCACTGCCGCCGCCGTTGCCGCCGCCGTTGGCGGGCGTGGCCGAGGGGTTCTGGGCGGCGGGCGCGGTGTCTGGTGGCTCCACGCGCGCCAGCGCGAACGGCAGGACCCGCCGGCCGGGCGGTGGCGCGGCGGCCGGACCGGCCGCCCTCGGCGGCAGCTCCCCGGAGACGTAGGCGGCCTTGAACCGTTGCAGCGTGTCCGTCCCGCTCTTCAGGTAGCCCGAACCCGGGATCGCGGGCAGGTGGTAGGCGTCGGGAACACCCAACACCGTCCGGCTCTCCGACGAGGAGAAGGTGCGCAGGCCGATCCGGTACGACAGGTGCGCCTCCAGCCCGTGCAGCCGGCCCTCCTCCAGCCGCTGCGAGGCGAGCAGCAGGTGCACGGCGAGGCTGCGCCCGAGCCGGCCGATCATCACGAACAGGTCGACGAACTCCGGCCGGCTGGACAGCAGCTCGCTGAACTCGTCGATGATCACGAGGAGGGACGGCAGCGGGGCGAGGTTGGCCCCGCCCTCCCTGGCCCGCTCGTAGTCGCGCACCGACGCGAAGTTCCCCGCCGCGCGCAGCAGCTCCTGCCGCCGCACCAGCTCGCCGTTGAGGGCGTCGGCCATCCGGTCGACCAGCGTGAGGTCGTCGGCGAGGTTCGTGATCACCGCGCAGGTGTGCGGCAGTCCCGTCATGCCGGCGAACGTGGCCCCGCCCTTGAAGTCGATCAACGCGAGGTTCAGCGTCTCCGAGGAGTGGGTGACCGCCAGCCCGGTGACCAGCGTGCGCAGCAGCTCGCTCTTGCCGGAGCCGGTCGCGCCGATCACCAGGCCGTGCGGCCCCATGCCGCCCTCGGCCGACTCCTTGAGGTCCAGCTCCACCGGCCGCCCCTCGGGGTCCAGTCCGATCGGGACCCGCAGCCGGTCCCTGGGCGCGCGGGGGCGCCAGGTGACGCGGGTGTCCACGTCCCTGGGGTCGTTGATCCCCAGCAGCCCGGCGAGGCCGAACACCGTGGGCGCCGAGGACCGGGCGGTGGTCACGGCCCGGTGGCGCGGGGTCATGGCGCGGGCCAGCGCCTCGGCCGAGGCCTCGTCCAGCCGGTCCGGCCGGCCGAGGAACTCCACCCTGGCCTCGGACCCCGCGCCGGTCATCCTGCCCATCCGCTCGCCGGCCACGCGCAGCCGCAGCGCGGTCGGGTCCGGCGGCGTCGCGGGGTCCACTTCGGACACGACCACCACGGTCACGCCGTGCCGCCCGCCGGCGGGGGCCAGCCGGGTGTCGCCGTGGGTGCGGCCCCCGTCGACCACCACGAGCAGGTGCGCGTGGTCGAAGCCCATGCCCGTCCGCCGGGTGAAGGCGGGGCGGTCGCCGAGGTCCGCGCCGAGCAGGTCCGCCAGCGCGTCGAGGTTGTCCGCGACCAGCCGGCCCGGACCGGCCGCGTCGGCCGCCGCCGGGTCCTGGGCGTGCGGCAGCCACTTCACCCACTCCCAGTCGGCGTGCCGGTCCCACGCCAGGCACAGCGCCAGCCGCAGGTCGACGGGGGAGTGGAAGACGACCGTCTGGGCCAGCAGCGCCCGGAGCAGGTCCAGCGACCGCGCCCGGTCGCCCACCAGCTCGACCCTGGCGAAGGAGCGCAACGAGATCGCCACCGGCAGGTCGGGCACGGTCGAGTGGGCGCGGATGAAGTGCCGCAGCGACGTGGAGGAGACCGGGTCGAGGTCCTCCAGCGGCACCGTCTGCGGGGCGCGCAGCCGGGTGGCCAGCCGTTGCGGGCCGAGGCCGAGCCGGACCTGGCCGAAGTCGGGATCGGACCGGGACCGCTCCCACAACCGCTCGCCCTCCACGAACGTCCACAGGTCGCCGGGGTCCGGTTGGGCGAAGAACAGCGCCGCGCGTTGCTGCCCCGCCACCTCGCGCACCCGTCGCCGCAGCCCCGCGAGGTACCGCTGGTAGTCCCGCCGCTCCTCGTTGATCTTCGTCCGGGTGGCCCTGCCGCCGCCGGCCAGCGTGGTGACGATCATGCCGACCGTCACCACGACGAACAGCCCGCCGAAGACGTAGGTCATGGCGCCACCGTCGCGTCCGATGTAGACGAACGACATCGCGCCCATGCCCAGCATCATGGGCAGCAGGAACAGCATCTGGAGCGCGGCCTGGTGCGAGCCCCTGGTCAGCGCGGGGGGCGACTGGAGCTGGATCTCCCCGGTCGGCTGCCGCGGCGCGCGCGCCCGCCGTGCCCTGGTCGGCCGTGGTGCCATGCCCCGCAGTCTGCTCGGGCGCGACGGACCCGAGGTGGGTACTTTTGCCGTCCGCCGACCCCTCGACCGCGCCCTACTCTCGCCGCCGAGCGACGACACGGCCGGCACCGGCCGTGGGACGACACAACTGGGAGGCGACCGGGATGGGCGGCGACGACCGAGGGAGGAACATCCCGTCCGAGCTGCGGCAGGTCCACGTGCGGACCGACGGGGTGGCCAAGGTGGCCGGCAACATCAGCGGCATCCTCGTGGAGACGCGGACGCTGGTGGACCGGCTGGACGCCACGCGCGTGCCGGCCGAGGCGTTCGCCGGCATCGGCGGCGTCCTCGCCGCCGTGAACCAGCGGCTGCACGACGAGATCACCCGCACCCTCGTCCAGATGTGCTCGGTGTGGCAGGCGGTCAACGAGCTGACCGAGGACGACGCGGTCCACTACCGCCGCAACGACGCGGGCATCAGCGACGCGATCACCCGCCTCGGCCGGTCCTCGGTGCGGCCGGGGGAGTGGGGCCTGTTCCGCCGGGGCTAGACCGGCCGGCGGGCCGTCCGCCGGCGGCTGGTGCCGACCGCCGCCGGCTGATGCCGGACCGTCGCCGTCTCGCCGTCGTCCGGTGGTGCCCGGCGTCGTCCCCGTAGTGTCGGTGTTGTCGGTGTTGTTGTTGTCCGGCCGATCGTGGAAGTGAGGTGAGGGACCGATGTCCGGAGCACTGTCCTGCGGCTGCGTCGGCCGGCTCAACGGCGCGATCTTCCCGGTGATGCGGTCCGTGGAGACCGGCGCGCCGGAGCGGATCATGTCCCACGCGCGCCAGCTCGCCGAGCAGGCCGTGCGCCTCCAGGAGCTGCGCGGGCGGCTCCAGACCGCGGCGCGGGACCTGCGCGAGGTGTGGCCGGCGGGCGGCAAGTCCGCCGACACGCAACGCAAGCTGGCCGAGCTGCTGGGCCGGTTCGACAACATGATCAGCCTTCTCTCGGGCACGGCCGAGGTGCTCACCAGCGCCGCCGACGTCATCCAGCGCAGCCGCGTCGCCTTCGCCAAGGGCATCGCCGCCGGCGACGCGCGGATCATCCCGCTGCTCGCCGCCGCGGCCGCGGGCAAGCCGGGGGCGATGGCCAAGGCCAAGATCACCGCCGCGCAGACGACCATCTCGCTGCGCGGCATCATCAACGGCTTCGCCGAGATCCTCAAGGGACTGGGCCTCCAGGAGGCCGGCACGATCCTGAGCAAGGTCGCCGAGATCGCCGGGCTGTTGCAGGAGCTGTTCGAGCACAACTCCGCGCAGGCGGGCGAGAACAACGGCGCCGGCCAGCTTCCGGGCCCCACGCCGGGGCCGACCCCCGTGCCGCCCCCCGGCCAGAACCCCTCGCCCGCGCCGAGCCCGGAGCCGGCGCCCACGCCCCTGCCCCTGCCGGTGGGCGCGGACGCGGCCTCGCGCATCCCCGACGCGATCACCAACTACCGCCCGCCCGCCCTGTTCCCGACCCCCGGCGGGACGCCCGGCTCCGACCTGTCCTGGATCCCGGTCGACCAGCCGGGCCCCGGCGCCGCCGCCGGCCGCGTGGAGGTCACCGTCACCACCAAGGACGGGGCCACCACGACCGTCAGGGCGATGCCGGGACAGGACGCCGTGTTCGACATGAAGGTGGGCGCCGACCAGGTGCGGGTCGCCATCGACGGCGACGCCGACGGCCGGGTGACCGCGTGATCACCCCGGAGCAGGCCGCCCGGTCCAGGGCGGTGCTCGCGGCGCACACCCAACACTTCCTGGACGAGCTGGAGAAGATCCGGCGGAGCGTCACCGGGGACCCCTCGGAGCTGGAACGCCAGGCCGAACGCCACCGGATCCACGCCGACCGGCTCCAGAAGGTCGTCGAGTCGGTCGGCGCGCACACCCGGTCGCTCGGGCGCGACTGGACCGGCCAGGCGTACGAGGAACACGCCGCCGGCGTGCGCCGCTGGACCGCCCGGCTCGGCCACGTCGTGCGGGCGCTGCGCGCCGAGAAGAACTGGCTGTACCGCTGCTCCTACGCGCTCCGCACCGCCCACGCCCGCATGGAGCAGGTGATCGCCGCGTTCCGGCTGGGCGCGCAGCGCGTCGCCGCCAAGGCCGCGCTCATCCCGCTGCCCCTCCTGCTCCACGCCCTGAGCGACGAGGTCGCGTACCAGTCCTTCATCCAGGCCAGGAACGTGCGGGACTGGCTCGCCAGGATCCTCGACGAGGCGGAGGTGCGGAAGTTCCCCACCACCGTCTCCTCGGGCACCCGCAACCCGCCCCTGCCCCCCGCGCAGGGGTGGGGGCTGGGCACGGGCACCGAGTTCACCGACAGCGTCGAGTTCCTGACCTGGCGGATGCGGACCGACGCCGCCAGCCCCGAGGCCGCCGCCATCCGGGGCAGCGGCGGGGTGGCGCTCAACCTGCGCGCCTTCGTCGACCTGTACGAGGACGGCAGGAAGTGGGACCTCAAGCCGGACTTCCTGCGCATGTGGGACATGCTCGGCCGCAACGAGCTGTCCACCCCGCTGCCCCCGGAACTGGGCACGATCCACGGCCGCCAGGCCGCCATGCCGTTCGACCTCCTCGGCAACGTCCACTTCGGATACGTCTCCGCCTCGCTCGGCCTCGGCTCCGGCAGCGTCGCCGCGTGGGGCGCGGACGTCTGGGACGTCTGGAAGTACGGGAAGGTCGACCGGGGCGACCAGATCGGGATCGAGATCGGACGCGAGCTGTACGCGCGGCACGGCGCGGCCGTGCGCCAGGAGCACGTCGTCGAGGAGCTGCGACGACGGTGGGACGACCTGGTCGAGGTCGGCAAGATCCACGTCAGGTGAGGAGGGAGCCATGGCCGAGCACCGCGACGACGTCATGGACGTCGAGGACATCATGGAGCAGGTCCGCCGGCAGCAGGAGGAGCTGGAGCGCGTCGAGCGCGACGTGCGGGGCATGGAGGTCCGGGGCCACTCGCGCGACCACGAGGTGACCGCGACCATGCGCGGCGACGGGCGCTTCACCGACATCGCCATCGACCCGGACACGGTCCGCCGCCACGACCCCGAGGAGATCGGCGCCATCGTGCTGGAGGCGGTCAACAACGCCATGGACCGGCTGGCCGAGGCGACCACCGCCAGCTACGCCCCGCTGATCGAGGCCGCCACCAGGGCGGCCGACCTGCCCGACTGGCCGCTGGAGGCGCCCCGGCCATGACCACGCCGTCGGCGCCGTGCCGGGTCACCGTCGTGGCCCCCAGCTCCAGGATCGACGTCGCCCTCCCCCGTGAGTGCACGCTCGCCGAGGTGATCCCGCAACTGGTCCGGCTCGCCGGCGCGCCGCCCCAACCCGGCGACCACAGCACCGGCTGGGGGCTGTCCCGGCTGGGCGAGCCCGCGCTCGCGCCCGGCCTGACCGTCTCCGCCGCCGCGCTGCGCGACGGTGAGGTCCTCCACCTGCGGCCCCGCGAGCGGCACGAGCCCCCGCTGCTGTTCGACGACGTCGTGGACGCCATCGCCAGCGCGGCCGAGAACCGGCGGGGCTCCTGGCGGCCCGCCGTGGGGCGCCGGCTGGCGTTGACCGCCGCCGCCCTGTTGTTCCTCGCCAGCGCCCTGCTCGTGCTCGCGGGCCTGTCCGGGCGGCCCGCCGTCGCGTGGGGCGTCGGCGTGGTCAGCCTGCTGCTGTTGCTCGCCGGCGGCGGGCTCGTGCGCGGACTGGGCGACCCGCAGGCGGGCGTGGCCTGCGCCGCCGCCGGGCTGCTCGCCGCGCCGCTGGCCGGAGCCACCGCGCCGCCACCGTACGTGGCGTGGCCGCCGGAGGCGGGGTCCCTGGCGCTCGCGCTGGGAGCGACCACCGTGTACGCCGCGCTCGCCGCCACGGTCGTCGCGCACGCGACGGCGTGGTTCGTCGCGGTCGCGACCGCCGCCGGCTGCGGTGCGCTGGCCACGGCGACCGTCCTGCTGTTCGACGTCCGACCCGCACACGCCGCCGCCGTGACCGCGCCGCTGGTGGTCGCCCTCGCGGCGGCGGCCCCGATGGTGGCCCTGCGGCTGGCCGGACTACCCCGCCCCCGGGTGCCCAGCGACATGGAGTCCTTCCGCGCCGATGACCAGCCGACGCCCGGCGCGGAGGTCCTCGGCAGGACCGAGGCGGCGGCCGACCTGCTCACCGGCCTGGTCGGCGCGCTCGGCGCCGTGGCGGCCGGCTGCTGCGCCGTCCTGTTGCTCGACGCGCCGTCGACCTGGTCCGCGGTGCTCGTCGGCCTCACCGGGCTCGCCTGGCTGTTGCGCTCCCGCGCCTACGCCGGGGCCGCGCAGCGCGTCGTGCTGGTCGTGGTCGGACTCGTGATCCTGACCGGGCTCGGACTCCTTCTGGCGTCCACAGTGGACTGGACATGGCTGCTCGGCGTCGCGGCGGCCGTCGCCGTCTCGGGCGCGGTCTGCCTCTGGTACGCCCAGCGCGTCGCCAGGAACACGCACTCGCCCGCCACCGCGCGGTGGTTCGACGCGCTGGAGTACGCGGCGCTGATCGCGCTCGTGCCGGTCGCCGGCGCGGTGCTCGGCGTGTACCAGGCGGTCCGGGAGGCCGTCGGCTGACCGCCGCCCCTGCCCGGCGGTCCCGAAAGATCCCGTCCTGTCCAGTCCTGTCCCGTCCTGTCCTGTTCGTTCCGGTCAGGAGCGGGGCGTTCTCCCGTTCACCACAGCTTGTCGATCTCGCCCGAGTACAGCTCGATCCGGGCGTTGTGGAAGGAGAGGTGGTTCTCCCGCGCTCTCGGGGAGAAGAAGTCGCCCATGACCACCGCGTCGAGATGTGGCTGGTCGCTGGGGTAGGGCGCCTCGCGGGTCCCGCCCACGAGCACCGCGCCGGGGAACAGGTGCCAGCCCGCGCTCTCGTAGAACCGCCGCACCGGCCGCGCGCAGGTGAACACCCCGACGTCCAGACCGGACGCCGCCATCGTCTCCCGGGTGGCCGTGACCAGGCGTCGCCCGTACCCCCGGCCCCGCACCGACCGCCGGGTCACCACACTGCCCAGCCCACCGGCCCGGTAGTGCTGGCCGGCGTGCGCGATCTCCTTGGTCAGGATGTCCAGGGCCGCCAGCACCACGCCGTCGTCGACCAACAGCATGGATCGCGGGTTCAGCGCCGGATCATGGGTGACGACCCGACCCCCGCGCTCGGCGGGGTCGAGGGGCGGGATCACCGCCTCGCCCGGCCACGCCTCGTGTTGGAGTTCGATGACCTGGTCGCGGAGTTCCGGTGGGGTCTCCGCCTCGGGGAACGACAAGATCCGCACTTCGCCCATTGTGCGCGAACTCCCCGCGCCGGCAAGGTCTCCGCGCCGGCGCACGGAGCCGTGCCTTCCCCGCGCCGGCGGCCGAAGACCAGCAGGGGAACCCCGTGTCGCCGTTCTCACCTGTTCCTGGTCGCCGCTCCCGCCGGCGCGAGCCCCGGGGCCTGCCCCAAAGCCAGATGGGCAGGGTGGTCAGATCGACCATCCCTCGGTAGGAGATGGCGGTCTTGTCGCCGCGGGTGGCGACCGCGCGATCTGCTTCAACCGGTTGAAGCAGGGTTCGACCACGGTGCGGCGTGGGGAGTCACGGGATCGGAGGTGGGTGGGCGGCCACCGATCCGGGCGCGACGGGCACGGTGGGCTCGCTGGTCACGGTCGTTCGGGGATGTTGGCGCGGATGCCCCGCTGATGAAGCTGAGTGCGACGAGCGCGGCTGGAGTTGCCCTTGTCCGTGATCACCCGGTCTGGGCGGGTGTGGGGCCGCCCCGGCCCCGGTGGCCGGAACCGCACGGCTGCCAGCGCGGCCTCCAACATGGCGCGGTCGTTGACGTTGCCGCCGGTCGACACGACCGACGCGGCCGTCGCAGGCGAGGTGGATCGTCGTGTCGGGTTCGCCGTGGGCGTGTCCGATGGCGTGATCAGTTGGCTCACGGTGCCTGCCGCCCTGGTATGGTCCGCGCCCCGTGGGGGCGCGGAGGTGCGGCGCACCGGCGGTGTGTTGTGGACGCACACAGTGCTGGAGTCGACCCCGGACCTCCCGGTTGAGATCGTCAATCGCCCTCGCCTTCGAACACAGCGTTGTCAGTGTGCCGGTGCGTGACCACCGCCAGAGCGGGTTGTCGACACCTCTCCCCGGGCTGGCCTATGCCGTTCCGGCGGGTCATGCCCGTCTTCACCTTGACTAGCACCCGGTTGATCACGCGACGCCTCATCCAGCCGTGGGCGTCCCTTCACACCGGAGGCGGGCAGCAGCGGTTCGATCGCCTGCCCGCTTCTCGCCGGTCAACTCGTGCCCGCGTACGACGCCCCAGGATCAAGATCAGCCACACCAACGTTCTTCGCGGACAGGCTCTGGCGCGGTTCAGCCTGCGCGGGTGCGGCTGAAGGCGAGCGTGGGACGGGACGTGGCGACGTCGACGGTGTAGGCGTCGAGGACCACGCGGTCCTCGCGGATCTTCATCAGCATGAAGCCCAGGCTGGCGAGGTCCTGCCAGAACGCCTTGTTGGTCCGCCGGCCGGAGCCGTCCCCGTGCTTGGCGGAGGCGCCGCAGACGACCTGCTCGGTGCCCTTCCAGTCCGGGCCGGTGTCGAGGAGCTGCATCGTGTGGTCGTGGCCGGAGAGCACGAAGTCCGCCCGACCCACCACGATCTCCCGGTACAGCTCCGCCAGGTGCCGGCCGCTGGTGTAGTCGCCGATGACGATGCCGTCGTACTCGCCCGCGTTGCCGTGCTTGCCGTTGTTGCGGAAGGGGTGGTGCGCGAGCACGACCTTCCACGTCGCCGTCGACTGGGCCAGCGCGCGGTCCAGCCACGCCCGCTGGGCGCGCATGAACGGACCGTTCCAGTGGTAGTGCGGGTCGGTCTGCATGACCGTCGACGCGACGGGGTTGGTGTCCAGCGCGAAGAACTCGACCACGGGGCGGTCCGACCGCTGCGGCAGGGCGACCGAGTAGTACCGGGCCGGCATCCACCAGCGGGCGGACCGGGAGTGGTAGGCCACCTCGTGGTCACCCCGCGATGGCCGGCCGCCGCTCCCCGGGATGATCCCGCTACAGTCATGGTTCCCCAACACCATCAGCCACGGCACGTCCAGTCCGGCGTTGGGCAGCTCGAACTTCGTGTGGAACTCGTCGTCCTCCGGGCTTTCCGGGCCGTTCTCGTAGATGTTGTCGCCCAGCCCGACCGCCAGCGACACGCCCTCCCTGGCGCACACCTCCTTCGCGGCCCGCGCGACGGCCCACTGCCCGTCCGCGCCGGTGCCGGCGTCCCCGGTGACGAGCACCGTCAGCTCCCGCCCGGTCGGCATCGGGAACTTCCGCACCGACTCCCCGGCCCGCGCCACTCCGGGCAACGCGCTCCACGCCGCGATCGCCACCGCGCCGGCCAGGACCTTCCACCGCTCCAACATCCGGGTCGCCTCCGTCCGCTCCGCTGCGGCGTTGTCTATCGGGCGGGGAGGAACCGGCGACCACGGCCGGATGAATCCGTGGCCAACATGTGATCAAGACCGGGAGTGTCTGTCTTCCTCCTTTCCGCCCGCACGGCGCGCATGCGGGCGCTGGTGATCACACGCCCCAGACCGGACCGCAGGCGCACGTCAGCCCCGGCATGCTCCGGTCGTGCGGGACCTCGCCCGCGTGCGCGACGCATCAACCCCAGGTGAGCGGGTCGAGGTGGAGGTAGAAGCGCAGGCGCGCGGGGTCGATGCGCTCGGCTCCGTAGGTCTCTTCGAGGACGTGGTCGGCGCGGGCCTCGTCGTCGCCGACCCACGTGTCGCGGGCGTTGGCGCGGAGCAGGGCGAGGTCGACATGGCGGTCCGCGACACCGAGCCGGCCGAGGTCGATGACCCCGACGCAGGACAGGGTGTCCGGGTCGACCAGGAAGTTCGGCAGGCAGGCGTCGCCGTGGCACACGACGAGGTCGTCGGCCTCCTGGGTCAGGCGCTCGTCCAGTTCCGCGCGCAGAGCCTCCAGCAGGGCCGTGGGCGGGATGTCCTGCTGGTCCTCGGGGAGGAAGTCCGGGTTGACGGCGTCACGGCGCACGACGTCCTCCGCGAGCCGGAACATGGACGGGAGAGTGCGGTCGAAGGGGCAGTCCGTCGCCGGCAGGTCGTGGATTCGGCGCAGCACGCGCACGATCGACGGCCACGCCGTCAGCAGCGCGCCGGAGGACAGTTCGCTGGCCGGGACTCCGGGGACGGTCGTGGTCACCAGGCACGCGCCGAGCGGCGTCACCGTCCACTCCAGCACCGAGGGGCCAGGCACGCCCGTGCCGGTCAGCCACAGGACGCGGTCGTGTTCACCGCGCAGCTCGTCAACGCCGTCCGGGCTCACGCACTTGGCGAACGCGACGCCGTCGTCCCGACGGAACACTGATGCTGTCGACTCGCCGGTGTTCACCGGTATCCACTCGCGGCCCGCGGGGAGTGGTGGCAGGAGAGCGGCGAACGGTGAGTTGGTCACGCCGTCATTGTCCTCTCGCGCACGCGGGCGATGGCCCTGTGCTCCGGGTGACGGCCGCGCGTCTGGTCTGGCAGGGCGCGAACGCGGAACGTTTTGGTCCTTTGTGGACTGTCCTCTCCGGTCTCCGCGTCGGGCGTGGACAGTTGTGGTCTGTCGTGGGTGATGGAGGAACCGCTGTCCTGGTTGGGAGCGGCTGGTGTCGGGAGGTGGTGTTGGCCAGCGGGGTGGAAGGGTGGGGACGCCCCTCCACCCCATCCGTGTTCGGCCCCTCGTTCACGGGCGTGAGGCGTGAGTGCCTGTCCAGTGTTGTCAATCCCCAGATCTAGGGATGGTAGGCGGAGGCGCGGTCGAACAGGGTGGAGAGGACACCGAGGCGGTGGCCGTGACGCGTTGGCTGCGGGCAACCAACCCGGTGGTTGGCCAGCATGTCGGGCGTCGTGATGAGGAGTGAGGATGACCAGCGAATCCGGAACAGCGGCGTTCACGGCGGCCACGGGGTTCACGGCGTTCACGGTGGAGCGGGTGGTCGTGCGGGAGCACGTCGCCTTCCGGCCGTCCGCGTCCGTGCTGGGGGTCGGCAGGGACGGCAGGGCCTACCTGGTCGGGTACCAGTCGACGGGCCAGGCCAACGTCAACTACATCCTGGCGACCACGATCGACGGTCGTGACCGGCGCGGGCTGGCCTACCAGCAGGGGAACGAGATCCCGTGCTCGGTCACCGCGAACGACGCGGCCCACGGACGCTACCTCGCCAGGGCCGAGGCCCACTTCGCGGGCGCGGTCAGCGTGCTGGGCCCCGACCTGGACCCGCAGCCGGTCGGCCGGTGGGTGGGCGCCTACTTCGGCGACGACGTGGGCTGGGACGCGCCCTACCGGGTGGAGGCGGGGGAGGTCAGCGGCCGGTTCTACGCGCTGGCGCAGTACGGCCTCTTCCCGCCACCCGGATCGAGGCCGGGGACCCCGCCGGACCGGCGGCCGACCGTCGTCGTGATCGGCAGCCCACCGGAGCCGGTGACCAGACTGGCCAGCCACCCGCTGCCCTTCGCGCCCGAGAAGGTCACGGTGCTGGACTTCCGGCTGCGCGAGGGCGGCACCGCCGGTGATCCGCAACCGCTGTTCTACGTCCTCTATACGAACAAGGAGAGGAACACCCGACACCTGGCCAAGATCGACGCGAGTGGTCGGGTGCTCTGGGACCGAACGGACCCCGTGATCCAGAAACTCAGGGGCGACTACTACAAGCCGGGCGGGTTCGACGTCGACCAGGCCGGCTACCTGTACGTGGTCGAGCCCGAGGGGGCGGTGGTGCACCGCTACCCGGACGACGGCACGGGCGCGGCCGTCCCGCTGCGCCTGCCCGCCGACCGACCCTCACCGGTGGGCGCGCCCTACCGCGCCCTGCGGGTCTGGGGACGTCAGATCCTGCTCCAGCGGGCCCATGACCGCGAGCTGTACTCGGTCCTCACCCTGCCAGATCCGTCCACATCGGACACCGACGTGGTGTTCGGCCAGTCGGTGCACGCCGACCACGACGTCGTCCGGGCGGAGTTCGGCGACGAGCCAGCCGTCCGGGGCGCGCCGTGGACGGCGGGACGAACGGTGACGGCACGCCTGACCATCGACCGGTACGGCCGAGGCACGCAGCAGCGGGTGCCGGCACCGAGATGGCGGGCGTGGCTGCGCTCTCCCGGAGGCCAGGACCACCGCGAACTGACGGTGACGCCCGACCCCGGCGACGACACCCTCTTCCGGATCGCCGTGCCCGCCGACGCCACCGGACTGTCACAGCTCACGCTCAGCCCCGACACCGGGCCGTCCCGCTCGGGCGATGAGATGGACTACCGGTTGCACCGCTTCGTGGAGATCCGACCCGAGTCGGCCACCGGCTCGGTCACACTGAGCACGGTCTCGCGAGCGGTGGTCGGCACATCGTCCAACAACCCGACGGACCACCCGTTGAACCGCACCCGCTACGCGCGCGGCGAACCCGTCGTGGTGACCGTCTCGGTTCGCCAGAAGCCGGCCACCATCGAACAGATCACGCTGCGACTGGACGACGTCTCGGGCAGCGCCCCTGTCACGGTCGCGCGCACCACCCTCCCGGTCTCCGCCGAGCCCGTCACGATCACCGTCCCCGCCGCGCTGACGGAGGTGCTGCGGCCGGGGCGATACCTGCTCACGGCCGAGGCGCCCGGCCTCACGATCGCCCCGCAACCACTGGAGTTCGGACCGGCCCAGCCGGTCAGCGCCTATCGCCGGGTCTGGTTCGAGGACCTGGCGCGCATCGTCCCCACCACCGCCGACCTGTGGAACGCCGCCGACACGGTCGCAGCGCACCTGGAGCGGGTGCGCAGGCAGGGATGGACGATCACCGTCGAGCGGCTGGGCAGCAACCTCAACCGGTTCCTGGTCCTTCCGCTGGAGTGGGACACCGCGGTGCTCGGCCCCCTGCGCGCCCGGCTGCTCGCCGATCCGGTCGCGGTGGACCCGATGAAGCTCTGGCGGCTGCCGTCCACTCTGGACGTCATCGCCGGGCTCGGCGCGCTCGGCGTGCGCGAGCGCGGCGTGCTGGTGATCAACGACGCGACCCTGCCGCTGCCGGAGGAGATCGACCCGCGCGGCAACGAGGACAGCCGCACCCCGATCCTGCGCTACTTCGACCTGTTCCAGGCCAACGGCGTCTGCTCGGCGTACCCCGCGTTCCAGGGTTGGCACTGGGCCGCGAACTGGCTGCGCCTCGAAGTCAGCGTCGACCAACTGAACAAGTACGCCAAACCCCGCGCCAGGGAACTCTACTCGCGGGAGCTGGTGGCCACGCGCACTGACGGGACCTGGCGGCCGCTGGTGGCCGCGATGTTCACGCACGCCCTCGAACACGCCCCGGCGGCCCAGCGCCTGCTGCGCGAGGTCCTCGACGCGGGAGCGGACGCCGGCGCGGGCTCCGCCGAGCTGATCACCTCCGTCGCCGGGCCGTTCCGCTTCGCCTTCGTCTACCCGCCGGAGACGTTCGTCGAGGTGGACGAGGTCGACCTCCAGGCGCAGTGGGAACAGTTCCCGCTCATGCTGCACACCGCCTTCGCCGTCGACTACTACGTGCGACCCGGCCGGCCGAGCACGTTGCACGAGGACAACTGGAACGACAGCGGCACCGGCGACCAACTCCTCAGCCAGGCCTTCGCCGCGCTCATGCGGGGTGGCGACACCAGCGGCCACAGCGCCCCGGTCCCCATCTTCCGGCAGCAGTCGCTCGTGCCCGACCCGAGGAACACCGCCGGTGGCTGGCCGTCGATGGTCCGCGTGCTGGCCGGTGTGCTCCACGAGTACGGCGAGTGGATCAGCCGGTTCCGCGGCGCGGACCAGGTGGCGATCCTGGTGTCCCGGCGTCAGTTCGCCGTCGAGACGTGGTTCGCCGCGATGCCCGAGCACTTCGGTCGGATCTTCGAGGCGTACCTGGGCCTGCTGTACGCCCACCTGCCCGCGAGCATCGTCTTCGTCGAGGACCTCGGCACTCCGGGGGTGCGGCCGCTGACCGACTACGCGGCCGTGGTGCTCGTGCATGAGCGGATCGCGTTCGACACCGACGTGCTCACGGCGCTGCGCGAGGCGGCGCGCGCCGGTGTGCGCGTGTTCCACGACGGCGAATGCCGCGACTCCGTGGTCGCCGAGGTGGGCAGTGCCCCGCTGCGCTCGCCGACGAACCTGACCTTTGACAGGAGCTTCGTCTTCGACGCGGTCGATCCCGCCGCCGCGCTCTTCCCCCAGGCCGGCAATGACGCCTCCTACCACAGCTCCAACCCCAACCCGGTGCTGCGGAGCTGGTACCAGATCTGCCTCGACCACGGCCGTGACCTCCGGTCGGCCCTCGGCGACGTGGTCAGCGGCCCGCGAGCCACCGCCGACGACCCCCAGGTCCTGGTCAGCGAGCGCACCCTGGGCGAGGCGCGGATCGTCGTCGCGCTGAACAACTCGATGTTCGACGTGGACAACGCGATCTTCCGGAGGGCGGAGAACTTCAGCGCGGTCCGCGCGCCGCTGACCTGCCGGCTGCGGCTTCCCGCCGCCAGCGGCGTGGTGTACGACGTGCTCGCCGGCGCGCGGGTGTCGCCAGCCGAGGACGGCACGGTCACCGCGGACTTCCGGCACTGGCCGGTCGCGATCTACGCGCTGCTCCCCGCACCCGTCCTCGGGCCGGTGGTCACCGCGACCACCCGCGCCGACGGGCCGAACGGCACGTCCCGCGTCCACTGGTCGGTGCGCATGCGCGGCGCTGACCCTGATCTGCCTTTGCCCGTCCGGGTCCGGATTCGGGGCGAGGCCACCACCGTGCTGTGGGAGACCCACACCACCGCGCCCGCCGAGGGAATCCTTCCCGCGCCGGTCAACGCGGGCACCAGGCTGTGGGTCACCGCCGTCGACCTGCTCAGCGGCCAGACCGACACCACCGACGTCGCCGTCGTCGTCCCCAGCGAACCGATGGACCTGCTCACCGGACCCGAGGCCCTCGTCGCGGATCGGTCGACCTCGACCGCACTCCCGCCGCAGGAGAACTGGGAGCCCGCGACCCAGCGACTTGGCGCTCACGTCAACGGCATCGCGCTGACCGGCGACACAGCCGTGCTGACCACGTCGAACTGGGACAGCAACCTGTACGCCCTCGACCTGACCACCGGAGCGCAACGCTGGCAGACCCGGATCGGCCAGCAGTACACCTTCAGCCCCCGCACCATCTCCGGCGGTGTCGCGGTCCACGGCATGGCCCTCGACACCCACAACGGCTACGGGCTGCACCTGGTCCGGGCCGAGAGCGGCACCGTCGAGCGGCGTTTCGACCTGCACGGCACCGCGCCCCGCTGGTTCCACCGCATCAGCTCGAACAGGTCGGACGGCCTGCCGCCCGCGTTCGCGACACCGCCCAGCGGCGCCTGGGTGGTGACCGCCGGCAACCTCGGCCTGGCCGCCTGGCGTCGCGACGGTACCCCGCTGTGGCACCAGGACTGGTGGCAGGAGCCGCTGTCCCAGCGGCCCGGCGCCGCCAGCGAAGCCCATCTCACGGCGGTGGACGAGGACACCGTGCTCCTGGTCGCCCGGCAGAAGGCCGTCACCTACCAGGTCAGCACCGGCGCCGAACGCTGGAGCCGTGATCTGGCTCCGCTGGTCACCACCATCGGCGGCAAGGCGACGTCGGCCGCCCGGAGTCCGGACGGCCGCCTCCTGGCCGTGGCCACCACCTACGACACCGGCCGACTGTTCCTGCTCGACCGCGCCCACGGCACGCTCGTGGCCACCCTGCCCGCCACCGCCGACGAACTCGCCTGGAGCCCGGACAGCCGGACCCTGATCACCCTCCAGGGGACCCGGGTCATCCTGTTCCGCGCCACCGCCGGAGTCTGGTCGCAGCACAGCTCCTACCCGGCCGCCGACGTCCTCCACCACCTCGACGTCGCCGAGGACGGCCGGATCGCCTGTGGCGACGAACAGGGCAACCTCGTCGTGCTCAACCCAGAAGCCGAACCACTGCTGGTCACCGACGTCGTCGGGCTCCCCGTGCCGACATGGCTGCCGGGAGGGGACCTGCTGGTCGGCACCTGGCTCGGCCTGGTCAGCCGGATCGACGGCGTCACCTACCAGCGCAGGTGGACCACGCTGCTGCGTTCCACCGCCGCCACCATGCGCGAGAACCTGCTCGCCCCCGAAACGGCCCCTGTCACGGCCGTGACCGGCTCCGGCAACGCCATTCCGCCGGTGACCGCGCCCAACCTCCTCAACGACCCCGCGCACACCGTCGTGCAGTTCGTCGGATGGGACGAGAAGAGGCCCGTGGCACTGCGGGCCGACCAACTACTGGCGACCACGCCCAACCCCACACCACCGGCCATGCCGTTGCTGTCCGACCCGATGATCGAGTTCACTGCGGAGTCATTCGCCCTGTGCTACCTGCACATCCGCCCTCCGGAAGCCGTCACCTTCGACGCGCTCACGCTGTGGGACGACCCGGCGCATCCCGAGTCGTGGCTGCGTCACCTGCGACTGGACGTTCGGCGCACCCCCGACGATGTGTGGCGGCCGATCACCCACCTCGTCGCGGGCACCGCCAGCCGCAGCTACCGGATCACCGACCCCGCCCAGCCCGTCTCGGCGTCCGCGCTCCGGCTGGTGGTGCCGCCGGGCCTCGCCGGGAACCTCCGACTCGCGGGAATCGCGCTGCACCGACTCGGCACGACACGATGAGCCACGACACGATGAGCCGGTCAGTTCGTCTCCGGCAGGTTGGGGAGGAACCGGGGAGCGCGCCGTGCGGAAGCGACCCGCTCGAACGCCGCCGCGAGCGAGAGCACCTCGGCGTCCGCCCACCGGCCCGCGAAGATCGACAGGCCCACGGGAAGCGGTCCCACGAAGCCGGCGGGCACGGTGGTGTGGGGATAGCCGGCCACGGCGGCGGGCGTGGAGGACGGGATGATGTCGTTGTCGCCCCGCACACAGTCGATTCGCCACGCGGGTGGATTTGTCGGCGCGACGATGGCGTCCAGCCGGTGCTCCTCAGGGTCTCGTCGATCGACCTCCGGGACAGCTCGGACAACCTCGCCCGTCGGGCCTGGTACTCGGGGTCGTCGGGCCGTGGTGCGGCCTCGGCCATCTCGAACAGTTCCTGGCCGGGGAAGCAGGTCCGCTCGGCGGGATCGGACCGGTTGTAGGCGATCAGGTCGGCCAGGGTGCGCGGACCGCCCCGCCGGGTCGCCAGGTAGGCGTTGACGTCCCTGCGGAACTCGGTGAGCAGCGCCGGCATTTCGTCAGCCGCCAGCTCCTCCTGGAACGGCAGCGACACCTCGACCACCGTGGCGCCGCTCGTGCGGAGCCTGTTCACGGCGGAGGTCATCACGGCGTCGACCTCCGGACCCAACGCCGGCAGGCGCCACATCCCGATCCTGGCTCCGCGCACGGCGTTCGGGTCGAGTGCCCTGGCGTAGTCGGTCGGCTGGTGGTCCGGGACGGCGTGGGTCGCCGGGTCGTCAGGGTCGCGAGCCCGCAACGCCGACAGCGTGATCGCGAGATCGACGACGTGCCGCGCGATCGGCCCCGTCGTGTCCTGCTCGGCGGAGATCGGCACCACCCCGGTCCGGCTCACCAGCCCCAGGCTCGGCTTGTGCCCGGCGACACCGGTCATCCCCGCCGGGCAGACGATCGAGCCGTCGGTCTCGCTCCCGATGGCCACCTGCGTCAACGAGGCGGCGACGGCCGCCGCCGAGCCGGAGGAGGACCCACACGGACTGCGGTCCAGCACGTGGGGATTGGTGGTCTGGCCGCCGACGGCGGACCAGCCGGACGTCGGCTTGGTGGAGCGGAAGTTGGCCCACTCCGACAGGTTCGCCTTGCCGAGGATCACCGCGCCCGCGGCGCGAAGCCGCGTGACCTGGAAGGCGTCCCGCTGAGGGCGGGAATCCCGCAGTGCGCGTGATCCGGCGGTGGTGGGCATCGCGACGGTGTCGATGTTGTCCTTGAGCAGCACCGGAATCCCGTCGAGCGCGCCGAGCACACGACCGGAACGCCTCCGCGCGTCGCTCGCGGCGGCCTCGGCGAGTGCTCGTTGGTTGACCGCGACGACAGATCGCACCCTGTCATCGACGTCGTGGATTCTGCGCAGGTAGGCGGCGGTGAGCCGGACGGAGGTGAGCGTCCCCCGGTTCATCCACTCCTGGAGGTCGGGGATGGTGGCGGCGTCGAGGTCGAAGCCGAGCGCGGCGGGCGCGGGGCTGGTCGCCGCGTCGGCCACGGACGCAGGGGAGGCCGGGGAGGCCGGGGAGGCCGCGAGCACCACGGTCGCCGTCAGGAGCGAGGTCGCCACGAGGAGCTGACGCACGCGGTTCATTGGACGCCCAGCGGTCCGGCGGGTCAACCTGTGGTTGTTCCGAGCCCGAGGTACTGCTCGATTTCGTCAGCCCCTCGGACCGCGCCACCACTCCGCCGGATGGCGTCCTGCATCCGGTCGAGGTTCGCGCGTACAGCACCGCTGGAGGCCACACGCGTCACCACCGCGCGCAGTTCCTCAGGGGAGGGGGTTGCGCTGTCCAGCCGTTCGCCCAGTCCGAGTTCCTGGACCCGGTTGGCGTTGATGACCTGCTCCGGCGTGTGCGGGAAGGCGACGATCGGAACCCTGAAACACAGCGCCTCCATCGTCGAGTTCATCCCGGCGTGCGAGACGAACGCCGAGGCGTGGCCAAGCACGGCCGGCTGCGGGAACCACGGCCTGATGTCCACAGTGGACGGAATCGGTCCGAGGGAGGCGGGGTCCACGTCCCGCACGGTCATCGCCACCTGCCACGCGCCGTCGCGGAAAGCCTCAAGACAGGTGCGGTAGAACGCCGCGTCCGTGAAGACACTGCCCAGCGACACGAACAGCACCGGAAGATCCGGAACCCTGGGCGTCCACGGCTCCTTCCGCTCCCGCTGGCCCAGCAGCGGGCCGACGAACCGGAACCGGTCGTCGAAGGTCTCGCCAGCCGGCTGGAACTCCCGGGGAACGAACACCAGGTTGAGCGCCTCGACCACGTCCATCGTCCCGGCGAAGTCCAGATGGACGCCGTGCTCGTCGGAGAACCTCGCGCACTCGGCGGCGAGCGCCACCATCACGGGATGATCGGCGTCGATCCCACCCATCAGATCGTCGTCCAGCGAGAACGCCTCGTTGGACGCGAGGTTCGGGATGCACCGCACGGGCGGGATGCCGAGCTTCTCGGCCACCAGCCGGCCCGGCCAGTTCGTCGTGTCGTAGCAGACGGCGTCCGGTCGCGTCGCAGAACAGTGCTCGTACAGCACCGGGTACGTCGCCGACATCGCGGCGAAGTAGTGCTGAAGCCAGCTCAGGATGGTCTCGGAGCTGACCCGTGCGGGCGCCGAGAACGGCTTCAGCGACGGCAGCGGCACCCAGCGCGCACCCGCGCCCACCACCGCATCCGCGTACTCCGAGCCGGTCGCGTAGTCCACCCGGTGGCGACGGCGGACGAGTTCCTCGACCAGCGGCAGGGACGGGGTGACGTGCCCCTGCCCGGCCAGGGTGACGAACACCAGACGCTTCGGCATGGTCGACGAGCATAGGAGCGTCCACCACCCCATCACCCGCGAACCAAGAACAACCCTCCCGCATCCACCCCCCGCCTGCGCAGGCAAGACTGCTCGTGGATGTCGGCCTGTGGTACCGCCGGGAACCACCCCCGCCTGCGCGGGGACGCGCCCCCAACGGTGTCGTAGCGCAGCGTGATCACGTTCGGGGGATCTGTGTTCGTTCCCGCCGCGCTGGTGCCCGCCCGGTGGCTACGGTCGCCCGCCATGCTGGCCGAGCTGATCCACGACCTCCAAGGCGTGCTGGACACGACCGACTCGGCGCGGGACCCGGTGGTGGCCGCCGCGAACATGCTGGAGGAATGCCCGACCGAAGAAGATGCCGACCCGGGAAGTGTGGTCCACTGAGGAGTTGGCCGAGATCTACCGGGCCCTCACCGAGGGCGGCGTGCGGCAGGACCGGCCGGACTACATCGGCACGGCCGTGATCCTCAGCGACAAAACGTTCGTGGGATGGCGTACGAAGAGTGCGACCAGCCCAGAACCCACTATCGACATGCGCAGCGTCACCGGTGGGCGGCTGAAGATCCATGTGAACACCGAAGGATGGGATGACGAGTGAGCGCGACTTGGCCCGAGCCCCTGATCCGCAGGGTCGCGGACGACGTCCTGGTCGCGGCCGAGGAAGAGGGCGAACCGCTGTACTTCTCCGATATAGCGTCGCTCGCATGTCAGCTCACGGGCCGGGATGACGGCCCCGAGGTGTGGAACCTCGCCGTCGAGGCGACCGCCCGGCTGCTGCGGGACGGGCGGCTGGTCGCTGGCTCGTACGCCCGCCCGCACGGCTGGCAACCATGGGACGGCACCGCAGCGGACCACGTCCGGCGTATCCGGGACGCGGTCGCCGAGCTGGCAGCGGCCGCCCGGCCGCTGTACCCGGGTGATGTGTGTGCGATGGTGTCGAAAACGTGAGGTCAAGCAGTGTCGTCCCCGCATGCGCGGGGATGACGCGGACCCCACTGGTGTGGAAGCTGGCGATGGGGACTCACCCCCCCGCGTGCGCGGGGAGCACGCGGCCTCCGCACTGAGACAACTGCGAGGGAGAGGCTCACCCCCGCGTGCGCGGGGAGCACACCAGGTCTTTGATCATCTCCAGTGTCTCGTCCGACTCACCCCCGCGTATGCGGGGAGCACTCGGCCTCACCGAGTCGGCCCCGGAACGGGTCGGACTCACCCCCGCGTATGCGGGGAGCACGAGGCGCCACAGGAGGTGTCGCTGCTGGAGCTGGACTCACCCCCGCGTATGCGGGGAGCACCGCGCCGCCGGTGTCGCCCCGGGCGGCTACCACGACTCACCCCCGCGTATGCGGGGAGCACCCTACGTGACCTGCGCTCCTGTCCCGTGTGCAGGGTAGGCGGACACCAGTTGGTTCAGCGGACCAGGCTCGGCTTCCCACTCCACCGTGATCGATTATCCCCGGTACGCGCGGGGAAGATGACGATCCGCGCGAGGGTCAGTTTGGGCAGCGACCACCGCGTGCGCAGTGAGGACCCATCGGCGGTCGGCGAGGATCCGCACGACACGCAACTCACCCCCGCGTGCGCGGGGAGCACAACGTCTCGATGTACGTCTCGTTCTCCAGCAACGACTCACCCCCGCGTGCGCGGGGAGCACGGCAGAACCGACGGCGCCGGAAACCCGTGGCGCGACTCACCCCCGCGTGTGCGGGGAGCACGGGGCCGTCGGCCCCTGCCCGGCACCGATAGTCGACTCATCCCCGCGTGCGCGGGGACGACGCACTCGACCTCGCTCGCGAGATCCGACTGAAGGACTCACCCCCGCGTGCGCGGGGACGACACGGGTAGGAGTGCTCCGCCATGGTGTTTTACGGACTCACCCCCGCGTGCGCGGGGACGACGAAGGCGTGGCCGCCGAGGACCCCCACGGACTGGACTCACCCCCGCGTGCGCGGGGACGACGCGAACGACCCGGACGACCACCTGGCGCGCAGGGACTCACCCCCGCGTGCGCGGGGACGACCCCAGGAACCGCGTCATCAAGGCCTGCACTCGCGACTCACCCCCGCGTGCGCGGGGACGACCTACAGTCCTACCGGTATCGCGACGCGTCCGGGGACTCATCCCCGCGTGCGCGGGGACGACCCACCGATCGCGTCCTCCCTGCGTACGCGGGACTCATCCCCGCGTGCGCGGGGACGACGTGTGGGACGCGGTCCTGCACCTCTCGTAGGGGGACTCATCCCCGCGTGCGCGGGGACGACGCCCCGCTGATCACGGCCCTGACCGAACACGTGGACTCATCCCCGCGTGCGCGGGGACGACCCTTTGTGACCTGCGCTCCTGTCCCGTGTGCAGGGTAGGCGGACACCAGTTGGTTCAGCGGGCCGGGCTCGGCTTCCCACCTCACCGTGATCGACTAGTCCCCCGCGTGCGGGGAGGACGTCCACACCAACGGCCCCGGCGCTGGTCCCTGGGACTTACCCCCGCGCGCGGGGAGCACGACGCGATGACCGGTCAGTTCGCGCTGCTGAGCGACTCACCCCCGCGTGTGCGGGGACGACAGCAGGCGCACGTGCAGGTCGGTCGATACGGGCGACTCACCCCCGCGTGCGCGGGGACGACCCTTCGGGGGCTGCGTTCTTGTTCCGTGTGCAGGGTAGGTGGGTGCCGGTGGGGTTCAGCGGGCCGGGTTGGGTGTGACGCCGGCGAGGACGGTGGTCACCATCCTGTGGACGTCCTCGCGCTCGGGCGGTGTGCCGCTCCTGTCGGCGAAGAGCAGGTGGCCGGCCCCGACCAGGGTGGGGGCGAGCGCGTCGATGTCGGCGTCGGGCGCGATGCGGCCCAGTTCCCGTTCCGCCGTGAGGTAGGCGGCGACCATGTCCGCGGCCTCGGTGGCGAGGGGGATGCCGGGGGTCGGTCGGGCCGCGCGGAGTCGGGCGCGCAGGTCGTCCCGGAAGGTGATCAGAGCGACGATCGACACCGTGACCGAGTGGAACACGGTCCTCAGCGCGTCGGTGAGGTTGTCGGCGACGGTGCCGGTGCCCGCGGCCTCGCGCAGGGCGGTGGCCTGCTCGGCCATCCTGTCGATCCGGTCGAGGACCAGTTCGGCGAGGAACGCGTCGAAGTCGGCGAAGTGCCGGTGCAGCACGCCCTTCGCGCAGCCCGCCTCGGTGGTGACCGCCCGACTGGTCAGCGCGTTCGGTCCGTCCCGGAGCAGGACGCGCTCGGCGGCGTCGAACAACTGCTCCCGCACGTCTCGGATGTGCACCCCAGTCGGCACCCTGCCTCCTTTTCGCTCACCGCGAACCCCGACCCTGCCCACGTCCTCTAGTGGGCATGCGCCCACTAGAGTGGGCGCATGCCCACTTTACCGCGAGAGCACTCGGACCCCGCTCCGCAGGAGCCCCACCGCCACCGCCAGATGGCCGAGTCCTTCGGGGTGGACGCCGATCGTTACGACCGGGCCCGGCCCCGCTATCCCGACGCCCTGGTGAACCGGATCATCACCGACCTGTCCGCGCCCACGGTCCTCGACGTCGGCTGCGGCACGGGCATCGCGGCCCGGCAGTTCCAGGCGGCCGGCTGCGCGGTCCTCGGCGTCGAGCCCGACGCGCGGATGGCCGACCTCGCCCGCCGCACGGGGGTCGAGGCCGAGGTGGCGACGTTCGAGGACTGGGACCCCGCCGGTCGGGTGTTCGACGTGGTCGTCGCCGCCCAGGCCTGGCACTGGGTGGACCCGGTCGTCGGCGCGGCCAAGGCGGCGCGTGTGCTGCGTCCGGGCGGCCGGCTGGCGGTGTTCTGGCACGTGTTCGAGCCCCCGCCCGCCGTGGGCGACGCCTTCGTGGAGGTCTACCAGCGGGTGGTGCCCGACTCGCCGGTCAGTGTCCTGTCGAAGAGCGGTTCGCGGGCGTCCGCCGAGGACATCTATCAGAAGATGGTCGCGAAGGCGGCTGACGGACTCCGCGAGGGTGGAGGGTTCGGCGAGCCGGAACAGTGGCGGTTCGACTGGGAACGCTCCTACACCCGTGACGAGTGGCTGGACCTGCTGCCCACCTCCGGCGTCCTCACCCAGCTCCCGCCGGACAAGTTGGGTGCGGTCCTGGAGGGCGTTGGCGCGGCCATCGACGCGATCGGGGGCAGCTTCACGATGTCCTACGCCACTGTGGCGATCACGGCGGTGCGAGCCAACAACCCCTGACCTGCCCACTCCTCCCGCACGCGGACTACACGGGCGACAGGGACCTGAGCGGCAAAGCGAAAGGCTGGTCACCAACAGGGGTGACCAGCCTTTCGCCTCTTCTGAAGCCTGTTCGCCGAGGTCTGTCCGGCGATGCGTGCCCGTGCCCGAGCCGTCCTCAGCCGACCGACACGGGCTCCTCGACGCGGTCGGCGGCCGGGGTCTCGGACCGCTGCGGTCGGCGGTCCAGCCAGCCGGAGAGCAGCGCGAAGCCCAGGCCGACCACGGCCAGCGCCGCGCCAACCCAGCTCGGGGCGGTGAGCCCCAGGCCGGCCGCGATGACCAGGCCACCGAGGTAGGCGCCCAGCGAGTTGGCGATGTTGAAGGTCGACTGGATGCTCGCCGACCCCAGCGCGGGAGCCTCCTTGGCCTGGTCCAGGATGCGGGCCTGGATGCTCGGGATCGCCGCGAACCCGGTCGCGCCGATCAGGAACACGGTGACCGGCGCCAGCACGGCGCTGTGCGCGGTGGCCGCGAACAGGGCCAGGGCGGCGGCCAGCGCGGTGAGGAAGACGTACAGCGTCCTCATCGGGTTGCGGTCGGCCAGTCGGCCGCCGACAGCGGTGCCGACGGTCATGCCGACGCCGAACACCGCCAGCAACACGGTGACGGTCGTGGGGGAGTAGCCGGTGACGTCGGTCAGCACCGGCTTGACGTAGCTGTAGAAGGAGAAGGTGGCGGCGAAGCCGAAGATCACGACCGCGAAGGCCAGCCAGACCTGCGGTCGGCCGAACGCGCGCAGCTCGCCCCGCAGGCTGACGTCGGTGGGCTTGGGCTGCCACGGCACCAGCGCCGCCACCGCGGCGAGCGCGACCACGCCGATCACCGCGACCAGGCCGAACGTCCAGCGCCAGCCGAACGCCTGACCGAGCAGGGTGCCGAGCGGGACGCCGACGACGTTGGCCACGGTCAGCCCGATGAACATCAGCGAGATCGCCTGCGCGCGCCGGTCCTGCCGGACCAGGCTCGCGGCGACCACCGCGCCGATGCCGAAGAACACGCCGTGCGGCAGGCCGGCGAGGAACCGGGCGCCGAGCAGCAGTTCGTGCGTCGGCGCGAACGCCGAGAACAGGTTCCCGACGGTGAACAGCACCAGCATGCTCAGCAACATCGTCTTGTGTCGGGCGCGCATCCCCAGCATGGTCAGCAGCGGCGCGCCGACCACGACACCGAGCGCGTACAGCGAGATGTAGCCACCGGCGTCGGGGATCGAGACGTGCAGGTCGTCGGCGATCTCGGGCAGCAGGCCCATCATGACGAACTCGGTCGTCCCGATCCCGAACGCGGCGACGGCCAGGGCCAGCAGGGCGATGGGCAAGGAAGTCTCCCCTGGAACGGACGTGCGGTGCTGGTCTCGCCTCCTGGCGTCCCCGCCCCCGGTTCGACGTCGTCCGCGTCGTGTTCCCGGTGGCCGAGGGCCCGACTTCGTCGAAGTCGACCGTCGGTGGCGCTTCCCTACGCAACAGGGGCTGGAGCGATCATATTCCTGAATCGATGCATGACCCACGCCACGTCCAGATTGTCGTGTTTGTCGCTGCGGGTGGATCCGGAACGTGTTAGCGCTGTCACCGCAGGTCAGAATCTGTCAGAGAGGTTTCGTGGAGGTTTCGTGGCCGCTGCGCGTCGCCGTTGGCGCAGGCAGTCGGCCCGCATTCTTGGATCAGTGCTCGCGGTGGGCGCCGCCGCCTCTCGTCAACGTTGTCCGCCCGGCTTTCCCCTGGGGACACCGCACGCCACGTGCGGTGTCCCCAGGGCCTTTCTTCGCATTTCTGGCCGTGTGTCAGCTCCGTCCGCGAGGGAGAAGATCCGAAACGGCGGCGCGAGGAGCGGGGCCAGATCTCGCGATCAGCCGTGGGTCGTGGCGAGCAGGTTGAGGACGTCGGCGGTGGAGCCGGTCTCGCCGAGCCGGGGGAAGATCCGCTCGACGCTGTTCTGGTGGGCCCGCGCGTCGCGGTCGGTCATGGCGTCGGTGACCAGGGTGACGTGGTAGCCGTGCTCGTGCGCCGCGCGGGCGGTGGACTCGACGCCGATGCTGGTCGCGATGCCGGTGAGCACGATCTGGGTGATGCCGCGCCGGCGTAGGTGCAGGTCCAGGTCGGTGCCGTAGAAGGCCGACCAGTTCCGCTTCGTGACGAGGATGTCCTCGGGGTGGCCGGCGAGGTCCTCCGCCAGGGTGTCCCAGCCCGCGGGCAGGGCGCTGGTGGGGCGGGGAGCCTCGGTGCGGCCTCCCGGGCTGTCCGATCCGTCGGGAGCCGAGGTGACGCGCACGAGCACGACGGGCAACCGGCGGGCGCGGAACGCCTCGGCCAGTGTCACCGTGCGGGCCAGGACGTCGGCGGTGCTGTGCGGGGTCCCCGGCGCGGCGAGGATGCCGTTCTGGAGGTCGATGGCGACCAGCGCGGTCTTCGGGTCGAGGGTGGTGACGGCCATGGCCGTGTCCTTTCCGATCTGGTGTGCGGTGTCGGAGACAGGTGTGAGGAGGGAGCGGTGGTGCCGGCGGCCCGTCAGGCGGCCGCCGGCCCCACCGCCGGGCCGATGCGCCGGAGAGACCGGTCGGCCAGGGTCGTGACCAGGAACAGCGCGGCCACGACGAGCAGGAACCAGCTCAGGTGGTGCAGGCCGAGGGTGGTGGCCCCGTGCGGGAAGACGGCGGCGGTCGCGGCGGAGGCGATGATCGCGCCGAGGTACATGAAGGTGCGCAGCAGGCCGGCCGAGGAGCCCATGCGGGCGGGGTCGGCCTGGGCGTAGAGGGCGTTCTGGTTGGCCAGCCCGTTCAGGCCCTGCGGCACGCCGATGACCGCGCCGATGGCCACGAGCACCCACAGCGGGCTGCTGGAGTCGGCCAGCAGCAGCGCCGCCGAGCCCACGAGCTGGACGACGGCTCCGATGACGAGCTTGCCGCGCACCTCGGCCCGGCGTCCGGTGAGCGCCGTGACGACGATGGCCGCCGCGGACATCGGCAGCAGGACCAGGCCGGCCGTCGACGAACTCAGCGCGCGCCCCTCCTCCAGCCACTGCGTGAAGCCGTACAGGAAGGAGTAGGAGGTGACGTAGGCCAGCAGTTGACGGCCGTAGGTGGCCAGCAGCGGGACGTTGCCGCTCAGCACCCGCAGGTCCACGAAGGGTTCGGCCGCCCGCAGCTCCCGCAGGGCGAAGGCCGCGCCCGCCACGACGCCGACCAGCAGCAGGGGCCACGCGCTGAGCCGGGGTTCCATCAGGAACACCATGAACGCGGTCAGCGTGGCGGCGAACAGGACCATCCCCGCGACGTCCCCCCGCCGCCGGGTCGCCGCCGGGGCGTTCTCCTGGAGCGCTGTCCGGCGCGGCAGGAGCGCCGAGCCCAGGACCAGGCACGCCACCGAGAGCGGGACGTTCACGCCGAAGATCGCCGACCACCCGCCGGTGCTGATCAGCAGCCCGCCGAGCGTCGGGCCGACCACGGCGACCACCTGGTTGCAGATGGACAGCGCCGCCAGGATGCCGCCGGGGTTGCGCAGCCCGGTCCGCGCGGACTCGGCGCGCAGCAGGGACATCGACGCCGGGTACGCGGCGGAGGTCCCCACCCCCAGCAGCACCCGGGAGAGCACCAGGACCCACAGGTCCGGGGCGAACACGCCCAACAACCCGGCCACGCCCACCAGCGCCGTGCCCACCAGGTAGGGCAGTCGGGGGCCGTAGGAGTCCACCAGGCGCCCGATCACCGGCTGCGCCACGGCGGTCGCCAGGTACAGCCCCGACACCAGCCACGCGGTCTGCGAGGGCGGCGCGCCGAAGGCCTGGCCGATCGGGATCAACGCCACGGCGAGCATCGAGGAGTTGATCGGGTTCAGGATCGAGCCCAGGATCATGGGCGCGACCAGCTTCCGGTCGAACCCGTCGCCGCGCCGCGCCCGCCCGCGTTGTTCCGGCAGGTCGGTCATGACTGCGCCACTTCGTCCAGCAGCGCCATCGCCTCGATGATGGTGCGGCACTGCTCTTCCGTGCACCGCTCCTGCAACGCCCGCGCCAGCCACTCCTGGCGGGCCCGGCGGTCGCCCTGGCGCCGCTTGAGCCCCAGCCTGGTCAGGGTGACGAGCTGCCGGCGCCCGTCCTCGGGGTCCGGACGCCGCTCGACCAGTCCGGCCTGCTCCAGCGCGGCGATGATCTTCGCCGCCGACTGCGGCCGCACCCGCTCCGCCGCGGCCAGCTCACTGGCCGAGGCCGGGCCGTGCTTGTCCAGCCGGGCCAGCACCGACGCCTGCGCCGGCGTCAGGTCCTCCTCGGTGGCCAGCTCCTTGAGCCGCCGTCGCAGCCGGCTGACCACCACCCACACGTCACCCGCCGCGCGGACCGCCGACGGCGAGACCGCGCCCCTCCTGCTCTCGATCATGTCTCCACGGTAGAACTCGTCAGCCCAGACTGTCCAGTTTCAGGTGTGCACCCCAGGCTGGCGAACGCGCGCCACGCCGTACACCGGCCTGGCCGCCGGTGTCGACGACACATGGGCCGGGAATCATCGGCAGAAGGCCGAGTCCGGGTTGGCCGCTCGACCGATGTGACCCTTTCGTCTTCTTGATCACGATGGGCGGGAACGCGCCAACCGTTCACCTCAGGGAAAGGAACCCATCGTGAGACTGCGCATCCGCCGGCTCACCGCCGCCGCCCTCGCCGCCACGCTGGCGACCGGGCTGCTCGGCGCGGCCACCGCGGTCGCCGCACCGGCCGACCCCGCGGCGGAGACGTCCGCCGAGAGGTCCGGCGAGTCGTCCGCTGAGGAGTCCGCCGCCGAGACGCAGGGTCGGCAGGACCGGTCGGCCCTGCGGCGGGCGATGAGGGAGGTGACCGACGCCGGCGTCGCCGGGCTCCAGGTCCGGGTGCACGACGACCAGGGCGACTGGGTCGGAACCTCCGGCGTGCGGGAACTCGGCCGCCACGAGAAGGTCCCCGCCAACGGGCGGTTCCGGGTCGGCAGCATCACCAAGACCTTCGTGTCCACCGTCGTGTTGCAGTTGGTCGACGAGGGCAGGATCGGACTCGACGACCCGGTCCACCGGCACCTGCCCCAGTTCAGGATCGACCCCCGCGTCACCGTCCGCATGCTGCTGCAACACACCAGCGGCATCGCCGACTACCTCGCAGGGGACAACCCCGACGGCACGCGGGGACCCGGCATCCCCGTGGACGGGCCGGAGTTCTTCCCGCACCGCTTCCGGACCTACACCCACGCGGACCTGGCCCAGATCGGGACCTCGCAGCCCGCGCTGTTCGAGCCGGGGAGCAAGTGGTCCTACTCGAACACGAACTACGCGCTCATCGCGCTGCTGATCGAGAAGACGACCGGCACCCCCTACGCGACCCAGGTCGAGAACCGCGTCCTGCGGCCGCTCGGCCTGCGGGAGACCAGCATCCCCGGCACCCGCGTGTCCATCCCCGGCCCGCACGCCCACGGCTACCTCGCGTTCACCCGTGATGGCAAGCGCGAGGTGCACGACGTGACCCGGCTCAACCCGTCCTGGGCCGGCGCGGCCGGTGAGATCATCTCCACGACCAGGGACCTGGACCGCTTCATCTCCGCCCTGCACAACGGCCGGCTCCTCAAGCCGGAACTGCTGGCGGTGATGCGGCAGGCGCAGCCGGTCGTCGGGAACTTCAGCTACGGCCTCGGCCTGGAGATCGTCGACTTCGGACCGGCCTGTGGCGGGGTCTTCTACGGGCACAGCGGCGGGATCCCCGGGTACAGCTCCTACGTGTACAGCACCCCGGACGGCAGCAGGCGGATGGAACTCTCGATGTCCGAGGGCAACTTCGACCCCAGGGACAGCGGGGCGGCGCAGAAGCTGAGCGCCAAGGTGCAGAACCTGCTCGACGCCGCCGCCTGTGGTAAGGCCGCGCCGAGCGACTCCCAGACGGCTCGGTCCGCGCCGGCCCGGCCTCACCGGTTCTGAGCAGGCGCCGCGCGCGCAACGGGACGAGGTGTCCTGCGGGGTCCGCGCCGACGTGGTGGGTGGCCAGGTCGGCGCGGAGCCCCGGCGCGGAGCCCCGGCGCGGAGCCCCGGCGCGGTGGCCGACAGCGCGCTCCGGTCCCTGTTCAGGAGGCGGTCTCCTTCTCGAGGGCGGTGCCGTCCGGTGGCCCGGGCCGCCACAGGTGCAGGACGTCCTGCTCGTGGGACATGGTGTAGCCACCGTCGTCGTCAGCGAAGTGACGGAGGACGTAGGCGCGCAGCGCGGTCCTGTCGATGTTGGTCGGGTGGTCTTCCTGGCGAGGGACACTGAGGAGGAACTCGGCGACCACCAGGGCGTCCGAGAGGCTCGTCGTCCGGTAATGGGCGGGCAACAGCTCGTGCCGCACCGTCCCCACCAGTTCGGCGGGAGCGTCGCGGAGCCGCCGACGCAGCGACGAGAGGTCGAAGCGCGCCCCGGTGAACCGCTGGACCATGCGCATGCAGGGGTTGTCGGGGTTCTGGAGGATGATGACCAGTCGGCCGCCTGGCCGCAGCCAGCCCATGATCCGCAGGACGATCGACGCCCACTGCTCCTCGGGCGCGTAGTACAGCACGTGCGAGAGGAGCGCCAGGTCGACGGGCACGTCCACCTCGGCGTCGAGCACGGGTCGTGTCAGGACGTCGGCGTCGGGGCAGGTCTGCCGCAGCAGCTCGCGCATGGGGGCGCTGGGCTCGACGCACAGCGTCCGCTCGAAGTGTCGACCCAGCAGGTGGGTGGTCCTCCCGTCTCCCGGGCCGACGTCCAGCAGGACCTGCCGCTGGGGGAGGGCCTCCACCACCCGGAGCAGGGAGGAATGAGCGATCTCCTTCTCGTTGGTGCCGGCGAGGAAGGTGGTGAACGCGTCCCGGTAGGCGTTCCCGTCCACCGGCAGGGCCGGCACCGGACCCGTCCACGTCTGAGCGTTCCCCATGGCAGCGCCTCCGTCCTGCCCGTCGACCCCGGTGGCCCCGGGCGCCCTTCAGGAGACCACTGTCCCCGTCTGAGTGGCGACGGGTTCACTCGTTCGAGCGCCCGCACGTCAACTGATCGGCGTCGAGGAACGGCAGCAGCAGACGAAGCAACGCCTGGGGGCGGTCCAACGGGATGATGTGGCCACAGTCCGGAATGACGTGACCCACCAGCTCGTCGGCGATGGGGCGGAGTTGTCGCTCCAGAGCGTCGCCGACGGGGTGAGCCCCGATCGCCATGGCGGGCACGGTGAGCCGGCTCCGCGCCACCGCGTCGCGGACCTGGTGGGCGCTGGTGGGGAGGGCTCGGTAGTAGGAGAAGGCGCACCGCAGGGAGTCGGGCTGGGAGTAGGCGGCGACGAAGGCGTCCCGGATGTGGTGGGGGATGCCACGCCCCTGCGTTCCGGCGTTGAGGAACCAGTCGACGTACTCGGCCTCGTGTCCAGAGAGGACGGTCTCGCCCAGACCCGGAACGGAGTGGAAGCCGAACCACCACGGCGGGCCGCCCGCGAGGAACTCCTCGGCGCCGGGCAGCGCCCCCACCAGCGACTCCATCACGACCAGCCGGCGCACCCGGTCGGGCCGCCGCATCGCGAGCAGGAACGCCGGCGGGGTGCCCGCGTCGATCCCGACCACGGCCGCGGTGGGTTCGTCGAGGGCGTCGAGGATTCCCTCGACGTCGACCGACAGGGTCTCGGCGTCGTAGCCCTCGGCGGCGCGAGTGCTGTCACCGAAACCCCGGAGGTCGGGGGCGATCACCCGGAAACGCGGGGCCAGATGACCGATGACCTCGCTCCAGAGCCGCCAGGTGTGGGGAAAGCCGTGCAGCAGCACGACCGCGGGTCCGGTGCCGGCGATGGCGACGTTGGCCTCGATGCCGTTGGTGGCGATCCGACGCACCGTGATGTCAGGGGTGGACACGTCAACTCCTGTGGTTACCGTTGGTGACCACCGCACGCTAGGTGACCTGTACGGCCTCGCCAAGACGGCACTTTTCCCTCAGGAGGTAACGCCGGGGTAACCACGGCATGTGCCGGCCCCGTGGGGAGCGCGAACCGCGATGGCTCGTCGTCTCTCTGTCCTCTGTGGAGAGTGGTTCGCCGGATGTGCTTGGCTGGCAACGATTTCGGAAACGTGAGATCGCCGGCACTGTTGTCTGGTGACGTTTACCGGTCCGACTCCCGAGCCGCCTCGTACAGAGCATCGAACATGTCGACCAGGGACCGCGGGGCGTCCTGGTGGAACATGACGTCGAGAGAGGCGGCGCTTTCCCGGGCCTTCTCCTCGGCGCGCGCGAACATGATCGCCTCGTAGTCGCTGAGCGCGGCCTCGGTGTCCTCGGGGTGTTCGGCGAGGAGACGGCCGAGGTCCGCGCCGTCGGCCATGGCGAGGTTCGCGCCCTCGCCGGCGAAGGGCGACATCAGGTGAGCGGCGTCGCCCAGCAAGGTCACCCCTGGGACGCGCTCCCAGCGGTGTCCGACGGGGAGCTGGTGGATGAGCCGAGGGACGAGGGGGGCGTCGGCTTCGGTGATGAGGGCGCGCAGCGTGGGCGCCCAGTCGGCGAAGTGCTCCAGGAGGGCGGCCTTGGCGGCGTCGGTGTCGGTGAAGTCGATGGCGGCGAGGCCGTCCTCGGGCAGTTGGAGCGCGACGTAGACCTGAAGGCTGCCGTCCGTCTCGCGGTGGGCGAGCATGCCCTTGCCGCCGGCCACGGCGAAGAACATGCCGCCGCCGATGAGCGCGGCGCACTCGGGGTGCCGGGTGTCGGCGTCGTGCAGGGTCAGCTCGACGAAGGAGATGCCGGTATAGGCGGGGGTGGCCGGGGAGAGCAGGGGGCGCACGCGCGACCACGCGCCGTCGGCCCCGACGAGCAGGTCGGTGGTGAGCGCGGTGCCGTCGGCGAGGGTGACCTCGTGCCGGCCTTCGCCCAGCGAACGGACAGAGGTGGCCTTGGAACCCCAGCGCACGGTGCCGTCGGGGAGTGAGGCGAGGAGCAGGGCGCGCAGGTCGCCGCGGTCGATCTCGGGGCGCCCGCCGGTGCCGTCGTCGGCCTCCTCACGCAGGACGTTGGCGTGCTGGTCCACGACGCGCATGGCCTGCCCACCGGGGTTCACCTTGGTGAGGAACTCGTCGTGGAGGCGGGCCTCGCGCAGGGCGACCTGCCCGGACTCCTCGTGGATGTCGAGCATGCCGCCCTGGGCGCGAGCCAGCGGCGACGGGTCGAGATCGAGAACGACGGACTCGATGCCGTGGACGTGCAGGACGCGGGCGAGGGTCAGGCCGCCGAGTCCTGCGCCGACGATGACCAGGGGGTGGTGTGCGGTGCTCATGGGGCTCGCTCCTTCTGTGCGGCGCCGGCGGCGCGTGCGGTGGTTGGCGCGGGTGGCGCGCTTGTGCGGATTCAGGTCGTTGTGCTGTGCGGCCGAACCGATCAGCGGGTGTGGTGGTCAGTCGTGCATGGGCTTCGCGGTGCGCGCGTCTCGTGGCGTCCGGCTTGCGTCGTGGCGCCTCGGGGCGCGTGCGGCGGGGTGTCGGGGTGGTGACGGCTCCCACCATAGAAGATTTTTTGAGTGACACAAAATTTTGTGTGGCTCTACTATGGTCGGGTGGGACTTCGCGAGACCAAGAAGCAGCAGACCCGCAGGGCGATCGCGGACGCCGCGCTCCCGCTCTTCCTGGAGCGCGGCTTCGACCGGGTCACCGTCGCCGAGGTGGCGCGTCACGTGGGTGTCTCCGCGCAGACGGTCTTCAACTACTTCCCGACGAAGGAGGACCTGTTCTTCGACCGGCAGGCCGAGGTCGAGGGCGAACTCGCCGCGATCGTCCGGGACCGGCAGCCGGGCCGCTGCCCGGTCGAGGCCGTCCGCGACCAGCTCGTGGAGGCGCTGGAACGGGACCGCTCCGAGTTCCCGACGTCGGACCTCGGTCTCCGCTTCTGGCAGGTCCTCCAGGACAGTCCCGCGCTGCGCGCCAGGGAACGCGAGATCGCGGAGGGCGTCGAACTGGCCCTCGCCGCCGAACTGGAGAAGGAGGGAACCGTCCCCGTACCCGCGGTGTTGGCCGGTGCCATCGCCGGCATCCACCGCGCCGTCCAACGCGAGCTGCGTCGCCGCGTCATGGCGGGGGAGGATGGCGCCCAGGTTCGCCGCGAGCTGGTGACGGTAGCGCGCACCGCCTTCGACACCCTCTGCCACGGACTCCACGGCGCGTGAGCGCGGTTCCGGCAGGGTGCGGCCAGGGAACGCCTTCGGCGGTGCGCGCCAGCTCGGTGCCCGCGATCGTCCGGAGAGCGCGGCATGCGACCGGGATTGCTAGGCCGTGTTCTCATCGTCGGATGAGCAGGGTGACCAAGTCGATCATGCCTCGGTAGGGGATGGCGGTCTTGTCGTCGCGGGCGGCGATCGCGTGGAACTGCTTGGGCCCGGTTGAAGCAGGGTTCGACCATCGTGCGGCGTGGGTGGATCACGGGATCGGAGGTGGGTGGGCGGCCACCGATCCGGCCATGGCGGGCACGGTGGGCGTGCTGGCCCTGGCGTTCGGTGAGGTGGCCCGGATGCCCCCGACGAAGCTGAGTGCGACGAGCGCGGTTGGAGTAGCTCCTTGTCGCGATCACCCGGTCCGGGTGGATGCGGGGCCGGCCCGGCCCCGGCGGCCGGAACCGCACGGCTGTCAGCGCGGCCTCGACCATGGTGCGGTCGTTGACGTTGCGAGCGGTGGACACCACCGGTAGCGGCCGACCGTGGCCATCGCAGGCGATGTGATCGTCGTGCCGGGTCCACCGCCGAAGTGGCCGATGGCGTGATCAGTTGGCTCACCGTGCCCGCCGCCTGGTGCGTCCGCCCCCTGTGGGGCACGCGCAGGGGCCACGTCGGCGCGCGTGATCAAAGTGACCCGCGGGGAGTGCTCGCCGAGTTGGAGGTCGGTCCCGGTGACTGTCCAATGTGGACGTTTCGTCCCACGGGATCGGGTCCGCCACTGTTGTCGTCCCCAGGTTGCGCCGGCTGGCCATCCGGGAGGGGTTTCGCGCCGGCCACCTGCACCAGGACCGCGCCGGCGAGCAGTGTCGCCGCCCCGGCCACCTGCGTCGCGCCGAGTGCCTGGCCGAGCAGCAGCCAGGCCAGCACGGCGGCGACCACCGGCTCCACCAGGGCCAGCACACTGGCCACGGCCGAGGACAGATCACGCAGTGCCCGCAGCCCGGCGAGGTAGGGGAGCACGGTGCCGACCACGGCCAAAGCCAGCAGCACCAGCCACGCCGGGGCTCCCAGCCCGCCGAGGTTCGCGGGGGCGGTGAGCAGACCCGAGGGCAGAGCCCAGGGTGGGCTGACCGCGACCATCACCACCGCGCCGACCACGAGCCCGGCCGCGGTCAGACCGAACGAGTCATGCCTGCTCGCGCCGTGCTCGCCGAGCAGGAAGTACCCGGCGGAGCAGATCGCCGAGGCCAGCCCGGCCGCGATGCCGAGCACGTCCAGCCGGGTGCCCTGCCAGACTTCCGCGACCAGGGCCAGGCCGGACACGGCCAGCCCGATACCCAGCCACACCAGCCAGGGGAGCCGCGTGCGCCGCACCACTCGCACCCACAACGCCACCAGCACGGGCGCCAGGTTGACCAGCACCATGGCCACCCCGACCGGAACCCGCGCCACAGCGAGGAAGAAGAACATCTGCACCCCGGCGACGCCGAGCAGACCGTAGCCGAGCAGCAGCCACAGGTCGCCACGGCGGAACCGCAGCGCCCGGGGCCGCAGCACCGCGACCGCCGGCACCAGCAGCGCGGCGGCCAGCGCGATCCGCACCGAGGTCACCGTGGCCGGGGACCAGCCCGCCGCCATCACCGCCTTCGCCAGTGGACCCGAACCCGCGAACAGCACCCACGAGGTCAGGCTCAGCCCGGTCGCCCGCGCCCGGCTCGACGCCCACGCGCTCTTCTCCACTACGGCCACACTCGCAGTCTTCCTACGGGATCACCTGTCCGAACAGCGGTTTTCCGTTGGCGGGACTGACGGTGCGTGGGATCTCTCGCCCCCAGGGTGGAGGCGGGTGTCGGGGTGCCGGGTGTCGGGGTGCCGTCGGTGTCGTCAATGTCGGTGATGGCACCTGGCGCGATGCGGGCCCGGCCTGTGTCGCGGCCGATTCCGCGGCTTGGTGAAAGATGGACGCGTGGGAGGGGAAGACGGCGAGATCGCCCTGAGCAAGCAGGACCTTCGTGAGGTCACCGCATTCGCGGCCGAGTGCGCGGAGACGGTACTCGGGATCTTCGAGGCAGATCAGCCGGAGGACGCGCGGCCTCGCGCCGCGATCGACACCGCGTGGGAGTTCGCTCGGGGTGGTGAACGCGGGAAGCCTCTGCGGGACACGGCCTGGGCGGCGCTCAGGGCAGCCAAGAGCGCGGACAGCGCGGCCGCGCGTGAGGCGGCGTGGGCGGCGATGTCCGCCGCGGGCGCCGCCTACCTGCATCCGTTGGCCAAGGCCACCCAGGTCAAACACATCCTCGGGGCAGCCGCTCACGCGGCGAGAGCGGCCGAGCTGGCCGCTGATGATGACCGGTCTGTTGGCGTTCAACACCTTGAACGGGCGGCGCGTTGTGCGACACCCCTCGTCGTCGACGTTCTCCAGCGCTTCCCGGCGGCACCGGGTGGCGGCGGGCGGGTTGGCGAGTTGATCCGGATTCTGGACGCTGCCCTTCGTGGCCGCGGTTGAGGAATCGAGCGGTCACGGCCGGTCGGCGAACTCGTCGAGCGCCTTCCTGAGTTCGCGTCCGAACGCCGCGTTGCCGGTGTGCCCGGCGTCCTCGATCACGACCAGGCGCGCGTTCGGCCAGCGCCGCGCGAGTTCCCAGACCCGTTGAACTGGGCAGCCCATGTCCTGGCGGCCATGGATCAGGACGCCGGGAATGCCGGCGAGCTTTCCCGCGTCGCGGATCAGAGTGCCCTCCTCCAACCACCCTCGGTGCGCGAAGATGTGTGCGCAGATCCGGACAAAAGCGATCTGCTCGTCTCCCGCCCTGTTGGAATAGGCGCCGGGTGTGCCGTTCACCTCCATCGAGATGACGGCGTCTTCCCACCTCAACCAGTCGAGCGCCGCCCGGGACCGGACCTCGACGTCAGGGTTCTCCATGAGACGCGAGTACGCCATGACGAGGTCGCCGTCGCGCTCGCTGTCGGGCACGCCCTGACGGAACCTGTCCCAGGCCTCAGGAAAGAACTGCCCGACGCCCCGATACAGCCAATCCACGGCCGAGGGACTCGTCACCATGGCGCTGACCAGGAGGAGTTCCGACACGTGGTCCGGGTGTCGTTGGGCGTAGGCGAGGGCCAGCGTCGCGCCCCACGACCCGCCGAACATCAACCACCGCCCGACGCCCAGATGGGCACGGAGTCGCTCGATGTCGGCGAGCAGGTGCTCGGTGGTGTTGAGGCTCATGTCCGCAGCGGGGTCGCTCGCGTGCGGCGTGCTCCTGCCGCAGTTGCGCTGGTCGAACTGGATGATCCGGTAGCGCTGCGGATCGAAGCTGCGTTTGGTTCCCTTGGGCATCCCGGCGCCGGGACCGCCGTGCACGATGACAGCGGGCTTGCCGTCCGGGTTTCCGTAGACCTCGTAGTAGACCTGGTTGCCGTCGCCGGTGTCGAGGTATCCGGTGTCGTAGGGATCGGTGACGTCGTACCGGTCAGCCATGTCATCGCTTCCTCACGGCCAAGGGGCGAACGGCCAGACTAGACCGACCCGGCCACGCATCCTGCCGCCAGGCGCCGCCCTACCCTGGTTCCAGTGCCCACAAGGCCGCTTGACCAGGCATCTCACGGGTTCACGGATCTCCTTGCACGGCTGTGGCGCGAGCGTGGGTGGCGCACACCCCACCACACGGAATGATCTTCTCGTGCTACTCCCTCGGGAGACCCCTGATCGAGATCAGGGGGGCTCCTCCCTTGTAGACGAGAAGAACGGCTCTGAGTTGGCGATGAACAGCGTGGTCACGGTACGAGGGCTTGCTCACCGGTACGGCAGATACCCGGCGTTGGAGCGGCTGGATCTGGAGATCCGGCCGGGTGTGACGGCGGTGCTGGGACCGAACGGTGCCGGCAAGAGCACCCTCCTCGGGTTGCTGTCCACCGGGCTAACGGTGCAGTGCGGGCAAATCCGTCTCGATGAGCTGGACAGCCGACGGGACACCACGCGTTATCGGGCCGCGTTGGGGTTCCTGCCGCAGACCTTCACCCTGCCCACGAACCTCACCGTCGCCGAGTTCCTCACGCTGACCGCCTGGCACCGCCTCGTTCCCCGGGCGGAACGTGCCCTCGCGGTGCGGGCGGCGTTGGAGGCGGTCGACCTCCTCGACCGGGCCGACACGAAGATCTCCCGGCTGTCGGGCGGGATGCACCGGCGAGTCGGCATCGCGCAGGCGATCGTCAACCAGCCTCGGTTACTGGTCCTGGACGAACCGACCGTCGGGTTGGACCCGCGACACCGCCGCGAACTCCGCACCCTCGTCCGAACACTCTCCACGGACCGGGCGGTGGTGGTGAGCACCCACCTCACCGAGGACGTCGCCGCGATCGCCGACGACGTGGTCGTGCTCGACGAGGGAACGCTGCTGTTCGCGGGAAGTCTGACGGAACTCACCGGGGGCGGCATCGAGGCGGCGGACATCGACGCCGCCTACGACGCGCTGACGATGGGGGAGGTGCGCCGGTGAGCGTGCTGCGCGTCGCGCTGCTGCGAGGCAGCGCATTGTTCGGTGTGCCCGTGATGATCGTTCTCGGGATCATCGCGGGCCAGCGGGGCGCGGACTCGTGGTCGGTGGACTGGTTCTGGGCCACGGGCCAACTCCAACAGCACGGCGTGCTGTTGGTCCCGCTCACCACGGCGCTGGCGGCGTGGGACGCCTCCCGGAACCGCCGGCTGGGGACCGCCCTGCTGTATCGGACCTACCCACGGTCTCCGCTGGCATCCGCGCTGCTGGACGCCACAGGCGCCCTGCTCGCCGGGCTGGCGGGATGGGCCACCACGTTCCTGGTCATGGCCCTCAACGTGCGCGGAGGCGGACACCCCTACTGGTCCGTGGTGCTGCTCGGGGCGTTCGGTTTCATCCCCGCCGCCCTGGTCGGTGTGGTCGCCGGCCGGTACCTGCCCCGCTATCTGGCGCCCCCGGTGACCGCCGCGCTGGTCTGGCTCGGCCTGGCGTTCGGCTCGTCCAGCACCAAAGATGTCGTCGCCCGGCTGAGCACAGTGGACCGGCAGTGTTGCGACGTCTACACGGAGCCCGTTCCGACGACGATCGCGGGCCAGTGGCTCTGGCTGGCGGCGATCGGACTCGCCGCCGTCGCCGTGCTGTCCTGGCCCCGCCTGCCGCACCTCGTTCCCGGTGTTCTCGGCTCTGCCGCTGCCCTCGCCACCGCGCTCGTGCTCATCTCCTCCACCGGAGCCCAGTTGACCCGACCCCGCCCGCCACAGGGGGAGGCGTGCCGCACCGAAGGGGAGGTGACGGTCTGCATGTGGCCCGAGCACGCCCACGACGTGGACGCATGGGTCGCTGCGGCAGCTACGTTCCGCGCCCGGTTCGCCGACCTCGGGCAACTACCCACACTCTTCATCGAGAACGGACTCCGGTCACCGTCCTCTGGTGCGGTTTCGATCGGGCCGGTCCGGGCCTACCAGTCACCGGAGGACCTGGTCGCGTCCCTGGCGTACAGCCTGGTGCCGCCTGCGCCGGAATGCGCGGCCATCGGCAACGGCGGCTACGGCTTCTTTCCCGCCGCCACCACCAGATCCCTGCTCAACGGCTGGATCAGGTACCGGCTTCAGGCCACCGCGCCATCGGTCTCGCTGGTGCCACCCGAGGACGTCCCGGCCCTGGACCGTCTCCGGGCGCTCCCCGCTGACCAGCAGGCCCAGTGGTACCACGCCGTAGTCGAGGCTCACCGCGACTGCTCGACCAATCCGCCGAGGGTGCCGTGAACATCCTGTGGTTGTGGCTGCGTGCCCATCGCTGGCCCACCCTGCTCGCCGTGTGCCTCGGGGTCGCCGTGCTCAACGTCCTGGTGGGCGGTCAAGGCGTTCCCGTGCCGACCCTGACGAGCATCCGCCGGCTCGACCTTCCCCTGCGCCAGTTCCTCCCGCTGGTCATGGCTTGTGCGATCGGGCTCCACAGCCGGAATCCCAGCCAGACGTTCACGGTCACACCCCGCCCGGCGCTGGTGCTGCGGGCCGGGCTGGCGGTGGCCCTCCACGTCCCGGCGGTCGTCGCGTGCCTGGCGGTACTCCTCGGTGAGGGAATGCCGGAGACAGCGGGATCCCTGCGGAACACCCTCGCCCTGACCGGACTCGCACTGATGACCTCGGTCATCGCCGGAGCGACGAGAAGCTGGACAACACCCCTGTTCTTTCTGATGGTGTGCCTGCTGTTCGGCCCCCGCTACGACTACGCGCCCACCGGTGGGCCGTCGGCAGAGCTGTGGGCGATCGTTCTCGCCCCACCTCACGACCTCACCGCCGCAGTGCTCGCCGGCATCGTGTGGCTGCTCGGCACAGCGTTGTTCATTCTCCGAGGAGCACGCGCCGAGATCAGCACATGAACCCCACCCCCGCGTGCGCGGGGACCACGTCGACTTGCGAGTTCGGATCAGCTCGCCGATCGACTCACCCCCGCGTGCGCGGGGACCACCCTTCGCGACCTGCGTTCATGGAGGGACGTTACCGTTCCTTGATCTTGCGGGATGCATGGGGTGGGCCCTCCACGTCGCCGTCGGCTTCTCGTCGAATTCCTGACCCAGGCGACGCGCCAACAGTGTCTTCCGTGAGTGGGCCGTGCCGTGAGGGAGGGCACGGCGCACTCGCGGTCACGGCGTGACGACCACGCACTCTCGCCGCGCCCCGGCGTCGAGGGACGGCGAGGTGGTTCGGGCGAGGGAGGCCCCGACCAGGATGAGTCGCAGGGCGTGCTCGGCGGCGTCGGTGAGGAGTTCGGGTGCGCGTCGGATCGCCTCCGGCAGGGGGAGCGGGGCGTCGAGGATGCCGGTGTAGGCGTCGATCCCGCTGGCGTACGTGTTCTGGGCGCCGTCGCCGATCGTGCCGGCCAACGCGATCACGGGTTTCCCGTGGCGCTTGGCGAGGCGGGCGACCTCCGCGGGGACCTTGCCGCGCGGGGTCTGGGCGTCGATGGCCCCCTCGGCGGTGACGACGAGGTCGGCGTGGCGCAGCCGGCCCTCCAGGTCCAGGTGGGGGAGCAGGACCTCGAAGCGTGGCACCAGCCGGGCGCCGAGGGCCGCGGCCAGGCCCGCGCCCAGTCCCCCGGAGGCCCCGCCCCCGGGGACGCGGCGGAGGTCGGCCCCGAACCGCTGGTGGAGGACGGCCGCCCAGCGGTCCATCGCGGCCGACAGGTGCTCGACCTGTCGGGGCGTCGCCCCCTTCTGCGGGCCGAAGACCCTGGCGACGCCCCGTGGGCCGGTGAGGACGTTGTGCGGGTTGCACGCCACGAGGACCTCGACCTCCCTGAGGCGGGGGTCCAGCCCGCCGGGGTCGACGTCCGAGACGTCCAGGAGCGCGTGGCCACCGAGCCCGATCTCCCGGCCGTGGCTGTCGCGGACGTGCGCGCCGAGGGCCTGGAGCGCTCCGGCCCCGCCGTCGCAGGTGCCGGAGTCGCCGCAACCAACCAGAATCCGCCGCGCGCCCTCGTCGAGCGCGGCCCGGATGAGGTCGCCGACCCCGCGGGTGGTCGTGGCGCCGGGGTCCCTGGCGTCGGCGGGGACGAGGCGCAGGCCGGCGGCGGCGGCCATCTCGACGACGGCGGTTCGTGGTCCCGGGCCGCCCAGGAGCGCCAGATGGGCGGTGACGGGCCGACCGACCGGGCCGGTCACCGTGACCGGGACCAGGCGGCCCCCGGTCGCGGCGGCCATGGCGCGGGCCGTGCCCTCGCCGCCGTCGACCAGGGGAACCTCGTCGACGGTGGCGAGCGGGTCCACGCGCCGGATGCCGGCGGCGATCGCCGAGGCGACCTCCGGCGCCTCCAGGCACTCCTTGAAGCCGCTGGGCGCGACGATGACACGCATTGGTTCCTCCACAGTGGACGGTCAGTGCCACGGCAGGCCGAGCAGCGGCCAGACCGTGACGGCGAAGAGGACGACGAGCAGGGCCACCAGCGGGCCGAGGACCGCGGAGAGCCGCAGCAGGTCGGGGCGGCCGTAGGTGGGCGCGCCCTCGACCCTGGCGAACATCGCGACCGGCTTGGCCGCGGCGGGCATCGAGTGGCAGAAGCCGGCGGCGGCCGTGGACGCGAACGCCAGCGCCGTCGGGTTCAGGCCGGCCCCGACCGCGAGCGGGATCACCAGGGGCACCAGGACGGACGAGCGGGCCGACCGCGACTGGATGACGACGTGGGCCGCGGTGCTGACCAGCACCACCCCGGCCAGGACGGCGAGGGGGGACCCGGCCAGTGGGGCCAGCGCCTCCCCGGCGAGCCAGGCCGCCGCGCCGGACGAGGTCAGCGCGTCCGCCAGCGCGGTCGTGGCCGCCATGAAGACCAGCAGCGACCACGGGACCTGGGCCAGAGCCGCGCCGAGGTCCGTCGTGCCCGTGCGAGGGGCGGTGATCACCAACGCGCCGGCGAGCGCGACCAGGGCGGGCGGCAGGCCGTGCAGCGGCTCGGCGCACCACAGGACCACCACGGCCGCCAGGAGCCAGCACACCTTCTGTTCGTCCCGCCGCAGCGGGCCACGGGGGACGCCGGTCCGCTCGGCGAGCGCGGCCGGGTCGACCCGGAGCGGGCGCCCGCGCTCCTCCCGTGAGAGGAACAGCAGCAGCACGACCTCGGTCGCCAGGTGGGAGCTGACCAGTGCGAACGGCAGACCCCACAGCAGCCACGCGGCGAAGGAGACCGGGGCTCCGGTGGCGGTGGCGAGCATCTGGACGGTGATCAGGTGCGCGCCGGCCCCGATCAGGCTCGCCACGGCGGACAGCAGGATCACGGTCGGGAACAGGATCGCCAGCGCGCGGACGAGCGCTGGGCGATCGCGGAGCACGTGGGCCAGCGCCAGGAACACCGGCAACGCCAGCGCGGCCCGCCCCGCCGTGGCGGGGATGACGAGTGCGCTGACGACGACCGCGAGCGTCACGAGGTGTGCCAGCCCGCGCACGGACCGGGCCCGTCCCACCAGCAGGACGGCGCCCCTGGCGGGCAGCCCGGTGGCCGTGATCCCGGCGGCTAGGACGAACGCGGCCACGAGCAGCCAGATGGTCTGCTCGCCGAGGGCGGCGAACAGGCGGTCCGGGGGGAGCGCGCCGACCAGCACGGCGGCGACGGCCGCGGCGAGGGCGACGAAGGTGTCGTCGAGCTGGGTCAGCGTCCACGCGCTGACCGCGACCGCGAAGACGACGAGCGTGCGTTCGCCGACCGGGTTCAGCCCCGGGGCGAGCGCGGCGATCCACGCCGTGACCGCGCCCACCCCGACCACCGCGGCCGCCCGGCCGAGCCGTCGGAACCGTTGCCGGCCCCGCACCGGCAACGGCTCCGTCGCCAGGGCGCGGGTCGGCAGTGGTCGGGTGTGTGGCCGTGTCGCGTCGGATCGCGTCGCATCAGTCCGTGTCGCATCTGTCCGTGTCGCATCAGTCCGTGTCGCATCAGTCCGTGTCGTGTCGGGCCTGGCCGCACCTGGCCTGGTCGTGCCGTCCACCTGCATGTCCCCAGGCTGTCCAGCCCGCCTGAAATGATCATGAGGTTCGGATGAGGACGCCTTCATCCGGCGGGGGTGGCACAGTGACCACCAGTGCGGCACGAGTGGGCGTGCCGTCGCCGCTCACGGTGCCGCTGCTCACGGTGCCGCTGCTCACGGCGTCGCCGCTCGCCAGGCCTCGCATCGAAGCCGGGCGGTCGCCCACCCGCCCGACCCCAACGGAACCGACGGGACTTCCCGCCGACCCGCTGAAGGGACCGTCACCCGGACATGTCGCTCGGGCGCGTCTCACCGGGGAAGCAGCCCGGTCTGCTCGGTCGTCTGACTCCGACGATTCGTCCTGGGCTGGCGACTCTCAGTCCCTCAGGCGGTACCCCATGTTGCGCAGCGTCTCGATGCGCTCGGCGCCCAGCTTGCGGCGCAGCGCCCGGACGTAGACGTCGACGATGTTGGAGCCCGGGTCGAAGTCGTAGCCCCACACGTGCGACAGGATCTGCTCGCGGCTGAGGACCTGGCCGGGGTGCCGCAGGAACAGCTCCAGCAACGCGAACTCGCGCGCCGTGAGGTCCACGGTCCGGTCGCCGACGCCCGCCCGGCGGGTGCGCAGGTCGAGGGACAGGTCACCGTGGCGGAGCACCGTCAGCTCGGCGGCCCGCTCGGACGTCCGCAACCGCAGCCGCACCCGGGCCAGCAACTCCTCGAACCGGAACGGCTTGGTCATGTAGTCGTCGGCCCCGCCCTCCAGACCGGCCACCGTGTCGTGCACGGAGTCCCGCGCGGTGAGGATCACCACGGGAACGTCCACACCGGACTCGCGCATCTGGCGCAACACGGAGAACCCGTCGCGGTCGGGAAGCCCGAGGTCCAGCACCACCAGGTCGAACCCACCACCGCGCACGGAGGACAGCGCGCTGGCCCCGTCGCCGACCACGCTGGTGGCGAAGCCGTTGGCGCGCAGGCCCTTCTCCACGAAGGACGCGATCCGCGCCTCGTCCTCCACGATCAGGATCCTGGTCACGTCGTCCCTCCTGGCCGGTCCGGTAGGTCAAGTGCGAAGGTGGCGCCCTCGCCCGGTGTCGAGCGGACCCGGACCCGGCCGTGGTGGGCGTCGGCGATGGCCCGCACGATCGCCAGCCCGAGCCCGGCCCCGCCCCGGTCGCCGCGCGCGGCCGAGCCCCTGGCGAACCGGTCGAAGATCCGGTCCACCTCGTCGGGCTGGACACCCGGCCCGGTGTCGGTCACCCAGAACGACACGCGGTCGTCGACCCGCGCTGACCCGAGCCTGATCTCGTCGCCCTGGTTGGTGTGCTGCACCGCGTTCTGCGCGAGCTGCGCCATCGCCTGCGTCACGCGCTGCTCGTCCAGCCACACCTCGCCCTCGCCCATGGCCTCCAGCACCCACCTGCGGTCGGCGAGCGCGCGCACCTTGGCGTCGATGTCGCTGGTCAGCTCCGGCAGCGACACCGGGGCCAGGCGCACGAAGTCCGGGCGCTCGGCCTTGGCCAGCAACAACAGCTCCTCCACGATGCGGTTCATGCGGTCCAGCTCGTCGGTGCACAGCCGGACCACCTCGGCGCGCTCGGCCGGGTCGTCGCCCATCAGCTCCAGGTGCCCCCGCACGATCGTGATCGGGGTGCGCAGCTCGTGCCCGGCGTCGTCGACGAACCGGCGCTGCGTCGCGAACGCCTCCTCCAGCCGGTCCAGCATGGCGTTGAACTGCTCGGCCAACGCGGCGATGTCGTCACGGCCGCGCACGGGGATGCGGCGGGTGAGGTCGCGTTCGCCGATCTCGGCGGCGGCCTGCCGGACCGCGCGGACGGGCGCCAGGATCTCGCCGGCCACCACCCAGGCCACGGCTGCCGCCAGGAGCAGGCCGACGGCGCTGGCGACGACCAGCACGCGGACCGTGGCGAGGGCCGGCGCGCGCATCCCGTCGACGAAGAACCCGGTGACGAACCAGGTCGGGGTGGTGTCCGGCACGCCGGGCGGCGGCAGCGCCCGCACCTTCGCCCACCGGAACGGTCCGGCTGGCGTGTCCACCTGGCCGGTGGTGGCCTGGTCGTCCACGATCCGGCCGAGCAGGGCGGTGTCCCGGCCGACGTCGTGCGGTGGCTCGCCCTGGCGCACGCCGTACAGCCGGTCCGGCCGGCGGACCACGCCCAGGTGCACCTCGTGGGTCTCCGGGTACTGCGTCCGCAGGTGGCTGCGCACCACGTCGTACGGGTCGGTCAGGGCGAGGCCCGTGCGCGGGTCGACCGCGGCGACGGCGAAGTCGGCGAACTCCTCGGCCTCCTGCTGGAGCCCCGCGTCGACCCGGTGGTCCACCTCGGCCAGCAGGAACCCGCGCACGATCAGCACGACGCCGGTGAGGACCGCGCACATCACCACGAGCAGCCACAGCATGATGCGGGTGCGGGCGGTCACCCGACCCCGCTCAGTCATCGTCGTCCTCGTCGTCGTCCCCGACCGGCGGTGGCGGGGGGAGGCGCCCCGGCGTGCCGGGGGTCGAGGTCGTCGCCGGGCGCGACACCCCCACCCGCACCTCGACCGGCACCCGGGGCGGCTCGTCGCGGTCCACCAGGACCTGGCCGGCCACCGCGACCAGCACCGGCAGCACCAGTGCGACCAGCACGAGCACCGCACGCCGCCACGACCGCATGCCCAACACCATCGGCCCTACCCACGTGCCGGAGATGAACTGGAGATGAGAACGCCTTCATCTTCACCCGCGCCGGTGAGCCGCGCCGAGGGTGGGGCCACGCTGAGGGGTCACGCCGGGGGGGTGGGGCGCCGGGCCGGCCCCGGCGACGAAGGTCACGGCGGAAGGTCACGGCCGAAGGTCACGGTGGCCGGGCCGCCGTCGACGGTGTCCCGTGTCCCGTCGCTGACGCCCACCCCCACGATGCCGACGCGGGCGCACATCATGAGCACCAGATGAGCACCAGCAGGACAGCCCCCACCCGCCCTGGGGGGCGAGCCCTGCTCCAGCCTATCCGCCCCGAACCCCGCCCCCAAGCTGATCATTCGAGGCTGTGGACAACTGGCGCGCCTGTGGATAACTCTGTCCCCCGCACGAGCGAAAGCCTTGACAGGCAACAACAAGACACTGATCCCCAGAACGGGGACGTGCCCGCGACCCCGCCGTCACCACCGGCCTCGACTGTGATCACCGGGGCCGGTCGCGTTCGTCGCCCGATGCCGGGACCGCGACCGCCCAACCCTCGGCGACGGCATCGATCTCGATCAACATTCGCGGGTCGGACAGGGCGCTCACCTCGGCCAGCAGGCTGGTCGGCCGACACCCCAGGGCCGCGCGCTCGCCATCAGCACTCCGTAGTGGTCCAGGCCAGTTCTGACGAACCGCGCTCAGCCGTTCCCGCCGTCAGGCCCTCCTGCACGTCGCCCGGCGCCGCGGGGCCAGCGTCGTGGAGAACCTCGCCCGGGCAGGTCTGGACCCGCGTCCCGAGGCCGAACGCGTCGTGCCCCTCACCGCCGAGGACGCTTCCGCCTCACCCGGCGCGAACGGGCGCACCACCACGCGCGTTCGCGTGCCCTCGACGACTATCGACGTCTATCGATGGCTATCGATGTCTATCGACGTCGGTTCAGGAACCGTTGGAGCCCGTCGGCGACGCCCCTGGTCGGCACAGTCACGGCGAACCAGGAGGCTTCGACGGCGAGCCCCTCGTCGATGGGGAGGTTGATCCCGCGCGTCACCGCCGCCAGGCACGCGCGCACCGCTGTCGGCGCGTGCCGCAGGACGCGGTCGGCGAGGTCCCGTGCGGCGCCGATCAGGTCCGTGTGCGGGACGACGGCGTTGACCAGCCCGATCTCCTCCGCCCGGCGCGCGCTGATCGGGTCGCCGGTCAGGATCATCTCCAGCGCCCGCTTGCGGCCGACGTGCCGTGGCAGCCGCTGGGAGCCGCCGAAGGGCGGCGGGAACCCCAGGCTGATCTCAGGTTTGGCGAAGGTGGCGTGCTCGCTGGCGACGGCGAGCGGCGCGGCTTCGGTGATCTCGCAGCCACCGCCCCATGCCAGGCCGTTGACCGCGGCGATGACGGGTTTCGGGAACTGTTCGATGCGGCGGGTCAGGCCCTGTCCTCGGGCCACGATCTCGCGCAGGGCTCGGTCGACGCCGCCGGCGACGCTCGCGGCGAGGGAGGGGATGTCCGCGCCGGCGCTGAAGGCGCGGTCCCCGGCGCCGGTCAGGATGACGGCGCGGACCGTGTCGTCGTCCTCGATCTGGTCCAGTGCGGCGAGGAGGGCGTCGATCGTCGGGTAGTCGAGCGCGTTGAGCTTCTCGGGCCGGTCGAGGGTGATGGTCGCGACCGCGTCGGCCTGGTCGAGTCGGATGGCCATGGGGTGTGCTCCTGTTCGCTGCGAGGGTGGTGGTGGCTACGGCCGGGGCGCGCCGATCGGGTTGGGCACGGGGATCACGCCGGTGTCGATGAGGTGCCGGCTGAGCGGTGTGGCCAACCGGATGGCCTCCTCGATGCCGGTCTCGCCGAGGGCGGACACGGGGTCGGCCGCCAGACGGTCGGTGGTGTCCTCGATGTGCCGGCGGAGTTCTCCTCCGGTCCTGGTCAACCGGCCGGTGCGGTCGAGGAGGCCGCGTGCGGTGAGCCGGCGGCGGCTGTCCTCCCACTGCTCGTCCGTCCATCCCCGGTGGGGCTGGATGAGTTCACGGCTGATCGCGCCGGTCGCCACGTGGGTCAGCGTGGCGTCCAGTCCGCGCAGTCCCTCGTGGACGGCGGCGATCACGTGGCCGTCGCCGCGGTGTTCGCGGAGCACGGTCGCGGCCAGCCACACCCGTTCCGCCGCGTGCGCGGGGCGGCGGACATTCGCCCAGCCCGCCGCCAGGGGACGTCCGTCGAACCGGCAGGCCCGCACGGCGCGTTCGAGCAGGTCCGCCAGTGGCTCCATGGTGGCCGTGGCGGTCGGGGGCAGCAGACGGGTCAGGCTGGCCCGCACCGCGTCGAGTCGGGTGCTGAGCACGGCCTCGGGCGTGGTGTAGGCCCACGCGTCCGGCAGTGCCCGCTCGACCATGCCGGGTTCGAAGCCGTAGCACATCGAGGTCGTCGCGGGGGCGTCGAGCGGGCCGAGCGGCGCGACGCGCCCGGCGAAGTAGCCCATCCACCAGCTCGGCAGTCCCAGCATCCGTGCCGCCTCAGCGGGTTCCGGCGCGAAGTACGCGACGGCGTGCAGTGGCTCGACGGCCTCCCAGAACCGCCGCGCGAGTGTCGGTGATGGCTCCACGCGCACTCCACCTCTTTCCTGTCCGGTGCTCGGGTCGGACATCAGCCTGGTGGTTGCCGCAGGGCGGAAACAGTGCCAATTTGAGCCAATGGACCAGAATCTGGGGTGGTGGGTGCGGGTCGCGCTCGACGGGTGGCGTGATCGGCCCGGACCGCGTTACCGGCGCATCGCCGCCTCGGTGGTGAGCGCCGTCGAACGGGGCCTGGCCACCACGGGGGACCGCCTGCCGCCGGAGCGGTCGCTCGCGGACGCGTTGCGGGTCAGCCGCGGCACCGTCGTGCGCGCGTTCGAGGAGTTGACCGCGGCGGGGGTGGTCAACCGGGTGCAGGGCTCCGGCACCTTCGTCCGCGCCACGCCGGGATGGACGGACACCCCGAAGGAGAACCCGGCGTCGACACTCCTGCGCCGCCAGATGGACCTCGGTGGCGAGGCCATCGACCTGTCGCAGGCCGTGCCGGCGGGTGTGGACCACCTTCCCGCCGTGGCGGGCCTGGACCTGCTGGCAGGCGTCACCGGACACGGGCTGCACCCGGCGGGCATCCCGGAGCTGCGGACGGCGATCGCCGAGTACCTGGGCGAACACCTCCGGCTGCCCACCGTGCCGGAGCAGGTGATCGTGACCTCCGGCGTCCAGCACGCCCTCGCGCTCGTGGCCACCGCCGTGGTCGCCGCGGGCCGCACCGTGATCACCGGTTGTCCCACGCACGGGGGCCTGGCCGGGGCGCTCGCCGGGCGCGGCGGCCGGATCCTGGGGGTGCCCGCCGACGAGTTGGGCATTGACGCGCACGCGGCCCGGCACGCCGCCGCACACGTGCCCGCGCCGGTCCTCTACGTCGAGCCGGGCGGCAGCGACCCGACCGGCGCCGTGCTCAGCCGTTCCCGTCGTCAGGCCCTCCTGCACGTCGCCCGGCGCAGCGGGGCCAGCGTCGTGGAGAACCTCGCCCAGGCGAATCTGGACCTGCGTCCCGGGGCGGAGGCCGTCGTGCCCCTCGCCGCCGAGGACGAGTCGGTGATCGTGGTTGGCTCGCTGTCGAAGGTGCTGTGGGCGGGGCTGCGCGTCGGCTGGGTTCGCTCTCCCGCCCCGCTCTGTGGCCACCTGCTGCGACTGCGCTCCGCCCACGACCGCGCGCCCAGCGTCCCCGCCCAGATCCTGGCCACCCGGCTGCTGCGGGCCGTCGACGACCGGTGGCTGAACGGTCTCCGCGCCGCGCTGCGTGAGCGCCGCGACCTCCTTCTCGCCCTGCTCCAGCGACACCTGCCCGCCTGGCACGTCGAACCACCGGCCAGCGGCCTCGCGCTGTGGGCCACGTTGCCGGTGACCGACAGCGAGACCTACGCCCACCTCGCCGCCCGCTACGGCGCCATCGTCGCGCCCGGGGCGACCCACTGCGTCGACCGACGCCACCACAACGGCGTCCGGCTGTCGTTCGCCGAGTCCCCGCACGTCCTGGAAGCCGCCGTCGACCGCCTCGCGGCCGCGTGGGAGCACCACACGCGCGACCTCGCGGCCAGCCGATGACCCCGCTCGGGGGGTGAGAGATCCTCACCTTGCTCCGAGCGGGGGATGACGGCGCGGCTGTCCGGACGAGCTACATGATCAGCGGCTTGTCCTGTGCGTGTGGCCTGGCACACTGTCGCCGATGACAGAGTTAGTGCCTCAGCTCCGTCGGTGGTTCGAGACGCTGGACGACCGGAGCCTCACCGTCGTCCTCCAGGTGAACGACGTGTTGCGGCTCGCGGCGAACCTGCCGTCCGCGCCCAGGAAACGCAGTCGTCCGGCCTTGAAACGCGAGCTGCGCGCGGTGCGGGTGTGGGCGGCCAGGGCCTCGACCGCGGAACTGGCCCACATGGCCACGCACGTCCTCCAGAAGGCCAGGCACCAACTCAAATGCCACCTGGGGTTCGACCCCGAGATCGTCGACGCCCCCAACGCGGAACAGTTGGGCGCCATGCTGGTCGCGTTGGGGAGGCCGATCGGACAACTCGTGTTGTTCGGTCTGTTGCTCGGTGACGTCCCGGTCAGTCCCTTGGCGAGGGCGCACCAGGCCGAGCTGGCGGACCGGTTGGCCAACGCCCCGGACAGCGTGGTCGTGGAGCGCCGATGGCACGAACACGGCGGCCACGGCGGGAACCACGACGTGACGGGCGCCGAGAAGCGACCGGACGACGCGCCACCACGTGAGGAGCATGTCGCTGAGGAGCAGTCGCCGCTCACCACACTCGCGACGCTGGAGACCGATCTCGCGGCGCTCCGCGACGACGCGCACGCCCTGGCCGCCGAGCTTCGGGCGCTCGCCACGCGAGTCGCGGAGGGCGAAGCCCCCGACGACGACACGACGCGCCGGCTGGCCGAGTACCAGCAGGCCCGTCGCGCCTTCCTCGCCCGATGCGCGGACCATCTCGGAGACCTGGAGCCGAACACGTCCTTCGACGCCCTGGCAACGAAACTCGGCCAGGCCCGCGAGCGGTGGGAACAGGAGCAGCGGCAACGGACGCGGCGGGTCGCCGAACTGCGGCTGAAGATCTCGCAGCTCCGCCAGGTGATCGCGGGCGAACAGGACGCCACCGTGCGGGATCCCCTGACACAGGCTCTCGCGCACTACCTCGACGATTGGAAGACACTCGTCCACGACGAACCGCCGCCGGGCGAGGAGGAAGACACACCCCCGGCCGCCGGGAACGCCGGGAACACAGTCGCCGATGGGAACACGGTGTCCGCCGGGAACGCGGGGAACACAGTCGCCGCCGGGAGCACAGTGCCTGCCGGGGACGCCCGGAACGCGTCGAAAGACACCGGCCAGAACGAGCACCACGAATCGTCGGACCCCGAGATCACCGTCGTCTCCGAGCACCGCGAGGACAGTCCCGACGACACCGACGTCCCTGAGGAGCGGGCAACGCCGGTCGTGGATGAGGGCGGCCCCGAGAACGCGGACGCCACGCCGACCGACGCGGTGGTCCGGGTCGACGACGCGCCCCGCGCCGAACCAGCCGAACTCGCCGAACCAGCCGAATCTCCCGAGGACATGACGGCGGCGTTTCCCTGGGAGGAGGGCGACCCGCCGCCGGCCGTCCAACTCGTGCGCGAAGGGCGGCTCGCCGAGGCGTACTGGGTGACCGCGGCCTCCGAACCGGGTCGGCGCGCGGACGTCCTGCGGCTGGCCGCCGCCGCGTACCGCGCCCAGAACGCCACGGACGCCAGCGCCGTGCAGACCGCCCTCGACCTCGACCCCCAGAGCCTGGCGGCGGACCACGACGCGTCCGTCCTCGCGGCCACCGCCGTGCTCCGGTCCGGCCTGGTCGCCGGATGGGGGCACCCGGTCCTCGGCCAGCTCTGGCCGGGGCCGAGCCTGCCTCCGGCGTGGGAGGCGTTGCTGGAGGCCGCGGTCGACGCCGTCCGGCGCGGCCACCGGATCGACCCCGCCGCGGACGGTCCGCACCGGGAGTCCACTGTGGACGCCGGAGGGGCCGCGGGCGCCGCGGGTGGCGTGGTCGCCGAGCTGGGCGAGCGGGCCCGGCGGCTCGCCGAGGAGCTGCCCAACCGGACCATCAGCTACCAGCGGGGAACCCGGGTCCTCCAGCGTCTCGCGCGGGAGGACCAGCCGCTCGGGCGCGCCCTGCGCGCGGTCAGGGAGTGGGCGGAGGGCGCGGCCAGCCACCAGGACCTCACCGCCGTGGCCCAGGGACTGCACGGCGCCCACGTGGCGGAGGACCTGATCGAGGAGGCCGACGAGGCGACGCGGACCCCGAAGCAGGCCAAGGTCCCGATCGTGGCCGGCGCGCGCCGCGCGTTACGCCGCTCCATCGAGGAGGTCGCCGCGCTCGTCACCGAGGCGGAGATGGCGGGTCGCGGCCTCGCGGCCGGGGAACCGGGCGCCGACGCCGCGGGCGCCGCCCTGGCCAGGATCGCCGCCGACCTGGAGGGCGTCCCCGCGCCGCCCGGGATGGCGGGCGCCGCGCTGGCGTTGTTCCGCCGCTGGTTGCGCTCCCCCGACAGGGTCCGGACGTCCCCGCTGGTCGAGACCCCCGCACCCGACGCCCAGGACCTGGCCCGCCCGACCGAGGACGTGCTCCTGGTCCTGCCGGACCTGCCCAGGACGGCCGACGGCCACCCCGACCTGTCCGACCCCAGGACCCCCGGCGTCCTCGCGCGCCTGCTGGAACCCGTGGACGAGCCCCAGGTCCTGGCGACGTACTGCGAGCGCGGCGACCTGCGCAGCGCCCGTCGCCTCCTCGACGTGGTCCGGGCGCGGGGCGCGGACTCCGAGGAGTCCGACCTGTTCGACCGCATGCGGGAGAGCCTGGCCGACGCGCACGCGCGCTGGGAACGCCGACACCGCGCCGCCCTGAACGCCGCCCGCGAACTGCTCGCCCGCGTCCGGACCCAGAACCGGCTGCCCGCCGCCGACGAGGTGGTGGCCATCGGCCGCCTCGAATCGCTGGAGACGGTGCCGGACGGCGCGTACGACGTTGCCGCCCGCGAACTCGACGAGCTGACCGCGGACCTGCGCGCGCGACAGGAGGAGTACGTCACCCGCCTGCGGGAGGAGCTGGCGCGGCTCAGGATCGGGCAGAAGGATCGCGACCGGATCGGCGCGCTCCTCGACGCCGGCGACACGGTGACCGCCGACGAGTTTCTGGCGTTCCTGCGCGAGGGCAAGACCCTGCCGGAGGCGGACCCGGTCGTCGGCGGGGACCTCTCGGGGTTCGTCAGCCTCCTGCGCGGGGGCGCGGGCCGCCCGTCCTCCCGGCCGACCACCGCGCGGGCCTGGGCCAACCTCGCCGTCCGGCAGCGGGAGCTCACGGCGCTGACGCAGCTCGCCGAGGCGGGCGTGACCGCGTGGGACGCCCTCGCCGAGTCCTGCGCGCGTGCCCCGCACCGGACCGCCGCGCTGGTGCGCACGGTCCTCGGCCTGCTCGGCCTTGAGGACGGCCGCATCCGCGAGGTCAGCCGGAACAAGCGGGGGATCCGACAGTTCCGGTGCGTCGTGGACACCCTGGTCGAACGGTCCTACGTGGCCGCGCTCGGCTCCGCGGCGCGGAACGAGTACACGGTCTTCCTCGCGGTGGACGAGCGCCGGGGTCGCGGGGTGCTCGACATGCTCGGCGACGCCGTCCACCGTGGGGCCGCCATCGTGCTCTACCTGCACGTCATGGATCTCGCCGCGCGCCGGTCCCTGACGGCGGAGTCCCGGGGCGGCCGGGCCCAGGCGCTCGTGGTGGACCCGGCCGTGGTCGGGTGGGTCGCGGCCAACGCCCCCGGGTCGTGGCGGGCGACCCAACGCATCACCCTGCCCTGGACCGGGCTCAACCCCTACACGCCGTTCGTCGCCGGGCTGGTGCCGCCGGAGGTGTTCTTCGGCCGGGACCGGGAACTGGAGGAGGTGGCCAGCGAGCGCGGCGGCCTGTTCGTCTACGGCGGCCGGCAGCTCGGCAAGTCCGCGCTGCTGCGCCGGGTCCAGGCGAGCTTCGACAACCGCGTGACCCAGCACGCGGTCTACCTGGACCTGAAGGCGGCGGGGATCGGCGAGCAGGACCCGGCGTCGGTCATCTGGCGGGCGCTCACCGCTGAGCTGAAGGCCCGGGGCGTGCTGGGACCCCGGGTTTCGGACGAGGCGGACGCGGCGACGGTGGTGACCCAGGTGCGGGCCTGGCTCCTCGCCAACCCCGCCAGGAGGGTGCTGCTCCTGGCCGACGAGGCCGACGCGTTCCTCAACGCCGACTCGCGCGGGGTGCCGGGGCCGGGAGGGGTCTCCCACTTCCCCAACGTGCTGCGGCTGAAGGAGTTGATGGAGTCCACCGAGCGGCGGTTCAAGGTGGTCTTCGCGGGGCTGCACCAGGTGCAGCGTTTTGGTCACCTGTCCAACGTCCCGTTGGCCCACGGCGGACCCGACATCCTGGTCGGCCCGCTCCAGCCGGGGGACGCCCAACGGCTCGTCGTGACGCCGATGGCCGCGCTGGGGTACCGGTTCCAGCGGCCGGAGCTGGTCTGGCGCCTGCTCGCCGCCACGAACTACCAGCCGGCGCTGATCCAGATCTTCTGCGACGAGCTGGTGCGCGCCCTGCACCGCAGGACCCCCGGCCAGGACGCGCCGCCGTGCGTCGTGACGGAGGAGGACGTGGAGGCCGTCGCGGCGAACGACCGCGTGCGGGCGCGGATCGCCGAACGCCTCCGCTTCACGATCAACCTGGAGGACCGCTACCGGGTCCTGACCCTGGTGATCGCGTTGCGGGGGCTGGACGACTCCTTCCGCGAGGCCTACGCCCCCGAGGAGCTGCTGGAGGCGGCCAAGGAGGCGTGGCCGGCCGGCTTCGACCAGCTCACGGTCTCCCAGGTGCGGATCTACCTGGAGGAGATGGTGGGCCTCGGGCTGCTCACCAGGACCAGCCAGCGACGCTACGCCGTGCGCGGCCCCAACGTGGTCAACATGCTGGGCACGCGGGCTGATCTGGAGCGGGAACTCGTCGAGACCGACTTCGACCTGCCCTACGAGTACAACCCGAGGTTCGCCCGCCGCCTGCTCAAGCAGCAGGGTGGGCGTGAGTGGCGCAGTCCGCTCACCGAGGGCGAGCTGGCCCAGCTCCTCGCCGTGGGTGAGGAGGACGCGGGTGTCTCGGTGGTGGCCGGCACCCCCGCCCTCGGCATCGACCGGGTCCCCGTGGTCATCCGCGCGTACGCGGAGCTGCGGGAGATCAGGGTGCGGACGGCGACCGCCGCCGACGTGTCGAAGGTCGTCGCCGACGCGACGCGGGCCAAGACGCCGACCGTCGTCGTGGTGGACCTGCGCGGTGTCGCCGAGAGCGACGCCGCGTCCGTCGTGAAGCGGCTGTCCACCCCGGTCGCCGCGCGCCGGTTGCGCGCCGCGGTCGTCCTGGTCGACCCGGACAGCGCGTCCTCGGTGGCCGCGTGCGCGGCCACCGAGCCGGTCCTGCCGACGCGGTGGAGCGAGGACAGCATCCGCGGTTGGCCGGAGTGCCCGTTCAACACTCCCGCGCAGCGCCGGGAGCTGATCGAGGCGACCGGCGGCTGGCCGGACCTGGTGGAGAATGTCATCGAGTGGACCAGCCAGGGCGCCACGATGCCCCAGGCCCTGGCCATGATCCGACGCGTCGCGGAGCAGCCCGCTCGCGCCGAGTCCCACCTGGGCAAGGTGGGGTTGGGGCCCGACCTGCGGCCTCGGCTCGACGGGTGGGTCGACTACTTCGAGCCGGGCGAGGTGGTGCCTCCCGCCGACGTGGCGGCCGCGTTGGACGTGGAGCGGCCCCAGGTCAAGGAGTTGATCGACGCGCTGGACGTGCGCGGCCTGCTGGACCAGCGGGAGGACGGGCTGGCGCTGGACCGGGTCGTCCACCGCTGTCTGCACACCCTCCGGCAGGCGGGATGAGACACGTCCCCTGGCGGTGGGACGCCCTGCCCGGTGTGGTGGCGCATCTCGCCCGGGTCGGCGCGGACCTCGACGCGGGCCTCACCGTCGTCTGGTGGCTGCCCGACCACCTCAGCCGACAGTCCGAAGTGGACGATCTACTGGCCGAGGTCGTGGCCGACCAGGACCGCGTCCTGGTGCCGGGCGCGGAGCGCGAGGCGTGGTGGGCGACGCCGTCGGTGACTCCGCGGCCGGCGCTCGTGGCGTCCGGCCAGGACGGGGAGGTCCCGGACTGGGACGTTCCGGACTGGGCACGGGACGGGCTGGACCTGCGCGGGTTGTTCGCGGAGCTGGACCTGGCGCCGGAGAGCCAGGACCCCGGACCGTTCGCGCCGCACGTGGACTCCCTGCCGGAACGGATCGCCGAGGCGGTCGGCGACCCGCCGGACTTGGGGGACGACCCGGTCGCCGCGCTCGCCGCCTGGCCGGCGCTGCGGGGGAAGGTCGTCGTGGTGCGCGCGTGGTGCGAGCCCGACCGGGACGGGTTGCGTGCGGTGCTTGGCCGGCTGCCGGCCGTGGGCAAGGAACACGGACTCGGACCGGCGGAGCGCCCGCGCCTCCTGGTCGCCGCGCGCGCCGACGACCTCCCGGACGTGCGGGGACGCATCGACCCGGTGACGACCAGGGAGCACTGGTGGTGGGGCGTCCTCGGGCGGCTCGACACCGCCGTCGTCGTCGCCTCGGTGCGTCCGCGTGCCGCCGGCGCGGGGCTGACGGGGCTTCGGGAGCTGGTCGCGCGGGAGGTCATCACCGAGGTCGCCGGGCCGGACCTCGGTCTCGCCGAGCATCTCGCGTCGACGTGGGGCGGCCGGATGGCCGAGCTGTCGGACGCTGTGCGCGCCTTCGCCGGGGAGCCGACGGCGCGGTGGGCCGAACCGGGTCGGGGCCGGGACCGGCCCCCGGAGGAGACGCGTCCCGCGTGGAACGAGGGCGTGGCGGACCTGTGGGAGCGCCAGATTCGGGTGAGCCCGGCCGTCCTGCGTGATCCGCCCCTGGAGACCCTGGTGTGGCGGGGGCAGCACCGGGCGCTGGTGCCCGTGATCGATGAGGAACGGGCCGCGCTGGAGGGGGTCTTCCGGGCGCGGGCGAGCATGGCGGTGCTCGCCGAGGTCGTGCAACAGCGGGACCGAGGGGCGAGAAGAGCCCTCACGCGGGCCACCCTCGAACTGGGGCCGATGTGCTGGGCGGTGGAGACGAGTCGTGTCCGACTGTCCTCCTGGGACAGGGAGCGGTTGTTCCGGCTGCGGGACGCGCGGAACGCCCTCGCCCATCTGCGCCCACTGAACGACGACGAGCTGGACCACCTGGCGGCGGTGGTGCGCTGACCGGCGACCATCAGGGACAACCGTGTCATCGTCGCCTGTGGGTAGTCCCTCGCCTGGCGCCACCGCGTCCGCGGAGCTGGACTCCGGCCTCGATGAGGATGCGGTGCACGAATCCGTAGGAGCGGCCGGTGGACCTGGCCAGGGAACGGATGCTGGCTCCTTTCTCGTACTTCTTCTTCAGGTCGGCGGCGACCTGTTGGCGGAGCCGGCCGGTGATCCGGGCGGCCGGTTTGATCTTCAACGTGTGCTCCTCGTGGTCTGCGGCTTGTCCCTGTGTTGTCGTCGTTCGTGGTTCCAGCGGCGGAGGTCCCGGCGGACCCGGCGGAACAACTGCGCGGCCCGGCGGAACACGGGTGGCAGCAGCACGCAGGACATGATGATGACGTCGACGGCGATCGCGGCCAGGTTGATCACGAACGTGGTCACCGGCCTCGCCTCCACCATCGGCGTCGAGCCTGGCCGTGTTTGCGCTGGCTGACGTTTTCCTGTCGGAGTTCGCGCTGGCGGAGTTCGTAGGCCAGTAGCGCCCGGGGTGGGGTGGGCAGGACGACCCGGACCCGGCGGCGACGCAGCGGGACCATCGAGGCCTCCCACTCCGCCGCCTCCCCCGGGGTGGGGTGGTGCAGGATCCGAAGGTTCGGCATCAGCATCCGAGGGTCCACAGTGGACGGCTTCCGGCGGAGGATCTTCCACAGTTTCCGAAGGATTTTCGTGGGGCGTCGCATCAGGGATCGGGGCTTTCGGTGCTGGTCGGGTCGGCTTAGAGGTCGTAGCCGCGTCGGCAGGGTGGGCGGTCGCCGTAGGCGTGCGGGGTGGGTTGCGGGGTGGTGCGTTCGGCGTGGGTGGCGGTGTGTGCGGTGTGGGTGGCCTGCCAGCCGGCGATGACGTGGGCGAGGTTTTGGCATTCCTCGCACCGGGGGAACGGGGTGTCGGGTTGAGGCTCGGTGATGAGGAGGGCGAGGCCGCAGAAGGTGGTGACGGTGATGGGGTGGGGTCGGGTGGTGCGGGGGTAGGCGTGGAGCTGGCCGGCGTGGGCGACCCACGGGAGGCCTGAGGGGACGGGGGGCTGGTGCGCGGTGGTGGTCACGGGAAGCCTCCGGAGTGGACGGGACTTGGCGGGGTGTGGGAGGGGGTGGTGGGGTCGGGTGGGGAGCGGAAGATCCCGACCCCACCAGCCCCCTCTGGGGGAGGCCCAGCGCGTGGGGTGCGGTCGGGGCGCGTCACGCTGGGCCAGGCCGGGGTTAGGGGGTGCGGAGGAGGTAGCTGAGGATCGGCTGGGGTGGGCCGATGCGTTTCTCGGCGATGTCGTCCTCGGGTGGGACGGCGAGGTGCACCTCGCACAACCGCTGCGGGCTGTCGCCCTGCCTGGTGGGGAGGACGTCGACGACGATGATCCAGCGTTGTCCGGCGGGGATGTGGTGTTTGAGGAAGTAGGCGTGGGCGTAGCCGACGGCGTAGTGGGCGGGGCCGCCGGGGGCGATCTGCCAGTAGTCGTCTTCGTCGATGTCCTCAAAGCGCAGGACGCGTTGGCCGCGTTCGATGCGGAACAGCCGCACGAGGTGTCGGGTGGAGTTCAACGGCTGCGGGGGACGCCATTTCACGGCCATGGCGAGGCCCCGTCGAGTGCGGGTAGGGGTGTGGTGGCCTCCGGGTCGACCCCGGGGGCGGGTATCGGGGTGGGGCCGAGGCGGTGGAGCCGGTCCAGGGTGCGTTCGATCAGGCGTTGAGTCTCGGCCGAGGCCTCGGTGTTGTCGCTTCTGGCGCGGCGAGTCCGGAGTGGACGGGTCCACTGGTGACGGCGGAGAAGGTCGGAGGCGGGCACACCACCCCCGTGGGGCCGGAGGGCGTGGCGGGGCAGGGATGAGGGCGTGCCGACGGGTTGGGCCGGTGCGGGTCGGGCCATGGCGAAGATCAGCCCGCCGAGGAGTGCTGCAAGACTGCCGCAGGTGACGATCTGGATCACGGGAAGACCTCCACGACTCAACGAAGGGGTCCGAGATCAGAGCGGGAGAGGCTGATGTGAGAGGAGAGAGGCGTGACTCGGTGCCTCCAACCCCGAGTCAGCGCTGGCGTCTCGACTTCCTGAGATGTGGTGCGCACCACGCCGTGCACCAGAGAGAGTGGCGGAAACTTGTTTCCAAGGGAATCTAGTTGCCCGAAGATCACCTGCTTGGGTTAGTGACAGTCGGCGGAGGCTGCTGGTGCACAAGCAAAGGCGTCGAGAGGTCACGAAGCAGATGGCAGACTTCGCGCCATGACCTCTACGGCCCGGACCCGCACGCTCGGCGCACGCCTCGGCCGCCTTCGCAAGGCGGCAGGTCTCACCGTCTACGACGCGGCGGAACACCTCCGGTGCACGTCCGGGAAGATCAGCAAGATCGAGAACGGGCACGTCGGGGTCAAGCACCAGGAACTCCTCGCGCTGCTGGACCTGTACAAGGTGACGGGGCCGGCGCGCGCACGGCTGGTGTATCTCTCGGAACAACGCGGGGACGGTTACTGGTGGACGCCCTACTCGTCGCTACTCTCCGACGACTTCAGCGACTACCTCTACCTTGAGCAGGCGGCGATGAGACTGCAAAAGTACGAGGCCCAGTTGATCCCGGGACTCCTCCAAACTCCTGGATACGCCACCGAGCTGATGCGACAGTCACACACTCCGCCAGACGATGACCGCATCGGGACGCTCGTCAGCGTGCGCATGCGACGCGCCGAACTCCTGCGGGAAGACGCGACCAGATTGGACGTGATTATCGATGAGGCGGTGCTGCACCGCCGTCCGTCGTCGGCCGAGGTCTGGCGCGATCAACTCGACCACCTGATGGAAGCGGCGAACTGGCCCGCTGTCACACTGCGAGTGATCCCGTTCGGAAGCCTCCACGCAGGGGTCGACGGTCCATACACGATCATCACCTTCGATACTGGTGATCATGTGGCCTACCTGGAGAGCGCGGTGGGCGGGATGATCGTGGAGGACGAGGTTGACATAGCACGGTGCAACGAGGTGTGGCACCGCATCAGTTCCGCATCGCTAACCACGGGCGAGACGATCAATTTCATTCGGAAAATGAGGGATCACGCATCATGACTCTGACCGTTTCTAACTGGCGCAAGAGTAGCCGGTCTGACTCCAAGGGAAACGACTGCGTGGAGGTGGCCGGCGGCAACGAACTCGCTGCGGTGCGGGACTCGAAGAATCCGAGCGGCCCGGCGTTGGTGTTCGCGCCGGCTGCGTTCGCGGCGTTCGTCCACTCGGTGAAGGCCGGTCGGCTCGACTTGAGCTGACTGTGAGCATGCACTGAGGGCGGGGGCTGTTGGCCCCCGCCCTCGTTCGTTTGGTCCCTCGTTCGGCAACCTGTCGTGGGGAACCATCGGGTCTGACTCGGGTCGAGGGGAGTGGTTGCGATGTGGGAGTCAGCAGCTTCAGCGGCCACGGGGTGGCGGAAGTCCAGCCGCAGCGGTGGTACTGGAGGCAACTGCGTCGAGGTGGCGTCCGTTGCGGACGTCGCTGCGGTGCGGGATTCGAAGAACCCGTCGGGGCCGGCGTTGGTGTTCGCGCCGGCCGTGTTCACGGCGTTCGTCGGGGCCGTGAAGGAGGGCCGGCTCGACCTGGGCTGACTGTGAGTGTGCACCGAGGGCGGGGGCGGTCGGTCCCCGCCCTCGTTCGTTTGGTCCCTCGTTCGGCAACCTGTCGTGGGGAACCATCAGGTCTGACTCGGTTCGAGGGGAGCAGTTGTGATGCGGGAGTCAGCAACTTCAGCAGTCACGCGGTGGCGCAAGTCAAGCCGCACGGCGGGCAATGCTAACTGCGTGGAGGTTGCCTCGCTCCGTGGGCAGGTTGCCATTCGGGATACGAAAAACCGGCGCAGTGGATACCTGCTCACGAGTACGGCAGCGTTCGCCGCGTTCGTCAACACCGTGAAGGCTGGGCGGCTCGACCTGGGCTGACTGTGAGTGTGCACCGAGGGCGGGGGCCGTTGGCCCCCGCCCTCGTTCGTTTGGTCCCTCGTTCGGCAACCTGTCGTGGGGAACCATCAGGTCTGACTCGGTTCGAGGGGAGCAGTTGTGATGCGGGAGTCAGCAACTTCAGCAGTCACGCGGTGGCGCAAGTCAAGCCGCACGGCGGGCAATGCTAACTGCGTGGAGGTTGCCTCGCTCCGTGGGCAGGTTGCCATTCGGGATACGAAAAACCGGCGCAGTGGATACCTGCTCACGAGTACGGCAGCGTTCGCCGCGTTCGTCAACACCGTGAAGGAGGGCCGGCTCGACCTGGGCTGACTGTGAGTGTGCACCGAGGGCGGGGGCGGTCGGTCCCCGCCCTCGTTCGTTTGGTCCCTCGTTCGGCAACCTGTCGTGGGGAACCATCAGGTCTGACTCGGTTCGAGGGGAGCAGTTGTGATGCGGGAGTCAGCAACTTCAGCAGTCACGAGGTGGCGCAAGTCGCGTCGCAGCAGCGGGAACGGCGGAGAGTGCGTCGAGGTGGCTGCGGTGGAGAACGTTGCTGCGGTGCGGGATTCGAAGAACCCGGCCGGCCCGGCGCTGGTGTTCGCGCCGTCCGTGTTCACGGCGTTCGTCGGGGCCGTGAAGGAGGGCCGGCTCGACCTGAGCTGACCATGGGTGTCCGTTGAGGGCGGGGGCCGGCGGCCCCCCTCGTTCGTTTGACCCCCTCGTTCGACAACCTGCCGTGGGGCACCATCAGGTCTGACTCGAATCGAGGGGAGCAGTTGCGATGCGGGAGTCAGCAACTTCAGCAGTCACGAGGTGGCGCAAGAGCAGCCGTAGCAACGGCAGCTCCGGCAACTGCGTCGAGGTGGCGTCTGTCGAAGACGTTGCTGCGGTGCGAGATTCGAAGAACCCGGCCGGTGCGGCGTTGGTGTTCGCTCCGTCCGCGTTCACGGCGTTCATCGGGGCCGTGAAGGAGGGTCGGCTCGACCTGGGCTGACCCAGACAGACCGGCGGCGGGGGCCAGGCTTGGTGGCCCCCGCCGCCGTCTTTCAACGTATCGTCTTGGCTCGGTGTCGTCGTCAGGGTTGGTGCTGTCAGGGGGCAGACCTGCACGTCGCTGTCAGTAGCCTGCCCTTGAGCCCCAGTCCTGGTGCGAAGGGGAGAGCGCTCCAGCGTCACAGTCGGTGTGGTGGTCGTCATGGGCGCCTATCCCTGATGGTCTGGCGCGGGGACCGAGGAATGGGCGACTGGTGGCGGCTACTCGCGTTCCGGCGAGGGCGTCGCTCGCAGTCGGTTCAGGTGGTACTTGAGTAGCTGCCGGATACGGGCCGGCGGCATCCGCTCGGGATCGGTGACCGCGTGCACGGCGATCCCGTCGAACAGCGCTTGGAGCAGGCTGGCTTCGAGATCGAGGTCGACGTCCGGGGAGATCTGCCCCGCCGAGGACATGGTGTCGAGCACCTCCCGGCACAGGCAGGCCACCCGGAGGTTGTCCGCCGAGTGGAGCGCCCTGGCCTCGGGGTCGACGAGGACCAGGGACAGGAACGCCACCCAGATCTCGGTCGCCACCTGCGCGTCCGGGTCGAGGGGGAGCAGGCGTTCGAGCTGGGCCAGGCCGCGGGCCCGGGGGTCGGTGGGCAGGTCGGGCGAGCACACGCGTCTCTCGCCCGCCTCGGAGATCGCCCGCAGGGCGAACAGCAGGAGTTCCGCCTGGGTGGAGAAGTAGTACTGGACCGAGCTGGCCGACCAGCCGGCCTGGCGGGCCACGGCGCGGACCGACGCGCCGTGCACACCCCGCTCGCGGATCACCGCCCACGTCGCCCTGACCAGCTCCCAGCGACGTTCCTCATGGTCAACGATCTTCGGCACGGCCACTCCTCACCCGACGTTTGTACCCGATGGCCAACCCGCCGGATTTTTTCTGTACAGTTGACCGAAATAAAGCTGGGGAGGGGAGCGGGATGGCCGTCACGGGGGTACCGGCTGGTCTGGGCGTGCCCGGTGCGCCGACGGGAACCACTCGGACCAGGGCTGTCGTGAAAGCTGTGTTGGGCGCGTGCGTGCTGCCCGTCGCGCTCGGCACCGCCGGCGCGATCGGACAGGCGGTGCACAGCCGCACCGGCCTGAGCGGCACCGCGAGGCAGGCGCTGGTCGCGGTGATCTGTCTGGCGATCGCTGTGTCGTTGGTCGTGGTGCTCCGTCGGCGCGTGGACCGCCGACCGCTGTCCCGCCTCGGGCTCGCGAACGGTGCCACGGCGCTGCGGACCTTCGGGCTGGGCCTGGCGGTCACCGCAGGCTCGGCCGCGGTGCTGCTGGGCGTCGGCACGTGGGCGGGCTGGTTGGCGTGGGGGCCGCTCGACGTGCCGAAGCTCCTCGGGTTCCTCGTGGTGAACGCGCTGATCGCTGTCGCCCTGGAGGCGTTCCCCGAGGAACTGGTCTTCCGGGGCTACGTCTACACCACGCTCAACCAGGCGCTGCGACGGTGGACGGCGTTCCTCACCACCGTTCTGTTGTTCACCTTCGCCGGAGCCGGGTCATCCGTCGTCTACGCCGTGGTGGGCACGCTGCTGGGCGAGGACGTGCCAGCGCCGGGCTTCGCGCCGGCGGGCGAGGACCCGTTCGCCTACGCCGTCCTCTACCCGATCTTCGGTTCGGTGCTGCTCATCGCCAGGATCACCACCGGTTCCCTGTGGACGTCCGTCGCCCTGCACCTGACCTACCTGACCGTGGCCCGCGTGACCCTTGAGGGCGAGGCCAGGGGAGCTGGCTGGTCCATGTCGTTGACCACACCGGACGCCCTGGTCCTGATGCCGGGGCTCTTGCTGTTGGCCGCGCTGGTGTTCCTCCTGATCGCACGTCTGCGAGGCCGTCGCCTGGGTTGGCGGGAGCGCGCTTCCGAATAGGCCGGCCGGCGCCGCCGTGCTCCACAGTGGATAGACACCGGGCGTGGGTGGGGAGATCCCCAGGAAAAGCCGGGGGTTCTCCCCAGCGCGCGGCAGGAGAGTCCCAGATGACGATTGTCCCCGGTCGCACGACGACAGAGGGAGTGACGGCATGGCCGGGGACAGGAAACGCATCAGCCGCAGGGGACTGCTCGTGGCGTCGGTGATCGCGACGGGAGCTGCCCTCGCCCCCGTGACGGCCCAGGCGGCCCCGCCGACGCCACCGGGGACGCCCGGGCCAGCGGGGCCGACCGAGGCGGCCGGCGGGTGGCGGGACCCGGTGCGGGCGCTGGCGCGGGCGGCCCGCCCGCTGCGCTCGACCGAGCCCGGCGGGAACACCGCCGACCTCAGGGCCATGGGGGCGATGATCGGCGACGCCAGGGTGGTCGGCCTCGGAGAGGCCACCCACGGCTCCCACGAGTTCTTCGCGATGAAGGAGCGGTTGTTCCGCTACCTCGTGGAGGAGAAGGGGTTCACCACCTTCGCCCTGGAGATGGGCTGGCCCGCCGGTCTCCGGATTGACGAGTACCTCCAGACCGGCAGGGGCGACGCCCGGCAGATCACCAGGGAGGCGCTGGCCAACTCCCCGTGGGACCGCGAGGAGTTCGTCAGCCTCGTCGAGTGGATGCGGGACCACAACCGCCGCCACCCCGGCCGCGCCGTGCACTTCATGGGCGACGACATCGCCGCTCCCAGCCTCGACGACGCGTTCTTCGCCCGGGTGACCGACTACGTGCGGCGGAACCACCCGGAGTCGCTGGCGCGCCTCAACGAGCTCTACACCGGCCTGCGGCCCATCGATGACGTCTACGTCTACATCCGCAAGCCGCTTGCGGAGCGGCAGCGACTCGCCGCCAACGCGCAACAGGCCCTGAAACTGGTCAGCGGCCAGAAGAACGCCGGCGGGGACGCGTTCGAATGGACCGAGCAGCACGCCCGGTCCATCGCCCAGACCGCGCGCTTCCTGGCCGTCGACGTCAACGATCCTCAGTCGGTGGCCTCCGCGCAGCGCTTCCGGGACGAGGTCATGGCCCAGAACGTCACCTGGTGGCAGCAGCGCACCGGCCACAAGATGCTTCTCTCGGCCCACAACGACCACGTGGCCTACGTCTCCAGCGAACCCGAGATGTACCCGAAGACGCAGGGATCGTTCCTGCGCGACACCATGGGCCGCGGGTACCTCCCCATCGGCTTCACCTTCTACCGGGGCTCCTTCCTGTCCAAGGACCAGGCCCTCGGGGGCGAGTGGAAGAAGTTCACGGTCGGGTCGGCCGAGCCTGGAACCAACGAGCACACCCTCGACCAGGTCCACCACCGGGACTACTACCTCGACGTCCGCACCGCCCCGGCCGCCGCGCGCGCCTGGCTCCACGTCACACGGCCGACACGCAACATCGGCACGCAGTACCCCTCTGAACCCGGCATGAGCGCGATCGCCCGCTCCTTCGACGTCCTCATCCACCTCCACGACGTGCGGGAGGCCGAGATGCCGAAGCGGTGACGTTCGCCGCGGCCTCCGTCACGAGGTTCCCGATCCACGGGGAGGGCGGCCGCGAGGCCAGGCCCCGTTCGCGCCACGGCCACGACTCCGCGCTTCACCCCATCAAGTGGCCGCGGTCCCCTGTGGGCACACGAACGCCGCGCCCGAGCGCATGATCTCTGACGGAGGGCGGACACGACGACGGGACCGCAGCGCGTGATCAGGGAGGCGAGCATGAGTCCTCCGCACCGGGACGAGGGCGACGCCGGGGCCGAACAGGCCTTCGCCACCCCCGGCGTCGCCCCGATGGGACGGCCGACCCTCTGGAACCGGGCGTTGATGCGGGTCGTCGCGGCGGTGGAACGCCTCAACGTCGCCCGCGCGAAACTGGGCAACCGGACGGTGTACGACACGGCGCTCTTCCCGTGGGCGCGGGACCTGGAGCGGGAGTGGCCGGCCATCCGCGCCGAGCTGGACGCGGTCCTCGCCGACCGCGAGAGGCTGCCCGCGTTCCAGGACATCCTCGCCGACGTCCGCACGATCACCAGGGACGACGCCTGGAAGGTGTTCCCGCTCGGCGGCTACGGGGTCGTCTCGTCCCGCAACATCGCCCGCTGCCCGCGCACCTGGCGGGCCGTCCGCCGCATCCCCGGTTTCCGGTCGGCGACGTTCTCGATCTTCGAGCCGGGCAAGCACCTGCCTCCGCACCGGGGCGCCTACAACGGGGTGCTGCGCCTGCACCTCGGCCTCGTGGTGCCCCGGGAGCGGGACAAGGTGGCCATCCGCGTCGGCGACGCCGTCCGTCACTGGGAGGAGGGCAGGGTCCTCATCTTCGACGACGCCTACGAACACGAGGCCTGGAACCACTCCCAGGAGATCCGGGTCGTGTTGTTCGTCGACTTTGTCAAGCCACTGCGCTTCCCCGCCAACATCGTCAACCGGCTGCTCCTGAGCCTCGCGGTGTTCACCCCCTTCGTCCGGGAGGGAGCCGAGAACCTCCAGGAGTGGGAGCGGCGCCATTACCCACGGCCCTAGGTGTATTGACCCGAGAGGTGAGGAACGCGGCTGGCAGGCCGGTTGGCCTGCGAGTGTGGTGTGGCCGCGGTGGTGACTGTAGGTGTGCAGCCACCGTGGTAGCTCGGCTCGTCGTTCGGCCTTGGTGCGGTAGGGCGGGCGTAGGCCCATTCATCGAGCAGGGCGCGGTGGAACCGCTCTCCTTCGCCGTTCGTTTCCGGGTGCCACGGGCCGGTGAAGCGCCGTGGGATGCCGAGGTGGTCGCAGGTGTCGCGCCAGATGTCGTGGGCGTAGGGCCAGGCGTTGTCGATGAGCACCCGCTCGATGACGATGCCGTGGGTGTTGAACCACGTCATCCAGCGCGGCGTGCAGGAACACGGAGCCACCGCCCTGGGCGCGTTCCTGGTTGGCCCGGCCGGCCGCACGCCCGAGAACCTCGTGGCCGCCGCCGACGGGGATGCGGCCCCGTTTCGTCACCTCGACATGGACCAGCTCGCCCGGCCGGTTGCGTTCGTCGCGGCGGATCGGTTCCGCGGTGGAACACCTCACACGCGGCCAGCGGCGGCAGGCCATGGCGGCGTAGGACCTGGTGCACGGTCGAGACGGCGACCGGGACCCGGGCGGCGACACGCAGCGGAGGCGCTCTCGTGTTCCCGCCGCGGTCGCACGATCCGCTCCTCGACCCCAGTCGGTGTCCGGCCGGGGCTGTGGTGCGGACGGCCCGAGCGATCGACCACCGCCGCCCCACCCACGGACCGAGAGCGGTTGGCCCAGCGGACCACGGTCGCGTGCGAGACCCGGAACCGTTCCGCCGCCCGCCGCAGCGGCCAACCCCGCTCCACGACACACCGCGCCGGACGCAGCGGGCACGTCGGGGTCAACGGGGCATTGCGGTGGACCGTCGAGGACCTCCCGGGTTGCGGTGCGGGTTGTGGTGGTCCACACCGAACCCGCAGGTCCTCACCTTGATCACCATCATCAACCGCGTGTCAGCCTGTCACCAACGTTCCCGAACAGCACCTAGAGTCCTGTCCCTCCTGGTAGATGCAGAACAGTCAGCAGTGCCTAGGAGATGCGGCACGCCACGCACGGGTTGAAAGAACTCGTCGATCAACTAAAGTCCTAAGCGGTCGATGTCGGACAGCGCTGAACCAGCGGGCGTCGAGGCGAGCGGGAGCGATGACATGAGATCTGGACGACGGTCCGGTCGGACGTTTGACGCCTTCGGTGAGCGCGTCGACGTCTTGTGCGAGCGGATCCCCGCCGTGCTCCCTAACGCACACACGCGGGCGGGCGCCAGCGACGTTGCGGCGCGGTCGATGAAGCTCTGGGTGATGGGTTGAGCAGAATCGTGCGAAGCGTCACGGGACCGCGTTTCGGTGCACACGTGGACTTCACAGTGCTAGCGCGCCTGTTGACCGTGTGCCGTGCGCCGATGAAGTCGTTCTCGCATCGCTGTTGCGAGCTGGACCTGTTTCGGCGACCACAGCCAACCGCGCCCATCAACGGCTCAACCAGTTGAGAGCGCAGAACTTGTTCGCTGGTGAGCCGATCGCGCGCTACCCCGTCGAGAAACCGGTGCTGTTGGCCCGAGCCTGCGAGCTGGTGACCCAGTATCGGGGCGTCCCACACAGGACTTGTCGCCGAACTCGGCTGGCCGGCCGAACAGGTCGAGGAGCTTCTGGGTCTGCGTTCCGGTCGGCCCATGCTGCGGCTGGTGCCGTATCAGGGCATTATCACTCTCCGTTTCGCGAAACCCGATGACGATCCGACGAGTCGTCCGGATGTCTACTCACACCAAGTCACCTGTAACGAAGGTGGGACATGCACATCTCGCAGGTACACGCGAGTAACTACCGGTCATGCCGTGACGTTACTGTCACGCTTCGGCCTGACCTCACTGTGCTGGCAGGGGAAAACAACGCTGGCAAGAGTACCGTGGTGGATGCTTTGCGAGTGCTGACCGAGCCGTTGGGAAACGGCCGAATTCCATGGCCAACCGATGCCGAGGTCACCGCCGGGGAAATCGCTACCCGTCTTAGCGTCACCCTCGCGGATATCGCGAGTGGACAGTCGGGAACCTACATCGAGGGAAGGGTGCCCGCTCCTAACTCACCCGGCATGTTCCAGGCGCGTTGGGGTCTGGAGTATCAGCGGTCTGCTGAGGGGCAGCGACGCGGCACGACGGGATGGTTTCGGGGTGCAGACATCCCTTGCGCGGATCCTGCTCTGCGCGGCGGAATCCGGCACGTGTATCTCAAGCCGTTGCGAGATGCCGTACATGATCTGGGTGGCTCTTCTGCCGGGAGGATCCGCGCGATCCTCAGTGGGCTGCTGGGAGGGCCAGATGCTACGGCAGTGTTTCTCGACCAGGCCCAGGAGGCGCTCAACGGCATCATCGACAACGACGTCATCATCCGGTTGCAAAAGGAGATCAACCAACCGCTGGAGGAGTTCACCGCCGGCGCCCATCCGCAAGAAGCGGGGTTTCAGATCACGGACCCCAGCCTGGCCTCGATTGCTCGTACCCTGCAGATGATGCTGGGCGACGCGTCTGGAGTCCTGGGGCCACTCAGTTCGTCGGGTTTGGGCTATGCGAACGCCTTGTACATCGCCACCGTCCTGGCCGAGCTGCGCGCGTTGAAAGATACTGACCTGACCGTCCTGCTGGTTGAAGAACCGGAAGCCCATCTGCACCCCCAACTGCAGACACTCCTGTTGCGACACCTCCAGCAACGAGCCCGTGACTCCCGGCTCCCGGTTCAGGAGGACGGCGGCGCGCCAGGGAACCCTGTCGCTCCGGCTGGGCATCTCCAGGTTGTGGTGACCACACACTCGCCTGTGCTGTCCGCCGCGGTTAGCGTCCGCGACATCGTCGTGATGACGCGGCGCCGCAACACGGACACGCGACGGTGGGAAGGGCGAGCGATCGCCGTCAGTGCCCTGGGCTTGACAGACAAGGAAATCCGGCAGATCGATCGCCTTCTCGACGTGACGCGAAATGCACTGCTGTACGCACCACGGGCAATCCTCGTTGAGGGCCTGTCGGAAGCCTTGCTGCTCCCTGCGCTCGCCGAGCGGGTTCTTGCCGCGCCTGATGGGGCGAAACCGGAAGACGCACGCATCGCCCGCCTCGCGCTGGAACGCTTCCACGGCACCACCATGCTCCTGGTGGACGGCGTCGGGTTCCCGACCTACCTGAAGCTTTTGCTGACACCCGTGGGCGACGCGCGCATCGCCCAGCGCATCGCATTGATCACCGACACCGATCAGGCCACAGAGGAGGGCAACCCGCAAAGGGTTCTCAACTACGATGTGGAAGTTGAACGGCACGGGCGGGAACGACTCGGAATCTTCGCCGGTGCGCGCTCACTCGAACCACAACTATGGCAACCCGGCAACGAGGACGTTCTGCGGGATGCCTTTCTCGCCTGCCATCCACAGTCACAGCACCGCTGGGACGCGGTTCTGGAATCCGACGACCCGTCACGCGCATTCTGGGGTCTGTTCGATCCAGACAAGAACCCTGATGAAGATGGCAAGCCGGCGAAGGGAACAAAGGTGTCCAAGCCCTATTTTGCGCAGGAACTGGCAGACATCCTCACCCAGCAGCCGCACCGCCCCTTCAACATCCCCCAATACCTACGAGACGCGATCGAGTACATCGCGGCCGCTGGCGAACAGGTGCCGACAGAGTGAGTCAGGACATCGAACATGCGCAAACCCAACAGCAGCAAGCGGTTGTCGCTGACGCTCCGGTGTTCGTGCAAGCCTGCCCCGGCGCCGGCAAGACGCATGTGATCGTCTCCCGCCATTTGCAACGACCCACGGGCTCGCTCCGCGGTGGACGGGCCTTGGTGTCGTTCACGCGTACGGCGCGGGACCAGATGAAGACCAGATGCATCACCGAAGGGCGACCCGACCTGGCTCAGTTCCCTCACTACATCGGTACTCTAGATGGGTTCATATGGCAGTTCCTCGTCTCCCCTCATCTCCAGACGCCGCAATCAGCGCAGCTGCTGGAGTCCTGGGCACAGCTGCCCAAGGCCAAGGTTGCCTTGGGCAAGGGAACCATTGCCCTGTCCGCCTTCACCTTTACCTTCGATCCTGACACTGAGCGTGAAGACGTCGCCGCGCCACGCGAAAACAGCAGCGCCGCCACAGCCGTGTCCAAGTCGATGTACTCGTGGGCTCGGTGGAAGCAGGCTGTACTTGAGTGTCGAGACCAGTGGCGCGAACGCGGATACTTCACCGGCCACGAGGCTCGTCTCGAGGCCTTGCGCAATGTGCGCACCGATCCCGTTGGCACCGTCGTTCCGCTGCGCTCACGCTTTACTGAGGTGATCGTCGACGAGGCGCAGGACTGCTCGATCACCGATCTTGCTATCCTCGACGAACTCAGAATCAACGGCATTCCCCTCGTAGTCGTCGCTGACCCTGACCAAGCGATTTACGGCTGGAGACAAGCAGATCCTGCCCGACTGCTCAGCTTTCGGGGCACTTTCGGCACCCGGATCACCCTGACAGGTAACCGGCGCAGCGCACCTCCGATCTGTGCGCTAGCTGCGACCCTCCGTACCAGTAACCGCCGGCCGGATATCAGTGTGGTGCGCAGCAGCGGACCCGCGGTCCACCTCATCCCCACCAAGTTCGGCAAGGCTGGGAAGACGACACACAGCAGCACTGGACAAGACCTCCTTGACCTGGTCCTCGGGCTGGCTGATCATCACCGTGAGCCAGAGAACCCGAACCCATCTGTGCTCGTACTGGCGCGGAAACATGCCCTCCTCCCGCCAGCGCTCCGTCGTGGTGAGCCGGACAGCAACACGATTACCCGGCTCGCTCGTGCTCACCAGTGCCTCCAGTCGAGTTCGACGAAGGTGACCGAGCTCGAGCAGGCGTGCCTGCTGGCAGAACAAGTTCTTCTAGGCTACTGGTATCCGGGGCAGGTAGGCAGCGTCACGCGGATCTGTCGTGCGGTCGGCTTGTCACCTGCCGTGCTTCGCCGCCACGCCTACGCCTTCCTGCAGGCACTCCCTGAGCCCTCCAGGGAATGGGCAGGCGAGGTGAACGCCCGCCTGAAGGGCTGGCGGCCGCCAGTGGGTGCCGCACCAAGCCGGGGAAAGGGTCTGCTGCGCGGGAAGGTTGCTTCCGTCGGGCAGCAGCAACAACGGCAATCCGCTGCGCGTCTCACCACCGTGCACCAAGCAAAAGGCGACGAAGCTGACGCCGTATGCGTGCTCCTGTCCGACAATGAGTTGATCGACGGGTGGATAACCGGAAGCGCCACAAGCGCCGAGGCGCAAGAGGAGCTTCGCGTCCTCTATGTCGCGGTTACCCGAGCGCGCAGACTCCTCATTCTCGCAGCACCCGAATACCGTATTGATGCTATACGAGACTTTCTCGTCAGAAACCAGGTGCCGACACGCGTCACCTGATATAAGTCCGCTGACGATCAGTACCGCCCTGCTGCTCGTCTCCTGAGGAGACTTCGCGGACTTGGGCGTAGCAGTACAAGCGCCGTCCTCATAGGACTGAACATTCTGCTCCTCTTGACCGAGATAGGTGGGGCGCTCTGACTATGTCTCCGCGCCGCTCCTGTCAACCCCTCGACATGGAACGTGGGGACTGGTGGTGGAGATGAGCCTCGCGGCGCCACGGCGCGGCGCGGTGCGGGGGCTGCTCGGCAACTTCAACGGCAGGCCCGAGGACGACCTGGACATCCCCGGCTCCGGCCCGCTGGCCCAACCACCCGCATTCGAGCCGCTCCACCGCGCCTTCGCCGACGCCTGGCGGGTGACCGCCACCAGTTCGCTGTTCACCTACGAACCGGGCACCAGCACCGAGACGTTCACCGACCGCGCCCTCCCCGAACGGGAGGTGCGGGCGGAGGACCTGCCGAACCGCGCGTCGGCGGAGGCGCTGTGCCGCCGACTGGGGATCACCGACGAGGTGACGCTCGACGCGTGCACCCTCGACGTCGGCCTCACCGGGGAAGCGCGGTTCGCCCTCGCCGACGCGGCCCCGAGGGGGCCCTGGTGACCGGCACGGACAGGAGGCTGCGCGACGGCGACGTCGTGGTCGGACGGATCGACCGACCGGGCCAGGTCGTGCGTTACGACCTCGACCTGGGCGGCGCCACGGTGTTCCGGCTCCATGACGTGACCGGGGCCGAACAGGGCCTGGACGTCGACCTCGCCGGCCCCGTCGCCGGCGACGCGCCGGGGTTCACGGTGACGAGCGCCTACCAGTACCGGGTCAGGCCCTCCGCCCCCTACCGATTGGAGGTCACGCGCAGGAGCGGCGCCACCGGGCCGTTCGGGTTCCGGGTCGTCACCGGCAAGGACCGGCGGCTCACCGCGAAACTCGGCGACCGCATCTCCGGGCGGCTCGACGTGTCCGGCCGCGTGGACCTGTACGCGTTCCAGCCGGACAGCCCGACGACCGTGCGCCTGGCCAACGGAAGCCCATGCCAGGGGATCGTCGTCGCGTTGGTGGAGGACGGCCCCGCGCCCCATGCCTACACGCCGAGCAACCCCTGCTGGGACATCGCGCTGGGCGCTGTCGAACCGGGCAGGCGCTACCTGCTCGCGGTGTGGTCCGACGCGGGGAAGACCGGAACCTACACCTTCGACCTCGGTCCGCGCTGACCGGCGACCTGCCCGGCCCTTCCCTGTGGTCAGCCCCCACCCGCCCTGGGGGCGAGCCCTGCTCCAGCCTATCCAGGCTCTGCCCCCCGACCAAGGCGACATCACTGGCCTGTGGACAACTCGCGCCCCTGTGGATAACCAGGGGCTGAACAGCAAAAATGGGTTGCGGGCATCGCCGTTCAGGAGTAGCGGGCCTCAGTCGCTCACCTTGAGGATGGTCCTGCCGACCTCCTGAGGTCCTTGCCCCTCTCCCATGGTGTGAAAAGGATGTCGTCTCGGCGTCGCAACCCTCGGGAGTCCGAAGTGGACCATCCTTGAGAGAGAACACCGGTCACCAGGGTCCGGCAAGGCATCGAGTGGCGAGGGTCAGAAGCGCAGTTCGGGGATCGTGTTGAGGTCGATGCCGTAGCGGGCGTAGACCTTGATCGTGTTCTCGCCGGTCAAGTCGGTCTCGGCATAGCCGAGCAGTCCGGCGACCCTGATCACCTCGTCCTTGGATCCGGCTTCGATCTCCAGGTACGGAGGGATCCGGGGCCAGGTGTCGATCTCGACCTGCGCGCCGTCGAGCAGGAAGCTCGTGCGCTTGGTCTCCTGGTACGACTTCGCGGTGAACCCGAGCACGCCGAGCAGGGCGTTGGTCGCGTCGAAGTCGCTCACGGTCACTTCGGTCTCGTGGGTGCCGTCGATGGCGTCGCTGGCGATTTCCTTGACGGTCAGGGTGACCTCGTCGCCGGTGTCGCGCAGCCTGATCCACTTGGACTGGTCGCCGGGGGTGAGGTCGTAGACGTAGCGCCGCATGAACCGTTCACCGAGCTTCTGACCGCCCTTGTCCAGGATCAGCCGTTCCATGGCGTCGGGGTCGATGTCGAGGATCTTGGCTTCGTGCTCGATGGGCACTACCGGGCTCCTTCCGGAAGGTGATCAGCGGTGGACGTTATCCGCAGAGGCGGGCAGTGAGCCGCTGGTACTCCGCTTCGCGCAGGGCGAGGATCTCGGCGGGCTTCGGGCTGGTCACGATCTCGTCCAGCGGCATGCACAGGTCCATGCGCTGGATGCACACGCCGACTTGGTAGCGGCCGGTGCGGTCGTAGTAGAGCCGCACGCCGTAGAAGCCTTCCTGACAGTCGGTGCTGTTGTTGAACCGACACCCTGCGCACGTGACGGGCAGTCGCACGGGCCGGATCTGCTTGAAGAACACCCGCCGTCCGTCCGGCAGCCGGTAGGCGGTGCACGGGTGGGGCGTGGCTGTGGTCAAGCACCACGTTGTTGGCGCTGGCCTTGATTCTCTGCGTCTCGCACGAGCAGGGCGACGGCCAGAACACGGGAGGGTGCGTCGACGTGGAAGAGCTGGCTGGTCCTGGCCGAACCGGCAGGTGGCGCACTCAGTGCGACCACCTGCCGGGCGGGATCTCGACCTGGTGATCCAGATGGCCGGGCTGGTGTCAGCCGTTGACGAAGGTGAGGCTGGCTGCGTCGTAGCGGGTGCCCGCGACCTGCTCGGGCGGGACGGCGGCCTCGATGGCGGCGAGGTCCTCGGCGGACAGCTCGATGGTCAGGGCCGCGAGGTTCTCCTCCAGGTACCGCTGCCGCCGGGTGCCGGGGATCGGCACCACGTCCTCGCCGCGGTGCTGCACCCAGGCCAGGGCGAGCTGCCCTGGGGTGACGCCCTTCGCCGCGGCCAGCTCGTCCAGCCGCGCCACGATCGCCAGGTTCCGTTCGAGGTTGCCCTCGGCGAACCGCGGCTGGTTCCGTCGCATGTCGGTCTCGGCCAGCGCCTCCACCGACCTGTACCGGCCGGTCAGGAATCCGCGCCCGAGCGGGGAGAAGGGGACCAGCCCGATGCCCAGCTCGCGGCAGACCGGAAGGATCTCCGCCTCCAGGTCGCGGGTCCACAGGGACCACTCGCTCTGGAGCGCGGCGATCGGGTGCACGGCGTGCGCGCGTCGGAGGGCGGCCGCGCTGGCCTCGGACAGGCCGAGGTGGCGGACCTTCCCCTCGCGCACCAGTTCGGCCATGGCGCCGACGGTCTCCTCGATCGGCACCCGAGGGTCGACCCGGTGCTGGTAGTAGAGGTCGATGTGGTCGACGCCGAGTCGGCGCAGCGACGCCTCGCACGCCTGCCGCACGTACGCGGCGTCGCCCCGGATGACGGTGGGCTCGCCCAGCCGGTTGACCAAGCCGAACTTGGTGGCCAGCACGACCTCGTCGCGGCGCCCGGCGATGGCCCGCCCGACCAGCTCCTCGTTCCGCCCCGCGCCGTAGAAGTCGGCGGTGTCCAGGAGGGTCACCCCGAGGTCGAGGGCGCGGTGCAGCGTCGCGATCGACTGCTCGTCGTCGGCGGCCCCGTAGGCGTGGCTCATGCCCATGCAGCCCAGCCCCTGCGCGGAGACCGCCAGTTCGCCGAGGTGCCGGGTGGGGACGTTGATCATGCCGCTGCCTCCTGTGGTTTTGCGGGAGCCGGTGGCCGCGACGCTACGGGTTGGAGCGCACTCCAGGTCAACACGCTGAACGCGTCGCTCGGCGACGGCGTCGGCAGCGCGGAGTGTGAACAGTGGACAGTCAACAACGTGGCGTGCTCGTGGCAGTGCTTTCCGGATTCGCCGAGACACGCGAGGGCGTCGCGGCAGATCGTCCACTTTAGACACTGTCGGGTTGACCGCGTCGCGCTCGTTCTTCGGCGGCGTCGAGCGCGGGTGTGAGTGGCGCGAGCGTGCTGCGGATCAGGTCGGGCAGTGAGCCGGACGGCACGACGAGCCCACTGGCGGCAGGTGACGTGGAGACGGGGCGCACCCATTGTTCGAGTGCGACGCGAACCGCGGCGGCCACGCTCGCCGCGAGCACCCGCGCGGTGTGCGGGCCGGAGTCGCCGAGGCGCTGGGAGATCGCGTCGGCGAGAGGGTGTTCGATCGCGGCGGCGGTGTCGAGGAACGCCTCGCGCAGCGCGGGCCGGGTGGTGATCAGCAGCATCGCGTCGCGGTGAGGCTCGCCCGGATCGGTGTACTGCTCCACGATCGCGTCGACCACGGCGTCGGCGAGGCGGACCTGGTCGGGCTGGGCCGCCACCGCCTCGGCGACCCGGGACTCCCGCTCGGCGGTGACGGCGGCGACGATCGCCTGTTCCCGACTGGAGAAGTAGTTGTTGTAGGTCCTCGGCGAGACGCCGGCGGCCTCGGCGATGTCGTCGACGCGCACGTTGTCCGGCCCGCGTTCCAGCGCGAGTCGCAGTGCCGCCTCGCGCAGCGCCTCCCTGGTGGCTCGCTTCTTCTGCTCGCGCAGTCCCGTCCGCCTCGTCGTCACCGTCCCAGCATCCCAGTTTGGGTGCGTGCACGCAAACTTGCGTGCACGCACTTTTTGCTTCTAGCCTCGGGCTCCCACACCCCGACAGGAAGGACGTGGCCCGTGCGAGCCAGGGGAATCACCTACGACACCGGCCTCCTCGGCACCGGAGGAAGCTCCCGTGAGCACTTCGACCCCGACGTGGTCAGGCGGGAGCTGGCCATCATCCGCGACGACCTGCACTGCACGGCCGTGCGCGTCATCGGCGGCGATCCGGAGCGGCTGGAGGTGGCCGCGACCTGCGCCGCCGACCTCGGCATGGAGGTCTGGTTCTCGCCCTACCCGCTCGAACTGACCGCCGACGAGATGCTCTCGCTGTTCGCCGACTGCGCCGAGCGGGCGGAGCGGGTGCGGCGGCGGGGAGCCGAGGTCGTCTTCGTCACCGGCGCCGAGCTGAGCCTGATGAACAGGGGTTTCCTGCCCGGCGACACCCAGGAGGACCGCCTCGACGTGTTGCTCGGACACCGGGACCAGGAACGCCTGCGCAAGCTGGTCGGCGAGGCGAGCGGACGCGTGAACGACTTCCTCGGCAGGGCCGTGTCGCTCGTCCGCGAACGGTTCGGCGGCAGGGTCACCTACGCCGCGATCCCGCTGGAGCGCGTCGACTGGGAGCCCTTCGACATCGTGGGAGTGGATCTCTACCGCTCGGCCGAGGTCGCCGACCAGTTCCGTGAGGGCGTCCGCTCTCTCGTCGCGCTGGGGAAGCCGGTCGCGATCACCGAGTTCGGCACCTGCGCCTACCGCGGCGCGGGCGATCATGGCGCCCGGTGCATGGAGATCGTCGAGTACGACGGGGACACCGGCGTTCCGGCTCGGCTGGACGGCGAGTACGTCCGCGACGAGGCCGGCCAGGCCGCCTACGTGCGCGAGCTGCTGGAGATCTTCGACGCGGAAGGGGTGGACAGCGCCTTCGTGTTCCTGTTCGCGCTCCACAACTTCCCTCATCGCCCCGACGGCGACCCGCGCGACGACCTGGATCTGGCCAGCCCCGGCATCGTCAGAGTCCTCGTCAACCGCCTCGGGGACACCTACCCCGACATGCCCTGGGAACCCAAGGCCGCCTTCACCGCCCTCGCCGAGTACTACGGCGGCTGACTGTCCGCCAGCGGCACATGACTGCGTGGTCGACGACAACGGATCGTCAACGGTGACCGCCCCTACCAATGGCGATCGGGGGGCGGTCGCCGACCGGGGCCTCGCCACGCCTCGCTCCCTTGCCATGTCCGACAAGTCGGGGCATGCGCAGAAGTAGGGATGACTGACTATTAGCGCCTACCTATGCCTTTCGTTCGCAGGGGCGTGCTGCCGTTCGTCTCAAGGATTGGGCGCGCGCGGGGGAGTCCGCGCGGTCCGGGGCGGGGGAGCACGCCGCTGAGCTGGGCGGACGGGCTGAGCGTCAGGGTGACTGGGGCGACGACGACAGGGGTCCACGCCGTCCGTCCGGCGAACACCGCGTCCGCGTTATGACGATGTGATATATCCCTTTTCACTCGATCGAGTGGTAAGAACCTCGTGTCCCAAGACACCCCCTGTACGCGAGAAATCGCGTGTCTTCGGAATCGAGGAACCGTGCGAATCACCAGGTTGATCCCTGCGCTCGCAGCCGCGTTGTTCACCGTCCTCGCCATGGCCCCGACCGCGTCGGCGGCGGCGCCCGAGGCGGAGGGCGGCGCCACGCCGTTCATCATCGGCGGTGGGCAGGCGAGCAACGCTCCGTGGGCGGCGCGACTGTTCTCCAACGGCCGGCAGACCTGTACCGCGACGATCATCGCGCCGACGTGGATCCTGACCGCGAAGCACTGTGTGAGCGGCGGCAATCTCTCGTTCCGCATCGGCAGCCTCGACCAGACCAGCGGCGGCACGGTCGCCAACGGCGTGCAGGTCCACAACCACTCGTCGGACCTCTCGCTGGTCCGGCTCGACCGTTCGGTGTCGGCGACCTACGCCCGGCTGGGCTCGCCCGGCTCGGTCTCGGCGGGCCAGTCCGTGCAGGTCTACGGCTGGGGTGCCACGTCCCAGTGCGGCTCGGAGATCAACTGCCAGTCGCGGTACCTGAAGGTCGCCAACGTGACGGTGACGGGCGGCTGCACCGACGCCTACGGTGGCTCGGCCATCTGTGCCCGTCGCGGCAACGGCATCACGGCCGGTGGTGACTCCGGCGGCCCGATGATGGCCAACGGCGTGCAGGTCGGCGTGGCCTCCACCAGCGACCGGCAGACCACCACCGCGTACACCAACGTGACGCAGTACCGGTCCTGGATCCAGTCGATCGCCGGCGTCTGACTCCGGTGATCAGCGGGGCCGCGCGAACCTCGACCCGCCCGGCCCATCCCGACCTGGCCCGCTCGCGCGACGACGCTCCCTCCCGTCGCGCGAGCGGGCCTTTGGCCTGGTGGAGCCAAGTCCGTCGCGGGGCGACCTTCGCTCCGCGACGCGGCGACAGCCTCGCGCGGCCGAGCATGCCGAGCATGCCGAGCACTCGGCGATCAGGCGTTGGCGTCGGCCGGTCGGCGCGAGGCGGTGTCGGCGAGGAGGTCGGCGAGCGCGGACCGGGCGTGCTGGAGCGTGCTGATCTTGTCGTCGAGGGTCCTGAGCTGGTCCCGCAGGATCCCCGCCGCGCAGTGCTCCAGTTCGGGGCCGGGACCCTCCACGCAGGGCAGCACCTCGCGGATGACGCTGGTCGGCAGGCCGGCGGCCAGCAGTGTCCTGATGTGCGAGACCACGGCGGGAGCGTCGTCGTCATAACGACGGTGGCCGGCGCCCACGCGGTGCGACGTGAGCAGGCCCTGCTCCTCGTAGTAGCGCAGCAGGCGCGGACTCACACCGGTCCTGCGGGCCAGCTCCCCGATCCTCACCGTGATCTCCCTCATCCGCGGTTGAATCTCACATCGATGTGAGATTCTACGGTGGCGACATGACCTCGTTCGTCGTTCACCGCAATGGCCGGCCAGCGTCCGTCGAGGACCTGACACCACTCGCCTTCGCCGGCTACGCCCACTTCACGGCCCTCCAGGTGCGCGGGGGCCGGGTCCGGGGGCTGGACATCCACCTGGAGCGGCTGCGGGTCGCCTCGCTGGAGCTGTTCGGACAGGCCCTGCCCGACGACCGGGTGCGCGCCCACCTGCGCGCGGCGGTGGAGGCGGGGCCGGCCGACATGTCTCTGCGGGCCACGGTGTACTCGCCGGCGGGGGAGTTCACCGCGACCGGGGAGGGGGCGGAACCCGAGGTGCTGGTCCGCACCGGCCCGCCCTCGTCCGGCCCCGACGGGCCGCTCGCGCTCGCCACGGTGGAGCACGAGCGGTTCCTGCCGGCGGTGAAGCACGTCGGCGAGTCCGCCAAGACCTACTTCCTCCGCCAGGCCGTCGGCCAGGGTTTCGACGACGCCGCCTTCCTTGACCGCCGTGGGCGGCTGAGCGAGGCGACGATCTGGAACCTGGCCTTCTGGGACGGCACGGCGGTGGTGTGGCCCGAGGCGGAGATGCTCATCGGGAGCACGATGTCCATCCTCCGTCGGCAGTTGGACCGCCTCGGCGTTCCCCAGCGCGTGCGGGAGGTCACCCCCGACGACCTGCCCGCGCTGGCCGGGGCCGTGGTCATGAACTCCTGGACGCCCGGGGTGGCCGTGCGCCGCATCGGTTCGGTGTCCCTGCCCGAGGCGTCGTCGTTCGTGGAGCTGCTCCACCGCGCCTACGAGGCCGAACCACTGGTCGCGCCCTGAGCGCGGCCCGTCCTCGTCCCAGGCGGTGATGCTCCGGGGTCGGTCCTCCTTCTCTCACGGACTTCTCTCACGGAGGAGGATCGACCCCTGGGCTCGTCGGAGTGGCGACGGTCAGCGCCGCCGTCGAGCGCACCAGCGTCCGTCCGCGCTCGCTCGCGGACGCCGTCGCGCGGAGACCACACCAATCCAGAACGCGGGCAGCCTGCCCTCGCTACCTGCGCCAGGTGACCGAGCGCGAAGAGGAGTCCTCGTAGGGAGCCTTCGAGTACGAGAACGAGAACGAGACGATCGGGTCCGACGCGGTCCCGAACATCAGCTCACATGTCTTGTACTCCGCGCCCTTCGCCGAGAAACTCGGGGGCGCGAACGTCTGCTTCTGGCGGCCCGTGGCGTCGACCGAGCGGCCGATCGCGAGCACCCATCCGGGGAAACCGTCGCTCCTGGTGGTGGCGTGCAGCGAAGGAGCCTGGATTCCGGTGAGGTTGGCGCCCTCGACGTTCGTCAGCTTCTTGTGGACGAAGAAGAACGTCTTACCTCGGATTTTCTCCTTGTCCTCGTCCTTCAGCGGCAGCTTGCCGATCTCGGCTTCCTTGGCCGGCGCCGTGTCGACGGTGACCGAGACTCCGAGCAGTCCCTTCGCGTAGCGGCTGTAGTACGGGATGACCGCCTGCTCGCCGAACTTCACCGTGGTGCCGGGGCGGGCCGTGTTCTCGTTCAGCTCCAACATGGGAGTCACGGTCAGGTAAGGCTCTTCCGGAGGCTTCGAGGCGCTCGTCGAAGGGACCGGGGTGGTCGGAGTGGTCTTTGCTGGTGCTGCTGAGGGTGTTTCCGCTGCGCTCGTGCAGGCGCTGACGGCGAAGGTGAGCGCGGCGACGGCGACAGGAAGGCGTCTCGTTCTCGTGAAATCCTTTGTTCCCCTCGTTTCGGCGGTATTTGGAGATGATCTTAAAGGCCTTGTCTTCGGTGTTCGCTCCGAGCCCACATCCGTCCGGAGTATTGACCCAAATGTCGCGCGGATTTTCCTTCGCGCTACTCGAAACCACGATGTGACGGTCCGAACCGTGACGGTCAGGAAGGCGCTCGTGAATCGTCCCCAGTCGGTTCTCGCGCCCACCTCGCCCCAGCGGCTCGCCGGCCTCCTGGCTGCTGCGACCCCAGACGCCCAGGGACCCCGGTCAGCACCGGCCGCCCGTCACCGTGATGTGGCACGATTTCGCAGGTGACCAGCAGAACCGCCGCCGCGCAGAACCTGCGCGACCTCGCTCTCCTGCGCCGCGTCCGCGACCGGATCGACCGGGAGTACGCGCAGCCGCTGAACGTCGAGGCGCTCGCCCGCGGTGTGAACATGTCGGCCGGGCACCTCAGCCGACAGTTTCGGCTCGCATACGGTGAGTCACCGTATTCCTATCTGATGACGCGGCGCATCGAACGCGCGATGGCGTTGCTGCGCCGGGGCGACCTCAGCGTCACCGAGATCTGTTTCGCGGTCGGTTGCTCCTCGCTGGGCACCTTCAGCACCCGCTTCACCGAGCTGGTCGGTGTGCCGCCGAGCGTCTACCGGCAGCAGGCGGCGCGCGCCACGGAAGGAATGCCGGCCTGCGTCGCGAAACAGGTGACCAGGCCGATCAGGAATCGAGAAGCGCGGTCGACGGGCGGGACATAGCGTGACCGCCATGGACCTCACCATTCACCAGACCTTCCTCCCGCACGACGACGCGGACGCCGCCCTGGCCTTCTACCGCGACACCCTCGGCTTCGAGGTGCGCAACGAGGTCGCGTACCAGGGGATGCGCTGGATCACGGTCGGCCCCGTCAACCAGCCCGGCACGTCCATCGTCCTCCACCCGCCGGCCGCGACCCCCGGCATCACCGACGAGGAGCGCCGCACCATCGCCGAGATGATGGCCAAGGGCACGTACGCCGCCATCAACCTGGCCACGAAGGACCTCGACGGCACGTTCGAGCGGCTGGAGGCCAGCGGCGCTGAGGTCGTCCAGGAGCCGACCGAGCAGCCGTACGGCGTGCGCGACTGCGCCTTCCGCGACCCGGCCGGCAACCTGATCCGCATCCAGGAGCTGCGCTGATCCGTCCGACCAACGCCGCGACGACCCGCGCCGTCGGCGCCGTGAAGGTGCCGGCGCGCGGTGTCGGCGGCCACCCGGCCGGGCCGCCGCAGGCCGCGAGGGCGGCCGGAGCCCCACGACTGGAGTCACAGCCACGATGAGCGAGAGCATGAGGATGGACCCGCAGCCGCTGACGCCGCGCGTCGCCGACACCCACGACCTGATCCGCGTGCACGGCGCGCGCGTGAACAACCTCAAGGACGTCAGCGTCGAGATCCCGAAGCGCCGGCTGACGGTGTTCACCGGCGTGTCCGGCTCGGGCAAGAGCTCGCTGGTCTTCGACACGGTCGCCGCGGAGTCGCAGCGGCTGATCAACGAGACCTACAGCGCCTTCGTCCAGGGCTTCATGCCGACGCTGGCGCGGCCCGAGGTCGACGTGCTCGAAGGGCTGACGACCGCGATCATCGTCGACCAGCAGCGGCTGGGCGCCGACCCCCGCTCGACCGTCGGCACCGTCACCGACGCCAACGCGATGCTGCGCATCCTCTTCAGCCGGCTCGGGCAGCCGCACATCGGCCCGCCCGGCGCGTACGCGTTCAACGTCCCCTCGGTCAGGGCGAGCGGCGCGATCACGGTCGAGCGCGGCGCGAAGAAGGCGGTCAAGGCGACCTTCAGCCGCACCGGCGGCATGTGCCCGCGCTGCGAGGGCCGGGGCTCGGTCAACGACATCGACCTGTCCGCGCTGTACGACGACTCCAAGTCGCTCAACGAGGGCGCGCTCACGATCCCCGGCTACAGCATGGACGGCTGGTACGGCCGCATCTTCACCGGCTGCGGGTTCTTCGATCCGGACAAGCCGATCCGCGAGTTCACCAAGAGGGAGCTGCACGACCTGCTCCACAGGGAGCCGACCAAGATCAAGGTCGACGGGGTCAACCTCACCTACGAGGGCCTGATCCCCAGGATCAGGAAGTCGATGCTGTCCAAGGACGTCGACTCCCTCCAGCCGCACGTCCGCGCGTTCGTGGAGCGGGCGGTCACCTTCGCCACGTGCCCCGAGTGCGACGGCACCCGGCTCAGCGAGGCGGCGCGGTCGTCGAAGATCAGGGGGATCAGCATCGCCGACGCCTGCGCGATGGAGATCCGCGACCTCGCCGACTGGGTCCGCGACCTCGACGAGCCGTCGGTGGCCCCGCTGCTCGCCGCGCTGCGGCGGACCCTCGACTCGTTCGACGAGATCGGGCTCGGCTACCTCAGCCTCGACCGGCCGTCGGGCACGCTGTCCGGCGGCGAGGCGCAGCGCGTCAAGATGATCCGCCACCTCGGGTCGTCGCTGACCGACGTCACCTACGTCTTCGACGAGCCGACCGTCGGGCTGCACCCGCACGACGTCCAGCGGATGAACGACCTGCTGCTGCGGCTGCGGGACAAGGGCAACACCGTGCTGGTCGTGGAGCACAAGCCGGAGGCGATCGCGATCGCCGACCACGTCGTCGACCTCGGCCCCGGCGCGGGGACCGCCGGCGGCGAGGTCGTGTTCGAGGGCACCGTCGAGGGGCTGCGGGCCAGCGGCACCCTCACCGGGCGGCACCTGGACGACCGCGCCCGCCTGAAGCCGTCGGTGCGCACGCCGTCGGGTGTGTTGGAGGTGCGCGGCGCCAACACCCACAACCTGCGGGACGTCGACGTCGACATCCCGCTCGGCGTGCTGGTCGTCGTCACCGGGGTGGCGGGCTCGGGCAAGAGCTCGCTGATCCACGGCTCGGTGTCGGGGCGGGACGGGGTGGTCTCGGTCGACCAGACCCCGATCCGCGGCTCGCGGCGGAGCAACCCGGCGACCTACACCGGGCTGCTCGACCCGATCCGCAAGGCGTTCGCCAAGGCCAACGGCGTGAAGCCGGCGCTGTTCAGCGCCAACTCCGAGGGCGCCTGCCCCACCTGCAACGGCGCCGGCGTCATCTACACCGACCTGGCGATGATGGCCGGCGTCGCCGCCCCCTGCGAGGAGTGCGAGGGGAAGCGGTTCCAGGCGTCGGTGCTGGAGTACCACCTGGGCGGCCGCGACATCAGCGAGGTGCTCGCGATGTCGGTGACCGAGGCCGAGGAGTTCTTCGGCGACGGCGAGGCCCGCACGCCGGCGGCCCACCGGATCCTGCGGCGGATGGTCGACGTGGGGCTGGGCTACCTCAGCCTCGGCCAGCCGCTCACCACGCTGTCCGGCGGCGAGCGGCAGCGGCTGAAGCTGGCCACCCACATGGACGAGAAGGGCGGCGTCTACGTCCTCGACGAGCCGACCAGCGGTCTGCACCTCGCCGACGTCGAGCAGTTGCTCGGCCTGCTCGACCGGCTGGTCGACTCCGGCAGGTCGGTCATCGTCATCGAGCACCACCAGGCGGTGATGGCGCACGCGGACTGGATCATCGACCTCGGTCCCGGAGCCGGCCACGACGGCGGCCGGATCGTCTTCGAGGGCACGCCCGCCGACCTCGTCGCCGCCCGCTCCACCCTCACCGGAGAACACCTCGCGACCTACGTCGAAGCCTGACCGGCCCTCGGCTTTCGCCAGGCGACGGCGGCAGGGGCGTGCTCGTCTCGGTGGCGCGTGAGTCCTTCCGGGAGCGGGCGCAGTCCACAGAGGCGTGAGGCAATGTCCATAGAGGAGCGATGTGGGGTCCACACAGGACAATCGTGTGGACCCCACCGCTGTTCTTCGCTGCCTCGGCACGGTCAGTAGGGGCGGTACAGCTCCTTGACCGACCCGGGCTCCTGCTCTGCTCTCCTGCTCTGCGGCCTTCAGCGATCGCTTGACCCCCAGGGTCCGCCCGGCTGGGGGAGAAGCGGACTTGCCGGGCTTGAAGGTCCACGTCTGGAACAGCTCGCCCAGCTCCCGGCCGGAGACCTCCTCCACCAGCGCGACGAACTCCTCCGTGCCCGCATTGACATGGGCCTCCCTCATCTCGTGGTCGGCCGGGTACCGCTGGTAGAACCAGTTCGCCAACTGCTCAGGGCTGCCCTTGTCCTGGTAGCCCGACCACCGTCACTGCACGTGGGTGGCGAAGCCCTCGTTGAGCCGGATGTCCTTCTACTGCCTCATCGACACCGAGTTGCCGAGCCACTGGTGCGCCATCTCGTGGGCGAGGAGGAAGGAGTTCGGGCCGTTCCTGAAGTACGACCCCAGCAACGCCGGGCGGGTATGGGTTTCCACGGGGCGACCGACGGCGTGCCGGCTGAGCGCACGGGCAGCGCGAAGCCGAAGTTGACTGACGACAACTCCTGCGTCGTCTTCGGACGGATCGTGGCGGTGCCGGTCAGCCAGTCGTTCCACGCCCGTACTCCAGGCGCAGGTCGTAGGGGCTGACGTCGTAGCCGCCGTTGCCCGCGCCGGGGTGGTAGGGGTCGCCCAGACCTGACGAACCGGGTTCGGCCGCGTGCGTGGGCGCGGCCGCGCCCAGGAGCGACGCGATGACCAGGCCGGCCGGCCGTTGCCTTCACGGTGTGTCCTTCCTCGGCGAGGAGCGAGTGCGCCCCCACCGAGGAAGGACATCGTGAACACGATCGTGGCGTGACCTCCCGTGGATCGCTCCGCTGGCCCGACCGGCCCGCGGGGTGGCGGGGAGGGCGCTGTCAGTCAAGGCAGAACTCGTTGCCCTCGGGGTCGGCCATCACGAGGTGACCGGCGCCGAGCGGGGGAGCGGGCTCGTGACGCCGCAGCCGGGTCGCGCCGAGGGAGACGAGCCGCTCGGCCTCCGCCTCCAGCGCCGCCATCCGCTCGTCACCCTGAAGCCCCGGTGCGGCGCGCACATCGAGGTGCACGCGGTTCTTGACCTGCTTGGGCTCCGGAACCCGCTGGAAGAACAGCCGCGGCCCGGAGCCGTCGGGGTCGACCACCGCCGAGGCGTCGTTGCGGTTCTCGGGCGGCACCCCCATCGCGTCCAAAGCCTGCTCCCACGACTCGAAGCCCCGCGGCGGTCCCTGCACCTGGTAGCCGAGGGCCTCGGCCCAGAACGCCGCGAGCCTGGCGGGGTCGGCGCAGTCGATGGTGATCTGAACGTGGCGGGCCATCTCAGTTCGTCTCCTGAGTCTTCCGGTGGGTGTGGAGGTGGAGGTCGCGGAGCAGGCACACCTCGGCCAGGTGGTGGATCAGCTCGCGGTTGACGTGCAGCACCAGCGCGGCCAGGGGATGGTCGGCGTACGGTCCCTCAGCCGGCCCGCAGGGGCGGGCGAGGCCGGTTTCGCCGAGCGACTCGACGCCCGCCATCCACGTGGCGTACTCCGCGTCGAGCTGGGCCAGCGCGTCGCCGGCCGTCTCGGCGTACTCGAACGACTGGTAGTCGGTGGGCGCGCGGCCGAAGTGCGCTGCGTTGCGCGCCGCGAGCACGCCCACGATCACGTGCCCGAGGCGCCACGCGATCGTCGTGAACGGGGGCGGGTCGGGCTGCGGCATCGCGAAGTCGATGGTCATCGCGCCGGACCCGACCCGGACCGGCGCCGTGCCGGTGCCGCGCGGTCGCACGCTCCAGCAGCCGGCCACCGGCTCCCAGAAGTACTCGTCGTCGGTGAGGCCGTCGAGCCGGTCGCGAAGCTGGTGGGTCCAGTGCCAGGCGATCTGGTCTCGGAGCAGGGGGTTCCAGGGCTGGTCGCTCACGGCTCCAGCGTCTCGCGGATAGCGGACAGGGTCGTTCCGCGATCCGTGGAACGATGAGCACGTGACTGTCGAGGCGACGACCGAACGGGTGCTGCGGCTGCTGGCGCTGCTGCAACGACGGCCGTCCTGGACCGCCTCCGAGCTGGCCGCGGAGCTGGGGGTCACCGACCGCTCGGTGCGCCGCGACGTGGAGCGGCTGCGTGCGATCGGCTACCCCGTGCACGCGGCGGCCGGCGTGGGCGGCGGCTACCAGCTCGGCGCGGGCGCCCGGCTGCCGCCGCTGCTCCTCGACGACGAGGAGGCGATCGCGACGGCGGTGTCCCTGCGGCTGGCGTCCGGGGGTACGGTCGCCGGGGCGGGTGAGGCGGCGCTGCGGGCGCTGGCGAAGCTCGACCAGGTGATGCCGCCCCGGCTGCGCGCCGAGGTGCGGGCGGTGCACGGCGCCACCGAGACCCTCGTCGGCGCCGGGGTCGAGATCGACGCGGAGCTGTTGGTGACCCTCGCGCGGGCCTGCCGCGACGCCGTGCGGGTGCGGTTCCGGTACACCGGCCGCGACGGCGCGGAACACGAGCGCACCGTCGAGCCGGTGCGGATGGTCGCCACCAGCCGCCGCTGGTACCTGATGGCCTGGGACGTCGACCGGGACGACTGGCGCACCTTCCGGCTGGACCGGATGCGCGACGCCGTGGCGACGACCTGGCGCTTCCGGGTGAGGGAGCACCCCGACCCCGTCGCCTACGTGCGGCGCTCCGTGACCGAGGCGCCGTACCGGTACGTCGCCCGGGTCCGGCTGCACGCGCGGCCCGAGCAGGTGCGGGAGCTCGTGCCGCCCCAGGTGGGGCACGTGGAGGACGATCGCGACGGGTGGTGCGTGCTCGTCGTGGGCGGGGACGACCTGGACTGGCTCGCCGTCCACGTGATCCGGCTCGGCTTCGAGGCCGAGGTGCTGGAGCCCCCGGAGCTGCGGGAGGCCGCCGCCCAGCTCGCCCGCCGCCTCGCGGCCATGGCCAGGACCACCTGACCGACGTTCCCTGACTGATCGTCAGGGCTGCGGCTGCGTGAGCCCGTATGACGGGCTTCGCGCTCCTTCGGATGATTCTCGGTTTCGGGTGGACGGGGCTGGCCCGGCCCGGACCGGGTGGTCCTGGGCCGGGCCGGGGCACGGCCGCTGGTCAGTTCACCATGTGGGCGAACATGCCGGCCTCGTAGGAACCCGCCGGGTTGCGCACGATCACGTTGATCCGGTTGGCCGCGTTGATGAGGGCGATCAGGCAGACCAGCGCGCCGATCTGCTCGTCGTCGTAGTGCTCGCGCACCCGTGCCCAGGTCTCGTCGGACACGCCGTGGTGGCTGTCGGCGAGCCGGGTCCCCTCCTCCGCGAGCGCCAGCGCGGCGCGCTCGGCCTCGGTGAACACGGTGGCCTCGGGCCAGGCGGCGACCAGGTTGAGCCGGACCGCCGTCTCGCCCGCGGCCGCGGCCTCCTTGGTGTGCATGTCGATGCAGACGGCACAGCCGTTGATCTGGCTCGCCCGGATCTTGACGAGCTCCTGGGTGGCCCTGGGCAGCGTCGACTGCTCGATCACCAGGCCCGCGTTGGCGAACCTCTTGCCGAACTTGGCGCTGGTCTCCTGGGCGAACAGGTCGATACGGGGTTCCATGTTCTCGTCCTCACTCGTGGTGTTGGTGCTGCCTCATCGGGACGACCACGAGATGCCGGCGGGCCGAGCTGTGTGACAGCACGTGTCGCGCGTCACATGAAGGCGGCACATCGGTGATGCCGAGGCGGCCGCTGCGGGCGTCGCCTCGGCGTCGCGCGGATGAGAGGCGGACCACAACGATCGATGAGCGTCTTGCTGTCACAAAGCGGCGGCACCTGGTGTCTTGTGGGTGACACAGGTCGAGTGAAGAGGAGTCACCCATGGTGGGCACGGCGCGGACCGCACCCGGAGAGCGCGGCGAGAGCACGGCGGAGGACGACCGCCCGGACCCCGCCACCACGGCGTTCCTCGCCCACCGCAACCTGCTGTTCACCGTCGCCTACGAGATGCTCGGCTCGGCCGCCGACGCGGAGGACGTCCTCCAGGAGACCTGGCTGCGGTGGGCGGGCGTCGACCTCGACACCGTGCGGGACCAGCGCGCCTACCTGGTCCGGATCACCACCCGCCAGGCGCTTCTCCGGCTGCGCGCGCTCGGCCGTCGCAAGGAGTCCTACGTCGGCTCCTGGTTGCCTGAGCCGCTGCTCACCGCGCCCGACGTGGCCGAGGACGTGGAGCTGGCCGACAGCGTCTCGATGGCGATGCTGCTCGTGTTGGAGACGCTCACACCGACCGAGCGCGCGGTGTTCGTGCTGCGGGAGGTGTTCGACCTGGCCTACGAGGAGATCGCGGAGGCCGTCGAGAAGAGCCCGGCGGCGGTCCGCCAGATCGCGCATCGCGCGCGGGCGCACGTCGCCGCGCGCCGCCCGCGCGGGGTCGTGTCTCCGGCGGAGGCCCGCGGCGCGCTTGAGGCGTTCCAGCGGGCGATCGAGACGGGGGACCTGCAACGCCTGCTCGACATCCTGGCGCCGGACGTCGTCCTCGTGGGCGACGGCGGCGGTGTCGTCCGTGCCGTGTTGGCGCCTGTCGTGGGTGCTTCCAAGGTGGCCCGCCTGATGACCGCCGGTCTGGGCAGGGTCGCCGGCATGGTGTCGTTCGAGCCGGCACAGGTCAACGGCTACCCGGCACTCATTCTCCGGCTCAACGGCGAGATCGACACCGTCATGGCGATGCGCATCGAGGACGGTCTCATCACCGGGCTCTACGGCGTGCGCAATCCGGAGAAGCTGTCGCGCATGGCGCAGGAGACCACTCTGCGTCGTTGAGCCCGGGGGCCTCGAACCGGACCCCGCCTTCGGGGCGACATCGACACCCCAGTGGTCCCAAGGACACACAGACATCCATCGACTGGATGCGCACTGTGTCGGTTTCGTCGCGCATAGCGAGCTAGACGAGTAATGCGTAACTGGGGTTAGTGGTCGTAGGCGGTCAGGGAGCGGGTGACGGGCTGGCCGGTGGCGCGGTTGTGCCAGATGGCGGCCGTTAAGGCCAGGAGTCGTTGGGCGATGCGAACACCGACGCCCTCGATGGTGCGCCCGCCGTGTTGTTCCAGGTCGAGTTGGCCTTTCAACGTGTCGTTGACCGACTCGATCAGCTGGCGGACGGCCTTGAGCAGCGGCTCGCCGGGATGCGGGGTCCGGTTGCGGTAGGACGGTCGGATCAACCGGACCCCGCGCTCGGCGAGGAAGTGGTCGAGTTCGCGGGAGACGTAGCCCTTGTCGGCGATGATCAGCAGGC
>NZ_JAMTCP010000014.1 GCF_024171885.1 Streptoalloteichus tenebrarius | reverse complement strand
CGGCGTCACCGCTGCCATGCCCGCGCCGATGCTCACCGGCCAGGGACAGCTCCGCGACCGACCGCACCGGACCGTCCGCGCACAACACCGCGTCGGTCAGCTCGAACAACGCGTCCGCCCGCCGGGTCAGGCACCGGTAGAACTCCTGACGCAACGCCGATAACTCCCCGAACGCTGCGGCATCCCGGGCATGGTGCACACTGATCAACTGAAGCCCTTGGTCTCGATCTTCGTCTGTCGCGAGAAGAAGAATCGACCAAGGGCTTCACTCATGATCAACCAGGGTCACCGCCAGCCACCCAGACGTTAAAACTCAAGCTAGGGCGCTGCGCTGGGCGCGGTCCCGCCCGGGGTGTCCCCGGTGTCCCGAGTGTCCTGGCCGTCCGGGGTGTCGGGGGCCTCCCGGGCGGGATTCCGCAGCGCCGCGTCGAGCCGGCGCGCGTAGTCGCGGAAGAGGGCGACCATGTCCACGGCCCCGGGGTCGAGCAGCCACTGGAGCTGGAGCCCGTCCATCACGGCGCAGACCTCCGTGGCGACCGCGTGGCAGTCGGTGCCCGCCCTGATCTCGCCACTGTCCACACCGGACTGGAGCGCGTCGGCGACGGCCGCGCGAACCCGGGTGTAGCGCGCGCGGAACCAGTCCCTCGCCGGGTGCCCCTCGCTGACGCTCTCGGCCGAGAGCACGGTGAAGGACCGGACGACGTCGGTCAGCTCCACGTTGATCTCCACCAGGCGGAGCAGCCGGGACAGCACGGACAGCCCGGTGTGCGTCGGCAGCGTCCGGCCGACCTGGTCCAGCTCCAGCTCGTCGCGCCAGCGCAGCACCGCCAGCAGCAGATCCTCCTTGGTGGGGAAGTGGTGCAGCAGTCCGGCCTGCGAGAGCCCGGCGTCCGCCGCGATCCGCGCCAACGAGCAGGCCCGGAAACCCTCGCGGGAGAACGCCTCCCACGCCGTGCGGAGGACGCGCTCCCGGACTTCGACGCCGCGCCGGTTCGGGCGGCTCTCATGGATGGCGGCGGGCATGGACGGAGACTAGCCCGCGCCCGGGTGATAACGAACATGTAACTTACCTACCGAGTGTTCGGTCGGCGTCGGCAGACTGAGGAGCACCTCGGCCGTGAGCACGGAGGACGCCCGTGGCCGACACCGCCGTCCCGTCCCCGTCGACCGACCTGCCCGCGAACCCGCACACCCGTCGCCGGCTCCCGGCCGGGCTCGGCGAGGACCGCCACCACACCTCGCGCCTCCGCGTGCCGAAACCGTCTTCGCCGCGTGCGCCACGCGCCGGCGTCCGGCCACCGGACACCCCGCCGAAGGAGATCACCACCGCATGACCGAGCCACACACCGCCGACCTGGAGAAGAACCTCAGGGCGCGCCTCGCCAAGCTGACGTTGGAACGGAAGGTCCGGCTGCTCACCGGCGCCGACCTGTGGGCGCTGCACGAGGAACCCGCCGTGGGGCTGCGTTCCCTGCTGCTGTCCGACGGACCCGCCGGGGTGCGCGGCAGGGGCTTCGACGAGCGCGACCCGGCCGCCAGCCTGCCCTCGCCCACCGCCCTCGCCGCCACCTGGGACGAGGCGCGGGTGCACGCGCTGGGCCGGCTGCTCGCCGCCGAGGCGCGGCGCAAGCACGTCGACGTCCTGCTCGCGCCCACGGTCAACCTCCACCGCACGCCCTACGGCGGCCGGCACTTCGAGTGCTTCAGCGAGGACCCCTTTCTCAGCGGGCGCGTCGGCGTCGCCTACGTGCGCGGCGTGCAGTCCGGCGGGGTCGCGGCCACCGTGAAGCACTTCGTGGCGAATGACAGCGAGACCGAGCGCATGACGCTCGACGCGCGCATCGACCAGCGCACCCTGCGCGAGGTCTACCTCGCGCCCTTCGAGGCGATCGTGCGCGAGGCCCACCCCTGGGCGGTGATGGCCGCCTACAACCGGCTCAACGGCACCACGATGACCGAGCACCCGATGCTGCGCGAGGTGCTCAAGGACGAGTGGGGCTTCGACGGCCTGGTCATGTCGGACTGGTTCGCGACCCGCTCGGTGGACGCCAGCGGCCGCGTCGGGCTGGACCTGGCGATGCCGGGGCCGACCAGCCCGTGGGCCGAGGGCCTGGTCGCGGCCGTGCGCGCGGGGCGCGTCCCCGAGTCCGCCGTGGACGACAAGGTCGTGCGCCTGCTCCTGCTCGCCGCGAGGGTGGGCGGTCTGGACGGCATCCCGCCCAGGAAACCCCCGGTGATGTCGCCGGAGGAGATCGCGGGGCAACTCCGCGCGGCCGCCGCCGCGAGCTTCGTCCTGGCGCGGAACGAGAACAACCTGCTCCCGTTGCGGCGGGAGGCGCTCCGCCGGGTCGCGGTGATCGGCCCGAACGCGGGGATCGCCCGCATCCAGGGCGGGGGCAGCGCGAACGTGATCCCGCCCTACGCCGTGTCCCCACTGAACGGCCTGCGCGCGGCGCTGGGCGAGGGCGTGGAGGTGGTCCACACGCCGGGCGTGCGCACACACACGCTCCTCACGCCGGTCTCCACGGCCACGTCCACCAACCCGGCGACCGGCAAACCTGGCGTCCTGGTCCGCTTCCTCGACGCGCACGGCGCGGAGCTGGCCACCGACCATCGCACGCACGGCAACCTCATCTGGGGCGGCTCGTTCCTGCCCGCCCTGCCGGACGACATGTTCGCCAGGGTCAGGACCATCGAGGTGCACGCCCGGGCGCGGATCAATGCCGCCGGCGACCACCTCGTGGGTGTGGCGGGGGTCGGCCGCTACTGGCTCACGGTCGGCGACAGGGTCGTGTTCGACGAGAAGCTGGCCCTTCCGCCGAACGCGGACATTCTCGAAGGGCTGACCCGTCCGCCGCAGAAGCAGGTGACCGTCCCGCTGCCGGCGGGCGAGGTCGACCTCGTCGCGCGGCACGAGGTCACCGCCCGCGTCGGCGGCCTGGTCACCCTGCGCCTCGGCGTCGAGCCCGTCCCGCCATCGGACGAGGACGGGATCGCGCGCGCGGTCGATCTCGCCAGGGGCGCGGACGCGGTCGTGCTGGTCGTCGGCACCACCGACGAGAGCGAGAGCGAGGGCATCGACCGGGACGACCTCGCCCTGCCCGGCCGACAGGACGACCTCGTGCGGCGCGTGCTGGCGGCCAACCCCCGCACGGTCGTCGTGGTCAACACCGGCGGCCCGGTGTTCCTGCCGTGGGCCGACCAGGCGCCCGCGGTCCTGCTGAGCTGGCTGGGCGGGCAGGAGTACGGCAACGCCCTGGCCGACGCGCTGCTCGGCGCGGCCGAGCCGGGGGGACGCCTGCCCACCACGTGGCCGGTCCCCGGCGGCCCGATCCCGGGGTCCCGCCCGGTGAACGGGGTGTTGGAGTACTCCGAGGGGATCCATGTCGGCTACCGGGGTTGGGACAGGGCGAACCTGGCGCCGGCGTTCTGCTTCGGCCACGGCCTCGGCTACACCAGTTGGGAGTACACCGATCTGGAGGTGGGGAAGGTCGCGGTCACCGGCCAGGGGATCCCTGTTCGGGTGAAGGTGCGCAACACGGGGACACGGCCGGGGCGCGAGGTCGTGCAGGTGTACCTCAGCCGGCCCGGCGGCTCGGTCGAGTACCCGGTGCGGTGGCTCGCCGGGTTCGCCACGGTGGACGCCCGGCAGGGCGCGTCGGCGACGGTCGAGGTCAGCCTGCCCGCCCGCGCCTTCGAGCACTGGGACCAGGAGCACGGGAGCTGGCTGGTCGAACCCGGGACGTACCGGGTCGAGGTGGGCCGCTCGTCCCGGGACCTGCGGCTGAGCGCGGAGGTGGAGGTCCGCGCCGCCCCCTGAAGGCGCCTGAGGGCACCGGGGACACCTGAGGACACCTGAGGGGCGCTCACGAACGCCTCGGCCCCGCCGGACGGACATCGGCGGGGCCGAGGTGGGACCGAAGTGGATTGAGGTGGGAGGTGCCCACCGGTGATCGGTGTGGTCAGCGACGGAGGGTCAGGCCCTCGTCGGGAAGCGTGAGGTCCACGCCCGACCATGTCGTACGTGGCCCAGAACTCCCGCTCCGCGCGGGAGGTTCCGCGCGGGAGGTGAGGGAGCGGGCGTTGGGAAAGTAGGCACGCGCCCTCACCTTTCGCGTGTTCCAACCCCCTTGGTCGGCGTGCAGGTGGGTGAGGATCACCAGGTCGACGAAGTCCGGAGGAATCCGGCGTCGGTGAGCCGCTCCAGGAAGTTGGTCCGCAGGTCGTGCCACGACCATTCCTGCTGGTCAGGGGTCATCCGGCCTCGACCATGGCGGGCCGCGCGGCGGTCAGACCGTCCTCAGTGGATGGAGGAGAGGACCAGGGCCAGCACGCACAGGGCCTGCGCGACGCAGATGACCCACGCGGCCGTGCGGAGCCCCGTGGCCAGGGCGCCCGCGAGCACCGCGCCGATCGGCAACGCCCCGTAGCCGAGGAACCGCTCACTCGCGGTGACCCGGCCCAACAGGTGGCGGGGCCAGGCCCGGGTTGGCCCGCTCCTTGCCATTGCCATTGCCATTGCCATTGCCGATGCCGATGCCGTTGTCGATGCCGGTGTCGACGAGCACGCGCAGACCGCCGGCGACGAACGCGAAGCCGTGCCTGTCGATGCGCAGGACACCCTCGTGGTGGGACCGAGGTGGGGGTGCCCACCGGTGATCGGTGTGGTCAGCGACGGCAGGTCAGGCCCTCGTCGGGAAGCGCGAGATCCACCAGGTACCGCGTCACCGCGTCGTCCACGCAGGACACTCCCCTCAGCGCCACGGTGTGCTGCTCACCCTCGAAGGTGACCAGCCGGGCGCGCAGCGCCCTGGCCAGGTCCACGCCCGCCTGGTACGGGGTGGCGGGGTCCCCGGTCGTGGAGATCACCAGGGTGGTGGGCAGCCCGTCCACCCTCGGCTCGTGCGGCCCGCCGGTCGGCGGTACCGGCCAGTACGCGCAGGGTTCCAGCACGTCGACGACCGGTCGCCCGTCGTCGAGGAACGGCGCGGCGGCCCTGGCCCGCCGCTCCGCCTCCTTCAGGACCTCCCTGTCCGCGACCGCGCCGCCGTCCACGCAGTTCACCGCGACCTGAAGCTCGGAGCTGCGCAGGTACCGCCCGTCGCGGTCCCGGTCAAGGTAGAGGTCGGCGAGCCGGAGCAACTCGTCGCCCCGGCCGTCGGCCAGCTCCTGGAGTCCCTTGTGGAGGAACGGCCACAGCTTCTCGTCGTACAGCGCCTGGATGACGCCGTTGGTGGCGTCGCTGGAGGACAGCTTCCGGTCGAGCGCGGGCGCCGGTTGGTCGCGCAACGGGTCGACCAGCGCGCGGAAGGACGGCACGGCCCGCGCGGGGTCGGTTCCGAGCGCGCACCCGCTCTGCTGGGCGCACCACCGCGCGAACGCGTCGAACGAGCGCTGGAAGCCCGTGACCTGCTTGACCTGCTGGGTGACCGGGTCCTCCTGCGGGGCGACCGCGCCGTCCAGCACCATCGCCCGCACCCTGTCCGGGAACGCCTCGGCGTAGGCGGTGCCGATCCTGGTCCCGTACGAGTACCCGAGGTAGGTCAGCTTGGCGTCGCCCAGCGCCGCCCGCAGGACCTCCACGTCCCTGGCCACGTCGCGGGTGCCGATGGTGGCGAGCACGTCCCTGCCGACCCGGTCGACGCACTTCTGGATGTCGTCCCTGGTGTCGGCCTCGGCCCTGGCGAACCCCTCCGGCGTGCTGAGGTCGCGGACCTCCAGCCGGTCGGCGTCCAGCTCGGCGTCGGTGAGGCACCGGAACGAGGGCTGGCTGGCGCCGACCCCGCGTGGGTCGAAGCCGACCAGGTCGAACCGGGAGCCCAGCTCCGTCTCGCCGAACCGCGGGGCGAGGCTCGCGGCGGTCCGCATCCCCGACCCGCCGGGGCCGCCGGGGTTGATGACCAACGAGCCGACGCGCCCCGCCTGGTCCTTCGCCGGGAGCCGCAGGAGCCCGAGGCTGACCGTCTTCCCCTTCGGGTCGGCGTAGTCCAGGGGCACGGTGAGTCGCGCGCACTGGAGTTCGGGCCGCTCGAACGCCGTGCGGTCCAGGTCCGAGGCGGCGTAGTCGGCGCACGGCCCCCAGTCGAGGCGCTGTCCGGAGAACGCCTGGAGGTCGGGGGTCTTCTCGGCGTTGGCCGGCGCGGCCGACGGGTTCGGCGGGGACGGCGGGGACGGTGGTTCCGGCGCCGACGACGAGCAGGCGGTGGCGACGACCAGGGTGAGGGCCGCGGCGCAGGCGCCCGCCGACCGCGGGAGGCTTCGCATGGCCGGATCATGGCAGCGCGGGCTTCGCCACGGACGGGTCACCAGTGATCGGGTGAACGCCTCAGCGCTGGGCGACCGCGTCCGCTCCGAGCTGGCGGGCCTCCCACTCCCCGGCGAGGACGCCGAACACCAGCTCGTCACACCACTCGCCCTTGACGTGCTGGTTCTCCCGCAGGCACGCCTCGCGGCGCATCCCGAGCCGTTCCATCAGGGTGGCGGAGCCGGTGTTGCGAGCGTCGCAGCGACCGATGACCCGGTGCAGGTCCAGCTCGGCGAACCCGAGCCGGACCATCTCCTGGGCCGCCTCCAGCGCGAACCCCTGTCCGTGGTGGTCGGGGTGGAACACGAACCCGATCTCGCCCTGCCGGTTCCGGCCGCCGAGCCGTTCCAGCATGACGTCGCCGATCACCTGGCCCGTGTCGTCGCGCTCCACCGCGAGCCGCAGCACCGACTGGTCGTCGTCGATCCGGGTCATGTCCTTCCACCGGGTGACCGCTCTCCGCGCGTCCTCGGGGGAGAAGGGGTCCTCGAAGAGGTGCCGGACGACGTCGGGCCGGGAGTAGATGGCCAGGACGGCGTCCACGTCGGACGGGGTGAACGGGCGGAGCAGCAGGCGGGACGTCCGGATGGGGTACTCGGGGTGCGGCACCTCGTCACCCTAGGGTCACCTGATCTTGGGGTCGACGTGTCCCGCCTGTCCCTTCGCGAGGTCCGGTTTGTCCGCCGTTCGGGCGGACCGTCACCCGTCGGGGTGGTGGTGGGTCGCTTCAACGGCGGCGGCGCGGGGAATCGCTTCGCCATGGACTGGTCGAGTGTGTTCGTCCCGGACACGCCGTTGCTGGAGATCTTCATCCGGGGCACCGTGATGTACCTGGTGATCTACTTCCTGCTGCGGCTGGTGTTCAAGCGCCAGGCCGGAACGACGGCCATCACCGACCTGCTCGTCATCGTCCTGCTCGCCGACGCGGCCCAGAACGGGATGGCCGGCGACTACAAGGCGGTGCCGGACGGGCTGCTGCTGGTGTCGGTGATCGTGTTCTGGGCGCTGGTGCTCGACGCGGCGGCGTGGCGGTTCCCGAAGGTGGAGAAGATCGTCAAGCCGCGTCCGCTGCTGCTCATCCGCAACGGCCGGCTGATGCGGGAGAACATGGCCAGGGAGCTGTTGACCGAGCTGGAGCTGTTCAGCCAGCTCCGGGAGCAGGGCGTGACCCGGCTGGCCGACGTGTGGCGGGCGCAGATGGAGCCCGACGGGCGCCTGTCGGTCATCACGCAGTCCGGCCGGGGCAAGCGGCCACACAACAGGGGCGAGCGCGTCACCTGAGCCCGGACCGGACCCCGTGTTCCGGGCGGGCCGACGTGGTCGGGGCGGCCCCGCGAGGTGCGGGGCCGCCCCGACGTGTTCACACGACCGAGGGAGTGTTGACGACGATCGGCTCATCGTCCCCCGGTGTCTTGGCGGCCGGGGGAGGGGACGTCGGCCGCCGGGGCAGGGCCAGCGCGACGAGCGCGCCCACCACCATGCCCGCCGCGGCGAGGAACACGGCGACCCGCATGCCGTCGGCCGTCGCGGACCGGAGCTGCTCGCCCGTCGCCTCGCCCAGACCGGAGTTGGCCACGGCGACCAGCACGGCCAGGCCGACGGCGTTGCCCACGTTCTGCGTCGTGGAGGCCATGCCGGAGGCCACGCCCTGCTCGCCGGGGGCGACACCACAGGCGGCGGCGATCCACATGCCGGTCCACGTGATGCCCTGGCCGACCCCGGAGACGACCAGGCCGGGCACGATGACGAGGTAGCCGGCCCCCGGGGCGAACCCGAGCAGCATCACGACGGTGCCGACCACGCCGACGAGCAGGCCCACGAGCAGCGTCGTGCGCGTCCGCATCCGGGTCGCCATGCGCTCGCCGAGCTGCGTGCCCGCCGCGATCGACAGCGAGGGCACCAGGAACGCGAGACCGGAGGTCATCGCGTCGTAGCCGTGCACGTTCTGGAACAGCACGGTGAGGAAGTACGGGAGCGCGCCGAACGTGCCCATGTAGAGGAACGTGATGGTCATGCCGGCGGCCAGGCTCCGGTTGCGGAACAGGCGCAGCGGCATCAGCGGGTCCGCGCTGCGCGCCTCCACGAGGGCGAACAGCGCCAGCAGGGCGACGGCGAGCACGGCGCTCACGACGATGCTGGTGGAGCCCCAGCCGGACTCCGGTCCCCGCACGAGGACGGAGACGAGCAGGGTGACGCCGGCGGTGACCGTCACCGCGCCGGGCAGGTCGAAGCCGCGGCGCTCCCGCCGGGGCTCGTCGCGGGGGATGACCGCGAGGGCGGCGAGGGCCACGACGCCCGCCAGCGGCACGTTGACGAAGAAGACCGCCGACCAGCCGAACGCGTCGGTGAGGACGCCGCCGAGCAGGGAGCCGAGGGTCAGGCCGCTGGCCCCCGCGCCGCCCCAGACCGCCAGGGCGCGGTTGCGGCGCGGCCCCTCCTCGAAGAGCGTGTTGATCAGCGACAGGGTGGCGGGGAACAGCAGCGCGCCGCCGACGCCCTGCGCCGCGCGCGCGGCGATGATCACCAGGGGGTCCCACGCGAGGCCGCCCACCAGGGACGAGCCGGCGTAGAGCAGGACGGCGACCACGAGCATCCTGCGGCGGCCGAACAGGTCGGCGGCGCGTCCGCCCAGGAGCAGGAACCCGCCGCAGAACACGGTGTAGGCGCTGACCACCCACTGCAACGTCTGCTCGGAGAAGCCGAGTCCGGAGCCGATCTCCGGCAGCGCGACGAACACGATGTTGAGGTCGAGGGAGATGATCATCTGTGCCAGGGCCAGGACGGCCAGGCTCCAGCCGAGGCGGCGGTGGCCGGCCCCTGGCTGGACGGGGGAGGAGGACATGACGGGATCGGGCCCTTCGTGACGGGGGAACGGGCGACGGAAGCTACGTCCGTACGAGGAAAGTCGTACGGTCGGACCGTACTAGAAAATACGTACGGTTGTCGATGATGTTCGTCGAGCCTGGTCACGCGGGATCGTTCGACCGTACGCGTACGATCGCGCTACCCTCGGGGAGTGATCGCCCAGCACCCGGGCCGGGAGCAGATCCGGCTGGAGAACGTCCTCAGCGCGCTCGGCAACCCGATGCGGCTGGAGGTGGTGCGGGTCCTGGCGGCGGAGGGGGAGCGCGCGTGCGGCGGCCTCCTCCCGGGCGTCTCCCGTTCCACCCTGACCCACCACTGGCGCGTCCTCAGGGACAGCGGCGTCATCTGGCAGCGCCCGTCGGGGCGGGAGAACCTGCTCTCCCTCCGTCGGGAGGACCTTGACGCGCGGTTCCCCGGGCTGCTCGACGCCCTGCTCGACGCCGCCGAGGCGAACGCCGCCGCCGTCGCGCGGGACGCGAACCACTGACCTCGGGTGTGACGGCCCCTCGCCGCGCGGTGCCCCGCGCTGATGGTGGATCTTTTCCGCGAGGACCGACCGGCCGCGACTAGTCCACTGTGGACTCAAATGTGCGGCGGATGACGACGGCTCCCCTCGCTGTCGTGCGGTCGACCGACAGCGCGCGACATCCTTCTGGCCCAGTGCGTGGTATCCGCCTCGTGGCGCTCGGGAAGATTCCGGCCTTCCGGCAGCCGAACGGGTTCACGGGTCTCGGCGAACAGGCCGGCGCGCGTGGTCCTTTCCGCGCGCCACTGGTCGTCCCAGTGCGAAAGTCGTGATCACTGACGATGCCGGCACTCTCTGTCCGAACGCTTGACGCCCGCTTTCCGCACGCCCAATGATGATCACGTGTGCTCCCCGGGAACGGCGAGCACGGACGAGGGGGTGTGCGACCGACGGGAACACAGGGGTTTCGGTCACGGTCCTCGCGTTTCCCGCCGGATTTTTCATGTCGTCGTGTGAGTGGGCGCTCCCTCGCGGAAAGGCAGACATCCGTCCTCTTCGTTGTGAAGGAGATTCCATGCCACGCCTGCTTCGCGCCCTGACGGCGGGGGCCTCCGTGATGGCGGCGTCCCTCCTGGTGGCGGCCCCCTCGGCCTCGGCGGCGCCGCTGCCCGGCGGCCCGTACACCTACGCGGCCCTGCACAGCGGAAAGTGCCTGGACGTCTTCGGCGGCAGCACGGAGGACGCGGCCAAGGTCATTCAGTGGGGCTGCAACGGCGGCACCAACCAGGGTTGGTACAACGAGAAGTTCCCCGACGACGCCATCGTTTTCATCAACCAGAACAGCGGGAAGTGCCTGGACATCCTCGCCGGCTCCACGGCGAACAACGCTCCTGTCGTGCAGAAGACCTGTAGCGGCGGGGACAGCCAGCGCTGGTACCTCATCAATCACGGGTACGGCGTCTTCAGCTTCCAGAACAAGAGCACCGGAAAGTGCCTGAGCGTGGTCCGGGCGAGCCAGGACGACGGCGCCGAGGTCGTCCAGGCCAACTGCGACCTGGCGAACAACCAGCGCTGGCAGTAGTTCCTCGGGTGGGACCTTCCGGTTCGACCGGCAACCCCGACGTGCCGGGGTTGCCGGTCGTCCTCGGTCCTCCGAGGGCGGCCCAGGGTTCGTGATCAGTCGGTGGCGGCGAGCTGGCGCAGGCGCAGCGCGATCTGGATCTCCAGCGCGTGGTCGGGCTCCTGCCAGTCGCGGCCGAGCAGGGTCCTGACTCGGTCCAGGCGCTGCACCACCGTGTTGACGTGGACGTGGAGCGCGGACGCGGCGCGGGTCAGGCTGGCTCCGTGCGCGAAGAAGGCGTCCAGCGTGCGGACCAGCTCGGTGCCCCGCCGGGCGTCGTAGTCCAGGACCGGGCCGAGTGTCGCGGTGACGAAACCGTCGACGTCGGCCCGGTCGCCCAGCAGCACGCCCAGGAAACCCAGTTCGGCCAGGGAGGCCCCGCGTCCACTGTGGCCGGTCGTGAGCATCGCGCGGAGGCAGCGCGTCGCCTCCGCGTGCGCGGCGGCCAGGGCGGGCGGCCCGGCGGCGGGGCCGGCCGCGCCCACCGTCACCGGGCAGCCCACGGCGGCCCCGAGGTCCCTGGCGGCGGCCCGCGCCGCGTCGCCGGGCGCGTCGCCCGGCAGCACCAGCACGACGTGCGCCTCGTGGCCGCCGGCCAGGCCACCCGCGGCCCGCGCGTGCCGCGCCGCCGCCGCGGCCAGCCGGTCCCTGACCTCGGCCGAGGCGTGCCCGACCAGCACCACGTGCTCGGACCGCAGGTCGACGCCCAACCGCCCCGCCCGCGCCACCAGCCCGTCCTGGTCCCGTCCCGGCGCGCTGACCAGGTCGTTCACCAGCTCGCCGCGCACCCGGTTTTCGGCCTCGGCCATCGAGCGGCGCAACAGCAACGACAACGCGGTCACCACGCCCGCGCGCTCGAACAGCCGCCGGTCGGCGTCGCCGAGGTCGGGGCGCCCGGTCAGCACGACGCTGCCGAGCAGCTCCGCGCCGGCCGACACCGCGCACACCCAGCCCTCGGCGGCCGGGACCGCGTGGCCCGAGGCCCGCGAGGCGGCCACGGCGGCGGCCGGCGCGGGAACCGGGTCCGCGTCGATCCAGGCCAGCTCCACGCCGTCCGCGTCGTGCACGACGATCCCGCCGCCCAGCACGGCCGCGACCGCGGCGGCCACCTCCCGCACGTCCGTGCCGCGCAGCACCAGGTCCGTGAGCTGGTCGTGGGCCTTCTCGGCTCGGCGCATGGCGGCGTTGTGCGCGCGGATCGTCTCGTGCGCGGTGTTCAGCTCGGCCAGCGCGGTGCGGCTGTCCTCCAGCAGCCGGGCGGTGTCCAGGGCGATCGCGGCGTGGTCGGCCAGCGAGGACAACAGGGCGACCTCGTCGGGGGAGAACGCGCGCGGGGCGCGGTCGGCCGCGAAGAGCACGCCGATCACCCGCTCACCCACGGTCAGCGGCACGCCGATGATCGCCACCAGCCCCTCGTCCAGCACGGCGGCGTCGATCGGCCGCGTGTGGCGGAACCGGGGGTCGGTGGGGTAGTCGGGGGTGGCGTAGGGCCGGCAGGTCTGCGCCACGAGACCGCCGAGCCCTTCCCCCATCCCCAACCGGAGCCGTTGGAACAGCGCCGAGACCGACCCGTCGGTGACCCGCATGAAGGTGTCGCCCGCCGCCGGGTCGTTCAGGCTCAGGTAGGCGACGTCGGTGCCGAGCAGCATCCGGGCGCGGTGCACGATCGACCGCAGCACCGCGTCGGTGTCCCGCAGGGCCGCGAGGTCGCTGGCGGTGTCGAACAGGGCGGCCAGTTCGGCCTCGCGCCGCCGGTGCTGGCGCAGCGCGCGCTCGATCCTGGCCGCGGCCTCGGCGGCCCGTTCGACCTCGGCCAGCTCGCCCCCGGCCAGGCCCGCCGCCCGCGCCGTCGCCGTCACCTCGGCGAACGACTCGGCGGGGGCGCCGGCGGCGAGCAGGTCGATCATCCGGCTCAGTGCGGTCGTCAGCGGTGTCACGGCGCTCACCGCGCTCATGCTGGCACGGACGGGGTCCGTTCCCGTTCCCCGCCGCCGGCGAGGTCGGTGGCGAGGTCGCTGCCCCGGGTCTCGCGCGCGGCGAGGACCGCCACGACGGTGAGCACGGCGTTGACCGCGACGTAACCGGCGACGACGGTGGCGGAGCCGAACGCCCCCAACAGCGCGGTGGCGATCAGCGGCGCGACCGCGCCCGCCGCCAGCGACGCCATCTGGTAGCCGATCGAGGCTCCCGAGTACCGCACTCCCGTGCCGAACAGCTCGGAGAAGAACGCAGCCTGCGGCCCGTACATCATGCCGTGCAGCACCAGCCCGACCGTGGTCGCGAAGGTGATCACCGCGAAGGACCCCGTGTCCAGCAGGGGGAAGAACGCGAAGCTCCACACGCCGACCCCGACCGCGCCGGCGAGGTACACCGGCCGCCGCCCGAACCGGTCGGAGACCGCGCCCCAGAACGGGATCGCCGCGAAGTGCGCCACCGACGCGATCAGCACCGCGTTGAGCCCCGTGGACTTGGGCAGGCCCAGCGGCCCCGTCAGGTAGACCAGGATGAACGCCGTGATCACGTAGTAGGACACGTTCTCCGCCATCCGCGCGCCCATCGCGACGAGCACCTCGCGCCGGTGCTCGCGCAACACGCGCACGATCGGCGCCCTCGCCTGCCTCGGCCGCTCCTCCGCCGCCCGCTGGGCGGCCAGGAACAGCGGGGACTCGGACACGGCCAGCCTGATCCACAACCCGATCAGCACCAGCACGCCGGAGAGCAGGAACGGCACCCGCCACCCCCACGCCACGAAGTCCACATCGGACTGGAGCGCGGCCAGCGCGGCGAGCACCGCCGTGGCCAGCAGGTTCCCGCCGGGCGCTCCGGCCTGCGGCCACGACGCCCAGAAGCCGCGCCGCGCCGGATCACCGTGCTCGGAGACGATGAGCACCGCGCCGCCCCACTCGCCGCCGAGCGCGAACCCCTGCACGAGCCGGAGCAGGGTGAGCAGCAGCGGCGCGGCCACCCCCACCGTGGCGTAGGTCGGCAACAGTCCGATGAGGAACGTCGATCCGCCCATGAGCAACAGGCTCAGCACGAGCAGTTTCTTGCGTCCCAACCGGTCGCCGAAGTGCCCGAAGACCAGGCCGCCCAACGGCCGCGCGCCGAAGCCGATCGCGTACGTGCCGAAGGCCAGCAGGGTTCCGGTCAACGGGTCGCTGTTGGGGAAGAACAGCTTGTTGAACACCAGGGCGGCGGCCGAGCCGTACAAGAAGAAGTCGTACCACTCGATGGTCGTGCCGATCAGGCTGGCGGCGACGATTCTGGGCAGGGAACGGGAGGGAGGGGAGGCGCTCAAGGCGGGTCACCACACTTCGTTGTGTCGCGGTGGGAAAGCGGCGCGTCGCACGACGCGGGCAGGGGGAGGGACCGGCGAGGTCAGTTCGCGGTCCAGCCGCCGTCGACCGGGAGGGAGGCTCCGGTGACGCAGCCCGCCGCCTCGCCGCACAGCCAGAGCACGAGCGCGGCGACCTCCTCCGGCTCGACCAGCCGCTTCACCGCGGGGCGCTGGAGGAACACCTCGTCGACGACCTCGTCCGGCGCGATGCGGTGGGCCTCGGCCTGCGCCGCGATCTGCCCCTCGACCAGCGGCGTGCGGACGTAGCCGGGGTTGACGCAGTTGCTGGTCACCCCGTACCTGGCGCCCTCCAGCGCGGCCACCTTGCTCAGCCCCTCCAGCGCGTGCTTGGCCGAGACGTAGGCGGCCTTGTAGGCGCTGGCCCGCAGGCCGTGCACGCTGGAGACGTTGACCAGCCGGCCCCACCCCCGCGCGTACATGTGGGGCAGGCAGCGCCGCATCAGCAGGAATGGCGCGGTGACCATGACCTGGTGCAGGTGGGCGAACCGCTCGGGCGGGAACTCGTGCAGCGGGGCCACGTGCTGGAGGCCCGCGTTGTTCACCAGCACGTCGACCTCGTCGGGCAGCGTGTCGATCACGCCGGCGTCGGCGAGGTCGACCACGTGCGCCCAGCCGTCGACCTCGTCCGCCACGGCGAGCGCGCGGTCGCGGTCCCGGTCCACGACGTGCACCTTGGCCCCGGCTCCGGCCAGGGCGACGGCGCACGCCCGCCCGATGCCGCCGCCCGCCCCGGTCACCAGGGCGACCCGGCCGGACAGGTCCACGGTGTGAGCTGAGCCACGCGTCATGGGCGATCACGGTAGGTGGCCGGAACCCGGACGCCTACGTGGTCGCCCCACACAGTCCTCGGCGAACCTGTGGTGGACGCCGCCAGGGGTGTGTCACTCGGACGGGGTGAGGATGGCGGCGAACACCGTGCGGATCTGGTCCCGGGAGGGCGGGGCCGGCGAGGTCAGGCCGCTGACGAGCAGGCCGTCCATCGCGGCGGACAGGGCGTGCGCCTTCCCGAGTCCGGTCAGCGGGGCCAGCACGGCGACGTCGATCCTGGTGTAGGACGAGGCCAGCTCGCGCAGCTCCGGCCGGCGCATGGCGGCGGTGCACAGCTCGTACTCGACGACGAGGTCCTGCCGGTACTCGGCGACGCTCTCGTGGACCAGGTCGGTCAACCCCTCGACGAGCCGCTCCGGTGAGGCGTCGCCGACCTGCTCGCCCCACTCGTGCATCCACGCGCGGTAGCGCTCGACGAGCCGGTGCAGGGCGGCCTTGAGCAGGTCGTCCAGGCTCGCGAAGTAGTACGTGGTCGAGCCGAGCGGCACGCCGGCCTCGCGCGCGACCGCGCGGTGGGTGAGCCCGGCGATCCCGTGTTCCCGCAGGACCGCCTCGGTCGCCGCGATGATCCGCTCCCGCCGGTGCGGGTCGGCCGGTCCTCGGCGCGCGGCCATCAACGTCTGCCGCCATGCTCGCGGGCGGCGGCGGCGCGGTGGGGGCTGGCGGAACTCATCGGGCACCTCCGGTCGTTTGTGTACTACAGTACAAATAAATGTACATCTGTACACAGAAGGGCCCGGCCGGCACGCGGCGGCGCGGCCCGCCGCCGGGGGGCGGTCGAGGGGCGCGCCGCGACATCCGCCGGTCGGCAGGACGGAGAACTCATGACACGGGACGGGAGCGGGCCGATGACGCCCGGCGGCGACCGGCAGGGCAGGGCGGGCCCCCGCGAGTGGGTGGGCCTGGTCGTGCTGATGCTGCCCGTGCTGCTCATCTCCGTGGACATGACGGTGCTGGGCTTCGCCGTGCCCTACCTGAGCGAGGAGCTGCGCCCGTCGGGGCCGCAGCTCCTGTGGATCGTCGACATCTACTCGTTCCTGCTGGCCGGCCTGCTGGTCACCATGGGCACGGTCGGCGACCGCATCGGCCGGCGCAGGCTGCTGCTGATGGGCACCGCCGGTTTCGGCGTGGCGTCGCTCATGGCCGCCTACGCGCCGGACGCGGCGACCCTGATCGCCGGCCGCGCGCTGCTCGGCGTCGCCGGCGCCACGCTGATGCCCTCGACGTTGTCGTTGCTGCGCAACATGTTCCACGACGAGCGGCAGCGGCTGTTCGCGATCGCCACCTGGGGGTCGGCCTTCAGCGCGGGCGCCGCGCTCGGCCCGATCATCGGCGGCTGGCTGCTGGAGCACTTCTGGTGGGGGTCGGTGTTCCTGATCAACCTGCCGGTCACGGTCGTGACGCTGGTCGTCGCCCCACTGCTCGTGCGGGAGTACCGCGACCCCAGCCCCGGCCGGTTCGACATCCCCAGCGTCGTCCTGTCGATGCTGGCCATCCTCCCCGTCGTCTACGGCGTCAAGACCGTCGCCAAGCGCGGGCTGGCCGTCACGCCGATCCTGACGATCGCGTTCGGCCTGCTGGTCGGCTACCTGTTCGTGCGGCGGCAGAAGAAGCTGGCCGACCCGATGATCGACGTGGGGCTGTTCCGCATCCGGCGGTTCAGCGTCGCCATCGGCACCGACCTGATGGTGGTCTTCGCCCTGACCGCCTCGCTGTTCCTGATCCCGCAGTACCTCCAGCTCGTCCAGGGGCTCACCCCGCTGCGGGCCGGGCTCCTGCTGCTGCCGGGCGCGGCGCTGGCCATCGGCGCCGGGTTCGTCGTGGCCGCCGCCGCCCGTCACGTCGGCATGGCCACCCTGATCGCCTTCGCGCTGGTGCTGGCGGCGCTGGGCTTCGTGGTGCTGGTGTGGCTGCCGCCCTCCCACGGCGTGCTGGTGGCCAGCGTGGCCTTCGTCCTCGTCAGCTTCGGCGAGGGCTCGGTCATGACGTTGACCAACAACACCATGCTGTCCACGGTGCCACCGGAACGCGCCGGCGCGGCCTCGGCGATCTCCGAGACCGCGATCGAGTTCGGCGGCGCGCTCGGCGTCGCCGTGCTGGGCAGCCTCGCCACCGCCGTCTACCAGACCGAGCTGACCTCCGTGCCCGGTGTGGACGAGACCAGGATGGAGGCCGCGCGGGAGACCCTCGGCGGCGCCCTGGTGACCGCCAGGGAGGTGGGCGGCCCCGCGGGGCAGGCGCTGGCCGACGCCGCGCGCGCCGCCTTCACCGACAGCATCCACGTGACCAGCGCGATCGGCGCGGGGCTCCTGCTCTACGCGGCGCTCCAGGCGTGGGTCCTGCTCCGCCCCGAGCGGGCGACGGCGCGGTCCGGCCGATAGGGCCGGTGGGTCCAGTGGGGCAGGGGGACGCCTCGATCGTCCACAGAGGACATTCGAGGCGTCGCCCCTCGGTGTCGCCCCTCGGCGTTGCCGCTCCGCGCGCGCGGAGCGGCAACGCCGTCACCGGGCCAGCCTCTGGCCATGCCAGGCTGAGGAGTTGTCAGGCTGAGGAGTTGTCAGGCTGGGGAGATGCCAGGCTGGGGAGTTGTCAGGCCGAGGAGCGCGGAGCGCGGCGCCGGTGGGGCAGGTAGGGGCCGGGCCGGCGGGCGCTGAACGCCGCGCCGCGCGTGATGACCTCCTTGAACCGCGCCGAGACCCGCCCGGTGAGCACCCGGTCCACCGGGCTGTCGTCGGCCCGCGTGAACTGGGTGACCCCGTCCCGCCGCCCGAGCGAGACGTTCTGCCAGAAGTAGCGCACCCTCACCGGTTTCGGCGTCCGTCCGGTCAGGACGTCGGTGATCGCATCCGCGACGTACAGGCCCATCGGCAGCGCGGTCTGACAGGACAACCTGGTCTCCGCGCCGTCGATCGCCGCCGCGGCCGCCGCGTCCCCGATGCCGTAGACGTCGGGGTGCGACACCGACCGCAACGTCTCGTCCACGACCATCCGGCCCCGGTCGTCGACCGCCAGACCGGCCCGCGCGGCCAGGTCGGGGACCCGGAAGCCCGCCGCCCACACGACCGCGTCGGCCTGCCTGTCCCGTCCGTCGTCGAGCAGGAGCGCCCCCTCGCCGACCTTGACGACCCGGCTGTCCTCGTGGACCCCGACTCCCAGCCGGTCGAACGCCCGACGGAGGTGGTCCCGCGCGCTCGCGCACAGCCAGTCGCCGACCCCGCCGCTGGTGAGCAGCTCGACCCGCAGGCGCGGGTGCGACTCCGCCAGCTCGGCGGCGATCTCGATGCCGGTCAGCCCGCCGCCGACCACCGCGACGACGCCGCCGGACGGGAGCGTCGCCACGTGGGCCCGCACCCGCTCGGCCTGCTCGGTCTCGGCGACCGTGAGGGCGTGCTCGGCCACGCCGGGCACCCCCGCCGTGTCCGCCCCGCTCCCCAGCGCGTAGACCAGCGTGTCGTAGCCGACGGCGTGCGGCGCCGCGTCCAACCGGACCGTCCTGGTCGCGAGATCCACGGAGGTCACCCGCGCGACGACCAGCTCGATCCCCGCGGCGGCGGCCAGCGGGGCCAGCGGGTGTTCCCGCAGGTCCTGCCCGACCGCGAGCTGGTGCAGCCGCACCCGCTCCACGAACCGGTCCGTCGCGTTGACCAGGGTCACCCGCACGTCGGGGCGCCGCAGCCTCGCGGCCGCCCGCCGCGCCGCGGCCAGCCCCGCGTAGCCGGCCCCCAGGATCACGAGTCGATGCGACATGTCGTCCACCCCTTCCTTGCCTGCCCCCTGAACCGGGCAGCCGGCCGGTTCGTGACAGGGCGGAGGGGTGAGGGTCGTCACACGAGCTGTTTCGTCAGGTACGCGAGCTTCTCCGGGTTGAACACGCTGCGCACGGCGGTGACGCGGCCGTCGTCGTCCGTCTCGACGGTGACGACCGCCGCGAGCACGCCCCCGAAGCGGAGGAGCGCGGCCGGCTCGCCGTTGACCTCGGCGATCGTCGCGGTCAGGTGCGCGGCCTCCGGCCGCTGGCCCATCCCGAGCAGGTACCGCAGGACGCGGTCGCGGCCCAGGACCGGCCGGCGGGCCGCCGTGACCGCGCCGCCGCCGTCGGCCCACGACCCGACCTCGTCGGCCAGCAGCCGCTCCAGCTCGGCCACGTCGCCGTGCAGGGTCGCGGCCAGGAAGCGCTCGACGACCCTGCGGTGGTGTCCACTGTCGACGGAGTACCTGGCGCGCGACTCCCCGACGCGCTGCCGCGCCCTGCGGAGGAGCTGGCGCGAGTGCGCCTCCTCGACGTCGAGGATCTCGGCGATCTCCCGGTGGCTGTGCCCGAACGCCTCCCTGAGCACGAAGACCGCGCGCTCCGGGGGCGTCAGCCGCTCCAGCAGGACCAGCAGGCCGAACGAGACGGACTCGCGGCGCTCGACCGTCTCCAATGGACCGAGCGCGCCGTCCTCGGTGAGCACCGGCTCCGGCAGCCACGGGCCCACGTAGCTCTCCCGCCGCGCCCTGGCCGAGGCGAGCTGGTTGAGGCAGAGGTTGGCGACGACCTTGGTCAGCCAGGCGGCCGGCGACGCGACCAGGTCGCGCTCGGCGGCGTCCCACCGCAGGAACGCCTCCTGCACGACATCCTCGGCCTCGCTGGCCGAGCCGAGCAGGCGGTAGGCCAGGCCGAGGAGGCGGGGTCGGTGCTCCTCGAACACCGCCACGGCCGATCCGTCCGGCCCGACGGAGCCGTCCGGCCCGACGGAGCCGTCCGACCCGACGGAGCCGTCCGACCCGACGGACCCGCCCGGCCCGACCCGCCCTGTCCGCTCCTGCGCCGCGTTCGCCTCCGACGGTTCCACGCCGGCGATGCTAGGTCGCGCGCCCTCGTCCCGGGCGCGATTCGTTCGTCAGGTCACTGCCCTGTCCGCGACGCCACACTGCCCATCGTGAGGTGCGGGTACTCCGGGATGAGCGGGGCGCCCACGGCCGAGACGAGGTCGAGGGCGCTCGCGCCGTCCAGGGACTCGCGGATGACGTCGGCGTGGCCCGCGTGCCGCGCGGTCTCCTCGACCAGGTGGAACACGACCCACCGAACCGTGCGGCCCGCGCCGGCGGGCAGGAGCGGGCTCATCGGGGTCAGATCGACCCGGCGGCCCAGGTCGGGCTCGGCCGCGACCACGGCGTCCGTCCGCTCCGCCGCGGCCGCGTAGTCGGCGAGCAACCGGTCCAGCGTCTCGTCCGGGGTCATCCGGAACGCGTCCCGCTCGTCGGGGAGCCGGACCTCCTCTCCCGCCACCAGGTCCATCCACGTGCTCTCGACCTGCCCGGCGTGCTTGACCAGCGCGCCGAGGCTCAGTCCGCTGGCGCTCGGCGTGGCGGCGGCCTGCGCGTCGGTCAGCCCGTGGACGGCGCGCCGCAACGCGGCCCGTTGCTCGGCCAGGAACGCCAGCAGCGCGTCCCGCTCGTCGGTCACGTCGCGCACCATGGTCGGCACCGCCACCACGTCCCCTCGTCGCACGTCGGATCGCACCGGCGAGACGACCAGACCGAGCGCGGAGCGCGCAACCCCCTTCGCGCTCCGCGAAAACCGGTCGTCAGCTCGGTGTGGAGCCTTCGCGAGCGAACAGGCACCGGAGCTGGCGGTGCGGGGGTTGGCGGGGGACCTGTTCGACCTGTTCGTGGACGGGGCGTTGGGGTCGCGGGCGACGGCGTTGTCCGTTCGGGGCGCGAGGTTGGTCGACGCGGTGGTGGCGCCGTGTGAGACCCGTCGGGGTTGGCGGCGGCGGTCGCGGTGGCCGTGGTCGTCGAGGGCTTTCCCTTGGCGGAGTGGGAGGTGGGCGCGCTGGCGTTGGCGGAGGTTCGGCCTGCCGCGACGTGGCGACCGGTCCGGCGACAACGGCTCCCACACCGCCCCGCGCCGCATCCCACCCCCGACTTCTTGCCCAGGAGCCAGGACTCCGCCGGGCCCCAACAACAAGATCCACCAGACACGCCCTGGCGCGGTAGCGACACCGCCAGCGGCTGACCAGACCGGGGGTGCGGCGGCGGGCGCGCCGGCGGTGTGTTCGCTGGGTGCGGGCGGCGGCGCGGCGGGCGGGTGCTGGTCGGTTGGTGGCGGGGGTGCCGACCGAGGCCGAGGCTGGGCGGCGGCCCGAACAGGTTCGACCGCGTGCAGGTTCAACCGCGTGCCCCACTCCCGACCCGGCACGACGGGCGTACAACCCGTCACCGCCACCCGTGCCGCGTCGAACAACGGCTCAACCCCAACGGCGGCCGCGGCCCCACCTCCCGCGCCGTGCCCAGCGACATCCCGCCCGAGCCGGTCACCGGGTTCTGCGTCCTCCCGCGCTCACCCACGATTCGGAGCGCCGCCGCCCGGGGCGCGGTGACCGTCGGGTGTGGACGCCACATCGGTCGCGAGAGGGATGTCCTCCCGGTACCCCTTCTGATCTTCTGCGGTCATCACCGTCACCTCAGGGACAAGGACTCAGCATGCGCGTCGTGATCCCTCTCTTCCCGTCCTTCACCGCGCTCGACGCCGTGGGGCCCTACGAGGTCCTTCGGCTCGTGCCGGGCGCGGAGGTGCTGTTCGTCGCGACCGAGAAGGGCGAGGTTCGCGCCGACAGCGGCGCGTTGGCGATCACCGCCGACGCCGCCCTCGACGAGGTGGACGCCTGCGACGTCCTCGTCGTCCCCGGCGGCGAGGGCAGCCTGGCGCCGCCGCCGGAGCTGGTGCCCTGGCTGGCGAAGGTCCACGCGACCACGCGGTGGACGGCCTCGGTCTGCACCGGCTCCCTGCTCCTCGGCGCCGCCGGGATCCTCGACGGTCTGGACGCGACGACCCACTGGGGAGCCGCGCAGCGGTTGGAGGCGTACGGCGCGCGGTTCCTGCCCGAGCGCGTCGTGTTCCAGGACGCCCACCGGGTCGTCACGGCGGCCGGCGTCTCGTCGGGGATCGACATGGCGCTGGCCCTCGCGGCGAGGCTGGCCGACCAGGTCACCGCGGAGGGGGTCCAGCTCGCCATCGAGTACGACCCCCGGCCGCCGTTCCACGCCGGCGCGCCGAGCCAGGCGTCGCAGCCGGTCCGGGCGCGCGCCGTCGAGATCCTGCGTGAGGCCGCGAGGGGCTGAGGCTGGCCGCCGGGCGGTCACGGGGGTGGGCGGCGCCAGTCGCCCGCCCCCGTCCTGTCCCTGAAGGGGTCGGGGAACGGCGGTCTCCTCGTCGCGCGCACCTTGTCCACAGTGGACATATCGCGCGTTCCTCGCCCTTTCGGCGATACCCGCTTATCCCTCGCGAATTCGTGGATGTTCTGAGGAGGGAAAGAGAGGTCCGGTTGTCCGCCGGGGACCGAGCACAATTGTCGATCTTGTCCTTGCGCGGGCAACGAACGATCTTGGAAAACGGGGCGCGCCGCGCCGAACCAATGGGTGAACCGCCCTTGCCCGGTGGGGGGAGCGCGACCGGTCGGCCCGATGACTCGACAGGATGACCTGGCTTGATCGGCCTGGGGGGCTTGGTCACGATGGGCGGCGACCTCCGGCGGGGCAGGGCGTTCGGCGGAGGCGGGAATTGATCCGTCGGCCGCGCGGGAAGCGCGGCGGGCGGGGCCGGACAACGCGGGGCCGGACAACTGTCGGCCGGACGAACAGGTGCGCTGTGGCGCCCGATGCGGCGAGGTGACATCGAGCGCGGGAGAAACCGGGTGGGAGGACTGGCGTGGACAGGGTCGTCCGTGGCGGGGCGCCGGGAATCGGGGCGCGGGAAAGCCATTCGCCGGAGGGGGGTCGACGACTCGGCGACCACCCGGTCGCGATCGTCGGCATGGGCGCGGTGTTCCCCGGCGCCGCCAACCTCCGCGAGTTCTGGCACAACGTGGTGACGGGACGCGACTGCCTCACGGACCTCCCGGCGACGCGCGGAGCGCCGGACGGAGCGACACCCCGCAGGGCCGGCCTCCTGCCCCCGGTGCCCTTCCACCCGGTGGAGTTCGGCCTCCCGTCCACCGTGGCGCGGGTGGCCGACGCCCGTCACCTCCTCGCCCTCGCGGTGGCGCGCGCCGTGGTGCGGGACGCCGAGGCGGACGGCGCCGCCCGGTGCGACCGCGCCCGGGTCGGCGTGGTGCTCGGGGTGGGCCTCCCGGCGGTCGGCGGGTCCCGGGCGCGGGACGCCGCCGCCGACCCCGACGAGGCCCGCTTCCCCGGCCTCCCCCCGAGGGACGTGTCGGGGTTCGTCGCCGACCGGTTCGGTCTGGGCGCGCTGAGCTGCGACGTCGTCGCCGGCGGGACGAGCGCGCTCGCCGCCCTGCGGGTCGCCGTGTCCGAGCTGGTCGAGGGCAGGGCCGACATGATGATCACAGGGGGCTGCGACCTGCTCGACGCCCTGGTCGACCAGGGCGCGCCGGTCCTCCGGCCGCCGGCCGGGCCGGGCTGGTCCCCGGGACCGGAGGACCCGGCCCCCGGCGAGGGCGTCGCGATGCTGGCCCTGCGCCGCCTGGCCGACGCGCGGCGGGACGGCAACCGGGTCTACGCGGTGCTCCTCGGCCTCGGCGCGGCCCGCGACGGCGGGAACCCCGGGAACCGCGGGAATCCCGAGGTCGACCCGCCGGGCCGACGGGAGCGGCTCGCGGCGCTGCGCGCGGCGTTCGCCGACGCCGAGGTGGATCCGGCCTCGGTCGGGCTCGTCGAGGCCGACCGCCCCCGCGTCGTCGCCGCCGACCTCGTTGAACTGTCCTCTGTGGACGAATCAGGCGCCGAGGACCCGCGCGGACGGAGGCGGGGACGAGGGCTCTCCGTGCTCGGCGGCGTCGCCGCGCAGATCGGGCACACCGGGGCGGCGGCCGGCGCGGCCGGCCTGGTCAAGGCCGCGCTCGCCCTGCACCAGAAGATCCTGCCGCCGACGACGGTCGACCGGCCCGACCGGCCCGACCGGCCCGACCGGCCCGACCGGCCCGACCGGTCCGTCCGGCTCGACCGGGGGTGGCCGGTGGGCGACGGCGGCCCCCGGGGCACCCCCGTGGCCCTGCCGTGGATCAGGGAGCCCGTCGGACGTCGCCGCAGGGCCGTCGTCTCCGTCGTCGACCCCTGCGGCGCGAGCGTCCACTGTGTGCTGGAGGAACACGACGGCGAGCCCGTGGTGACCGGGGTGGCCGGTCCCGCCGCGCGCGTGACGGTCTGGTCCGCGCCCGACGTGCGGACCCTGCTGCGCCGGCTGGACGAGGACACTCCCGTGGAGCCCGACGAGATTCCGCCAACCCACCCCAGGATCGGTGTCGTGCACCGCGACCGGGCGGAACGGGCCGTGCTCGTGGAGCGGGCGGCGGCCCGACTCAGGGCGAACCCGGGCGGGTGGGGGTGGAGCGACCCGGCCGGCGTCGCGTACCGCCGCGCGGCGTTGGCGCCGGAGGTCCGGGTGGCCGCGTTGTTCGCCGGTCAGGGCAGCCAGTACGTGAACATGGGCCGGGCCGCCGCGGTGTCCGTGCCGCCCGTCCGCGCCGCGTTCGACACCATGAACCTCTTCTTCGCCGACACCGAGCCCCTGTCCCGGGTGGTCTTCCCGCCCCCGACCGACGATGAGGGGACGGCCGCGCGTCAACGGGAGGCGTTGCGCCGCGCCGAGTACGCCCAGCCCGCGATCGGCGCGCTCGCGGCGGGCCAGTTCCGGTGGCTGAGCGAGCGGGGTTTCCTCCCCGCCGGGTGCCTGGGGCACGGCTTCGGGGAGCTGACCGCGTTGTGGGCCGCCGGGGCCTTCGACGACCTCACCTTCTGCGCGCTCGCCCGCGCCAGGGGGGCCGCGCTGGCTCCGCCCGTCGGCGCGCCACCGGACTTCGACCCTGGAGCCCTGGTCGCGGTGGCCGCGGACGAGGCCACGGTGCGCCGCCTGATCGCGGAGTTCCCCTACCTCGTCATCTGCAACGTCAACGCCCCCGACGAGGTCGTGGTCGGCGGGGTCACCCGGCAGGCGGAGCAACTGGTCGAGGCGTGCCGGGAGGCGGGTGTGCGGGCGCGGCGGCTGCCGGCGTCCGCCGCCTTCCACACGACGCTCGTCGCCCACGCCGTGGACGCGTTCCACGCCGCCGTGCGCACCCGGGAGATGTTCCCGCCCCGCATCCCGGTCCTCGCCACCACGCCCGGGGCGGAGTACGGGGCCGACGTGGTGGCGAACCGGAGGGTACTGGCCGAGCAGCTCCGCCGTCCGGTGGCGTTCGCCGACCGGCTGCGCGCCCTGTACGACCAGGGGTGCCGGGTGTTCGTGGAGTTCGGCCCGAACGCGGTGCTCACCGGCTTCGCCCGCCGCACCCTCCCCGACCCCGACGTGCTGTGCGTGGCGACCGACGCCGGCCCCTCCGGCGACTCGGACCTGGCGTTGAAGCGGGCCGCGCTCACCCTGGCCGTCGCGGGCGTCCCGCTCCGGGGGCTCAACCGGGGCCTCGACAGGGAGGCTCCCACGCCCGCGCGGACCGGTCGGGGGGACGTGATCGTGATCGGCGGCGCTTCGGTGTCTACTGTGGACAATCAGGCGGAGGCGTCCCCGCCCGTCCCGTCGTCAGGAGCCGGGACGTCGGTGCCGGCGGAGACGTCGGTGTCATCGGTGTCGTCGGTGTCGTCGGCGCCGGCGGAGACCGGCCCACTGTCGGTGGTGGCGGTGCCGCCGGGGTCGGCCGTCGAGGTCCCGCCGAGGGACGAGGGCGCGCTGCGGTTCGTCGCCCAGCGGCTCGCGCTCTACGACGAGTTCCTCAGTGGACAGTCGCGGATCGTGCGCGAGGCCATGGCGGCCCTCGCCGGCCGGCCGGACGGGGCGCGCCCCGGGGCGACACTGGACCACCTGCGGATCTACGGCGAGACGTTGGCCGACGCGCACGTCCGCGCGGGCGACGCCCTGCTCGACTTCCTGCGCACGTCCGACCCGAGGGCCGCCACCCCCTCCACGGCTGTGCCGTCGTCCGACGGGGCGCCGGTCCCGCTCCCACCGGTCGCCCCCGTGGAGCTGCCGGCTCCCCGGGAGAGCGTCCCCGTCGAGTCGGTCGGCCCCGCCCCGCCCGGTCGATCCGGTGAACCGGACCCGCCCAGGGAGCGCGGCGCCCGGCCCGCCCCACCCCCGTCGCCGTCGCACACGCCGGACGAGCCAGGGCCAGGGGCCTCCGCGCAGGGGCAGGACGGGGAGTGGGACATCGTCCTGGACCCGGGAGTGGACACCACCGGGGAGGGCGCTGCCGGCGGCACCAGCGGTGCCGGCGGTGCGGCACCCACCTCCGACGGGACGACCGCCTCCCCGGAGAGTACGGGCGAGAACGTGGCCGAGGACGGGAACGGAGCGCGGCCCGCCACGGCCGGAGACGCCGCGCCCCCGCCTCCGACCATCCACTGCCGCCAGGTCGTGAGCCGGGAACTGGCCGACGCGGAGATCGACACCGGCGCCTACGTCCCCGGCGCGGTGGCGCTCGTGGTGGACGACGGGTCGTCGACCGCGCCCGTGGTCGTCGAGGCCCTGCGCGCGTCGGACATGCGGGTCCACGTGCTGGTCCTGCCCGGCGCGGCGGACCGCGAGCCGGCCGACGGGACGCGGCGGCTCCTCGGCTGGGACGAGGACGAGCTGGCAAGGGCCGTGTCCGACCTGGTGGCGACGACCGGACGGCTGGATGTGTGCGCGCAGGTCGCGGCCACCCCGGTGGGCTCGGTCGAGGACAGCGTGCGCCGGCTCACCCACGCGTTGCTCGTCGCCAAGCACACCCAGCGCCACCTGGAGGCGAGCGCGGGCGAGGGGCGGTCCGCCTTCCTCGCGATCACCCGCTCGGCCGTGACGTCGGGCGCCACCGACGTGGACGTGCCGAGGACGCTGCTGGGCGCGGTGTCCGGGCTGGCGCGGACGCTGGCCGTCGAGGCGCCGACGCTGTTCTGCCGCTCGGTCGAGCTGAGCGCCGAGCTGGACGACCACACCGTGCGCCGGTTCGTCACGGCCGAGCTGCTCGACGTCGACACCTCGGTCACGACCGTCGTCTACCACGACCACCGCCGCACCACGCTCGACCTGGCCGGAGCCGACGAGCCGGAGGCCGGCGCGGCCGGGGACGCGGCCCGTCCCGGAGCGGACGACCTGCTGGTCGTCACCGGCGGGGCCAGGGGAGTGACGGCGCACTGCGTGACCGCCCTGGCCCGCGCCTTCCCCTGCCACCTGCTCGTCCTCGGCCGGACGCCGCTGGCGGAGGAGCCGGGGTGGGCGGAGGGCCGCGACGGGGACGACCTCCTCGCGGCGGCCGAGGCGCACCTCGGCGACCAGGGCGGCGCGCCCACGCCGGAGGAGGTCGATCGGTGGTGCTCGGCGGTGCGCGCCGGACGCGAGGTGCGCCGGACCCTGGCCGCGTGCGGCCCCCGGGTCGAGTACCTGCCGGTGGACGTCCTCGACCACGCCCGCCTGCGGGAGGCCCTCGCGCCGCACGCCGACCGCGTCACCGGGGTCGTGCACGGGGCCGGCCTGCTGGTCGACCGCCCCCTGGTGGACAAGACCGCCGAGGAGGTCCGGCGGGTGCTCGCCACCAAACTGGTCGGGCTGGACAACGTGCTCTCCGTGCTGGGGACCGAGCGGCTCCGGCACGTCGTGCTGTTCTCCTCGGTCGTCGGGCTGGTCGGCAACCGGGGGCAGGCCGACTACGCGATGGCCAGCGAGGGGCTGAACCGTTACGCGGTCGCGTTGCGCGCGTGCCTGCCCACCGCCCGCGTCACGTCGGTCAACTGGGGGCCGTGGGCCGCCGGCGCGGGGAGCGCCGAGCTGGCGGAGCTGGTGGCCGCGCGGGGCGCCGCCCTGCTGCCGCCCGAGAGCGGGGCCGAGATGTTCGTGCGGCAGTTCGGCCCGCCCCGCGCCGACAACGGGATCGTCGTCATCGGCGCGGGCGCGTCCGGTCCGTGGGCGGACGCCCCGCCGGGGCGGGCGGCACCGGGGTCCGTGGCCTCCCCCGAGACCAGCGCGGCCGAGAAGTGAGGAGGGGACCCGGGGTGCGAGCGTGCGCCGAACCTGCCGAACCTCCGGTGACGCGGTGCGCGGCGTCCGCGCCGGTGGGGGAGGGGTGATGTCGCCGCCGAGGGCGTGGTCGGTCCTGGCCCTGTGCCGCCGCCTCCGGCTCGCGGTCGCGACGGGCTGCCCGGCCCTGCCGGAACGGAGTCCACAGTGGACAGACGAGGCCCTCCGCCGGCGGGACGAGGTGCTCGCGGCCCTGCGGCGCGCGCTCGGCGTGGTCTGGCCGCCGCCGGACGAGCGCCGGCTCCGCGCGGCCGTCGCGGGCAGGACCGTGCTGGTGACCGGCGCGTCCTCGGGGATCGGCAGGGCGACCGCCTGCCGGCTGGCGGCCGCGGGGGCCACGGTGCTGCTGGTGGCCCGCCGGCGGGACCGGCTCGACGCGGTCCGCGCCGAGATCGTCCGCGCCGGCGGCGCGGCGCACGCGTACCAGGTGGACCTCGCCGACGTCGCGGCCGTGGAACCGCTCGTCCGGCGCGTGCTCGCCGAACACGGCCACGTGGACGTCGTGGTGAGCAACCCGGGCGGCTCCGCCGGCTCGTCGGACCGCGTCGCCGACCACACCGCCGACCACACCGCCGACCACACCGCCGACCGCGCCCGCGAGCTGGCCCGCACGATGAACGCCCACTACCGCGGCCCCGCCCGCCTGCTCCTCGGCCTGTTGCCGTCGATGGTGAGGCGCGGACGGGGACAGGTCGTCCACCTCGGCGCGGTCGGCGCGGCCGTCTCCCCGCCGCGCTGGTCCGCCCACCACGCCGCCAGGGCCGCCTTCGAGGTCTGGCTCGGCGCGGCGGCCGACGCGGCCTCGGCCGCCGGCGTGGTCACCACGACGATCCGGTTCCCGAGGCCTCGCGTGTCGAGGGGCGTGCCGGCCCTGGTGCTCGGTCGGCTGCCCGCCCTGGCGCCGGCCGAGGCCGCCGACGCGGTGTGCCGGGCGATCGTGCGCCGTCCCCGGCTGATGAGCCCGTGGTGGGTCAGGCTCGGCGAGGTCCTGACCGCGCTGACGCGCGGGCCGATCGACACCGCGCCGTGGTGGTCCGCCACCCCGAACTGGCGGGGCTGAGTCCCGGGACCCACGCCTGTCCTCACCCGGGAGAGGCCACTCGTTCGGCGCAATGAATTACGGTCGGGTTGCGGGACAGGGACGAAACATCGCGCAGTCCACAGAACGGGAACACCTCACTCAACGTGTGCGTCGGATCACACCGAGCGCCGTGATCGACTGGCGTCGTACTCCGTCCGCACAGCCGGCTCCCAGCGCTCCCCGTCCCTCTCCGCCTGGTGAGTGAGGTGCCGCCGTGACGTCCCGTCCCTCCCCGCGTCCCCGTCCGCCCACCGGCCGGCGCTGGGCCCTGCCCGTGCTGACGCTGGTGCTCTCGGCCTCCGCGCTCACCCTCGTCCACGCCGTCACCGCAGGCGACGGGACGTCGCCGGAGCCGCCCGGCAACGGCTCCTCGGGCACGCGGCAGGTCATCGTCCCTGGTTCTGGCGGTCGCACCTCCACGGCCGTGCCGGGCGCCCGGCCCCGTTCTCCCGGCGCCGCGGTGGCCGGTCAGTCCGAGGGGTCCGTGAGGCAGGAGTCGGCCGGTGGCCAGGAAGTCCCCGACGAGGGGGTCACCGACTCCGCGCGACAGGAGGGCCAGGAGGGCGACGCCACGACCTCCGGCGGGTCCACCGGACAACGGACCTCGTCCGAGGGCTCCGCCGCGCGGCGGTCCTCCACCACGGCGCGGTCCTCCCACTCCGCCCGGCCATCCAGTTCCGGACGACCGTCCATTTCCAGCCGGCCCTCCAGCAGCTCCGGCGGTTCCAGCGGTTCCTCGTCGTCCTCGTCCGCCCGCCCCTGCATGGACGGCGGGGTGGTCATGAGCCCGTCCCCGGTGATGGGCGCCTGTGGACGATGACCCGCGCCTCCCGCCCGCCGGCGACCGGACAGCCGCACCGGACGCCGTGGCGGGCGGGACCAGCAACACGATGGCCGGCGAGGCGGTGTCGTCGGTCCAGACGCGGGACGTCCACGGTGGAATCCACATCCACGTCGAGAGTGGACGGCCGAGGCGGCGTCGCTCCCGGCGGCTGCCGAGGAGGTGGCTGGCCCTGGCCGTCGGCCTGGCCCTGGCGGCCGGCCTCATCGCGGCCTCCCAGCTCCGGCGGGGGGAGGACCCGGGCCGGGGGCCGATGGTCGTCGACGGCCGTGGGGGTTTCGTCTGGGCGCACGACCCCACGGCGTCGCGTTACCGCCCGGTCGCCCAGAAGAGCATGTACGTCTACAACTCCGCCGACGCGGCCGACGTGGAGATCGTGCGGGAGGGCGTTGGCGAGTACGCCGTGCGCTTCGGCGGGTTGGGCGTGGCCGGCGGCGTGGCACACGCCTCGGCCTACGGGCCGACGAGCGACTTCTGCGTGGTCGCGGGGTTGGCCGAGGAGGGCATGACCGAGGTGGTCCGGGTCCGGTGCTTCGACACCGGGGGCGCGCCCGTCGACGTCCGCTTCGTGGCCAGCTTCGCCCACCGGTCCGTGGGGGACGGCCGGTTCTCCTACCTGTGGGCCGAGCCGAGGAACGAGCGGTACCGGCCGGGGGACCCCGCGACGCGGTACGACTCCACGGGCGGCGTCGCCTGGGTGGAGCGACGGTCGGCCGGGCAGTACCTCGTCCACGTCCCCGCCTCGGCGGGCGTCCCGACGGCGAAGCAGTTCTACCAGGTCACGGCGCGGGGCGACGGGCCGGCGCACTGCAAGCTCGCCGCCCCGCCCGCGCCGTCAGGGGTGCAGCAGGTGACCTGTCGGGACGTGCGGGGAGAACCGGTCGACCACGCGTTCCTGCTCAGCTTCTCCGCCGGGTCCAGCGTCATCGGCCGCACCGACCGCCACTTCGGCAACGCCTCCAGCGCGGTGGACGCGGACGTCATGCGCGTCGAGACGGGCTATTACCGCGTCCGCTCACGGGAGATGGGCAGCCCGAGCGGTCACGCCACCGCGTCCGCGCTCGGCGAGTCCGACGCGTACTGCCACGTCGAGAACTGGGTTCCGGACGGCGCGGACCTCGTCTCCGACGTCCGCTGCTTCTCCGCCTCGGCGCACAGCCCGACCGACGCGGCCTTCTTCATCGGCACGAGCTGGTAGGCCCTGCCCCCCGCCGGCCCCGCTCCGGCCACCGCGGCCCGCCCACCGACAACTCCACTCGTCTTGACAAATTTTGTTGTCGGCAGGCACCGTGGAGGACGTGAAGGACGTCGCGGTGATCGAGGACCCCGCCGCGGCCGGGGTCTCCCTGGACCCGGTGCGGGCCAGGTTGTTGGCCGAGCTGGCCGAGCCGGCCTCGGCCACGGTGCTCGCCGCCAGGGTGGGCCTGCCCCGGCAGAAGGTGAACTACCACCTGCGGGCGCTCGAACGGCACGGGCTGGTCGAGCTGGTGGAGGAACGGCGCAAGGGCAACGTCACCGAACGGGTGGTGCGCGCGAGCGCCGCCTCCTACGTGATCTCACCGTCCGCGCTGGCCCCGGTGGAGCCTGATCCGGAACGCGCGCCGGACCGGCTGTCGGCACACTGGCTGGTGGCGCTGGCCGCCCGCCTGGTGCGGGACGTCGGCGCGCTGCTCTCCGGCGCGGCCAGGGCCGGGAAGCGGGTGGCCACGTTCGCGGTCGACGGCGAGGTGCGGTTCGCCTCGGCGGCCGACCGCGCCGCCTTCGCCGAGGAACTGGCCGGAGCGGTCACCGCCCTGGTCGCGAAGTACCACGACGAGCACGCGGAGGGCGGACGCGCGCACCGGGTCGTCGTCGCCGTCCACCCCGCCGTCCGGCCCCAGCCCGGTCAGACACAGCCCGATCGGACACAGCCCGATCGGACACAGTCGAAGGAGACCTGACATGCCCCGAGAGTTCGAGCTGCGCAAGGAGACCAGCCTCGACGCCAGCCCCGACGAGGTGTGGGACGCGATCGCCACCGGCCCCGGCATCTCCTCATGGTTCATGGGGCCGCACCAGGTCGAGCCCGGCGTCGGCGGCCGGATCACGCTCGACATCGGCGACTTCTCCGAGGCGTCGACGATCACGGCGTGGGACCCGCCGCACCGGCTGGCCTACCGCGGCGACCCGGCGCCGGACGGGACCTTCCACGCCATGGAGTACCTGGTCGAGGGGCGGGACGGCGGCAGCACCGTGCTCCGGTTCGTGCACAGCGGCGTCCTCGGCGACGACTGGGGCGAGGAGTACGAGGACCAGACCAGCCACGGCTGGGACATGTACCTGCACACCCTCGGGGAGTACCTGCGCCACTTCCGGGGCCGGCCGGGCACCTACGTGTACGCCCACTGGTTCGACGTGCCCGAGGGGCGCGACGCGTGGGCGCTGCTCACCGGCGCGCTCGGGCTGTCGGGCCCGGCCGCGGTGGGCGACCGGGTGCGGCTCACCCCGGAGGGGCTCGCGCCCATCGAGGGCGTCGTGGACTACGCGAGGCCGGACCAGCAGGCGTTCCTCGGCGTCCGGGGGAGCGAGGGCATGTACCGGTTCTTCGGCGGCGCCGGCCACGTCGCGGTGGGGCACCACCTCTTCGGCGAGGGCGTCGACGCGAAGTCGGAGAGCGAGAGCTGGAGGGCGTGGCTTGGCCGGGTGTTCGCCAGCTAGGCGGGACGGATCTCGGCCGCGCACTCCGCCGTTGTCGCGGTGGGACGGTCGCTCCGGCGAGAAACAGAACCCTCCACTGTGGACGCCTGTCCTGGTGTGGAGGGGAGGCGCGCCGCCTCTCGGGCGATCTTGTGGTGATGGCGGAACCGCATCGACCCTCGCGCGGCAACGATCGGACCACCCGGCGGCACCGTGCTGGTCGTCGTGGAAGACCGGGATGTCCTCGGTGGCCTCGGTGTCCTGGGTGTCCTGGGTGTCCAGGACCACCGGCCACGCGTCGACGCCGGCGAACTTCTTGAACAGCGCGGCCTTGCCCTCCATCACGGGCAGGGCGGCGGCCGGGCCGATGTTGCCCAGGCCGAGGACGGCGGAGCCGTCGGTGACCACGGCCACGGTGTCGCGCTTGATGGTGAGGCGGCGGGCGTCCTCGGGGTTGGCCGCGATGGCCTGGCAGACGCGCGCCACGCCGGGTGTGTAGGCGCGGGACAGGTCGTCCCGGTTCCGGAGCGCGACCCTGGAGTTGACCTCGATCTTGCCGCCGAGGTGCATCAGGAAGGTGCGGTCGCCAGACCTCGCGCACCCGGACACCGGGCAGGGCGACCAGGGCGTCCTGGATGTCCTCGGCGTGGTTGGCTGACGTCGAAGCCGGCTAGGACATCCAGTTCGGCCAGGGTGTCGTCGCCGGTGTCGACCCGCCGCAGCGTGCGTGGGCAGGGTGCGGGTGGCGTCGGCGATGACGCGGGCGTCGGTCTTGGCGTTGCCGGAATACGGATCGGCGATGCGGCGCATGGCCAGGCCGGGCAGGTAGGCGACCTGGTGGCCGGCCGTGCGGGCGACGGCGGCCGGCAGGGCGCCGATCGTGGCCGGTTGGTCGACCACCACGAGTAGCGGTCTCCAGGCGGCGAGCTTGGCGAACAGCTCGCGCAGCGTGGGTTCGCTGTTGGGCAATGGCCCGTCGTGCGGCCGCCTGCCGTCGGTGTCCACCCCGACGGCGTGGTGCTCGCCCTGGCCTACGTCCAGGCCGAGGAACACCCCGAACGTGCCGGTCATCCAGATGCCTTCCACAAGGAGCGTGGGTGCTGGTCACGGTCGGGCATCGACGGCCGGCAGCCACGTTACGGCCAGGCCTGCCCCGCCAGGGGCGGTCCTGCCTCTGTCAGCGGTCCCTGGATGCCGCCAGGGTCCGGTGACATCTCCCGGATCGCGGGTGACCGGGGGGAGACAGTCATGCCGGGCCTGGTGACCAGAGATCCATGATCAGAGACGCGAAGACGGTAACCGGGGGAAACAGAACCCTCCACTGTGGACTTCTCGTCTCCGGTGCGGAGGGGGAGTCGGGTCCGACGAGGAACGTGGCCAGGACACCGGCCACGCTCCTCGGCCGGTCGACGGAGCGCGCTCGCCGTTCGGGCGACCTTGTGATGACCTTGTGATGGCGGGACCGCATCGACCCTCGTGCGGCAACGATCGGACCGTCCGATGCGTCGTCCGCGCCGTGGCGGGCCGGGCGCACGGCCCACCTGGCGACGCTGGCCACCCCGGTCGTCGCGGCCGGGGGGGCATGGGCTTCGGCCTGTGCTCGGCCACGGGCGTGCTCCGCCTGCCGACCGGCCTCCTTGGTTTCGGCGTCCTCGCGATCCGTCGTCGCGGGCTTCGTACTGACGCTCCCCGACCGGTCGAGACCCCCGATCTCCCGACCGGATCAGGACTCCGCGCGGTTCCCCGCCACCTCCGTGGCCACCTCAGCGGTCCGAGCCGGGGTCGCGTCAGCACCGCCCGGCGCTCCCGTCCCCGACCGTCGGGCCCTGCGCATCGCCGGAACGCAGAGCAGGTAGAGCGCCGCGCCGCAGACCCAGATCCAACCGTCCCACTGGTCGACGGTCGCCGCGTACAGGCCGGTGAACAGCAGCGGGCCGATGATCCCGGTCAGGCTGTTGAGGCTGGCCATCACGCCCTGGAGCCGGCCCTGGCCCCGGTCGTCGACCGCGTTCGTGAGCAGGCCCTGGAGCGAGGGGAGCCCGACGCCGCCCAGCGCCAGGAGGAGCATGATCGGGAGCACGAGCCAGCCCTGCCCCGCGCACGCGAGGGCCACGAAGCCCAGCCCGTCCGCGCACATCCCCAGCACGGCGGCCCGTCGCTCGCCCAGCCGTCGCGCGACCGGTCCGGTGAGCACCGCCTGGGTGAGGGAGTGGAGGGCCCCGAACGCGGCGAGGGAGAGCCCGACCGTCAGCGGGTCCCACGCGAAGCGGTGCTCGGTGAAGAGCACCCACATCGTGCCGGGGACCTGCCCGACGAGCTGCATGACGAAGAAGACGAACAGCAACGCGCCCACCGTCGGCACGGCCCCGACCCAGCGGAAGGAGGTGAACGGGCTGAGCTGACGCGCGGTGAGCGGTTCGCGGTCCCCGGTGTGGGTCTCGCGCAGCAACACGAGGCCCACGAGCAGGTTGAGGCCGTTGAGGACGGCCGCGGCGGCGAACGGCGCGTGCGGTGAGAGCCCGCCGAGCAGGCCGCCGATCACCGGCCCGGCGATCATCCCTCCGCCGTAGCAGGCGCCCATCACGCCGAAACGGCGCGCCCGCTCCCGCTCCGAGGAGATGTCGGCGACGCACGAGCCGACCACGGCGGTGGTGGCCCCGGTGATCCCGGCGACCGCCCGACCGACGTAGAGCACCCACAGCGCGGGGCTCAGCGCCATGACCAGGTAGTCGACCGTGGCGCCGGTCAGGGAGGCCAGCAGCACCGGGCGTCGGCCGAACCGGTCGGACAACGCGCCGAGCACGGGCGCGAGGGCGAACTGCGCGACCGCGTAGAGGGCGGTCAGGAGCCCGACGTGGAGCGGCACGCGGCCGGGGTCGACCAGCGTGCCGAGCAGCGCGGGGAGCACGGGCATGACGATCCCGAGTCCGACCGCGTCGAGGGTGGCGGTCGTCAGCACCACCGCGAGGGTGGGCGCGGCCGAGGGGGTCCGAAGAGGCACTTATCAACGATAAATTTATCGGTGATAAGCTGTCAACCGGCGATGGGCGCGAGGGAGGAGCCGGGATGGCACTGGACCGGGAAACGATCATCAGCGCGGCGTTGGCGCTGATCGACGAGTCCGGGCTCGACGAGTTCACGACCCGGCGGCTCGCCGACCGGCTCCACGTCAAGCAGCCGGCGCTGTACTGGCACTTCCGGGGCAAGACGGCCCTGCTCGACGCGCTCGCCGAGGCCATCATGGACAGGGGGCACACCTACCCCCTGCCGCGCCCCGGAGACGACTGGCGGTCCTTCCTGCTGGAGAACGCGCGGAGCTTCCGCAACGCCCTGCTGTCCGTGCGGGACGGCGCGCGCATCCACGCCGGCACGCGCCCCCGGCCCGACAGTCACGAGACCGCGGAGAAGCAGATCAGGTTCCTGTGCGACCAGGGTTTCGACGAGGTCGATGCCGTCCGCGCGCTCATCGCGATCAGCCGGTACGTGGTCGGCGTGGTGCTGGAGGAGCAGGCGGCCTCCGCCGCCCCGGCCGACGGCGACGCCGGAGATAGCGACGGTACCGACGGCATGCCGGAGTCCTCGCCGGGGAGCGCGTTCCTCGTCGGCCTGATGGCGCGCGTGGCGGAGGAGGGGCCGGACCGGGAGTTCGAGTTCGGCCTCCAGGCCCTCGTCGACGGCCTCGCCCAGCGCCGCCGCGGCTAGGTGTGCTGCCCGGCCCGCCGTGACGTCGTTCGGACGACCTGTCTCCGACGCCACGGCGGGCCGTGCGGTGGGTCTCAGGGGGCGATGGCGAGGAGGACCCGGCCGAACGGTCGGTCCTCGACCAGGTGTCGCTGCGCGCGTGCGGCCTGGTCGAGGGGGAAGATCCGAGCGATGACGGGGTCGATCCGCCCCTGACTCAGCCACTCCAGCAGCGTCACCCGCGCGGCGCGCGTCACCCGCGGCGGGATCATCGTGAAGGTGTAGCCGTACACCTTGGCGTTCTTCCAGATCAGGTCGGTGACGTTGACGGAGCCCTCGCGCCCGCCCGAGTAGCCGACGCTGACGTAGGAGCCGCCATGGGCGAGGGAGGCGATCGCCGGTCCCAACAGGGGACCGGCCACGCCGTCGATCACGACGTCCACGCCCCTGCCGTCGGTGAGGCGCGCGACCCCGTCCTCGACCGACTCGCGAGACAGGTCGATGACGTGCTCGTACCCGGCGGCGCGCGCCCGCTCCGCCTTGTCGGTCCCGCTGGCGGTGGAGATCGCCATCGAGGCGCCCAGCTCGCGGGCCACCTGCGTCGTGCCCATTCCGACGGCCCCGCCGACACCGGGCGCGAGCACGCTGAGGCCCGGCCGGAAGTCGAGCAGATGGGTGAGCACGAGGTAGGCGGTGCTGAACCCCGCCCCGGCGAACAGCGCGCAGGCCGCCTCGTCGCTCACGCCGTCCGGGACCGGCAGGAGCTGGGCGGCGTCGGCGGCGAGGTGTTCGCGCCAGGTCCCGTCCGTCGTCCAGCCCAGGCCCCCTCCGCCGACCACGACCCTGCCGCCCTCCGCCAGGCCGGTCGTGCCGGGGTCGACGACGACGCCGACCCCGCCCCCGCCGGGGACCAGCGGCGGCGCCTGGTGCAGGGAGGGGGACATCCGGCCGGCCCTGATCGTGTCGTCGGCCGGGCTCACCTCGGCGTAGGCCACCCTGACCAGCGCCTGGCCGTCGCGGATCCGGGGCGTGGGCCGCTCGACCAGCCGCAGCTCGTCGTACCCGCCGTGGCGGGAGAAGGCGATGGCTCGCATCGTCGGGGCTCTCCTTGTTGAAACAGAAATGGTTACGACTGAGGTCGTGCGCGGTCGTCGTCGTGCGGGCGGAGCCGCACGACGGGCGGGGGACAGGGATCAGGGGGTCAGGCGGCCAGGGTGTCCCGCAGGACGTCGGCGACCGAGACGCGGGCCAGTTCCCGGCGCACCGCCTCCTCCGCGTGGTCGTAGACGCGACTCAGCGCGGGTCGGATGCCGCGGCCGACCGGGCACGCCTGGTTCGGCTCGTTGCGGTGCAGCGCGAACGGCCCGCCGTCCCGCACCGCCTCGTACACGTCGAGCAGGGAGATCGCCTCCGCCTCGCGGGCGAGGCTCCACCCGGCCCCCGCGCCGTGCCGGACCACCACCACGCCCGCGTCACGCAGGTCGGCGAGGCTGCGGCGGATGACGACGGGGTTGGTGTTCACGCTCGCCGCGATCTGGTCCGAGGTGACCACCTCGCGGCCCCTGCCGCGCACCAGGGCCATCCAGGTCAACACGTGCACGGCGATCGTCATCCGGCTGTTCGCGCTCATCGGCACCCCACGGATGTAGCCGTAGCTGTTACACCCAGGCCGTGGTCAAGATCTTCGATGATCGACGCAGGTGGTGCCCGCCAATCACTCGGGCACGGTGGCGTCCAGGCCTCCGAAGGAGGAACACGACGGACGCCCGTCGAGGACGAGGTTCCGACCAGGCCCGCTTTCGCGGCTCGATCGAGGGCTCAATCCCGACGCGGGAGTCGCCGGTTCTCGCCGAGTGCGTGCCTCGGCCACCTCGGGCCACCTCGCGCGGCCCGTCGGAGGCTGGCCTGAGGCCGGCCAACCTCGACCACGGTCCGATGTCGATCGCCGAGGACGACCTGGTCGTGGAAACCGTGTTCTCCCGTGGACGACAGGCCCTGGGCCGTGTCTGGTGGATCTTGTTGTTGGGGCGTGGCGGGGTCCTGGTTCATGGGCAGGGAGTTGGAGGTGGGATGCGGCGCGGGGCGGTGTGGGAGCCGTTGTCGCCGGACCGGTCCCCGCGTCGGGGCGGCAGGTGGCGTGATCAGGCCTCATGTGATCCAGGGCATCGCCTCCAAGGACCACACGGGTTGTGCCGTGGCGGGGAGGCGCCGGAACGGTTCGGGCTGTAGTAGACGCTGGGTGAGCGGCGGTCACGCCGGAGCGCGGACAGCACGTGGAGTCCCCTGGTCCATCAGGTCCTGTGAGGGCGGACCCGGCCAGGGAGCGGGACTGGGTCGAGTCGGTGGACTCCAGCCTGTCTCCGGTTTCCCCAGCACGACGCCGGCCTCCCCCGTGACACGGGGGACGTGGTCGCATCACAGGACTCCGACCTGCGGAGCCCGCTGATCACGCCATCGGAGGTTCCCGTGGCGGCCTGACCACCACGATCCACCTCCGCTGTCGACGGCACGGGCAGTCTGCTGTCGATCGTGCTCACCGCCGGCGTTTCCAACCGTGCCACCCGCACTCGCGGTCGCTGCCGCATTCGGGCAAGCGGATCTACCAGCAACGCACCGTGGTCGGGCGCTGTTTCAACCGGTTCAAGGGTTGTCGGGGCATCGCCACCCGCTACGACCGCTGGTCCGCGACTACCTGGGTGGGCGGAGCTTGTTGGCCAGCTCGCCTGGCTTCGTCATCCGTCAGGCAGGCCTTGCGGTCTCCGCCGACGGGAGCGGTCGCGCGGTCTCCGCCGACTAACCGTCCACTGTGGAGCGTTGACCGGGTCTCGCGCCCGGCGCGACCGGGTCCTCCCGGGGCGGTGCGTCCTGGGCCGGCTCCCCGCGTTCCGTGGCGCGCCGCAGGAGCAGTGAGAGCAGCGTCGCCAGGCCGCTGGCGACGGCGGCGGCCAGGAAGGAGGTGTGGTGCCGGCCGTCAGCCCAGGTCACGAGGTGGCCGGCCAGCGCGGTGCCCGCGCCGTTGCCGATCCACATGAACGTGCTCATCCACGCGAAGGCCTCGGTGCGCTGCCGGATCGGGGCCGCGTCGCCGAGCACGAGCTGGTGCAGCGTGTCCCGAGGCCCGCTCACCAGCCCGACGGCGAGCAGCAGCGCGCCCGCCACGAGCAGCGCGGACGTCAGGCTCGTGGTCAGCAGGAAGGCCACGGACACGGCGTGCAGGACGGCGAGCTGCCGGCGGGGCCGCGCGTCCCGGCGCCGCGAGCCGTAGGCCAGGGCGCTGACCAGCGCGCCGAGCGAGTAGACCCCGAGCAGCACACCGGACATGCCGGACTCCCCGGCGTGCGCGGCCACGGCCGAGATGCCCACGAACATGCAGCCGAAGGCGGTCATGTCGCAGGCGGCGATGCCGAGCAGGACCCGGACCTGGCCATGGGCCAGCGGCCCGAGCACACCGCCGCCGCCCCGGCCACCCCCGTCGTGGCGCTGGTCCCCGTCGCGGCCGTGCGACCCGAGGTCCGGGATGGTCAGGAGCATCAGCGCCCCGACCAGGGTGCAGGCCCCGGCCGCGAGGACGGCGGACAGGGGCGAGGCCAGCGCCACCAACCCGGCCACCACCGGCATCGCCGCCACCACCGTGACCTCGGTGAGCACGGCGTCGAGGGCGAACGCCGTCCCGAGGTGCTCGCCGGGCACGATCGCCGACCACGTCGACCGGACCAGGGGCGCGGCCGGCGGCGCGCTCGCGCCCAACACGACCGCGCCGCCGACGAGGACGGCGGGGGGAGCGTGCCGCAGCATCGCGCCGACGATCAGGGCGTACGCCGGCAGGTGCACCGCGAGGAGGGCCAGGAGGACCGGGCGGGGGTGGAGCCGGTCCAGCAGCCGCCCGATCACCGGCGTGCACACCGCGAGCGCGACGGAGAACCCGGTCAGCACCAGGCCCGCCGTGGCGTAGGAGCCGGTCGCGGCCACCACGGCCAACAGCAGGCTCAGGTTGAGGACGGGGGTGGCGAGCCGGGTCACGGTCGCGGCCACCACGAGGCGGGGAACGCCCCGCTGCCCGACCAGGCTCCGATACGCCCGCATCCCACTCCTCGGCTCGCCCTTGATCACCATCGTGCCGAACCCCGGCGGTGGGCGTCGAGCGCCGGTGCGGGGCGGTGCTCCTCGTGCCAGAAGGGGAGCACCGCGCCTCCTGTCGGTCCGGGGTCATCCGGGTGTCGTCCCGGTGCCGTTCCGGATGGCCGGCGACGGACACGTCGGCGGCCAGGTCCGGTCGGTCGTCGGCGGCCAGAAGGTCATGCGTCTTCACCTCCCTCCGTCGCGGTCGATCCCGAAGCGCCACGGCGGAGCCGCGTCGGCCGACGGCGGAGCCGAGCGCCGTCGTGGGGCGTGGTGACCGGGGACAGGGGCAGGAAGTCGGGGCGGCGGTCGATCCGCGCCAGGACCTGGAGCGAGCCGACGTGGCGGTCGATCCGCCGCGCGGCCTCCGCCCACTGCCGCATCGTCCGAACCGGCCGCCAGCTCGACCCGGCCCCTCACGACCTCCGGAACGTCACCTACGCGTGCCCCCGATACGACATCGCCTCCACCGCGCTAGATGATGTTGTGCGGATGGGTGGGGCTTCCCGCGAAGCCCCCTCGTCGCCTTCTCGCCGGGACGCTCCTTCCCCTCTTGGCCCCAGAGGGCGCAGCGGCGCGCCGAAGCATCGCCCGTCCCGGACCACGCGTCCCTGTCGCGTTCTCCGCGAAGATCCCGGCGTCGTCGCCGGCGGGATGATCCGAACGCCACTCCGGATCACCCGCCGGACAACGGCGTCGACTCGATGAGCGGTTCAGTCGGCCAGGTGTGGCGGACGCGGGGCGCGGTGGGCGCGGGAGGCGCTCAGCTCCTGACGACGGAGGAGACCTCCTTCGCCCACTTCCACGGGTTGCCCTTGTACCCGGCGCCCTGTTCGTCTTCGCCGGAGAGGTGGTACTCCCAGCCGAAGACACCCCCGAAGCCGGGACAGTCCTTCTTCAGGTCCTGGAGCACGCTTTTCAACGTCGCCAGCTTGATGTAGTCGCCGCAGTGCTTGTTGTTCGTGACGACGCCGGCGACGATCTTCTCCGCCGGAATCCCGCTGCCCTTGACCACGTCGAGGTAGCCCTTCTTCGTGGACATGTCCCCCCACGTGCAGTAGAACTGCGCGTGGAACCGGTTGATCTTCGAGCCGCGGGTCCGGTACAGCTCCTTGTACTTCACGCCGGACATGGCCCCGACGTCCTGCGTCAGCTCCGACGCCCCGGGGGCCATTGAGATCACGAACTTCTCGCCGAAGTCCTTGCGCAGGGCGTCGATGACCTTGGTGACCGTGGCGGTGGGGTTCTTCATGTCCTCGACGCCCTCCTTCTCGATGTCCAGGTCGGCGCCGTCCATCTTGTAGTCCTGGAGGAACTTCCTCAGCGGCGCGTAGGCCTTCTCGAAGTCCTCTTCCAGGAGGGTGAAGGTCCCCTTGGCGTCTCCCCCGATGAACGCGTGGACCGCGATCCGCTTGTCCTTCTTCTCCCTGAGCTTCTTCAGCTCGTCCCACAGGGGTTTGAGCTTGGCGTCGGCGGGGACCGTGTCGTTGACCGTGACGAAGACAGGGTCTTCCTTCTTCTTCGGGCGGTTGAGGTGGATCGCGCCGACGTTGATGTCCGTGACCCCGGCGTCGTGGGTGACCAGGTCCATGGGGGAGACCAGGGTCCGCTTGCCGTCCTTCTCCACGAACTGGGTCTGGTAGTAGAGGATCATCTTCCTGGCTGTGGCGTCGGCGGTTGTCATGCTGGTCCGCTCCTTCCGAGGCTTCCAGGAGCCCGGCGGCCTGCTCCGCCCGGTCCGTCGCGATGTGGGAGGGATCGGGCCGCCTCCACCGGCGGTCGCGCCCGCGTTCCCTCACGCGGAAGGTTCACCCCGGGGGGCACCCCGGGGCACCCCGGTCACCCGCCTGTCCGCACCCGCCGGGTGGACCGGTGCCATCCGACCGTAGGACCGACCCGGCAGTGTCCACTATGGACAGACTTGGCCCGCGGCCGCGCGGGTGGCCTGCTGAGGGGAGGGCGCGGGAAACCGGGTCGACACGGCTGCTTCGATCTCCCCATGACCTCGATCTGGACCGGGTCCAAGGTCCGCCTGCGCGGGATCGAGCCGGAGGACTGGCCCGCCTTCCAACGTTTCGACGACCACACCGCCGACATGCGGACGGTGGACCGCGTGTACCCGCCCCGCTCCGCCGCCGGATACCGCCAGTGGGCCGCCGAGGAGGCGACCAGGGCGCCCGACGGCGACGAGTTCCGCCTGGCCGTCGAGTCGTTGTCCGAGCGGGTCGTGGTCGGCGCGCTGTCCACGACGGGCGCCGACCGCAGGGCGGGCCGCTTCGGCCACGGCATCGGGATCGGCCGTGAGCACCAGCGCCGGGGCTACGCCACCGACGCGGTCGTCGTCCTCCTGACCTCCATGTTCGGCGAGCTGCGGTACCACAGGTGCGAGGTCTCGGCCCTCGCCTTCAACGAGGCGTCGATCGCGCCGCACCGCAAGATCGGGTTCCGGGTCGAGGGCCGGCTGCGGGACCACGAGTACTGCGCGGGGCGGCACCACGACGTGGTCCTGTTGGGGATCACCGCCGACGAGTTCGCCGAGCGCCACCCCTACGCCCCGCTCTGACCTCGGACCTCTGACCTCGGACCTCTGACCTCGGACCTCGGAGGGGCCGTCTCTCCCCGCGCCCGGGTGAGTGACAATCACCGGTGTGTGGTTCGGCGTCCTGGGGCCGGTGGAGGTCCACTCCTCCGAAGGAGTCGCGCTCCCGGTCGGCGGACCGAGAGCGCGGTCGCTGCTCGCCCTGTTGGCGCTGGACGCCGGCCGGGTGGTCGCGGTCGAGCGGCTGGTCGACGGCCTCTACGGCGAGCGACCGCCGGCCGACGCCGCCAACGCGCTCCAGGCCCAGGTGTCCCGGCTCCGCCGCCGGCTGCGGGACGGCGGCTACCCCGGAGAGCTGGTCGAGTTCCACCCCGCCGGCTACCGGCTGGCGGTCGACCCCGAGGACGTCGACCTCCACCGGTTCACCCGCCTGACCGAGGACGGCAGGGCGGCGTCAGCCTCGGGGGAGCACGCGAGGTCCGCCTCCCTGCTGCGGCGCGCGCTCGACCTGTGGCGGGGGCCGGCGCTGGCCGACGTGCGGGACGCCCCGTTCGCCGAGGTCGAGGCGGTGCGGCTGGCCGAACTGCGGCTGTCCGCCGTCGAGGACCACGCCGAGGCCGCGCTGGCCTCGGGGGAGCACCGCGCGCTCGTGCCCGACCTCCAGGCGGCCGTGGCCGAGCACCCGCTGCGCGAGCGGCTGCGGGTGCTGCTCATGCGCGCCCTGCACGCCGCCGGCAGGACCGCCGACGCGCTCGCGGTCTTCGAGGACGCCCGGCGCACGCTCGCCGACGCGCTCGGCGCCGATCCATCCCCTGAGCTGGCCGCCGCGCACCTCGCCGTGCTCAGGGCCGAGCCCTCAACAGGGCCGCCAGCAGGACGGACGGCAGGACGGCCGGCAGAACGGCCGACCGAACAGTCCGCCGAGCGGCCGACCTCCCGGCTCCAGCCGCCGGCTCCGGCCGGCGAGCCGACCCGCCCTCGGGGCGTTCCCGCCCAGCTCACCAGCTTCGTCGGCCGGACGGCCGAACTGGACCGGATCGGCGCGCTGCTGCGGCGCGCCCGCCTGGTCACGCTCCTCGGCCCAGGGGGAGCGGGCAAGACCAGGCTGGCCGTGGAGGTCGCCGGACGCGTCCGTGACGAGGTGTGTTTCGTCGACCTCGCGCCCGTCGCGGGCGGGGCCGAGCTGCCGCAGGCGGTCCTCGACGCGCTCGGCCTCCGCGAGGTGGGCCTGATGCCCGCGCCCGGCGGCCCGTCCGACCCCGTCGCCCGGCTCGTCTCCGCCCTGGCCAGCCGCCCCCTGCTGATGGTGCTGGACAACTGCGAGCACGTGGTCGCCGACGTCGCCCAGCTCGTCCACCGGCTGCTCGGCGCGTGCCCCGACCTGCGCGTCCTGGCCACCAGCCGGGAGGCGTTGGGCATCACCGGCGAGGCCCTGTGCCCCCTGCCGCCGTTGGCCGTGCCGCCGTCGGGGGTCTCGCCGGACGAGGCGCTGACCTATCCCTCGGTGCGACTGTTCGCCGACCGCGCCGCCGGTGTCTCTCCTCTGTTCACTGTGGACGACGAGAACGTCCGCGGTGTCCTGCGGATCTGCTCGGCGCTCGACGGCCTCCCCCTGGCCATCGAGCTGGCCGCCGCGCGACTGCGCACCCTGTCCGTCGACGAGATCGCCGACCGCCTCGCCGACGTCGGCGGACGGGACGATCACCAGGAGGCGGCCGGCGACGCGCCGCCGCCGGACCGGTTCCGGCTGCTGTCGCGGGGCAGCCGCACCGCCTCGCCCCGCCACCGGACGCTGCGCGCGGTCGTCGAGTGGAGCTGGAACCTGCTCGCCCTCGAGGAGCGGGCGCTGGCCCGGCGGCTGACCGTGTTCGACGGCGGGGCCACCCTCGACTCCGCGGCCTCGGTCTGTGATCTGTCCATTGAGGACGCTGAGGACCTGCTCGCGGGGCTGGTGGACAAGTCGCTGGTCGAGGTCGTCGACGGGCGTTACCGCATGCTCGACACCATCCGCGCGTTCTGCGCGGCCCACCTGGAGGCGGCCGGTGAGCGACGGCGACTGCGCGCCCGGCACGCGGAGCACTTCCTCGACCTGGCGAGGACGGCCGACCCGCACCTGCGGCGCGCCGAGCAGCTCGTCTGGATGGAGCGGTTGTCCGCCGAGCACGGCAACCTCAAGGGCGCGCTGCGGTGGGCCGTGCGCGAGGACCCGACGACCGCGCTCCACCTGATCAGCGCGCTGACCGCCTACTGGCGGCTGCGAGGCGTCCGCAGCGAGGTCGCCCCGCTGGCCACCGCCCTGCTCGACCGGATCGGCGAGAGACCCCAGGACGGGATGGTGGAGGAGTACGTCCTGTGCGTGCTCGCCGCCGCCGCGGGCGACGACCCGAACCAGAAGCTCGAACCCCACCTGGCCAGGGTCATCACGCTCATGGAGACCACGAGCTGGCCCGTGCGGCAGCCCTACCTCATGGTGAACTGGGCGCTGTTCGTCGGGCCGCCGGAGGAGCGGGTGACCGACTCGCCGCTGGGCGCGTGGTTCCTCGCCAACCCGGACCCGTGGTTCCGGGCGCTCTCCCACTTCTCCCTCAGCTACCTCCGCCTGTTCGGCAGCGACCTCGACGCGGCCGAGCGGGAGTTCGGCGAGGCCCTCGCCGCCTTCCGCGAGGTCGGGGACCGGTGGGGCGTGGCCCAGGTGCTCGACGGGCTGGCCACGCTCGCGGCGCTGCGCGGCGAGTGGGCGCGGGCGCTCGCCCTCACCGACGAGGCGATCACCCGGGTCACCGAGCTGGGCGCGTTCGAGGAACTGGCCGAGCTGCGGTGCCGCAGGGGGGACCGGCTCCTGGGAGCCGGCGACCTGACCGGCGCCCTGGCCGAGTACGACCGCTCCGCCGAGCTGGCCCGGCGCGTCGGCGTCCCGGCGACCCTGGCCTACGCCCACCGGGGCCGCGGCGAGGTCGCGCGTCGACGGGGCGACCTCGCCACGGCCAGGAGCTGGTACGACCGCGCGCTGGCCGTGCCGTCCACGGACTGGGCCAGCGCCGGGGCCCGCTCCCACGTGCTCACCTCCCTCGGCCGGCTCGCCGAGGACACCGGGGACCTCGCCGCGGCGCGCGCCCGGCACCGCGCGGCCGTGGAGATCGCCCTGGGGCAACGGTTCCTCCCCGACCTGGCCAGCGTGACCGAGGGCATGGCGGGCGCGGTCGCGTCGGCCGGCGACGGCGAGCGGGCCGCCCTGCTGCTCGGCGTCGCCGTCACCCTGCGGGGCGCGGCCGACGCCGACCCCGAGGTCGCCAGGACCGCCGAGCGCGCCAGGGAGCTGGTCGGCGCCGACGGCTTCGCCTCGGCCTTCGCCGAGGGCTCCCTCATGCCACGAGACGAAGCGTTGGCGCTGCTCAGGGAGATGGTCGAGCGCGAGTGACCCCACCGCGCGCTCAGAGCGGGTAGTTCCGGAACGTGATCGCGTTGGCCGACTTCGTGGACAGCTTGGTGAAGACACCGGACATCGCGGGGGCGGACAACACCCGGTACATCGCGTTGCGGAACCAGAGCCGGGACCGGGACGGCGGCGCGAGGAACGGCCCGGCGCTGTTCGAGACCTTCCGGCACTCCTCGGCGTAACCCCTGATCGCCTCCTCGTAGCAGGGGAACGCCACCCGGTGGTCACCGGCGGCGACCGCCAGCTCACCGGCGAGGACGTACGCGGACACGACCGCCAGGCCGGTGCCGAGCCCGCCGAGGGTGGCGCCGTAGCCGGCGTCCCCGACCAGCGCCACCCGGCCCCTGGTGAACCGGTCCATGTGGACCTGGCTGATCGCGTCGAAGTAGAGGTCGGTCGCGTCCGGCAGGTGCGACAGCAGCCGGGACGTCTCCCAGCCCACGCCGACGAAGGCGTCCATGAGCAGCTTCTTCTGCTGGTCGACGTCGTGGCGGTCGTAGGACAGCGGCGGCGTCTCGAAGAAGAACGCGGCGGTGGCCGTGCCGGGCTCCCCGTAGTTGGCCAGGATGACGCCCCTCCCCGGCTCGTTGTAGATCAGCCCGGTGCGGTCGAGGTTCAGGTGGTTGGGCACGGAGAACGCGCCCACGTGGTAGCCGAGCGGGCGGACGAACCGCGACTCCTCGCCGAAGACCAGGGCTCGGACGCCCGAGTGCAGGCCGTCGGCCCCCACGACCAGGTCGAACTCGCGGGCCTCCCCGTGGGCGAAGGTGGCGTGGACCCCGGACGCCGTCTCGGTCAGCGAGGTGATCCAGTCGCCGAAGACGTACTCGGTGGTGTCCCTGGTCCGCTCGTACAGGATGCGGCTGAGGTCGCCGCGCCGGATCTCCACGTCGCCGCTCATGAACGCGGCGGGCAGGCTCACGACCTTCCTGCCGGCCGCGTCGACGACCGTCTGCTCGCCCATGTGGGTGGCCGCCGCCCTGATCTCCTCCAGGACTCCCATCCGGCGCAGGACGGTCAGGTGCGCCTCGCCCCGGAAGTCGACGGCCTGGCCGCCCTCCCGCAGGGCGGGCGCCCGTTCCACGACGGTGACGGCGAAGCCGTGCCGGTGGAGCCAGTAGGCCAGGGCGGGGCCGGCGATACCGGCGCCGGAGATGAGGATGGTCTTGTTGTGCACGGTGGTCTCCCTCGCGGCGTTCGAACCGATGACCGTGAGGTTTGTCGGCCGCGCTGACCGGACGCCTACCAATCGCTGACCGTCGCTGACGGGTCCGCTGACCAGCGCTGACGAGCGCTGACGAGTGTGAACGGGCGCTGACCCGGGGGTCGGCCAGGCACGCCAGGAAACACCGCGAAAGCCACGTGTCTTCCGGGTTCGCCCGATCTACCTTCCCCCGTACGGGTTACACCTACCTGTGATTCCGGGTGCCCGGTCCGGCGTCATCCAGCGTCGTCCCGCGCCGGCCGTTCCCGGCGGTCCGCTCACGGCCACCGACGACCACCCCACCGAGCACCGCTCACAGGAGAACCCCGTCGTGACCACTCCCGTTCTTCCGTCCCGCGCCGGCCTCCGCCTGATGGCCGTCCACGCCCACCCCGACGACGAGTCGAGCAAAGGCGCGGCCACGATGGCCCGCTACGCCGCCGAGGGCGCCCAGGTCCTCGTCCGCACCATGACCGGAGGTGAACGCGGCGACGTCCTCAACCCGGCGCTGGACCGCCCCGAGGTCCGGGCGGACCTTCCCCGACTCCGCCGGGAGGAGATGGCGCGCGCCCGCGCGATCCTCGGCGTCGACCAGCGTTTCCTGGGCTTCGTCGACTCCGGGTGCGTCTGGGACGGCGAGGCGCTGCCGGAGGGCTGTTTCGCGGTCCAACCGCTGACCACCGCCGCGGCCCCGCTCGTCAGGGCGGTGCGCGAGGTCCGCCCGCACGTGCTGGTCACCTACGACGAGAACGGCGGATACCCGCACCCGGACCACATCAGGACGCACCAGGTGGCGGTCGAGGCGTTCGACGCCGCCGGAGACCCCGAGCGTTATCCCGGCACGGGCCAGCCGTGGCAGCCCCTGAAGCTGTACTACATCCGCGCCTTCACCAAGGACTACTTCGCGGCCATCCACGCCGCGATGACCGATGCGGGAATGCGGGACTGGACTCGCCGGCGGGGGAGATCCTGATGGACTGGGACGACTCGTGGCCGGTCTGGGACGTCGCCACCCGCGTCGAGTGCGCCGAGCACTTCCCGACCCGGCGGGCCGCGCTCCTCGCCCACCGGACCCAGGTGGACCCGGACGGCCCCGAGCTGTCCTGCCCGGTCGAGCTGGAGCGGCGGGTCTGGCCGACCGAGGACTACCACCTCGCCCGGTCCCACGTCCCGACCGTTTCTGCCCGAGGACGACCTGTTCGCCGGGATCAGCCCGGACCAGGGGTGAGCGGCTGGGCGCTCACGGCGCCACCCGTCCGCGCGTTTCCCGTTGGCGGACAAGGAGAAACCCACCCTGACGGGTGGAACACGGGAAAGCCGTGTCGCCGTCACCACGGCATGTGACGCGCCCTGGTGGCGGTCGTGCCCACCGCGAGCGCACGAGGACCTCCGGAAGGGGCGGACGTTTTCCGTTGACCCCGGCGGCGCCCCGTGGTCGTGCGGCGCGAGGTTTCTCGCCTCGCGCCGCACGACCTTGTGTGGCGGTGCGATAGCGGGTCGCCGACGTCCGGCCGGGAGGCCGTCCGGCGGCGCCCGGTGCCGTCTGGCGGCCGGGGCGCGCCCCGGCCGCCGCGCGGCGCCTCCAGTCCCTCACGGGTCGACGGGGTGGAGAACATCCTGCGCGGACATGGTTCTCCTCCTTGCCGGCTCACGGGGAACTGGTTCCTCCGGTGGGCCCATGCGCCACCGGAAGTCAGGAGACGAGCGTCGCCACAGGGGACAGGGAAGCTGGTCGCGTCAGGTGGACGCTCAGCGCGAGATCGTTCTCGCCGGATGCCAGAGGTGTCCTCGGCCCTCGCGGGCCGGGAACCGGACGCGCTGTGCGGGGCGGACCCGTCTGCCGCACCACACCCCCGCTTTCACGGGTCGTGTCGATTCCGACGGTAGGTCGGACGGAGGGTGATGGCAACCAAGGAACGCCCGCCCGGCGACCCCGTCCCCGGCCGTAGGGGCCATGACCTGCGCCATCCCCGGCAACGAAGATCGTGGGCAAAATGTCCGGATATGCACCGAACGGGTGAAGAGAGCCCTCGGCTGATCGGGGAACCCGGTGCGTGTGGGTGAAGGTGGCCTCCCCGAGCCGAGCGGACGCCGTGCGCGGCGCCTGGGCGTGACGACCGGGGACGTGTCGCCGGGCCGTGGCGAAGGAGGAGTCATGGGGGAGAAGACGCCTCCGGGTCGCCGGCGCGACGCGTCGCGTGTCCTAGGTGGACGGACCAGGCCGGGACGCCGACCAGGAGTCGGGCGCTCCTCGGCGCACGTCGCCGTCGCCTGACTCGCGCCCGTCGCCAGCGACGCCCCGAGCGATCCCTCGCGGCCCGTTCGGGATGAGGGAGCGATCCCGTTCACCCCCCTGGCCCGCGCCTGGCGTCCTCGCGCGCCGAGCCGCCCGGGCAGGAGGTGGCCGACCCGACAACCGGCGGGGTGGCCGGCGGGGCGGCGCGAGCGTCACGATCAGGTCCCTGCACAATGCCTCTCGAAGCTCAGCGAGAAGGCGGATCAGGATCGTGACGACGACACCCTCGACACCCGGCGCCGCTCCCGACGGGGCGGCGGCACCGGCGAACCCGGCCACCGGGACCGGCCAGGAGGCCGCCCTGTACCAGCGGATCGCCGACGAGCTCGGTGTGCGGGAGCGGCAGGTGCGGGCGGCGGTCGAGCTGCTCGACGGCGGCGCGACCGTGCCGTTCGTCGCCCGGTACCGCAAGGAGGCGACCGGCGCGCTCGACGACACGCAGCTCCGCGCGCTGGAGGAGCGGCTGCGCTACCTGCGGGAGCTGGAGGAGCGCCGGACGGCCGTCCTCGACTCGATCCGGTCCCAGGGCAAGCTCGACGCGGCGCTGGAGGCCCAGATCAGGGCCGCCGACTCCAAGGCCCGCCTGGAGGACATCTACCTCCCCTACAAGCCCAAGCGGCGCACCAAGGCGCAGATCGCGAGGGAGGCCGGCCTCGAACCGCTGGCCGACCAGCTTCTCGGCGACCCGACCAACGACCCCGCGACCGCGGCGGAGTCCTTCGTGGACGCCGACAGGGGCGTGCCCGACGCCGCCGCCGCGCTGGAGGGCGCCCGCGCCATCCTCGTCGAGCGCTTCGCCGAGGACGCCGACCTCATCGGCGAGCTGCGGGAGAAGATGTGGACCCGGGGCGCCGTCGTCTCCCGGGTGCGGGAGGGCAAGGAGGAGGAAGGCGCGAAGTTCGCCGACTACTTCGCGTTCTCCGAGCCGCTCACCAAGCTGCCCTCGCACCGCGTCCTCGCGCTGTTCCGGGGCGAGAAGGAGGAGGTCCTCGACCTCACGCTCGACCCGGAGCCGAGCGACGCCGGGGCGGAGGGCGAGGCGACCGCCGCGGCGTCCGGCCCCACCGACTACGAGCGGGACATCGCGCGGCGCTTCGGCATCGCCGACCTGGGCCGGCCCGCCGACCGCTGGCTCGCCGACACCGTGCGCTGGGCGTGGCGGACCAGGATCGTCGTCCGGCTCACCATCGACCTGCGGATGCGCCTGCGCCAGGCCGCCGAGGACGAGGCGGCCAGGGTGTTCGCCGCCAACCTGCGCGACCTGCTGCTCGCCGCGCCCGCCGGCACCCGGCCCACCATGGGCCTCGATCCCGGCTACCGCACCGGCGTGAAGGTCGCGGTGGTCGACGCCACCGGCAAGGTCGTCGCGACCGACACGATCTACCCGCACCAGCCGCAGCGGCGCTGGGACGAGGCGATCGCCGTGCTCGCCCGGCTGGCCAGGGAACACCGGGTCGAGCTGGTCGCGATCGGCAACGGCACCGCGTCCCGGGAGACCGACAAGCTCGCCGGCGAGCTGGTCAGGCTCCACCCCGAGCTGAACCTCACCAAGGTCGTGGTGTCCGAGGCCGGCGCGTCGGTGTACTCCGCCTCGGCCTACGCCGCCAGGGAACTGCCCGACCTCGACGTGTCCCTGCGCGGCGCGGTGTCGATCGCGCGCCGGTTGCAGGACCCGCTCGCCGAGCTGGTGAAGATCGACCCCAAGTCGATCGGCGTCGGCCAGTACCAGCACGACATCTCCGAGCTGAAGCTCTCGCGCTCCCTGGACGCCGTGGTCGAGGACTGCGTGAACGCCGTCGGCGTCGACGTCAACACCGCCTCCGTGCCGCTGCTGACCCGGGTCTCGGGCATCAGCGAGGGCCTGGCGGAGAACATCGTGCGGCACCGCGACTCCCACGGCCCGTTCCGGTCGCGGCGCGCCCTGCGCGACGTGCCCCGGCTGGGCCCGAAGGCGTTCGAGCAGTGCGCGGGCTTCCTCCGTATCCCTGGGGGCGACGACCCGCTGGACGCCTCCAGCGTGCACCCCGAGGCGTACCCGGTGGTGCGGCGCATCCTCACCGCCACCGGCGGTGACATCAGGGAGCTGATCGGCGACACGGCCCGGCTGCGCCGGCTGGAGCCGCAGCGGTTCGTCGACGACACCTTCGGCCTGCCGACCGTCACCGACATCCTCCGGGAGCTGGAGAAGCCGGGACGGGACCCGCGCCCGGCCTTCCGCACGGCCACCTTCGCCGAGGGCGTCGACAAGATCCAGGACCTCCGGCCGGGCATGGTGCTGGAGGGCGTGGTCACCAACGTCGCGGCCTTCGGCGCGTTCGTCGACGTCGGCGTGCACCAGGACGGGCTCGTCCACGTCTCGGCGATGTCGCGGTCCTTCGTCAAGGACCCGAGGGACGTGGTCAAGCCCGGCGACATCGTGCGGGTGAAGGTGCTCGACGTCGACGTGGCGCGCAAGCGGATCGCGCTGACGCTGCGGCTCGACGACGAGGTCGAGTCCGGCCAGCGCGGCGGCGGCGCGGAGCCCGGTCGGCACGGCGGTGGCGGCGGTCGTCGTGACGGCCAGCGCGACCAGCAGCGCCGGCAGAACCGCCAGCAGCGGTCGGACCGGGGCGGCTCGGGCGGTGGCGGCGGCGCGCTCGCCGACGCCCTCCGCCGCGCCGGGTACGCCGGCGGCGGCCGGGGCCACGGGTCCCGCTGATCCTGTCGAACCCGCCGGTCGGATCCCGATCCCTCAGGTCGGGGCCCGACCGGCCCTTCGGGGCGCGGTCCGGCCGGCCCTTCGGAACGCGCCCGCGCCCGACACGGACCGGCACAGTCCGGCCCGGACTGGCCGGGACTGGCTGGGCGTGGCCGGGACTGGCTGGGCCTGGCCGGGACTGGCTGGGCCTGGCCGGGACTGGCACAGACTGGCGCGGGCGGGGCCGAGGTGAGGCGTGCCGCGCCGACGCGGCGAGGAGGGAGAGCGGATGACGGACGCGACGGGGGCCGTGTCGATCCGGCCGGCGACGGTCGAGGACGTTCCGGAGATCGTCGCCCTGCTCGCCGACGACCCGCTCGGCGCGACCAGGGAAAGCCCCGACGACCTCGCCCCGTACCTCACGGCGTTCGCCGCGCTGGAGACCGACCCGCACCAGGTGCTGGTGGTCGCCGAGCGGGAAGGTCGGGTCGTCGGCACCCTCCAGCTCACGTTCATCGCCGGCCTGTCCCATCGGGGCGCGACGCGGGCGCAGATCGAGGGCGTGCGCGTACGGGGAACCGAGCGGGGCGGCGGCCTCGGCGGGGAACTGGTCCGGTGGGCGGTCGAGGAGGCGCGCGCCGCGGGGTGCGCGATCGTGCAGCTCACCTCCGACCGCACACGGGTGGACGCGCACCGGTTCTACGAGCGACTGGGATTCCAGGCCAGTCACGTCGGGTTCAAGATGACCCTCTGAGCCCCGCCGCCCGCACCGTCCACCAGGGACTGTCCTCCCGGTGCGGCTCCGAGGAGGCCAGCGCCCTGAGGCGCGCGGGGAGGCGCCCACGTTGCCAGTCGCGTTCCCTGGCCGGGGTGTCGTGGCTGATCGCGGCGCGGGCGACCGCCGTGACGGCGTAGTTGGCGGCGTGGGACGCGTGAGCGGGGACGTGCGCGGTGGCGGCGGCGTGCCCGGCGGCCCTGGCGGCGGCTCGGGCCACGTCGTCGTCGGCCTCGCGCGCGGCGGTGTGGGCGGCGACCGCGGCGGCCCGCGCCTCGCTCGTCGTGATCTGCTCCCTCGCCCACGCCCGGCCGGCCGCCACCGCCCGCCGCGGCCGGTCGTCCGAGGGGCGCCGCTCCTCGAACAGGGGCAGCACCCGCTCGGCGCAGTCGGCCGCCCAGCGCGCCAACGCCTGGTGGTCCCGCCGGTCGAGCCCCATCCCGTCCTCCCGCCTCGCCCGTCGTCCCGCCGTTCCGCCGTTCCGCCTCGCTGGCGTGGACCCGCCCGGCGCGCCGCGCCGCGAACCGGGTCCGCGCGGACAGTACGTCATCCTCGACTGTCCAGTTCGGACTCTCTGTCAGCGGTTCGTCGTCACCGGTCCTGTCGTCACCGGTTCGTCGTCACCGGCTCGTCGTCACCGGCTCGTCGTCACTGGTGCAGGACGGCCAGCCGCAGGCCCAGCGCGATGAGCACCGTGCCCGTGAGCCGTTCGAGGTGGCGGCGGACGGAGACCCGGCCGAAGAAGGCGCGCGCTCGCCCGACGAAGGCCGCCACGAGCAGGAACCAGGTGCTGTCCACGACGATGTGCAGCAGGGCCAACGCGGCCGTGGTCCCCAGCACGTCGGCGCCAGGCGCGATGAACTGCGGGTAGAAGGCGAACGCGAACACGGCGACCTTCGGGTTCGTCAGGTTCGTCAGCAGCCCGCTGCCGGCGGCCCGCCACCACCCGGGCCGCTCCCCCTCCTCGCCGGTCGCGAGGCCCCCCGACGCCTCCCGAGACGCCCGCCACGCCTGAACTCCCAGGAACACCAGGACGACCGCGCCGACGATCCGCAGGACCAGGAACGCGACCTCGCTCGCGGCGACCAGCGCGGCCAGGCCCAACGCCGAGGCGAGCGCCCACGCGGAGAGGCCGGCCTGCATCCCCGCGATCACCGGCGCCGCCGCCCGCACGCCACCGAGCGCGCCCCGGCGCACGACCAGCGCCGTGGTCGGCCCCGGGGCCATCGCCGCGAGCGCGACGGCGACGACGAAACCGGCCAGCGACGACAGGGTCACGCGGGGCAGCATCGCACGGCGGCGCGCCCGCGGCGTTGCTCCGATCCGCGCGACTTCGCTGGGGGAGAAGCGGGAAACGGGCGGCCGTCCGGCCACCGCCGGCGGGCCGGAGCAACCCCGCTGGGTGATTCGCGGGGTCCACGCCGCGTCCATCCGCCGCATCGGCGCGGCGGCGTTGGGACGATCAGGTGTCAGCCCCGGTCGGCGCGACCGGTAGGGTGGACGACCCGAACCGGGCGCGCGGCGTCACGGATCTGGTCGTGAGCAGTCGTGAGCAGGAGAGGAACGCCGTGTCCGACAACGACGACGCGCTCGTCGAGCACATCGAACGCCACCTGGGTCGCATCCGGGGCGACGCGCCGGGCGGCTCGGTGGCCGGCGACCACGCGTACTCGCTCGTCATCCACGACCACCCCGAGTACGACATGGTCTCGGTGGTGACCAACGGCCTGCGGCTGCGCAGGGTCGACGCCCGGTACGGCGAGGAGCTGGTCTGCTCGCTCCAGGCCGACCAGGAGCCGGTGGCCCGGTTCCTCGTGGACACCCTGGGCGCGATCGTCGTCGACAGCGGCGAGGGGCTGGAGTACGGGACGGTGGTCCAGAACGACCAGCCGCTGGTCCCCGGCACCCTGATCCAGGGCGTGTTGGCGACCACGCACCCGTTCTGCGACGAGGAGTTCAACTTCTACCCGGCCGGCACGGACGAGCCCCAGTTGCAGATCATCACGCTCGTGCCGATCACCCTGGCCGAGTGCGGCTACGCCGAGCACGAGGGCGCTGACGCGCTCCGGGAGATCTGGGCAGCGCAGGAGACCGATCTGCTCGACGTCCACCGCGCGTCCACGGTCTGACCTCGCCCCGGTCCGCCCCGCTCCGGCTCTCGCCCGGGGCCGCCTCGTGCCCGGGGCCGCCTCGTGCCCGGACCGGCTCTCGCCGGCCGCGGCCCCGGTCCTGCCGTCAACGTCCCCAACGCCCTGACACCAACGCCCTGACGCCCCGCCCTGAGGTCAGCCCCCACCCGCCCTGGGGGGCGAGCCCCGCTCCAGCCTACCGCCGCACACCCCTCGACACAGGGCCGCGCCAGTCTCCTGTGGACAACTCAGGGCCCTGTGGACAACCCTGTCCCCCAACAGGGCGAAAGGGTTGACAGGACCCAGAAAACACTCACCGGAACCCGGCTCGCCGTCCTCCCCCAGTGGATAGCCCCCACCCGCCCTGGGGGGCGAGCCCCGCTCCAGCCTATCGGCCCGAACCCCGCGCGAGAACCTGAACACCGCCGGCTGTGGACAACTCCGGGGGATGTGGATAACTCGGGCCTCAGAAGGGTGAGACCAGACAGGAATAGCCGTCGTCCGTGGTCCACTGGAGGGTTCGCCGTACGTCGACGCCGCTCTCCCCGAGGAACCCCATACCTCCTTCGAGATCCCGGCCGCGACGCGTCAGCCCGCCACCCGCGCCCCGCCATACCGCCCGTGGGCCGAGGAGGACAACCAGCCGGGCACCCAGCCGGACGAACAGTGGGGCAACCAGGTCGGGGGGCGGGGTTGGACAAGGGCGTCGAACACAGGTTGTTCCAACAGATCGAGTCAACCGGGTAGGCCAAGCGAGGTCAGGTGGCCACACAAGAACGTCCATAGTGGACACAAAGGAGACTGGCTCCCCGTCCGCGCCGGTTGTTCCGTTGGTCACCTTGTCCCGATGATCCTGTCCTCACCCGTCCTCGCGGACTAGGAAAGGGGCATGGGGAACGAAGTTGGGGGCTTCACCACCGCCGCGGCCGCCGCGCGGTTCCGGGCGGCCTACGACAGGATGATGGCGGCGTGGCCGGTCGACCGGACCGACCTGGACGTCGCGACGAGCTTCGGCAGGACCCGCGTCGTCCGCTCCGGCCAGGAAGGCGGAACGCCCGTCGTGCTGCTGCACGGCCAGGGCGCGACCCCGGCGATGTGGGTGGAGAACGTCGCGGCCCTCGCCGCACGACGTCCGGTGTTCGCCGTCAGCACGGTGGGGGAGGCCGGACCCAGCACGCAGACCGCGCCCCTGCGCCGGCCCGAGGACATGGCGCTGTGGTTGGACGAGGTCCTCGCCGGGCTGGGCGTGGCCCACGCCCACCTCGTCGGGGCCTCCTACGGCGGCTGGATCGCGCTCAACCAGGCGGTGCGCCGCCCCGAGCGCGTCGCCAGCCTCGCCGTGCTCGACCCGGCCCGCGCCCTGGCCGGGCTCCGCGCCAGGTTCGTGCTCGGCGGCGTGGTGATGAGCCTCGCCGGGAGCGACGCGGCACGGCGGTGGTTCCTGTCCGAGCTGACGGGGGAGAGGAGGGACGCACCATCGGTGGACCTCACCATCGCGAGCCTGTACGGGTACCGCATCCGCCTGGTGATGCCGCAGTACCTCACCGACGACGAACTGCGCTCGATCGCCGTGCCCGCACTCGTGCTGCTCGGCGAGCACAGCATGCCGCACGACGCGCGCCGGGCGCTGGACCGCGCCCGGGCCCTGATTCCCTCGGTCGAGGCGGACATCGTGCCGGGGAGCCGGCACCTCCTCCCGGCCGACGTGATCAACTCCCGCGTGCCGGCCTTCCTCGACCGCGTGGAGACGCCGGCGCGCCAGGCGCCCGAGCACGAGCACTAGGCGCGCGGTTCGTCCTCTTCAAACGGAGAGGAATCCTCGGGCTAGGTGGAGGTCTGTCCGTCCGTGCCACCCGTTGACGGCTCACCGCAGGGCGCCGGTGAGCCGTCGCCGTCGTTGGTCTCTTCCTGCACGGGCCGGCGGTCGTCGGCCGGACGTTGCCACTTCAGCTTGACCTCGAACTGGCCCTGCGCCCCGGTGTTGGCGATGACCGCCCCGATCTTGGCGTCCATCTTCACCGAGAACTTGATCTCCACCTCGTCCGGTCGCCGCGCCATCCGCTGGAACTGGCCCAGCGCGGCGGCCGCCGCGTTCCGCACCTCGCCCAGCGCCCGCTCGAAGTAGACCTTGGCCTCCCGCAGCACCTCGCCCTGGCGGGACGCCCTGGCCACCCTGGGTTCCTCGTCCACCTCGATCGTCACCACGCCCCCGTTCTCCAGCGGGAAGCGCACCAACTCCGTCACGCCGCACCACCTCTCGCGCACCGACGCCCCCGCGCCGGCGCACCTCGTTCCGCCGTCGCCTCATTCCGCCTTCGCGCAGGAGAAGCCCAGCCACTCCCCGGACGCCACGCCCTGCTTCACCCTGTCCAGGTCGGCCAGGAGGGCGTCCAGCCGGCCCGGATCGGCGAGGAACTCCAACACCGCGCGGTAGAACGCGTTGCGCATCGCCGCGGGCATGAGGTCGGAGGCGTCGAAACAGAGGGTGTCCTCGCCGGTCAGCACCTCCGCGACGCGCCGCCGCACGTCGTCCCGGTACACCCGGTGGTCGACCTCCCGGTTCACCGAGAACGCGCTCGCGCCCTCGATGCCCGGCCAGATCTCCTGACCCCTGGTCGAGGCCAGGAACCGGACCAGGCGACGCGCCTCGGGGGTGTCGTTGAACATCCCCGCCAGGTCCGCCGAGACCTCCCAGACCCGCGACGCGGACGCCTCAGGGCCCCGCGAGTCGGGGAACGGGACGAAGTCGAAGTCCTCGCCAGGGGTCGGCTGCCGGCCGCCCACCTCGTCATAGCCCTGGTAGACCGCCATGACGAACGACGCCTGGTGGTCCAGCAGGCACCCCGGCCGCTCGGCGAGCATCGGCCGGCCGGCGTCGCCGAAGTCGGTCAGCAGCGCCGAACCCGCGCCGCCGCGCACCGAACCGGGCGCGGTCACGGCCGCCCACGCCGCCCACGCCCGCCGCACCTCCGGCGAGGACCAGGCGAGCCTGCCGTCCACCCACCGCTGGTAGGCGTCCACACCGGACTGGTGCAGGAGGATGTCCTCGATCCAGTCCGTGCCCGGCCACCCCGAGGTGGGCGGCGCGCCCATGCCCATGCACCAGGGGGCGACCCCGGCGGGCGCCTGTCGGCCCAGCGCGAGCAACTCGTCCCACGTCCCGGGGGCCCTGGCCATCCGGAGGTGGCGGGGGCTGAACCACACGAGGCTCTTCACGTCGGCCTTGACGGCCACCCCGTACCGATTCTCGGTTCCCGCCCGTTCCAGCTTGCGCCACTGCCGGCTGTACGTGCGCTCCTGCGCGGGGTCGAGGACGTCGTCCAGCGGGCGCAGGTCGCCGCGTCGCGCGTAGAGCGCCAGCTCGCCGGGGCTGGGCAACACCGCCACGTCGGGCGGGGTCCCCTTCTGCACCTCCGTGTGCAGCACCTGGCTGAGCGCCCGGGTGCCCTGGTAGTGCACCTTGATGCCGGTCTCCCTGGTGAACGCGTCGAGCACCGCGCGGAACTGCTGTTCCTCCGCGCCACTCCACGAGGCCAACACCGACACCGCGCCCCCGGTGGTCGTGCCCGCGCATCCGCAGAGCGCCGCGGCGAGGGCCACGACGACCAGGAGGAGCAGGGGCCGGGCCCGGCCCCGTCGACGTCTTCTCATCGCCACCGGTACCTGTACTCGTCGAGGCGGGGCTGGAGGCCGAGCACCACCAGCGCCGCGATGAGCAGTGCCGTCAGCGGGGCCAGGAACACCCAGTCCCCGTACTCCGTCGCGGCGCCCGCCTGGTCGTGGACGTGGCGCGCGCCCTCGGCGAGCTTCCGGTCGTCGGGCTGGTCGGGGCCGGCGTTGACCCGCCCGAGCCCCGCCTCGACCCTGGCCATCGTCTCGCCGCACCCGTTCTCCGTCGCCCGGCACCGCCCCCGGACCAGTTCGGTCAGCGCGCGCCGGCCACGGTCGTCCAGCACCGCGGCCTGGTCCCGGGACTCGCTCAGCACCACGGTCAGGCTCTCCCTCGTGGTGGTCAGCCGCTGCTGCGTCACGAAGGTGAGCGACATGACCGCGCCCAGCCCGAGCAGGCACAGCGTCGCCGCCAGCAGGGCGGGGTTGGCCCTGCGGCGGAAGCGACGCCGGAGGAAGACCTGGGTCACGACCAGCACGACGAACAGGGCCACCGCGGGAAGCGCCCACGCCAGCGCGGGAACCAGGCCGGCGGGACTCGCGGCGAGCTGGTCGTCGAGCGCCTCGCGTTGCGCGGTCAGCAGAACGTCGAGCTGGGCGAGCAGGCCGTCGGAGTGCAGCAGGCGCGCGGCGTGCCACAGGTCCGCCGTGCCGAGCGTCGAACCGGCGGTGCCCTCAGCGCCGGTGCTGCCGGTGCCGCCCGTGCCGCCGGTGCCGCTGTCTCGGGGGAAGTGCGCCGCCGCCTGCTCGACCGCGCCCGTGTACGCCGCGAGCAGCCCCTCCACCAACTGCAAGGTCTGGCTGCCGAACTCGCCGGCCGCGTTGTCCTCCGCCACCTGGGCCAGGCTCTGGCTGACCAACGCGATCTGGCTCCGGTAGCGCTCCCCGGGTCCGGCGAGCCGGACCTCCCCGGTGCGGAAGCTGGTGATCGCGGCCTCGTTGGCGGCCACCAGCGCGGCCCGTGCCGAGGACACCTCCAGGATCGCCGGCGCGGTGCGGGACCGGACGGCCTCGGCGGTGCGGTGCGTCTCGGTGAACGCCCACAGGGAGGTGAGGCCGACGACGACGGTGAGTCCGAGTAAGACGCCGCGCAGGTACCGCAACGTCCGACGCGTGGTGCTCCGCGCGGTCTCGGCCGGCGCCGGGGGCCGGAGGGTCGTCGCGCTCACGGCAGCCCCACGCCGGCCTGGTCCGGCTGTCCCTCGTCGTCGAGGCGTCGCCCGCAGGCCGCGCAGTGCGCCGCGGAGCCGGGCGAGATCCGTCCACACTGGACACATGTGCGGTCCGGCCCCGACGGCGCGTCCTGCCGGGGCGGGTCGGCGGCGGAGTCGGGGCGCATCGTGGAGACGACATGGCTCACCGCGGCGTCGAGCAGGTCACGGGCCCGCAGGTTCGCCCTGACCCGCACGAGCCCCGCGCCCGCGTCCACGACCTCGACCAGGCGCACGAGCCGCGCCAAAATCTCCCCGTTGCCCGACTCCGTGGCCAGCCGCACCGCCCGACCCCACTCGACCCCGGCCCGCTCGTGGTCGCCGGCGCCGTAGGCGTCGTAGCCGGCCAGCACCGCCTGGCTCAGCTCCGCCTGCCCGAGGTAGTGGGCGACCCTGGGGTCGATCCGCGTGGACAGGCGCAGGTCCTCGGTCCAGTGGACGAGCACGGGCGAGCGCGCGCCGCACGGCCGGCCCTCCACCTGGCCGGGCCGCCGGACCACCAGGTCCACCACCGCCACCTGGAGGTCCTCGTTCCACGGCCGGCCCTCCCGCTCCACGGTGAGGGACAGGTGGTACTCGCGGCTCTCCCGCCCCCACGAGCCGGTGGAGAACTCCGCGGTCCGGTCGTCCACGGTGATGGCGTGCTCGGTCAGGTGCAGCTCGGTCGGGTAAGCCTGCTTCAGCAGGCGCACCTCCACACCGGGCAGGGTGCGGATCCGCAGCCGGACGTCGGCGACGGTCCTGCCCATGGCGACGGCCATCATCTGACGGAAGTCCTCGGCCAGCTCGGACTCGGCGCGCACGGCCGCCGCGCGCCCCCTGAGCACGGAGACGATCCGCAGCAGCTCCCTCGGCTCGTAGTGCTCGCCGATGCCCCGCGCGTCGCAGACGAACCGGCCCTCGCAGGCGGCGAGCGCCCGGTCGAGCTGCTCCCGGCTCTCGCTCTGGTTCCTGCCGTCGGTCAGCAGCAGGGCGTGCCGGATCGCGGTGGGGTGCTGGTCGAACAGCGTGTTGGCCAACGTCAGCCAGGTCCCCATCGCGGTGCCGCCGCTGGGCTGCATCCGCGCGATCGCGGCCTTGGCCTCGGCCCGCGTCCGGTCGTCCACCCTGGCCAGCCGGGGTTCGGCGGGGTAGACCATCGCCGCGCGGTGGGTGCCCTGCACGACCGCGAAGCGCACGCCCGCGCGGAGGGTGTCCACGGCGGCGGCCGCCGCCTGCTGGGCCGCGAGGAGCTTGGTGAGCGGCGTGCCCATGGAGCCGGAGCAGTCCAGCAACACGACCTCGGCGGCCTCGGTGTCCACAGTGGACTCGACAGGGTCGTGCGCGGTGACGGTCAGCACCGCGTCCATCACGTCGTCCCGTGTGGACAGGTACCGGTTCTGGCTGACCTCCAGCGCGAAGCCGGTCGCCCCCGGCGCGGCGCCATCCCCGGCGCCATCCCCGGTGCCTCCGTCGGCGTCCTCCCCGGAGTCCCACTCGGTGCCCACCTCCACCACCCCTCACCATCGGGTGACCGGACGAACCGCGTTCGCCAGGTCGACCAGGACGTCGTGGTCCGCCGCGCTGTGCGCCTGCTCCGCCAGGAACCGGAAGCGGCGTTCGAGCCGGAACCTCAGGTCCCGCTCGGTCGCGGGGCACCCGAGCACGGCCCGCCCCGGCGCGTCGCCGTCACGGCGCACCCATGCCAGGGCGACCTCCAACAGGGCCGTGGCCAGCCGCCCCCGCGAGTCCCCGTCGCTCTCGCCGTCGTCGAGGTACAGCTCGTCGAGCCGTCTCCCCGCCTCGGCGAAGTCGTCGACGCCCGGCAACTCCGTCCGCCCCGCCCCCGGCGCGCCGAGTCGGCCCGCGAGCACCCGGACCCCGGCGATCCGCGCCGCGTCGGCGTGGCGGGAGGCCTCGGGCACCCCGTCGAGGACCCGCACGGCCCCCGCCCGGTCACCCCGGGCCAGGCTGATCCTCGCCAGGCCGAAGGCGGCGCTGGCCTGCGCCGGGTCCCTGCGCCACACCGCCTCGTAGTAGGGCTCGGCCGCGTCCGGCCGCCCCAGCGCCTCGGCGCAGTACCCCAGCGCCAGCTTGGGCGCGTCCTCGGCCGGTAACGCCGCGAGGACCCGGGTGAACGCGGACTCCGCGACGTCCACCCGGTCCCGCGCGAGTGAGACCAGCCCCGTGTGCCAGGAGATCCGCCAGTCGTGCTCGGCGGCGCGGCCCAGCGCCCGCCGCGCGGCTGACAGGCACTCCGCCGCCTCGTCCAGCTCGCCCAGGTCCAGGTGCGCGCGACACCGCACCAGGGGGACCTCCACGGACGCCGAGCCGGTGGGCCGGGCCGGGGCGGTGGCCGTGAGCTTGGCGAGCAGCCGGCGCGGGTCGGCCGCGTCCACGGAGGCCAGACGGCCGGCCTCCGGGTCGTCCGCGTCAGGGACGGGCGTGGGCAGTCCCGAGGGAACGGCGTGCGCCGGGGGACGGCCGTCAGCCAACAGGGTGCGCCGGTCCGGGGGCAGCGCGGCCTTGGTCGTCCAGTGCTCCAGCGGGGGGACCGCGCCGAGCCCGGCGTCCAGCAGGGTCGCGGACGGGGCGAACACCGACGAGCGCTCCGGGCGGGGCCGCCCGTCCCGCAGCGAGAGGATCTCCCGGAGCACACCGCGGAGCTGGTCCGCCATCTCGGCCGCCGACGCGAACCGCCGGTCGTGCTCGGGGTCGCTCGCCCGCGCGATCACCCGGCGCAGCGAGCCGACGCCGAAGGCGACCGGCCCATCCGCGCCGGGAGCGGCCTCGTCGACGGCGTCGAGCATCACCGCCAGCGTCCTGCCCACCGCGTGCAGGTCCGAGCGCACGGTCAGGCCGTGGCTCTCGATCTCCTCGCGGGACACCTGGAACCCCGGGGTGCCCACCACCGGGCTGGACCGGTCCTCGATCCGCCGCACCCCGCCGAGATCGATGACCTTGAGCCGGCCGGCGCCCTGGATCACGTTGTCCGGCTTCATGTCGCAGTACAGCAGGCCCCGCCCGTGCAGGTACTCCACCGCGGCCAGGATCTGGAGGCCGTAGGCCACGACGTGCTCGACGGTCAGCGGTTCGGTCAGCGGCGGCCCCTGCCCGACCGCCCTCCTCCTGATCTCCCGCAGCGAGAGGCCCTCGACGTGGTCCATCACGATGTAGCCGCCCAACTCCCCGGAGATCGGGTCGGGGTGGCTGACGAAGTTGAAGATCCGGACGATGTTCGGGTGGTCCAGCTCGGTGAGGAACCGGCGTTCCGTCACCGCCAGCTCCAGCGCCTGCTCGTCGCTGGTGTTGACCAGTCCCTTGAGGACGACCCGGTGCCCGTCCAGGTTGCGGTCGCTGGCGAGGTAGACCCAGCCGAGGCCGCCGTGGCCCAGGCAGCCCAGCACCTCGTACTGCCCCGCCACCAGGTCGCCGGGGCGCAGCTTGGGGGAGAAGGAGAACCGGGTGCCGCACCGGGGGCAGAACCCCTCGGTCAGACCGGGCTGACCGGCGTAGCTCCTGCCCACCTCGGCCCGGCAGGCGGCGTTGCCGCAGAACCGCCGGTCCTCACGGACCTCGGGGTCCAGGTCGAGCTGGTCGGTCGGGTCGGGGAGGTCGAGCGCCGGCAGGGACACCAGGTCCCCGCCCGCGCCGGGCCAGCGGCCGCTGGTCGCGCCGCTCCGCGCGGTCGACGCCCGGGGCGGCGGCGCGGGCCACGGCGAGGTGTGGGTCGACGGGGCCGGCGCGCGAGGCGCGGTCTTCTCCTCGCGGGGCACGGGCCTGCGGCCGCACGTGTCGCAGAACCCCGTCTCCTCCACGACACCAGAGCAGCCGGGCCGGCCACAGGGGGTCATCGCCACCCCCCTCCGGAGCCGCCCTCGATCCGGCGGCGCACGGCCCGCTGGTAGCGGGCGACCCGGTCGGCGGCGGCGATGAGGTCGCAGGGAGCGGTCCACAGCGTGGCGTGGGCCGCGCGGTAGGCGTCGTCCAGCTCGTCGTCCTCGGCCAGCCCGTGGTCGGCCGCCCTGGCCTGGTAGGCGGCCAGCAGCCCCCGCAGCTCGCGGCGCCGGTCGAGCAGCCGGTCGAGCCGCCCCTCGAAGCTGGCCAGCCGGGCCAGGGCCCGGCTCACCGACCGCTCGCACTCCCGCAGCTCGGGCGCCACCCACTCCCGGTCCCGGTCGAGGTCCGCCACGCGGAGGGAGCCCCACCGCATCCGCAGCCGGGACGCGCGCTCCGGCATCGCCGGCACCGCCGTGACGCGTGTCGCCACGTGGTCGCGACGGCGGCGCACCTCGTCCTCCCTCTCGGCCAGCTCGGCCAGCCGCTGCTCCAGCTCGTCGAGGCGTCGGCGCAGGGACGCCGTGTCGTCCCCGGGGGCCGGCGGGTGCGACGACTGCCAGGACCGGGCGACGGACAGGCCGGGCGAGGACTCGCTGCGGAACCCGAGCACCAGCCGCAGCCCCCGGTCGGCCAGCGGCCGGAGCACCTCGCTGATCAACTCCTCCGGCCGCTCCGCCTGGTCGACCCCGTCCACCACCACCGTCATCAGCGGGGGGTCGTTCCTGACCCGCCCCACCACCTCGGTCTCCTCGTCGGCGGGCAGGCCGATCCGGTCGGCGATGCGCCGCGCGACCTCCTCCACGGTGCGGTGCGAGACGTCCATCGCCAGGTCGACGCTGCCCACCGGCGGCACGGTCCCCTCGGGCCACGGCGCGCGGCCGACGGCCGGCGGCCGCAGCTCGCGGGACCCGAGCACGGCGGCGCGCCGCAGGTTGGCCGCCACCGCCGAGTCCGCGCCGCCGGTGACGACCGGCCAGACGCTGCCCCGCACGGCCCGCGCGAACCACTCCGCGATCTGCCTCGCGAACCCGACGTCCTGGGACCAGGAGTCGAAGTCCCTGGCCAGGGTGGGGTCCACCGCGACGTCGCCGCCCACCCACTCGCTCACCAGGGGCACGTAGGCGACGATCGTCTCGATCGGCAGCATCCACGACACGCCCGCGTCGCCCTCGGTGAACTCGCTGACCATCATGCCGATCACGTAGCCGGTCGCCTGGTCGACCACGGCGGCGCCGCTGAAGCCCCTGCGCGGCCGGTTGCCGCGCACCAACGCGTCCATCTGGACCCACTCGCCGCCGGGGCCGCTGCTGCCGGCCACCGTCGCCCGCGCCCACATCCCGGCGGGAGCGCCGTCCGGGAACCCGTAGGAGCGCACCTCCCTGCCCAGGCTCACGGGCAGGCGACGCAGGGGCGCCCCCATCCCGTCGGGCAGGTGGCGGTCGAGGACGAGCAGGGCGACGTCCCCGCGCTCCTCGCCCTTCTCTCCCTCGGGAGGAGCCCAGCAGTCGTCGAGGACCCTGGCGTGCGCGGTGGGGGAGTCGGGCAGGCAGACCAGGTCGACGAGGACCCGCGTGTCGGGTGGTGTGGCCCGGGCGTCGGACGGGGCGGACCGGGCGTCGGACGGGGCGGGCTCACCGGCGACGGGGATCACGTGGGCACAGGTCAGCACGTGTCCCGTGCCCACCAGTACCCCGGCGCCCAGGATCACGCCGTCCTCGTCGCGGACGCGGACCCGCCACGGCCCGTCCGGCCCGGGGCGGTCGGCCGCGCCCCGGTGCTCGGCCCCCACGTCGCGTGACCGTACGGCGTCGGACTGTCAGGAACGGCCGCCTTCGGTGAAATTCGGTGGTCCGGTCCGGAGCAGATCACCCGATCGACGCACGCGGCCCCGGCCGGTCGGCCGCTGCCCGCCGACCAGGACCGACGTCGTCCCCGCGTGTCGCGGCTGCCCCGGGCGGGGGCTCAGCGACTGGTCTGGGGCACCGCCACGTCGTCCAGCGACCCGGCGCGCCCGTCGCCCAGGCGGTTCAGGGCGGCGGTCGTGGACCGCCCCTCGGTGAGCGGCAGCTCAACCGCGGTGGCGCCCAGCACGGCCGCTGCCCTGCGCTTGGGGGCGGCGTGCGGGTCGCCCTCGGTGAAGGCCAGGACGGCGGGCGCCAGCGGGCGCAGCAGCTCCACGTAGTGCTCCCAGCTCGTCAGCGTCGGGTCGCCGGAGATGAGGAAGGTGGCGTCCACGCAGCGCAGCGCGGCCAGCACCTCGGCGCGCTCGGTGGCGGGGTGCACCGGCCGGCCGGGGCCCTTCCACGCCCGCACCCTCGGGTCGTCCTCCACTCCGACGGCCAGCGCGGCGCCCTGCTCGCGCGCGGCGGCGAGGAACCGCACGTGCCCGACGTGCAGCACGTCGAACACCCCCGTGACCACGACCGGAGCGGACGGCGCCGGCCGCGCCGGGTGCCAGGTCAGCTCCAGGGACGCCGGTCGGGTCCGGCGTGGGTCGGCCGTGCTCATCGAACGCTCACCACTTCTCGTTCCGGGCGCGGCGCGGGTCGCGCCAGGTCCATTCTCTACGCTCCGTCGCCCGACAATGGTCGGATCGGGTGATCAACGGGCGCATTCGGACCCGCGTCACATCTCGCCGGAGTGACGCCCGACGCGCCCCGGATCCGCGCGGCCGGGCAAGGGCCGCCAGCACCGCCAGCGTCCCCACGCGGAAACGACCCCGGACGGCACGGAGCCCCGCACCGGCACGGTGCGGGGCTCCGGAAGCGAGCCGTGGGCGGCGCGCCGGGCGCGCCGGGTCCGGTGGCTCAGATCAGGCGGACGCCGCTGGCCTGGAGGCCCTTGGCGCCCTGGGTGACCTCGAACTCCACGCGCTGGTTCTCCTCCAGGCTGCGGAAGCCGCCGCCCTGGATCTCCGAGTAGTGCACGAAGACGTCAGCGCCGTTGTCCCGGGAGATGAAGCCGAAGCCCTTCTCCGCGTTGAACCACTTCACGATGCCCTGTTCCATAACCTTCTCCTCCGGGAGTCTGGGTTCCGGGACACCGCACCGCGCGGTGCCCGGGTCGAGTTCCAGACGACGTCCTCACCAGCTCCGCACGGGAGAAGATCAGCGAACCGCCCGCAACAACGTTCCCCTGGGTGCGCCCGACCAGTCGGCCGCACCGTCGAGGAAACAACGACGTCTCATCCAACCACGCCTCGCCGAGGTTTGTTCCGCGACCGCCCGAATGGGCTAGGACACACTCGGACGGCCCAACGCGGCCCCGGCCGGTCGCCGGTCAGCCGGATCGGGCATTGCCGCTGGTGAGGACGTGAGGGACCCTCGGGTTGAGGCAGGTGAGGCGGACATGCCCCAGCAACTCACCGACATCCCGGGGCCTCCACTTCCGAGTGAAGGTCACCATCTGGCGGCGATCGCGGCCGCCGGCGGGATGCACACCTTCCAGCTCGACCTGCACCGCCGCTACGGCGACCTCGCCCGGTTCCGGCTCCCGCACTCCACCGTGGTGTCGGTCGCCGACCCCGTGCTGCTGGAGGCGACGGTCCGGATCAACGAGCGCCCCGCCGACCTCTTCCGCTTCCTGGACCCGTTCTTCGAGTCCGGCAACCTCCAGGTGCTGCCGGAGCCGGAGTACGTCCCGTGGCGGCGCGTGGTGCTGCCCGCGCTGGGCGACCACGCCAAGCACGCCGCGATGTTCCCCCGGATGGCCGCCGCCGTCGAACAGCTCGCCGACCGGTGGGCCGCCAGCGGAGAGCCGGTCGCGTTGCAGCACGAGCTGAACAACCTCGCGCTGCGCATGGTCTGCTCCTACGCGTTGGGGGACGCCTTCGACTCGGCCAAGCTGGCCGCGAGGATCGTCGACGCCTTCCAGTTCCTGCTCGACCACTTCCTCCACGAGGCGCGCGGCGTGGAACCCCCGACGCCGCCCGGGGAACGGCGGCGCCGCGTCGAGCAGGCACAGTGGACGTTGCGCGAGGCGGTGACGGAGGTGATCGCGCGACGGGAGGCGGGGCACGGGCGCGCGGACTCGGCCGACCTCGTCGGCGCGCTCGTCGCCGCGGGATGGCCGGTGGGCCGCATCCGGGACACGGTGCTCGGCACGATGCTCGGCGGGCACCACACCTCCGGAGTCGCCACCTCCTGGGCGCTCCACCTCGTCTCCCTCCACCCCGACGTCGAACGGCGGCTCCACGCCGAACTCGACGCCGTCCTCGATGGACGAACGCGCCCCGAGCACGGGGACCTGCGTCGGTTGCGGTACCTGGAGATGACGCTCAACGAGTCGATGCGGCTCTACCCGCCGGGGCCGTACGCCGCCCGTGAGTCCACGACCGACATCGTGGTGGGCGACCACCTCGTCCCGGCGGGGACCACGATCCTCCACCCGATCTGGGCCGTGCACACGAATCCCCGGGTGTGGCCGGAACCGGACCGCTTCGACCCCGAGCGCTTCGCCCCGCCGGCCGTGGCCGCGCGGCACCGCCTGGCGTTCCTGCCCTTCGGCATCGGCCCCCGGCACTGCTCGGGAGCGGGACTGGCCATGACGCAGACCAAGCTGATGCTGGCCGTGCTGGCCCACCGCTTCCGGTTCCGCCTCGTGCCAGGCCATGTCGTGACTCCCGTGGAGCGGTTCGTGTTGTGCGCCGAGGACGACATCAGGATGGTTGTCACCCCACGGTGACACTCGCGGCGTCGCGGGACTTTCGTCGCGGGGCAGAATGCACCCGAATGGCCTTGGTACGGATAGCCCTTCAGCTCCTAGCGTTTTGGTGCGACTGACCGCAACAGCAATCGGAACGGGGAGCGTCCGTGCGCTACACACTGTTCGGCAAGACGGGTCTGCGTGTCTCGGAACTCTGCCTGGGCACCATGACCTTCGGTGAGGACTGGGGCTGGGGAGCGCCGAAGACGACCGCGGCGAGGATCCTCGACGCCTACGCGGAGGCCGGCGGAAACTTCCTCGACACCGCGAACATCTACACGGCGGGCACGTCGGAGAGCATGTTGGGGGAGTTACTGGAGGGCCGCCGGGACGAGTTCGTGCTCGGCACCAAGTACACCAACGCCACCGACGACGGTGACGTCAACGCCAGCGGCAACCACCGCAAGAACCTCGTGACCGCACTGGAAGCGAGCCTGCGGCGGCTGCGCACCGACTACGTGGACGTCTACTGGGTGCACGCCAGGGACGTCTGGACACCGGTGGAGGAGGTGATGCGGGCGTTGGACGACCAGGTCCGCGCCGGCAAGATCCGCTACGTCGCGGTGTCCGACTGGTCGGCGTGGGAGATCGCCCACGCCAACACCGTCGCCGAACTCAGGGGGTGGACGCCCTTCGCGGGCGTGCAACTCCGCTACAGCCTCCTGGAACGCACGCCGGAACGGGAACTGCTGCCCATGGCGCGCGCCTTCGACCTCGCCGTGCTCACCTGGGGGTCGCTGGCCGAGGGGCGGTTGACCGGCAAGTACCTGCGGGGCGAGGGCGGCCGGTTGGACAAGGCCAACTGGGCCGGCGACCGCGACAGGGACGAGGTGATCGTCCGCGAGGTGGTCCGCGTCGCCGAGGAAGGCGGGTGGTCGCCGTCCGGGGTGGCCCTCGCCTGGTTGCGCGCCCAGGCCGGCACCGTGGTGCCGATGTTGGGCGTGACCACCGAGGCCCAGCTTCGGGACAACCTCGCGGCGCTGGACGTGCGGCTGGACGAGGACCAGCTCGCCAGGCTGGACGCGGTCAGCCGCACGGATCTGGGATTCCCCCAGGACTTCCTGGGACGGCCCGAGATCGTGGACGTGGTCTACGGCAGAAGATGGCGGGAGATCGACGACCGGCGCGGCGTGGACCGGAGAACGCCGCTCACGGGGTGACGGCACGGGAGAGCGCACCGGCGTCGGGCGTGTTCCTCGCGCCTGGCCGGCTTCTCACCGCTCCTGGCCCGGTCGTGCCCTGGGCGCGCGTCTCGCGGCACGGCCGGGTCGGTTGACGTGGACGGGTGACTTCTCCTTGTCCTTCCCGGTCCTCTCGGACCTTAGTCCACAGTGGACAAACGATGACCGGGCGTGTCAGGGTTCGCTGATCGGTTCGGGCGTGGCCGGGCGGCCGTGAGGTCGCCGGACAGGTGCGCGCGACGAACCCGCCGACCGCTGACGTGGTTCCCCGTCATGGACCCCGCGCCAGACCCGTCCCCTCCGTCCACGTGTTCCGCGCGCCGAACGGGAGTAGGTTCGACCCCCGGCAGTGGACTCGGTGAGGGGGAACGGTGGACCAGTCGGACCAGACCACGGACAGCGTCGGCATCGAACGGGTCGACAAGGAACTGCCCAGCGCCGCCCGGATGTACGACTACTACCTCGGCGGGACGCACAACTTCGCCAGCGATCGGCGCGCGGCCGAACAGGCGATCGCGGCGATGCCCGCCACCGTGCTCGGCGCCAGGGCCAACCGCGCGTTCCTGCGGCGCGCCGTCCAGTTCCTGGTCGACGCCGGAGTGCGGCAGTTCCTCGACCTCGGCTCCGGCATCCCCACGGTGGGCAACGTGCACGAGGTGGCGCACCGCGTCGCGCCCGACGCGCGCGTGGTGTACGTCGACGTGGACCCGGTCGCCGTGGCGCACAGCCGGGGGTTGCTCGCCGACGAACCGAACGCCGCCGCCGTGCGGGCGGACCTGCGTGACGTCGACCGGGTCCTCGGCCACCCCGAGGTCGCCCGGCTCCTCGACCTCGACCAGCCCGTGGGGCTGCTGATGGTGGCGGTGCTGCACTTCGTCCCCCTGTCCGACGACGCGGCGGGCATCGTGGCCCGCTACCGGGACGCCCTCGCGCCGGGCTCCCACCTCGCCCTGTCGCACATGAGCCTCACCGGGCAAGCCCCCGAGGTGCTGGAGCGCTTCCAGGCGGTCTACGCGAACGCGGACAACCAGGTGGTGCTGCGCTCGCGTGAGGAGCTGCTCGACCTGTTCACCGGCTTCGATCTGGTGGAGCCGGGGCTCGTCCCCCTGGCGGCCTGGCGGCCGGACACCGAGACCAGCCCCGAGTTGCTGCGGCTGCCGGGTTTCGCCGGGGTCGGCCGCCGGCGCTGACCGCCCGCCCGGTTGGCTGGGGGATCGCGGCGTGGGCCGGGCCTGAGCCGTGTCCTCAAGCTGGTGTGGCTGATCTGGGGTGACCCTGAGGTGTGGTGCCCGAGTTGATCGAGGAGCAGTGGTAGGCGATCGATCCGCCGTCCGCCCGCTTCGGGCGCGACGGGACGTCCACGGGTGGACGAGGCGTCGCGGGATCAACTGAGGTGCCGTTCAAGGCCGGCGCCGGAGTGGTCTGGCGGGACCTGTCGCAACGGTAAGGGCCGTGGAAGACGGTCTCCAACCAGGGTTCTGGGCAGTCGGTGGCCGCCCGCTCGTCTCCGATCACACCAGGTACCCGTGCCGCGATGTCGTCGAACGCTGCTTCCTCCAGCTCAAGCAGTTTCGTGCGACCGCCACTCGCCACGACGAGACCGCCCAGTCCTGTCCACGGACACGTCCTAGACGTCGACCTCGGCGTACGTCGTCTCACCGAGGGTGATGGTCGCCTGGCCGGACGTGTTCTCGGCCAGCCAGGTCCGGAAGGCGTCGATCTCGGGCTCGGGCACGAGGAGGTCGAAGCGGACGTCCGCGCCGTAGCGCACGTCCCGCACGGCGTAGCCGGCTCCCCTGACGTCGTTCTCGAACCGGCCGGCCCGGCCATGATCCACCACAGTGGACACCACGCGGACCGGGCGCAGCTCCACCACGCCCACCGCGTCGATGGTCTCCGACGTCGCGCCGCTGTAGGCGCGGATGAGGCCGCCCGCGCCGAGCAGGACCCCGCCGAAGTAGCGGGTGACCACCGCCACGACGTTCGTCAGGCCGCGGTGCCGCAGCACCTCCAGCATCGGGATGCCGGCCGTGCCGGCGGGCTCACCGTCGTCGTTGGACTTCTGGGTCTGGCCGCCCTCGCCCACCACGTAGGCCGAGCAGTGGTGCCGGGCGTCGAAGTGGAGGCGCCGGCGCTCCTGGACGAAGGCCCTGGCCTCCTCCTCGGAGCCCACCCTGGCCACCGCGCAGAGGAACCGCGACTTCCTGATCTCGATCTCGTGCTCGCCCGCCTGCTTGATCGTGCGGGACACGGGGCGTGGGCGGGACATGGTCGACCAACCTGCTCGGGGACGCTGCGGCCCCCAGCCTAACCCCTCGCCGGGGCCCACCCCCGGGACGCGCGTAACCCGCGCCACGGTTCAGACTGTCCACCGTGGACCACCTCGCCCTGCTGGAACGGATCAAGTCCGAGGTCGAGCCGGAGATCGGCCGCGGTCGCCTCGCCGACTACATCCCGGCGCTGGCCGAGGTCGACCCGAACAAGTTCGGCTTCGCCGTCGCCGACCTCGACGGCCGCGTCGTCGGCGTCGGTGACTGGGAGGAGCCGTTCTCGCTCCAGAGCGTGGCCAAGGTGTTCGCGCTCGCCCTCGTCGTGGCCAGGGACGGCGAGCGGATCTGGGAGCGGGTCGGGCGGGAGCCCTCCGGCAACCCCTTCAACTCGCTGGTGCAGCTCGAACACGAGCACGGCATCCCGCGCAACCCGTTCATCAACGCCGGCGCGCTGGTGATCACCGACCGGCTGCTGACGCTCACCCGCGACGCCAGGGGAGCGCTGCGGGACTTCCTGCGGGAGGAGAGCGGCAACGCCGACGTCGACTTCGACGCGGTGGTGGCCACCTCCGAGGCCGAGCACGGCGCGCGCAACGCGGCGCTGGCCTACTTCATGGCCAGTCACGACAACATGGAGAACCCGGTCCCGGACGTGCTGGAGCACTACTTCTGGCAGAGTTCGCTCGCGATGAGCTGTCGGGACCTCGCGCTGGCCGGGCTCTTCCTCGCCCGGCACGGGCTGCGCGCCGACGGGTCGCGCGTGCTGTCCAGCAGCGACGCCAAGCGGATCAACTCGATCATGCTGACCTGCGGCACCTACGACGCGGCGGGGGAGTTCGCCTACCGGGTGGGGCTGCCCGGCAAGAGCGGCGTCGGCGGCGGCATCCTCGCCGTCATGCCGGGCAGGGGGACCCTCGCCGTGTGGAGCCCCTGTCTGGACTCCCGGGGTAACTCGGTGGCCGGCGTCGCGGCCCTGGACCGGTTCAGCACCCTCACCGGCTGGTCCGTGTTCTGATTCCCGCGCCACGGTGACGTGGCGATTTCGCCGCACGGACGGACGTCCGGCGGGGCACTTGTTCGATCTTGGTCCGGCGACGGGCGCTCGTATGTCACGATGAGGCACCACGTGACTTCAGAGAGTGCTCGCCAGGAGAGGAGCGAACCCCGTGCCCGACGACGCCCCGGGTTCCGCCGGCCGGTTAGACCTGCCAGACATGCCCACCATCCAGACATGGGTGAACGACGGCGCGGGGGGTGTCCAGCAGGCGTCGTTCACCGTCCACCTCGACCAGCTCCCAACCCTCCGCGAGGGCATCCAGCAGGCCAGAGACAAGCTCTTCGCCATACACGATGAAGCCCGATCTCTCGGAAACATTCCCGCGCCGGGGAACGACGAGGTCAGCAGGCGGGCGGTCGAAAATTTGGGCGAAAGGGCGAAAGACACCGAGGGTGGCCTGATGCGCGCCATCAACGATGGGGTGCGCCGGCTCCAGGACATTCTCGACCAGATCGACGCGATCTCCAGAACTTACCAGCAGGCTGACCAGAATTCTCGGATGTGATCGTGTTCAACCTACGACGTCTTCCCGTCGTTGCTGCTTGTCTTGTGTTCGTCGCAGCTTTGGCGGGCTGTGCCAGCACGACGCCGGGCCAAGCCTCTAGGGCCAGCAATCCGAGCGACTCCACTTCAGGTGTGGCTCACGGTGGCGCGCCCAGGGTTGCCAATCCAAAGAATCTCAAGGCCATCGGCGATCCGTGTCAGCTTCTTACCTCCCAACAACTTCAGGAGCTTGGCGCGAGCAATCCTCAGACGGGCGATTCTCTGTGGGGTGAGCGGACCTGTTATTGGACCAACGACAACCTCCGTGTGCACCTCGCGCCGGACACCGTCCAAGGTCATGGGCTTTCTGTGGTTTGGGCGAAAAAAAAGGGTAGTCCCGACTCCGAACAAACCATCGTTAGCGGTCATCCGGCGCTGAGGACGGATAAGCTGAGCATGTCCTGCGGTCTGTGGTTGGGGGTCTCGGACACGCAGGTACTCTCGGTCGACGTGATCGTTATGCGGGAGGTCAGGCCTGAGTACAAGGATCGGTGTATGTTCGCTGAGAAGGTCGCCGGCATGGTGTTGTCCAACCTCCCCGCAGCGAACTGACCGCAGACATGTGAAGAGCCCGGCACCCTCGTGGTGTCGGGCCTCCACGAAAACCTAGAAGACCAGTCGGCGGGTCGACCAGAACTCTCGGATGTGACCGTGTTCAACCTACGACGTCCACTCGTCGCTGTTGCTTGCCTCGTGCTCGCGGTGGCTTTGACGGGCTGTTCCAGTACGACACCTGGTCGGGCCACTGCGGCTGCTGTTTTGAGTAGCGGAAGTACGGCGAGTAGTGGTGTGCCCAAGGTGGTTAATCCCAAGAGTCTTAAATCCGTCACTGACCCGTGTCAGCTCATCACGTCCCAACAGCTTCAGGAACTCGGTGCCTCCGACCCTCACCCGGGGAAGACCGAGTCGGGTGGGCCGAAGTGTAACTGGAAGAATGACAATCTGGCGATGACGCTGACGACCTACGGGGCGCAGGGGCTGGACAGCGTTTACGCTCAGCGTAACCGGTTTGGAAACTCGCAGGAAACTACTGTCAGTGGTTATCCTGGTCTTCGTATCGCGTCGTTCTCGATGACCTGTGGTGTGTATGTGGGTCTCGCTGAGACGCAGGTGTTCCTCGCCGATGTGATCGTGTTTCGGGAGGTCAGGCCTGAGTACAAGGATCGGTGTATGTTCGCTGAGAAGGTCGCCGGCATGGTGTTGTCCAACCTCCCCGCAGCGAACTGACCGCAGACATGTGAAGAGCCCGGCACCCTCGTGGTGTCGGGCCTCCACGAAAACCTAGAAGACCAGTCGGCGGGTCGACCAGAACTCTCGGATGTGACCGTGTTCAACCTACGACGTCCACTCGTCGCTGTTGCTTGCCTCGTGCTCGCAGTAGCCTTGGCGGGCTGCGCCAGCCCGACGGCAGGCCAAGCCTCTAGGGCCACTAATCCGAGCAACTCGGCCACCGCAAGTGCGGCTAACGGCGACGTGCCCAAGGTGGCCAATCCCAAAAATCTCAAAGCCATCGGTGATCCGTGCCAGCTTCTTACTTCCCAACAACTTCAGGAACTTGGTGCGAGCGATCCCCACATGGACAAGTCCCTATGGGGAGAACAAACCTGTTACTGGATCAACGACAACCTCCGGGTGCTCCTCGCGCCGGACACTGTCCAAGGTCATGGACTTGCCGTGGTTTGGGCGAAAAATAAGGATAAGCCCGAGTCTGAGCGAACCACCGTAAACGGTCACCCAGCACTAAGAACGGATAAGTTGAGTATGTCCTGCGGTTTGTGGGTGGGGGTCTCGGACACGCAGGTGCTCTCAGTCGATGTGATCGTGCGGCGGGATGTCAGGCCTGAGTACAAGGATCGGTGTATGTTCGCTGAGAAGGTCGCCGGCATGGTGCTGTCCAACCTCCCCGCAGCGAACTGACCGCAGGCATGTGAAGAGAAATCTCGGATGTGACCGTGTTCAACCTACGACGTCCCCTCGTCGCTGTTGCTTGCCTCGTGCTCGCGGTGGCTTTGACGGGCTGCGCCAGCGCAACACCTGGTCGGGCCACTGCGGCTGCTGTTTCGGATAGCGGGAGCGCGGCGAGTAGTGGTGTGCCCAAGGTGGCCAATCCCAAGAACGTCGGGGCCGTGGCCGACCCCTGCCAGCTCGTCACGCCCCAACAGCTCCAGGAACTCGGCGCGAGCGAGCCGCGCCCTGACAAGACCCAGGCGGGGGGACCAGCCTGTATCTGGAAGAACGATAATCTGAGGATACGTCTGGTGCCCTACCTGAATCAGGGGATGGGTGCCGTCTATGCCAATCGAGTCCGGTTCGACAACTCCGCTGAAACGGTGGTTAGTGGCTACCCTGGTCTGCGTTTTAATCAGGTGAGCCTGTCCTGTGGAGTTTACGTGGGTGTTGCTGATAACCAGGTGTTCTCGGCGGACGTGACCGTGTTTCGGGAGGTCAGGCCTGAGTACAAGGATCGGTGCGTGTTTGCTGAGAAGGTCGCTGGCATGGTGTTGTCCAACCTCCCTATAGCAGGCTGATCGCTGATGGGTTGTGTAGAAGGTTGTCGTCCAACAGTGCGTCCTGTGTTCGTGATACGGAGATTCTCCGTGGCCGCCGTCTGTTTCGCTGTGCTGGTGCTCCCCCTGGGGGCTTGCACCAGTACGACACCGGGTCGGGCCACTGCGGCTGCTGTTTCGAGTAGTGTGAGCGCGGCGAGTAGTGGTGTGCCCAGGGTGGCCAATCCCAAGAATCTGAAAGATGTCGCTGACCCCTGTCAGCTCATCACGTCCCAACAGCTTCAGGAACTCGGTGCCTCCGACCCGCGCCCGGGGAAGACCGAGTCGGGTGTGCCCAAGTGCAACTGGAAGAATGACAATCTGGCGATGACGCTGACGACCTACGGGGCGCAGGGGTTGGACAGCGTTTATGCTCAACGTAACCGGTTTGGAAACTCGCAGGAAACTACTGTCAGTGGCTATCCCGGCCTCCGTATCGCATCGTTTTCGATGTCTTGCGGGGTGTATGTGGGTGTCGCTGAGACGCAGGTGTTCCTTGCCGACGTGACGGTACGGCGGGATGTCAGGCCTGAGTACAAGGATCGGTGCGTGTTCGCCGAGAAGGTCGCTGGCATGGTGTTGTCCAACCTCCCCGCAGTGAATTGACCGCAGACATGTGAAGAGAACTCTCGGATGTGACCGTGTCCAACCTACGACGCCTTTCTGTCGCTGTCGCTTGCCTGCTCGCGCTCGGGGTGACCTCGACGGGTTGCACCAGTACGACACCGGGTCGGGCCACTGCGGCTGCTGTTTCGAGTAGCGGAAGTACGGCGAGTAGTGGTGTGCCCAGGGTGGTCAATCCCAAGAATCTGAAAGATGTCGCTGACCCGTGTCAGCTCATCACGTCCCAACAGCTTCAGGAACTCGGTGCCTCCGACCCGCGCCCGGGGAAGACCGAGTCGGGTGTGCCCAAGTGTAACTGGAAGAATGACAATCTGGCGATGACGCTGACGACCTATGGGTCGCAGGGGTTGGACAGCGTTTATGCTCAGCGTAACCGGTTTGGAAACTCGCAGGAAACTACTGTCAGTGGCTATCCCGGCCTCCGTATCGCGTCGTTCTCGATGTCTTGCGGGGTGTATGTGGGTGTCGCTGACGCCCAGGTGTTCCTCGCTGACGTGACCGTGTTTCGGGCGGTCAGGCCTGAGTACAAGGATCGGTGTGTGTTCGCTGAGAAGGTCGCTGGCATGGTGTTGTCCAACCTCCCCGCGGCGAACTGACCGCGGGCAGTGAGTTCACCCGGGTGGCCGGTGTGTTCCTCGGTGATCCCGGGAAGGTCCTGGTCAGTCGGTCCTGTGACGGATACTCCACAGGTGGGGTGGGTGCGGGGAGGTGGCCGCCATGACGACCCAGGTCGCGGGCGCCGTGCTGGAGCTGGCGTACGAGCGGCGGGGGCGGGGTGAGCCCCTGGTCCTGTTGCACGGCCTCGGGCACCACTGGCAGGCGTGGGAGCCGGTGCTCGACCGCCTCGCCGCCCACCGGGACGTCGTCGCGGTGGATCTCCCCGGGTTCGGCCAGTCGCCGCCGTTCCCGCCGCACATCCCGGTCACCCTCGACTCGCTGGTCGACATCCTCGCCTCGTTCTTCACCCGGCTTGGCATCGACCGCCCGCACGTGGCTGGCAACTCGCTGGGCGGGTTCACCGCCCTCGTGCTCGCGCAGCGCGGCTTGGCGTGTAGCGCGACGGCGCTCGCGCCGGCCGGGTTCTGGACCCCGGCCGAGCGGTCGTACGCGCTGGCCCTCCTGGCCGCCCTCCGCTTCGGCGCGACGCGCGTGCCCGAGGGCGTGATCCGCCGGCTCGCCGGGACCCGGCTGGGCCGTGCCCTGATGGCCGGCGTGGCCTACGCCCGCCCCGACGTGCGAACCGCCCAGATGGTGGTCGCGGAGGTCGCGGCCCTGCGTTCGGCCACCGCGTTCGAGGCCGTCGCGGCGGCGGCGCGGCACACGCTGTTCTCCGGTCAGCCACCCGAGGTTCCGGTGACGATCGCCTGGGGCACCCGGGACCGCCTGCTCCTGCCGGCCCAGGCGCGACGGGCCGTGCGCGCGATCCCCGGCGCGCGGCTCGTTCCTCTGCCGGGCTGCGGTCACGTGCCGATGGGCGACGACCCCGAGCTGGTCGCCCGCGTGGTCCTGATGGGCAGCCGGCGCCGCTGACCGCCAACCCCCGTTCCCGAGGCACTGATCGTCCACTGTGGACCGTCCTGCGGCTTTCCTCGGCGGTGGCATGACGATGGACCACCGAATGACCGACGAGTCACGTCACGGGGCAACCTCTCCGCCGAGGTTGGCAGGTCGACGCTCTGAGCGTGCCCACCTCGTCCCTGGACGCCGTTGGGCCAGTGGGTGGGAGCCGACTGCTCCCTTCCGGGAGGGTGGGTCCGGCCGCGACACCCGCCGAGGTCATGGGTTGTCGTGTCAGGTTGGTCCGTCCGCGTGGACGACCGCCCGTGTGCCGTCGTCGGACGCGCCTCCCGGCCCGTTCGGCCGCGAGCGGGAAGTCCGCGCCCCGCTAGGCCTTTCGAGTCAAAAACCGGGGACGGCTCCGTCATCTTCGGGGAACGTGTTGACAGCTCCCGGCCCCGCTCCAAGACTGTGTCCCGGGTCTCAGCCGCGTGCTGTGAGGGGAAATGGGGGAAGCCGCTTCCCCCGGGGGTGATTCGTCTGGAGTTCGTTTCCCGCAAGGGAAACTCGACCGCGCGCGCCCTCCCTCCTCGAGCACACAGCTTCGAGGAGTGGAGGTGGCATGCCCGTCACGCCAACCTATCCCGGCGTCTACATCGAGGAACTGCCCAGTCGCGTCCGCACCATCACGGCGGTGTCCACATCGGTCACCGCGTTCGTCGGTTACACCGCGCGCGGCCCCGTCCACCGCCCGGTCACCCTGACCAGCTTCGCCGACTTCGAGCGCCGGTTCGGCGGCCTGGCGGCCAACAGCCCGGTCAGCTACGCGGTGCACCAGTTCTTCCTCAACGGCGGCGGCATCGCCGTCGTGGTGCGGGTGGCCTCGGGCGCGGAGGCGGCCTCGGTGGTGATGAGGAGCCGGCTCGGCGACCAGCCGGGAACCGCGCTCACGGTCACGGCCAGGGAACCGGGCACCTGGGGCAACGGGCTGCGGGTCGCCGTCGACCACGCGACCCCCACCCCGGACGGCACCTTCAACCTCCAGGTCAGCCACGCCGGCGGCTCGGCGGAGACCTTCACCGACCTGTCCATGGACCCCGCGCACCCCCGCTACGTGGTCGACGTCGTCAACGCCGGCTCCACGCTGGTGACGGTGGCCTCCGGCGGCGATCCCCGCAGCCGCCCCGAGCCGGTCGGCACGCTCTCCCGGCCACTTCCCCCGGAGATCCCCGACCTCTCGGGCTCGCTGGAGGTCGCGATCGGCGATCGCAGGTGGACGATCGACAAGCTCTGGGTCGACGGGCAGGACGGCCCCAAACCCCGCACCCCCGTCGAGGTGGCGTTGCTGCTGGAGCGCAAGCTCCGTGCCCTGCCGGACGACGTGGGCTCGCGGACCTTCGGCGCCGCGCGCGTGACGGCCGTGGGCCGCCGCCTCCAGGTCGTGGCCGGCGCGGCGGACCCCGCGACCGTGCTGCACTTCGGCGGCAGCGCCGGCGGCGCCCTCGGGCTGGAGGGCTCGCCCAACGTCACCGCGTACGCGCTCGGCGACGAGCGGGACATCGAGGGACAGGGCAAGGGGCGCAGGGGCAAGGACGGCGCTGCCCCCAGGCACACCGACCTCATCGGGACCGAGAGCGGCAAGACCGGCCTCCACGCGCTGCGCGACGTGGAGGACGTCAACCTGCTGGCGTTGCCGGAGGTCTGCGAGATGTCCGACGACCACATGGTCGCCGTGCTCGCCGCCGCCGACCGTCTGTGCCGGGACAAGCGGATGGTGTTGCTGGTGGACAGCCCCTCGCGCTGGCGCACGCTGGACGCCGCGCGGGCCGGTCTGCCGACGCTGGACGTGGCGCGCAGCGACCACGCCGCCCTCTACTTCCCCCACCTCCACCTGGCCGATCCGCTCACCGGACGGCTGCGCGCCTTCCCGCCGTGCGGGGCGGTCGCCGGGATCATGGCCAGGACCGACGGCGAGCGTGGCGTGTGGAAGGCCCCGGCCGGCACCGAGGCGCGCCTGGCCGGGGTGCGCGCGTTGACCGTGCCCATGACGGACCCGGAGAACGGTCTGCTCAACCCGCTGGGCGTGAACTGCCTGCGGTCCTTCCCCGTGGTGGGGCCGGTGGTGTGGGGCGCGCGGACCATGGCCGGCGCGGACGTGCTCACCTCCCAGTGGAAGTACCTCCCGGTCCGCCGGACCGCGCTCATGCTGGAGGAGAGCCTCTACCGGGGCACGAAGTGGGTGGTGTTCGAACCCAACGACGAACGGCTGTGGTCGCAGATCCGGCTCAACGTGGGCGCGTTCCTGCACGGGCTGTTCCAGCGCGGCGCCTTCCAGGGGGCGTCGGCGCGCGACGCCTACTTCGTGAAGTGCGACGCGGAGACCACGACCCAGAACGACGTCAACAGCGGCGTGGTCAACGTCGTGGTCGGCTTCGCCCCGTTGCGGCCGGCGGAGTTCGTGATCATCAAGATCGAGCAGATGGCCGGTCGGATCGAGGCGTGAGGATTCCCATGGCCGAGTTCACCGTGAACCCGCAGCGGTTCGACCCGTACAAGAACTTCAAGTTCCTCGTGGTCTGGGACGGCCACGTGGTGGCGGGCGTCAGCAAGATCAGCCCGCTCAAGCGGACCACCGAGGTCGTCAAGCACCGGCACGGCGGCGACCCCAGCTCGCCGCGTAAGTCGGCCGGCCGCACCGAGTTCGAGGCGATCACGCTGGAGCGCGGCGTGACCCACGACCCCGACTTCGACCGGTGGGCCAACAAGGTCTGGCTGGTCGGCCAGGGCAGGGGCGCGGAGTCGTCGGTGCGGGACTTCCGCAAGGACATCGTGATCCAGGTGCTCAACGAGGCCGGGCAGGTCGCGTTGGCGTACAAGGTCTACCGCGCGTGGCCCAGCGAGTACCAGGTGCTCGGCGAGCTGGACGCCAACGCCAACGCGGTGGCCATCCAGAGCCTCAAGCTGGAGTGCGAGGGCTGGGAGCGCGACTACGAGGTCGCCGAGCCGGAAGAGCCGTCGATCCAGCACCCGGCCTAGCCATGGCCCTCGTGAGCGACCTGCTGGCCACGTGGGAGGCCGGCGTCGGCGCGGACGCCGTCCACCGGTCCCTGCTGTTGTGCGCGTTGGCGCGGGGCGGCCGGCCGACCGACCACCTCGCCGTCCCGCTCGGCGCGCGCGACCTGGACCTGTTCGGCCTGCGCCGCCGGCTGTTCGGCGAGTGGCTGAACGGGCGGGTCACGTGCGCGGGCTGCGGCGAGGAGCTGGAGTTCGACTTCGACCTCGACAACGTCCTGCGGCTGCCCGTCCCGGGCGAGGAGCCGCGCGCCGTGCGGGTCGGGGAGCGTCTGGTGCGGTTCCGCCTGCCGACCACGGGTGACCTGCTCGCCGCGGTCGCGGCCGGGTCCGCCGAGGAGGCGAGAACGGTGTTGTTGGAGCGCTGCGTGCTCGCGGTGGACGGTGTGTCGGACCCGGCGCTGACGCGTTCGCTGGCCGCCGAGCTGGGCGACGGCGTGGCCCGCGCCGTGGCCGAGGCCGACCCCGGCGCGGACGTCCGGCTGGACCTGCCGTGCGCGGAGTGCGGGCAGCGCACGAAGGCGAGCGTGGACATCGCCTCGCACCTGTGGGCCGAACTGGACCACTGGGCCAGGGCGACCCTGCTCGACGTGCACCAGCTCGCCTCCGCCTACGGCTGGAGCGAGGCGGAGGTCTTGGCGGTGAGCCCGCTGCGGCGGCGGTACTACCTGGAGTTGGTGGGCCATGGCTGACTTCTTCGACCGGCTCGTGGCCCGCGCCGTCCCCGGGGCGGCCCTGCCCGAGGGGGAGGCGCTGGTGCGCCCCCGGCTGCCGCACCTGTTCGAGCGCGTCGAACCCGCGGTGTTCGAGCCCGCGTCCTGGCCCGACGCCCCACCCGCGTCGCGACCCGCGCCCGCCCCGCCGCCGGCTCCACCACTTCCGACGCCACCACCGCCGGACGACCGCCAGGCCCCGGCGTGGCCGGGTGGACACGAGCGGGTGGTGGGGCCGGAACCGGCGCGGAGCCAGCCCGACAGGTCACACCCGGCCACCTCGTCGCCATCACCGCCCCTCGTCGTTGCGACAGCGCTTCGGGCGCCGGTGGCGCCGTCGTCCTCCCGACCCGCCGTCCGGGAGGAACCGGCGACCGAGCGCCCGTCCCCCGCTCCCGACGCGGTCGGCGTGCTCGTGCCGCCGAGCGCGCCGACCCCGGTCACAGTGAGTCCTTTGTGGACAGATGAGCGGCGCGGTCCCGCTCCTCCGACCCGCCGCGCCGCACACGCCCGCCCACAGGAGCGCACGGTCCGGGTGACCATCGGCCGACTGGAGGTGACCAGCGGCGGCGCGCGCGGCGAGCCGATCACCCCGCACCAGGGGCGGCCCGAGCCCACCGTCTCGCTGGAACAGTTCCTCGACCGGGAGGGCGGGCGCCGATGAGCAACGTCCTCGCCGTCGCCACGGCCACGGAAGCCCTCATGCTGTTCCTGGCCCGCTCCCTGCCGCCCGACATCGGCTACGGGGTCAACGTCGTGCCGGGCAAGCCGCCGGCGGAGCCACCCCAGGAACCCACGATCACCGTGTTCCTCTACCAGGTCACGCCCAACGCGGCGATGCGCAACCGGGACGCGCCGACCAGGGGACCTGACGGCACGACGCTGCGTCGGCCCCAGGCCGCCATCGACCTGCACTACCTGATCAGCTTCTTCGGCGACGAGACCAAGCTGGTGCCGCAACAGCTCCTCGGCGCCGTCGTCCGCTCCCTCCACGAGGAGCCGGTCCTGTCCCGCGCCGACATCGAGGCGGCGGCCCAACGGGCCCACCTCGCCGGAAGCGACCTCGCCGCCTCGCCGCAACGCGTGCGCCTCACGCCGGCGCAGATGGACCTGGACGACCTGTCCAAGCTGTGGTCGACGATGTTGCAGACGCCGTACGCGCTGTCGGTCGCCTACCAGGCCACGGCCGTGCTCCTGGACGGCCGGTCCACTCCCGCTTCGGGCAAACCCGTGCTGCGCAGGGCGATCCGCGTCGAGCCGTTCGTCCGCCCGGTGCTCGACCGCGTCCTCTCCGTCCCGTCCGGCGCGGCGCAGGACGTGCTGCCGGACGAGGGGCCGATCACCGCCGACCGCGACCTCGTCGTGCTCGGCGCGAACCTGCGCCGCCCGGGGATGACCGCCCTGGTCGGCGGGACGCCGGCCAGCGTCGTGCGGTTGGCGGAGGACCGGGTCGTCCTCCGGCAGCCCCGGTCGCTGACCCCGGGGACGCACGGCGTGCAGGTCCGGTACGACGTGTCCCTCGGCGACCCGCCCGTGACGCGCCCCTGGCTCGAATCCAACGCGGTGCCCTACGTCCGCCGGCCGCGTGTCGTCCAGGCCCGTCGGCAACGGGACGGGGTCGCGGTGCGGACGGACATCCCCGTCGGCGTCGACCAGCGCGTGGTGCTCCTGCTCGACGAGCACGGCGGCGGCGAACATCCGCGCAGCTACCAGTTCGACGCGCCGTTTCCCCTGGTGAAGGGGCCGGGGCCGGTTCGGGAGTTCACCGTGCCCGTCGGCGCGGTCGCCGCCGGCCGCTACCTCGTCCGGGTCCAGGTCGACGGCGCGCAGAGCCCGCTGGACTTCGCCGACGGCGCGTTCACCGGGCCACTGGTCGACATGGGCTGAGCGGGGAGGGGGACAGGTGGGCAGGGGAGGCGCTCCGGGAGGCGAGGCGCACCAGCGCGCCCTCGCCGCCGCGGTCCGCGCCGTCCTCGCCCACGTGGACGCGCACGCGGGCCGGCGGGACTCCCCGGTCGAGGCTCCTCGGGTCCCGGAGACGAGCGCCCTCGGCACGTTGTGCTCCTGCTTCGGCCTCAGCCCGTTCGAGCGGGACGTGCTGGTGCTCGCGTGCGCGGCGGAGTTGGACTCCAGCGCGGGAGCGCGGTGCGCGGCGGCCAGCGGTGACCCGCGCCGCGACTACCCGACCTTCTCCCTGGCGCTGGCCGCCCTGCCCGACGCGCACTGGAGCGCCCTCACCCCCGTGGCCCCGCTGCGCCGGTGGCGGCTGGTGGAGCCCGCCGACGACGGCCCGCTCACCACGAGCAGGCTGCGCGTCGACGAGCGGGTGCTGCACTTCCTGGCTGGCGTGCCCTATGTGGACAGTCGACTGCACGGCCTGGTGACCAGGGTCGACCCGGTGCCGGACCTGCCCGCGTCCCACGGGCGGGCGGCCGAGGCGATCAGCACCGCCTGGCACGAGGTCGAGGGGCGTCCGCACGTTGAGCTGGTGGGCGGCGACCAGCACACGCGGTGGGAGGTGGCGGCGACGGCCGCGAGCGAGGCCGGGGCCGCGCTGTACGTGCTGCGGGCGGCCGACCTGCCGTCCGACCCGGCGGAGCGGGAGGCCACGGCCCGGCTGTGGGAGCGGGAGTCCCTGCTGCTCCCGGCGGTGCTGCTGGTGGAGGCGGGCGAGGCGTCCGCGTCCTCGACGCTCTCCGGCTCTGCATTGTCTACTGTGGACTGGCTGGCCGCGCTGGAGATGTTCGCGCACGCGCTCGCCGTGCCGTTGGTGCTCTCCAGCGACGAGCCGCTGCGCACGGAGCAGCGCCACCGGGTCCGCGTCGCGGTGGACACCCCGACCGAGGACGAGCAGCGCGCGTTGTGGGCCGCCGCGCTGCGCTCCGAGGAGTACACCCCCGACGACCAGGAGCTGGCACGGCTCGTCGCGCAGTTCTCCCTGCCGGCCCATGTGATCCGCGCAGCCGGGGCCACCGCCCGGCGCGCCGTGGTGGAGGGGGCCGCGACCGAGGAGGCCGTGGAGGATGGAGCGGACGGCGTCACGGATCTCGCGTGGCGGGCGGGCCTGCGTCAGGCCAGGGTGGCGCTCGACGAGCTGGGACGCCGGGTCGAGCCCCGCGCCCGGTGGGACGACCTCGTGGTGCCCGAGGCCCAACGGGCGATCCTCGCCGAGATCGTCGCCCAGGTGCGGCAGCGGGCCACGGTGTACCAGGACTGGGGCTTCGAGGCCGTGCTCCGCCGTGGCCTCGGGGTCACCGCGTTGTTCGCCGGCACCAGCGGCACCGGCAAGACGCTGGCCGCCGAGGTGCTGGCGGGGGAACTGGGCGTGGACCTGTTCGTCGTGGACCTCTCCCAGGTGGTCAGCAAGTACATCGGCGAGACCGAGAAGAACCTCCGCCGGGTCTTCGACGCGGCCGAACGCGGTGGCGCGCTGCTGTTGTTCGACGAGGCCGACGCGTTGTTCGGCCGCCGCAGCGAGATCAGGGACAGCCACGACCGGTACGCCAACATCGAGGTCAGCTACCTGCTGATGCGGATGGAGTCCTACCGGGGGCTGGCCATCCTCACCACCAACATGAAGAAGGCGCTCGACCCGGCCTTCCTGCGCCGCATCCGGTTCGTGGTCGACTTCCCGTTCCCCGGCCCTGCCGAGCGCGCCGAGATCTGGCGCAGGGTGATCCCGCCCTCCGCCCCGACCGACGGCGTGGACCTGGAGCGGCTCGCGCAGCTCACCGTGGCCGGCGGCAGCATCCGCAACATCGCGTTGTCCGCCGCGTTCCTCGCGGCCGACGAGGGCGTCCCGGTGGGGATGCGGCACTTCCTGGCGGCGTCCCGCACGGAGTACCTCAAGCTGGAGCGCTCCCTGACGCCGGGGGAGGTGGCGGGATGGGAGTGAACCCCGGCGACCGCCCCTCGGCCCCGAGCGTGCACGTGGAGATCGGCGAGCTGGTCCTCGACGGGTTTCCCGGGATGGACGCGGACCTCGTGGTGGGCGCGTTCGAGCGGGAACTGCGCCGCCTGGTCCGCGAGCGCGGCGTGGGGCGGGTTCCCGACGGGGAGTGGACCGTCGACCTGGTCTCCGGACTGCCCCCGTTGCCCACCACGTCCTCGCCTCGCCGGCTCGGCACGGCGCTGGCCAGATCCGTCTACAAAGGACTGACGCGGCGCGACGGGGGAGGTCGGCGATGACCAGGGCCCTGCCACGCCGGGCCGACGACCCCGGGCGGAAGAAGGAGAACCGGCGACAGGAGGGCGTGGGGCGGTCGTCCCGCACGCCGAGGGACCTGCGGGACCTGCTCGCCGCGCCGGGACACCCGGTCGACCCGGGGCTGCGCCGGGACATGGAGGCCGCGCTCGGGCACGACTTCGGCCGGGTCCGCGTCCACACCGACCAGGACGCGGCGGCCCTGGCCGACCTGGTCGGCGCGGACGCCGTCACCGTCGGGCAGGACATCTTCTTCGCGCGGGGAGCGTTCCAGCCGGGCACCGTCGCGGGACGTCGGTTGCTCGCACACGAGCTGCTGCACACCGTGCAGGTGCCCGACCCGTCCGGAGCGCTGGTCGCCGGACGCGAGGCCGGAGCGGTCAGCCTGCCCCAGGAAGCCGTCGAGCGGGAGGCCGAGCGGATCGCCGGAGCCGAGGACGGGCAGCGGACCGAACCCCGCGAACGCGCCAACTCGGCCGCCTGGCTCCGGTACGCCGCGGTGGACGCCGACCGGATGCGTACCGAGCACCTCGACCCGGCGACCCTGGTCGACCGGCTGGTGGCCGGGGTCCTGCGCAGCCTGCGGGGCGACCCCACCGACGCGTCGGGCCGCGTCCGCGCCCAGCTCGCCCGCTTCACCCCGGAACTGCGCCGATCGGTGGTGGAGCGGCTGGAGACCCGCCTGCCGTCGGGAGACCTGGCCCGTCTCCGCGCCCTGACGGCCGAGGCCGAGAGCGGGGCCGGTCCGCGTGAGGCGTCCCCCGTCGTCCCCGAACCCGTGACGGGCGTGGTCGAGTGGATCGAGAACCTCCGCCGCCAGGCGGAGGAGCGGCGTCACGCGGACACGGAGCAGGACGCGCGGGAACGCGAGGACGAGCGGGACCAGCGCACGGACGGCGCGGAGCCCCGGCCGGAGCCGGGACGGGAACCGGACGACCGGACGGAACCGGGCACCCAGGAGCCGGGCGCGGAGGAGCCCGGTTCCGGGGAGCCCGCTGAGGAGCCCGCGCCCGGCGAGGAACCCGGCCCGGACAAGGACGTCGAGGATCCGGACGCCGACAAGGACAAGGACGACAAGGACGACAAGGACGACGGCGAGGACGGCAAGGACGGCGAGGACAAGAAGAAGGACGAGGACGGCGACCAGGACGAGAAGGAGAAGGACAAGAAAGACAAGAAGGACGACAAGAAGGACGAAGACAAAGACAAGGACGAGGACGGGTGGTCGGAGGAGGAGCGGCGGGCCGAGGACGAGATCGCCGCGCAGCCCGTGGCACAGGCCCCGGGTGCCCTGGGCGCGCAACCCCCGCCCGGCCAGGGTCCACCTGCCGGCGCGACACCCGTGGTCGACGCGGGCACCGTCGAGCCCACGGCGGAAGTCGGGCGACCGGAGCGGGCCGAGGCGGTCGCCCAGGAGCCGGAAAGCCCGCTGGCGCACCACGGACTGCTCGACCGGCTCGGCGTGGAGGAACCGCCACGCGAGGAGGAGAAGCCGCTCGACCTGGAGCCGGGCGCGGACACCGAGGTGGACGTGCCGCCGGCCGAGCAGACCTCGGACGAGGAGCGTGACGGGGAACCGGCCTCGTCGGCGGGTCTCCGGCCCGAGGATCATCTCCCCGCGAGCGATCTCGACGTCTCCCGGGTCCCCACCGCCGACCAGATCGCGTTGCCGGCCAATGGGACACCACCGCGCCCGGCCGACGCGCCTTCTTTCCCCGCGCCGCCTCCGACGCCGGCGGAGCAGCGGGAGCGGGAGGAGCCCGCCGGTGAGGAGCCCGAACGGGAGCCCGAACCCGCACCCGAGGCTGAGGAGCCGTCTCCCCAGCCGGAACGGCCACCCGAACCCGCGCCGGAGGAGGACGTTCCCGCCGAACGGCCGGTGGACGAGGAGATCGGGCCGGAACCGGCGGGGCCAGCCGCTGATCCTGGGCCGCGAGGTGAGCCGGCGGAGCCACCGGCCTCGGCGAGGGACGGTGACGTCGCCACCGGACCAGCGGGCCAGGAGAGGGGACCAGGTCTTCCCGGAGCCCCCGGGACCGACGCGCCCGCGCGGCTTGGCGGTGGTGCTCCGGTCGGCGGTGGAAGCCCGCTCGGTGAACCAGAATCCGACGTGGCCTCGCCCGGCCTTGCCGGCACAGGTGGTCCTGCGGGAACGGAAGAGCAGGTCCCGGGTGCGCCGATGGGCTCGCCCGCGCCGGATGCGTCGCTGGAAGCGGGCGGCGGTGGCTGCGGCGGACCTCCCGAGCCGACGACGGAAGCCGTCCAGGAGGGCGGCGGTGCCGGAGGAGGCGGTGCCGTGGCCGCCGGCGGTGGTGCTCCGCCACCGGCCGAGCAGCGGCCGGCGGCCCCGGACCTCTCCGGGCAGGACCCACGAGCCGGCCTCGCCGCCGTCGGCCAGTTGCCGCCGGACCAGATGGTCCCTGCTTTATCCACTGTGGACAGTGCAGTGGGGCGGAGCGTCGGTGAGGAGCGCGGGGCCCTCCAGGGCGCGCCACCGACCATGGAGCGTCCCTCCGGCGCGCCCCGGACCCTCTCCGGTCCGCCCGAGGTCGCCCCACCCCCCGAAGCGCCCCAGGCGCGTCGGGAACGGGTCGGTGCCGAAGGAGGACGGGAGCAGCAGGTCGCCCGACCACACCAGGCGCCGGGCGCGAATCCCGCGCAGCGGGCCGCCAACCCGCACGTGGCGGGAGACCCGCAGGGCCGGGTCACCGACCGCGACATCCGGAACGTCCAGAACGCCGTCAACTCGGTTCCCACCACCGACCCCGCGCTGCACACCACGGTCGGGCCCGCGCCGAGACTCGAACTCTCCGGCGAGAGCGACCCCGCGCGCGGCGACGAACAGACGGCGCGAATGCGGGAGACCTCGCAGGAGATCCTGTCCTCTGGCCGGGAGGCGGCGGCACAGCCGCTTGGCGAGGACCAGATCTACCCCGACGTGCCAGGGGAGACCCTGACCGCCCAGGTCCCGACCTCGGCCGGCCCCTCGGGCGGCGCCGGACCCGGACCGGCCGCCGCCCCCGGCGCGGGAGCCGGCGGCGCGGCCGGCGCACCCGGCGGAGCTGACGCGGGCGTGGCCGTGGTCGCCCAACAGGAACGAGGGCCGCAGATCCAGGCCGCCGTCGGCCAGGGCCAGGTGCGGATGGCCGGCGAGCACGACACCCAACGGCAGGGCGCGGCGCAGGCGCGTGCCCAGCACGAGGCCGAGGTCGCCAGGACGGTCGCCGAGAAGGCCGAGGCGCAGACCGCGGAGCGGGGCCGGGTCGCCGAGGAGTCCCGTGCGCGCCGTGAGGAGTGGCGGACCGAACAGGACCGGGCGGTCGGCGAGGCGAACGACAAGGCCGGGGCCGAGCACACCCGCACGCGCGGCGACATCGAGCGCAAGCGCACCGAGACCGACCGCGAGAGCGAACGCCGGAAGCAGGAGGACAACGACCGCATCCGTCAGGAGCGGGAGAAGGCCGAGGAGAAGGCCCGCAAGGAGCGAGAGCGCAAGCAACGCGAGTCCGAGGGCATCCTCGGCTGGATCTCGTCCAAAGTGGAGCAGTTCTTCGACGCGCTCGTCGAGGCCGTCACCGCCGTCTTCGAGGCGGCGCGACGGGTCGTCACCGGCATCATCAACGGCTTCACCGAGTTCGTCACCCGGCTCATCGACGCCGCCCGCGACATCGTCGTCGGGCTGATCAACACCCTCGCCGACGCGTTGATCAAACTCTGCGACGGGCTGGCGGTCTTCTTCCCCGAACTGGCCGCGCGCATCCGACGCGGGATCGAGGAGGTACGGGACGCGGCGATCGCGACGGTCAACCGCATCGCCGACGACCTCAAGGCCGGTGTGACCGCCCTGCTCAACCTGCTCGCCGAGGGGCTGACCAGGCTGCTTGACGCGCTGGAGGCCGGCCTCAGGGCCGCCGTCGAGGTCGTGCGCTCCGCCGTGAACGCCGCGATCGAGTTCGCCAGGGCCGCGATCCAGCTCCTCGGGGAGTTCGCCGCCCTGGTCGCCGACATCGCCCCCGACCCCGGCGGCTGGCTGGGCAAACTCGGCGTGGCGGCCCGCGACGGCATCCGGGACCACCTGTGGGACGCGGTGAAGACCGCGGTCCGCCAGTGGTTCACCGACAAGGTCGAGCAGATCCTCGGGCTCGGCCGCGCGGTCATGGACGTCCTGATCCGCGGCTGCTTCTCGATGGCCCGCATCGGTCGCATGGTCTGGGAGGCCCTCGTCTCCGCGCTGCCCGGCATCCTGGTCTCGATCGTCATCGAGCGCCTGATCTCGCTGATCGTCCCGGCCGCCGGGGCCGTCCTCGCGATCGTGCAGGGCCTGGTCGCCGCCTGGGGGACGATCAGCCGGATCATCGCCGCGATCGGCGCGTTCATGGCGTTCCTGAAGGCCGTCCGCTCCGGCACGGCGGCCCCCCTGTTCGCGCAGGCCGTCGCCACCGGTGTGGTGGCGCTGCTGGACTTCGTCAGCAACTTCCTGATGACCCGGCTGGCCGCGGCGGCGAAGGGCGTCGGCCGCTCGCTGCGCGGCATCGCCCAGAAGATCATGCGTGGCCTGACGCGCGCCGGTCGTGGCGCACGCCGGGCGGCAGGCCAGACCGTCAATCGCGCCCGCCAGGGCTTACGCGCCGCCAGCCAGGCATTACGTCCCCCGCGCGCCCGCACCGGAGTCGGCGCCCGGCGTCGTCCCGGCACCCCGACGGCTGGCACGCGGGGCCGGGTCGCGGGACGCCGAGACACCACACGCCGGGTCGAACCAGCGCGCGCCACCGGACAACGCCCCGTGGCCGGGCGAGGCCGGCCCCGTCCCGCGCGCCCGAGTCGCCCCACCCGCCCGGCGAGCCCCCTCCGCCAGCGGTGGGACCAGATGCGCGGTGCTGTCCGAAGTGGACTCCGCAGGGTCCGCGCCGCCGGCCGCGCCCTCGGCCGCCGCCTCGCCAGCACCCGGATCGGCCGCGCCCTCACCAACGGCGCCCGCCGGCTCCGCGACGGCTACCGCCGCACGCGCGACCGCCTCCGCGACCGGCTCCGCCGCCGCCAGGCCCAACGCCGCCGCGACCACGAGCGGCAAAACTCCCCGGCCGCCAAGCAACGCCGCCTCGACCTCATCGTCGCCCGCATCCGCCCCCGCCTCCAACGCCTCCTCCGGATGGGGATTCGCGGCGTCCTGCTGCGGGCGACGCTGGCGGCGCTGCGCGCCTGGTACCGCCTCACCCGCCTGGAGATGGGGAGCGGGCGCGCCTTCGACATCCGCGCCTTCCTCAACCCGGGTTCGGAGGTCATCGCGGGTGTCACGGTCGACGTCGACCGCCTCCTGCTGTTCGTCCGCCAGGTGTCGGGAGAGATCGTCCGCTCCGGGATGCGACGACAGCGGCAGGTGCCCGCCCATCAACAGGTCGTGCAGCGGCCCCACCCCCAGACCGGGAGGCCCAACCAGGTCATCCCCGAGGGAACACCCGGTGGCCAGGTTCTCGCGCACTTCCGGTCGCTCCCGGCACTGGGACGCGGGAGGCAGGACGTCATCAGCTTCGAGCGGGCCGGCCAGGACCCGATCGAGGTGCGCCGCCGTCAACCGGCGCCGCCGCGCGGTGTCGTCCCGGAGTCCCGGAACCGCCTGGTGCTCATGCGCAGGCTGTTCCGGAAGCCCCGACAGACCCAGGAGAAGGCGTTGAACTACGAGGAGCTGCGACTCTTCGCGAGGCTGACCCGGCCAGGGCAGCAACAGGCGCTCGCCGTCGGAGCGATGGGCCTCCTGCGGGGCCAGGTGCCTCATGGCCGGTACGCCCAGGAGTCCGCGCAGCTCGCGACCTGGGTCGTCTTCCAGGAGTCCCACCGCAACGTCGCCGCCGCCGCGACCCACGCCATGGCCCTGGACCTGGTCCAGCGGCAGCGGATGTCGTTGCCGGAGGCGGTGCGGCGGCTCCCGATGGCTCCGCCAGGAGCCCAGCGCGCCGCGGACGACCTCCACGACTATCTGGTGCGGAGGGGGACGCTGACCGCGAAGGCGCAGACGCTCATGCGGGCGGAGGTAGAAATGATCAAACTGTGGGTGGAGAGTCTGCGCGACCTCCGAAGCCTGAACGAGGGCACCGCCGAGGAGCGGGAGCGCGCTCTGATGGCGCAGGTTCGGGAACGATTACACCGGATCTACGCCGTGCCGGCCGACTACGCGGCCACCCATCCACTGTCCGTGCTGAGCAGGTGAGATGAACACCAGTAGTGAGCTGTCCCGCCGCCTCGTCCTCCGGGAGTTCCCCGCCGACGACGAGGTGGGCGCCTACGCCGAAGCCCGGGGCTGGCGGTACCTCGGTCGCACCGAGCAGACCGAGGGCGAGAGCTTCGGCGAGACCATCGTGGAGATGACCTGGGAGGTGGAACCGGATGTCGTCCTGCTCTACGTCGAGGACGGGTTGACGTGGAACTGCTTCGTGCAGGTCGAGGCGGGCGATCCGGAACGGGCCGAGCACCTGCTGTCCGGTATGGCCCGCGATCTCGACGTCATCCCTCTGGAGGAACTGCTCTCGGCCGTCGAGCGGGAGCGGGACCCCGACGAGCTGGCGCGTGCCGTCAACCGGCTCACCCTCGGCGCGCCGCCCGAGCCCGACGACCGGGTGGTGGCACGCGTGGCGGACGTCCTCCGGCACCCGGAACCGGACGTGCGTCGGCTCGCGATCTGGGCGATGCTGCACACCCCCTGGCCCCAGTACCGGCCGCTCCTGCGCCACGTCCTCGCCACGGACGAGGACCAGGCGGTCCGCGAGACGGCTGAGGACATGCTCGCGACGTACGACGAGGCGGGGGTGGGGGAGCCGTGACGGGACACGCGGACCCGGGGAAGCAGGCCGCCCGGGAGATGTGGGTGCACCCGACGACTGGGCGGCCACGGCCGGACCAGACGCTCATGGTCCGCCAGCGTGTCGGTGTGGTGGGGCCATGAGCAGCGGCTGCCTTTCGCGCCTGGCGGTTGAGACCGTCGTCGTTGGCCAGAAAGGTGAGACGGATGTCAGCAGCGAAAGAATCCGCCGGCTTCTCCTCCGCGATCTTCCTGCGACGAACCGGGTGACTGCCTGTGCCGAGGATCCGTGGCTGTCCCGACTCCACCGGTTCGAGATCACCGACGACCTGGACCGCTGGCATCCGCTTCCCCTGGAAGAGGAGTGCGGACCTGCCGTGCGCGTGTCCAGGGAGTCTCGGAGGGGGCGGACGTGACGAGGTATGCGGATCTGCGGAAGCCGGTGCGGGCGGGGATCGTCATCGTGGACCCGGAGCGGGGGACGCCGCAGCGGGTCATCGTGCTCCAGTTCAACCCGGACACGCTGGAGCGGTCGCTGGCCCCGCAGGCCGCCGGCGCGGACCAGGGTGACCGGACCGAGGCGCTGCGGCTCAAGGGCCCGGCGGTGGAGACGTGGAAGTTCGTCGCCGAGATCGACGCGACCGACCAGCTCGACGTCCCCGCCCCCGACGGCATCCACCCGCAGCTCGCGGACCTGGAGATGCTGGTCCACCCGACCAGCGGCCGGCTGCGGGCGAACCAGGCGCTGGCCGCGGCGGGAACGCTGGAGATCACGCCGATCGAGAGCCCGCTGACGCTGTTCGTGTGGGGAGCCCGGCGCGTCATGCCGGTGCGGCTCACCGAGCTGACCGTCACCGAGGAGGCGTTCGACGCCGACCTCAACCCCATCCGGGCCTCCGTGGGCGTGGGACTGCGGGTGTTGTCCGTCAACGACCTGCCGGCCGGGCACCGGGGATCCGAGCTGTACCTCGCCCACCTGTCCCAGAAGGAGCGGTACGTCCGGTCGTCGGCCGGGCGGCTGGAGTCGTTGGGCCTGCGCGGCCTCTAGCGGCGTCTACCGACGCCGAGGGGCGCCGAGGGGCGCCGAGGGGCGTCAGGAAGGAAGAACCGATGACCGTGAACCCGTTGGACGCCCTGCCCACGCCGTCGTCGTACCCGCGCACCAGCCGCTACCACGACGTGGCGCCCTCGGTGCACGTGACGCCGGACGGTCGTCGGATTCCTTATGTGGGCCGCCGTCTGTTACCCGACCCCGGCGAGTTCACCGCGATCGCCGACCACGTCGTCAGCGAGGGCGAACGGCCGGAACTGGTGGCGGATCGGCACTTCGGCGATGCCGGGCAGTGGTGGCGGATCGCCGACGCCAACGGGGTGCTGCACCCCCGCGAGCTGACCGAGGTTCCCGGCCGTCGGCTGCGCGTCACGTTGCCGGCGGGCGTGCCGGCCCCGGCGGAGGGGTAGCACATGGCCGACCTGGCGCCGATCCACCTCACCCTGCTGATGGGACCGCGCATTCCCGCGCCCGTGCCCAGACCGGTCACCGACGCGTTGCTGTCCGCGCAGGTGACGGTGACGGCGGGGCAGCGCAGCGGGTTCCAGCTCTCCTTCGACCTGTCGACCAGGGGCCTGATCCGCACCACGTTGTTACCAGCGGGGTTCTTCGACCCGCCGACGCGCGTGGTCCTGGTGGTGACGGTACGCGGAACCCCCACGGTGCTCATGGACGGGATCTGCGTCCGGCAGGAGGTCGGCGTCAGCAACCAGCCCGGTCAGTCCACCCTCACGGTCACCGGCGAGGACCTGACCGTGTTGATGGACCTGGAGGAGCGGGAGGGCGTGCCGTTCCCCGCGATGCCGCCGGCCGCGCGGGTGTCCGCGATCATCGCGCGGTACGCGGGCTACGGCATCACCCCGCTGGTGATCCCCGAGCTGTTCCCGCAGGCCCCGATGCCGACCCAGCGCATCGAGTTCCAGAAGGGCACGGACCTCGGGTACCTGACCGAGCTGGCCAAGGCCAACGGCTACGTCTTCTACCTCGACCCCGGCCCCGCGCCGGGGGTGAGCCGGGGCTACTGGGGGCCGGAGGTGCGGCTCGGGGTTCCCCAGCCGGCGCTCACGGTCAACGCCGATGGTCTGTCCACAGTGGACCAAATGACGTTCGGGCTCGACGGGTCGGCGCGCGAGGAGCCGATGGCCAGGGTGCAGATCCCGGCGACCAGGGTGGCCGCCCCGCTGCCCGTCCCCGAGGTGAGCGTCCTGCGCCCGCCGTTGACCGTCCGCCCCGCGCCCGCGTTGCGGAAGAAGGTCGTCGCCGACACCGCCAAGAAGGACACGCCGCAGGCGCTGGCCCAGACCCTGGCCATGGCGGCCGAGTCGGCGGACGCGGTCTCCGGGTCGGGCCAGCTTGACGTGGTCCGCTACGGGCACGTGCTCCGCCCGCGCGAGCTGGTGGGCGTGCGCGGGGCCGGCATCGCCTACGACGGCCTCTACTACGTCAAGAGCGTCACCCACAACCTCCAGCGCGGTTCCTACACCCAGAACTTCACCCTCGCCCGCGAGGGCCTGATCCCGCTGCACCCGACCGTCCGCCCCTGAGCCCGCCCGCGCCCTGAATCCGCCCGCCCTTGAATCCGCCCGCCGCTGAGTGAGCCGCCCGACGAGCCGACCCACCGACCCACCCGACGAGCCGGAGGAAGCCGATGAGCCCAGAACCCAACCGGTACCTCGGCAAGTACCGGGGCACGGTCGTGACCAATGTGGACCCGATGCGGCTGGCCCGCATCCAGGCCCAGGTGCCCGACGTGCTGGGCAACACCCCGTCCTCGTGGGCGATGCCGTGCCTCCCCGTCGCCGGGCCGGGCATGGGCCAGTACGTCGTGCCGCCGGTGGGCGCGGGGGTGTGGATCGAGTTCGAGCAGGGCGACGTGAACTACCCGATCTGGAGCGGCTGCTGGTACGGCTCGGCCGCCGAGGTGCCGCCCCTGGCGCACACCGGGCCGCCGCAGTCGCCGAACATCGTGCTCCAGACGACGGGACAGCACACCGTCGTGCTGTCCGACCAGCCGGGCGGCATGGGCATCACCCTGAAGACCGCCTCCGGCGCGATGTTGTCCGTCAGCGACAAGGGAATCGTCATCACCACCGGCCAGGGCGCGTCCATCTCGCTGGTCGGCGGGACCGTCACCGTCAACCAGGGCGCGCTGGTCGTGACCTGAGGGGGGAGAAGCAGTGCCCGGAAACCTCCTGCACGTCAACGCCACGGTGACCTGCCCCCACGGCGGGCAGGTCACGGTCTCGCCGTCCCAGTCCCGCGTGCTCGTCGGCGGACAGCCGGTGGCCACGCTGGCCGACGTCCACGCGGTCACGGGATGCGGCTTCACCGTCGGCTCCAAGCCGCAGCCCTGCGTCACCGTGCGCTGGGTGACTCCCTCCGGCCGGATCAGGGTCAACGGGTCGCCCGCGATCCTGGACGGCTCGGTCGGGCTGTGCCAGAGCGCGGAGCGGATCCCGCAGGGAGCCCCGCACGTCGTGGTGGTCCAACAACGGGCGGTGGGCCAGTGAGCGGGCGCTCCACGCGACGGCGGGTGGACCCCGCGCCGGCCAGGACCGGGCCGGGACGCACCGACCTGGCCTTCCCGTTCCGCGTGGACAGCAGGGGCCGCACCGCCGAGGTCGGGTACGACGACCACGTCCGCGACATGATCGAGCAGTTGCTGTTCACCAGCCCGGGGGAACGCGTCATGCGCCCGGACTTCGGTTGCGGCCTGCTCGACCTGGTGTTCGCGCCCACCAGCCCGGAGTTCGCCTCCGCGCTCCAGCTCTCGGTCCAGGCCAGCCTCCAGCGGTGGCTCGGCGACGTCATCGAGATCGCGTCGCTGGAGGTGGTCAGCGAGGACACCGTGGTCCGGGTCCACCTCGGCTACGTCGTCCTGCCCACCGGGACCCGCCGCGACGACGTGTTCGAGAGGAGGGGAGTGTGATGACGACCAGCGATCCGACCGACCGGGCCGGGGTGGAGTGCGGGGTCGACCGACGCCGGGCTCGGGTGCGGGCGCGGAACCGCAACGGCATCGACAGCGTGGAGGTCGGCGACGACGGCCTGACGCTCACCCTGACCTTCCTGGGCAAGGCGCCGAAGCAACTCCAGCCGGCCAACATCCGGATCGACGGCGGACGTCGCGTCCGTGGCCTCACCGCCGTCGACGTGCGCGTGGAGAGCCACGACGAACCCGACGTCGACGACCGCGCGCACGTCACCCTCGACCGGCGGGGTGACACCTCCACCTACGAGCTGAGCGTCGTCAGGCCGGACGCCTACGGTCGACCGGGGACGGAGCCGTACCCGGGATTCGACCTCCGGTACCACCGCGCGCGGTTCGACTTCCGGGGCTCGTGTCCGTCCGATGTGGACTGTAAGGCCGCGGCGCAGTGCCCTCCGGAGGTCCGGCCGGCCCCCGCCGTGAACTACACGGCCAGGGACTACGAGAGCCTGCGACGCCTGCTGCTGGACCGGCTCATGCTCACCGTGCCGGAGTGGGTCGAGCGACACGCGCCCGACCTCGGCGTCACGCTGGTCGAGGTGCTCGCCTACGTCGGCGACCAGCTCAGCTACTACCAGGACGCGGTGGCCACCGAGGCGTATCTGGACACCGCCCGTCGTCGGGTCTCGGTGCGGCGGCACGCGCGCCTGGTCGACTACGCCATGCACGACGGCTGCAACGCGCGGGCCTTCGTGGCTCTGGAGACGTCCAGGGACCTCACGTTGACGGCGGACGACTTCCGGTTCGCGGCGATCGACGTCAGCCACCTCGACCCGGTCCAGCGCCCGAGGCTCGGGCCGGCGCTCTCCGACGAGGAGCTGGAGGACCTGCCTCCCGGCACGGCGTTGGAGGTCTTCGAGCCCCTGGTCCGCGCTGACCTGACGCTCCGTCGCGCGCACAACGAGATCCGCCTGTGGACGTGGGGTGACGCGGAGTGCTGCCTCCCCCGGGGGTCGACCTCGGCGACCCTGCGCGACGAGTGGGTCCGGCAGACCGCCGACGTCCGCACCTCAGCCAGTCCGCGACGCCAGGAGCACGACGAAGCCAACGGCGACCCAATCGAAGCGCCCGAAGCGACTGAGGCGATCGGTGAGGCCGGCGAGGCCGGCGCGACGGCCGAGGCCGAGGCCGAGGACGCGCCGACGAGCGCCCGCACCCACCGGCGTCGTGCCCTCCGACTCGTCCCCGGCGACCTGCTGGTGTTCGAGGAGGTGCGCGGGCCACGCACCGGATCGCCCGCCGACGCCGACCCCCGGCACCGCCAGGCGGTCCGGCTCACCTCGGTCACGCCGGCCGTCGACGAGCTGTACGACCAGCCGGTCCTGGAGGTCACCTGGGACGTCGAGGACGCCCTGACCTTCGACCTCTGCCTGTCGGCGCGCGGCGGACCCGACTGCTGCCTCATCGAGGACGTCAGCGTGGCGCGGGGCAACGTGGTGCTCGTCGACCACGGCCGCGACCTCACCGCGTGCGGGGGAGCGCCGGAGGAGATCACCGTCCCGCCGGCCCCGGTCACCCCGCCCGACTGCGCGCCGCCGGCGTTTGGCTGCGCCGACCGACGGGAGGACGACCCGGCCGTGGCGCTCGTCCAGTCGCTCATCCGGGACACTGACGAACGCGTCGCGCTGACACCCGACGACGTCAGGGAGCTGAACGACGTCCTGGGCGAGCCGGCCGTCGCGCGAGCCGGCATCACGATCACGCTCGAACCGGGCCAGGAGAACCGGGAGGTGGTCGTCCCCTCCCTCACCGCCGACCAGAACGCCGCGCTCCGCGCGCTGTTGGCCCAGGTCACGTATCCGCCGCTGCGGCGGCCGTTCCGCCCGGTGCTGCGGCACGCGCCGGTGACGCAGCGGGTCCCCTTCCCGCTGCCCGAGCACGTGGCCGCCGCCCAGGCCCGGCTCCTGGACGCGGTTCCCGGTCGGGTCCGCGCGCGACTGGAGGAGCTGTGGCGGCAGGTCCGGGCTGGCCGGCCGCTCACACCGGCCCAACTCGCCGAACTGACGGTCCTGTTCGGCGAGAAGACCCTCGCCGGCCTCGACGTCACGGGCCGGCCGGTCGAGGCGCTGCGTGAGCTGCTCGCCCGGCGCGCCGAACTGCTGGGCGGCAAGATCCAACGCCTCGCCGTGCTGGCAGCCAGGGCGAGCGCCGGCACCGTGCTGGATGACGGCGTCGTCTGGGAGATCGCGCAGAGCTGGGGCGACACCTACGCCACCGGCCTGCGCCCTACCTCGCCCGTGCTCACCGGGTCCGCTCGCGCCGCCGTGACGACCGACCCGCGTCAGGCGTTGCCCGCCGTCGTGGTCCTGGCTCCGGACGACCGGTTCGTGGCCGTCTCGAAAGACACTGTGGACGCTGCCGACCCTGCCGACCCTGTGTCCACTGTGGAGCGTCAGGTGGAGTGGACGCCCCGCAGGGACCTGCTGTCCAGCGGCCCCCGGGACCGGCACTTCGTCGGCGAGCTGGAGGAGGGGGCCGACGGCGTCGGCCGGCTCGCGTTGCGGTTCGGCGACGGGCGCCACGGCGCGCGCCCACCGGCGGGCGCGACGCTGGAGGTCGCGTACCGGGTCGGCAACGGCGTCGCCGGCAACGTCGGAGCCGAGGCCATCGCCCATCTCGTCCTCTGCTGTGCCGCGCCGGCGCTCCGCGAGGCGTCAGGGGAGGGGGACGACACCAGGAGCGGGGGAGTCACCCGCGTCCGGAACCCGATCGCGGCGACCGGCGGGGTCGAGCCGGAGTCGATGAACGAGGTCCGCCAGCTCGCCCCGCTGGCCCCGCGCCGCCGGCTCCTGCGCGCCGTCACCGCGGCCGACTACGCCGAGCTGGCGGCCCGCGTGGCCGGTGTCCGGCGGGCGGCGGCCGAGATCCGCTGGACGGGAGTGGGCCGTGAGGTCCGCGTGGCCGTCGTCCCCACGACCGACCCTCTATCCACTGTGGACAGAAGTGCCCAGCCGACACCCGCCCTCCTGGATGCGGTGGCGCGGGAGCTGGACCGGTACCGCCGGATCGGCCACGACGTCGCCGTCCGGCCGGCCCGACTGGTGCCCCTCGACGTGGAGCTGACGCTCTGCGTCGCACCCGGGTACCAGCGCGGGCACGTGCTCGCGGCGGTCCGCGCCGTCCTCGGCTCCGGCGTCCTCCCCGACGGCCGGCCCGGCCTGTTCCACCCCGACCTGCTCGGCTTCGGCGAGCCGGTCAGGGCCAGCCGGCTGGTCGCGGCGGCGGCCGCCGTGCCCGGCGTCGTCTCGGCCAGGGTCACCCGGCTGCGCCGGCGGTTCGGCCTGGACCGGGGCGAGCTGGCCGACGGCCTGCTCCGGCTCGGGCCGCTGGAGATCGCCCAACTGGACAACGACCCCGACCGGCCGGAGAACGGCCGGCTGTCCCTCATGATCGGAGGCGGCCGATGACCCGCCGCGGGTGCCAGTGCTGCCGGGGAACCGACCTGCGCACGCCGGTCGAGGTGGTGAACCCGCCGGCCCTGTCGGCGGTCGCCCACCGCGTCGGCACGTACGCGGACTTCCTCGACTCGATGCGGGCACGGCTGTCCAGCCCCGCCCACCCGGCGCTGCGCGACCTCACCGCGCGCACGCCGGACGACCCCGCGGTCGGCCTGCTCGACGCGGGCGCCGTCCTGGCCGACCTCCTCACCTTCATCACCGAGCGGATCGCCAACGAGGGCTACCTCCGCACGGCGGTGGAGGAACGCTCCCTGGTCCTGCTGGGCCGGCTCGTCGGGCACCAGCCGCGGCCCGGCGTCGCCGCGGGCACCTACCTCGCCTACACCGTCGACGCCGACCCCCGGCAGGGCGAGGACTTCTCGGTCCGCGTTCCCCGGGGTTCCCGGACGCAGAGCGTGCCGGGTCCCGGGCAGGAGCCGCAGGTCTTCGAGACCGCCGACGACCTGGTGGCGCGGGCGGCGTGGAACGAGCTGAAGGTCCGGCGGCGCCGCCCCTATCAGCTCACCCTCCGGCAGTTCCGCCGCAGGCCCGCCGTGCACGTGGCCGGGGTCGCGACCAACCTCCGGCCCGGTGACCGGCTGCTGTTCGTCTTCGGCAGCGAGCCCGGGCGGCAGGAGCTGGTCGTGGTGCCGGGCGTCGAGCTGGACCGGGACAACGACGTCACCGTGGTCGGCCTGCCCCGCCCCGCGCTGTCCACCCTCGACCTGCTCCGCACGAAGCTGACCGACCTGCTCGAACCGCTGGTCGACCCGGACCACCGGCCGGACGAGGTCCGGCGCAGCGCCATCCTGAACCGGTTCGTCGACGACGTGCTGGTGCCCCTGTGGCATCGCCGGCCGACCCTGGACACCCCGACGAAGTACGTGGCGGCGGTGGGGGAGGCGCTCGAACGGCTCGACGAGACCCTCTCCCTCGCCCAGCACTACCGGAACGTGCGGGAATGGCTGGAGAAGCGCGCCGCCGAGCTGTCCGACCTCCGTGCCCAGGCCCGGCGGCTGGAGCCCCCGCAGCCGCCGGAACAGCGTCCGACGCCTCCGCTCGACGGGCCCCTCCACGCGGCGCTCGGTCTGGGCTCCCTGGCCGCCCACTCGGATGAGCCGGGCGGAGAGGCCGACCCGGACCAGGACGGAGCAAACCCGGACGGAGCAAACCCGGACGGCGACCAGGACGCGAACGGCGACCGTCCACCCACACCATCCACATTAGACAGTCGCGCCGCCGTGCTCGGGCTCGGCGCCCTGCTCGGCGCGCTCAGGACCGCGCCCGGCCGCCCTCCCGGCAGCGCCAGGGACCTGGCCAGGGACCCCGCGACGGCGTTCTCCCCCGGCTCCGACCTCGGCGCCCAACTGCTCGCCGCGCTCGACCCCCGCCTGCGCGACGGGCTCTACGCCGCGTGGCGGCGCGTCGACCTCACCCGGCCGCTGGCGCTCCAGGAACTCCTCGCCATGCGGGCCGTCGCCACCCCGTTCGGCGCCACCGCGCCGCTGCGCGCCGTCCCGAGGCCCGGCGGCGGGGTGGACCACGAGGAGTGGGAGCTGGACGCGGCGCTCAACCTGTCGGTGAAGGTGCTCTACGGCGACGAGGGGCCGACGCGCGTCGAGCTGACGTTCCACCTGGAGGCCAACGCCTGGCGGGAGGTCGTCGACGACCTCGACGAGCCGGGCGAGGTCGACTTCGGCCCCGGCAGCGTCCGGTACGGCCTCGACGCCGACACCGGCGAGCTGTCGCTGGCCTTCGAGAAGCACCTGCCGCGCCGCCGCGTCCTGCTCGGGAAACCGGACGCGGACAAGAAGATCCGGCTGACCCTGCCCGACGACGGCCCCTGGCGGGAGGACCTCCCCGAGGAGTACCAGCTCTCCCGCTGGCACCACGACCGCGTGGAGGACCGGTGGGTCCTCATCACGGTGCGGCGCGCCAAGGCCGCCGGCAGGGAGCCGGCCTTCGTCGAGCTGACCTTCGCCACCCGCTCCCTGGTCCCCGCCACCGTGCTCACCCTCGACGCCGTCTATGACGGGGTCGGCGTCGGGAGCTGGGTGGTCGTGGAGCGCCCGCGCAAGGCCGGCCAGCTCCCCGGCGACGTCTCGCTCGCCCTGGTCACCGCCAGGGTCACCGACGTGCGCACCGTCGCCAAACAGGCCTTCGGCATGAGCGGCAAGGTCACCGAGCTGGTGCTGGACCGGCCGTGGCTCGACCGCAGGGACACCCGGCTCTCCCAGATCAGGGACACCACGATCTACCTGAAGGGCGACCCGCTGACGCTGGCCACCGAGCCGGTGACCGAGGACGTGTGGGGGTCGGAGATCGAACTGGCCGACCTGCACGACGGCCTCGCGCCCGGTCGCTGGCTGATCGTGACCGGCGAGCGCGCGGACGTCCCCGGCAGCCCGGCCGGCGTGCGCGGCACGGAGCTGACGATGATCGCCGGGGTGCGGCAGGCCGTCGACCCGGAGCGCCCGGGGGACACCGTCCACACCACGATCGTCCTGGCCAACGACCTCGCCTACCGCTACCGCCGCGAGACCGTGACGATCCACGGCAACGTCGTCCGCGCCACGAACGGCGCGACCAGGGAGGAGCCGATCGGCAGCGGCGACGCCGGCCGGCCTGGCCAGTCCTTCGCGCTCCGCCAGGGACCGCTGACCTGGCTCCCCGCCGACACCCCGCTCGGCGCGGCGAGCACGTTGGAGGTGCGGGTGGACGGCGTGCGCTGGCACGAGGTCGACGGCCTGGCCGGCCGAGGCCCCGACGAGCACGTCTACGTCACCGGCCCGGCCGACGGGGCCACCACCAGGGTCACCTTCGGCGACGGCCAGCACGGCGCGCGCCTGCCCACCGGCGTGGAGAACGTGCGCGCCCGCTACCGCGTCGGCCTCGGCAGGGCCGGCAACGTCGCGGCCGGGCAGATCACGCAGGTCACCACCCGGCCCCTCGGCGTCTCCGGCGTCACCAACCCGCTCCCGGCCACCGGCGGGGCCGACCGCGACGACGCCGGCCAGCTCCGCCGCACCATCCCCCTGCGGGTCAGCGCGTTGGACCGGCTCGTGTCGGTGCCCGACTACGCCGACTTCGCCCGGTCCCGCGCCGGCATCGGCCGCGCCGGCGCGCGTCAGGTGTTCGACGGCGAACGGGAGATCGTGCACGTCACCGTCGCCGGGGTGGACGACGTCCCGCTCGCCCCGGACTCCGAGGTCGTCACGACCCTGCGCCGTGCCCTGGTGGCGCACGGCGACGCCCAGCTCCCGGTGGTGGTCGCGGTGCGGGAGATCGTCCTGCTGGTCGTGGTGGCGACGATCCGGGTTCATCCGGACCACTCCTGGCAGGTGGTGGAGCCGGCCGTGCGGGCGGCGCTGCTGGAGTGGCTCGGCTTCCGCGGCCGCGAACTCGGCCAGCCGGCCCACCTCTCCGAGGTGCTGGCCACCGCGCAGTCCGTGCCCGGGGTGGACGCGGTGGACGTCGACGTGTTCACCGGGGTGCCCGGCGGCCTCACGCCGCTCGGCCTGCTCCGGCTCGCCGAACGCCTGACCACGCCCGAACCCGTGGTCCCCGCCCGCGTGGCGGAGTTCGCGGAGGAGCGCTACACCGTCGACCCACCCCGGGGCGCGGACACCGAGACGCTGACGGCCGTCGCCGCCAAACACGGCATCACCGTCGCGGAACTGGTGCGGCTCAACCCCGACATCACCGACGCCACCCCGCTCCCGCGCGGCCGGTCGGTCGTGGTGTTCCGGGGCGTCCGACCAGCCCAGCTCGTCGTGCTGTCCCCGGCCGTGCCGGACACGTTGATCCTCAAGGAGGCCCGGTGAGCGACCACCCGACCCCGGCCGGCCCCGACCCCGACCCCGACCTGGTGTTCTCCCTGTTGCCGCAGTACCACCGGCAACGCGACGCCGAGTCGGGAGGGGCGCTGCGCGCCCTGCTGGCGGTGCTCGCCGAGCAGCTCAACCTGGTCGAGGACGACATCGCGCGGCTCTACGACAACTGGTTCGTGGAGACCTGCCAGGACTGGGCCGTGCCCTACGTCGGCGACCTCGTGGGGTACCGGACCCTGCGCGGCTACGAGGAGGCGGTCGCCCACGGCGGTGAGGCCTCGCGCGGACTGGCCGCCCGGCTCGCGCCCCGCCGCGATGTCGCCGACACCGTGACCAACCGGCGTCGCAAGGGAACCCTGCCGCTGCTGGAGAACCTGGCCCGTACGGTCGCGGACTGGCCGGCCAGGGCGGTGGAGTTCCACCGGCTGCTCGCCGCCACCCAACCGGTCCGGCTCCTGCCGGCCGACGAGGCCTCGCTGACCAGGAGGGCCGGCATGACGCGGGCCCGGTACGTGGACCTACGAGGAGGAGCGGACCTCGACCTGCTCGACTCGCCCTTCGACGGGGCCGCGCACCTTCCCACCGCCGCGAGGATCAACGGGGCACGACGACGCGGCCGGCACGGGCCACCCTCGGTCGGCGTGTTCGTGTGGCGGCTGTTGCCGCACTCCGTCACCCGTGCCCCCGCCTACTGCGTCGACCGCGCCCGCAACCTCTACACCTTCTCGATCCTCGGCAACGACGTCCCGCTCGTGACCAGGCCGGTGCCCGAGCCCACGGCCACCCACATCGCCGACGTCGAGCACGTTCCCGCCTTCATCCGCCGCAGGGCGCTGGCCGACCGCCTGGCCGACTACTACGGACCGGGCAAGAGCATCGAGATCTGGCGGGACGGCGAGCAGCGCCCCGTGCCGCTGCGGGACATCGTCGTCGCCGACCTCGACGACTGGCGGTACCGCCCGCGCGGGAACCAGGTCGCCGTGGACCCGGTGCTCGGCCGTCTCGCGTTCAGCTCCCGCTCCGCGCCCCGACACGGCGTGTGGGTGACCTACCACCACGCCTTCAGCGCGGACATGGGAGGAGGGGAGTACACCAGGGACCGCGCGACCCGGCGGGACGCCGCCGTCTACCGGGTCGGCCCCGACCAGCCGCACGAGCGGATCACCCAGGCCTACCAGCGGTGGCGCGCGGACCAGCGCGAGGGACGCGCGGGCGACGAGGCGGTCATCGAGATCACCCACAGCGGCGCCTACCAGGAGCAGATCGAGTTCGTGCTCGCGCAGGGGGAGCACCTGGAGGTGCGGGCCGCCGAGGGCGCGCGCCCCGTGATCCGCCTGCTGGACTGGTACAGCAACCGCCCCGACGCCCTGAACATCCGGGGTGTCCACAGTGACCGTCCACAGAAGACGGATGAGGGGTGCCGTCCCGAGCGGGCCGGCCAGGTCGTGCTCGACGGCCTGCTGATCACCGGCCGCGGCGTGAACGTCTGTGGCCCGCTCAGCCAGGTCGTCCTCCGCCACTGCACCCTGGTGCCCGGCTGGTCCCTCGAAGCCCGCTGCGCGCCCCTGCGCCCCGAGGAGCCGAGCCTGATCCTGGAGGACACCTCCGCGTGCGTCCAGATCGAGCACAGCATCCTCGGCACCATCCTGGTGATCTCCGACGAGGTCCGCGCCGACCCCATCCCGATCCACGTCGCCGACAGCGTCCTGGACGCCACCGGCCCGGACAGGGAGGCGCTGTCCGGCCCCGACTGCCGACATGCCCACGCGGAGCTGACCATCCTCCGCAGCACCGTCCTGGGCGAGGTGCACACCCACGCCGTCCGCCTCGGCGAGAACAGCCTCTTCACCGGGCTCCTCCACGTCGCGCGCCGGGGCGTCGGCTGCCTCCGGTTCTGCGCCGTGCCGTCGCGGTCCCGCACACCCCGCCGCTACCGCTGCCAACCCGACGGCGTGCTCGCGGACCTGCGTGAGCGGGCCGCGCGTGGAGAACTGGACCCGGCGGCCCTGCCGGAGCTGCTGAAGGTGGCCGAGCAGCGCGTGCGTCCCCGGTTCACCAGCACCCGCTACGGCACTCCCGGCTACGCGCAGCTCGCCGACGGGACCGCGCCCGAGATCGCCAGGGGCGCCGAGGACGGCGCGGAGCTGGGCGCGTTCCACGACCTGTACCAGCCCCAGCGCGAGGACAACCTGCGTGCTCGGCTCGACGAGTTCCTACCCGCCGGCATGGATGCCGGGATCGTCCACGTCTCGTGAGGAGAGGTTGCATGCACGGCGATTTCTCGCGCCTGGTGTTCCGGCCGGACAGGCACTTCTCGGCGGTGCTCGCCCAGCAGGGCAGGGTCCAGCTCGACTCCGACGCCAACGAGCAGGCGCTGCTGCACCTGCACCTGACCCGCACCCTCGCCCGCGACCTCGTCGGGCCGCACGGCGGACCCCGGGGAGCGGCCGGGTTCGGGCTGCGCTACCAGGCCAAGGGCCGCGAGCCCGCGAACCTGGAGATCTCCCCGGGTCGGTACTACGTGGACGGGATCCTCCTCGACGCCACCCGGCCCGTCCCCGGGTCACCGGTCCCGGACGGCCAGTCCCAGGACGACCGGTCCCAGGGCGACCCGGGGGAGCCGACCGCGCCCGCCTCGGCCCCGGCCGCCGTTCCGGCCCCGAGGGGATGGACCTACTGGGACCAGCCGGACGCCTACCGGGACCGTGAGAACGACCTCGACCACCTGCCCGACCCGCCCTTCCTGGCCTACCTCCGGGTTTGGGAGACGCTGGTCACCGCCGTGCAGGACCCGGCGATCCGCGAGTCGGCGCTCGGCGTGACCCTGCCCGACACCACCGTGCGCGCCAGGGTCGCGTGGCAGGTGCTCCCACTGTCCACCAAGGACGGATTCGACCCCGGCCGCGAGGTGAACCCGGACCAGCTCCGCGCGGCGTTCGACCGGTGGGTCGCCGGCGCCCGGCCGACGGCCCAACTGGCCGCGCGGACCGACGAGCCCCCGTCGAGCGAGGAACCCTGCCTGGTCGCCCCCGAGTCCCGATACCGGGGGCCGGAGAACCAGCTCTACCGGGTCGAGGTGCACCGGGGCGGACGGGTGGGCGACCAACGGCCGCCCACGTTCACGTGGTCGCGGGAGAACGGCAGCGTCGTCTTCGGCGTCCGGTCGGTCGCCGGCGCGTGGGTCACGCTGACCACCCTCGGCCGGGACGGGAAGCTCGGGCTGGACGTGGGGGACTGGGTCGAGGTCCTGGACGACGCCTCGGCCGCGCGCGGCGTCGCCTCGCCCCTGCTGCGCGTGGAGGACGTCGACACCGAGGCGAGCCGGGTGCGACTGTCCGGCGAACCCCCGGCGGGGGTGGGTCGCACGGCCGCGCGGCACCCCTTCCTGCGTCGATGGGACCACCAGGCCACCGGGGTGCGCGGAGCCCCGCAGGCCGACGAGGGCGCGCTGCGCGTCCAGGAAGGATCGTGGATCGATCTGGAGGACGGCGTTCAGGTGTGGTTCGCGAAGGGCGGCAGCTACCGCACCGGCGACTACTGGCTGATTCCCGCGCGCACGCTCACCGGCGAGGTGGAGTGGCCGAGGGACGCGCGGGGCAGGGCGCTGCTCCAGGACCCGCACGGCGTGCGGATCCATTACGCGCCCCTGGCCTGGGTCCGGGGACCGGACCAGGTGGACGACCTCCGGCGGCAGTTCCCGCCCCTGGCCACCTGATCACCGTCCGAGTGCCGGGGCGGGCCGAACTGGTCGAACCTGTCGAACCAGTCGAACCTGCCGAACCGGTCGAACCGGTCGGCCCCTGACGAGTTCCGTCGCCACCGACGTCGTGTTCCGGTCCAAAGAGGACATCCAAAGAGGACACCCAAAGAGGACGGAGTGCCCACGGTCGTCGTTCCTGGCGAGGAACGTGAGGCCGCGTGGTGGGCGCGCGCGGGGTGATCCCCGCGCGCGCCCACCACCTCACCTACCGGTCGCGGACGGAGCGGAAGAACTCCCGGATGTCGGCGACGAGCAGGTCAGGGGCCTGGAGCGAGGCGAAGTGCCCGCCCCGGTCGAACTCCGTCCAGCGCGTGATGCTGTTGGACAGCTCCGCCAGCCCCCGGATGGCCCGGTCTCCCAGGAAGTTGGCCACCGCCGTCGGCACCGGGGAGGACGGGGGCCGTTCACCCCAGCCCTCGGCGCCGGCCTCGCGGTAGAGCCGGGCGGCCGAGCCCGCCGTGCCGGTCAGCCAGAAGATCGTGACGTTGGTCAGGATGGCGTCCCGGTCGATCGGGGTCTGCCTCGACTGGGTGGGGTCCCAGTCCACGAACCACTCCAGGTTCCACGCGAGCTGGCCGACCGGCGAGTCGTTGAGCGCGTAGGCCAGCGTCTGCGGGCGCGTGCTCATCTGTGTGGCGTAGCCGGAGTGCTCGTACCACCACATCTCCTGCTCCCGCGCCCGGCGGCGCTCCTCCTCGTCCAGCCACTCCAGGTCCGTGCCGCTGGTCGGGGTGGAGGCGTTCGCGAGCGCGTTGACGTGCACGCCGAGGACGCGGTCGGGGGCCACCCTGCCGAGTTCGGGCGAGACCATGCTGCCGAAGTCCCCGCCCTGCGCGCCGTAACGGGAGTAGCCCAGGCCCCTCATCAGCTCGTCCCAGGCACGGGCGACGCGGTTGACGCCCCACCCCCGCTCCCGCGTGGGACCGGAGAAGGCGAAGCCGGGAACCGACGGCGCGACCACGTGGAAGGCGTCCGCCGGGTCGCCGCCGTGCGCCCTCGGGTCCGTCAGGGGGCCGATGATGTCGAGGAAGTCATGGACCGTGCTCGGCCAGCCGTGGGTGAGGACCAGGGGCGTCGCGTCGGGCTCCGGTGACCGCACGTGCAGGAAGTGGATGGTCTGGCCGTCGATCTCGGTGATGAACTGCGGGTGGGCGTTCAACCGCGCCTCGTGCGCCCGCCAGTCGTAGTCGGTACGCCAGTACCGCACCAGCTCCCTCAGGTAGTCCCGGTTGACGCCGTAGGACCAGCCGGCGTCCGGGAGTTCGTCCGGCCACCGCGTGCGGTCCAGCCGGTCGGCCAGGTCGTCGAGGTCGGACTGGGGGATGTCGATCGAGAAACGCTCGGGTTCGCGCATGCCCCCAGCCTGTGTCCCCAGTAGGACAACCACCGTCCTCGTTCCGTGTCATCGTGTGTCCGTGATGGAGACCTCAGCGCGGCTGCTCCGGTTGTTGTCGTTGCTCCAGATGCGCCGTGAGTGGCCCAGCAGGGAACTCGCGGAGCGCCTGGGGGTGACGACGAGGACCGTGCGACGCGACGTCGAGAAGCTGCGGGGGCTGGGGTACCCGGTCCACTCCTCCATGGGGGCGGCCGGCGGCTACCGGCTGGGCGGGGAGGCCGCGCTGCCCCCGTTGCTCCTGGACGACGACGAGGCCGTGGCGGTCGTGGTCGGGCTGCGCACCGCCGCAGGGGGGACCGTCGAGGGGATCGAGGAGGCGTCGCTGCGCGCGTTGGCCAAGATGGAGCAGGTGCTCCCGCCCCGGCTGCGGCATCGGGTGTCCACTTTGGAGCATGCCGTGGTCGCGGTGCCGCCCCACGGCGGCCCGGTGGTGGAGTCCGCCGTCCTCACGGCGATCTCGGCCGCGGTCCGGGGGCGGGAGGTGCTCCGGTTCGACTACGTCGACCACCACGGGGACTCCTCCCTGCGCGACGTCGAGCCCCACCGCCTCGTCTCGTGGGGCCGGCGGTGGTACCTGGTCGGCTGGGACCGGGGCCGCGCGGACTGGCGGACCTTCCGCGTCGACCGGATGCGCCTGCGCACGCCCAACGGGCCGCGCTTCCCGCACAGGGAGCCGCCGGACGGGGACGTCGTGGCCTACCTGCGCCGCACCATGGGCTTCGAGATGTGGCCGCTGCGCTGTCGGTTGCGCGTGCACGCGCCCGCCTCGGACCTCACCGGACGGGTCGACGGCGTCGTGACCCCCGTCGACGCGCGCTCGTGCCTGCTGGAGCTGCCCACGGACTCGTTCGACATGGTCGCGTTCACCATGGCCCTGCTGGATCTCGACTTCGAGGTCGAGTCCCCGCCGGAACTCGCCCGACGCCTCACCACGCTCTCCCGGCGGTTCGCCGCCGCGGCCACCCCGAGGACCGCCGCACGGCAGTCCACAGCGGACGTCCCTGAGCCGGCTCCTGACCGGTGAGTCCCGTGTGGACGCGCGTGGTGAGTCGACCACGCATCGTGACTGTCTGGCTGCGACCCTTGCCACATCCGGCCCAGTGCGTGCTGCCGCGTTCGGACGTGTAGCCTCGGCCGCATGATTCTGCTCGTTCGGCGGCGGCACGTGGACTACGTGCGCGTGACGAGCATGTCCTGCCGACGCTGCGGCTGATCTTCCCCGCGTCCGGCCTTCCGGCCGCCTTCCCCGGTGTCCCGCCCTCGCGGGCGCCTCACCTGATCCACTGATCCACGCTCCCCACCGAGCCGACCGTGGTACCACCAGCACGGTCCCGGTGCCGCGCGAGCGTGCCGTCCCAGTGCCGTTCTCGGCCATATCGGAGGAACCACCGTGTCCCGCCAACTGCCCGTTGTCGACCTGTCCCTGGCGTCCGGCGCCGACGCCGACCGCGCCCGGCTGCGCGACTCCCTGCACTCCGCCGCCCACGACGTGGGCTTCTTCCAGCTCGTGGGGCACGGGATCGACCAGTCCGAGATCGACAGGTTGTTCGGGGTCACCAAGGCGTTCTTCGCGTTGCCCGACGAGGACCGCCTCGCGATCAGCAACCTCAACTCCCCGCACTTCCGCGGCTACACCCGCATCGGGCACGAGCTGACCGGCGGCCGCTCCGACTGGCGCGACCAGCTCGACGTCGGGGCCGAGCGCCCCGCCAGGATCCCCGGCCCCGACGAGCCCGCCTACCTGTGGTTGCAGGGGCCGAACCAGTGGCCGGCGGCCCTGCCCGAGCTGCGGACCGTCGTGCTGGACTGGATCGACCGGCTGAGCGCGGTCGCGCACCGGCTCCTGCACGAGCTGCTGGCCTCCCTCGGCGCGCCGCCCGACTTCTACGACGAGGCGTTCGCCGACCCGCACCTGCACCTCAAGCTCGTCCGCTACCCGGGGCGCGCGCCCGACGGCGCGGACCAGGGCGTGGGCGCGCACAAGGACTACGGCTTCCTGACCCTGTTGTTGCAGGACGAGATCGGGGGCCTCCAGGTCCAGCGGGAGGACGGCGAGTTCCACGACGTGCCCCCGATCCCCGGGGCCTTCGTGGTCAACCTCGGCGAGCTGCTGGAGGTCGCGACCAACGGCTACCTGGTGGCCACCAACCACCGCGTGGTCAGCCCGCCGGCGGCGGTGGAGCGCTACTCGATCCCCTTCTTCTACAACCCCAATCTCGACACCGTGGTCCGTCCGTTGCCGTTCGCGCACGCGAGCACCGCGCCCGGGGTCACCACCGACCCCAGCAACCCGTTGTTCGCCGAGTACGGGCACAACGAGCTGAAGGGCTGGCTGCGCGCCCACCCGCGCGTCGCCGAGCGGCACCACGCCGCCCTGCTGGCCACGAGCTGAGCCGGCACGACGTTCCCGTCACGCGCCGAACCCCGACGCCGACTCCCTCGGCGTCGGGGTTCCCGCGCGTGCTTCCGTGGTGTCGCGCCGGCGTGTGGCTCTTGCGTTGCGCCGGTGTGCTGGCTCGTGTTGCGCCAGTGTGCGGTCCGGTATGCCCTTCCGGTGTTGGTGGTTCGGTTTTCCCTTGTGTGGTGAGGAAAAATGACCTACTGCCGGCTCACCATCGACGCGGCCACGCCGGCAGTTGCTCGAACTCCTCTCGTGCCACCTGGCTGTGCAACGCGGGGTCCGGATGCATGTAGAGGGATCCGGCTCGCACCTTCCAGCCAGGGGCGTCGATCTCCGCGTGGCGCTCCACCAGCACCCCGTCGGCGGTGTAGCCGTGGACCCGGTACCACCCGCCTTCGAGCCCCGCGACCACCATGGCCTCCACCCAGGTCATCTCGGCGGTCTCGTCGAACTCGAACGCGTCCGGGTAGAAGTCCTCATGCCCGATGTCGTCCACCATGACGACCACCATGCGGCCGAACTCGACCAGGATCTCGGGAAGGCCCGGGTCGGGCGGGCGCACATGCCATGCCCGACCCTCGCGTTCCACCCAGCCCCCGTATTCGGCGACCAGCCGCTCGATCCTGGCCAGCACCTCGGGCGCGCCCCACGCGTCGAGATCCTGCTCGTCACCACTCACGACGCCTCATCCAGCACCCGTCGGCGGTGTTGGCCTGGGTGAAGCACACTCCGTCGGCTCCGGATGGCGGAGGCCCCAACGCTCCGGGGTCGCACGCCGGGTCAACAGAGCCGAAACCAGGAGACATAACGGTGCGTGCCACACAAGTTCCTGAGGGTAACGGGGGTGACGCAGGAGGGCGAACGACCGGCGTGCGGAACTCGCTCGCGGGCGGTGCTACGGTGGGTCGTGCGTACGGGCAGACGCACGGCAGGAGCCACTCCCCGGCACTCGGGTGGCACATCCGCCGAAGGGTTGAGGCACCCCTGCCTCCGAAGCACTGGTGACCGACGACGCGAGACGGCGTCCTTCTCCTGCCGAGCCGGGCGGCGGTAGCGAGGACAGTCATGTCACGCACGTCCCTCACCCAACAGCTCGTCGACCTGCGCCGGCAGCACACCGGCGAGACTCCCAGCCAGGTGGTTCCGGCGGTGCGCGCCGTCACCTCGGCGCTGGGCGACGCCGACCGCGAGCCGCTGGTGGACCTGCTCAGGGGCCGGCCCGCCGCGATCCCCGCCGACCTGCGGCACGCCCTGTTCCCCGACGCGAGCACGCCGGCGCAGCGCGAGCTGGAGGCGGGTCTGATGCTGGCCGCCGCGAACGCGGGTGGCCCGTTGGCGCTGCGACCCCCGGTGAACGTGGCCCGACCCGCGCACGTCTTCCGCGCGGTGGAGCTGGAGAAGGAGCCGCACCACACGCTCACCCTGCACCTGGAGGAGCACGCGCTCGGCCCGTTCCTGCTGGGCCTGCTGCCCGGGGAGCGGGACGGTGAGGTGATCGGCCTGGCCGGCCTGCGCCACCGGCAACACCCGCGCTGCGTCGAGCTGTCCCTGCTCGGCACCGACGCCAAGGTCGTCCTCGCGGGGGTCTCGTCGCGGGTGTGGCACGCCGGTGTGGTCTTCGTCGAGGAGTGGTTGGCTCTCAGGGGGACCACGCCCCGGTGGCTCTGGCAGGAGTCGCCCGACCGGCTCACGCCGGCCGAACAGTCCGTTGTGGACGGACAGGGTCGGGTCCAGGGGCCGGTGGAGCTGGGCAGCGCGGTCCTGCGGCGCGCCGCGCTGTGGCGGTCGGCGTCCTGGCTCACCGCGTGGGCCTCGCAGGGCCTGTGGCTGCTGGAGTGGCCGGCGGGTCCCGCCCGGTCGGAGGTCGTCTCCTCGCTCCTGCATCCGTTGTTCGGGCTTCCCGGCTCGTTCCGGCACGACGAGACCGGTCAGGACACGGCGTCTCTTGTGGACGAGGAGAGCGGGTCCCGGCTGATGCTGCGGACGGTCGAGCGGCCGGAGGAGTCGCCCGACGCCCCGACCCGCGAGTGGCCGGAGGAGTTCTTCCGTCCCTGGCACCGCTGGGCGGAGCTGACCGCTTCCGCGAAGTAGGTCCCTCCCGTCGGTGACGATGCCGTCCGCCCCTCGGTCTGGTGACCGAGGGGCGGACGTTCGTGACGCTCCTGACGTGACGCTCCTGACGTGACGGTCGTGGTCGGAGTCAGTCGTGGTCGGAGTCAGTCGGGGGTGGGGTCAGTCGGGGTCAGTCGGGGGTGGGGTCAGTCGGGGGCAGCGTCGGCCGGGGCCGCTGGGGTCAGCGGGGGTCGGTGATCAGCCGAGCCAGGGCGTGGACCGGATGCGGAAGCCGGACAGTCCCTCGGGCGGCTCGTCGTCGACCTGGACGTGCCGGACGTGGGCGTCCTTCGGGCCGCTGTGCGCCCACTCCACCATGTGGTCGACGGCTCCTGGTTCTCCCTCGAACACCGCCTCCACCCGCCCGTCGGGCAGGTTCCGCACCCAGCCGGCGACCCCGTGCCGGGTCGCGGCGCGCAGGCAGGAGTCCCGGAAGAAGACGCCCTGCACCCGGCCGGAGACGATCAGGTGTTTGCGCACCATGTCCCGACGGTACGACACCTCACCGCACCTCACCCGGCGGAGCCGACGCGGAGGGCTGCTCGGTCGTCCGGCGTCGGCCCCTCTCGCGGCGCAGTCCCTCGGCGAGCACCTCGGCGAGATGCGACGGGACGTGGCCCGTGTCGGCCTGTTCCACCTGCGTCCGGCAGGAGAACCCGTCCGCGAGGACGCACGTGTCCTCGTCGGCGTCGCGCACGGCGGGCAGCAGCCCGTGCTCCGCGCAGGCCATCGACACGGCGTAGTGCCCCCGCTCGAAACCGAAGTTCCCCGCCAGGCCACAACATCCGGAGTCCAGGACGGTGGCGTCGATCCCACAACGCCGCATCAGCTCCCGGTCGGTGTCGAAGCCGAGCACGGCGTGCTGGTGGCAGTGGACCTGCACCAGTGCCCGCCGCCCCACCGGGACCCTCCAGTCCGGCGCCTCCCGCGTGAGCACCTCGGCCAGGGTGCGGACCTGCCCCGCCAGCCGGTGGGCGTCCTCGTCCCCGTGCAGCAGTTCCGGCAGGTCGGAGCGGAACACGGCGGCGCAACTGGGTTCGAGGACGACGACGGGTGTTCCCGCCCGGAGCGCGGGTCGCAGGACCGACAGGGTGCGGCGCAGGACGCGCTGGGCCACCCCGAGTTGCCCCGTGGAGATCCACGTCAGTCCACAACAGACGGACGCGCGAGGGACCACCACGTGAAGTCCGGCGTCCTCCAGCACCTCCACGGCTGCCCGCGCCACGGAAGGATGGAAGTAGTTGGAGAACGTGTCGGGCCAGAGCACGACGGTCTTTCGCGCGTCCCGTCGCGAGCCCGATCCTGACGCGGTGTGGCGGCGGAGCCACGACGTGAAGGGTTGCCGGGCGAACCGGGGAAGCGTGCGCTCCTCGGAGATCCCCGCCACCCACTTCGCCACGCGCTCCACCACGGGGGCATGTGTCAGGGCGTTGGCCACACCCGGCGCGACGGCCGCGATCCGCGCCCAGAGGGGGAGCCAGCCCATCGAGTAGTGCGACCGGGGACGGAGCCGGTGCGCGTAGTGGTGGGACAGGAACTCGGCCTTGTAGGTGGCCATGTCCACGCCCACGGGGCAGTCGCTGCGACAGCCCTTGCAGGCCAGGCAGAGGTCGAGCGCGTCCCGGACCTCGGTCGAACGCCACCCGGCGACCACCTCGCCCCGCAGCATCTCGAACAGCAACCGCGCCCGGCCCCGCGTCGAGTGCTCCTCCTCGTGGGTGGCGCGGAAACTCGGGCACATCACGCCCCCGTCGAGACCCCGGCACTTGCCCACCCCGACACACCGCCCGACGGCATGGCTGAACCGGTGGCCGTCGCGGGGATAGGCGAAACGCACCCTGGGCTCGGCTGGCCGGTAGTCCACACCTTCCCGCAGTTGTCCGTCCAGCGGGTTGGGGTGCACCACCTTGCCGGGGTTCATCCGGTTGTCCGGGTCGAAGAGGGCCTTCATCTCGCCGAAGGCGCCCACGATCCGTTCGCCGAACATCCTGGTCAGCAACTCACCCCGGGACTGCCCGTCACCGTGCTCGCCCGACAGGGACCCGCCGTGCGAGACGACGAGGTCGGCGCTGCGCTCCACGAATCGGCGGTAGGCGGCCACGCCGGCGGCCGTTCTCAGGTCGAACGGAATCCGCGTGTGCACGCAACCCTGACCGAAGTGCCCGTACAGCGCGGCGTCCTGGTAGCCGAACTCGCGGAGCAGCTCGCGGAAGTCGCGGAGATAGGCGCCCAGCCGCTCCGGTGGCACGGCCGCGTCCTCCCAGCCCTCGTGCGTCGGGACGCCGGTGGGCGGGAACGCGGTCGCGCCCAGCGCCGCCTCACGGGCCTGCCAGAGCCGCTCCTCGTGCTCTGGATCGTCCATATAGGACACGGAGATGTCCTCGCCGTGGCGCTTCATGTCCTCGACGAACCGCCGCGCTCGCTCGGCCGCGGTGTCGTGGTCGTCCGCGGTGAACTGCACCATCAGCCAGCCACCGCCCGGCGGGAGCGCGTCGACGGCCTCTCCCGCGATGCGTTGGGTGTGCTCCAGCTCGACGAGTTGGCGGTCCAGTCCCTCGATCGCGGTCGGGCGGTGCGGCAACACGGCGGGGACCGCGTCGGCGGCGGCGAACACGGTGGGATATCCCAGGACCACCAACACCCGCTCGGGACGCACCTCGAACAGCGAGATCTCGGCGCGCAGCACCGTGGCCAGTGTGGACTCGCTGCCCACGATGGCCCTGGCCACGTTGAACCCGTGCTCGGGGAGCAACGCGTCCAGGTTGTAGCCGGACACGCGGCGCGGGATGTCCGGGTAGCGGGTGCGGATCTCGGCCATGTGCCGGTCCCGCAGCGCGCGCAGCCCCTGGTACAGCTCGGCCTTCCTGCCACCCTCGGCGAGGGTCCGCTGATACTCCTCCTCGCTGGTCGGCCCGACCCACGTGCGCAGCCCGTCGTAGGTGAGGATCTCCAGCCGCAGCACGGAGTCCGCCATCTTGCCGTACGCCTGCGCGGTCGACCCGCAGGAGTTGTTGCCGATCATCCCGCCGAGGGTGCAGGAGACATGGGTGGCGGGCTTCGGCCCCACCATCAGGCCGTGCTCCGCCACCTGCCGGTTCAGCTCGTCCAACGCGATCCCCGGCTCGACCACGGCGGTCCGCCGTTCGGGGTCGACCGAGACCACGCGGCGACAGTACTTGCTGAAGTCCAGCACCACGGCGGTGTTGCAGCACTGGCCGGCGAGGCTGGTGCCGCCACCCCTGGCGAGCACGGGGACGCCGTGCTCCCGGCACACCTCGACGGCCGCGACGGCATCGTCCACAGTGGCCGGGAGCACGACGCCGATCGGCACCTGCCGGTAGTTCGAGGCGTCCGTGGAGTAGGCGGCGCGGGTTCCGGCGTCGAACCGCACCTCCCCACGCACCCGCGCGGCCAGGTCGGTGTGAAGCGCCCGCATGCATGCCCTCCGCGCCCTCGGTCTCTCCCGCCAGGAGTTCCCAGGAGCGCCGCCGGGAAAACCGCCGCCTCACCCCACGTCACGCGAGGTAGCGACTGTCCGGCTCATCCCCGCGTGTGCGGGGCCGATTGGGCCACCATCGGGTGGGGCGAACACATGGTCGAACCATCCCCGCGTGTGCGGGGCCGATACTTCCTGACCTCGCGTGCGTGCGGTAGGGCCGTGGGGGTGGGTGTGTGCGGGACCGCCAGGGGCGCTGGTGTCATCGTCGTTTTCGGGTGGTCTTTCGCCTGTCGCCACCGCGTCCGCGGAGCTGGACTCCGGCCTCGATGAGGACCTTGTGCACGAACCCGTAGGACCGGCCGGTGGACCTCGCCAGCGAACGGATGCTCGCGCCCTTCTCGTACTTCTTCTTCAGGTCGGCGGCGACCTGCTGGCGGAGCCGACCGGTGATCCGGGCGGCCGGTTGCATCTTCAACGCGTGCTCCTCGTGGTCTGCGTCGTCGGGGTCGTGGGTGGCTCGTCCCTGCGTTGTTGTTCCCTGCGCTGTCGGCGTTCGTGGTTCCAGCGGCGGAGGTCCCGGCGGACCCGGCGGAAGAGTTGGGCGGCGCGGCGGAACAGGGGCGGCAGCAGCACGCAGGACATGATGATGACGTCGACGGTGATCGCGGCCAGGTTGATCACGAACGTGGTCACCGGCCTCGCCTCCACCATCGGCGTCGAGCCTGGCCGTGTTTGCGCTGGCTGACGTTTTCCTGTCGGAGTTCGCGCTGTCGGAGTTCGTAGGCCAACAACGCCCGGGGCGGGATGGGCAGGACGACCCGGACCCGGCGGCGACGCAGCGGGGCCATGGAGGCCTCCCAGGCGGCGCTCTCCTCGGGGGTGGGGTGGTGCAGCACCCGGAGGTTCGGCATCAGGACCCGAGGGTCCACAGTGGATGGTTTCCGGCGGAGGATCTTCCAGAGTTTCCGAAGGATTTTCGTGGGGCGTCGCATCAGGGATCGGCGCTTTCAGTGTCACAGGGGGTCAGGCGAGGCTGAGGCCTGCCGAGAGGAGGAGCAGCAGGATCAGGAACCAGGTGAGCCGGTGGCGCTCCCGCAGGGGTGGGCCGGGCTGGAAGTGGGAGTCGCCGACCACGGTGATCCCGGGTGGGGGTGCGGGGATGGTGTTGTCCCGGGCGCAGGCGTAGCAGACGACCCTCACGCACTGGTTCCAGTGTTGGAGGCGCAGGGGTGCGGTCAGGGCGATGCTTTCGGCCAGGGCGAGACCGAACTCGCTGGTGGTGAGCACGACAAGGGGCTTTCGGTGCTGGTCGGATGAGACTTAGAGGTCGTAGCCGCGTCGGCAGGGTGGGCGGTCGCCGTAGGCGTGCGGGGTGGGTTGCGGGGTGGTGCGTTCGGCGTGGGTGGTGGTGGTGTGTGCGGCGTGGGTGGCCTGCCAGCCGGCGATGACGTGGGCGAGGTGTTGGCATTCCTCGCACCGGGGGAACGGGGTGTCGGGTTGAGGCTCGGTGATGAGGAGGGCGAGGCCGCAGAAGGTGGTGACGGTGATGGGGTGGGGTCGGGTGGTGCGGGGGTAGGCGTGGAGTTGGCCGGCGTGGGCGACCCACGGCAGGCCTGAGGGGACGGGGGGCTGGTGCGCGGTGGTGGTCACGGGAAGCCTCCGGAGTGGATGGGCCTGGGAGATGAGGAGCGAGATGGGGTGGGGGTGGCGGGGCCGGGACGTGGTCGTCCGGGGGCCGGTCCCCGCCACCCCCCGGGGGGCCCAGCGCCTGGGGTGCGGTCGGGGCGCGTCACGCTGGGCCGGGCCGGGGCTGGTCAGGGGGTGCGGAGGAGGTAGCTGAGGATCGGCAGGGGTGGGCCGATGCGTTGCCCGATGAGGATGTCCTCGGTGGGGACGGTGAGCGGGACCTCGCACAGCCGGTGGTTCGGCCCAGTGGTGGTGGGGGTTGGGGGGAGGACGTCAACGGTGATGATCCAGCGCTGACCGGCGGGGATGTGGTGTTTGCGGAAGTAGTCGTAGGCGTAGCCGACGGCGTAGTGGGCGGGTCCGCCGGGGGCGATCTGCCAGTAGTCGTCCTCGTCGATCTCCTCGAAACGCAGGACGCGTCGGCCGCGTTCGATGCGGAACAGCCGCACGAGGTGTCGGGTGGAGTTCAACGGCTGCGGGGGACGCCATTTCACGACCATGGCTAGGCCTCCCGCAGCACGGGCAGGGGTGTGGTGGCCTCCGGGTCGGACCCGTAGGTGGGGGCGGGGCCGAGGCGGTGAAGCCGGTCCAGGGTGCGTTCGATCAGGCGTTGAGTCTCGGCCGAGGCCTCGGTGTTGTCGCTTCTGGCGCGGCGAGTCCGCAGTGGACGGGTCCACTGGTGACGGCGGAGAAGGTCCGAGGCGGGCACACCATCCCCACGCGGCCGGAGCGCGTGACGCGGCAGCGACGAGGGCGTGCCGACGGGTTGGGCCGGTGCGGGTCGGGCCATGGCGAAGATCAGGCCGCCGAGGAGTGCTGCAAGACTGCCGCAGGTGACGAGCTGGATCACGGGAAGACCTCCCATGCGTGGCTGTGCCGAGTTGGCGGCAGGGGGCAGGTAGTTGGCCCTGCCACGGCTCCCAGTGGGCCTCCCGCACTGGTTGAGAGCGGGAAGGAACTGGACCAAGGACCCGCCCCGCCGGAGCCCAGGGCAGGACTGGCGGGGCGGGCCGTCGACGAGTGATCGTCGACACTATGAAGCTATCGCCATGAAGCTTCATAGTGAAGTCCACTGATCGGGGGATGGGAGTGGGGGGCGTCCGAACAGCGTCCCACTCAGGTGCAGACTGGGCGCCGCCCAAGTACAGAGAGGGAGGCACTCCGGCATGACCGAGCCCGGACCGAACATCCGACGTAGGCAACTCGGCCGCGAACTCCGCAGACTGCGCGAGCAGGCAGGGATGACGATCGATCAAGCCGTAGTCGTGTCCGGGTTGAGCAACCCGACCATCAGCAGGATCGAGAACGGGAAGCAGACGATCAAGCCGAAGAACGTCCGCCTGCTGTGCCAGGCGTACGGCGTTGGTGTCCCGCTCGTAGACACCCTCGTCCGTCTCGCGGAGGAGTCGGAGGACCGTGGCTGGTGGGTCGCCTACAGCGACACGGTCCCGAACTGGTTCGAACAGTATGTGGGTCTGGAGACGGATGCCGCCGAAATCCTGAGCTTCGAGACCGAATACGTTCCCGGTCTGTTGCAGACGGCGGAGTACACGCGAGCTATCACGAAGGCGTCGTGGCCAAACCAGAGTGAAGCCGACTTGGCGCGGGTAGTTGAGTTGCGGCAAAGCCGGCAGAGGCGGCTTGACGGCCCGAACCCGCCGGAGCTGCATATGGTGCTCGGCGAGGCAGTCGCCAGATGGCTCATCGGATCACCGACAGTAATGCGTGAACAACTTCGCCACCTGATCGACATGAACGAGCGGTCCAACCTGACCATCCAGATCCTTCCGTTCACCGCTGGCGCTCACCCTGGTCTCTCGGGTCCCTTCGCGATGCTCCGATTTCCCAACGACGACGAGGTCAGCACGGTCTACGTGGAGTTTGACAACGGGTCGCTCTACCCACCACGACGCCAGGACATCGAGCGCTACACCTGGATCTTTCGCCGCCTCCAGGAACTGGCGTTGCCAGTGGAAGACACAAACTCCCTGCTCAGTACCCTTGCGGCGGAGCTTTAGGCCCAGGGCAGAAAGGGGTGCGGGATGATCAACCCGGACCTGAGCGGCGCGGTCTGGCGCAAGAGCAGCCGTAGCAACGGCAGCTCCGGCAACTGCGTCGAGGTGGCGTCTGTCGAAGACGTTGCTGCGGTGCGAGATTCTAAGAACCCGGCCGGTCCGGCGCTCGTCTTCACGCCGGCCGCGTTCACCGCGTTCGTCAACACCGTGAAGACCGGTCGGCTCGACCTGAGCTGACCGTGAGCGTGCACCGAGGGCGGGGGCCGTTGGCCCCCGCCCTCAGTCGTTTGGCCCCTCGTTCGGCAACCTGTCGTGGGGAACCATCAGGCCCAACTCGGGTCGAGGGGAGTGGTTGCGATGTGGGAGTCAGCAGCTTCAGTGGCCACGGGGTGGCGAAAGAGTTCGCGTTCCAACGGAGCACAGGCATGCGTAGAGGTCACCGGAAGCCTGCCTGAAGCTGCGGCCGTTCGCGACTCGAAGAACCCGGCCGGGCCGGCGCTCGTCTTCGCCCCGGCCGCGTTCGCCGCGTTCGTGCACAGCGTGAAGGCTGGTCGGCTCGACCTGAGCTGACTGCGAGTGTGCACTGAGGGCGGGGGCCGGCGGTCCCCGCCCTCAGTCGTTTGGCCCCTCGTTCGGCAACCTGTCGTGGGGAACCATCAGGCCCAACTCGGGTCGAGGGGAGTGGTTGCGATGTGGGAGTCAGCAGCTTCATCGGCCACGGGGTGGCGAAAGAGCACGCGCAGCCAAGGGGCACAGACATGCGTCGAGGTGGCGTCCGTGTCTGAGTTAGCTGCGGTACGTGACTCGAAGAACCCGTCCGGTTCGGTGCTCGTGTTCGCGCCCGCCGCGTTCGCCGCGTTCGTGCACAGCGTGAAGGCTGGTCGGCTCGACCTGCGCTGAGTGCGGTCCGGAGCTGAGGGCGGGGCTGGGCGTTGGTTGACTGCCCGGCCCCGCCTTCCCCGCTTCCGGGAGGAAGACTGGCTGGCTCCGCGATCGCCGGCAGTGGTTGGTCAGTGGTCGCGGCCGAGGAGGATGTGCGGGTAGCCGCGGTGAACCCGTGGCCCCAGCTCCACGGGCACACGGTGGCGTTGGGGTCCGGCGCGGTAGGGTCGGGCGTGCTCGCTGCCGTGTCGTGCGTGCCGTCTATCCCCGATGGGGGAACGCTGTCGTGATCGATCATTCGGATTCTTCCTTCCGTCTGTTGGTGACCGGTGGTGGCACGGGTGGTCACACCTACCCGGCGTTGACGACGGTGCATGCGTTGCGGACCCGGCTGGCCGCGGCGGGTCGGGGCCTGGACGTGGTGTGGGTGGGCACGGCGTCCGGGTTGGAGGCTCGGGTCGCGGCGGAGGCCGGGATCGCGTTCGTGGGGATCGCGGCTGGCAAGATCGACCGTGGGCAGATGTTCTCACTGGGCAACGTGCGCAATCTGGCGCGGGCCGGTCGCGGGGTGGGCCAGGCGCGGTCGATCGTGGCTGAGTTCGCGCCGGACGCGGTGCTGGCGACGGGTGGCTACGTGGCGGTGCCGGTGGGGCTGGCGGCCGCGTTGCGGCGCCGACCGTTGGTGGTGCACGAGCAGACCACGCGGCTGGGGTTGGCGAATCGGGTGTTGGCGCGGGTGGCGACCCGGGTGGCGGTGTCGTCGGAGGCGACGTTGTCGTTGCTGCCGCAGGCGATCCGCGCGACCACGGTGGTGACGGGAAACCCGGTGCGGCCGGAGGTGCTGGCGGGGCGTCCGGAGCGGGCCGTGGCGGCGCTGGGGTTGCGGGGTTTCGCCGCTCATCTGCCCGTGGTGTACGTGACGGGGGGCGCGCAAGGCGCGCGGCAGATCAACGCCCTGGTACGGGATGTGCTGCCGTGGCTGCTCACCCAGGCCAACGTGATTCACCAGTGCGGCCCGGCGCACCTGGCCGAGCTTCAGCAGCACGTCCCCGGTCTGCCGGCCGAACTCGCCGGCCGCTACCACCTCACCGGGTTCCTCGGCGTCGAGTTGCCGGATGTGCTCGCCCTGGCGGATGTGGTGATCTCCCGCTCGGGAGCGGGCACGTGCGCGGAGCTGACCGCGCTGGGCCGGGCGGCGATCCTGGTGCCGTTGGCCAGCTCTGCTGGGGGCGAGCAGGCCCACAACGCGCGTCACCTGCATCAGGCCGGCGCCGCGGTCGCGCTGCTGGACGAGGTGTCCCCGGCGTGCCTGCGTCAGGCGCTGGAGCCGTTGATCAGCGACCCAGGGCGGCGTGGGGAGATGGCGGCGAGGGCGCGGGCGTTGGGGCGGCCGGATGCGGCGGACCGGCTGGCCGAGGTGGTGCTGTCCTCGGTGCCGCCGCGGCGGCGCAGCACGGCCGCGGCGAACGGGGACCGGCAGTAGTTGCCCAGGCACACGACGAGATACCGGAGTGACCGATCGACCGGTCCTGGGTCGCGGAGGGGGTGGCCGGCGGTCACCGGAGGGCCTTCACGGTGGCCAGGGCACACTCCAGGGCCACCACGGTCCGCTCGACGTCGGCGGGGTCCAGATGGGGATGGAAGGGCAGGGTCAGGATCTTTCCGGCCACGCTCTCGGTGGCTGGGAGGGTGCGCCGCCAGGTCGCGAAGGCCGGCTGGAGATGGTTGGGCGGGTAGTGCGCCCCAACCCCGATGCCCTGGCCTCGCAGGTGATGGAAGACCGCGTCGCGGGGCTGGGTGAGCACGAGCACCGCACACAACGACGGCACCGCGTGATCGACGTCCACGTCGACCACGCGCACTCCCTTCACTGTTGACAACGCGGTCCGGTAGGCGCGCCACAACTGTTTGCGGCGGGCGGCGACCACACCGAAGCCAGACAGTTGAGCGCGGCCGATCGCGGCGTTGAGCGCCGACATCTGCTCCCGCCATCCCGCCGCCGCGACGGTGTAGCTGGTGGCGGCGGCGCGGATCGCGGAGGTCTCGACGATCCCCAGCCCGCGTAGCGACCGGGCGCGCTCGGCCTCCTCGGCGTCGCGGGGCACGATCAGCCCGCCCTGCCCGCAGGTGAGGTTCTTGATCGGCCCGAGACTGAAGCAGGTGAGGTTCCCGGTGGCGCCCACCGGGGTGCCGTCGAGGGTCACCGAGCCGAAGGCATGCGCGGCGTCCTCCACCACGACGATGCCGCGGTCGGCGAACTCGGCG
>NZ_JAMTCP010000013.1 GCF_024171885.1 Streptoalloteichus tenebrarius | reverse complement strand
GGGCGCGGCGACGGCCTTGGTCGCCACCGCCTGCGTCACCCCACCCGACTGCCACGGCGGCACCACCGCCACCGTCTCACCCAACCCCGCCGGCAACGGCTTGCCCGCCGCCACCGCCGCCAACGCCTCCCGCGCCTGCGCCATCGTCGGCCGCTCATCCGGCTCCGACCGCAACAACCGCATCAACAACGCCGTCAACGGCCCCGCCTGCGACGGCGGATTCACCTTCCCCGCCGCCACCGCGTGCAACAACGCCAACGTGTTCTCGTTCAACCCGAACGGCGGCTCACCCTCCACCGCCGCGTACAACGTCGACCCCAACGAGAACACATCCGAGGGCGGACCGATGTCCCGCCCCCGCGCCACCTCCGGCGCCAGATACGCCGGCGTGCCCGCCAACATCCCCGTCTTGGTCACCGTCACGTCACCGGTCGCCCGGGAGATCCCGAAATCGGTGATCTTCACCGTGCCGTCCTCGGCCAACAGGATGTTGCCCGGCTTGATGTCCCGGTGCACGATCCCCGCCGCGTGCGCCGCCGACAACGCCGCCGCGACCTGCGCCCCGATCCGGGCCGCCTCCGCCGGCGGCAGCGTGCCCCGCTCGGCCATCACCGCCGCCAGCGACCGCGACGCCAGGTACTCCATGACCAGGCAGGGAGCGCCGTCCTCCTCGACCACGTCGAACACCGTGACCGCGTTGGGGTGCTGCAACCGGGCGGCGATCCGACCCTCACGCATCGCCCGCTGTTTGGCCTCGTCGGCCTCCTCCCGGCTCAGACCGGGCTGTAGCAGCAACTCCTTGACGGCCACCGTGCGGTGCAGACGCTCGTCATGGGCCTGCCAGACGACACCCATGGCGCCGCTGCCGAGGCGCTGCAGCAACCGGTAGCGTCCGGCGACCAGGCGACCCTCGGCGCTCACCCGCGACTCCCCCGATACAGCTCGTGGACCAATCAGCGCCCCACCCTAGTGCCCCCGAGCGCGTCCCGAGCGACAAGTCAGCCGGCACGTCCGCGCACCACACGACCGGTTCAGCGCGTCGGCCCACCCCCCGGGGAACGGCGGACGCGCGGTGCGGAGCGTCGCCGGAGATCACACCCCAGTGGCGGCACGGGACCGTTCCGCGTGATCTCGGGCGGAGTCCGTGGCGGGGAGGAGCCGGCGGCGGGCCGGGCCGGCCCGGCTCAGCGCCGGTCGTCCCTGGCCGGCGTGGGCAGGCCGGGCTCCACCAGCCGACGGCCGACCCGCAGCAGGCCGGCCCGCTTGATGGTGCGCAGCATCGGGGTCGTCTCCGCCTGGGTGACGCCGGGCAGCCGGCCGACCACGTGCGTGAGGAAGTCGTACAGGCCCGGCGGGTCGACGACGGCCAGCCCGGCGATGAGGTTGGCCGCGCCGGTCGTGGCCGAGGCGAACCGCACGGCGGGCTCCGCGGCGAGCCGGCTGCCGGCCACCTCCAGGTGCGCCGGGTGCACGGTCAGCCAGAGCAGCGCCTCGGTGCCGTAGCCGAAGAGCGCCGGGTCGACCTCGGTCATCAGCATGACGGCCCTGGCCTCCCGCAGCGCCGCGATCCGCCGCCGCACCGTGGTCGGGGTGGTGTGGAGCTGGTCGGCGAGCGCGGCGAGCCCGGTCCTGGCGTCCCTGGCCAGCACGGCCAGCAACCGCTCGTCCAGGTCGTCGAGCCGCAGGCGGTCGGGCGGGTGGTCCCCTCCCCTGGGCACGCCGGTCTGCCAGGTGTCCGGCATCGCGAACATGCGCAGGATCAACTGGTGCTCGACGCTCAGGACGTCCCTGGTCTGGGGCAGGTGTTCCAGCACCAGCGCGTCCCGGTCGGCGGTCGTGCGGGTGTAGACGGTCACGGAGAGGTCGTGGCTGCCCGAGACCTGGTGCAGCCACAGGACGTCGGGTCGCAGGGCCAGGGCCTGGCCGACGCGCGGCGCGGTCCCCCGCTCGGTGCGCAGGCGGAGCTGGAGGGGGTGCCAGCCAACCGCGTAGGGGTTGACGACCGCCACGACCCGGATCAGTTGCTCGGACCGTAGGCGGCGGTACCGCCGCGCCACCGTCTGCTCCGACACCCCCAGCTCGGCGGCGAGGGTGCTGAAGGCCGCGCGGCCGTCGCGGCGGAGCGCGAGCACGAGCGCCCGGTCGAGATCATCGAGCGGGGTGAGCGGATCGGACATCACAAGGCTCCATGATGGCGGAATCGAGCAACCGGAGTCGGCTGACTGGAAGATCAGGCCATGAGGTCGGCAGATTTCCCCTGTCTGTTCGTCGTTGATTCCTGTTGAGATCCCTGCTGAGGGGGACATGTCCGCCGCGCCCCAGACCACCCGACCCGCGCCCACGCCCGCGCCCGCCGCGCCGTCCGCCACCGTCCGCCGTGGCACCCGCCACCCCGCCCTGGTCGTGGTGGCGATCCTGCTCACCGCGGCGTCCCTGCGCCCGCTGCTGACCGCCGTGGGCCCGCTCACCACCGACATCCAGCACGCGACCGGTCTGCCGGGCAGCGTGGTCGGCCTGCTCACCACGATCCCGCTCGCGGTGTTCGCGCTCGCCTCGTCGCAGGTGAACCGGCTCGCCCGTCGGCACGGCATCGAGGCGGTGCTCGTCGGGGGCATGCTCGTGCTGACGGCGGGCGGCCTGCTGCGGTGGCTGCCCGGCGCGGTGCCCCTGTTCGCCGGAACCACCCTGCTCGCCTTCGGTCTCGTGGTGGGCAACGTGCTGCTGCCCGGCATCGTGCGCCGGGACTTCCCGCACCGGGTGGGCGCCATGACCAGCCTCTACACCACGGTGATGTCGGTGGGGGCCGGCGTGGCGGCCGGCGCCGCCGTGCCGCTGGCCCACGACGCCGGCCTCGGCTGGCGCGGCACGCTGAACGTGTGGGTGGTCGTCGCGGTGCTCGCCCTGGTCGCCTGGCTGCCCCTCATGCGGGAGCGCCACGTGCCCGACGCGTCGGCGGCGGCCCGGCCCCGCCGGCTGTGGACCTCCCCGCTCGCCTGGCAGGTGACCGTCTTCTTCGGCCTGCACTCGATGTTGTTCTACGTGTGCAGCGCCTGGCTGCCCTCGATGCTCGGGGCGCGCGGGCTGTCGCCGGCGACCGCCGGCACCCTCGGCGCGGCCTACATGATCGCCGGCGCCGTGGCCTCGCTGGTCGTGCCGGTGGTCGCCAACCGGCGGCCGGACCAGCGGATGGTCGTGGCCGTGATCGTGGCGGGCGAGCTGGTGGGCGCGCTGGGCGTGCTCGTGGCGGGCGGCCCGCTGCTGGTCGCGTCGGTCACGCTCCTCGGCCTGGCCGGCGGCGCCGGCTTCGCGCTGTCGTTCCTGCTGTTCGCGGTGCGCGCCGGCGACGGGCAGACCGCGGCGCAGTTGTCCGGCATGGCGCAGGGCGTCGGGTACGCGCTGTCGGCGACCGGTCCGCTGCTGTTCGGCCTGCTCCACGACGCACTCGGCGGCTGGACCGGGCCGATCGTCGGCCTGGTGGTGATCCCCCTGGTCGTCGCCACGGTGGGCTTCGGCGCCGCCAGGGCCGCCCACGTGTGATCCACGGCGCGGCCCCCTCCGGCGGAGGGAGGGCGGAGGGTGAGCGGTGTTGTCCTGCTCACTCCCCCTCCTCCGCCGGGACGGGCATGCACGGGAGCGCCGGGGCGTTGAACCGGGCGGTGTCGACCGCCCCCTGTCGGCCTGACACGCCCTGACAACGGCTGACACGGCCTGACGAGGGGCTGTCGCCGCCCACCGGGTCGCCTCGCGGGGACGGTCGCCGGGGGCGGTGTGAGCGCCGACGCCCGGTGGGCGGACGATAAACCGAAGGTCGCGCGACGCCGGCCTTGCCTACCCTGGTCTCCCGTATGGAAACGCCGATCGTGAACCCCTCGCCCGCCGACCTGCGGGAACGCCTGTCCGACCTGATGCTGCGCGACCAGCGGCGCCTCGGGCGCCGGCTTGACGGGCTGCGCGGGTCCCGGTCGCCGCGGGCCCGCGAGGCCGCCATGGCCGAGATCGCCGCCGAGATCGAGCGCGCCGCGCTGCGCGTGGCCCGGCGGCGGGCCGCCGTGCCCCGGATCGAGTACCCGGAGGCCCTGCCGGTCAGCCAGCGCAAGGACGAGATCCTGGCCGCCGTGCGCGACCACCAGGTCGTGATCGTGGCCGGCGAGACCGGCTCCGGCAAGACCACGCAGCTCCCCAAGATCTGTCTGGAGCTGGGCCGCGGCGTGCTGGGCATGATCGGCCACACCCAGCCGAGGCGGCTGGCGGCGCGCAGCGTGGCCGACCGGATCGCCGAGGAGCTGCACGGCGCGCTGGGCGAGGCCGTGGGCTTCAAGGTGCGGTTCAGCGACAAGGTCGGCGACGACACGCTGGTCAAGCTGATGACCGACGGCATCCTGCTGACCGAGATCCAGCACGACCGGATGCTCAGCCAGTACGACACGCTGATCATCGACGAGGCGCACGAGCGCAGCCTCAACATCGACTTCATCCTGGGCTACCTCAAGCAGCTCCTGCCGAGGCGGCCCGACCTCAAGGTGATCATCACCTCGGCGACGATCGACCCCGAGCGGTTCTCCCGCCACTTCGACGACGCGCCGATCGTCGAGGTCTCCGGCCGCACGTATCCCGTCGAGGTGCGGTACCGGCCGGTGATCGACGAGGAGGCCGAGGAGGTCGACAAGGAGCGCGACCAGGTCCAGGCGATCTGCGACGCCGTCGACGAGCTGCGCGCCGAGGGCCCCGGCGACATCCTGGTCTTCCTCAGCGGTGAGCGGGAGATCCGCGACACGGCGGACGCGCTGGGCAAGATGAAGCTGCCCAACACCGAGATCCTGCCGTTGTACGCGCGGTTGTCCGCGGCCGAGCAGCACCGGGTGTTCGCCCCGCACCCCGGGCGGCGGATCGTGTTGGCGACCAACGTCGCCGAGACCTCGCTGACCGTCCCCGGCATCAAGTACGTGATCGACCCGGGCACCGCGCGCATCTCCCGGTACAGCCACCGGCTCAAGGTGCAGCGCCTGCCCATCGAGCCGATCTCGCAGGCGTCGGCCAACCAGCGCAAGGGCCGTTGCGGTCGCGTCTCGGAGGGCGTCTGCATCCGCCTGTACTCCGAGCAGGACTTCCTGTCCCGGCCGGAGTTCACCGACCCGGAGATCCTGCGCACGAACCTGGCCTCGGTCATCCTCCAGATGACGGCGCTGGGCCTCGGCGACGTCGCCGCGTTCCCGTTCGTCGACCCGCCGGACCGGCGCAACATCGCCGACGGCGTCGCGCTGCTGCACGAGCTGGGCGCGATCGACCCCGCGGAGAAGGACCCGCGCCGCCGGCTGACCCCGCTGGGCCGCCGGCTCGCCCAGCTCCCGATCGACCCCCGGCTGGCCAGGATGGTGCTGGAGGCCGAGCGCAACGGCTGTGTGCACGAGGTCATGGTGATCGCGGCCGCGCTGTCCATCCAGGACCCGAGGGAGCGGCCGACCGACCACCAGCAGGCGGCGGCGGAGAAGCACGCGCGCTTCGCCGACAAGGAGTCGGACTTCCTGTCCTTCCTCAACCTGTGGCAGTACCTCCAGGAGCAGCAGAAGGCGCTGTCCTCCAGCCAGTTCCGCCGGTTGTGCCGCACCGAGTTCCTGAACTACCTGCGGGTCAGGGAGTGGCAGGACCTCTACGGCCAGCTCCGCCAGGTCGTCAGGGGGATGGGGATCCACCTCAACGACCTGCCGGGCGACCCGCAGCGCATCCACGTCTCGCTGCTGGCCGGCCTGCTGTCGCACATCGGGCTGAAGGACGCCGAGAAGCAGGAGTACCAGGGCGCGCGCAACGCCCGGTTCGCGATCTTCCCCGGCTCGGTGCTGTTCCGGAAGACGCCGCGCTGGGTCATGGCCGCCGAGCTGGTGGAGACCTCCCGGCTGTGGGGCAGGGTGGCGGCCAAGATCGAGCCGGACTGGGTCGAGAAGCTGGCGCGGCACCTGGTCAAGCGCAGCTACAGCGAGCCGCACTGGGAGAAGAACCAGGGTGCGGTCATGGCCTACGAGAAGGTCACGCTCTACGGCGTGCCGATCGTGACCTCGCGCAAGGTGAACTACGGGCGCATCGATCCGGCGCTGTCCAGGGAGCTGTTCATCCGGCACGCCCTGGTCGAGGGCGACTGGACCACCCAGCACGAGTTCTTCCACGCCAACCGCGAGCTGCTGCGCGAGGTCGAGGAGCTGGAGCACCGCGCGCGGCGGCGGGACATCCTCGTCGACGACCAGACCCTGTTCGACTTCTACGACCAGCGGATCGGCGAGGAGGTCGTCTCCGCCCGGCACTTCGACAGTTGGTGGAAGAAGGTCCGCGCCGAGCAGCCGGACCTGCTGACCTTCGACCGGTCGATGCTGGTCAACGAGCAGGCCGGCGGCATCACGCCGCAGGACTACCCCGACTTCTGGCAGCAGGGCGACGTCCGGCTGCCGCTGACCTACCAGTTCGAGCCGGGGCGCGTCACCGACGGCGTGACCGTGTCCGTGCCGCTCCAGGTGCTCAACCAGGTCAGCGGCGACGGGTTCGCCTGGCACGTGCCCGGCCTGCGGCACGAGCTGGTGACCTCGTTGCTGCGGTCGCTGCCCAAACCGCTGCGACGCCACTTCGTGCCGGTCACCGACTACGCCAAGGCCGTCCTGGCCCGCATGTCCCCCGGCAAGGACGAGAGCGTGCTCGACGCGCTGGAGCGGGAGATCCAGCGACTGAGCGGGGTCAGCGTGCCGAGGGACGCCTGGCAGCTCGACAAGGTGCCCGCGCACCTGAAGGTCACCTACCGCGTCGTCGACGAGAAGAAGCGCCTGGTGGCCGAGGGCAGCGACCTGCCGGAGCTGCGGCGGCGGCTCAGGGACCGGTTGCAGGCGACGCTGTCGGCGGCGGCCAGCGGGGTCGAGCGGGACGGCCTGAAGGACTGGACGATCGGCGCGTTGCCGCGCCGGGTCGAGCGCCGGCGCTCCGGCTACGTGGTGACCGCCTTCCCCGCCCTGGTCGACCAGGGCGACTCGGTGGCCGTGCGGATGTTCGAGAGCGAGGACGAGCAGCGGGAGGCCATGTGGCGGGGCACCCGCCGGCTCCTGATGCTCAACGTCCCCGCGCCCGGCAAGTACCTGCGGGGCCTGAGCAACCAGGCGAAGCTGACGTTGAGCGCCAACCCGCACGGCGGGGTGGCCCCGCTGCTGGAGGACTGCGCCTCCTGCGCGGTGGACCGGTTGATGACCGACGGCGGCGGCGTGGCCTGGGACGAGGCGGGCTTCGCCGCGTTGCGCGAGCGGGTCAGGGCCGGGTTCGGGCCGATCCTCGTGGAGGTCGTCAACCAGGTGGAGCGCGTCCTGGCGGCGCGGCAGGCCGTCGAGACCCGGCTGGCCGACGCGCGCTTCGCGCCGGCGGAGTCGTTGGCCGACATCCGGGGCCAGCTCTCGGCGTTGGTGTACCCCGGGTTCGTCACGGCGACCGGCCTGTCGCGGCTGCCGGACGTCGCGCGCTACCTGAGGGCGGTCGAGCGCCGGTTGGAGAAGCTGCCGGAGAACCCGCGCCGGGACCAGGAGTGGACGCAGCGGGTCGCCCAGGTCCGGGAGGAGTACGAGCAGTTGGCGCGGCAGGCGCCGAAGCACGGCCCCGCCGCCGAGGGGCTGCGGCAGATCCGGTGGATGATCGAGGAGTTGCGGGTCAGCTACTTCGCGCAGACCATCGGCACGCCGCGTCCGGTGTCGGAGAAGCGGATCTACAAGGCGATGGACCAGCTCCCGATCTGACCGTCGGCTCGTCCGTCTCCTGTCCGCCAGCTCGTCCGTCTCCTGACCGCCAGCTCGTCTGTCTCTTGTGGACGTCCACTGTGGACGCGTCGCGCCCCGGCCCGTCGGCTCGCGGCGGGGCGCGGCGCGTCACGGTGGCGGACGGAAGTCCCGTCGTGGGTCGAACAGGGCGATGGGATGCGGCGTGCGCCCGGTCGTCACCAGGTCGGTGAGGATCTCGGCGACGACGGGGACGAACTTGAAGCCGTGGCCGGAGAATCCACAGGCCACCGTGACCTGCGGGTGGTCGGGGTGGGTGGCGATGACGAAGTGCCGGTCGGGTGTGTTGGTGTACAGGCAGGTCGTGGCGCGGAGGAACGTGCCCGGCAACGTCGGCACCCGCGACTCCACGTGACGCGCGATCGCGTCGACCTCGTCCTGGCGCACCACCCTGTCGACCGCGTCGGCGGTACAGACGTCCGTCCGGCGGTAGAAGGCCACCTTCACCCCGTCCGGCGAGCCCGCGTGCGGTGGGACTCCGTAGAACCGCTCCCCGGACTCGTCCTCCCAGATGAAGATCGGGAGGCGGGTGTAGGGGCTGGTCCCGCCGCGCGGCGAGAACCAGAACTGCACCTGCCGTTCCACCGTGAACGGCACACCCAGGTTGGCCAGCAGGTCGGGGGCCCACGCTCCCGGGCAGATCACCGCGTGCCCGGCGTGATGATCGCCCTCGCTGGTGACCACCCGCACGCCCTCGCCCCCTGGCAGCGCCTCCCATCGCAGGACGCGGCACCCGAAGCGGAGGTCAGCACCCGCTTTCGCCGCCAGTTCCAGGTGCGCGGTCACGGCGGCCTCCGGAGCGACGATCCCCGCCCTGGCCTCGAACAGGCCGACCTCGTCCCGACGCGGGGCGAACACGGGGAACCGGGCACGGATCTCCCGCGCGTCCAGGATCTCGTGCGGCAGGTCCCACCGGCGCGCGGAGTGCCGACTGCCCGCGACGAGCGGGCCGTCCGGCCGGCCGACCATCAGCCCGCCGGTCGGCCAGAGCAGCCGTCGCCCGGCCTCGCGCTCCACCGCCTCCCACAGCTCGTGCGCGCGCAGCACCAGCGGAACGTAGGCGGGGTCCTCGAAGTAGGCGTGCCGGATGATGCGCGACCCGCCGTGGCTGGAGCCCCGGTCGTGCGCGGGGCCGAACTGCTCCAGCCCGAGCACACGCAGGCTCCGGCCGGCCAGGCTCCGGGCGGCCAGGCTCCAGGCGGCGGCGCTGCCCATGCCGCCCAGCCCGATCACGACGACGTCGTGGGCGGTCCGCATGACGTCATCGTCGCGCGGCTGGCCGCTGGTCGAAACCGGTGGCAGTGACCGCCGCTGGGGCTCACATCGCGGGCGCCTGGCTGAGGAAGGTGTCAAGCACCCGGTCGGCGACGCGGACGACACCGGGTTCCCTGGTGACGCCCGGGCGTGTCCGGATCTCGTTGGCGCGCGCGACGTGCGCCTGGGCCTCGCGGAACGCCGCCTCCGCCCGCGCGGCGTCCCCCTCGGCCCTGGCCGCCAGCCCGTCACACGCGTGCGACAGGGCCGTGGCCCACAGCGTCATCGCCGTCAGCCAGGGTTCCACGTCCTCGACGAACGGGCGTTCGGCGACTCCCCCTCGGATGACGTCCGGGGCCTCCGCCAGCCGCCGGGCGGTCGCCCGGAGCGCCGTCACCGCGCCGGCGCGGTTCCCGCCCGCCCACGCCGCGCGGACGCGGTCGAGGTCCCCGGCCAGGACCGGGGCCGGCGACCGCATCGGGTCCCCCTTCCAGTCCGGGGCGAGGTGCTCGACGTCCACCAGGACCAGCAACGCCCGCGCGACGGTTTCGTCCCCGTTGGCCAGGTACCTCGCGGCAGCGGCCGAGGAGCGGCCCGGGTCGTAGCCGTCCGGGTTCCAGGCGAAGTCCGCGCCGGTGAACAACGGCAGCTTGCTGGCGGCGGCCTGGTTCATCGGGTTGAGCAGGACGCCGGCGAGTTCCCGCGCGGCCCCGGCCTCCCGGTTGTCGTAGGGGGCCAGCAGGAGACGGCCGGCGGCCCCGTCGAAGTCGTTGGTCGGATAGTTGTCCCACAACGACACCTTGCGACCCCACACCTCGCGCGCGCGTCGGGCGTCCTCGGCGCTGATCCTGGCGGGCAGGACGTCCGTGCCGGTCCACATGACCCGGACCCGGCGGTCGAGCCGTCCCCGGAGGGCCTGCTTGTACGGGGTGTCGACGACCTCGCTGTACTGGATGGGCACCATCTCCAGCGGGTCGGCTCCCGGGAGGGAGGGCAGCAGGTCGCGCTGGAGGGTGTTGAGCAGGTCGGCCTGCGCCTGGCCGAACGTGGCCTCCGAGAGCACGCCGTACCGGGCGACGTCGTCGGCGCAACTCCACGCGGGCAGCGGGTAGATGTCGTCGAGGGCGATCGAGAAGCTGCGCACACCGAGGGCGTGGACGGCGCGGATCTTGCGCGACAGGGCCTCCCGGTCGTTCGCGCCGCTGTAGCAGACGGACAGGCCGGGCGAGATCGCGAAGGTGAAGCGGACGTGGTTGGCGCGCGCCTGCTGGACGAGCCGGCCGAGTTTCTCGGCCTCCTCGGGCGGATAGGGCTCCCGCCACTTCTCGCGGTGGTACGGGTCGTCCTTCGGCGCGTAGAGGTAGGTGTTCATCTTCACCGCGCCGGAGAACGCGAGTTGGTCCATCCGGTCCTCGAAGGACCACGGCCGTCCGTAGAAGCCTTCCACCACACCGCGGATCGGGACGACGGGGTAGTCGACCACCGAGACGCCCGCGACCGCGCCGTTCACCGTGAGCTGGCGGAGGGTCTGCGCGGCGTGGAAGAGCCCGTCGGCGTCCCTGCCGGCCAGGACGAGCAGCGCGGAGTCGACACGTCGGCCGGCCGTGAGGACGTAGCCCTCGGCCGGGAGCGGGGACGGCCCGGGCGTTCCCACCGCGTCCAGCGCGTGCGCGACCTGCTGGTCCGCCACCTTTCCCAGCACGACGGCCATCGACGCGCTGTCGCCGGAGTCCCAACCCTCGACGCCGTGGACGTCCACCTGGTGCGCGCCCGCCGCGCGCAGGACGCGGACGACCGTCTCCGTGGTTGGTTGGTCGGTCTCCCCGGTCGCGTGCACGCGGACGGTGGCGGGAACGGGGAGGTCGGCCCCGATCCGCCGGGTCTGCTGCGGTCTCGGGCTGACCTCGGGCCAGGTGCGGGGCTCCGAGCTGGGCGCGGGCACGGCCGGTGGCGCGGGGCTCTCCTCGGCGCTCGGTGCCGTCTCCGCGCCGCACCCGCCCGTCAGGGCCAGGGTGATCACGGCGACCAGACCGAGCACGATCACGCGGGGCCGCGTCCCCGGACGTGGCTCGGCCATCTCAGCGGGCATGAGCACTTCCGGGAGCCCGGGTGGCCGTGGCCGACGCGGGACGCGCGCGGTCGAGGAGCCAGCGCCCCACGAGGAGCAACGCGACCAGCCAGCTCTGCGGCACCAACAGGAAGATCGAGGTGCCCACGCTGGACAGCGGCGCGCGGAGCGGGAACAACACCCAGTACCAGACACCGCTGATGCCGGCGACCAGCAGCGCCGTCAACGGCCAGACGAACGTGCCGACCAGTTTCGCGCGAAGGTCCCAGCTCCGGCGTGCCCAGAGGGCGACGACACCCGCCAGCCATCCCACGATCGGAAGGAGGAACCCGCCGAACACCACCGCCAGGACGATCCAGTGTTCCGCACGCACCCGTCGACCGACCCCGACCGAACTGTCCTGTGTGGACACTGTGGACACTGCTGGTGCCGTGGAACCCCTGGGCTCCGCCGCCTCTTCCCCACCGGTCACCGCGGCTCCCTTCCGCTGGACGTCACGTCAGCAGGACGCGTGGGTGGGATCGGGGTTGAGCCGGCACGGCGTCGATGGGGCAGGGCAACGATGGGACACGGGTTCGAGTGAACGCCGGGTCGGACGGGCGAGGCCGAGTGGTCGGGGAGCGCGCGGAACGGGGCGGACCCCGCCCTGTCCGCCCCGTTCACGCCCGAGGGCTCACCGCGAGCGCTCGCGCAGCAGCCGCATCTCCTGACGGGCGGCCGGCGGGTCGAGGTAGAGGCACCCGAGCTGGTTGACGACGTCGACCACGCCCGGTAAGGCCAGGGTGAGCCAGACGGCCAGGTCGACGTCGCTGCGCCACTGCAACCGCCCGGTGAGGGTCACGACACCGTCCCGCACCGTCACCGTGACGGAACCGGGGCGGGCCCCGAGAACCCGGCCGAGGACCTGGTCGGCCACCTCGGCGCGGATCTCCTCGTCCGACCGCAGGTTCCTGCGGAGCAGGTCGCGGCGGGTCAGCACCCCCACCAGGCGGTTCGCGTCGTCCACCACCCACAGCCGGTCCACGCCGGACGCGGCCAGCCGGCGCGTGGCCTCCGGGAGGGGCGCCCCGGCCCGGATCGTGGCCGCGGGCGGCGCCATCACGTCCTCGACCACCGGGCGGGAGGGCGTCCGCCACCAGGTCCGGCGTCGGGGCGCGGGCACGGGACCGGCCGCGGCCTCCAGCACGTCCGGCGCGTCCACCCCGGCCGCCACCCGCTCCGCCACCCGGGCCGCGGGCACGACCCCGGCCAGAACCCCCTTCGCCGTCACCACGGGCACCGCGCCGATCTGGTGCACGGCGAGCAGGTCGGCCACCTCCGTCAGGGGTGTCCCCGGGGACACGCTGATCACATCCCTGGTCATCGCGTCGGCCACCGTCGGTCTGCGCATCGCGGTCTCCACCCGTCGGGTTCGCCTTCCGAACACGCTGTCGAGCCTCGCGCCGGGGCGCGCACGCGGGACAGAGGCGAAGGTCGTCACGGCCCGGGAGCAGAAAGCCCCTATAGGGGGAAAGAAACCAGGTCCCGCGCGCGGGTGGCCGGTGGCCGGCGCGCGACCGCGCGCCCGTGCGGCTACCGTCCGGAACCGTGGCTGAGGGTCCGAGGGCCCTTCCCGGTGTCCGCGGGCGCCGACCCGGTCGACGCAGGACCGCCGCCCCCGGCGAGGGCCACCACACCGCCGCCCGCATCGAGGTCCACGGCCTGGTGCAGGGCGTGGGCTTCCGGGCGTTCACGCACCGGCTGGCCTCGTCCCTCGGCCTGTCCGGCGACGTGCGCAACGCCGACGGACACGTGGTCGTGCGGGCGGCGGGGCCCGTTCCGGCCCTGCGGGAGCTGGCCCGCCGGCTGGCCCACGACGCTCCCCCCGGCGCGCGGGTCGGCTCGGTCGTGGTGGCCGAACTGCCCGACCACGTCCTGTGGGAGCGCGGCTTCCGGGTCGTCGACAGCACCGCCAGCACGGCCAGCACCGCCAGCGCCGCCGGCACGCCCGGCGTCGAGGGCGCCGCGGTCCCGAGGGGCTCCCGCGAGGTGCCGCCCGACCTGGCGACCTGCGAGGACTGCCTCGTCGAGCTGTTCGACCGGAACGACCGGCGCTACCGCTACCCGTTCCTCAACTGCGCCGTGTGCGGCCCACGCGCGAGCATCATCGAGGCGCTGCCCTACGACCGGGCCCGCACGACCATGCGGCACTTCCCGATGTGCCAGGAGTGCGCGGAGGAGTACCACGACCCGACGAGCCGGCGGTGCCGCGCCGAGCCCGTCGCGTGCCCCTCCTGCGGACCCCAACTGACGTGGACGGCGCGGGACGCGCGCAGCCCGTCGCACCTCGCGGGCGCGGCCCTGGGCGCGGCCGAGCGGGTCGTGGCCGAGGGCGGCGTGGTCGCGGTGAAGGGCGTGGGCGGCTACCAGCTCGTCTGCGACGCGACCGACGAGACCGCCGTGCGGCGGCTGCGCAGGATCAAGGGCCAGCCGCACCGGCCGTTCCCGGTGATGGTGCGCGACCTGGCCGCCGCGCGGTCCCTCGCGGCGCTGGACGGCCCCTCGGCCGCGCTGCTGCACTCCCCCGCCCGCCCCGTCGTGCTGCTGCCCGGCCGGGTCCCCGGCCGCGTGGGCGACTCGGTGGCGCCGGGCATGGCGGAGCTGGGGGTGCAGCTCCCGCACAGCCCCACGCACCACCTGCTGCTCGCCGACCTGGACCGCCCGCTGGTCGTCACCAGCGGCAACCGGGCGGGCGACCCGATGATCATCGAGGACGAGCACGCGCGGACCGTGCTGGGCCCGGTCGTGGACGGCGTGCTCGCCCACGACCGGGTCATCCGGTCGCGCTACGAGGACTCGGTGCGGCGCGTGGTCGCCGGCCGGGTCACGACGCTGCGGCGGGGCCGGGGCAACGCCCCGCTGTCCCTGCGGCTGCCCGTGCGCGTGCCCAGCCCGGTGCTCGCCGTGGGCGCGCGCCTCGCGCACACCGCGGCGCTGGCCCAGGGCGACCACGTGGTCCTCACCCCGCCCGGCGGGGACCTGTCGAACCCGGCGTGCGTGGCCGCGTTCCAGGACACCATCGCCACGTTCCTCCGCCTGCACGCCATCGAGCCCGAGGTGGTCGCGCACGACCTGTGCCCCGAGTACGTGTCCACGCGGTACGCCGGCGAGTTCGCCGCGCGGCGGCGGATCGGGGTGCAGCACCACCACGCGCACGTCGTGGCCACCGCCGCCGAGCACCGGGTGAACGGCCCGTTCCTCGGCGTCGTCTACGACGGCACCGGGCTCGGCGAGGACGGCACCCTGTGGGGCGGGGAAATCCTGCTCGCGGACTACGCGCGCTATCGCCGGCTCGCCCGGTTCGGCACCGCGCCGCTGCCGGGAGGGGAGGCCGCGGCGCACCGGCCGGCGTGGTCGGCGCTGGGCTACCTGTTCGGGGCGGAGCGGCTGGGCAACCACATCTCGCCGTCGATCGCGCCGGACCTGCTGGAGCGCCGGCCGGCCGAGGAGGTGGCCGGCGTCAGGAGCATGATCGCCTCCGGCGTGAACTGCCCCCGCTCCTCCAGCGCGGCCCGGCTGTTCGACGCGGTGGCCTGTCTGCTCGGGCTGTGCGACGAGGTCGGCTACGACGGCGAGGCCGTGCTGCGGCTGGAGGCCGCGGCGGGCGCGCGCGACGAGCCGCCCGCGCTGGGCTGGCGGTTGGCGCGCCAGGACGAGCTGTGGGTGTACGACCCGGTGCCGACGCTGTGGGACGTGCTGGTGGCGGCGACCGACTGCCCGCTGGACCTGGTGGCCGCGCGGTTCCACACCACGGTCGCCGAGGTCACCACCGCGCTGGTGACGCGGTGCGCGGAGGCGACCGGCGTGCGGACGGTGTGCCTGGGCGGCGCGGTGTTCCAGAACCGGCGGTTGACCGCCTCGGTGCTGGGCCGGCTGACCAGGGAGGGGCTGGAGGTCCTGGTCGGGGAGCGGGTGCCGGCGCACGACGGCGGGATCAGCTACGGCCAGGCCGTCGTCGCGGCCGCCCGGCTCGCCCAGGGCGGTTGAGCGGGACGCGCTTGCTCACGCGGGGCGGTCGAGCGGGACACGCGCCCGACCGAGGCGGCCGATCAGGACACGCGGGCCGGCGCGAACCGGGACCTTCGACCCTGGTTTCCCCTGGCGCGCGGGGCGACTGTGGACCGTCACTGGCGGCGGAGTTCGCCCGCCGCGCCAGGTCCTCGGTCGGGCTGACCCCGTGGAAGGAGCCGGACGTGCGGTACGACAGGACTGGTCTCGAGGTGCTCGACGAGGCCGAGTGCCTGCGGCTGCTGGGGTCGGTGCCGGTGGGGCGGATCGCGTTCACCCACGACGCCCTGCCCGCGGTGCAGCCGGTGACCTTCGTGCTGAACGGGGGCTCCGTGGTGTTCCGCACCCGGGAGGGCAGCAAGCTCGCGGCGGCCACGCGCAACGCCGTGGTCGCCTTCGAGGTGGACGAGTTCGACGCCGCGACCCGCACCGGGTGGAACGTGACCGTCGTGGGACGGGCGCGCGTGGTCACCGACCCCGACGAGCTGGCCGAACTCGCCGCACTCGACCTGCGGCCGTGGGCTCCCGGGCAGCGGGACCGGTACGTGCAGATCAGCGTGGACCTGGTGCAGGGGCGGCGCATCGTCCGCCGCCCGCGGGACTGACGGCCACCCGGAGGTCCCGGCCGGACACGGGACCTTCTGCCCTGCACCCCCCGGCGGCGGCCGGGGACCGTGGGAGGACCGGGGAACGACCCCGGGCGACGACACGGAGGTGGGCGGGCGTGAACGACAGGCTGCCGGTGGTGGTCGGAGTGGACGCCTCGACGCACGCCAGGACAGCGGCGTTGTGGGCGGCGCGGGAGGCGACGGCCAGGGGGTGCCCGCTGCACGTCGTGCACGCGTCGCTGTGGCCGCTGGTGCGGACCCCTGGCGGCCCCCTCTCGGTCGGGTCCCACGAGGCGCTGACGGAGGCGGCGCACCGGCTGTTGGCCGAGACAGCCGACGCCTGCCGGGCGGAGAGCCCCGGCCTCGTCGTCCACACCGAGCTGGTCCCCCGCGAGGCGGTGCGGGTGCTGGTGGAGCGCTCGGCGCGGGCCGAGCTGGTGGTGGTCGGCCACGGCGGGCTCGGCCGGTTCACCGGCCTGCTGGTGGGCTCGGTCGGGGTCGGCCTCGCCGCGGCGGCGGCCTGCCCCGTGGTGGTCGTGCGGTCGGCCGACGGGTCCCCGCCCCTCGACGGGCCGGTGGTGGTGGGGGTCGACGGGTCGGCGCTGAGCGAGGCGGCCACGGGTTTCGCGTTCGAGGCAGCGGCGCGGCACGGCTGCCCCCTGGTCGCGACGCACGCCTGGCACAGCCCTCTGGACAGCGACTTCCTCACCCACCTGCTGGAGGCGGGGATGGGGTGGGACGAGCAGCTCGCGGCGGCCGAACGGGAGGTGCGGGAGCGGCTCGCGGCGTGGCGGCGCAGGTACCCGGGGGTCGGCGTGCGGGTCCGCGTCGACTACGGCCACCCGGCGCCGACGGTGCTGGAGGTCGCGCGGAGCGAGGGAGCGCGGCTGCTGGTGCTGGGCGCCAGGGGCCGGGGCGGGGTGACCGGGGCGCTGCTCGGCTCCACCAGCCACGCCGCCCTGCACCACGCGCCGTGCCCGGTCGCCGTGGTCCGCGCGGCCGCCGGGCGCGTTGAGTCCACTCAGGACAGTCCACAGAAGACAGACGTGTGATGGCCGTCTCCCGCGCCGGCACGGCGCACCGGCCCGCCCCGACGTCCGTCGCTCTCCGCGCGCGGGGCACGTATATCGTCTGGATCATGCCCGTCCCGCGATCGGTCCGCTCCGCCCCGACACGCCCCCGGCGCGGGAGCCGGTGATGGCCGAGGAGATCCCGGTCGACCCGTCCCTCGCCGCCCCGGTGCGCGCCCCGCTGTCCGGTCTCCGGCTGGACGAGCTGCTGGGCGAGGTGCAGGACCGGTTGGCGGAGATCGTCAGGACCAGGGACCGGTTGCAGGGCCTGCTCGACGCGGTCCTCGCCGTCGCGGCCGGGCTGGAGCTGGACACCACGCTGCGGCGCATCGTCACCGCGGCGACAGAGCTGGTCGACGCCCGGTACGGGGCGCTCGGCGTGCTCGGCCCCGGCGGCGGGATCTCCCGGTTCGTCCACGTCGGCATCGACGAGGAGACCAGGGCGAAGATGGGCGACCTGCCCCAGGGGCGCGGCCTGCTCGGCCAGCTCATCCACGACCCGCGGCCCCTGCGGCTGGCCGACCTCACCGCGCACAGGGCGTCGGTGGGCTTCCCGCCGCACCACCCGCCGATGCGCACGTTCCTCGGGGTGCCGGTGCTGGTCAGGGAGGAGGTGTTCGGCAACCTCTACCTGACGGAGAAGCGGGAGGGCGAGTTCACCGCCGACGACGAGGTCGTCGTGCGGGCGCTGGCCGCGGCGGCGGGCATCGCCGTGGACAACGCCCGGCTGTTCGAGCAGACCCGGCTGCGGCAACGCTGGCTGGAGGCGTCCAGCGAGATCACCACCGAGCTGCTGTCCGGCGCGGCGACCGAGGACGCGTTGCGGCTGATCGCACGCAGGGCGCTGGAGCTGGCCAGGGCCGACTGCGCGGTGATCGTGCTGCGCGGTCCCGGCGCGGGTCCCGGCGCGGGTCCCGGCCGGGTGGCGGCCTCCGCCGGCGACCCCGACACCGACGCCCTCGACAGCCCGGTGGCGGCGAACCTGCCGCTGGTGTCCGAGGTGCTGACCGGCGGCGCGCCCGTGCTGTCCTCGGACCTCCTCGCCGACGCCGAGCCCGACCTCGATCCCGACCGCCCCGACTCCCCCGCCCCTGACGACGTCGACGGGGACGAGGACTGTGGGGACGGGGACGGCGGCCAGCCCCACCCGTTGGCCGGGTGGGGGCCGGCGCTGGCGGTGCCCCTGGTGTCCGACCGGGCGGGCGCCTCGGCCACCGGCGTGCCGGCCGGAGTGGTCCTGGCGTTGCGCCGGCGGGGCGGCGAGCCGTTCCTGCCCGGCGAGGTGCCCCTGCTGGCCTCGTTCGCCGACCAGGCCGCGATCGCGCTGGAGCTGGCGGCCAAGCACCACGCGCAACGCGAGCTGGACGTGCTGGCCGACCGGGACCGGATCGCCCGCGACCTGCACGACCACGTGATCCAGCGGTTGTTCGCGACCGGGCTGGGGCTCCAGGGGACGCTGCGCCGCAGCGCGGACCCCGAGGTGCGGCGGCGCATCCAGCAGGCCGTGGAGCAACTCGACCAGACCGTGCGGGAGATCCGCACGTCGATCTTCGACCTGCACACGCCGGCGGGCGCGGAGGAGACCAGTCTGCGCCGCCGGCTGCTCGACGTGGTGTCGGAGGCGAGCGCGGGCGGGGACATGACGCCCGCGGTGCGCGTGTCCGGCCCGGTGGACACGCTGGTGCCGCCCGAGCTGGGCCAGCACGCCGTCGCGGTGCTGCGCGAGGCGGTCAGCAACGCCGTCCGCCACGGCCGGGCGTCCACAGTGGACGTGATCGTGGACGCCGGCGACGACCTGGTGCTGGAGGTGGTCGACGACGGCGTCGGCATCGATCCGGCCGTGGCCAGGAGCGGACTGCGGAATCTGGAGCAGCGCGCGACCGAGTGCGGAGGGACGTTCACGGTGCGACCGGAACCGGGCGGCGGAACCCGGTTGCGGTGGCAGGCGCCGTTGAAGTGAACCCACGTGACACGAGGAACGGCGAGGAACGCCCCGCCGCACAGGAAATCCGTGCCACGACCGATGGGATCTGACGGGCCGGATCTGAGCCCGAACTGAGCCGGATCTGAGCCGGATCTGAGCCGGATCTGAGCCGGATCTGAGCCGGATCTGAGCCGGATCTGAGCCGGATCTGACGAGTCGGATCTGACGGGCGAGGCCGCCGGCCGAGGGCCGGTGTCAGGCGTGGTCAGCCACGGGACGGACCGAAGCGCGCCCGCTCGGCCGAGGTGCGGCCCCACCGCAGTTCGGTGGCCAGCACGGCGGCCTGCGTCCGCCGCTGCATCCCCAGCTTCGCCAGCAGGTGGGAGACGTAGTTCTTCACGGTCTTCTCGGCCAGGAACATCCGCTCCGCGATCTGCCGGTTGGTCAGGCCCTCCCCGATCAACTCCAACACGGTGCGCTCCTGGTCGGTCAGCTCCCGCAACGGGTCGGCCAACTCCTGCTGCCGACGCAGCCGCGCCAACAGGGCCGAGGTCGTCCGCGCGTCCAAAAGGGACTGTCCAGCCCCGACGGCGCGGATGGCCGCCACCAGGTCGCCGCCCACCACCTGCTTGAGCACGAACCCGGACGCGCCCGCCATGATCGCGTCGAACAGCGCCTCGTCGTCGGCGAACGACGTCAGCATCACGCACCGCAGCTCGGGCATGCGGGACCGCAGTTCCCGGCACAGCTCCACGCCGTTGCCGTCGGGCAGCCGCACGTCGAGCACGGCCACGTCCGGCCGTGCGGCGGGGAGCACCGCCGTCGCCTCCCGCACCGAGGCGGCTTCCCCGACCACCTCGATGTCGGGCTCGGGCTCCAGCACGTCGGCGATCCCCCGCCGCACGATCTCGTGGTCGTCGACCAGGAAGGTCCTGACCGTCACCGTCTCGTCCTCCAGTCCGTCCCCGCCGGTCGGCGTGCCGCGTGGCCGTCTCCGGCCCCGTTCCCGGCTCCGCCGGACCTCGTGCCGCGGTCGCCCGCGCTCACGACGCGGCCACGGCGTGCCGGCGCGCGCAGGCGTCGAGCAACTGCGGCAGGCTGGCCTCCGCCGCCCACGAGCGGACGGCGGCCGGCGCCCGCACGGGCACGTCCCGGTCGGCCGGGACCACCACGAGCGGCCGGCGCGCGCGGACCGCGCACACCGCCCCGTACTCCCGGGTCGTCAGCTCCTCGTCGCCCGCCCGCACGTCCACCACCAGGTCGACCGGCTCGCCCGGCGTGTCCAGCGGGCACCGCCCGCCCGGGCTCAACGCCCGACAGAAGCCGGTGGAGCCGTGGCAGGTGCTGACGCGACAACCGAGCGAGCGCAGCCGCCGCACCACCTCGTCGCTGTCCCCGAAGGCCGCTTCCGTCACCAACACGCGCATGCCGTCTCCCCGGTCAGGTCAGGCGCCCCGTCCGATGGCACGAGGCGAAACGGTAAACGTTCCCAGCGGTCCGGGCCGCCCGCTTTGGTCCTCCGGTGACGGGACCAAAGACCATGGCCGCTCGCCCGCCGACGTGCTATCCGCGTCATCCCGTCATCCGTGTCGCCGGTCTCGCTGGCCTTGGTGTTGTCGCTGTCCTTGGTGTTGTCGGTGTCCGTGTCGTCGTCGGCGTCAGTGGCGTGGATGCCGTCGCTGCCGTCGGTGCTGGTATCGGCGTCGGTGGTGTTGGTCTTGCTGTCGTCGGTGTCGGTGTCGTGGGCGTCCTCGCTACCGGCGTCGGCATTGGTGTCATCGCTGCCGTCGGCACCGACGCTGGCGGCAGCGTTGGCGTCCGCGGTGTCCGTGTCGCGTTGGCGTTGGCGGCGGCGACGGCCGGTCTCGGTGGTGTCCATGCCGTTGCTGACGGCGCCCAGCCGAGTCGGTGGCGTCCGTGTTGGCGTCGTCGGTGACGCTGTCGGTGTCGTCGGTGTCAGCGTCCGCGTCGTCTGCGTTGGTGTCGGTGTCGTCAGCGTCGGCTTCGGCGTCAGTGGCGTCCGTGTCGGTGTCGTCGGTTCTGGTGTCGGTGTCGTCCGTATCAGCGCCCGCGTCGCCTGCGTTGGTGTCGGTGTCGTCAGCGTCGACTTCGGCGTCAGTGGCGTCCGTGTCGGTGTCGTCGGTTCTGGTGTCGGTGTCGTCCGTATCAGCGCCCGCGTCGCCTGCGTTGGTGTCGGTGTCGTCAGCGTCGACTTCGGCGTCAGTGGCGTCCGTGTCGGTGTCGTCGGTTCTGGTGTCGGCGTCACAGGTGTCTTTGGTGCCGTCGGTGTCTTCCGGGTCGTGCGTGTCAGCCGCGCCCGCCGGCGCAGCGCGGCGCGGGCGTGCGATGCACGACCTCGGCCAGTCGCACGCCGGGCACGGTGTGCACCAGCGCGGTGACGACCCGCCGCTCGGCCTCGTCCGTGAACTCCCCGGTGACCGTGACCGCGCCGCCCTCGACCTCGACCCGCCACCAGCCCCGGCCCGCGTAGTCGTCGAGCCGGCGCTGGATCGCCGCGACCAACACCTCGTCCGGCCGGACCGTCAGGCGCAGCAGGTCGCCCCGGCTCAGCATCCCCACCAGCACCCTGGCCGTGCCGCACGCGGTCACCGGCACGCTGCGCACCTGGTGGTCGAGCAGTAACCGGACCACCTCGGACAGGTCGGCCTCGGTCGAGGCCACCACCGCCGGACTGCTCATCACCGACCACACCGGCGCCGTCGGATCGCCGACGGCGCGACGCGCGTCGGACAGGCTGATCACGCCGAGGACCCGCTCCACCTCGTCGACCACCGGGAGCACGGCGAACCCGTGCTCGGTGAGCAGCGCCGCGGCGTCGCTGACCAGATGGTCGCCCCGCACCCACACCACGTCCCGCGTCATGACGTCCCGCGCCCGCATCACCGCTCCTCCCGCATCGACCGGAACCCGACGCTAGGGACGGAGAGCGCGGCGTGGCAGCGGCCAAGGACCCTGCCCGAGGGGGCCTTGGTCCCTCCGGCGAGGAGCAGCGCCATCCCGCTGTGCGGGACGGACGGCGCGATCACCCGACCGACCGGGGCCGTGACCCACTACCCTGCGTGCGTCGGGGCGACGGCCCGTGGCCGCCACCCGAATCACCCGCAGCAGCCAGGAAAACCGAGCACGCCGAACTCGTCGAGCGCCATCGGAGAGGACGCCGCCACCGTGACCATCCCGCTCACCACCCGGTGGGTCGTCGTCGACATCGAGGGCACCGTCACCGCGACCGAACAGGTGCACGTGGTGCTCTACGACTACGCCCGTCCCCGGCTGGGCGCGTGGATCGAGGAGCACCCCGACGACCAGGAGGTGGCATCCGCGGTGCGGCAGGTGCGGGAGCTGGCCGGGCTCCCCGCCACGGCCGGCGTCGACGAGGTCGTCAGGGTGCTGCACGAGTGGATGGACGCCGACCGCAAGGCCGCGCCGCTGAAGACGTTGCAGGGCCTGGTCTGGCAGCACGGGTACGCGCACGGCGAGCTGACGATCCGGCTCTTCCCCGACGCCGCGCCGGCGCTGCGGGCGTGGCACGAGGCCGGCACGCACCTGGCGGTGTTCTCCTCCGGCTCGGTCGCCGCCCAGATCGCCCTGTTCGGCCACACCACCGACGGCGACCTCACCGGGCTGTTCTCCCGGTACTTCGACACCGTCAACGCCGGACCGAAGCGGGAGAAGCCCTCCTACGACCGGATCGCCGAGGAACTGGGCACCGCGCCGGAGGGCATCGCCTTCCTCTCGGACGTGCCGGCCGAACTCGACGCCGCCGCGGCGGCGGGCTGGCGGACGGTCGGCCTGGCGCGCCCCGGCGAACCGTTCGCCGACGCCGACTTCGGTCCCCACCCCACGACCGACTCCCTCGCACACCTCCAGGTGGTTCCCCAGCGATGAGCGAACACCCCCTCTGGCCCACCCAACTCGACCAGGCCGGCCGGGCGTTGGCCGCCGAGTCCGCCCGCTACGCCGCCATGGGCTGGATGCGCGGCACCTCCGGCAACCTGTCCGTGGTGCTCGGCAGGGACCCGCTGCGGCTGGCCGTCACCGCCAGCGGCATGGACAAGGCCGAGCTGACCCCGCGTGACGTGGTGGTCGTCGACGAGCACGGCGCGGCCGTGCCCGACCAGCCGGGACCCGCCCGCCGCCCCTCGGCCGAGGCGGGGCTGCACGCCAGGATCGCCAGGGTCTCCGGCGCGGGGGCCGTGGTGCACGTCCACGTGCTCGCGCCGGTCGTGGCCGCCGAGCGCTGGCCGCACGGCGTGGCGCTGCGGGACCTGGAGATGCTCAAGGGCCTGGGCCGCGGCGCGCACGACGACGTCGTGACGATCCCGGTGATCCCGAACGGCCAGGACATGCGGGTGCTGGGGGACGCCTTCGAGGCCGGCTTCCGCGCGGACACCCCGGCGTTGATCGTGGCCCGCCACGGGCTGTACGTGTGGGGCGAGGACCTGTACCAGGCGCGGCACCGCGCCGAGTGCCTGGACTGGCTGCTGCGCTTCGTCGTGGAGACCGCGTCCGGACCGGTGGGCCCGGCGTCGGCGCCCACCGGCAACGGCGCCGCCGAGCCCACTCCCGTCCTGTCGGAAAGGGGAACCCCATGACCTCGTTGACCGTGTGGCCGGACACCGATCCCGACACCGAGCTGGTGCGCACCGAGGACCCCGAGGAGATCCGGGAGCACCTCAAGCAGATCGGGGTGCGCTTCGAGCGCTGGGAGCTGGTGCCCGGCCTGTCCGCCGAGCCCAGCTCCGAGGAGGTGCTGAACGCCTACCGGGAGCACGTCGACCGGGTGGTCGAGGCCGAGGGCTATGTGCTGGTCGACGCCGTGCACATGACGCCCTCCGACGACCCGGCCTGGGCGGAGAAGGCGACGGCGGCGCGGCAACGGTTCCTGTCCGAGCACACGCACGACGACGCCGAGGACCGGTTCTTCGCCCGTGGGGCCGGCGTCTTCTACCTGCACGTGGGAGACAAGGTCCACGCGGTGCTGTGCGAGGCGGGCGACCTGCTCAGCGTCCCGGCCAACACGACGCACTGGTTCGACATGGGTGTGCGCCCGGACTTCGTGGCGATCCGGTTCTTCCACGACGAGGACGGCTGGGTCGGCAACTTCACGGGGAACCCGCTGGCCGAGGCGTTCCCCGACTTCGACGCCCTCCTCGCGCGGCGGCGCGGAGCCTGACCGGGCGCCGGCGCGGGAACGGGCGCCGGCGGACGCCGTGGGGCCGGACGATTTCGCCCGTCTCCGGCCGTCATCCCTCATGTCCGAGCTTCGCCGGTCGTCCGCTTCTCAGGTCCGTGTGGTTCTCGGGTCCGTGTGGTTCTCGGTCCCGCGTCCGGTTCTTCGGTCCGTCTGGCTCCCGGGTCCGTCCGGGTCCCAGGTCCTGAGGTCCCGCGTCCGGTTCTCGGGTCAGCTCTCCGCGATGACCAGGCCCTGTCCGGCCGCGCCCCGACTGTTCAGCACCTCGACGATGCGCTGGTAGGAGGCGGGGTGCGCGTCGCGGTGGGCCGCGGTGTTGACCACCCGCACCGTCTCGCCGTCCAGGTGGATCACGGTGGGGACGGCCTCGGCCCTGGTGACGGTGTAGCGGCCGTGGGCGTCCCTGGAGAAGGTGAACCGGGCGACGACCGAGTCCTCGGTCTCGCCGCGCCCCTGCTCGGCGACGTGGTTGCCCAGCCCGTAGGCGACCCACTTGCCGTTGATCCGCTCGAACGGCTGCACGACGTGGCCGTGGTGCCCGATCACCAGGTCCACGTCGGGCGAGGCGAGCAGCCGTCGGGCGATCTCGACCTGGTTGGGCGGCGGCTCGTGCACGTACTCCTCGCAGCAGTGCACGGTGGCGATCACGACGTCCGCGCCGGCCTCCCGCACGCGCCGGGCCTCGGCGAGCATCCCGTCGACCTCGGGGACGTCGGGGTCGAAGACGTTGACCGACCACTCCCTTCCCTCGGGCTTGGGGATGCCATTGAGGCCGTAGGTCCAGGCCAGGTGCCCGACGCGCACCCCTCCGACGTCGAGCAGCAGCGGGGTGCGGCTCTCCTCCGCCGTGCGGAACGTGCCGGTGTGGCGCATCCCCCTGGCGTCGAGGGCGTCCAGGGTGCGGGCCAGGCCGGGGAAACCGGCGTCGAGCGAATGATTCGACGCCGTCGAGCAGGTGTCGTAGCCCGCGCCGCGCAGGGCGTCGATGATCTGGGGCTGGACGCTGAACGCCGGGTAGCCGGTGAACGGCCCGCCGGGCTCGGACACCGGGGTCTCCAGGTGGCAGATGGCCAGGTCCGCGCCCTCGACGACCGGGGCGACGTCGGTGAACACCCGCCCGAAGTCGTAGCCCACGCCCCTGGCCGCGCCCGCCGCGGCGGCCTGACGCACGAGCGCCCCCTCCTGGTGGATCAGCACGTCGCCGGTGGCGACGACCGTGAACGTGGACGCGGCCGTGACGGCCACGCTCCCCGGGGCGGCTGACGTGGCGGTGGGGCGGTCGAGTCCGGGGTCGCGCGCGGGGTCAGGCGGGCCGACGCACCCGCCGACGGCGAGCGCCGTGACCAGGCAGAACACCCGCCCGAGGCCGTGGTTTCCAGGCATAGGGACGGGATAACACCGGGGCGGGGCGGCGGCAGGCTGGGCCACTCGCCCTCACCACGGGATCGCCCGGTGGTGGTGTCCGCCAGCCCACCGAACACTCTCCGTGGCGACACCCGCCCACCACCACCCCACCGCCCCACCGCGATCACTCGTCCCGCGCAGTCGGCTCGCCCTTGGCCGCAGCCCGTCAGGCACCAGCCAGCCGCACTGGACCGTCCCTCGGACTCAGCGCGCAGTCCCGCGACCTATCGTGAGGCGCGCTCATAGCTGGCCACAGGAGACGTTGACTGGACCCTAAGCGACTGTGGTCAGCGCGATCTGCTTGCGTGATGCTGCCTCTCATCGAGACTGATTTCAGAGCCTCCCTTGACAGTCATGCCAATGGAGAAGGCCATTTCGACATCGCCTCAACATCACGCCGAACAGGAGACCGTCCCCTTTGATGGATACTGTGCGACACCCGCGTTGGAACCGGGAAAAGCGCTCGTGGCCCTCGGCGAGCCGCACAGGGTGACATCGCGGTGACCACGGCCGAGACCAAAGTCGCCGGTCGGCTCCCCTGACCACGAGGCGTTCCCTCTCTGGACCGCCAGCGGTGCGGACAGAACCGAGGGGACACGAGCGTGGGGGTGAGCCGTGACCGACAGGGCGCGTGTTTGCCGCTAACGTACCCGGTGTTCCGCACGATAGGGCGGCTGACAGCGCTGTTGGTCCGGCCGGAGCAGTGGATCCGGCCGGTTCCTTCTTGTTGGGGGTTGCGTGGGCCTGCTGGATCGACTTCGGCGCGCGTTGGGCGGGGTCAGCACGCCAGGATTGTCCGGGCAGACCAGCCCGCCGGCATGGGGACCCGCGCCGACGCCGACCCGCCCGGCCAGGGCGTCGGTCCCCGCCCCCACCTGGGTCGCCCCTGGCACCCCCGTCCACCTGGGCCACCAGGTCCTCCCGGGCGGCATGTTCTACCTCGGCCAGGTTCCCCGTGACCATCTCGACACCAACCTCAGCGGCGAGGTGCTCGACCCCACTCTGCCCGTCGACTGGGCCCGGGCGGACCTCGCGGGCCAGCACATGGACTACTGGCCCGCGTACCACTCGATCCCACCGCAGAGCCGGGCGGCGTACCTGCTGTGGCTACAGGGGGGACGATCGGCGCCGAACGCGGACATCGGCTACGTCATCCTGTTCTTCTACGGCCTGGAACGGCGGGCGCTCGTCGACGCGCAGCACGACCCGGTGGCACGGGCCGAGCTGCCGTCGATCCTGGGCGAGGTCGACCGGTTGCTGGGCATCTACGGCGCCAACCACTCCTTCCACCGGTACGCGACCGCCTTCCGACAGGTCCTCCACTGCCTGATCAGCCAGGGTCAGGCTCCCGGCACGCCACCGGACCCCGCGGCCCACGACCGCTGGGACCCTCCCTTCTCGCTCCGAGCGGGCATCGGCGTGTTCGCGAGGGACGGCCGGCCGGTTCCCGCCGACTGGGCGTTGTCGTGGGCGCTGCTGCACCCGGAGATCCAGCCGAGGACCCCGGTGAGCCGGTGCCAGGAGGAGTTCCGCCAGCTCTTCACCGCCCGCTACCACCAGCGGCACGGGGACGGCATCGTGGTGCGGCCGCTGAAACGGCGACTCGCGCTGTCCTACCGGCCCGCCAGCGCGGCGCTCACGAATGTCGAGTTGGCCCTCGACCTCCCGGACGTGGTCACGGCGGCGGCTCCGACGCGCGTCCTGCGAACCCTGGTCGAGGCGTGCACCGACGAGCTGGACGCCTACAGTCGGCTGCTCGGCCGCCAGCCGGAGGCAGCGGGCTCCCTGGCCGCGATCGCGTTGCTGCCCTCCGAGCTGTTCCACGTCGATCTGCCTGCCCTGCGCCCGGTTCGCGACCTGGTGGACGGCGCCCTGTCACACGGCGTCCAGCAGGCGACGATCGACATGGCCGAGCTGGTGGCGCTGTGGCCGCCACGCACGCCCGGCAAGTTCGTCAAGGCCGACGCGGTGGGACTCGCCCAGCTCCTGGAGCGGTTGGGGGTGGGGTTGGAGCCGGACGTCCGGATGGGCGGCTCCGTCCGGGCCGACGGTCCCGGTGTGCTGTTCCGGCTCACCACCGACCAGCCGGTCACCCCCAGCGCCGAGTACGTCGCCGCGATGACGCTGTTGCACCTGGCGGCGGTGGTCTCCGCGGCGGACGACGACGTGTCGGACGTCGAACGGGACCACCTGGTCAGGCACCTGGAGTCCAGCCTCCACCTCGCGCCGGGCGAGCGGACCAGGCTCCAGGCCCACCTGGCCTGGCTGTTGGCCTCGGACCTCAAGCTCAGTGGTCTGAAGAAGCGGCTGGCCGGCCTCACCCCCGCGCAGCGCGAACACGTGGCCGAGTTCGCGACGACGGTCGCGGGCGTCGACGGGCACATCTCACCGGACGAGGTGAAGACCCTCCGTCGGATCTACACGCTGCTGGAGCTGGACCCGGAGACCGTGTACGCCAGGCTGCATGCGGTGGCGGCCGGGTCGACTTCGGCGGAACGCCCGGAGCCGGCCAGGGAACCCGTCACCGTCATCCCGGCGGACGCCCGCCCCACCGGCTACGCCATCCCGTCCGCGACCGAGTCACCCGAGAAGGGCGGCCTGCGGCTCGACACGGCGTTGGTGCAGGCGAAGATGCGGGAGAGCGCCGCGGTCGCGGCGATGCTCGCCGAGGTCTTCGAGGACGAGGACGCGCCCGAGGAGCCCACCGGGAAGGCAGCGACCGCACCAGGGGAACCCACGATCTCCACTTTGGACAGTGCACACTCGACCCTCGTGCGCCGCCTGGCGGAGAAGCCGACCTGGACCCGCGCGGAGTTCGACGCGGTGTGCGCGGCGGTGGGCCTCCTGCCCGAAGGCGCTCTGGACGTGGTCAACGAGGCGGCCATCGAGGCCACCGACGAGCCCCTCGTCGAGGATGACGGGGATCATCTGCGCATCGACACGGACATCCTGGGAGAACTCCTCGCATGAGCGACACCCGCATCAAGCCGCGTGAGCGCGACGCCATCCTCCAGTCCCTGCGAGCCGGTGTGGTGCCCAGGACGGGCCAGCACCATGTCCAGGTCGGGCGGATGCGCGAGGTCGAGTCCCTGCTGCGGGACCTCGACCGCATCGCCGACGGCGGGTCGACCGCGCGTTTCGTCATCGGCGACTACGGTTCCGGCAAGACGTTCTTCCTCCACCTGGTCCGGGCGGCCGCGTTGAAGAAGCGGCTGGTGACGATGCACGCCGACCTCGCCCCTGACCGGCGTCTGCACGCGACGGGCGGGCAGGCTCGCGGCCTCTACGCCGAGCTGGCGCGGAACACGTCCACGTCGACGAAGCCCGACGGCGGGGCGTTGTCCGCGGTCGTGGAGCGATTCGTGACGCAGGCGATGACGACCGCGCGTGAGCGGGGAGTGGACCCCGAGGTGGTGATCCGCGAACGGCTGGCCGACCTGTCCGAGCTGGTCGGGGGGTACGACTTCGCCGAGGTGGTCGCGGCGTACTGGCGCGGCCACGACACCGGGAACGAGCAGCTCAAGAGCGACGCGGTCCGGTGGCTGCGCGGGGAGTTCAGCACCAGGACCGAAGCCAGGGCGGCGCTGGGCGTGCGGACGATCGTCGACGACGCGAACGTCTACGACCAGCTCAAGCTGATGTCGCGTTTCGTGCGGCTGGCCGGCTTCAGCGGCCTGCTCGTCTGCCTCGACGAGATGGTCAACCTGTACAAGCTCACCTCCGCGCGCGCCCGGGCGGCCAACTACGAGCAGATCCTGCGGATCCTCAACGACAGCCTTCAGGGAGTCAGCGGCCACGTCGGGTTCCTCTTCGGGGGCACACCCGAGTTCCTGATGGACACCAGGCGCGGTCTGTACTCCTACGAGGCGCTCCAGTCACGACTCGCCGAGAACTCCTTCGCCGTCAACGGCCTCGTCGACCACTCGGGTCCCGTGCTGCGGTTGACGAACCTGACGCAGGAGGACTTCTACGTGCTGTTGACCAAGCTGCGCCACGTCCACGCCTCCGGGGACCCGGCGAACTACCTCGTTCCGGACGAGGCGCTGCACGCGTTCATGCGGCACTGTTCCGAACGCGTCGGCGACGCCTACTTCCGCACTCCCCGCACCACCATCAAGGAGTTCCTCAACCTGCTGTCCGTCCTGGAGCAGAACCCCGGCCAACAGTGGGAACCCCTCGTCGGCGCCGTGCGGGTGGAGGCGGAGCACAACCCGGACCTCGCCCCGCTGGAACCGGAAGAGGACGATGAGCTCGCCACCTTCCGTCTCTGAGACCGCGTTCCGCGGTTCCTCGTCGCACTTCGCGCTGTTGCACCGGAAGGTGCAGCGCTGGGTCCACGCCCAGCGCTGGCAGCGGTTGAACGACGTGCAGGAAGCGGCCATCCCCCACGTGCTCGAAGGGCGGGACGACGTCGTCATCTCCGCGGCCACGGCCGCGGGCAAGACGGAGGCGGCGTTCCTGCCGATCTGCTCGGCCCTGCTCGCCGACGAGCGGGGCGGCGGGCCGGGCATCCGGGCGTTGTCCGTGTCGCCGCTCAAAGCGTTGATCAATGACCAGCACCGACGCCTCGACGAGCTTTGCGAACACCTCGACATCCCCGTCCACCGCTGGCACGGCGACGTCGCCAGCGCGGCGAAGTCCAGGGTCCTGGCCGCCCCGAACGGCATCCTCCTGATCACCCCGGAGTCGTTGGAGGCGATGTTCGTCCTGCGTGGGCACGACGTGGGGCGGATCTTCCGCGCTCTCCGGTGGGTCGTCATCGACGAGATGCACTCGTTCATGGGCACCGAGCGGGGAGCGCAGTTGCAGTCACTGCTGCACCGCGTCGAACTGGCGACACGTCGACGGGTGCCCCGTATCGGACTCTCCGCGACGCTGAGCGACATGGCCTCGGCCGCCGAGTTCCTCCGCCCGGGGCAGGGGGACGAGGTTCGGGTGCTCGCGTCCGAGCACGGTGGCGGAGAGGTTCGCCTCCAGGTGCGGGGCTACCTCAACACCGCCAGCAAGCCCGCCCCGCCGGAGGACGGCGAGCCGGTGGCCGAGGGCAGCAGCACCCGGCAGATCGCCGATCACCTGTTCCGGGCTCTCCGGGGGCGGAACAACCTCGTGTTCGTCAACCGGCGGAGTGAAGCCGAGTTGTACGCGGACCGGCTGCGAACCCTCAGCGAGGACCACCAGGTCCCCAACGAGTTCTTCCCCCACCACGGCAGTTTGGCGAAAGGGGTTCGGGAGCACGTCGAGGAGCGGCTGCGGGGTGGCCGTCCGACCACGGCGGTGTGCACCTCGTCCCTGGAGATGGGGATCGACATCGGCACGGTCGCGTCGGTCGCCCAGATCGGTGCGCCACCGTCGGTGTCGAGCCTGCGGCAACGCCTGGGGCGCTCCGGTCGTCGCGGCGAGCCGGCGGTGCTGCGGTTGTACGTCGCCGCCGACGAGGTCGTCGCGGACACCCCGCCCCAGGACCAGCTCCGGGCCGAGCTGTTCCAGGCGGTGGCGATGATCGACCTGTTGGGGCGGCGCTGGTACGAGCCCGCTGACGCCTCCTCCCTCCACCTGTCGACGCTCGTCCAACAGGTGCTCTCGGTGATCGCCGAGCACCAGGGGGCGCGGGCCGCCGAGCTGTTCCGGACCCTGTGCGGTTCCGGGCCCTTTCGCCACGTCGACCGTTCCGTGTTCGTCGAGTTGCTCCGCGACCTGGGCGCCGCGGACCTCGTCCGGCAGGAGCCCGACGGCCTGCTTCTCCTGGGGCGGACCGGCGAGCGCCTGGTCGAGCACTTCAGCTTCTACTCCGCCTTCGCCACCAGGGAGGAGTACCGGCTGGTCAACGGACCCCGCACGCTCGGGACGCTGCCCGTGGCGTTCCCGACCCCGGTGGGGTCGCTGCTCATCTTCGCCGGACGGCGGTGGCGGGTCGTCTCAATCGATGACCAGGCCAAGCTCATCGAGGTCGAACTCGCCCACGGTGGCAGGGCGCCCACCTTCCTCGGCCTGGCGGCCGAGGTCCACGACGAGGTGCGGCGTCGGATGCGTCTCTGGTACGAGTCCGACGTCGTGCCCGCCTACCTGGACGCCGGCGCCCAACGACTGCTCGACGAGGGACGAGACGCCTACCGACGGCTCCGGCTCGCCCGCGACCCGGCCGTCGCGCACGGAGACGAAACGGTGGTCTTCCCGTGGCTCGGCGACCGGATCCTCAACACGCTGGTCGTGTGGCTGACGAAGTCGGGTTTCGACACGGCGCGCGACGGCGTCGCGCTCACCGTCTCCCACAGCACGCCGGCCCAACTCCGGCACGCCTTCCAGCAGATGCTGACCGACGACGGCACGACAGCGGAGGATCTCGCGGCGTCCGTTCCCAACACGATCGTCGACAAGCACGACGAGCACCTGGGCGACCAGCTCCGCGTTCGGGCGTACGCCGCCGGGCACCTGGACCTCGCGGGGGCGCGGGCGGCGCTCGCCGACATGCTGGAGCGCATGCCGGAGCACGACGTGGACCCGGTCACCGGAGCCCGTCGGGCCGTCCCCGCACTCGTCCCGACCACGGGCTTCTTGCCGTACGCGGTCGTGGACCTGGAAACGACGGGGTTGGTGCGCGGCAAGGACCGCATCGTCGAGATCGCCGTCGTCAGGCTCGCCCCGGACGGCTCGGTCCTGCGCGAGTGGACCTCTCTGGTGAACCCGGGCAGGCGCATCTCGGCCCAGGAAATCCACGGCATCAGGGCTGAGCATCTCGCGGGGGCTCCCACCTTCGCGGACATCGTCCCGATCATCGCCGAACACCTCGGCGGCGCGGTCCTCGTCGCGCACAACGCGCCGTTCGACCGGGGCTTCCTGGAGGCGGAGTTCGCGCGTGCCGGCGTGGCACTCCCGCCGACGCCCGTTCTGTGCACGATGAAACTGGACCAACGAGTCCATCGCTCGGGAAGGAGAGGACTCCAGGAGTGCTGCGCCGCGGTCGGCCTCACCGGCTTCGCTGACGGGCAGCGGCATCGTGCCCTCCCCGACGCCCGAGCGACCGCGGCTCTGCTCCAGCACCACCTCCTCGCCAACCGATCCGCTGTTCGGTCACTCACCGATTGGTGACGCTCTCCCGGTTCACGTCCTCGGGCACATCCGGGCCGGGGAGAACGTCAAGGACGACTCGACGGGTGCGTTCCGCATGCAGGGGCCCGCACGCCGTCGCTCCTTGATGTCAAAGGGACACGGGTCGGGCACCTGGCTGGACCTGGGGACTCAATGGCATCCCCAAGCCCGAGGGTGGGGGATGGTGGTCAACGTCTTCGACGAACCCGAGGCGCGAGGTCGACGGGGCGCTGGTCGAGACCGAAGGGTCCTCTGCTGATCGTGCTCGGTCGCTTCCGATAGGTCGAACTGGTCGCCGACAGTTCACGAGAAATCGCTGAGCGAACGGATGAATGCTGGACATGGCACGACCGCTCCTCCGCGCTTCCACCGGCTGCAACGATTCGTTCCGCAGGCGCGCGGTGCGCCGTCCTGGCCCGCCCCCCGAGCCGTGGCACAGCTCCCGGGCGGCGACGGGTCCAGGGTTGACCGGTGGACCATAGTTCGAACTGTGACCACCAGCGAGGGAGCACTGGACCCCCGGCGGATGCTCGCCGTCGCCGTGGAGGAGGCCCGCACCGGGTACCGCGAGGGTGGCGTCCCGATCGGCGCGGCCCTGTTCGGTCCCGACGGCCGCCTGCTGGGCCGGGGGCGCAACCGACGCGTCCAGGACGACGACCCGTCCCTGCACGCGGAGACGGCGGCCTTCCGCGCCGCCGGCCGCCGCCGCGGCTACCAGGGCACCACCCTGGTGACCACCCTGTCCCCGTGTTGGTACTGCGCCGGCCTCGTCCGCCAGTTCGGCATCCCCCGGCTGGTCGTCGGCGAGGCCCGCACGTTCTCCGGCCAACACGACTGGCTGGCCGAGCACGGCGTCGAGGTGGTCGTGGTCGACGACCCGGCCTGCCAGTTGCTGATGACGGAGTTCATCCGCACCCGGCCCGAGCTGTGGCACGAGGACATCGGCGCGGAACCCCCCGGCGCCCGGTGAGGGAGGGCCGGCTCACCGCCCGGCCCCGGCCGCCTCCGGCCGACCGGTCTCCAGGAACGGCCGCAGCAGCCCCGGCACCGCGTGCTCGGCGAACCCCAGCCCCACCCCGACCGGCACGTCCCGCACGGCGTAGGCGCCCTCGCCGGCGGCGGTGGTGGCGGCCAGCGTGAGCAGTCCGGCCCGGCGCTGGAACACCGACCGGGAGATCGTCCAGCCGATCACCCCGTCACGGCGCAGGGCGACGGTGCGACGGTGCCCGGTGCCGTACCGGGTGACCAGGTAGTGGCCGTCGAGGGCGTGGCCGAGCGCGCGGGCGGCGTCCGCCGCCGCGGCCAGGCCGACCGGGACCAGGACCAGCGCGCTGATCCACGCCAGGTGCAGCAGGACCGGCGTCAGCCAGAGCCCGAGCAGGGCCAGCACCAGGACCGGTGGCACGGTCCACCACAGGGCCAACCGGACGCGTCGGCGCAGGGCGGCACGGGGGTGGGGCCGCAGCGCCGCCGCCGTGGGCGGGCGCGACTCGCGCAGGACCTCGGAGACGATCCGGTGCGCCTCCGCCCTCGGCGCCGGCGGCGTCAGCGCGGTGGAGGTCGACTCCTCGTTGTCCTTTGTGGACACTCCAACGGCCAGGGCGCCGACCCGGGCTCCCCGTCCCCAGCGCAGGAACAACGGCTCGACGAGTTCGACGCCGCGCAGCCGACGTTCCTCCAGCGACAGCGACCGCGTCGTCAGCAGGCCCCGGCGGACCCGCAGCGTGCCGCCCGGCTCCCGCTCCAGCCGGTAGCCCCACCACGTCTCCGCGTACAGGGCGAGCGACCCGACCGCGCCAACCCCCAGCACGACGGCCAGCACCACGGTGATCCCCAGCCACAGCGGGACCGAGCGGAACAGCTCCCACACGTCGGCGGCGAACTCGGTCTTCCACAGCTCGACGCCGAAGATCTTGGACACCCGCTCCACCGCGCCGGCCGCGACGGCCACCCACGCGACGCTCCACACGCTCAACGGGGCGTAGCGCAGCCACCCGGTCCTCCACCGCGCGAGCACGCCGTCCCGTCGCGCGGGGTCGCCCGCGCCCGACGCGCCCAGCGCCGCCGCCCGCGTTTCCCACAGCTCCCGGCGCAGCAGGACGGCCTCGGCGTGCGACACCGCGTCCAGCACCAGCTCGCCGTCCTCACCGGAGCCGGCCGCCGCGCCGGTGCCGATCCGCACGACGGACAACCCGAGCACCCGGTGCCACGGGTGGGCGGTGAGGTCGACGCTGCGGATGCGGTCGCGCGGCACCGAGCGGACCCGCCGCACGAACACGCCGGAGCGCAGCTCCACGCGTTCGGGGGTGATTCGGAAGCGGGTGGTGCGGCAGCGCGCCAGGTCGAACACGGTGATCGCGACGAAGACCACGGTCAGGATCGCCAGCGTGATGAGGAACTCGGCGTCGAACCGGCCGCCGGTCCACAGGGTGCCGATCGTGGCGGGCGCGAGCGGCACCGCGAGCCACCGCAGGTTCACGGCGGCCATCTTCGGGTCCAGCCGCCGCCAGCCGTGTTCGTCGCGGTTCACGTGGCGTCCCCCTTCGTCGCCTCGGTCGCCCTGCTCAGCCACTCGGCCAGGTCGGAGGCCACCGTGTCGTCCAGCCCGCCGATGCGGATCGGGCCCGCCGCCGAGGCCGTGGTGACCGTGACCGCGGCCACGCCGCACAGCCGCTGCAACGGTCCGCGCACGGTGTCGACGGTCTGGATGCGGGACATCGGCGCGATCCGCCACTTCTGCCAGAACCAGCCGGACGCGGTGTAGACGGCGTGGTCGGTCACCTCCCAGCGGTGCACCCGGTACCGCCAGCGCGGCATCACCAGCACGTAGGCGGCGCTCGGGACGGCGACCAGCGCCAGCGACGCCCCCAGCCAGAGCCGGGCGGGCGGGATCAGGGCGGTCAGCAGGGCCAGTGTCAGCACCGGCGGTCCCACGATGACCAGCGCGAGCAGCGTCCAGCACCACACCGCTCGCCGGTCGACGCGGTTCCTGGGTGGCCTGAGCCGGAGATCGGCCTCCCCGAAAAGCACAGAAGGTGCGGAAGGCGCCGGCGGCGTTGGCGGCGCCGGCGGCACCATGCCGGCTCGCGCGCCGGTCGGTGTTCCGTCCACTGTGACCATCGCTCCTCTTCGGTCTGGTGGGCGTTGTTCGTTCCGGGTCGATTCCACCGGAGCGACGGCGTCGACCGACAGCGCGCAAAGTGGACAGTTGAGACGACCAAAGTCGGGTCGGCCGGGACAGGCAGCAACTTTCGTAGGTTCTTCGTCCCGACCAAAGGCGGGCGGAGCCTCGGGGAGCGGGCGGCGACGACTACCGTGGTCGACGTGTCCCGACGTCACTGGGAATCATGGCGCCAGACCCTCTTCGACGCGGGTCCGGCCCTGTGCGTCCTCGTCGTCCTGGCGGCACTGGTCATTCGGTACGGCCTGCCCGACGACGTCAACGGCTGGACGGGCCTGGTGGTGCAGACCGGCCTCGGCGTCGCGTTGCTGTTCCGCCGCCGCGCGGCCCTGGCGGTCACGACGGCGGTCACCCTCGGCGCGGTGGCGATGCTGCTGTCCGTGTATCTGGCGCCCGGCCTGCTGGTGGACGCGGCGGACGAGGGCGCGCTCTGGGTCCCGTTGGCCACCCCCTTCGCGGTGTCCGGGGCCGTCCTGCACGCCTCCCGCCACCGCCTCACGTGGGTGTTGGCGGCGGTGCTGACGTTGATCGCCACGCGACCGTGGGACACCTCCGTCGGCGTCGTCACGGCCGGGCTGCTGTTCACCGCCGTCCCGGTGCTGCTCGGCATGTACGCCGCCGACCGGCAGCGGCTGATCCAGGCCCTCACCGACCGCGCGGAACGGGCCGAGCGGGAACAGCACCTGTTGGCCAGGCAGGCCCGCGCCGAGGAGCGCGTGCGGTTGGCGGGCGAGATGCACGACGTCGTCACCCACCGGGTCAGCCTGATGGTGCTCCAGGCGGGGGCGCTGCGGGTCACCGCGCCCGACGAGCGGACGAGGGACGCGGCCGAGGAGCTGCGCGCGGCCGGGTGCCAGGCGCTGGAGGAGCTGCGCGACCTGATCGGCGTCCTCCGGTCGTCGGCGGGGTCCCCGGCGACCGTGGCGTCCCCGGCGACCGCGGCGTCCATGGTGGACGCGGGGCCGGGCGGCTCCTCGGACGGGTCCGTCGTGCCCCTGCTGGCCGACCTGGTCGCCGAGTCCGAGTCGGTCGGCGTGCCCGTGAACCTCGTGGAGGACGGCAACCCGCTGTTCGCCTCCCCCGTGGTGGCCCGCACGGCCTACCGCGTCGTGCAGGAGGCACTGACGAACGTGCGGAAGCACGCGCCGGGCGCCGCGACCCGGGTGCACGTGCGGTACGGCGCCGACCGCGTCCGCCTGACGGTGAGCAACAGCTTCCCCACGCATCCCCGGGACACGGCCCTCTCCGCGAGCGGCTCGGGAACCGGGCTGCTCGGGCTCCGCCAACGCGTCGAGCTGGTCGGCGGGACCCTGCGCGCCAGACCCGAACCCGACGGCGGGTTCACCCTCGACGCGACGCTCCCCGCCTACGTCCCCACCACACCGATGCCGGAGAACAGCCGCCATGGGTCGTGACGTCATCCGTGTCGTCGTCGTCGACGACGAGCCCATGGTGTGCGCGCACCTGCGCACGATCCTCGGCTCCGTCGAGGACATCGAGGTGGTCGACCAGGCCCACGACGGCGCGGCCGCCGTCGAGTCGGTCATCCGGAACAGCCCGCACGTGGTCCTCATGGACCTGCGGATGCCGGGGGTGGACGGGCTCACCGCGATCGAGCACATCAGCCGGCTGCCCGACCGGCCGGCCGTGGTCGCCCTCACCACCTTCGACGTCGACCAGTACGTCCTGCGCGCGCTCCGCGCCGGCGCGGCCGGCTTCCTGGTCAAGTCGACCCCGCCGGAGGACCTGATCAGCCTGGTCCGGGTCGCGGCGGACGGCCACACCGTGCTGTCCCCGTCGGCCGCGCGCCGGCTGGTGGCCGCCTCCGCCGACGAGCACGCCGCCCGCGACCGCGCCCGCGCGCTCGTCGAGCAACTCACCGGCCGCGAGGTCGAGGTGCTGACCTGCCTCGGCGAGGGGTTGTCGAACGCGCAGATCGCCCAGCGGCTCCACCTCAGCGAGGCGACCGTCAAGGGCTACGTCTCACGGATGCTGGACAAGCTCGACTGCGACAACCGCACGCAGGCCGGGCTGCTCGCCTACGACGCCGGCCTCGTCACCCGCTGACGCCCGGCTCCGCGTCGGGCCTTCCGGGAGGACCTGATCCGCGGGTCGCGGTCAGTGCGAGAAGGGCTCCACACAGCCGAACTCGCGCGCGCTCCCCTCCACCTCGACCCTCACGCCTTCCGGGCTCACGACGCCACCGACGCACGTGACCCGTTCCACCAGCACGCCGTAGACCGAGCCCGGGGGCGGCTCCTCAGGCGCGGCCGCCGACCCGCGCCGGGGGACGACGGTGACGGCGCCGGGCTTGTGCCCCAGGTCGAGCAACGCGCGGCGCACCGCCTCCGGCGCGATGTCCCCCTTGACGCGCAACTCCTCCAGCTTCGTCCGGACCGGACCGGCCGCCCGCTCGCCCGCCTCGCGTTCGGCCTGGCTGAGCGTGGCGCGCTGCTTCCAGCCGTTGTTCTCGGCGTGGTGCGGAGCACCGTCGCCCGGGGCGGGCCTCGTCGTGGGCTCGACGGAGCCGCTCGCGGCAGCCGTGGCGCTCAGCGCGCTCGTCGTGCTCGTCGCGACCGGGAGGCTGGCCGCCCCCGCCGCCTCCGGAGTCGGCCGCTGCCCACAGCCGACCGCGCCGAGAAGCGGCAGGACCGCGAGGGCGACGACTCCGGCCCACCGACGAAGCTGAGAGGTCATGGGGCCACTCTCCCAGACGACGATCAACGCGAGGAGGAGTTCCTGGTCACCCACCCCGACCGGACCGCGGGCCACGCTCCTCGGCCGTCCACACCGAACCGCCGGACCCGCTCCCCTGTTGATGCGGCGGAAGTTTCACCGGGTCGGAACGCACCGCCGTCCGGACGGCGGCCATTCGGACGGCCCCCTCGTCATGTTTCCGCGCCGAGGGGCCTCCCATGATTACCTGGAGGTAAGTACGTTACGTCGGAGTTATTCCGCGACCGTCACCATTCACTGATTCGTTCGAGTGATTCTGTCGAACCCGCTTGACCCAGCAATGCCGGGCCAACATCCTGAACGCGGGTCTCGCCGCCGCCCGTCTCGTAATTCAGCGAAGAATTACCCCACTGGACGGTGAAAACGTCATGACGGACGACGAACGCGGTCTCAGTCGCGCGTCCTTCCTCCGTGCCGGCCTGGTCGCGGCGGCCTCGGTGCCGCTCATCGCCGGGGCGGCCCTGCCCGAGCGGGCCCAGGCATCCGACGGCCTGTTGGAGCTGACCCCCACCTGCGACGACGGGGACGACCCCACGCCGCCGCAGATGGAGGGCCCCTACTTCAAGCCGAACTCCCCGGAACGGTCGTCGCTCATCCAGGGCGTGACCGGAACGCGCCTGGTCCTGACCGGTTTCGTGTTCAGCAGGAGGTGCACGCCCGTCGCCCGCGCGTTGTTGGACTTCTGGCAGGCCGACCGCAACGGCAACTACGACAACGTGGGGTACCGGCTGCGCGGCCACCAGTTCACCGACGCGCAGGGCCGGTTCACGCTCACCACGATCGTGCCCGGCCTCTACCCCGGCCGCACGCGGCACATCCACGTCAAGGTGCAGGCGCCGAACCAGCCGATCCTGACCACGCAGCTCTACTTCCCCGGAGAACCGAGGAACAACACCGACCCCATTTTCGACCCGCGCCTGCTGATGACCGTGCAGAACGGGCCGAACGGGCGCACGGCCACGTTCGACTTCGTGCTCAACGTCCCGGGCGCGGAATAGCGGCACCCGCCCCGGTCCGCCCGGGCTCATCACTCCCCGTCGTCGCCCGGGCGGCCCCTGGGCCACCTGGTCCCACCGCTACGACCAGGTGGCCCACGGGGCCGGTCACGGCCTCGGCCCGCACAGCGGCCAAGCCTCGTCGCCGGTTCCGGCACGCACCCGGTCGGGATCGCGCGTGCCATGCTCGATCCGTGCCGTTCAACCACAACGATCACTACCACCCTCTTCTCCTGCGCCAGGTTCCGACGGGTTGCCGCCGCGCGCTCGACGTCGGGTGTGGCACCGGCCGGTTCGCCCGACGGCTCGCTGCGCGGGGCGTGGAGGTTGACGCCCTCGATCCCGCGCGCGAGGTCATCGAGGCGGCGAGGAGCGCGCCACCCGCCCCGGGTTCCGGCACGGTCCGGTTCGAACAGGTGGACATCACCAGGGCCGAACTACCGGCCCGGCACTACGACTTCATCTCCTGCCTGGCCAGCCTCCACCACGTGCCTTTCGACACCGTCACGAAGCTCCGCGCGGCACTGGCCCCCGGCGGCGTGCTGGCCGTGCTCGGCTGCTACCGCGAGGAATGGCCGATGGACGCGCCGTTCAGCCTGCTCGCCGTGCCGGTGAACGCGGTCATGCGCCTGGCGACCGCCGCGACCGAGCGCGTGACAGGACAACCGAAGAGTCCACAGGAGACAGTCGTCGCGCCGGTGGCCCGCCCGAGCACGACACTTCGCGAGATCAGGGACTCCGCGTCGCGTCTCCTGCCCGGCAGCACCGTCCGTCGCCTTCTTTTCTGGCGCTACCTTCTGGTGTTCCGCGAGGCCGCCACCCGGTGACGCGGGCGCGCCGCCAGGTTTGGTCGATGCCGCGCCGACCCCGAACACCGACGCGATCCCTCCCCAGGAGCGCCGCTCATCTGGGGTGTCCGGCCTCCGCCCAGAGTTCCCGCACGGCGGGCCAGGGGTCGTTCACGACCCGGGACGCGATGTCGAAGCGCATCGTGGCCCGTCGCCTCGGGTCATAACACGGCCAACCCGGATCTCCCGAGGTCATGAACGCGACCCAGGCGTTGTGCACCGTGGTGGCGAGCTGACGCGGCGGATTCGGTCCGGTCAGCGCCCGCATCGTGGGAGTATCGACGAGGTCGAAGACGAACGGAACCTCCAGGAAGTGGCAGGCGCCGAGCAGCCCGTCGAACGCGGGCGACCGCCATGCGAACTCGTACATGTGGGTGGACCCGGCGTGGGCGGCGCGCGCCTCCGCGAGACGGATCGCGGGAGCGCGGTAGTACCAGTCTCCCTGGAGGAGTGCCAACAGATCACCCGGACCAGCGCCGGGGTACGTCTCGCGGTAGACGGCCAGTGCCTGGGGCGCCGGAAGGCCGTACTGCGTCATGGCGGTGGCGAGGTCGACCTCGGTGATCCGGTCGAGCAGGCCGAAGGGAACCAGGGACAGCCTTCCCTCCTCGGTGTTCTGTCCTATGAGGACTGGAATGTCGGCGCCGGCTCCGGACAGGAACTGGTCGATCGGACGAGAGGGAAGGACGTCCCCGTCCCGGACCGGTTGCCAGAGGGTGACGCGGGCGGCCGGCTCACCGCCCCAGAGTCGCGCGTCGGGCCGAGCGGCGTAGTCCTTCGCGACCTCGGCCTGAGCGGAGAGCAGGCGCGGCACCGGAACGGACGCGATCGCCTCCCGCGTGGGCGCGACACCGAGCCTGAAAGCGAGGTCGTGACTGATCCGGCGCCCGGTCTCCGGCGGGAACGACTGGTTTCCGGCCCCGCTTTCCAGCACGGCGCGGTGGAACAACCCTCGGGCGCGGCGCAGGGACAGCAGCGCGCCCACACTCATCGCGCCGGAAGACTCGCCAGCGACGGTGACGTTGTCCGGGTCCCCACCGAAAGCGGCGATGTTGTCCCGCACCCATTCCAGGGCTGCGACCTGGTCGAGCAGGCCCAGGTTCGCGAGGCCGTCGTCGAGGTACAGGAAGCCGTCGGCGCCGAGCCGGTAATTGATCGCCACACACACCACGCCATCGCGGGCGAACCGACTCCCGTCGTAAATGATGTTGCCCCCGTTGTCCCAACCCCCGCCGGGAATCCAGACCATGACCGGTTGCCGGGCCGACGAACCGAGATCACGGGACCAGATGTTGAGGTTCAGGCAGTCCTCCCCGTCGACGAGGGGAGAGAACGCGTCGAACGGCGGGGACATGGGAATCTGCGGTGGCGTCGGACCGAACGCCAGGGCGTCCCGCACGCCACTCCACGGCTCGGGCCGTCGCGGCGGCTGGAACCGGCGGGAGCCGAACGGCGGCATCGCGTAGGACACGCCCAGAAACCTGTGCACCCCGGCGGAGGTGCTGCCTCGCACCGTGCCGTGACGTGTCCTGACCAGGCAGTCCCTCGGCATCTCCCCACTGTGCCCCACACCTGTCACCACGGCACCGGCAGCCGTGGCGGCAAGGCCGCCCAGGAACCATCGACGAGTGAGCCGTCCTCTCGTCGTGCCGGCGTCGGCGGAGCAAGGCGCCGACGCCCTCCCCTGGCCGTCCTCCAGTTCGTGACGTGTCATGAGAAGGACGAAACCAGCGGCCTCTGGCCTACGGCTTGAACAAATGGGACATGCCGCCGGCGAGAGCCCGTCCACGCATGGCCGCGATCTCGCTCGGAGCGCAGTGAACGAGCGCGCGAGCCTCCCGGCTGAGGTGCGCCTGGTCGGAGTACCCGGCGGCCGCGGCGACATCGGCCATCGAAGGCAGGTCCGCGCCCATCAGCGTGAGCGCGTGCTCGAAGCGGAAGATCCGGGCGACGGTCTTGGGCGGAAGACCGATCTGCTGGTGGAACCTCCGAACCAGGTGACGCCGGCTCAGCCCGAGCTGGTCCCCCAGCGTCGCGATCCTGATGCCCCCCGCGGTGTCACGCAGTCGCCGCCACGCCAGGACCACGGCGGGGTCCGGCACCGGGCCGGCGGTGATGAGCCGGGCCAGGGTGTCGGCGAGGACGGCGAAGCGCCGCCGCCAGCTTCTCTCCTCGGCCAACCGCTCCACGAGCCGCCCACCAGGCCGGCCCAGCAGTGACTCCAGGTCCGTGACGTCGTTGCTGACCAGGCCCAGGGGAAACCCCAGCAACGAGTAGGCGTCCAGAGGGTCGAGCCGCACCAGGACGCCGTGCTGGTCGCCCCTGCCGCCGAGCACCACCGTCCGGTCCCTCGGCCCCACGACCAGGAAGGTGAAGGCCCGTCCTCGACCCTCGTCGCCCGCCCGGCCGACACTGACCGGATCCCCGAACGCCACGACCAACAGCACCGTGCTCGTCGGGATCTCCTGCCGCCGGACCGTGCTGGCGAGGTGTTCCCGGTAGCCCACCCAACCGCGCGTCAGACCGGTGAGCGCGGCGGGCGGGCGGACGCAGACCGCACCGCCCGAGCGGAAGTCGGCTGGGTTCTGGGACGAGGCGTCCAACGATCTCCCTCACTCGCACAACAGTCCTTCCATCATCAAGCACCTCTGCGCGGCTCTGGTCGGTCGTGGAGTTCCAGGAGTCCCGCGAAGACGACCGCCATACGCCAGAACGGGTGATGCCGTGCCAGACCCCCACGCCGGGAGGAACCAACCTCGGCGAACCCGCCGACAACACCGATCACCGCCTGCTAGCGTCGCGGACGCACGTGGCGATCAGGAGGGGTGTCATGACCTCGACGGAAGGCGGCTTCGCCGGAGCCGCGGCCATGATGAGCGGACTGCGACAGCAGTACGACGGTCTCCGCGCCTCGGTCGACGCGGGCGGCTTCCGCGTCGAACCCGAGGCGGCCGCGAACGCCGCCAAGGCCTGTCGCGACTACATCAGCAAACTCGACTCGGTGCTGAGCGACGCCCGGCACCTCACCACGGTCACCGGCCTCGGCGACTGCCAGATCGGCAACGCTCTCGCGAACAAGTTCGCGAAGAAGGCGGACGGCGGCCAGAACTCGCTGATCCCCATCGTGCGACAGGCACAGGAGATCCTCGAGAAGATGGCGCAGACCTACGAGGAAGCGGGCCGCTCGTACCGAGGAGCCGAGGACTCCAATCGACAGGCTTTCGGAGGACATGCCGGATGAGCGACCCCCGTGCCCGTGCCGCGTTGGCAGGACTCGTCGGCGTGACGGTCCTGTTCCTCGCCGCCTGCGGCGGCGGGTCGATTCCTGGTCAGGCCACCACCCCTGAGGGCTCCGCCAGCGCGTCCGACACCTCTCCCCGGGGCGGGATCGACAAGGTCGACCCCTGCAAACTCCTTTCCGCGAGCCAGTTGTCCACGTTCGGACTCCAGACCACCGGGAAACCCGACAAGCTCGTGAGTGAGCCCTACTGTGAATACGACGGCGACCCGTTCAGCATCCGCGTGATCACGAGCCCCAACCGGAACCTCGAGAAGTTCAAGTCCGCCGGGCAGACCTACGACAGGTTCGAGCCCAACCAGGTCAACGGCCGGCCGGGCGCGAAGATCATTGTCGCCGGCGACACCGGACACGGCGGCTGCGTCCAGCTCATGGACGCCGGGCAGGGCAGCGCCCGGATCCAGGTGAACTACAAGTTCGGGAAGTACGAGGGCAAGGACCCGTGCGCCGACGCCATGGCCATCGCCAAGCTCGTCGAGCCCAACCTCCCGAAGTGACCAACCACTTCTTCGGTCCTTCGAGCCCGCCGAAGGACCACGCAGTCGACGGACAGTGAGAGGACCAGAACGCATCGGATGAGCGACACCCGCTTCCATGCCACGAGGGCAGGGCTCGTCGGCATGATGGTCATGTTCCTCGCCGCCTGCGGCGGGTCGGTGCAGGGACAGCCCTCCACGAGCGGCCCAACCGGGTCCCCCCGAAGCTCGGGGGATCTCATCGACGGGGTCGATCCGTGCAAGCTCCTGAGCGCCGACCAACTCCAGAAGGCCGGTCTCGGCGGACAGGGGAAGCCGGTGGACGGAGCCCTGGAAACAGGCTGCGAGTACTCGAACCAGGACTTCGCCGCGCGTGTCTACAAGAACAAGACCAAGAACCTCGCCGAGTACGAGAAGGCACAGCACGCGTTCGACGAGTTCGAGCCCAACCAGGTCAACGGGCACCCCGGCGCGCGGGTGGTGGCACGAGGCTCGAAGGGCAACGGCGGCTGCACGCAGGTGCTTGATCTGGGCAAGGGCAGCGTGGCCGTCGAGATCGGTTACAACTACGGGAAATATCAGGGCAAGGACCCCTGCGCCGACGCCATGGCCATTGCCAAGCTCGTCGAACCCAACCTGCCGAAGTAACCTCTCCCGGCTTTCGGTTCGTCGCCGAAGGGCCACGCGCTCGGCAAATGCTGAGAGGACCAGAACACGCCGGGTGAACGACACCCGTGCCCTTCCCGTTTGTGCGCGGCGTGGACGGCCTGGTCCGCTCATGCTTCGTACCGGTCGCGGTAAGCGCGTCAGCCCAGGTCGCGGACCGGTGGTACGGGAGGTTGTCGGTGAGGCAGCGGCGGATCATTGCGATGCCGTGAGCGGCGAAGAAGGTAACCACCGGGTGCCAGAAGGCGACCGTGGTGGTGGCCTTCTCTTGTCCACCCGTCGATGCAGCGAACCTTCCAGTAGACCATGGTCGACAGACATTCCTGTCTGGTCTCACGCTTCTGAGGCCCGAGTTATCCACATCCCCCGGAGTTGTCCACAGCCGGCGGTGTTCAGGTTCTCGCGCGGGGTTCGGGCCGATAGGCTGGAGCGGGGCTCGCCCCCCAGGGCGGGTGGGGGCTGTCCACTGGGGAGTGGAGGCGGGCCCGGGTTCCGGTGAGTGTTTTCTGTGTTGTGTCAACCCTTTCGCCGTGTTGAGGGACGGGGTTGTCCACAGGGATCGGAGTTGTCCACAGGAGACTGGCGTGGCCCTGTGTCGAGGGGTGTGCGGCGGTAGGCTGGAGCAGGGCTCGCCCCCCAGGGCGGGTGGGGGCTGACCTGGGGGAGGGTGGGGCGCGGGAGCGGGCGAGCCCGCGAGTGGTCGTCGAGCGCCGAACGCGGGCGCGGGTATTCGATCTTGACGGTGCCGGGGCCGGTGCGTTGGGAGGCGCGGGCGGACTCGGTGCCCACGCGTGCGACCGCTGTGGGTCGGCGGCGAGCCGGGCTGGTCCGTGCTTGGTCTGGCCGCCGCGGCGCCTCCACCAGCCGGCGATGACCTCGGGGTTCAGACGGGCTGACCAACCGCCCGCGTGCTGGCGCTGGAGCTGCTTCAGCCAGGCGGCACTCGGACGAGCTGATCGACGTCGAGCCCAACCGCCGCAGTAGGGGCCTAGGCGTCGGAAGTGGGTGGGCAGCCGCAGCTCTCGCGGGTGATGAGGCGGGCGGGGAAGCGCCGGATCTCGGGGGTGGACGCCGGGCGCTTCTGGAGGACGAGGTCGACGGCGGCCTCGGCCATGGCCTCGCGGTCGGTGGCGACGGTGGTCAGCGAGGGGTGGTGGAGCGCGGCCTCGGCGATGTCGTCGCAGCTCGCGACGGCGAGGTCGTCGGGCACGCCGAGGCCCAGCTCGCGGGCCGCGTACAGGACGCCGATGGCCTGGTCGTCGGTGGTGCAGAAGATCGCGCTGGGGCGATCGGGGCGGCTGAGCACGCGCAGGGCCGCGCGGGCGGCGCCGTAGCGGTCGAAGGGCACGCGATGCAGCAGGCCCCGCTCGGGGTCGATCCCGGCGTTCCGGAGGGCCTGACGCCACCCCTTGGTGCGGAGGGCGACCGGGTTGCCGGTGCGGGGGGTGCCGGCCGGCGCGTCGAAGCAGGCGACGCGCCGGTGGCCGTGGCCGAGCAGGTGCTCGACGGCGAGCGCCCCCATGGTCACGTCGTCGGCGACGACCGCGTCGGCGTCGATCAGGTCGGCCCGGTGGTGCAGCAGGACCAGGCGGGTGCGTGAGCCGCTGACCTCCTCGGCGAGGGGTTCGGCCGCCCCCTGCCGGATGAGCAGCAGGCCGCTCACCCGCATGCCTAGGAACGCGCGGACGTAGTGCAGTTGGCGCTCGTCGTCGTAGGCGGAGTTGCCGAGCAGGACCAGGTGGTCCCTGGCGAAGGCGGCGCGCTCGACGGCGTGGGCGAGTTCGGCGAAGTAGGGCTGGCGCGCGTCCGGCACGATCAGCCCGATGAGGTGCGTGCGGCGGCTGGCCATGGCCTGGGCGACGGTGTCCGGCCGGTAGCCGAGCTGGTCGATCGCCTCCAGCACGCGCTGCCGGGTGGCGGGCGCGACGGGACGCGGTCCGTTGTTGATGACGTAGCTGACGACGGCCGTCGAGGTTCCCGCCAGTCGCGCGACGTCGTCTCTCGTCGGCCTGCGCACGGTCGCCGACTCTACGCGGGTCGCGTCCCGCGAACCACGGCGGTTTCCCCGACATACGTCCACGATGTGAGAAAAGCTTGCTTCCTGGGTCTACGCGCGTCAACTTGTCTACCCGCGTAGACGACGAAGTCACCGCTGCCTCCAGGAGGGCCGACGCATGTCGCTGTCCCCGGCGCCCCTCGTGGCCGGTCCGCCCGGCGCGCCCTGGTCAGGGTCGGAGCTGCGACCGCACCAGCGGGCGGCGGTGCGCGACGTCCTGGACGCGCTGCGCGTCCGCCCCAGGGCGCAGGTGGTCATGGCCTGCGGGACCGGCAAGACCCGGGTCGGCATCGCGGTGGCCGAGCGGCTGGGGGCCGCCGACGTCGTGGTGCTCGCGCCCTCGCTCGCCCTGCTCAACCAGCTCCTGCGCATCTGGCGCGCGCACCTGCCGGGCGCGTGGACCCCGGTCGTGGTGTGCAGTGACACCAGCGTGCGCGACCAGGCCGTGATCGACGACGAGCTGCCACCCCCGCGCGCCGAGGACATGGGCGTCCCGGTCACCACGGACCCCGGCGCGCTCACCTCCCTGCTCGCGGCCACCCCGTTGGCGCGCCGCGGCCCCGCGGGCGGGACCCGCCGGGTCGTCTTCGCGACCTACCACAGCCTCCCGTGCCTGGTCGGGGCCGCCAGGGCCGCCGGCGTCACGTTCGACCTGCTGGTGGCGGACGAGACCCACCACGCCGCCGGCCGCTGGGACAGCCCCTTCGCACGCGCCGTCCGCCCCGACGACGACCCGCTCGGCCTGCCCGTTCGCCGGCGCGTCTACTTCACCGCGACACCGAGGACCGGGCGGCGCTCCCGGGACGGCTGGGTCGGCATGGACGACGAGGACGCCTTCGGGCCGGTCGCGCACCGGTTGACGTTGCGGGCCGCGATCGACGCCGGTGTGCTGTGCGACTACCAGATCGCGGTGGTGGGCGTGCAGCGCGAGGAGTGGCGGCGGCTCGCCTGGCAGGTCCAGCCCACCGACCCGCAGGTGGTGGCCGCGGCGCCGGGCGCCCCCAACCCGCAGCGCCTCGACACGCCGACGCTCGCCGCCACCTTCGCGCTGGGTCGGGCGATCAGCGAGCTGGGTCTGCGCCGGGTGGTGTCGTTCCACGGGCGCGTCTCCCAGGCCGAGCTGTACGCGCGGACGCTGCCGCACCTGGCCGCGCGGGTTCCTCGCCGGCCGCACGTCGCCCAGCGCGGCCCGGTGCGGGTGCGCGCCCTGCACGTCAACGGCGGGCACCCGGTCAGCCACCGCCTCGCGGCGCTGGCGCGGTTGCGCGACCCAGGCCCGTCGACCGCCGTCGTGGTGACCAACGTGCGGTGCCTGAGCGAGGGCATCGACGTCCCCGCCCTCGACGCGATCGTGTTCGCCAACCCGAGGACGTCACGGATCGGTCTGGCGCAGGCGCTGGGGAGGATCACGCGGCGCGCGCCGGGCAAGGAGCGCGGCGTGGTGGTGCTGCCGGTGCTCCTGCCGGACGGGGTCCCGGAGGCCGGCGTGCTGGAGCGGTCGGACTTCGCCGACATGTGGTCGCTGATGTTGGCGTTGCGCGAGATCGACGACGGGTTCGCCGAGGAGCTCGCGGAGCACGCGCGCCAGCGGGGCCGGCTCGCCGGCGGGACGGGCGGGCGCCGCGCCCTCGCGTTGCCGCCGGAGCGGGTGCGGTTGTTGCTGCCCTTCGGTCTCCCGGACAGCTTCGCCCGCGCGTTCACGCTGCGGCTGTTGGCGACGACGACGTCGAGCTGGGAGGAGCGGTTCGGCCGGCTGGAGGCGTGGGCCGCCGAGCACGGGCACTGCCGGGTGCCGGTCCGCGCGGTCGTGGGCGGCGTTCCGCTGGGCGCGTGGGTCCACCAGCAGCGGGTCGCCGCGGCGGCGGGCACGCTCGGCGCGGAGCGGACCGCCAGGCTCGCGGCGTTGCCCGGCTGGTCGTGGTCGGTGTGGGACGACAACTGGGAGCGGTCGTTCGAGGCGCTGCGGCGGTGGGCGGAACGGCACGGCCACGCGAACCCGAAGCCGCAGGACGTGCACGGCCGGGTCGCCGTCGGCCAGTGGGTCAAGACCCAGCGTGAGCAGCACCGCAAGGGGCAGCTCGACCCGGACCGGGTCGCCCGGCTGGCCGCGCTGCCGGGCTGGACGTGGTCGATCCGCGAGGACGTCTTCCACCGGCACCTCGCGGCTCTGCGCGCCTTCGCCGCCGAGCACGGCCACGCGCGCCCGCCCCGCACCTACGTCAGCCCGGACGGGCTCCGCCTGGGGATGTGGGTGGTCAACCGCCGTCGTCGCGAGCGGACGTGCACGCCGTGGCAGCGGCAGCAGTTGGAGTCGCTGCCCGGGTGGACGTGGGCCGCCCCGCCCACTCCTCGGGGCGGGAGCCAGAGCGGGGCCACCGGGCGGTCGACCGTCCACTGAGGACTTCTCCTTCCCTGGAGGTTCCTCTCCGGGAGGTGTCCTCTCCGGGAGGTGTCCTCTCTGGAGGGTGGAGAGCGCCGTGGTGCCACGGAAACGGTTCGCTTCCCTTCGCCCGGATCGCGACGCCACGCCGAAGCGATCACGACGACAGGCGTGTGACAGACCACATCGGCGAGGTGTGATCGGCACGCGGAGCAACGGCTCGCGGGAAATCTGACCACGTATCGTCGAATTCCTTGCGGGCGCAAAATGCTCAGCCGGACCACCTGGCCCGTGGGAACCGGACTCCAACCACATCGTTGTCAGGTGTAAGGCATGATCGCCCTCGATGGGGAACAACCGTCGGGAGCCGTGGGACACGGCGATCACCCCCACCCGCGGTGGCGCGGGAGGTCGGGCCGTGGACACCGGGGCGGGCGGCGCGGCGCGGACCGTGCCGCCACGCGCGACCACCACCCCCGCGCACGCGCGGCGGGCGCCGGCTCCCGGGCCGCGGTGGATGAGAGGGGCGTATGGGCACGAGGAACCCCCGTGTCGGCGCGAACCGGGCCTGGCTCGTCTACCTGATCGTCGGGTTCGTCCTGGTCGGCGGCTACTACCTGATCCCGACGACCGGGCAGGGGCGCGTCGTGCGGATCGTGGTCTACTGCCTGGTCAGCGCCTCGGCCGCCGTCGCCGTGTTCGTCGGCGTCGCCCGGCACCGACCACGGCCCCGACTGCCGTGGCTGCTGCTGGGGCTGAGCCAGCTCGTCTACGCGACCGCCGACGCGAGCTTCTACGTCTCGCACTACCTGTTCCGGATCACGGCCTTCCCGTCGGTCGCCGACCCGTTCTACCTCGGGCACTACCCCTTCGTCGTCGGCGGCCTCGTGCTGTTCATCCGACGCCGCTCCCCCGGGCGTGACCTGCCCGGCGTGCTGGACGCGGCCGTGCTCGCCGTGGTGGCCGGCATGCTGTCGTGGCTGTACCTGATCGGCCCGCAGGCCCGGCTGCACGCGCCGACGCTCGTCAAGGTCACGTCGATGGCCTACCCGATGATGGACCTGGCCCTGCTGGCCGTGTCGCTGCGGCTGATCCTGGGACCCGGTCGCCGACCGGTCTCGTTCTTCCTGCTCAGCGGCAACCTGGTCGCGTTCCTCGCGGCGGACACCAACTACGTCATGCAGCAGCTCGCGGGCACCTACCACGCGGGCAACGGGCTCGACGCGATCTGGCTGAGCGGGAACCTGGCGCTGGGCACGGCGGCGCTGCACCCGACGATGGCCGGGCTGGGCGAGCGCGGCCCGCTCCGGGAGAACAGCGCCGGCCCCATGCGCATCGTGGCGTTGTGCGCCGCGGCGCTGGTCGCGCCCGCGACCCTGCTCCTCCAGCACGCCAGCGGCTCCCTGCGGGACGTCCCGGTCATCGCGGCGGCGTGCGCGTCGCTGTTCGTGCTCACGATCGCCCGGCTCGCGGTGCTGGTCGCCGACCAACGACGACTGGCGATCACCGACGGGCTGACCGGGCTGCACACCCGCCGCTTCTTCGAGGCCCAGCTTCCGCTGGAGGTGGCGAGGGCGCGGCGGGGCGACAGCTCGCTGGCGGTGTTCATCATCGACGTCGACCACTTCAAGTCGATCAACGACCGGTACGGGCACCCCGCCGGCGACCAGGTGCTGATCGAGGTCGCGGCACGGCTGCGGGCCGCCGCCAGGGCCGGCGACGTGCTCGCCCGCTACGGCGGCGAGGAGTTCGCGTTACTCGTGCCCGGCGCGCGCCGCGAGGAGCTGGAGCGCATCGCCGAGCGCCTGCGGCACCAGGTGGCCAGCAGCCCGATCACCGTGGGGGCCGACACCTGGGTCCCGGTGACGGTCTCGGTCGGCACCGCGAGCTTCCCGCACCACGGCGACGGGCCGCAGGCCCTCGTCGCCACGGCCGACCGGGCCCTGTACGCGGCGAAGGCGGGCGGCAGGGACCGGGTCGTGATCGGCGAGCCGCCGCAGCCACCGCCGGACCTGACGGAGGCGGTGACCGACGCGGCGGACCTGGCGTTGATCGACTACCTGCACCGGCTGGCCGACGAGGTGGACGCCATGCTGTCCACGGTGGAGCACAGCCGGGCGATCAGCCGGTGGGCCGGCGCGCTGGCCGTCGAGCTGGGCCACGACGCGGCGGTCGCCCGCCGGGTCGAACTCGCGGGACGGCTGCACGACATCGGCAAGATCGTGGTGCCCAAGGCGGTGCTGACCAAGACCACGCCGTTGACCGAGGAGGAGTGGCGGCTGCTGCGGCAGCACTCCGAACACGGGTTCCGGCTCACCAGGGTCGTGCCGGGGCTGGCGGGGGTCGCGCACGTGATCCGGCAGCACCACGAGCGCTACGACGGGGCCGGCTACCCGGACGGCCTGTCCGGCACGGAGATCAGCGTGGAGGCGCGCATCCTCGCCGTCTGCGACGCGTGGGCCTCCATGCGCTCCAACCGGCCAGGCCAGCCGGCGCTGAGCGAGGAGGAGGCGTGCGCGCGCCTGCGCCTGCGGCGCGGCACGTACTTCGACCCTGACGTGGTCGACGCCTTCCTCGACCTGCGACGCCGGGGGCTCGTCGGGGACCTCCGCCGCATCCAGCCCGAGGCTCCGGCGACGCAGCGCGACGCGGGTGTCTCGCTCTGACGGCTCTCTATCCGGCGATCTCGATCTGACGGTCTCGATCTGACGGTCTCGATCTGACGGTCTCGATCTGACGGTCTCGATCTGACGGTCTCGATCTGACGGCTCTCAATCCGGGCATCTCACTCTGGGGGCTCACTCTGGGGGCTCACCCTGGCTCTCCGTCGGGTGTTCTCACTCCGAAGGCCTCGCGGGGCGCAGGGCCGTGTGCGACCGAGATCCGCTTCCCTCTTGATCACCCCGTGGGGCCGGTGGGCACCGAGATCCGGTCTTCGTGGTCACCCGGGTGGGGCTTGTTCGGTGTGTCCATCCGTTCAGGCGACATCGCCGATGGCTTTTTTGTCAGTGCCCCGTGCGATGTTCGAGATGGGGGGACCCCCTACTACAGGGCTGAAGGCGAAATGATCACGCCTGTCCAGGCCGGATCGCGTGGGAATTTCCCCCTGGTATGAGGGACTTCGGCGCCGCGTCGGGGTTCGCCTCGGGTTGGCCTCGCGCAGCCACCCGCCTGAGGGGTCTTCCCCAGATCCGCCTGTCCGGGGGACACCACGCATGGCCTTTTTGTCAGTCCCCCATGCGACGTTTGAGATGGGGGGACCCCCTACTACAGGGCTGTAGGCAGCCTTCGATCTTGGCTGGCGGGCGGACGGGCTGGCGGGCTGGCGGTGCCACCGCCGCTCTCCGACAGGGTCCCCTTCGTGCCGGGCGGGCAGGCGCAGGCAGGGCAGGCGGTCCACCGCCGCTGTCAGCCAGGGGAACACTTCGCGTGCCCGTGCCGAGCGGACCTCAGAGGACCGAGAAGCCCGGCGGGAGAGGGTGGCGGCCGGTGAGCGCGAGGAGGGCCTGTTCCCCGCGCCCGGCCGCGAAGGCCAGGTCCGCCGCCAGCCGCAGGCTCTCGTGGAGCGCCAACGGGGTGTCGGGGGCCGGCAGGGCGAGGGCGGTGGCGAGGTCGCGGGTGTGCACGGCCAGCTCGAAGGTCCGGGTGGGCAGGTAGTCGATCAGCCGCATGCCGCCGAGCCGGGTGGTGACGCCGGTGTCGTCGGGTGTGCGGGCCACCAGCACGAGGACGCGGTCGCACAGCTCCGCCACCGCCCCCGCCGGGTCGCCGCCGAGGGCGCGCCCGGCGTCCCTGCCCCGCTCCGCGACCTCGCCCTGGTCGATCGCCGAGGCCGCGCGGTAGTACGCGACCGGGTCGGCCAGCTCGACGCGGGTGGCCGGTCGGGACAACGCGGTCTCGACGGTCGCGAGCGCGCGGCTGGTGTGTCCCACCAGGTCGAGGACCGTCCACTCACCCAACGCCCGGCGGCGCCAGCCGTCCGGTCCGACCTGGCTGACCAGGTCGCGGAAGGCGCGCCCCGCCTCGGCGTAGGCGTGTCGACGGGTCACGGCCTCGGTCGTCATGCGCCCAGACAACCACGACGGCGCGACGGCACGCGCGACGACCAGCCGGGCTCGGCGGGGGGTTCAGCCGGCCTGGTCGGCCAGGGTGTTCCAGAACATCAGCTCGTAGTCCTGGAGCATCCGCGCGTACCGGCGGGCCAGGGTGAGGTCCTGCCCGGCGTCGAGCGCGGACTGCACGACCGCGAGCGCCTGGTCCTCCATCTCCGGCGCCGGAGTGGCGAAGAAGTCGAAGAAGCCGCACGCGCGGTCGTCGAACCCGTAGTGCTCGCGCAGGGCCTTGCCGAGGGTCGCGCAGTACGCGCCCCACGCGGCGAAGTTGACGGCGAGGGCGAGCACGACGGCGTGGGGCTCGCCGTTGAGCGCGAGCCAGGCCAGGTACGAGGGGTAGCCCTGGCAGCCGGGCGTGGGCTCGTGCTCGGACAGCGTCGCCGGGACCAGGCCGCAGGCGACGGCGAGGTCGGCGAGGCGGGCCAGGGCGACGCCCTCGCCCTGGGCGAGCCCGGTGAAGTACTCCCTGGCCCTCGGGTCGGTCGCCCTGGCGGCGAGCGCGAGGAAGCTGCTCCAGTCGCTGGAGATCACGTGGTGTTGCTCGGCGGCGAGGGCGGCGACCACGGACAGGGGCGCGCGCCCCGTCGCCACCAGGGGGACCAGGCGGTTGGCTCCCTCCTCGTGGGTGAGCTCGCGCCGGATCGTCGCCAGCAGGTCACGGGCCGAACGGGTCATCGTGTCGCGCTCCCGCCTCCGCGCGCCGCGGGCGCGCCGTGCTCGGACGTCGTCGGTCCTCCCGGAGGTCACCGGGAGGACCGCCAGACTAAAACAAGATCACCGATCACGGCACGCCCCTGTTGACCGTGACTGATCTTGCGCGGAAACCCTGGAGGCACTGGCGAGGAGGCCGAGGGCGCTCCGGTCCTGACACGTGGCCCTGTGCCGGCCCCGTCAACCGCCGTCTGGCGGACCCCCGGCTCGTCCGCCCGGTCGGCGGGGAACGCCGCCGTCCTCCTGCTCCCGGCCGTAAGAGACCGGGAGCAGGAGCGACACAAGGCGACCTCGGCCATGGTTACTGGGAAGCACGGCGACCTCGACCACGGTCACTGGGAAGCACGGCGACTCCGGCCACGGTCAACGGGAAGCGCGACAAGCGCACCGATGGGTCAGGATGGCGGCCCGAGTGAGGTCACGCGGGCCGGGTCGACCACAGAACGCTCACCGTCCACTTGGGACAGTCAGCGCACGAGGACGTCCAGCAGCCGTTCGAGTTCCGCCTCCGGGTCGGCGGTCAGCCCGGTGTGCACCGGGCCGGCCTGGAGGATGGTGCTGCGCGGCGCGGTCAACCAGCGGAACCGCTGCCCCGGCGTCATGTGGCTGCCCGCGGGGCCGCCCCCCTCCCCTCCGACGCAGGTCCGCTCCACGGCGTCGAGGGCGGCCCGCACCGCGTCGACGTCCACAGTGGAGTCCAGCGCGCGCACCCTGTCCGGGACGAGGTGCGTCCTGGCGGCCAGGAAGTCGCCGGCCTGGCAGTAGAGCAGGACGCCGACGTTGATCCGCTCGTTGCGCTCGATCCTCGGCACGAGCTGGATGACCGCGTACTCGAAGGGGCTGCGCCGACCCTCGGGCCGACCCTGCTGGTTCACGCTCATGCCGCCACCTCCGGCAGCCAGACGGTGGAGGACGACGCGCGCTCGGCGAGGTGGCGGACGTAGGCCGCCCGCACCGCGTCGACCCCGTCGAACCCGGGCTCGTCGGCCAGCCACTCGTCGGGGACCAGCGCGACGACCTCGTCGAGCAGGTCCGGGGTGACCAGCGCCGACAGCTCACGGTCCACAGCGGACAGATCCCTGACGAAGGGCGCGAGCGCGTGGTCGCCGGCGTCGTAGGGGCGGCGCGCCGCCTGCTCCGCGTTCCGCCAGTTGTGGTGGAAGATCAGCGAAGCGCCGTGGTCGATCAGCCAGAGCTCGCCGTGCCACACCAGCAGGTTCGGATTGCGCCAGCTCCGGTCGACGTTGCCGATGAGCCCGTCGAGCCAGACCACCCTGGCGGCCAGCTCGGGGTCGGGCGCGAAGGACACCGCGTCGAAGCCGAGGGCTCCCGGCAGGAAGTCCACGCCGAGGTTGCGCCCCGCGCTGGCCCGCAGCAGGTCCTGCACCTCCTGGTCCGGCTCGGCCGGCGCCAGCGCGGGGTCCAGGTCGACCAGCGCCAGCTCGGGCGTGCGCAGGCCGAGCCGGCGGGCCAGCTCGGCGCCGATCACCTCGGCCACCAGCGCCTTCGGTCCCTGGCCGGCGCCACGGAACTTCACGACGTAGGTTCCGAGATCGTCGGTCTCGATCACTCCTGGCAGGGACCCGCCCTCGCGGAGCGGTGTCACGTACCGCAGCGCGGTCACCTCGGGAAGCACGTCGACGAGCCTAACCGGCGGCGGACACCCCCTCCGAACGGATTGGGCCGGCCCGGACCGGCCGGCCAGTCCGTTCGAACTGGGCCGGCCGGCCGGACCGACCGAACGGACCGACCGACCGAAGGGACCGACCGGACTGGGCCGGGCCGAGTGGCTCAGGGCCGGGGGCGTGCCACGATCAGGAACCGGTGCGTGTGGACCTCCAACGGCACGTCGCGGTCCATCCGCTCGTGCAGCTCGCGCAACCGGTCGCGGTACTGGTCCACGTCGAAGTCCGGGACCTGCCATGGGGCGATCCGCAGGAACGACACCACCGCGCCGACGTCGGTGAAGGTCGCGACGGGCCGCTCCTCGCGCCGGTCGAGGATCTCGAAGTCCGCGGCCTCCAGCTCGGCCACGGCCGCGTCCAGCGTCCACTCGCGGTAGCCGTGGGGCGGCGCGCCCAGGGCCGCGTTCAGCTCCTCCAGGTCGCGCCCGCCGACCTGCTGGGTGAGGAACGTCCCGCCCGGCGCGAGCACGCGCCGGATCTCCTCGGGGTCGTAGGACTCGTGCCGGGAGGAGACGAGGGCGAACGAGCCGTCCGGGAACGGCAGGTGGTCCTCGTCCTCGTCGGTGACGTCGACGACCTCGACGCCCAGCGGCTCCAGGTTCGCCCTGGCGACGGGCACGTTCGGCGCGAAACCCTCGGTGGCGGCGGTGCGGGCCGGCAGCGGCGCGAGCGAGGCGAGCAGCTCCCCGCCCCCGGTGCCGAGGTCGAGCAGCGAGTCCACCTCCGGGATGCGGGCGCGCACCAGTTCGGCGAAGTCCCAGGACGGCGGGGTCTCGGTGTAGCGCCCGGCGAAGAACGCGTCGAAGTCCCACCCTTCGAGGTCGCTGCGCAGGGCCTGGTCGATCACGGCGTCGAAGTCCACGCCACCACGCTACAGACGAAGATCACGGGAAGCCGACAACGCGGGTGTACGACATCCGCCACACGGCCTGACTGATCGCCCGCAGCACCGCGCCGAGGCGGGAACACCGCCCGTCTTCTCCTCTTACCTCAGGTCAGCCCCCTCCCGCCCTGGGGGGCGACCCCAGGACAGCCTATCGCCCACGGCCGGGCCGCCGCAGGGGCAAGAACGCGAGCTGTGGACAACTCGGTCGCCTGTGGACAACTCCGCCCCCGCGCTCCCCCACACCAACCGTCCGCCAACCTTCACCCCACCCGAGACCACGGCGGAACCTGGCCCGCCCTCACACGGCTATGCCCGGCCCCGAAGAACACGGGGCCGGGCACGGCCGGGAGAGAACTGGATCAGCTCACGGTCACGCAGTGGCGGTCCGAGCGGATGGTGCCGGTCTTCTCCGCCTTGAAGCAGGCCCGGCCGGCCTGGCTGGGCGTGATGGTGGCGTTGCCGTTGGCGTCGGTGGTGGCGCCGCCGACGGTCGCGCCCGCCACGGGCTGCCCATTGCGGCCGTCGATCACCTTCAGCGTCACCGGCTTGCCGACGGTCCCGCTGGTCGGGCCGTCCAGCTCCAGCAGCGGCTTGTCGTAGCCGTCATAGGCCCACAGCACGCGCTCGCCCGCCTTGAGCTTGTACTGGCAGCCGCCGACGTCGGGCAGCTTGTAGTCGACGGCGAGGTTCCAGAACTTGGTGGTGGTCTGGGAGGCGTCGGCGATCCTGGAGACCAGGAAGTCGTCGAACTCCTGGTAGTAGGGGCCGTCCCAGGTGAAGTTGTTCTTCTTGGCCGCGTCGTCCAGCGCCGCGGTCGGCGTCGGTCCCGGCGTCGGGTTGGCGTTGTTGTTGGTGCCGTCGCACTGGTGCGTGCCGCCGGCCGCGGTGGTCACCGCGTGGCCGGACGTGGCGACGACGCCCTCGAAGATCGTGCGGTCCGGCCCCTCGATCCGCAGGTTCACGTACGCGGTGCCCCCGTCGGCGGGAACGGCGGGCGCTGCCTGCGCGGCGCCGGCGAACACCGACCCGACGAGCGCGGTGGCACCGGCCACAGTGGACACCAGCCACGACTTCCTCGACGTGCTCACGACATCCCCCATGCTCTGGTCGAACGGCGTTGACCGAAACGACGCCGACGCTACCCCCGATCGGGGTCGTCCCAGTCCGACCGGACGGAGTTTTCAGTCGAACGCCCGGAACACGACAGATTCCATGACCCACCGTCGCGCGTGGGGCGAGAACCGCTCCCCCGTTCGGTCGCTTGCGTGATCGTCCGACAGACCACGGCGACGGCGCCTCACGCGGGGAGCAGGGACCAGGCGCGGGCGACCTCGTCGGCCACCGCGCGGACGCTGGGCCGCCCCGCCGAGGACTCGCGCCAGGCCACGGCCACCTCCCTGGCCGGAGCCGGCTCCAGCGGCACCGCCACGACACCCGCCGGCAGGGACGGGCGCGCCAGGCGGGGCACCATGGCCACGCCCACCCCGGCCGCGACGAGCGCCAGTTGCAGTTCGTACTCGCCGTAGCAGCGCACCACCGGGTCGTCGACCAGGCTGAACAGCAGGTCGTGGCAGATGGTGCCCGGAGGCTGGGCGAGCCAGTCCAACCCGGACAGCTCGGCGGTCGACACGGCCGTGCGCTGCGCGAGCGGGTGGTCGGCCGGCGTCACGAGGTCGACGACGTCCTCCCCCAGCCGTCGCCACGCCACGCCCGCCGGCCACCGCAGCCGCATGCCCCGCCAGTCGTGCACGACGACGAGGTCCACCCCGCCCCTGGCCAGGTCCTCCAGCGCGGGGTAGGGGTCGACCTCCAGCAGTCGGACCCGCAACCCCGGGTGCCGTCGGGCGAGAGCGGGCAGGACGGTCGGGAACAGGGCGCGGCAGGCGGTGGCGAAGCTGGCGACGGTGATCTCCCCGACGACCTCGCCCTGGGCCGTCTCCAGGGCGACCTCGGCCCGCTCGACCGCGTCCAGCACGCGCTCCGCGTGGTCGGCGAGCACCCGGCCGGCGTCGGTCAGCCGCAGTCGCCGGCCGTCCCGTTCGACCAGGTGGGAGCGGGTCTCGCGTTCCAGCTTGGCGAGTTGTTGGGAGACCGCCGACGGGGTGCAGCACAGCACCCTGGCCGCCTCGGTGACGGTGCCGTACGACGCGAGCGCGTGCAGCGCCCGGAGCCTCCCCAACTCAATCATGAAGCGACACTAACAAGAGGGTCGCAGAACAACGCGATTGTGCTTAACGTTCGCCGTCCTCAGGATCGATCGCGTGCGACCACGTCACCTCCTCCTCGCCGTCGGCGTGGCCTTCGTGTGGGGCTTCAACTTCGTCGTCATCCACGTGGGCCTCGGCCAGCTCCCGCCGCTGTTGTTCAACGCGCTCCGGTTCACGCTGGCGGCGTTCCCCGCGGTGCTGTTCGTCGGCCCGCCCCGGGTGCGGTGGCGGTGGGTGCTCCTGGTCGGCCTCGCCCTCGGCGTCGCCAAGTTCTCGCTGTTGTTCGCCGGGATGGCGGCGGGCATGCCGGCCGGCCTGTCCTCGCTCGTCCTCCAGTCGCAGGCCGTCTTCACGCTGGTGCTGGCCGTGATTCTGCTCCGCGAGCGGCCCGACCGGCGGCAGATCGTGGGCATGGCGGTGGCCGTGCTCGGCCTCGTCGTGGTCACGCTCGGCGTCGGCCCCGCCCGCCCGCCGCTGGCCTTCGCCCTGGTCATCGCGGCCGCCATGGCGTGGGGCGTGTCCAACGTGGCGACCCGCAGGGCCGCGCCGCCGGACAGCTTCCGGTTCATGGTCTGGGTGAGCGCGGTCGTCCCGGTCCCCGTCCTCGCCCTCTCGCTGCTCACCGAGGGCGTGGACACCGACCTGCGCGCCCTGGCCTCGTTGGACCTGACCGGCGTCGGGGCGCTGGTGTACGTCGCGGGGGTGTCCACGCTGCTCGGCTTCGCCGTGTGGGGCCGCCTGCTGCGCACCTACGACGCGGGCACGGTGGCGCCGTTCTCCATGCTCGTGCCCTTCTTCGGGATGACCTCGGCCGCGCTGCTGCTCGACGAGAGCATTCGCCTCACCGACGTGCTGGGTGGGATCGCGGTCGTCGGCGGCGTCCTCTACGGCGCGGTGCGCCGGCGCGGGGCGACCTCCGCCGGTGCGGCGTCGACGGAGAAGGCCGGTTCCCCTTCCCCTGACCAGGCGCTGAGTCATTCCCGCTGACCAGCGCCTCCGGCCCCCGTGCCCCCGCGTTTCCCGCGTTCCCGCCGAGGACGCGGCGAGGGCACGGGGGCTCCTGTCCTCGTCGTCGTTCTCCTCGTGGTGGGCGCGGGTTCTCGTCGTGGTGGGCGCGCCCACGGGTCCTGGCCGCCCTCGTCGGCGAACCCCGGAGAGGATCTTAGGGTGCCCTTAGTAAGGTGTGCCTGACCCGGTCCGCGCCGGGATCGACCCGACCAGCCGACCCGGACGGAGGACCACGTGGCCACCCGCTCGTTCGACGACCACTACTACGACGTCCCGGACCTGCGGGACGCCGTCGCCCGGTTCGGGCTGGTCGGCGCCCTGGAGCGGGTCAACAGCCAGGCCATCCACCCCGACCTCCCCGCGTTGCGGTCGTGCTGGCGCGAGGCGTCGACCCAGCACCAGTTCGGCGGCGTCCCCCGGCTCACCAGCCTGGAGATCCACCTCGCCACCACCGCCCCGGTGCGGCAGACGGCCTGATCGACCGCGGGGTCCGGCGACCAGGGCCACGGCGCGTCGGCAGCCGGTCGAGCACGTCACCGGACTCGTCATCTCGCTTCCCTGGGACCGCGAGCGCGGGGAGGCACCTCCGGCGGGCCAGCGCCCAGCCAACACCCAGACCGTCCACAGTGGACTTGGCGCCGACAGGACGGGCGGGAGCGCCCGACCGCCAGCCCATGACCCGCTTCCGTCCACAAAGGACTAATGAGGTCCGGCGGGGCTCAGTCGTGGCGCCCCTGGTGGTCGGCCGCGGCGAGCCGGGCGTGGTGGCCGGTGTGGCGGCGCACCCAGCCGCCGGCCACCCTCGGGGCTCCGTCCGGCGGTCCCTCGTCCCCGTGCAGGTGTTCCCTGGCCAGGAAGCGCTCCAGGGCGAAGAGGTCGTCGCCGGCGCGCTCGACCACGTGCCGCAGGCTCGACATGCGCGCGTTGCGGGCCACCTGGTCGGCGAGGAACCACTGGAGGAACTGCTCGCCGAGCAGGTCGCCCTCCTCCCTGGCCACCTTCGCCAGGGCGGTCAGCTCCGCGGTGCTCGCCCGCTCCTGCTCCAGCGCGAGCGCCACCGGCTCGCGGACGCCGCCGAACTCGTTGTGCACGCTGTCGATCCCGGGGACGGCCACGTCCACGCCCACGTCGTGCAGGTAGGCCACGATCATCATCGCCCGGTTCCGGCCGGCCAGCGCCTCGCCGTAGAAGCGTGAGGCCAGCCGGGGCAGGTCGCGGGCGTCGAACCACACCGCGATCGCGAGGAGCTGCTGGGCCGAGGTGAACTCGTGGCGCACCTGGTCCCGCAGGAGCTTGTGGAACCGCGAACCGGAGGTCTTTTCCCTGGTCACCGCCATGGGCCGACGTTAGCCCCCACCTGGTGGACGGCGCCGCCCCGCACGGTGACACTCCCCGAACGAGCGACGGCCCGAGGGGGCGGGGCGACGCCAGGGCGGCGTCACCTCATGGGCGATGTCACCTGATGAGACGGGTTCGGGCCGCCAGCGCGCCGGCTCCGCCATGATTCCTCTGGTTCGTGGTCCGACCGCTGGCGAAGGGCTTGCCCATGACCCCTCTCGATGTTCCCGCCGGTCCCGACGTTCCCCCCAGGTCCCGACGCCACGCGACGCGGACCGCGCTCGTCGCCGGTGTCGCGGTGCTGGGGTTGCTGGCCGGCGCGCTGGTCGCCACCCCGGCCCAAGCACAAGCCCAGGCACAGGCACAGGCCGAGCACGCCGAGCACCGGGACCCCGCGCACCACGACGTGTTGTTCGTCGGCGCGCATCCCGACGACGAGTTCCAGTCCCTGTCGACGTTCGGTCAGTGGAACGAGCGGCGCGGCTGGAGCGTGGGCGTCGCGACGATCACCCGGGGCGAGGGCGGCGGCAACGCCGTCGGCCAGGAGGAGGGCGCGCGGCTGGGACTGCTCCGCGAGGGCGAGGAGCGCGAGGCCGTGGCGCACGCCACCATCCGCAACGTCTTCTACCTCGACAAGCCGGACTTCTGGTACACGCTCTCCGCCCCGCTCACCCAGCGGATCTGGGACGGCCCGCCGCAGCACGCCGACACGCTGGAACGGCTGGTGCGGCTGATCCGCGCCACCACGCCGCACACCATCGTCACGATGGACCCCCGGCCGTTCGACCAGCACGGCGCGCACCAGCTCGCCGGGCGGCTCGCGGTCGAGGCGTTCCGGCTCGCGGCCGACCGCACGGCCTTCCCCGACCAGATCACCCGCGAGCGCTACCGGCCGTGGCAGGCCGACCGGCTGCTCGCGCAGAACTGGCGGTTCTCCGGCCCGACCGGCCCGGCCTGCGCCTCGGCGAGGGAGCACGACCCGGCCAGCGGACTGCCGCTGGAGGGCGTGTGGGAGGGCGTGCTCTCCCGGCGCACCGGGACCACGTGGGCCCAACGGGAGCGCGACGCGGCCAGGGTCTACCGCTCGCAGGGGTTCGGCTCCCTGCCCGCGAAGATCACGACGCCACGGGAGCGCCTGGGCTGCGACTGGTTCTCGGTGCTGGCCGAGGACGGCCGTCCGGTGCGCGCCGAGGTCCGGGAACAGGCGCCCCTGCGCCCGCTGTACCAGGAGTTCCACGACTGGACGCGGAAGGTCGGGATGCCGTGGCTGGCCAACGACGCGCAGCCGTCCTACCCCGCGAACCCGTCGACGGAGGTCCCGCGCGCGGGCACGCGTCCCCGGGTGGACGGCGTCGGTGGCCAGGACGAGTACCCGGGCGAGCCGGTGACCCTGACGCACTGGCAGGGCGAGCGGTGCGCCTCGGACCAGGACTGCTCGGCCAGGGCGCGGCTGAGCCGCGACGGCGACGACCTGTTCGTGTTCGTCGAGGTGGCCGACGACCGGCGGGGCGCGGTCCTGCCGGCCGAGGACTGCAAGCGGCACTGGCGCACGGACTCGGTGGAGGTCGCGATCGACCCGCGCGGGCGGGCCGACGACACCTCGACCACGTTCAAGGCGGCGTTCCTGCCCGTCACGGCCGAGGGCGGGCCGTGCGCGGCGCGGGACGCCGACCAGCACCAGGGTCCGGCCGGGCAGACCGCTCCCGGTCTGGAGTTCGCCTCCGCCCCGCTGGCCGGCTCCCCCGCCGGCTACACGATCGAGGCGAGGATTCCGCTCGGGGCGCTGCCGGCCGGGGTCGACCCGGAGCGGTTCGCGGTGAACATCCTGGTCTACGACTCCGACACCGACGACAGGACCGGCAAGACGAGGTTGGCGTGGTCGCCGTTCGGCAGCGCGCAGGCGGACCCGTACGTGTGGGGTGTGGCGCGGCTGGTCGACTACACGCCCCCGCCGGGGCAGCCGACGGAGCCGATCCCCCCGGTGATCCCGACCGAGGCGGCCCGCAGCAGCGACTCCCCGGCGTCGCTGGCCCAGAGCAGGCGCACCGGCGTGCCGTTGGCGGTCGGCCCGCGCATCCGGCACTGACCCCTCCTGCGCAACAGCGGGTCCCCAGCGGGTCCCCGCGGGTCCCCAGCGGAGTCGTGACAGGCCCCGGCCGCACGAGCGTGCGGCCGGGGCCTCCTCGTCGTCAGCCCTTGACCGCGCCGTCGAGCATCCCCCGGATGAAGTGCCGTTGGAGGAACAGGTAGAGCAGGACCACCGGCAGGGCGACCAACATCGAGCCGGCCGCGAGCACCGGCACGCTCGTCGTGGCGCGGCCGGCGAAGAACCGCAGCCCCAGCGGCGCGGTCCGCAGCCCCTCGTCGGTCACCATCACCAGCGCGAGCATGAACTCGTTCCACGTCCACAGGAACACCAGGACGACCAGGGTGACGACGGCGGGACGGGCCAGCGGCAGCAGGACCGACCACAGGGTGCGGACGTGGCCGGCGCCGTCCATCCGCGCGGCCTCCACCAGGTCACGGGTGTGGGAGAGGAAGAAGGCGCGCATCCAGAACGCGCCGAACGCCACCGACTGCGCCACCTGGGGCAGGACCAACGACAGGTAGGTGTCGGTGAGCCCGAGGTCGCGCAGGTCGAAGTAGAGCGGCACGACCAGGGCCTCGGTCGGGACCATCATGCCGAGCAGCAGCAGGGAGAACAGCACTCCCCTGCCCCGGAAGCGCATGGCGCCGAAGGCGTAGCCGGCCAGCACCGACAGCACGGCGGAGACCGCCACGACGACCGCGCTGACGATCGCGCTGTTGCGCAGGTACCCGCCGAAGTGCCCGACCGTCCACGCCGTGACCAGGTTCTCCGGCCGCCACCCGCCCTGGCCCACCACCTCGGGGCGCAACGCCGTGGCGACGATGGACAGCACCGGGAAGAGCGCGGACGCGGTGAAGACGAGCAGCACCAGGTACGTGCCGACCCGTTCCGTGCGGGAGATCCTCATCGCGCGCGTTCCCCTCCCGCGAGCCGGCCGATGCCCATGGTGACCAGGAAGCTGAGCGCGGTGAGCGCCACGCCGAGCGCGGCCGCCGACCCGACCTGTCCACTGTGGAACGCGCGGTGGTAGATCTCGTAGGCCGGAACGGTGGTGGAACGGCCGGGACCTCCCTGCGGCGTCATCACGTAGACGAGGTCGAACGTGCGCAACGCGGCGATCGTGGTGAGGGTCGCGGCCACGCCGATCTCGGCCCGCAGGGACGGCACGACCACGCTGCGGAACTCCCGCAGCGCGCCGGCCCCGTCCAGTCGGGCGGCCTCGAACAGCTCGCGCGGGATGCGCCCGATGCCGCCGAGGAAGAGCACCACCGCGAGGCCGGACTGCACCCAGGTGCCAACGAAGCCGACGGCGACCAGCGCGGTGTCGGAGTCCCCCAGCCAACTCGTCGCCCACGAGCCCAGACCGAGCGCGCGCAGCGCGCCGTTGAGCGCGCCGTCGGGGGCGTAGATGCCGCGCCACGCGACACCGACCACGACCATCGCCACGACCTGCGGCAGGAACAACGCGGTGCGGAAGAACGCCATGCCCCTGACCCGCGCCCGGTGCAGCGCGGTGGCCAACACCAGCCCGATGGCGATGGGCAGCGCCGAGAAGAACACGAGCAGGACCGCGACGTGCCCGAAGGCGGCGCGCAGCCCCGCGTCCGCCACCAGCGCGCGGTAGTTGTCCCAGCCGGCCCAGTGGCCCAGCGTCAGCCCGTCCCAGTCGAACAGGGAGATCCAGGCCCCGCGCCCCAGCGGGAACAACAGGAACAGGGCGTTGACGACCAGGGCGGGCAGGAGGTACAGGTACGCGACCCGGCGGGGCTCTCCCGGCGGCCCCGCCGAGCGGCGGGGCTTCCCCGGCGGCATCGCGGAACGGTGGGCGCCCCCACGCCGGTCAGCGCCCGCCACGGTCGTTGTCCCGATCGGCCTGGAGCGTCTCCAGGAACGCCTGCACGCTCGTCGCCTTCGCCAACAACCGTTCCACGGCGTCACCGATCGTCTCGTAGGCCGTCGGGGTCGCGTAGTCGAGATAGGGGACGAGGACGCCGGACTTCGCCGTCGTCTCCCACGCCGTGACCGCGTCGCCGAACAGGTCGGCCGGTCGGTTCGCGCTGGGCGGCATGGCCGGCAGGATCCGCGTGTCGGCCAGCACCGCCATCGCCTCGGGCGACGTGACGAAGTCGAGGTAGGCCGCGGCTGCGTCGGGGTGGCGGGTGCGGGCGCTCACCGCGAACGGCAGCCCGGGGCCGCCGGTGACCACCGGCCGGGCGGGAGCGCCGCCCTCGTCCCGCGCGGGTGGGAGGAGGAAGCCCACGTTGTCGCCCATGGCGGCCTGGAGTTCGGGGACCAGCCAGCTCCCGCCGACGTGGAACAGGCCCTCTCCCCTGCCGAACGCCGCCCACGCGTCGTCGGGATGGACCCCGGCGAAGCCGGGCGTGAGGTAGCCCCGGTCGACCCACTCGGCGAGCAGCCGCGCCGCCGCGCCCGCGGCCGGGGTCGACCAGGAGGCTTCGGGGCGACCGGTGGCCAACGCGGTCTCGTCCTCCGGCGTGGCGAACCGGTGGAGCGCGAAGCCCAACAGGTGGATCCCCGGCATCTTGTCGAGGTTGCCGAACTGGATCGGGAGGCGGCCGGCGCGCCGGGCGGCCTCCAGCGCCGCGTCGAACTCCGACCACGTCCTGGGCGGCCGCAACCCCAGCTCGGCCAACATCGTCCGGTTGTAGAAGAGGCCGACCAGCTCGCCGGTCTGCGGCAGGCCGTAGAGCCGGCCCTCCCCGATCTGGTCACCGGCGTCGGGGTAGCGGGCCAGCCGCAGGACCTGTTCGGGGAACCGGCGCTCCCAGCCGTAGGCCGCCGCCTCCCCGGTCAACGGCCGCAGCAGACCGGCGCGGACGAACGCGCCGAGGTCCTGCCGCCCGTTGTTGACCTGGAGGACGTCCGGCGGCTCCTCGCCGGTGAGGGCGAGCCGGGAGGTGTCCCGCAGGTCGGCGAACGCGCGGGCCACCCGGTGGACGCGGATGTTGGGGTGGCGGCGCTGGAACGCCGCGTTCAACGCGGTGATCTGCTTCTCCTGCCCGCCCCTGACCTCCTGGTCCCACACGACGAGCGTGACCTGGCCGAGGGCCGACAGGTCCGTGCGGACCTCCTGGGGCGCGCGGTCGGCCGGCCTGGCCGCCGCCGACCGAGCGCCCGGCACGCACGCCGAGACGGACAGCAACACGGTCGCCACGGCGACCACCAGCAGGGTGACAGCGGTTCGCGCACGCCCCCATCGCGCCACGAGATCGTCCCTTCCCGTCGCTCCTTCCCGCGTTCCTCCACGGCACGCCGCTTGAGCACACGCCGCTCCACGGCGCACCGCTTCACAGCGCACCGCTTCACAGCGCACCGCTTCACGGCGCAGCGCTTCACGGCGGACCGCCTTACGGCACGCCGCGCAGGCCGATGGTCGCGCTGGCGCGCCGCACGGTCGCGCAGCCGTGCTGGGGCAGCAGGTCGTTGAGGAACCCGTACCCGCGCAGGTTCTCGTCGTCCCGCCGACCCAGGTGCCGCCACCACGCGGCCAGGTCGCACCAGCCGGGCGCGGACAGCGAGCCGCCGAAGTGCTGCACCGACAGCGCCGCGCACAGGTTGGCGAAGTGCACCCGGTCCGACAGGGACCAGCCGGCCAGCGTCCCGTACACGAACCCCGCGCCGAACACGTCGCCGGCGCCCGTGGGGTCCAGCGCGGCGACGTTGAGGCCGGGCACGTCGACCTCCTCGCCCGTCCCGGCGTCGACGGCGTAGGCGCCGTGCCCTCCCCTGGTCACCACCACGACCGGCACGACCTCGGCAAGCGCGTTCGCGGCCTGCTTCACGTCGTCGCAACGCGTGTAGCTCACGGCCTCGACGGCGTTGGGCATGAAGACGTCGTACCCCGCGAGCTGCTGGAGCATCCTGGGCTCCCAGCGTTCGGTCGGGTCCCAGCCGACGTCGGCGAACAGCAGCGCGCCGTCCCGCTTGGCCGTGCGCACCCACTGGTCCTCGTGCAGGTCGACGTGGACGAAGCAGGCGCGGGTGGAGGGCGGCGGGGTGAGCAGCTCGTCGGCGGTGATCGGCGCGGGATGGCCGTGGGTGACCATGCTGCGGTCGCGGTTGACCGCCATGGACACGGTCAGCGGCGAGTGCCAGCCGTAGAAGCGGCGGGAGTAGGTCAGGTCCACGTGCTCCTGGTTGGCCAGCACGTCCCAGCAGAAGTCGCCGTAGACGTCCTCGCCGAACGCGGCCGCCAGCCCGGTGCGCAGGCGCAGGCGGCTCAACGCGACCGCGAGGTTGGCCACGCCGCCCGGGCTCGACCCGAGGCCGCTGGCCCAGACCTCGGTGCCGGCGGCCGGCGCCTGCGGCAGCCCGGTGAAGATGATGTCGAGGAAGACGGTGCCGGAGAGCACCACGTCGAACCCGGGGGGCCGCCCAGCATCCGGTGTCCCGACCTCGGACGCCCTGCCCTCTTGTGCGCTGCCCTTTGGTGCGCTGCCCGCCACCGTCCGGCCCGTCACGGCCTCGCCCGTCACGGCTTGGCCCGCCGGTCCCGGGTTCGACGCCCGGTCCGGGGTTCGGTCCAGGCCCCGGTCCGGGGCCGGTCCCGACATCGGGTCCGTCACTGGGGGATCCGACGACACGGTCACCACGTCCTCCTCCCGTCGACTCCCGCTCCCCGTGGGCTGATCCGGAGAGTGTCTCCCCCGACCGGGGTCCGGACAAGCCATGATCGAGTGACAGCCGCCGCCGGCGGGCCGGGGATGGCCAACCCCGGCCCGCCGCCACTACCGTGCGCCGGGTGAGGCTCGTTGTGCTCGGCGGTGGTGGGTTCCGGGTGCCCCTGGTGCACGCCAGCCTGCTCGCCGACCCCGACCGGCTGGTGGACGAACTCGTCCTGTGCGACCGCGACGAGCGCCGGCTCACGGCGATCACGGCGGTGCTCGACCAGCAGGCCGCCGGCGCGGCGACACGGCCGGCGCTGACCTGGACCACGGACGTGGACCACGCCGTCGCCGGGGCGGACGTGGTCTTCTCCGCGATCAGGGTGGGCGGGACGCGCGGGCGCACGCTGGACGAACGGGTCGCGCTCGACCAGGGCCTGCTGGGCCAGGAGACGGTCGGGCCGGGCGGGATCTCCTACGCGCTGCGCACGGTCCCGGTCGCCCTCGACATCGCCCGGCGCGTGGCGACGGCGGCGCCGGGCGCGTGGCTGATCAATTTCACGAACCCGGCCGGGCTGGTCACCGAGGCCATGACCTCGGTCCTCGGGGACCGGGTCATCGGCATCTGCGACTCGCCCGTCGGGCTGTGCCGGGGGGTCGCCGCCGCGCTGGGCGTGGAGCACGAGCGGTGCGGGTTCGACTACGTGGGCCTGAACCACCTCGGCTGGCTGCGTCGGGTCCTGGTGGACGGCCGCGACCGGTTGCCGGAGCTGCTGGCCGACGACACCGCACTGGCCAGGTTCGAGGAGGGGCGGCTGTTCGGGCCGGCGCTGCTGCGGGCGCTCGGAGCCGTGCCCAACGAGTACCTGCACTACTACTACTTCGCGCGGGAGACGTTGCGCGAAGCCCGGGAGCAGGAGCGGACGCGGGGCGAGTTCCTGCGCGACCAACAGGAACGCTTCTACGCGCGGGCGATCGACAACCCCCGCGACGCGCTGCGCCTGTGGGAGGAGACGCGGGCCGAGCGGGAACGGACCTACATGGCCGAGAGCCGGGCGGTGGCCGGCGCGGGCGAGCGCCCGGCGGAGGCCCTGGACGGCGGGGGCTACGACCGGGTGGCGCTGCGGCTGATGAAGGCGCTCGGCGGCGGGGGCGAGGACCGACTGATCCTCAACGTGCGGAACCGGAACGCGGTGGCGGAGATGCCGGCCGACGCGGTGGTGGAGGTTCCGTGCGTCGTCGACCGGAACGGGGCGCGCCCGCTGGCGGTGGGGGCCGTCGAGCCGCATTTCCTCGCGTTGATGCGCCAGGTGAAGACCGTGGAGCGGGCGGCGATCACGGCGGCGACGACCCGGAGCCGCGCGCACGCCCTGCTGGCGTTGGTCAGCCATCCCCTGGTCGACTCGGCCGCGGCGGCGGAACGCGCGCTGGACGGGTATGCGGCGGCCTTTCCGGAGCTGGCCGACCTGGCGTGACGAAACTCGGAAGTCTTGGGAAGGGCGGGCCGGGCCTCCTCTTGTGATCTCCTTGTCGGGCGCGAGGAAGACGGGGCGAGACGTCTGGGTCATATCCGCTGTCTCTGTTGTCTGTCTCTGTTGTCTCCGCTGCCTCGGCTGTTTTGGCTGTTTTGGCTGTTTCGGCCGTCTCCGCTGTTTCGACCGTCTCCGCTGTTTCGGCTGCTCGGTCGAGGCGGCGACCGGACGGGCGCGATTGTGTGGAGGTCGTCTGTTCGAGCAGGTCGCGTTCAACCCAGCTCGTGTTCAAGCCGTCTTGTTCGAGCCGGATCGGGTTCGAGCCGTCTTGTTCGAGCCGGGCCAGGTTCAAGCCAGGCCGGGTTCAAGCCAGGCCAGGTTCAAGCCAGGCCAGGTTCAAGCCAGGCCGGGTTCAAGCCGTCGGGTTCGAGCCGAGCCATGTTCGAGCCGTCGGGTTCAAGCCGAGCCATGTTCGAGCCGTCGGGTTCGAGCCGAGCGTCCGAGGTTGTGTTCGAGCCAGCCGTCGGGTTCGAGCCGAGCGTCCGAGGTTGTGTTCGAGCCAGCCGTCGGGTTCGAGCCAACGACACGCTGCGATCGCACGATGGAAGGAAGAAATCACCTGGTGGCGCACGAGGTTATCCACAGCCCTCGTGGTTATCCACATGTTGATCTTCGTGTGTGGCGGGGCGTCGGGGTGGGCGAATAGGCTGGTCGCGGGGTCGCCCCCCAGGGCGGGTGGGGGCTGTCCTGGGGGTGGTGGGAGAAGGCGGGGCGCGGCGGCAGAAGTGCCGGTATGACGGCGAAAAGCCTGGCGGAAGAACCCGCAGCAGGAAAGCTGGCGCGACGAAAGAAGGCCGGCACCACGAAGGAAAGTCGGCACGACGAAGGAAGGTTGGCACCACGAAGGAGAGCCGGTGCCATGAAGGAAAGCCGGCACCGCCAAGGAGAGCTGGTACCACAAAAGAGAGCCGGCACCGCCAAGGAGAGCTGGTACCACAAAAGAGAGCCGGCACCGCCAAGGAAAGACGGCACGACGAAGGAAAGACGGCACCGCGAGGAAATCCGGTGCCAAGAGGAAGAGCTGGTACCGGGAAGAAGAATCCGGCCCACGAGCGGCAAGGAAGCCCGGGCGGGAGGCGGACAGCACACGGCGCGGGGAGAGGCGGGCGGTGGAGCCGACGCCAGGGTGAGCCGGTGTCAGTGGGGCCGGGCGGCCTGGATCATCTCGGCCAGCGCCGCGACCGGTTCCCGCATCGTGGTCCGGCGGCTGGCGAGCACGAAGTCCACCTCGCCGGGATGCGGCAGCTCGTTCTCCGGGTCGACCTCGACCAGCCCCTCCGGGATCAGGCTCCTGGCGAAGACCGCGACGCCGAGCCGGCCCAGCGCCGCCGCGCGCAGGCCGTTGAGGCTGCCGCTGGTGCAGACGATCCGCCACTCGCGGCCCACCCTGGCCAGGGCGTCGAGCGCGTGCTGCCGGGTGTGGCTCGGCGGAGGGTAGACGATCAGGGGCACGGGTTGCGCCGGGTCCAGCCGGAGGTCCTCGGCTCCCGCCCACACCAGCTCCTCGCGCCAGACCACCCAGCCGTGGTCCTCCCCCGGCCGGCGCTTGGCGAAGACGAGGTCGAGGTCGCCCGCGCGCAACCGGCCGGTGAGCACGTCGCTCAGCTCGACGGTGAGCTCCAGGTCCACCAGGGGGTGGCGCAGGCGGAACCCCCGGAGGATCTCCGGCAGCCGGCCCACCACCAGGTCCTCGGACACGCCGAACCGGACCCTGCCGCGCAGGCCGGGTCCGGCGAAGTAGGCGGCGGCCCGTTCCTGGGCCTCCAGGATGTTGCGGGCGAAGCCGACCATGGCCTCGCCGTCGCCGGTCAACCGCACCGAGTGGGTGTCGCGGACGAACAGTTCCCTGCCGACCACCGTCTCCAGCCGACGCACGTGCTGGCTCACCGTGGACTGGCGGAGGTCCAGCCGGCCGGCGGCCCTGGTGAAGCTCCCCGTCTCCGCCACGGCGAGGAACGACCGGAGCAGACCATGATCGAACACGGGGTCGGTATACACCGGCCAGACCGGGCGGTCACCCCAGCGCATCGCCGTTGGACCGTTCAGCCGAAGGTCAGGTAGGTCAACAGGGCGTTGAGCGTGATCACACACACGGTGACGACCACCGCGGCGGCGGTGGTGGCGCGGCGGTTGGCGTGCTCGCCGAGGACCGAGCGGCGCGCCGTCAGCAGCACCAGGGGCACCAGGGCGAACGGCAGGCCGAAGGACAGCGCCACCTGGGAGACGACCAGCGCGCGGTCCGGGTCCATGCCGGCGGCGAGCAGCAGCAGCGCGGGCACGACCGTGACCACCCGCCGGACCAGGACCGGCACCCTGCGGTGCAGCAGTCCCGCCATCACCACCGAGCCGGCGTAGCAGCCCACCGACGTGGACGCCAGGCCCGAGGCCAGCAGGCCCACCGCGAACAACACCGCCACCACCTCGCCCAGCGTCCCGCCGACCGCCGCGTGCACGTCCTCGATGGAGTCGGCCGACGACCCGGCCAACGCGCTGGCGCCCAGCAGCAGGATCGCGAGGTTGACCAGCCCGGCGAGGGTCATCGCGACGGACACGTCGACGCGCGTCGCGGCGAGCAGGCGGAGGCGTTCGGGACCGGAGGGGTGTCCGAACCGGTCGCGGGACAACGCGCTGTGCAGGTAGATCGCGTGGGGCATGACCGTCGCGCCGACGATCCCGGTCGCCAGGAGCACGCTGCCGGAGTCGGCGAACCGGGGCAGCAGCCCGGCCACGGTGGCCGAGGGCGAGGGCGGGGCGACGAGCAGCCCGGCGACGAAACCCACCGCGACCACGGCGAGCAGCCCGATCACCACGCGCTCGAACCGCCGCTGCCCGCCCCGGTCCTGGGTCAGTAGCAGGGCCGTGGACACCGCGCCGACGACGAGCGCGCCGCCCAGCGGGGGCAGTCCGAACAGGACGTGCAACGCGATCGCCCCGCCGAGCACCTCAGCCAGGTCGGTGGCGGCGGCGACCAGCTCGGCCTGCGCCCAGTACGCCAGGCGGGCGACCCGGCCCAGCCGCTGGCCGAGCAGCTCGGGCAGGGTCCGCCCGGTCACCAGGCCGAGCTTGGCCGACAGGTACTGCACGAGGCCGGCCATCGCGTTGGCCACGACCACCACCCACACCAGCAGGTAGCCGTAGCGGGCGCCGGCCGAGGCGTTCGTGGCGACGTTGCCGGGGTCGACGTAGGCCACGGCCGCCACGAACGCGGGTCCGAGCGAGGCCGCGCCGGCCCGGAGCCGGCGCAGCCGGGTGGTCGGGCCCGGCGAGGGCGGGGCGCCGGCGGGCGGTGGGACGGCGACGCTGCTGACCGACGACATCGAGCCCTCCTCCACGACCGGCGCCCCGACGCTGGCGCGTTACTTCTTCTTCGCGATGACGATCGGCTTGACCTCCGCCGGGATCGAGGAGAAGGCCGAGGCGGGCACCCCGAACACCGCGCCGAGCACGTCCCGGGGAATGGCGTTGAGCGAGGCGACGATGCCGATGTCGTCGTTGGGCTCGATCGAGCTGGTGTTGAACATGACGAGGACCTGGAGGCGCTCGGTCTGGCTGGCGTTCTCGAAGTAGTGGAAGAATCCCTGAGGAATGAACACCAGATCGCCGGCCTCCGCCTGGAAGGTGTCCGCCTCGTACTTTCCGGTCGGGTGCGTCCCGAGAATCGTCCAGCGCACCTTCCCCGACATGATGTAGGTCAGTTCCCACGCGGTGGGGTGCCAGTGCGGCTCGCGCACGCCGTTCACGTCGAGGTGGATCATGTAGACCGAGGCGTTCTGCCCCTTGAGGATCGGGAAGTCCTCCTCGTGCGCGCCGCGCAGGTCGCCGCCGGGGAACGTGGTGGGCTTCGCCTTCTCCAGCGGGAACACGTACGGGTGCGGGCCGGGCTTGGGGGCCGAGGGGGCCTGGAGCCTCTCGGCGGCCTGGGCGGCCGGGGTGAGCGCCGCCCCGGCGAGGGCGGCGGCCCCCGCGGCGCCGGCCGCCGTTCCCAACAGTTTCCTGCGGTTCATCTCCACCATGACGGCATTCCTTTTCTCGCTGTCGGGGGAATTCCTGCTCCGCCCTTTTTCCCGGCGGCTGCCACCATCGTGTCGGCGACGCGGGGCGCACGGAAGGCTCCGGAGCGTGATCACTACTATCACGGGTCTCGATACCGCGCTTTCGGCGCGAAGTCGCCAACCGGGACAACGCGCCCGACAACCACGCCAACCGGACACGCGTGGCCGCGTTGTCGCAGGACGGCGTCGCGTTCTCCGTCGGGAGCCTCCCCCGGGAACGACAAATTCTGTCACCGTCCCGAGACGCACGTCACCCCCGTATCCGGGGCACCGGGAGGAGAAGGCGTCGGGACGAAGAGGACATCGGGGCGAAGAGGAGATCAGGACGAAGAAGACGCCCGGGAGAGGAAGACGTTGGGAGGGAAGAAGAGGTTGGGAGAGGAAGACGTTGGGAGAGAAGGAGGTGTTGAGACAGAGGAAGACGTTGGGACAGAAGAAGACGAAGAGGACGTTGCGAGGGAAGACATCGGGACGGAAAGGGACATCAGGGCGGGGAGGGCGTCAGGGCGGGCGTGACACTGGGGCGGGGACGGCATCGGCGCGAAGGAACGCGACGGTCCGGGCGAGGCGTTCCTGGCTCGCTACACCGGAAGCCGGTGCCTCATGCCTGAGGGCGGCGCTCCTCGCACGGTCGGAGCGGGCGAAGGCGCGGCCTATGCTGGGGTTCGTTCGTTCCCAGGGCGTTTCCGCGCCGGGGAACCCGTCCGGCGGGAGCGGGCCATGGCGAGCCGCTCACCAGATGATCTCGTCGACGCCGCGCGGGCCGTCGGCGTCACGGACGAACGTGTGCTCGGCGCGTTGCGTGCGACGCCGCGAGCCGCATTCGTGCCTCCGGAGCACCGACACAGCGCGTACGTCGACGAGCCTGTGCCGATTCCGCACGGGCAGGTCACCACGCAGCCCTCGCTGGTGGCGAGGATGGTCTCCCAGCTCGCGCCGCGCGCGGACCACCGCGTGCTGGAGATCGGCACCGGTTACGGCTTCCAGACCGCGGTCCTGGCCAGGCTGGCCGCCCACGTGGTGAGTGTCGAACGCTGGCCGGACCTCGCTGAGGCCGCGCGCCGCAACCTCGCCGCGCGGGGCGTCGCCAACGTCCTGGTGGTCGTGGGCGACGGCACCCGGGGCGCGCCGGACTGGGCGCCCTACGACGCGGTGGTGGTCTCGGCGGCCTTCCCCGAGGTTCCGGCGCCGTTGGTGGCGCAGCTCCGGGTCGGTGGCCGGCTCGTCCAACCGATCGGCCCCGGCGGGTACGAGCGGGTGACGCTGTTCGTGCGGACCCGGCACGGTCTGCGGGAGCGCGGCCTCGTCACTCTCGCGCACTTCGTCCGCCTCTACGGCGAACACGCCTATCCGGAGCGCCCCTGACGCCTCCTCCGCCGCCCCGACGCGCCTCGCGGCGGGAGATCGGGCAGGAGACGGCCGGAAACCCTGTCAGAAGAGCGGCGGGAGAGCGGCGGACGGGGCGGACCGGTCAGATGCGGCCCCGCAGGCGCGACCAGGCCAGCACGGCGTGCACCCGGTCGGGCAGGCCGAGCTTGCTCAGCACGTTGGAGACGTGCACCTTCACCGTGTACCGGCTGATCCGCAGGCGGTCGGCGATCTCCTGGTTGCCCATCCCCTCGGCGAGCAGCTCGAACACCTCGCGCTCGCGTTCGGTGAGCGACTGGATGGCGGCCACGACCGCCTTGTCGTCCTCGCTGGGCATCGACGGCTGGAGCGCCTCGATCATCCGGGTGGTGGCCTCGGGGGCGAGGATCGAGTGGCCGGAGGCCACGATCCGGATGCCGTCCCTGAGCCGCTCGCTGGGCGCGTCCTTGAGCAGGAAGCCGCTCGCGCCGGCCTGCAACGCCGCGTAGACGTAGCTGTCCAGGTCGTAGGTGGTGAGCATGAGCACGCGCGGCACGTGCTCGCCCCGTCGGTTCTGCACGATGCGCCGGGTGGCGTCGATGCCGTCGAGCACGGGCATCCGGATGTCCATCAACACCACGTCGGGGGCGTACCGGGCCACGGCGTCGATGGCCTGCTGCCCGTCGGCGGCGGTCGCGACCACCTCCAGGTCCGGCGCGACCGACACCAGCCGGCTCAACGCCTCACGGAGCAGCTCCTCGTCGTCACACACGACCACCCTGATGGTCATTCGATCCTCCCCGACGGCATGGTGGCGTACACCGTGAAACCCCCGTCCTCGGCGGGGCCGGCGTTGAGCGCGCCGCCGAGCAACCCGACCCGCTCCTGCATCCCGATCAGCCCCGTGCCCATGCCGGCGCCGCGCGGGCGCCGCCGGCCGTTCTCCGGCGGCCGGCTGTTGCGCACGACGATCTCCAACGCGTCCGGCAGGTAGGTCAGCCGCACCACCACGTCCACGGGGCCGGCGTGCTTGACCACGTTCGTCAGCGACTCCTGCACGACGCGGTAGCCGGCGAACTCGACGCTGGTGTCCAGCGGGCGCACGGTGCCGTGCCGTTCCACGGTGACCCGGGGACCGCCCTCGGGCAGGCTCTCCACGAGCTGGTCGATCTGGTCCAGGGTCGGCGGAGGGGCGACGGGGTTGTGGCTGGGCCGCTGGCCGTCGGGGCTGGCCCGCAGCACGCCGAGCAGCCGCCGCAGCTCGACCAGGGCGTTGCGCCCGGTGTTGGCCACCCGGTGCAGCGTCGCCCGCGCGGCCTCGCAGTCGCCGGTCTCGGCCCCCGCCTGCGCGTCGAGCACCATCGCGGTGACCGAGTGGTTGAGGATGTCGTGCAGTTCCCTCGCGAGTAAGGCGCGTTCCCGCTCGGCGGCCCGTTGCTCGGCCAGCGCCCGCTCACGTTCCAGCTTCGTGGAACGCGCGTGCAGTTCGGAGATCTTGTTGCGTTGCACCGCCTCGACCCGTCCGGTCAGCCCGAATCCGAAGAAGGCCAGGGAGAAGAAGACCAGTTCGACGAACCACCACCGGTCCAACAGGCCCGGCCCGCCGGCGGGGGACACGACCGCCGTCTCCACGACCCTGGTGCCGAGCACGGCCAACGCGGTGGCGAACCCGATGACGCGTTGCGCCAGCCCGCCCCACGCGGCGACGCCGTAGGTCGCCATGAGCGTGCCCAGCAGCAGGAACCCCTGCGCGACCAGCAGGTCGGACACGATCTGCGCGACCGCCGTGACCACCATGACCGTGGCCGGCCAGCGCCGGTAGCCGCACAGGGCGATCGTCTGGACCAGCGCCGCCGTCATGCCCAGGGCGATCCGGCCCGCGCTGAGCTGGTTCCACGCCGCCGTGAGCGCCCACAGCGCGGCGAGCGGGACCGGGCCGACCACGAACACGTCCATGGTGCGCCGCAACGGGTCCAGCTCGGTGAACCACGACATCCACGCCCGGCCGCGCCGGGTGAGGGGGTCGCCGGTGACCGGCTGCGCCGGCGGCCCGGTCAGGTCACCGGTCACGACCATCCCCGTCCCACCCCAACGACACGTCCCCTCCCCGACACGATCGCCGCGGCGCGGGAGGCACCCCGCCCACGGCACCCCACCCGGGCCGCCCCGCCGTCGCGGGACACCGCAACACGTCGCGGCCGAGGGGGAAGAAAAACATCTTTCACCCCGAAGCCGACCTCTGGCCAGAAATCCTATCGATCTTCTTCCCGAACGGGCCACCACCACCGTTTCCTCGGGCACGCCGGCGGCCCCGGCTAGTTCGCGGGAACTAGTTCCGCACGTGCCACGGCCAGATGTGTTCCCGTTCGTCGCCGGCCTACCGTGCTGATGTCGCCGTTGTCGCGGCGAGGTGTGCGTCGCGGTGCGTCGCCGAAATCCGGCGCCGTCACGAGGGGGAGGACATGAGGCGCGTTTCCCTGGGCCTGGCCGCGGTGCTGCTGGGCGTTCCGCTGGCGCTCGGCGTCGGCGGCTGCAAGGCGCTCGACGACCAGGGCGCGGGCTCCGGCGCCGTCACCCCGCCGTCGCTGACCAAGGCCAGCGAGGCCGGGAACAAGGTGAAGATCTGCGCGCAGGCCCTGGTGGCGTCCAACTTCAGCCCGGTCCAGAGCAGCCCGGAGCGCTCGGCGCGGGAGGCCGGCGACTCCGCGCGGGAGCTGGGCGAGCTGGCCGGGAAGGCGAGCGACCCGCAACTCCAGCAGGCGTTGCGCGAGATGGCGCAGGCCTACACCGACGTGTCCGAGGGGCGGGTCCAGCCCAAGGACTACGGCGAATGGAACAAGGTGAAATTCGACCAGGCCAACCGCCTGCGCAAGGCGTGCCTGGGCCACTCCAACTGACGGCCGGGACCGTCGGGGCGAACACGCCCGACACAACCGACACGACCAACCGGCCGACCACCGACCCTTTTCCCCGCCCGGCGTTTCGTCCCGGCAGTGTTCTCTCTCCCCCCACCCCCACACTGCCGGGACGAAACGCCACCCCCAGCGTTCGGGCCCCGCGCCAATGGCGCGGGGCCCGAACGCGTTTCCGGCTCAACCGGCGGGTTCCATCGACGACCCTGAACGCAGCAGGCGCCGGGGGTCGGCGTTGTCGACCACGCCGAGCAGGCCGCCCCTGGCCACCGTCCAGTCGTGCACGGAGTAGCCGAGCAGGTCGGTGACCCGCTCCGGCAACCGCCGCGCCACCTCCGGCGGCACGGACAGCACGCTGTTCTCCATCGCGCGCAGCCAGCCGGCGCAGTAGCTGAGCACGACCCCGCGCCGGCCCTCGTCCTCGGTGCGGTTGGGGCCGCCGCCGTGGATGACGTCCGAGCGGAAGAACAGGACGTCGCCGGGCTCCATGACGGCGAGCACCACCTCGCTGGGCTTGGCCCGACGGGCCGGGTCCTCCCACCGGTGGCTGCCCAACGCCACCCTGGTCGCGCCGTTGCGCTCGGTGAACGGGGTGAACGCGATCATCGCGTTGACCACGTAGGGCTGCTCGCCCCTCGGCAGGTGCGGGCCCCACGAGTCGGTGTCGCGGTGCAGGTACTGCGGGGTCTCCCCCGGCCCGATCTGCACCATCTCGCCCGCGCTGAGCAGGACGCTGGTGCAGATCGGGGCGAGCATGCGGTTGGCCCAGGCCACGATCTCCGGGTGGGCGACCACGTCGCCGCCGCTGGCGAACTTCGCCGGCAGCCCCTGGACCCGCACGGTGCGCGTGCCCAGGAAGTGGTCGTAGAGCTGCGACCCGCTGTCCGGCCCGTCGGCGCCGGGATGGGCCGCGATCCACGCGTCGACCTCCGCGTTGAACCGCGCGCGCAGGTCGGCGTCCACGAGCCCGGTGACGACCGCGGCGCCGTGGGTCAGCACGGCGTCGTCCACGGTTGGCCAGTCGGGCGGCGCGGCGAAGCGGGGCACACCCGCGACCCCGCCGGTGGGCGTGGTTGCTGCTGGTGGCACGGCCTCTCCTCTCAGTTCCTGGCGACGAGCTGGGCGAGGTGGGCGATGGTGAACTCCTGGAAGGCGTCCTCCGGGTCCACGGTCACCCCGAAGCGGCGCGCCACCTGGGTGAGGATCTGGTAGGCGAACACCGAGTCGCCGCCGAGGTCGAAGAAGCTCTCGTGCACCCCGACGTGCTCGACGCCGAACGCCTCCCGCCAGATCTGGGCGATCGCCTCCTCCACGTCGTCGCGTGGCGTCTCGCCGTCGTCCGAACGGCCGTCCGAACGGCCCGCGCCCCGGGCGGGGCTGGTGGCCTTGTGCGCCTCGGTCACCACGGTCGCGCCGGCGGCGGTGACGGTGGCCGTCGTGGCCGGCGCGGGCTGCGCCGGGGCCGCCGGAGCAGGGGCGGCCGGCGCGGGAAGGGCCCGACGCTCGCCGAGCAGCGTCAGCCCCGGCCCACCGGGGTGCAGCCGCACCAGCTCGTCGACCCCGAACGGCAGGACCACGGCCTGCGGCTCGTCGCTGGCCAGCAGCGACTCGAACAGCGCGACGCCGTCCTCGGGGGCGATGGCCGGCATCGTGTCGGCCAGCGCCTCCGCCCCGCCGGACGCGGTCGCCGCCATGCCCACGCCCGACCACGGGCCCCAGTTGACGGACTGGGCGACCTGGCCGGCGCCCCTCCGGTGGTGGGCCAGCGCGTCGAGGAAGGCGTTGGCGGCGCAGTAGTTGGCCTGGCCGGGCGAGCCGACGGCCGAGGCGGCGCTGGAGAACAGCACGAACCAGTCCAGCGGGTCGTCGCCGGTCAGCTCGTGCAGGTTCCAGCCGCCGCGCACCTTGGCGTCCATGACCTCCCGCAGCGCCTCGCCCGACAGGCCCAGCAGGGCCTGGTCGCGCAGCACGCCCGCCGCGTGCACGACGCCGCGCAGGCGACGGCCGTCGCGCCGCGCGGTGTCGAGCGCGGCGGCCAGCGCGGCGCGGTCGGCGCAGTCGACGGCGAGCAGCTCGACCTCGGCGCCCAGCGCGGTCAGCTCCTCGACGGCGGCCAGGGACCGGGGCGAGGTGGCGGACCGGGCGAGCAGGGCGAGCCGGCGCGCGCCGCGCTCGACCAGCCGGCGCGCGACCGCCAGGCCGAGGCCGCCGGTGCCGCCGGTGATCACGTAGACCCCCTCGGGGTCCGGGCGCGTGGCGTGCGGGGCCACCGGGCGGGCGCCGGTGAGGCGGTGGGTGAACCGCTGGCCGCCGCGCAGGCCCACCTCGCCCTCGCCGTCGCCGGCCAGCAGCTCGCGGACCAGGTCGACGGCCTCCTCGGCCGGCGCGGCCGGGTCGAGGTCGACGTGGTGGGCCGGTGTCGTCGGGATCTCGAACTGGGCCGCCTTCACCAGGCCGCGCAGCGGCGCGGCGTGGGGCTGGACGGCCGGGTCGGCCTCGCGGACCGGTTGGGCGTTCCTGGTCACCACCCACACGGAGGGGCTGGTGGTGACCGGGGCGGTCGCGGTGGCCCTGAGCAGCTCGACGGCCGCGGTGGTCAGGTGTTCGGCCGTCGTCGGCACGTCGTCGCCGAACGGGTTGCCGGTGCCGGGCAGGTCGACCGGCGACAGGAACACGACGCCGCGCAGGGGGCTCACGCCGCCGGCGACCTCACCGACGAGGCGTTGGTACTGCTCGGACCGCTCGGGGTCGAACTCCACGACGTCGCGGTTGTGCCAGGACCAGGTGGCGCCCGGCAGCGCGGTGACGACCTCCTGCCCGTGCTCGCGCAGGGCGGCGGCCAGCCGCTTGGCCAGTTCGCCCCGGTCGGCGACCAGCAGCCACATGCCGCGCTCGACCGACGCCGGCAGCGCCGGGGGCTCGCTCACCCGCCACTCCAGCGCGTGCACGCCGGGTCCGCGCCGGGCCGCCCTGCCCGGACCGGCGGTGAGGGTGTGGAAGCGCACGCCCTCGATCGCGCAGAACCCGCCGGCGTCGGTGGCCGTGCTGGCGGTGCTGGCGCTGGCGGCGACAGCGTCGACGGTCTGGTCGTCGCCCTCGCCCCGCAGGCGCACCTGGAGCGTGACCTCCGGGCTGAGCCGTCCGCGCACCCTGACGCGCCGGACGCCGACCGGGATCCCGGCCGAGGAGGCGTCGCTGAGCACGTCGGCCGCCGCCGCGAGCTGGAGCGCGGTGTCGAGCAGCCGAGGGTCGCAGTGGTAGCCCCGGTCGTCCTCCACCCTGGCCAGGCCCACGGCCGCGCCCTCGGCGCGGGCCGCGCGCCGCAGGCCGGCGAAGTGCGGGCCGTAACGCAGACCGCTCCGGCCCAGCCACGCGTAGACGTCGTCCACCGGCACGGGCTCCAGAGCTGCGTCGTCCACAATGGACAGATCAGGCGTCGCGCCCTCCCTGTCGTCCCGCCAGGTGTCGACGACGCCGGTGGCGTGCAGCGTCCAGCGGCCGGAGCCCTCAGCCCTGCGGCTGTGGACCTGCGCCCGGTAGCCGCCGTCGCCGCCCTCGTCGGGGCGCAGGGTCACCTGGAGCAGTCGGGGCGCGTCCAACAGCAGGACCTGGTGGAACTCCACGTCCCGCAGCTCGATCCGGTCACCGAGGCCGAGGTCCCTCCCGGCGGCGACCAGCGCCTCGACGTGGGCCACGCCGGGCAGCACCGGCGTCTCGGCCACGACGTGGTCCAGGAACTCCGGAACCCACCGGGTGTCCAGGCGGTGCTGCCAGATCAGCTCGTCGCGCACCGTCGCCAGCTCCAGCCGCTGACCCAGCAGCGGATGCCCCTCCGGCGCCGGGGTCTCGATCTCCGGCGCCGGCGTCTCGGCCCTGGGGGTCGGCGCGTCGCGTCGCGCCTCGGCGGGCAGCGGGGGAATCCAGTGCCGTCGACGGTTCCACGGGTACGGGGGCAGCGCGACGACCCGCCCCTCCGGGTACAGCGCCTCCCACGCCACGTCGGCGCCCCGCACGTACAGCTCCGCGAGGGTGTCGAGCACCTGCCTGCGGTCGTCCGCGTCCGGGCGCAGCGTGTTCAGCACGGCGATGCGGTCCTCGCCCCGCTGGCGCAGCGTCTCCCGCACCGCCCGCGACAGCACCGGCTCCGGCCCGATCTCCAGCAGCACGTCGACGCCGTCGTCCACCAGGCTCTCCACGGCCGGCTGGAACAGCACCGAGCCGACCATGTTGCGGTGCCAGTAGTCGGCGTCCAGCGCCTCTCCCGACAGGACCTTTCCGTCCACAGTGGAGTAGAACGGGACGTCGCCGGCCCTGGTGTCCAGATAGGACAGTCGCTCGGCGAGGTCGCCGGCGGACTCACTCATCATCGGGCTGTGGAACGGGTACGCGGCCGGGAGGAACCTGGCGAACACGGCGTCGGCCTGGAGCTGGTCCCGGAGCGCGGTGAGCGCGTCGGTGTCGCCGGAGAGCACGGTGCTGCTCGGCGCGTTCACGGCCGCGACGGACACACCGACCCGCTCGGCCAGCTCCCGCGCCCGCTCGACCGGCAGCCCGACGGCGAGCATCCGGCCCATCCCGGCCGTGCGCGCCATCGCCGCGCCCCGGTCCAGCGACAGCCGGATGCCCTGCTCCAGCGTCAGGCACCCGGCGGCGTAGGCCGCCGCCACCTCGCCCGAGCTGTGCCCGACGACGGCGACCGGGGCGACGCCCAGCGACCTCCACAGCTCGGTGAGCCCGGCCTGCACGGCGAACAGCGCCGGCTGGGCCAACGCCGTGTCGTCGAGCGCGGCGCCCGAGCGCAGATGCTCGCTGACGCTCCAGCCGAGGGCGGCCGTGGTGACCTCGTCGCAGCGCCGCACGACGTCGGCGAAGACGGGGTGGGTGTCGAGCAGGCCACGGGCCATGCCGGCGAACTGGTTGCCCTGCCCGGTGAACACGAACCCGACCCTCGGCACGGGCAGCGGCCGGCGGCCGTTGGTGGTGCGCGGTTCGGCCTCGGCGACCGCACGGAGCTGCCCGACCAGGTCGTCGGCGTCCACCGCGGTCACGGCGGCGCGGATCGGGTGGTGCGAGCGCCGGACGCCGAGGGTGTGCGCGACCTCCGCCGGGTCGCCCCCTCCGGCGTCGAGGTGGTCAGCCAGTTGGGACGCCAGTCCCCGCAACGACTCCGCGCTGCGGGCCGACACCGGGACGAGCAGCGGCCAGCGCCCGCCGGCGTCGTCGGCCGGCCGCGTCGGGGCAGCGAACTCGGCGGGAGCCTCCTGGATCACCGCGTGCGCGTTGCTGCCGCCGAACCCGAAGCTGTTGAGGCCGATCCGCCGGACGTGGTCGGCCCGCCACTCGCCGCCCTCGACCACCGGGCGCAGGCCCTGGCCGTCGAAGTCGATCTCCGGGTTGCCCGGCCGCGAGTGCAGCGTCCTGAACCACCGCCGGTGGTGCAGCATCAGCACGGCCTTCATCAGGCCGGCCACGCCCGAGGCCGCCTCGGCGTGCCCGATGTTGCTCTTCACCGAGCCGATGGGCAGCGGCTCGCGCGGCGTGCCGTCCTGGGGCCGCAGGACGCCGGACAGCGCCTTGGCCTCCACGACGTCGCCGATGGCGGTGCCCGTGCCGTGGCACTCCACGTAGTCGATGTCCTCCGGCTCCAGCTCGGCGTCGGCCAGCGCGGAGCGGATCACCGCCATCTGGCTGACCGGGCTGGGCGCGGTGATCGCGTCGGTCCGGCCGTCCTGGTTGGTCGCCGTGCCCCGCACGAGCGCGTAGCACCGGTCGCCCTTCGCCCGCGCGTCCGACAGCAGGCGCAGCAGCAGCACCCCGACGCCCTCGGCGCGCACGTAGCCGTTGGCTCCGGCGCCGAAGGACTTGCACCGGCCGTCCTTGGACAGCATGCCGGCCCGGCTCAGGCTCAACGAGAGCTGCGGCTCCAGGATCAGGTTGCTGCCGCAGACCAGGGCCTGCTCGCACTCCCCCGCGCGCAGGCTGCGCACGGCCTGGTGCAGCGCCACCAGCGAGGACGAGCACGCGGTGTCCACCGCCAGACTCGGCCCGCGCAGGTCGTAGTAGTGGGAGAGGTTGGCGGCCGTGACCGACAGGCAGGCCAGCGGCGCGAACCCGTCGGTGGTGGCCGGGTTCTGGTAGAGCAGCGTGCCGTAGTCGAACGTCGAGACCCCGACGAACACGCCGGTGGCGCTGCCCGCCAGGTCCTCGGGACGCCAGCCCGCGTCCTCGAACGCCTCCCACGAGGTCTCCAGCAGCAGCCGCTGCTGCGGGTCCATCCGGTCGGCCCGCGCCGGGGAGACCCGGAAGAAGCCCGAGTCGAACATCTCGACGTCGTCGAGGAAGCCGCCCCACCGGTACGGCGGGCTGTCCCCCGCGTCCGGGTCGGTCTCCCACCACGCGCCCAGCTCCCACCGCTTCGCCGGCAGCTCGCCGACCGCGTCGGCGCCCTCGGTCAGCAGGCGCAGGAACTCGTCCCGGTTCCGCGCGCCGGGGAACCGGCACGCCATCCCCACGATCGCGACGTCCTGGTCCCTGGGGTCACCGTGTCCCATCGACTCTCGCCCCTTCCTCGTCCAGCCCATGGCCGGCGCGCGCCGGCCCCTCCCCACGTGGCTCGTCCCCACCGTCCATCGTGGACGTGACGCGGCCGATGAAACCCAGCAGCGAGGTCATGCTCGCCATGCCACCCTCGGCGACGCGTCCGTTGTGGACGGACACGGCGCGCTCGGTCGGCACGACGTGGTAGCCCTCCTCCTCCAGCAGCCGCAGGTTCCGCGCGGTCGACGGGCGGGCGAAGGCGTGCTCGGAGTAGGCGGGCGCGACGAACACCGGCGCGGCCGTGCCGGTCACCACGCTCAGCGCGAGGCTGTCGGCGATGCCGTGCGCCGCCTTGGCCACGAAGTTCGCCGTGGCGGGGGCGACGATCACCATGTCGGCCCAGTCGGCCAGCTCCTTGTGCGGGACCATGCCCTGGTCGGTCGGCCAGTGCGGCCCCCACACCGGCGAGCCGGTCGCGGCGGCGAGCGCGTCCCTGGCGACCAGCCGGGAGCCGGCGTCGGTGAGACAGGCCCGGATGCGGCAGCCGTACCAGCGGCGCAGCACGACGGCCAGGTTCGGCAACTGCGTCACCGCGAACGCGCCGCACCCGACGAGCACGAGCTGCCCCCTCGGCAGCGGCAGGCTCTGCGGGGCTCCCTTGGGTGGTCGCGCCACCGCTTTCGGCATCGCCTTCCCCGTCGCGGAGTCGTTGTCGGTCACGCGGACCTCACCCGTCCTTTCCTGACGCGGTTGGTGCCATGTCCTGGGAGGCGGCGCCGGCGGTGCCGTCCGGTGGCTCGGCGGTGCCGTCCGGCGGCTCGGCGGTGCCGTCCGGCGGCTCGGGGGTGCCGTCCGGTGACTCGGCGGGCGTCGCCGCGTGCGGGGCGTCCAGCTCCGCCAACGGCCGGACCGCGACGGCGGCCGTCGTGACCAGCAGCAGGGCGACGGCCAGCCCGAGGAACACCGGCCCGACGCCGAAGGACTCGACCAACGGCCCCACGGCCAGGAAGCCGAGCGGGCCCGCCGAGTACGCCACGGCGTTGACCACGCCCAACACCCGCCCCCGCAGGCGCTCGGGCGTCCTGGTCTGCATCGCCAGGTGCAGCAGGGGGTTGATCGGCCCGTAGACCAGACCGCTGACCGCGCCCAGCGCCACCAGCACGGAGTACGAGGGCAGGAACGCCATGCCCAGCACGGTCACCCCGCTCGCGACGCAGGCGGCCACGAACGCCGTCCGCCGCCGGAACCGGTGGGCCAGCGCGCCGTAGCCGAGGGTGCCGAGGATGCCGCCGGCGCTCATCGCCAGCACCAGCGCGCCGAGGCGTTCCGGCTCGCCCCGCGCCTGGAAGTGGGCGGGCAGCACGACGCCCTCGATCGGCAGGTAGGCCGCGAAGATCGGGAAGGACAGCAGGACGATCGCCCGCAGCAGGCGGTCCCGCCACACGAACACCAGGCCCTCCCTGGTCGCGCGCCACAGGCCCCTCGGCCGCTCGTCCAAGGTCGGCGCGCCGGCCCTCGGCACGCGGATCAACGCGGCGGTGACGGCGGAGACCAGGTAGGCGGCGGCGACCACGGGCAGCGTCGCGGCGGCGCCGAACGCGCCGACGACCACGCCGGCCAGCCCCGGCCCGGCCAGCATCGTCAGCCCCCACACGCCCTGGTGCAGGCCGTTGATCCGTTCCAGGCCCCAGCCGAGGCGGCCGGCGACGGCGGGCAGCATCGCCTCCCGCGCGGTGACCCCCACCTGCACCAGCGACGCGCGCAGCACGCTGAGCACGACCAGCCACAGGACGTCGGGGCCGAGCCAGGCGTCCACGGCCGTCATGCCCAGCACGGCCACGGCGGACAGCAGTTCGCACACGGTCGCGGCGCGCCGCCGGCCGAGCATGTCCACGGCGGTGCCCGCGAACAGGACGGCGAGGATCATGGGGGCGGTCGTGGCCGCGGCGACCAGCCCGGCGGCCGCCGCGCTGCCGGTGCGGTCCAGCACCAGCCACGGCACCGTCAGGGTGATGATCCCGTTGGCGGTGCCGGTGAGCAGGGTCGAGGACTCCAGCAGGAGCAACGGAGCCCACCGGCCGGTGGGCTCCGCCCGGTCGACCCGCACCCCGGGGACGGTCGGCACGGTCAGTCCGTCCCACCCGGGTCGGCCGGGTCTGCCGGGTCGGCTGGGTCGGCTGGGTCGGGGAACCGCACGAGGCTGGTGGTCTCCGCCGTGCAGGCGACGCCGCCGCCCTCGACCTCGACGGTCACCGCGAGCACGACCTCGACGAACCCGCGCGGCCGGCGCCGCGCCGACGCGAGGGTGGCCGTGGCGCGGACCCGGGAGCCGACCGGGACCGGGGCGCGGAACCGCACGGCGTCGACCCGGTGGTTGATCTCCAGCTCGGCGGTCGGGACGCGGTACACGTCGTCGACCAGCGTGGGGATCAGCGACAGCGTCAGGAACCCGTGCGCGATCGTGCCGCCGTAGGGGCCGCCGGCCGCGCGCTCGGGGTCGACGTGGATCCACTGGTGGTCCCCGGTGGCCTCGGCGAACAGGTCGACCTGTCGTTGGGTCACCTCGTGCCAGCGGGACGAGCCGAGGCGCTCGCCGACGGCCCCCAGAAGTTCGTCCACAGTGGACAGGATGCGGGGGTTCGGGTCAGACGCCATTGAAGTGCGTCCCTCCGTCCACGTAGAGCAGCGACCCGGTGGTCGCGGGCAGCAGGTCGGACAGCAGCACCAGGCAGGCGCGCGCGGTCGGCTCGGGGTCGGCGGGGTCCCAGCCCAGCGGGGCCTGCCGGTCCCACCACGGCTCGAACTCGCCGTAGGTGTCGGTGCCGTCGGCGCCGTAGATGTTGCGGGCCGCGACCGTCCGCAGTGGACCGGAGACGACGATGTTGACCCGGATCCGGTTCGGCCCCAGGTCCCGCGCCAGGTAGCGGGCGCAGGACTCCAGCCCCGCCTTGGCCACGCCCATCCAGTCGTAGCCGGACCAGGTGCGGGCGCTGTCGAAGCTCAGCCCCACCACGGACCCGCCCGAGGACAGCAGCGGCAGGCAGGCCACCGACACCGCCTGGAACGAGTAGGTGGAGACGTGGAACGCGGTGGAGACGTCCTCCCACCGCGCCCGCAGGAAGTTCCCGCTGAGCGCCGTCGGCGGGGCGTAGGCGATCGAGTGCAGCACGCCGTCCAGCCGGTCGGTGTGCTCCCCGACCCGCTCCGCGAGCGTGTCCAGGTGGTCCTGGTTGGTGACGTCGAGTTCCAGCACGGGCGCGGGGCGCGGCAGCCGCGCCGCGAGCCGTTCCACCAGGCTGAGCCGGCCGTAGCCGGTCAGCACCAGCTCCGCGCCCTCCTCCTGCGCCATCCGCGCCGCGTGGTAGGCGATCGACGAGCGGGTGATGATCCCGGTGACCAGCAGCTTCTTGCCGTCCAGCATGCCCATGTCAGTGCCCCATGCCGAGTCCGCCGTCGACGGGGACGACCGCGCCGGTGACGTAGGCGGCGGCCGGCGAGCCGAGGAAGTAGGCGACCTCGGCGACCTCCTCGGGCGTGCCGAACCGGCCGAGGGGCACCTCGGCCGCGCTCGCGGCGCGGTCCGCCTCGCTCATCCCCGCCGTCATGTCCGTGCTCACCCAGCCCGGCGCGAGCACGTTGACGGTGATCCCCCTGCCGCCGACCTCGCGGGCCAGGGACCGGGCGAGGCCGACCAGGCCCGCCTTGGCCGCCGCGTAGTTGGTCTGGCCCGGTGACCCGCTGAGCCCGGCGGTGGAGGAGACCAGCACGACGCGCCCGCGCCGCTGCCGCAGCATGTTCCGCAGGGCGCGGCGGGTGACCCGGAAGACCCCGGTGAGGTTGGTGTCGAGGACGACGTCGAAGTCCTCCTGGCTCATCACCGCCATCAGCCGGTCCCGGACGATGCCGGCGTTGGCGACCAGGACCTCGACCGGCCCCAGCTCCTTCTCCACGGTGGCATAGGCCGACTCGACCTGGTCGAGGTCGGTGACGTCGCAGCGCACCGGGAGGAACGGCCCCTCGGGCGGGGTGTCGCGGTAGGTCACCGCCACCGCGTCGCCGGCGGCGGCGAAGCGCCGCGCGATCGCGAGGCCGATTCCCCGGTTGCCACCGGTCACCAGGACGACTGCCATGGCGTGCTGAACCCCCAGAAGAGAAGAACGTCACGAGACACCGGTTGGCGTCGGGCCGACGGCCGGCCGGTGGTGGCCCGGTGGGCGCGGGCATGGCGCGCGGCGCCGCGCCCACCGGGGTCGGCGCGGGCTAGCCGCCCAGCACGGCGAGCACGGCCCCGACCGGGACCTGCACGCCGCCGAACCTGATCCCGCCCTCGTCGGGCACGTCGATCATCCCGAAGAACTTGAAGTGGTAGAGGCAGTTGGCGAGCAGGAAGAAGCCCACGATGCCGATGATCCACAGCATGGTGTCCCTGCTGCCCTCGCGGATCTTGTCGCGCATCCGCTCCAGCCGGCCCCTGATCCGCTCGCCCATCAGCTTGTAGGCCACCAGCATCAGCAGCGGCGGCACGATCATGATCAGGTTGTAGATGACCAGCACCGGCAGCCACTGCACCATCGGCAGACCGGAGGTGCTGATCATGCCGATCGCGCCGAGGTAGGGGAACGCGGTGCTGAACTCCACCAACGAGATCAGCAGGCCGAGCCCGAAGATGGCGACGTGGTTGAGCGAGCGGGGCGTGCGGTCCTTGGGCTTCTTGTTCTTCCCGCCCGGCGGGTAGAAGCTGTAGTACAGCAGGACCGCGCCGACGACGCCCTGGATGCCGTAGGCCACCGGCCCGTCGAGGTAGCCGCTGAACTTCGCCTTGAGCACGTCCAGGCCGAGCACGAGCAGCAGGCCCACGGTGAAGTAGGCGACGAAGATGCCCGTGACGTAGGCCAGGACCCGGCTCGTCGGGCGTCGGGTGGCCAACAACAGGTAGATCGTCACCGCGAAGGCCGACGGGTTGATGCTGTCAACCAACGCGAGAGCGAAGACGCCGGCGAGCAGGCCGAGCATTGAGTCCTCCACCAGTGGCGCCCCGCGCGCCGGTGGTGGTGCGCGGTGGCGCCGGTCAACAGCGACGCCGGGCGCGCGGCCGTCCGCGCCCCCGGCGTCGCCTCGATCAACGTGCGACGCGGTCAGGTGCGGTCGACGCGGGTCTTCGCACGGTCCACCTCCCAGCGCAGCAACGACTCCAGGTTGTGCTCGGCGAGGTCGACCGCCGCCCTGCGGGGGCTGACGCCCCGCGCGGCGGCGTCGGTGAGCACGCGGTCCACCAGGCCGCCCAGCGTCTCGGCGATCCTGGCGAAGGCGCTCTCGGCGGTGGGCTCGACGTCGCCGAACAACGTCCACCACCACCAGCAGTTCGCCGCGCAGTTGGCGACGAAGTCGGGGACGACGACCACGCCCCTGTCGAGCAACGCGCGTTCGGCCTCGGCCGAGACCGACACGTTGGCGCCCTCCACGAGATAGCGGGCGACGACGTCGGCCTGGTTGCGCGCGTCCACGGCGTAGGAGACGGCGGCGGTGACCAGGACGTCGGCGGGGAGGCCCAGCCACGCGTCCCTGGGCAGCTCGTGGTCTCCGGCCCGCAGGGCGGAGCGGTCGAGCACGCCGTGCGCGTCCCTGGTGCGCAGGAGGTGTTCGACGTCGAGCCCGTCCTGGTTGACCACCAGGCCGCGCTCGTCCGCGATCCCGACGACCAGGACCCCGGCCTCGGCCAGATACCGGGCGGCGGCGCCGCCGATCGAGCCGAAGCCCTGCACGACGGCGGTCCGGCCCTCGGGCCGCTCGCCGCGGTGCCGTAACGCCGCCAGCGCGGCGGTGGCGACGCCGTGGCCGCCGACGAGGTCGCCCAAGCCGACGCCGCCCACGTCGACGGCGAACGCGCGGGCGAGGCGGTCGAGCCCGGCCTCGGCGCCGTCGGGGACGTGCGCCAGTGCCGGGTCCACAGTGGACCGCAGCCCCATCTCGGTCGCGATCTCGTCCAATGTGGACTGACGAACCCCGAGGTCCTCGCCGAACGCCCAGCGCCGCTCCAGCATCGGCCGCACCGCGTGCAGGAACCGGCCCAGCACGGCCCTGGCCTCGGGGTGGCGCGGGTCGAAGTCGATCCCGCCCTTCCCGCCGCCGAAGGGCACGTAACGGTCACCGGGGCGGTAGGCCAGCGCCTCCTTCAGCGTCATCGTCCTGGCGAGGTCGACGACCTCCTCCAGCGTGCAGCCGGGCCGCATCCGCAGGCCGCCGCTGGCGACCCCGCCCACCACCTGGTCCAGCACGAGGTGCCCCCGCGCCCCGGTCACGTCGTCGGTCCAGGTCACCGTGAGGTACGGCTCGGCGCGGCGCGCGAGCGCTCGGGGGGCGACCGGCCCTGGCGACGGGTCGGTCCTGGTCTCCGGTCCTGTCACGGTCTCACGCCACCTTCTCCGGCACGACGACCACGGTGGGCACGTCCGCCTCCAACGCCTCGCGCACGGCGCGCTCCACCTCGGGCGCGGTCGTCGCCGCGACCCCGCGCGCGCCGTAGGCCCCGGCCAGGGCGACGAAGTCCGGCCCGCGCAGGTCCACGCCGGTCGGCGTGATCCCGCGCTCCCGCATCTCCTCGCGCAGCACGCCGTACCCGCCGTTGTCCACGACCACCACGGGCAGCGGCAGGCCCATCTCCACGGCGGTGGCCAACTCGGTCAGGCTGAACTGGAAGGCGCCGTCGCCGGTGAGGGCCGCGACGGCGCGGCCGGGCGCGCCCACCGACGCTCCGATGGCGGCCGGCAACGCGTAGCCGAGGGTGGCGAAGCCGGTGGGGACGAGGAAACTGCCCGGCCCCGGCACGCGGAACTCGGCGAGGGCGCCGTGGTAGCAGGCCATCGAGGTGTCGCCGACGAGGACGGCGTCGTCGGGCAGGGCGCGGCGCAGCGCGGGCACGACGTGGTCCCAGCGGGCGGCCGCCCTGACCGACTCCTCCTTGATCGCCGACACCCGGGGATCGTGGAACGGGCGCGGGAGCGTGTCAATCGTCCTCGGGACGTAGTTCCGCCCTCCCCCCGACGGTCCTCCCCCCGACGGCCGTCCCGCCGACGACGCGCGCGCCGTCAGCTCGCGGGCCGCGGCGAGGAGCCGGCCCACGACCTCACCCGCGTCGCCGACCAGCGGGTGGGTGGGGATCACGGGGCGTCGGGTCTGGTCGACGTCGACGTCGACCCGCACGAGCGAGCCGGGCAGCTCGGGCGGCCCGGCCCAGAAGTCCGTTGTGGACAGTTCAGTGCCGACGGCGAGCACGACGTCCGCCGCGGCCAGCAGCTCCCTGGTCGCGGCGAGGTGCAGCACGGCCCCCACCGACAGCGGGTGGTGCTCCGGCACGGTCCCCTTGCCGTTGGCCGTGGTCAGCACGGGCGCGCCGAGCAGCTCGGCCAGGACGACGAGGTCGGCCGCCGCCCCTCGGGCCCCGCCGCCCGCGATGATCACCGGGCTGCGCGCGCCGACGAGCGTGGCCGCCGCCCTCCGCACGGCGTCGTCGCTGGGCGCGGGACGCGGCGGACGGGCCACCCCCAGGCGGGGCGCCGGCCGCGCCGGCGTCTCCAGCACGTCCAGCGGCACCTCCAGGTGGACCGGTCGGGGCCGGCCGTCCCGGACCTCGGCCATGAAGTCGTCGACGACGCGGTGGATCTCGGCCACGGACCGCACCCGGTGGCTGCTGGCGCAGATCGCCGCCATCGCCCCGCTCTGGTCCTTCACCTCGTGCAGCTCGCCGGAGCCCGGCACGTGCGAACGCGGCATGCCCGGCGAGACCAGCAGCACCGGCACCGAGTCCGCGTAGGCCACGCCGGCGGCGGTGGCCGCGTTGAGCAACGCCGGCCCGGTGGTGGTCAGCACGACGCCCGGCCGGCCGGTCACCCGCGCGTAGCCGTCCGCCGCGTAGCCGGCGCCCTGCTCGTGGCGCGGGGTCACCACCCGGATGCCGGAGCCCGGCAGGTGCCGGTAGATCTCCAGGTTGTGGGTGCCGGGGATGCCGAACACCACCTCGACGCCGTGCTCGGCCAGCGCGGCGACCACGGCCCGGCCCCCGGTCACCGACGCGGGCGCGCCCCCGTCGGCCCGGTCCCCGAGGGGAGGCCGGGCCGAGGGGGCGACGCGGACGCCGGCGCCGTCAGTCATGGTCGCCGCACGCCTTGCTGGCCAGGCTGGCCACCTGGCCGGCGTCGGACGCGGCGTGTCCGCCGTCGCGGTCCCGCCGGGCCAGCAGGGCGAGGATGTGCTCGTTGAGCCGGTAGCGGCCCAGCACGTCCTCGGACAGCTCCTTGGCCCCGGTCACCAGGCGGATGCAGTCGGGCGTGCCGCACTGGCAGACGAACGGCCCGACCATCTCCCACTCGGTGGACGGGTAGAAGAACGTCAGCTCCTCGCCCACCTCGATGGGCCGCAGCGCCACGACCTTGCCGGCGGCGACGTCGATGTGGGTGTTGGGCGCGCAGGAGTGGTTGAGGTACCGGATGGTCGGCCCGTCGACGTGTTCGTCCACTCCGGTCTGGACAGTGTGGATGGTCGGTCGCTCGGCCACCGCGCACTCGGCGAGGTCCAGCAGCACCGCGCCGGCGCGCAGCGCGACGGCGGCCCTCAACCCGAGGCCGGACATGCACCCGTCGGCCACCACCGCGGTGGAGGCGACGTCCCCAGTCAGCGACACGTTCGTTCCTTCCTCTCGGGGCAGCCGGCGCGCGCCGACGGCCGGGACGGGCTCACGACGAGCGCCGTGCGCGGTTCACCAGGGAGGTCAGGTAGCTGTCTCCCGAGCGCGCGAGACAGTCGGTGAGCACCCGTTTGGCCTGCGCCTTCTCCTGCGCGGAGATGACGTCGATGTCCTCCTCCGGCAGACCGGGCACGGACATCGCGTAGTACTCGTCACGCAGGATCGAACAGATCACGGCGTCGTGGTACTCGCCGTCCAGGAAGAAGTAGTCCCGCAGCACGCCCTCGACGGTCATGAAGCCCTTGGCGACGAACTGCAACATGTTCCGGTTGTAGTCACCGATGATCGCCTGGACGCGACGCGCGTTCCTGACGTGGAACAGGTAGCGCAGGAGGATCGCGGCCGCGTCCATGCCGTAGCCCAGCGTCCACCGCTCGGCGTCGCCGATGCCCAGGCCCACCTCGTAGCTGCCGGCGTGCGAGACCTGCGACCAGCTCACGCCGCCGACCCGCTGGCCGTCGTGCGCCACGGCCATGAGGTAGTGGAGGCCGGCGCGGCGCGCGCTCTCCTTCAGCTCCCTGCCGTCGACGAACTCCGGCCCGCTGGACGAGTAGACGCCCATCCGCTCACGCGACCACCGGGACAACAGCTCGTAGTCCTCGTCGGTCATCGCCTCCAGCGAAACGAAAGCGCCCTTCACCTGTTCCTCTTCCCTCCAGCGTGCCGGCGGCGCCGTCGGGACCGCTCGACCCCGTGACCGCGCCGCCCCGACCGACGGTCAGCCCTCGTACCGCCGCACCACGACGACGGCGTTGCGTCCGCCGAAACCGAACGAGTTGCTCATCGCGGTGCGCGTCGTCCACTCCTGCGCCCGGTGCGGCACCAGGTTGAAGTCGGTGACCTCGGGGTTGTCGAGGTTGATCGTCGGTGGCACCACCCCGGCGCGCATGGCCTCGATCGTGGCCACCAGCTCCACCGCGCCGGCCGCGCCCATCAGGTGGCCCTGCATGGACTTCACCGAGCTGACCGGGATGCGGGTGGCGTGCTCGCCCAGCACCTCGCGCAGCGCGCCCAGCTCGACGGTGTCGTTGAGCTTGGTGCTCGTGCCGTGCGCGTTGACGTAGTCGATCTCGTCCGGTTCGACGCCGGCGTCCTCCAGCGCGCGCCGGATGGCGTTCTTCGCGCCGAGGCCCTCGGGGTGCGGGGCGGTCATGTGGTGGGCGTCGGTGGTGGCGCCGTAGCCGAGGAACTCGGCGAGGATCGGCGCGCCCCTGCGCTCGGCGTGCCCGGCCTCCTCCAACACCAACACCCCCGCCCCCGCGCTCATCACGAACCCGTCGCGGTCGACGTCGAAGGGCCGACTGGCCTTCTCCGGCTCGTCGTTGCGCTGCGACAACGCGCCCGCCCGCGCCGTCGAGGTGACGTCGAGCCGGTTCAGGCAGTTGTCGGTCGCGCCCGCGAACATCACGTCCGCCACACCGTACTGGATCATGCGCGCGGCCTCGCCGACGCAGGTGTTGCCGGTGGCGCAGGCCGTGCTCATCGCGCCGGACGGGCCGGTCGCGCCGAACCGGATCGCGATCTCGCCGGCCGGGTTGTCGATGCCGCTGGTGGCCGCGAACATCGGGCTGACGATCCTCGGCCCCTTCTCGTGCATCCGCAGCACGCTGTCGAAGACGAGGTTGGCCGCGCCGTAGCCGGAGCCGACGATCACGCCCGTCCGCTCGCCCATCCCCTCGCCCACGGGCAGCTTCGCCATCTCGGCGGCCTGCACGGCGGCGGCCAGGCCGTACTGGGAGAACGAGTCCAGCCGGCGCGCCAGCGGCTTGGGCATGTAGTCGACCGGGTCGAAGTCCTTGACCTCACCGGCGATCCGCACGGGCAGGTCCGAGGCGTCGAACCGCTGGACGGGGCCGATGCCACTGCGCCCCGCGACCAACGACGCCCAGTACTCGTCCACGGTGTTGCCGATCGGCGTGACCACCCCGTACCCGGTCACGACCACCCGCCGGCGGAGTTTGCGCAGTTCCTCCAGTGACATCGTCACGTCTCCTGACTGTCGGGCTCGGCTCGGCCGGCTGGCTCGGGGCGGCGCACGGGCTGCTCGGGCGACCCGAAGCGCGGCGACGGCACCGAGGGCGCCCTCCGCGCGGACGTCGCCAGCTCGCGCAGCACCAGCTCCCGCAGCCGGTGAGCGTCCGGCTTCCCGTTGCCGTTCAACGGGAACCGGGGCACCACCACGACGTGGTTGGGCTGTTCGAAGGACGGCAGGATCGCGGAGAACTCCCGGCGCCAGCGCTGCGCCGGCGACCCCTCCGCGTCCTCGACGACGAACACGAGGCTGCTGCCCCTGCGCTCGTCGTCCAGGGCCACGATGCGCACCGGGCGGCCGCACTCCTCCGCCCTGCGCTCGATCGCCTCCGGGTAGAGGGTGTGGCCGAGCCGGTGGACGGCGAACTTCCTGCCGAGCACGTGCAGGTTGCCCTCGGGGTCCCAGTACCCGAGGTCGTGCGTCGGGTACTCGCCGGGAGCGGTGGGCGTCAGCTCGCCCGCGTCGTCGAGGTAGCCGCTCATCAGGTCGGGCGTGTCCAGCCACAGCTCGCCGACCTGGCCCGGCAGGACGTCCTCGCCCCGCTCGTCGCGGATCGCCACGCGCACGCCGTCGAGCAGCCGCCCACAGGCGACGGGGTTGTCCGGGGTCGCGAAGGCGACGTTGCCCGCCTCGCTGCTGCCGTAGCCGTCCAGGACGGGGGCGCCGAGTTCGGCGCGGAACCGCCGGGCGAGCGCGCGGTCCAGCGGCGCTCCGCCCGTGCACCACATCCGCACCGCGCGGAAGCACTCGCGCAGGGCGGGCCGGTAGTCGAGGAGGTTGAGCAGGCTGCGGTAGGTGGCCGGCGTGGCGTCGGTGATCGTCGCCTCCGCCGATCCCGCCACCTCGGCGACCTGGTCGAGCCGGCGGTAGGGGCCCACGACCAGGGAGGCCCCGCTGATCCAGGCGAGCACGGCGATCGACAGCCCGTACTGGTGGGAGAAGGGCAGGATCGGCAGCAGCACGTCGCCTTCGGTGTAGCCCATGAGCTTGCGGGTGCGCTCCAGGTTGTCCAGGAACGCGCGCCCCGACTTCGCGATGATCTTGGGTTCGCCGGTGGAGCCCGAGGAGGACAGCAGCATCGCGTCCGGCCGGCGCCGCCAGGCGTCCCAGGACAGGCCGTCGGCCAGGGGCCGAGGGCAGTCGGCCGGCGCCAGCGCGTCCAGGGGGAGAATCGTCCCTCCGATGCCGGCCTCGACGTCGGCCTGGCTGTCGGAAATCGTCCACCTCACGCGCGCGCGTTCCGCGAGACGCTGTTTCTCCGCCACGGTCCTGCGGTGGTCGACGAGAAAGAGCGAGGTGTCGAGGTGGGCCGCCGCGAGCACGACGGTCAGGTATTCCTCGTGATTGTCGGAGGAGAAGAGAACGCGGTCCCCGGCGGCGACGCCCAGGGAACGCAGGGCGGCGGCGACCCGAAGCGCGTCACGTTCGACCTGACGTCCGGAACGCCCGGACCGGACGCCGATCAGCCGGGACATCATCGCCATCCACCCCATTTGTCGCCGGTTTCTCGCCGGTGCCGCCAGAACGGGAGAACAAAGGCCGCCCCCATCGCGGTGCCGTCAGCGCCCCCTCGGTGCCGACGCGCGGGGCGGCCCAGCCGCGGGGCCGCCGGTCAGGCGGCCCCGCGGGCGGTGACGGGGCGGTCGCGACGGACCGCCCCGCCGGTCATGCCCTGCTCAGCACGAGTTGCTCGAGAAGCTGGCCGGCAGCAGGGTGTCGTCCTCCGGAGCGAGCTCCATGTCCTGAAGGTCGAGAACGTTCTCCATGTCGTGCACCTCCTCCCAACAATGCGTTACCAAGACCGCACCCCAGTGAGCGCGGTGGTCATGTGGTGTTTCTTCCGGTCAGGTCGCGACCGGCGGGGCGACGCCGTCGCCAAGAAAGGGAAGGAACTCGAACTTCCGATTTCTCGCGCTCGTCATCCCCAGGAGCACACCGGCGGTTCCGGTGCCAAGATCCATGGACAGCCTGTAACTCTGCCCTCCGGGAAAGGCAACCTCTCCCTGATATGAAACAGCATACCACAGAAGGCGCCTCGCGCGAAGCCCCACAATCTCACCAATTTCTGTCGAGGAATCGCCGGCCGACATGCGCGACAACGCGGCGACAATGCCCGACAAACCGGTGAAGAGCTGCGGTTCCACGACGAACTCGGGCTGGCAGGCCAGCACGATCGCGGGCAGCGCCTCGGCCAGGCGCTCGTCCTCGACGTGCCGCAGCACCTCGCCGGCCACCAGACCGATGCCGCCGCTGCCCCCGTCGAGGTAGACCAGCGTCCGCACGCCCTTCTCCTCGACGTGCAGCGACCCGTTGCGGGTCCGCACGCAGTGGTCGAGTTCGCGGTGCAACGCGCGCACCGCGAGGTCCAGGAAGGAGCGGTCTCCCCCGGCCTCGTAGGCGCGGAGGAAGAACAGCGCGGCTCCCGACCACCCGCCCAGGAGGCCGACGGGTTCCCGTGGCCCCACCCCGCGCTCCCAGCGCTCCGCCAGCCGCCGCGCGCAGGCGAAGGCCAGGTCGCGGTGACGGGAGTCGCCGGTGCGCTCGGCGAAACGCAACAGGTTCAGCCCGATTCCCGACAGGCCGCTGAGCATCCCCGGCGCGGTGACCCGCGCCGTCGGCTCCTCGGCCCTGTCGAGCAGGTCGAGCGCCACGTCGTGGTGACCCAGGTGGTCCAGGACGTAGGCGATGCCGTGCAGTCCGGTGTAGAAGCCGGGCTGGGTGGGCGGTTGTCGGCGCAGGGCGTCGAGCAGCCACTCCTCGTGCCGCGGGTGGCGCCCGAAGCCGCACACCGACAACGCCCACAACACCCCGGCCGCGCCGTAGGCGAAGCCCAGGCCGCCGCCCTCGTGCGTGAACTGCCGCATGTCGCCGGGGAACAGCCGGTCCCGCCGCTCCGGCGTGGCGCTGCGCAGGATGCCCCTGACCATCGAGTCGGTGATCGCGGCCCAGTCCGGCTCGGCCGCGGTGACGTCCACCCGCAGCGGGCGGTAGTCGGGCAGCCGGGACAGGACCGCGCCGGGGCGTGGGGCCAGCTCGGCGCGCACCGAGTCGCCGTAGCCCTCCGGCAGGTCGAAGCGTCGCTCCACAACGGACACGAACTGGTCCACTTTGGACCAGTCAAGCGCCCAGGTGCGGTGGAAGGGCATGAACATCCACAGCCGCACGGCGGCCATCGCGTGCCGGTCGGCGTCGAACCCGGAGCGGTCGGCCCACGGCGGCGCGAACCCCACCACCTCCAGCGGGGGCCGGCGGTGCGGCCGCCCGGCGGGCGTGGAGATCTCGAAGTCGATGAGCCAGACCCGGTCGTCCTCGCTGACCAGGATGTTGCCGGGGTGCAGGTCGCCGAGCACCACTCCCCTGCGGTGCACCTCGGCGACGATCTCCTCGATCGTGGCCACCACCCGGAGGGCGCGGCGCGTGTAGGCCGCGACGCTCTCCTCGGTGACATCCGGGTTGACGAACGGGTTCTCCTGGCCGACCCAGCGCCAGACGACCTCGCCGGGCACGTGCTCCAGCACGAGGAAGTGGTGCCCGTCCACCACGTGGTGGTCGAGCAGCTCGGGGATGCCGGGCACCCCGCGCAGCCGCTCCAGGATGTCCTTCTCGTGCAGCAGCCGGCCCACCGCGTCCCTGCCGTCGCGGTCCAGCCCGGCGTGCGGGCGGCCCTCCTTCAGCACGACCTGGCGGTCGTCGCTGGTGCGACGGGCGAGGTACACGCCGCCGGCGTTGGAGAAGTGCAGCGGCCGGACGACGCGGTAGGGGAAGTCAGCGGCGGAGCGGGACTTCCGCGCGGCCAGGTGGGGCTCCAGGAAGGCCGGCAGCGTGACCCAGTCGGGGACGGTGAAGCCGCCGCCGCGGCGGTCGGGCACGAGCGTGCCGTCCGGCCGCTCGACCGCGAGCACGGTCTCCCCGTTGGCGTCGGTGCACTCCATCCTGGCGAAGCCGCCGTAGCGCACGTACAGCGGACCCTCGCCCCAGCGCAGGTCGCTGAGCACGTAGGGGCCGTGCTGCCCGGCGAGTTCGGCCGACAGCTCGGTCAGCAGCGTCCCGAGCTGTTCCTCGTCCGTCGGGTAGATGGTGACGAACTTGCCGCTGGACTCGCGGGGCGCGTACTTGGAGTTCTGGACGAAGAGCATGTTCCTGTCGCGCAGGAACTTGAACGCGATCCGTCGGGGAACGCAGTACTCCCACACGCGGTCCAACACGTCCTCGGCATTGTCCATCGCCGCCGAGACATGCACCTTCCAGCCCTGCGCGGGCAGTTCCCCGCCCGCGGGGCGCACCGAAACCCAGAAATCACGGTCGGACCGCTCGAAACCGTCCGGCAACGCCCGCCCCACCGCGCCGAACGGTTTTTCGTCGGTACGCCAGCGCGTGGGCGAGTCATAGAAGACCGGATCGGCGAGAGCGAACAGCGAGTACCGCTCACGCATCAACGGAAATGCACCTCTGCAAGCTTTGTGAAAGAAAGCCGTCGCGACGCCGGGCGCGCCGTTCGACGGCGCGACGCCGACGCGTTCGTTCGGGTGACACCGCGCCCGACGACCAGGAGGGCGATGCCCGGCGCGACGCGGCCACCTCGCACGACCACGCGTGTGACCAGCGAAGACAGTGTGTCTCAGAGCGCCGAGGAGACCCTCGACCCCGGCAGCGCCGGCAGCGCCGGGCTCGGCGTCGAGCGTGGCGCGGCGTGCCGACGAGACCGCCGCCGCGGTGGCGCGCTTGTCCAGACCATCCCCAGCCCCCAGGTGATGTGCGCCGCCCGGCCCCAGGCGGCCCGACCTGTTCTCGGCCCGTTTCGCTTCGCCGGCGACGCTACCTTGACTCCGCAACCATGTAAAGGCGGCGACCCGGAATCGCGAACGAAACCATTGCTACTCCGTTCGGAGCACGTAACCGCGATTCACGGCGAAGCAGGAGGTGTTCACCCCGTTTCCCTCCCTTCGCACGAGAACGACCTCTCGAGGCGATGACTGTAAGTGTCACAACCCGTTCGCGCATACCTCGGAGGGACTGATTCGCCTAGTTCCCGAGAACTAGTACACCGTTCCGTCCTCGACCGATCGGCCGGTCTTTCCGTTACCGGGGGTAACACCAGTGGGGGACCCACCCGGTCAGGGGGACGCGCTCCGCCCCCGGTCGGCGTAAACCGTCGGCGTCACACCCGGAACCGCGCCCCGACGCGCGGGAGAACCCCAGGAAAACCAGCGGTGACGCGCCAATATTCGCTTCCTTCTTGTTCGCCGTACAAGTTCTCCCGCATTGTGGGAGACCTCGGATCACCCGATGAGCGCGTATCGGGGAAGCGGTGGGGCGGTGCCACCCGTGCGGGGCCAGCGTCCGCGCCGCCCTCGTCGCCCGCGCCGCCCCGACGACGACACGCCGCGGCGGCGGCCGGGACCCTTCCCCTCAGCCCCGACCGCCGCCGCGTCCCCCACCCTCCCACTCCTGCCCCCGACGGCGTCAGCACCACACGAGTCCACTGAGGACGTCCCAACACCCCTACGGGGCAAACCGTTCGAAACGGAGCAATCAGCATCCTCAGTAGACAAAAGGTCTGTCCTCAGTGGAGCGATCGCGGACGGTGACCCGGTCCGACGTCACCACCAGCCCGCGCACCGGCCCGCGAAGTCGGCCACCCTCGACCGGGGAACGCACCGCAGGTCGGCGGCGTCGCCCCACACCGCCTCGTCGAACTCGTCCCGGTCCGGCGAGCGGTCGGCCAGGGCCACCATCTGGGAGAACCGGGTCGCCACGGCGTGGTGCCGCCGCGAGCCGGTGATCCACTTCGTGTGCGAGCGCCTGGCGTACAGCCCGACCACCTCGGGCCCCGAGCCGTCCGGCCGGACGGTCAGCCCGGCGAGCTGCGTCAGCCCGTTGTCGACCCCGACCACCACCTCGGCCGACGCGAACAGGTCCACGCAGTCGGCGGGGTCCGGCGCGTGCACGACCTGCGCCGACATCTCCTCCAGCTCCGGGACGGAGCGCAGGGTGCGCGGCACGACCGCCGTGAACCGCCACGGCGCGCTGCGCGTGCGCATCATCTCGGCGGCGACGGCGGCGAACTCGGCGGAGCCGTAGCTGGAGCGGGACGAGCCGGCGCACAGCACCAGGACCGCGTGCCACGGCACCGCGCGCTCCTCGGAGCGGAACGTCGGCGCCGGGGTGTCGTCCAACGACAGCCGCAGGCCGAGCTGCTGCTCCATCGCCAGGTAGTGCCGCATGGGGAGCGCGCCGTGCACCTCGACCTGGCCGGGGGCCAGGTGGTCCAGCCACGCCGGGGGCTCCTCGGCGTCGACCCGGAACCGCACCGGCGACCGGGTGCCGGTGCGCACGATGTGGGGTCCCCACCCCTCGGTGGTGGTCATCGGTATCGAACACCGCCGCATCAGCCGCGCGCGGGGACCGCTGTAGTGCAATGACAGCCCCGGCGTCACCTCGCGGAGCGCGACCACCGCCGACAGCCCGAGCAGCATGTCCGCCAGCCCCTGCTGGCCGAGGTCGGCCAACCACCCCCTGGACCGCACCAGCGGCAGGCAGCCCGGCAGGGGCGTCTGCCCCGCTGCCCTGCGGTAGGGCAGCACGCGCCCGAACGGCGCGTGCTCCACCGGCACGAGTTGGCGGCCCCCTCGGTGCCACCGGACGTCCTGGACCTGCCACCGGATCGCCGTCTGACCGGACCGCACCGCCTGCTCCGTCCGCACCGCGCCCACCTCCGTCACCCTCGGTCGCCGCCTGAACTGTGCGGGTGATCACCCGGACATCGCACCGACCAAGGGGGACATCTGCCGGACACACGGGGGACATCTGGCGTTCGCGCGCCGGGAACACCCCGTTCACTTCCTAGGGTGGAGGGTGTCCCCGACGTCCGGAGCCTGCCACAAGGGGGTGGCGACATGCGTGGCACCCACCCCGTCCCCCGCACGCGCGTCGAACAGCTCGTCCGCCAACGCCGGCTGACCACCCAGGAGTTCTGCGCCGAGTTCCACGCGGCCTCGCAACGGGTCGGCCGCCCGCTCGCCGTGTCCGAGCGGCACGCCAGCCGGTGGTTCTCCGGCCGGCTCGGCGGCTTACCCCACCCGGCGACGTGCCGGGTCCTGGAGCACATGTTCGGCGAGCCGGCGGAGGTGCTCTTCGGCCCCCCGCAACCCGACCCCGTCCCCGGCGGTCCCGAGGCCACGTCCTCCGTCGCCGCCGAGGGGGGTGTGGAGACAGCGACGACGGCGTCGTGGGAGAGGGAGATCGCCATGGCAGCGGTGGAGTCCGCCCGGTTCGGGCAGTTCGCGGAGCAGACCAACGTCGGGCCGCACACGTTGGAGCAGTTCCGCGCCGACGCGGCGCGGATCGTCGCCACCTACCCGACGCGGCCGGTGTACCCGGTGTTCGTGGAGCTGCGCGAGCTGCGCAACCGCATCTTCGAGCTGTTGGAGGGACGGCAGCACCCTCGGCAGACCCGGGAGCTGTACCTGGTGGCCGGGGTGCTCTGCGGGGTCCTGGCCAACGCGTCGTTCGACCTGGGATGGCTGGCGGCGGCCGAGACGCAGGCGCGCACGGCGTTCCTGTGCGCGGAGCTGGCCGGCAACAACGCCCTGCGCGCGTGGATCAGGGGGACGCAGAGCCTGGTGGCGTACTGGGACGAGCGGCCGAGGATGGCGGTCGACCTGGCCGTGGACGGCTGGCGCTACCTGCCGGAGGCCGGCACCGCGCGGGTGCGGCTGGCCGCGATCGAGGCCAGGGCCCAGGCGCGGCTGCGGGACCGCAGGGCCGCGGAGGACGCGTTGCGCCGCGCCGAACAGGCCCGTAACGAGGTGCGCGGCGAGGACGATCCGGGAGGCATGCTGGCCTTCCCCGTCGCCAAGCAGACCTTCTACTCGGCCACCTCGCGGCTGTGGCTCGGCGAGCAGGCGGATCTCGTCCTCGCCGAACAGCAGGCCGCCGAGGCGGTGGCGCTGTACCAGGAGGACCCGCCGGAGCACCGCCGTCTGGGCGAGCTGTGCCTGGCCCGGCTCGACCTGGCCGCCGCCCGGCTCGGCCGGCACGACCTGGAGGGCGCCGCCGAACAGGTGCAGGAGGTCATGGTGATGTCCGGTCGGCGACGCACCGACAGCGTGCACCGGCGGTTGCGGCAGGTCGCGAACGCGTTGCGGCGGCCGCACTACCAGACGAGCGCCCTCGCGCTGGACCTGCGCGACCAGATCCTCACCTTCTGCGGCGCGCCGACGGCGCCCGCCCTGCCCGGCGGTGCGGGGTGAGAGCCCCCCGCCGGGCGTTGACACCCCGCCCGCGCCGGGTAGTTCCGCTGTGACGCCGCCGTGACACCCACCGCCGTCCGGGAGGTCCCGAGGTGAAGTCCACCGCCAGCCCGCCGCCCCGCACCAGGTCCTGGACCCCGTCCTGGCCGCCCGTCCCCGTCGCGCGCCGAGCGCGGCCGTCACGGGCGGTGCGGACGGTGCGGGGCTCGTCGGCGGGTGAGCTTCGATGACGACCGTGGCGCTGCTGCACCCCGGTGCGATGGGCTCCGCCGTGGCCGCGGAGATCCGGCGGAACGGGCACACCGTGCTGTGCTGCCCGGCGGGGCGCAGCGCGCGGACGCGGGCGCGGGCGGAGGAGCTGGGGCTGGTCACCACGGACCTGCCGACGGCGTTGGACAGGGCGGCCGTCGTGCTGTCGATCTGTCCCCCCGTGGCCGCCGAGGACGTGGCGCGGGAGGTGGCCTGGCTCGGCTACACCGGCGTGTACGTCGACGCCAACGCGGTGAGCCCCGAACGGGCCCGGCGGATCGCCGCGATCGCCGGGTCCGGCGGGGCCACCGCCGTGGACGCCTCGATCATCGGCCAGCCGCCCGGCGAGACCAGCACCGCGCGGCTGTACCTGTCCGGGCCGCGCCTGGCCACCAGGGCGACCGCGCGGGTGGTGGCGGGGACCCGGTTGCAGCCGGTGCGCCTGGGCGACGAGCTGGGCAGGGCGAGCGCGTTGAAGATGGCGTTCGCGTCGTTCCAGAAGGCCAGCCGCACGCTGGCGGCGGTCGCCCACGCGCTGGCCGACCAACACGGGGTCACCGACGCCCTGCTCGCCGAGGCCGAGCGGATGCCGACGCGGCTGTTGGCCGACCGCGCCTACCTGCCCAGCGTCGCGGCGCGGGCCTGGCGGTGGGCTCCGGAGATGGACGAGGTCGCGAGGGCGCTCGACGCCGCGGGGCTGCCGGCGGAGCTGGCGCAGGCGACGGCGAGCGTGCTCACGGTGTGGGGCTGCGAGAAGGACGAGGCCGCCGCGCCGGTGGCCAGGGTCCTGCGCCAGCTCCACCTGCACGGCTAGTTCCCGCTCCCCCCGCCGGATCGGCGGGAGCGCGACGAGGGAATCCCTGTCCCTCTCCGGTCGCGCTCCCGCCGATGGGCGTTTTCCTTGCCACGTCAAGGAGAAACGGCCGCCCACCCTCCGCTCTCCGGGGCGGGGACGCTTCTTCTCGCCCTTCCGGCGCGGGAAAGCCCTGAGCACGCACAGCACATCGGCCTCCGCACGACACCACTGTGGACGGTCCCCCGATCGGCGAGAGGGCGACACTCCGACGCGGGAGACCGGGCCGACACCCCGGACTTGATGCCCCAAACGAGTGAACATGAGGGGAAGGACTCCCCCTACTGACCAGTTCAAGGTCAACTAACCGCGTCGGTACGGAAAACAATCGGGGCGACGGAGGTTTCGGGAACCAATCCGAAAAACTCTCACGTCCGCCTCGCGCTCACCAACGAGGTGGTGGCTCCGGGCTGCGCGGAATCGTCGGGCAAACGCTTACCGAGCCCCGTTCGGGGCGGTCAAACTTTTTCCACGAGGGAGCGTGAGAATGTCAGTCACGCACGAGTTCGCGAACGCGGCGGGGACGGCGGGCCGGGAACGGCACCGCCGAATCACCGTCGCGGTGGTGGACGGCAGAGCCGTCGTCCGCAGAGGAATCCCGGCCATGCTCTCCGTCGCCCCCGAGATCCGCACGGTCCGGTGCTTCTCCGGTGTTTCCCGGGTGGACGAGGTGGCGGGCTTCGACGTGCTCGTGCTCGGCGTCCACTCCCGGCGCGACCTGGGCCTGCTCACCCTGGCCAACGACCTGGCGGGGCGCAGCCGTGTCCTGCTGCTGTGCAGCTCCGTGCTGATGGCGGCGACCCTGGCCCTGCTCGACGCCGGCGCGGACGGGTACCTGACCACCGACGCCCCGGAGCAGGCGGTGCGCGACGCGGTCCGCCGGGTCGCCGACGGCCAGCCCTACCTGGGCGGACCCGTGGCGGAGCTGTTGCGGCACTCCGCGCCGAGCACCGGGGCGCCCCGGCTGGCCCCCAGGGAGGCCGAGCTGCTGCGCCACCTGGCCGACGGGCTCACCCACGCCCAGGCCGCGCGCAGGATGGGCGTGGCCGTGGGCACGGTGGAGACCTACGCCCGGCGGATCAGGACGAAGTTCGCGGTGGTCGGGCCGGTGCAGCTCGCCAGGCTGGCCCGACAGGCCCAGTTGCAGCGAATGCTCGACTGACCGGGTGACGCGCTCAAGTCTCCATATTCGGGGACTGTGCCGGCGCGAGGCGCTCGGAGACCGTTTTCCCCGGGGGCGGCGACGACCGAAATCGGCCGGAAACGGGAGCGCATTCGATGGACCTCGCGGCGTTCTACCTGCTGCACTGCCTGGCGGACGAGAATTTCTACGACAGCGTGCGGTGGTGGGACGACTCGGACAGCCGGTTCGCGTTGGCGGACCAGGAACCGCCGGCCGGGTGGGACCGCGCGGAGCGGGGAACGTGGGTGTTCCTCCTCCCGCCCGGCCGGCGACTTCCCGACCAGGGGTGGAAAGTGCACGTCTCGGCGCACGTGACGAATTGCGCCGAGGTTCTCGCGGTTGTGCGGGACTTCTGCGTCGAACACCGGGTGGCGTTCAGGTTCCTGCGCAGCGTCGCCGCGGTGCGCCTGGCCAACTCGAAACACGCCGACCGCGCCTCCAGCGGGAGGTTCTGCACGCTCTACCCGGGCGGCGTCGACGAGCTGGACCTCGTGCTGACCACCCTCGGCGAGGCCCTGTCCGGCCAACCCGGCCCGTACGTCCTCGGCGACCTGCGGTGGCGGTCCGGCCCCCTGTCCGTCCGCTACGGCGCCTTCCGCCGTCGGCACCGGATGGACGAGACCGGGGAGCTGGTGCCCGCCCTGACCGACCCGTCGGGGCGACTGGTGCCCGACCCGCGCGGCGTGGCGTTCCGCGTCCCGTCGTGGGTGGAGGTGCCCGCCCGGCTCGCCGAGCAGATCGCGGCCCGCGACGCCGACCGCGTCACCCTGCCCTACCAGGTGCGGGAGGCGTTGCACTTCTCCAACGCCGGCGGCGTCTACCTCGCCGTCGACCCGAGGAGCGGGCGCCGGGTCGTGATCAAGGAGGCCCGCCCGTTGGCCGGGCTCGACGGCGAGGACGTCGACGCCGTGGAACGGCTGCGCCGCGAGCGGTCCGCGCTGGAACGACTGTCCGATGTGGACGTCGTGCCCTCGGTGCTCGGCGGTTTCGTCCGCTGGGAGCACCACTTCCTCGTCGAGGAGCACATCGAGGGCGAGCCCCTGACCCGGTGCGTCGAGGCGCGCCACCCGTTCTCGCTGCCGGACCCCTCCCGGGAGCGGGTGGCCGCGTTCACGGCGTGGGCGCTCGACGTCCTCGACCGGCTGCGCGCCGCGGTCGACGTCGTGCACCGGCGCGGACTGGTCGTGGGCGACCTGCACCCCTCCAACGTCATCGTGCGGCCGGACGGCCGGGTCGCCCTGGTGGACCTGGAACAGGCCATGCCGGTGTGCTCGCGCCGGAACGCGGCGCTGGGCGCGCCCGGCTTCGCCGCGCCGCCCGACCGCGTGGGCGTCGCGATCGACGACCACGCCATGGCCTGCGTGGCGCTGTGGATGTTCCTGCCGTTCGCGCCGGTGCTGCGCGTGCGCGACCCCGACAAGACCGAACTCTTCCTCGGCGTCCTCGCCGACGACTTCGGGGTGCCGGACTCCCTCCTCACCGAGCTGCGCCGGCAGTTCCGCCCCACGCGGGCCACGGCGACGCCCGAGCCGGCCGAGCCGGCCGGGACGGCCGGGGCCGCGGTGGGCCAGCGCCGAAACCGTCCACTGAGGACAGTCGAGGTCGAGTCCCGGCGCGCGGTGCGGCGGGCGCTGGCCGACCCCGGCCCCTCCGACTGGCCGGTCCTGCTCCGGTCGATCGCGCACGGCGTGCTCGCCAGCGCGACCCCGCTGCGCAGGGACCGCCTCTTTCCCGGCGACGTCGAACAGTTCCGCTCCGGAGGCGTGAACCTGGCCCACGGAGCGGCCGGCGTGTTGCTCGCTCTCGCCAGCGCCGGCGCGCCCATCGACCCGCACCACGTCGACTGGCTGCTGCGGGCCGTCCAGGACTGGGACACCCCGCGCCCCGGGTTCTACACCGGGCTGCACGGCGTCGCCTTCACCCTCGACCAGCTCGGCCGGCGCGCCGCCGCGCTGTCCGTGCTGGACAGGGCGGTCGAGCTGATGAGCGGCGGGGTCCCCGCGCGGGGGCTCTTCGGCGGACTGGCCGGCATCGGCCTGAACCTGCTGCACTTCGGGCACGCCACCGACGACGTCGTGCTGCGCCGCAGCGCCCTGGTGGTCGCCGACCAGCTCGCCGACCAGATGGTGGGAGCGGACGAGCGCGGCGACCCGTCCCCACGCGCGGGCCTGGCCCACGGCGGGGCCGGCATCGCCCTGTTCTTCCTGCACTGCTACCGCGACACGCTGGACACCGCGTTCCTCGACCTCGCGGCCACCGCGTTGCGGGCGGACCTGGCGCGCTGCCGGGTCGGAGCCGGCGGCGCCCTGCACGTCGTCGAGGGCGGCGACGCCCTGCCCTCCCTCCACTCCGGGGCCGCCGGCATCGGCCTGGTGCTGCGGGAGTTCCTCCGCCACCGGCACGACGAGCGGTTCGCGCACGCCCTGGACCGCGTCCGCCGCACCTGCCGCGTCCAGTCGGTGGCCTTCCCCGGGTTGTTCTCCGGCCACGCCGGGCTGCTCGCCACGGCCGCCGTGCTCGGGGACCAACCCCCGCTGGCGAACCCGGCGGTCCGCGCCCACCTGCGCCGCCTGTCCTGGCACGCGGAGTTCCACCGCGGCCGGCTCGCCTTCCCCGGCGAGCAACTGTTCCGGCTCTCGACGGACCTGGGGACCGGCGCGGCCGGCGTGCTCCTCGCCCTGGCCACCGTCTTCGAGAACCGCCCCGGCTTCCTGCCGTTCCTGCCCGTCGGCACCGACCCGCTCGACGCGGAGCCGGAAACCAACGGGGGCCACTGGGTCGGACTCCCCGCGCCCCGGTGCGGAAGCGGCGCGCGATGACACGCACCGCCGCCGCGCGCCAGGGCTCCCCACCGCGCCACCGGAGCACACCGGCCCGGCGCCCCGAGACCACCACGGACGACGCGCTCCGGACTCCTCCCTCCCCGGAGGCCGCGCCGGCCGTGCGGTGGACCCCCGCCCCCGTCCCGAGAGGAGGTGACCAGATGACCACGATCCTGGAGCTCCAGGAGCTGGAGCCCAGGCACGGCCCCGCGCCGAACCCGAGCGACGTGCTGAGCACGCCCCTCCACGGGCTCCCGTGCCCGTGAGGTGACTGATCCGGTCGGCCGGCGGGCAGGGCAACTGTCGAACCGGTCCCTGTCGGCGCCCACGCGCCCGCCGGCCGGCACCCACCCCGCGGGTCCGACGACGCCCCGCGCGTCGTCCCCGCCCGCCCCGGCGTCCCGAGGGAGGCCCGTGCCACCCCCGTCCCGACTCCTGGCCAACCGCGACTTCCGGCTGCTGTGGCTGGCCGCGAGCACCACCGCGGTCGGCTCGCTCGCGGCGGCCGTCGCGCTGCCCCTGCTCGTGCTCGCCACCGGCGGCTCCGCGGCGGAGGCCGGCCTGGTCGGCTGCTGCGTGCTGGCCGCCGCGGCCGCGGCGGCCCTGCCGGGAGGCCGGCTCACCGACCGGCACGACCGGCGGACGGTGATCACGGTGTGCGCGTGCGGGAGCGCGGTCGCCACCGGCCTGCTCGCCCTGGCCGTGCGGGCGGACGAGCACTCCCTGCCGCTCGTGCTCCTCACCGCCGGGGTCGACGCCGCGCTGCGCGCCACGCTGGGCGCCGCCGAGATGGCGGCCCTGCCGCGCCTCGTCCCCGGCCCGAGCCTGCCGAGGGCGCTGTCCGCCCACCACGCCCGGCTGGCCGGGGCCGCGCTGGCCGGCCCGCCGCTGGGCGGGGCCCTGTTCGAACTGGCCCCCGCCCTGCCGTTCGCGGTGGCCGCGGCCGGCTCGCTCGTCGCGGCGCTGTGCGTGCTCGCGATCGACACCCCGCTGCCCGCCCCCCACCGCGAGGAGGGCTCCGGGCTGTTCGCCGGGCTGGCGTTCCTGTGGCGGGACGGGTTCCTGCGCCAGACCACCCTCGTGCACGCCGCGCAGAACGCCGTGTTCAGCGCGGTCCCCCTGGTCGTGGTGGCCGTCGGCGTCCGGCACCACACCTCGGGGCTGTCGATCGGACTCGTCTACGCCACGGTCGGGGCGGGCGCGCTGCTCGGCTCGGCGCTGGCCACCGGCGTCGGCCACGTCCTGTCGCCGTGGTCGGCGGTGCTCGCCACCTGCTGGGTCCCCGCGACCCTGCTGGCGCTGTCCGCCAGCGCGCCGGTGCTGACCGTCCTGGCCGCCGCCCTCACCGTCAGCAGCGGGGTGAGCCCGGTCGCCGGCGCCGTGCTCGGGTCCCTGCGCCTGCTGCGCACCCCCGACGCGCTCCGGGGCAGGGCGCAGGCCGCCGCCGCGCTCGTCGGCACGGCCGCCACCCCGCTCGGCCCACCCGCGGCCGGCCTGCTGCTCGACCGCGCCGGCCCGGCCGCCGCCCTGCTCGCGCTGGCCGCGGGCCTGGCCGCGCTGGCGGTCGTGGTGACCTCCAGCAGCCGCCTGCGACGCCTCCCTCCCCTGCTGCCCACGCGGCAGGCCGACCCCGACGGAGAACACGGAGAACCCGGTGCCTGACCGCCCCGACTACCCGATCACCCCGCTGCGCCCTCGGTCCCACCGGATCGGCGGGATCGAGTTCGACGACCCGTACCAGTGGCTGGAGGTCGACAGCCCCGAGACGCTGGCCTGGCAGTGGGCGCAGGACCGGCTGGCCGTCCGACGCCTGCGCGGCGGGCCGGCCTGGGAGCAGGCGCTGGCCGCCGCCCGCCGGTTCCACGCCTCCGTGCTCGACCATCACCCGCCCGAGCCGCACGGGCGCTGGTGGTTCCGCGAGCACGTCCCGCGGGGGGCGCGGCTGCCGGTGCTCGACGTCTCCGACACCCCCACCGGCAGGGGCCGCCGCGTGGTCGACCTGGCCGAGCTGGTCCCCGACGGCCCGGCCACGATGCTGTGGCAGCCCTCGCCCAACGGCCGGTTGCTCGCCCTCAGCGTCGGCGGCCCCGCCCGGCCGCCGCTGTTCCGCGTGATCGACACGGCCACGGGCGACGTCGTCGTCGACGGCCTGCCCCGCCCCGGCCACTGCCGGGTCACCTGGCTGCCGGACAGCCGCCGGTTCTTCGCCGTGGTCGTCGACCCGGCCCGACCGGACGGCGCCACCCAGGTCCTGCTGGTGCGGGTCACCGGCAACGCGGCCAGGCCCGAGATCGAGCCCCAGGCGCTGCCGCCCGGGTTCGCCGCCCGCAGGATCACCGTGTGCCAGGAGGGGCGCTGGGCGCTCGCCCACGGCCCCTCCCGGCCCCACTACCAGCGCGACCTGTACTCCAGCGTGTCCTGGCGCCCGTTCCTGCGCACGGTCCCGGGCTCCTTCCGCGGCACGGTCGTCGGCGACAGGTTCGTCGCCGTGACCGACGACCGGGGCCCCAGGGGCCGGCTGGTCGCGATCCCGCTCAGCGACGGCGGCCTGGACCGCCGCCGCTGGCGCGAGCTGGTGCCGCCCGGTGACGCGGTGATGTCCTCGGTGACCGCTGTCGGCGCCGAGCTGGTGCTCGCCGAGCACGCCGACGGCGCCACGCGCCTGCGGCGGATCGGCGTGGACGGCGGTGTCAGGGGCGAGATCCCGCTGCCGGAACCCGGCATGGTGGGGGCGGGCGGCGGCAGGGACACCGGGCTGGTCGCGCCGGCCGGCGCCGGCTGCGCGTTCGTGTTCTCCTCGCTGACCCGCGCCCCCACGGTGTACCGGTACGACTTCCCCACCTCCGCGCTGCACCGCCTGACCCGGCCGCACGCCGTGGTCGACGACGCGCGCGTGATCGAGGCGACCGCCCCGGGCGTGGACGGCACCCCGATCCCCTACAAGGTGGTCCTGCGCGGCGACCCGGAACGCGGGCCGCTGCCGGCGGTCATCGGCGGCCACGGCGCCCTCAACGTCGCCTGGCTCCCCGCCTACCTGTCCGGCCTGCCCGCCGCCTGGGTCCACCTCGGCGGGATCTACGTGCACGCCCACCTGCGCGGCGGCGGCGAGTACGGCGCCGACTGGTGGCGGGCCGCCCGGCGCCGCACCAAGCAGACCACCGTCGACGACCTGCACGCGATCGCCGCCGACCTCGTCCGGCGGGGCTGGACCAGCCCGGACCGGCTCGGCGTGGTCGGCGCCTCGCTCGGCGCGCTCGCCTCGGTCGCGGCCATCACCCAACGCCCCGGGCTGTACCGGGCGTGCGTGGCCACGCTGCCCCTGCTCGACCTGCTCCGCTACCGCCAGGACCGGGCGACCCCGGCCGACGCCGTCATCGCCGACCTCGGCGACCCCGACACCCCGGAGGACGCCGCCGTCCTGCACTCCTACTCGCCGTACCACCAGGTCCGGCGAGGGACGCACTACCCGGCGGTGCTGCTGGACTGCGCCGCGCTCGACCGGAGCTGCCCCACCTGGCACGGCCGCAAGATGGCCGCGCGCCTCCAGGCGGCCACCGTCGGGCCGCACCCGGTCCTGCTGCGGGTGCGGCAGACCGGACCCGCCAGGGAGAACGGCCAGGAGGACCGGCTCCTGCGGGAGGCCGAGCAGCTCGCGTTCCTGATGACCGAACTCGGCCTGTGCTCGGCGGCGGTGTCCTCGGCGCTGACCGGGTCGGCGTCGGTGTCGGTGCTCAGCGAATCCCGACGGCGCGCAGGCGCTCGGCCCGCAGGGCGTCGACCTCGGGGATCGACAGCGGCGCCAGCTCCGTCCCCGTGACCATGGACAGCAGCCGGTCGGCGAACTGCGGGTTGCGCGCCAGGCACGGCCCATGCAGGTAGGTGCCGATCACCCTGCCCTGCACCGCGCCCTCCACGGCGTTGACGCCGTTGCCGACGCCGGACAGGACCGCGCCCAGCGGGCGGGCGTCCTGGCCCAGGTAGGTGCAGCCGCCGTGGTTCTCGAACCCGGTCAGCAGCTCGCTGCCGAACGCCGGGTCGGGCCGCACGACCAGCTCGCCGATCGCCCGCTTGGGCATCGGCCGCGTGCTGACGTCGAGCAGGCCGAGCCCGCCGTGCACCACGCCGTCCGAGCCGACGAACGAGGTGCCGAGGATCTGCATGCCGGCGCAGATCGCCAGCACGACCGCGCCCCGCTCGGCCGCCGCGACGAGCGTGCCCTGCTGCCGCAGGTGCCGCACGGCCACGAGCTGGGCGACGTCCTCGCCGCCGCCGATCATGTAGAGGTCGCAGTCGGCCGGCACGAACTCGCCGGCGTTGATCTCGACGACCTCGCTGTCGATGCCGCGCAGCCGCAGCCGCTCGGCCAGCACGGCCACGTTGCCCCGGTCACCGTAGGTGCCCAACATGTCCGGCAGGACCAGGGCGATCCGCACGGCCGAGGTCCTGGGGGTCCCGCTCATGCCTCACCCTTCACACGCAGCATCCGGAACGCGGTGTAGTTCGCGATGACGTCGAGGTCGCCCGGCGGGGCCAGCCGCACCGCCTCGACCGGGTCGGGGTTCATGGTGACGTCGACCCTGGCGTAGCGCAGGCGCACCGCCATGTCGGCCGCGCGCTCGCCGGCCACCACCACCTGCGCGCCCGCGAGCTGCTCGAACGGCACGTCCCACAGCCACGACAGGTCGAAGCCGTCGGCCTCCCTGGCGTTGACCACGAGCATCACCGGGCGCCCGCTGGTGCGCACGAGCTGGAGCATCTCGTGCCAGCCCGCCGGGTTCTTCGCCAGCAGCAGCCGCACCTTGCGCCCGCCGATCACCAGGTCGCCGTAGCGGCCGGCGACCTCGGAGACCTCCCTGATGCGCGGCAGCGCGGCCTCGGGCACGACGCCGAGCTGGGCCACCGTGGCCATCGCCAGCGCGGCGTTGCCGTAGTTGACCTGGCCGGGCAGGTTGAGCTGGAGCTCCAGCTCCCTGCCGCCGTCGGTGACCACGGTCTGGCCGTGCACCGACCACGCCGGCTCCGGCCGGCGCAGCCCGCACGAGCAGGCCCAGCGCTCGACCGAGACGTCGATCCGCTCGCCGCACTTGGGGCAGCTCGCGGCGTCGCCGGTCCAGCGGCCGCCGCCGACCGACACCCACACCGCCCTGCGGGCCGGCTCGGCGGCGAAGACCACCATCGGGTCGTCGGCGTTGGCCACGACCACGGCCTGCGGGTTGTCCACGACGACCTGGCGCAGCCGCGCGGCCACGGTGCGCACCTCGCCGACCCGGTCGATCTGGTCGCGGCTGAGGTTGAGCAGCAGGATCGCGGCGGGCCGGGTCTGCTCGGCGGCGACGTCGAGGTGCATCTCGTCGACCTCAAGCACCGCGTAGCGGGCGTCCGGCCTGGCCATCAGCGCGGCGACGTGCCCGTCGGGCATGTTCGCGCCGGTGCTGTTGCTGGCGACCGGGCCCGCCGCCGACAGCGCCCTGGCGACCATCGAGGTCGTGGTGGTCTTGCCGTTGGTGCCGGTCACGAGGACGACGGTGCGGCCGGCGGCCAGCCCGGACAGCACGTCGCGGTCCAGCGCCATGGCGACGCGGCCACCGATGATCCCGCCCTCACCGAGCCCGGCGGTGCGCGACAGCCAGGCCGCGCCCTTCCCGAGCTTGGTGGCGGCGAGCGTGCGCCGCCGCTTTCCCGGATCGCGCGAACCCACCAGGCCCACCACCATCTGCCGTCCCATCCCGCTCGCCGTCACGCGTGCCGGTCCCGGCCGCCGGCGGTGGCCGGCGGTCCGGTGCGCCGGCCACCGCCGGCGCTCCACACCCCGTACGGCAGACGTCCGCCACCGCCCCGGGTTGCCCGACCGCTCGTCGCTGCTTTCCCCCAATTGTTGCGGATGGGTCTCGGTGCGCCCGAATTCCGCAGGTCCGAGCCGGTTTTCCCTCTCTGGTGCCACCGGTGGTGTGACCGAGACGGCAGCCGAACACGGCGCGCGAGGGCTCGCGTCGGGCCGGTGGCTAGGGTGGCGGTGTGCGGACACCCCGACGACACGACCACGACGCGGGCGGGCCGTCCGAGCTGCTGGCCGCCAAGGCGGAGCTGCGGGAGCGGGTGTGGGCCGAGCTGACCGACGCCCGCGTCGCCCGGTTCCCCGGCGCGCGCGGCCGCATCCCGAACTTCACCGGGGCGGAGGCGGCGGCGGAGCGGCTGCGCGCCACCGAGGCGTGGCGGCGGGCGCGCACGATCAAGGCGAACCCGGACTCGGCGCAGTGGCCGGTGCGGCAGCGCGCCCTGGAGGACGGCAAGACCGTCTACATGGCCGTGCCCCGGCTGGCCGAGGAGTCGCCGTTCTTCCTGCTCGACCCGGCGAACCTGGCGGACACGCCGCGCAGGGCGTCCTCGATCAGGGGGGCCACGGCCTCCGCGGTGCGGGTCGCGGTGGCCGACCTCGAACCGGTGGACCTGGTCGTGACCGGCTGCGTCGCGGTCGACCGGCACGGCACGCGCCTGGGCAAGGGCGGCGGGTTCAGCGACCTGGAGTTCGCGGTGGCCGCCGAGGCCGGCCTGGTCGGGCCGGAGACGCTCGTCGTCACCACCGTGCACGAGATCCAGGTCAGGGAGCCGGGTGTGATCCCGTCGGTGGACCACGACGTGCGGCTGGACCTCGTCGTCACCCCGGAGCGGGTCATCGACTGCCGGGACGGCTCGCCCCGGCCGAGGGGCGGCGTCCGGTGGGACGAGCTGACCGAGGAGAAGATCGCGGCGATCCCGCTGCTGGCCAGGATGCGCGCCGAACGCGACGGGACCGGCTGACGCCACCCGACAGGGTCTGACGCGCCTGACGCCACCCGACAGGCTGACCCGGCCGTCCGACAGGGCTGACACGACTGACGGGCGTCATGCGTGGGCGGTGGGGACGTGCGGCGACCGAGGACGTACCCGGTCGCGTCCCACGCATGACGCCCGCCAGGAGGATCGGGTCGGTCCGCCCCACCAGGCTGCCCCTCCTTACCGGGAACGGACCAGCCCGACCCGACTCGGACCGGCGGTGGGCCACTCCCCCGAGCTGCCCCGCCGCGCGGTCACGTCACCACGTTCAGGTTCCGCGGGTGGCGGCCACCATGCCGTCGACCGCCCTGACCCGACGTGCGGTCGTCGGGACGTCCACGGCGGGCGCCTCGCCACCCAGAACCGATCTTGGACTCGGCCGTTCCGGTGGAGCATCGTGGAAACCCCGTATTCCGGGTCGCGGATTCCGTAGCGTCACCCCCGTGCCGGGATTGGTGGGCAGGTCGGGTCAGCTCGGCGCGTGGGGCGCGACCCTGAGGGCGTTCCCGTCGCGGTCGGCCTTCGTCGAGGTGGTCGGCGAGCCGGGCATCGGCAAGACCCGGCTGCTCACCGAGTTCGCCGCGGTCGCCACGGCCGAGGGGCGCCGGGTGTCGTGGGGCGGGGGCTCGGAGTTCGAGCAGGAGGTGCCGTTCGGCGCCTTCCTCGGGATCTTCGACGAGCTGCTGCGCGACCGGGAGGCGGAGGCCGACCCGCTGGTCACGGCGGTCGTCTCCGGGCAGCCGGTCAGCTCGGTCGCCGCGGAACGGCACCGCATCTACCGCGCGGTGCGGCGGTTGCTCTCCGCCGCCGGCGCGCGGGTGCTCGTGCTCGACGACCTGCACTGGGCCGACCGGGCCTCGCTGGAGCTGCTCAGCCACCTGCTGCGCCACCCGCCGGCGGGCCCGCTGCTGGTCGTCGGCGCCTACCGGCCGCGCCAGTGCTCGCCCCGGCTCGCGGCGGCGATCGCGGAGACCGCGCCCGCCCTGGACCGGGTGCGGCTGGACGTGGACCCGCTGTCGGAGGACGACGTCGCCGAGCTGTTGGGCGCGCGGGCCGGCGGCTGCGCGCCGCGCCGGCTGTTCCTGGCCAGCGGCGGCAACCCGTTCTACCTGGAGGTGCTGCGCCACCTGCCGGACACGGCGTGGACGGCCGGCCCCGCGCCGGCGCTGGACGGGGACCTGCCGGCCCCGGTGCTGGCCGCGCTGCGCCGCGAGCTGGTCGACCTCCCCGCCGACGCGTTGGCCGTGGCCAGGGCGGCGGCGGTGATCGGCGACCCGTTCGACCCGTCCCTGCTGCCCGAGGTCGCCGACCTGCCGGAGGAGGCCGCGCTGACCGGGCTGAACACCGTGACCGAACGGGACCTCGTGCGGCAGGAGGAGGGGCGGCGCTCCTTCCGGTTCCGGCACCCGCTGGTCAGGAGCCTGGTCTACCGGGACAGCAGCGGGGGCTGGCGGATCGCCGCGCACGACCGGGCCCGCCGGGCCCTGGCGGCCAGGGGCGGCGGCCCCCTGGCGCTGGCGCCGCACGTGCTGCGCGCGGCCACCGTGGGCGACCTCGACGCGGTCGCGCTGCTGCGCCGGGCCGCCACCGACGTGCTGGACACCGCGCCGGCAACGGCCGTGGAGTGGTTGCGGGGCGCGTTGTCGCTCCTGCCGCCGGGCCGTGACCCCGCGGCCCGGCTGGAGATGCTGGTGATGAAGACGAGGGCGCTGGCGATGACCGGCGACCTCGGGCGGAGCCGGGAGCTCCTGCACGACATGCTCGCGTCGGCGCCCCGGCGTCCCCTCGGCCTGCGGGTCGCGTTGGTCGCGCAGTGCGCGCTGGTGGAACGGGTGCTCGGCCACTACTCGGCGGCGGCCGGCATGCTGACCGCCGAGCTGGCCGAGCCCGACCTCGCCGGGACCCGCGCCCACGCGACGCGCCCGACAGCCCCGCCGGACGCGGCAGTCCCCACCAAGGCCGAAGTCCCGTCCGAGGCGGCAGTCCCGTCCGAGGCGGCAGTCCCGTCCGAGGCGGCAGTCCCGTCCGAGGCGGCAGTCCCGACCAACGCGGCCGACGCGACAGCCCCGTCGGACACGGCGGAAGCGGCGGAAGCGGCGGACCCGACCCTCTCCCACCCCCTGCGGCTGGAGCTGGCCACGGTCGCGGCCCTGCGGGGTCGGTTCGAGCAGAGCCGCGCGCTGGTGGCCGCGCTGGGCGACCACGCCAACCGGGTGGTGGTCACCGCCGCGCACGCCGTGCTCGCCGTGGGCGGAGCGCACACCGGCGCGATCCACCAGGCCCGGCGGTCGGTGGAGCGGGCCGCCGCCGGGGTGGACGCGATGAGCGACCGGGAGCTGTCCGGCGTGCTCGACGCGGTCGGCCAGCTCGGCTGGGCCGAGACCCTGCTGGAACAGCACGCGGCCGCGACGCGGCACCTGGAGCGCGGGTTGGCCCTGTCCCGCCGGTTCGGCCAGAACCACGTGGTCACCTACTTCCTGCTCGGCCGGTGCTTCGCGGCGAACGCGCTCGGCGAGCTGGCCACCGCCGTGGAGCTGGCCGGGGACGCGGCCGAGAGCGCCCAGCTCATCGCCAGCCGGCCGATGACCGCGATGGCCCACGCGCTGCGCGCCAGCGCCGAGCTGTGGCTGTCCGGCCCGGAGGGCGCGGCGCCATGGGCGGAGCGGGCGGTGGCCGCGACCGACCGGCACACGTGGTGGTGGGACGCCGCCGGCGGGGCGCTGAGCAGGGTGCGCCTGGCGCAGGGCCGGCTGGCCGAGGCCCGCGACCTGCTCGCCGACGTGCTCTCCCGTCCGGCGGGCTGCATGCGACCGACCTGGCTGGCGCTGCGCGCCGAGATCGCGCTCGCCGCGGGGGACCTGCCCCTGGCGCGGCGGTCGGCGGCCGAGGCCGTGGACGAGGCGACCGCGCTGGAGCTGGCCGGGCAGCGGGGCGGCGCCCTCGTCGCCGCGGCCCGGGTCCACCTGGCCGACGGCCGGCTCGACCTGGCCGAGGACGCGGCCCGCCGGGCCGAGGAGGACCAGCACGCCGTGGGCCAGCCGCTGCCGCGCGCCCGCGCGCTGGTGACGGCCGCCGAGATCGCGCTGGCCGCCGGCGACGCGGCGGCCGCGGCCGAGCACACCCGGCGGGCCAAGGCGATCGCCAGGGAGCGGGGCGCGACCGGTCTGCGGCCGCCCGTGCTCGACCTGGAACGCCGGCTGGGGGCCCGACTGCCCCGGCCGTCCGAGCCCGACCCGGCCGGCGGGGCTGGCGTCCTCGGCGCGCTCACCGGTCGCGAGCGGCAGATCGCCCAGCTCCTCGCGGCCGGCCTGAGCAACAAGGAGATCGCCGAGCGGCTGGTGATCGCCCCGAGGACGGTCGAGACCCACGTGACGCGGGTGCTGCGCAAGCTCGCGGTGCGGTCCAGGGCCGGCGTGGCGCGGCTGCTGCCCGACTCCGATCCCGTCTGAGATCGTCTGAGATCGCCCGAGGTCCTGTCCGGGAGCCCGTCGATCCCCGTTTGGGGCGACCCGCTCCAGCCGGGCCGGCGGAGGCGGCGGGTCGACGCGCCGTGGCGCGTCGCTTCGCGGCAGCCGTGCGGCGGCGGGCCCGCGCCCCGGAGGGGCCACCGGACCCGACCCGGCGGACGAGGGTCCGCCGTAGCCGGCCCGGTGGCGCCCACCGTCCGGCGGAACGCTCCTCAGGTGGTGGCCATGCCCAGGCCGAACGCCTCGGCCACGGCCTCCCTGCACCACCGCATCCTGGCCACGGTGATCTCCGGGTACTCCCCGTAGGCCTGGGCGAGTTCGCAGGCGCAGGTGCTCGGGTCGCCGCTGTGGGCCCGCAGGCTCGCGCGCACGGCGTCGCGGACCTGGTCGGGGGATGGCCGGTCCTCGGGGCGGAGCGGACTACAGAACAGGGCCTCGGCGAGGTCGGCCAGACTCTCGCCTCGACCATCCGACTGCGCGTCGTTGCGCATCGTCATCACGGTGCTCTCCTCCCCACCTCGCGGGGGTTCGGTGTGTCGGCGAAGGGACGGAGCAACACCCGTCGGCTGACGGATCACCAGCCAGTATCCACGCGTCACCCCCCGTTTGTTCGCGCCTCGCCCAAACTGCCGCCCAACGTCGGCCGACCCGTGCTCGACCCGCTCGCCAGGACGACACGGGGGCACACGAACGGTGACGGTCGGGGACCGGAGGGGAGCCGACGGGCACCGACGGGAAGGACGCGCGCCGCCTCCCCGGGGCCGGAGCGGCGCCGCGCCGGGACGGGCCGTGATCATGGACGTCCCCCCGGCGTGTCGCGTCGCCCCGCACCGGACACGGGTACCCGGAACGGACACCGTTACCGGACGGAGATTGGCCCGTACGGCCCACGGGCGCACCCGCCAATGACCACACCGAGGGCGGTCCGCCGGGGGCGACACGGCGAAAAAATCCGTTAAAGCGGACGAACGCGCGACGAAACAAATGATGACGAGAGGGGCCGACTCGGTCCATACTTCACGTCCCCGCACGGACCCGTGGCACGGCTCGCGCGACCAGTCAACCACCCCGGCGCAATCATTTTCACCAGACGGGACCGCGGGGGCGCTCCCCTGGCCCCGGAGTAGCGGACTCTGGGCCGAATGGCGGAAGACACGGCCTGGACCTCGACCAACGTCCAGGTTGTTGCGCCGTTCGGCGGCACCACGTTCACCCGTCCGCTCCCGCCCCTTATACCGGACACCCGTCCTGGACGCAATGTCCCAGGGTCCACGTCCCACGGAGAGCGTCATCATTCCAAGGAATTGGAAACCGACCGAAAGAACGGCCTCCCCCCCGAAGGAATTAGGCCGACCCGGTGACGCGGGTTGCTGGTCGCAACCCGACACGTTTCAATCCGGCGATGTGGGGAAATTGCCGTCGGCCGTCATCGTGGTGGAAAGCCGCGCAGGACGCACTGGGGGACCGCTCCACGGGCGCGCGGGCGCCCTCGGACCGGTCACGCCGAAGGCCCCCGTCACGCCGAACACCACTGGGGAGCCCAAGATGCTGGGAACGTTGGACAGGGAAGAGGTGCAGTTGGTGCGCTGGCCTGCGGAGGCCGCGCTCCGCGACCACTGCCGGGCGTTGGGCGTGCCCCGGCTGCTCGTGGTCGAACGCGGCGCCTCCGCGCCGATCTCCGCGGACTTCCGCGAGGACTGGGTGCGAGCGCCCATCTGCAAGAACGACCTCAAGGCCAGGGTGGCCGCACTGCGCGCCAGGGTCAGCGCGCACCGCGTGCCCCAACTCGACCCCAGCGGGGTGATCCGGTTCGGCACCCGCTCCGTCACCATCTCGCCGACCCAGGCGGAGCTGCTCGAACTGCTCGTGGAGCGCTTCGGCCAGCTCGTGCCGCGCAAGGCGCTGGGTGCCAGGATCGCCGGCCGGCCCGGCGGCGCCACGCGCAACGCGCTGGACCTGCACATCATGCGGCTGCGGCGGCGCATCCAGCCGTTGGGCCTGGCCATCCGCACCGCGTGGGGCAGAGGCTACCTGCTGGAGGCGGCCGAGCTGGACGGGCGCTGACGGGCGCTGACGGGCGCTGACGGGCGCTGACAGCACTGACCGCCGCTGACGAGCACTGATCGCCGCTGACGGCCGCCGACGCGGCCGCCACCGCGCACACGACGGGGCCGGCGGGCTCACCTTCGGGGGAGCCGCCGGCCCCGTCGGCGTGTCAGCGGGGGCCACCCGGCTGGTAGTCGCCGACCGGCGGCCGCTGCACCGTCATCAGCCGGTTCCACGCGTTGATCGCCACGATGGCCATGACCAGCTTCGCCAGCGTCGGCTCGTCGAAGTGACGCCGGGCCTCCTCGACCACCTCGTCCGACACGTGCCCCCGGTCGAGCAGGGTCAGCGCCTCGGTCAGCGCCAGCGCGGCGCGCTCCGCGTCGGTGAAGAACGTCGTCTCCCGCCAGGCGTTGAGCGCGTAGAGCCGCTGCTCGGTCTCCCCCGCCGCCCTGGCGTCCTTGGTGTGCATGTCGAGGCAGTAGGCGCAGCCGTTGAGCTGCGACGCCCTGACCTTCACCAGCTCCCGCAGGATCGGGTCGAGGTCCCCCCTGGTGGCCGCGCTGAAGGCGAACATCGCCTTGTAGCCCTCCGGCCACGCCTTGCCGAGATTGATCCGGTAGTCGCTCACCCCGGCGAGGCTAGGTGCGGCTCCGGCGACTGGTCCACGATCCTGGACCAGTTCCGCGCTGGAACACTGGACCAGTGACCGAGCTGCACCTCGACCTCCCCCCGATCCGCCCGCTGCGGGTCGCGATCGAGCAGGCCCTGCGCGAGGCGATCCACACCGGCCGGATCACCACGGGGTCCGCCGTGCCCTCCACCCGGGAGCTGGCCGCCGCCCTCGGCGTCTCCCGGGGCACCGTGGTGCACGCCTACGACCAGCTCATCGCCGAGGGCTGGCTGACCGCCCGGCAGGGCGCGCCCACGATCGTCGCCAGGGGCCAGGTGGCGGAGAGCGCGGTGTCGCCGGCGCCGCCCCCGCCCCGGCCCCGGTGGGACCTGCGGCCCGGCCACCCCGACACCTCCCTGTTCCCCGCGCGGGCGTGGACCAGCGCGCAGCGCGCCGTCCTGGACAGGGGCGAACCCGACGCCCACGAGTACCCCGACCGGCTCGGGCAGCGGGACCTGCGGGTGGCGTTGGCCGAGCACCTGGCCCGCAGCCGCCGGGTCCTGTGTCCGCCGGAGCGGATCGTGGTCTGCCCCGGCTTCGGCTCCGCCCTGGTCACGCTGGCGACGATGTTCCGCGCGCTCGGGCACCGGGCGATCGGCATGGAGGACCCCTGTTTCCACCTCCACCGCCAGCTCCTGGAGCGGGTGGGGCTGCGGGTGCGGCCGGTGCCGGTGGACGACCACGGAGTCGACCCGGCCGGGCTGGTCGGCGTCCCCGTGCGCGCGCTGGTGGTGACCCCCGCGCACCAGAACCCGCTGGGAGCCACGCTCACCCCGGGACGCCGCCGCCAGCTCGTGGAGTGGGCGAGGCGGGTCGACGGCTACCTCGTCGAGGACGACTACGACGGCGAGTACCGGTTCGACCGCAGGCCGGTCGGCGCGCTGCACGCCCTGGACCCGTCCCGCGTGATCTACGCGGGCACCGCGTCGAAGACCCTGTCCCCCGGGCTCCGGCTGGCCTGGCTCGCGGTCCCGGCCCGCCTGATGGACGCGCTCGCCGCCGCCGTCCCGCTGGGAACCGTCCCCAGCCTCGACCAGCTCACCCTGGCCGAGATCCTCCGCGACGGCCGGTTCGCCCGTCACGTGCGGCGCGGCCACGCCGAGTACCAGCGCCGGCACCGGCGGCTGGTCCGGCTGCTGGCGACGGTGCCGGGGGCGCGGCTGACCGGCATCGCGGCCGGGCTGCACGCGGTGCTGCGGCTGGCCGGCGGCCCGGCCAGGGAGCGGGAGCTGCTGGCCGCCGCCGCGGAGCGGTCGCTCGCCCTCTCGGGTCTGGAGCCCTACTGGCACGGCCTCCCCCGAGCGGGTGGTCTGGTGATCGGGTACAGCCGACCGCCCGTGGCGGACGCCGACGCCGCGATCGACCAGTTGGTGGATCTCCTCCACTCCACCCGCTGACCCTGCTGACACCCCACCCGGTCGGCTCGCACCCGGCCAGCCCTAGGCGGCGCTCGCCCGTTCGGCCGGGCCACGGCTGGTCCGGTCGACCCACACGACGAGACCGGCGGCCACCAGGAACGCGGCCGCGACCACCCCGAGGACGAGGGGGAGCCCGGCCGAGCCGAGCACCGACACCAGCCGGGGCTCCAGGCTCGCGCCGAGCACGAGCGTCACCAGCGACAGGGACAGGACGGAGTCGCGCGCCTCGCCGGCCACGGCGGCCAACGCCTCGTGCAGGGCCGGCGCGGCCACCGCCACGCCGAGCGTCACCAACACCAGGGCCACGGCCACCACGCCCACCGAGCCGCCGCCCACGGCCAGCGCCGCCGTGGCCGCCGCGTCGACGACCAACGCCGTCGCCGCCACCCGCAACGCCCGCAGCCGCCGGAGGAATCCCCCGGCCAGCGCGACGAGCGCCACCGGGGCGACGGCCGCGGTCCGCACGGCGACCATCGTGTCGGCGTCCCCGCTCACCGTCTCCGGCCCCAGCGACTCCAACGCCGTCCCGACCACGCCCACGCCGCCGAGGACGGGCGCCATGGCCAGGCACAACACGGCCGCCCTCGGGCGCGCCAGCACCTTCCCCTTCTGCCGCAACGACGGCAGCAGCACGCCCCTCGGGCCGTGCACGGCCGTGGCCAGCACCAGGTGCAGCCAGGCCCCTGACCAGACCAGGGCCACCGCGCCCGCCCCGAACACGCCGCGCCACCCGACGAGCGCGGCCACCGCCTCGGCGAGGGCAGGGCCGGCCACACCCGCGCCGACCACCGTGAGAACGACCCACCGCGCCGCCGCCGGCCACCGGTCCGGCGCGACCCGGTCCCGCAGGTGGGTCAGGGCCCCGGCGAGGAAGAACCCGGCGCCGACCCCCTGGACCACGCGGAACGCGCCGCCGGCCGCCAACGACGGGGCCGCGGCCAGCGCGGCGCTGCCGAAGGCGAGCACGGCCATGGCCAGCGCCATGGCCGGCCGGGTGCCGAGCCGGCGGGCGGCGGACCCGCCGAGCAGGAAGGCCGCGACCGCGGCGACGCCGAACGCGCTGACCAGCTCGGTGAGGTCGGCCGGCGGGGCCGACCAGTCCCGTCCCAGCTCGGTGAGGAGGGGGACCACCGCGTACTGCTGTCCGGCGACCAGGACCGTGGTGAGGACCATCGCCGTGACCGCGCGACGCCGCCGCTCCCACGGCGCGACGGGCGCCACCCCGGTTCGGTCTGCTGTTGGGTCGTCTGGGGTCCGGTCCGCGGTCTCGTCGGTGGTCGTGCCCCCGGTCCGGTCCGCGGTCCGGTCTGCGGTCGGGTCTGCGGTCGGGTCTGCGATCCGGTCGGCGGGCTGGTCAGTGGTCGGGTCGGCGGGCTGACGGAGGGTCGGTTCAACGGGTTGGACAGTGCGCTGGTCGACGACCGGAGCGTCGACGCGGTCGGCCTTCTCGGGCACCGACGAAGACATACGGGTCGCCCCTCCCCTGGCTCCACGTCTGGTCCCGCCACGGGTCACCCGCCGGTGGCCGAGCCCACCGCGGACCGCGCGCGCCGCGGTGGACGCCCCGGCGGATGTCCCGGGCGACACGGTAGGAACCCCGGTCGGGACGGGTCCAGCGAATCAGCCGATCCCACCCGCGCGGACGCGCGGCACACCCCGTTCGTCCCGCACCCGATCAGGCCCCGCGTACCCCGGTCGGTCGGCCCAGCAGCTCCCGCCCCAGCAGGGTGGCCCCCACGACCGCGGCCGGCATCACCACGACCGCCGCGAACGGCACGATGCTCAACAGGTAGGTCGGCACCCCCATGCCGAGGACGAGCGCGCGACGCCCCCGCAGCGCGCGGCGGCGCTCCGCCAGGCCAAGCCCCCGCCGTTCGAAGGCCACACCCACCAGTTCCAGCACGAGCATCCACGCGCCGACGCAGGCGCCGACCACCGGCACGACCGTCTGGCCGAGCACGGGGATGAACCCGGCGAGGAACAGCGGCACCGCGCACAGCGCCGACACGAACACCAGCACCACGGCCTCGCGAAGGCCCCGCGCCAGGCCGCGCAACCACCCGGTCTCCACCGCGTTCGGCACGCCGCCCAGCCCGTCCTCCACGATCTCGGCGATCCGCTCGTAGAACGGCTCGCCGACGGCGAGGGTCAGCGCGCTGAACGCGACGACGCCGACCGCCACCGCCCCGCCGAGCACGGCGATCCCGGCGACGATCCTGGCGGCGAGGCGCGCGGTGTCGCCCCAGCCGTCGGCGAACGGGGTCAGCCACGCGGCGAGGTCGCCGATCCACACGGCCAGCGCCACCCACGCGCCCAGCATCAGCACGGAGGTCAGCAGCGCGGGGACGGCCCCGAGCACCAGCAGCCGCGGGGAGCGCAGGACGATGCCCCACCCCCGGCCGAACAGGCGCAGCCCCGTGACGAAGTCCCGCATCCGTGACCCTTCCTCCTGTCGAGAACCCGGCGGGCATGATCGCACGTCACCCGCTCGTCGGTGGGTGGAATGCTGGGAGGCGTGTATCGGGAGCGGTCCTCGGTGTTGCCCGGCTCGGCGGTGTGGACCAGGACAGTGGGGGCGGAGGGAGACAGCCACCGGGTGCTGCCCGACGGCTGCCTCGACCTGATCTGGGTCGACGGGTGCCTGCTGGTGGCCGGCCCGGACACGACCGCCCAGGTCGCGGTGGGCGCGCCGGGCGCGTCCTACACCGGCCTGCGGTTCGCCCCCGGGGTGGGACCGGCGGTGCTCGGCGTGCCGGCCCACGAGCTGCGGGACCGCCGCGTGCCGCTGGCGGACCTGTGGCCGTCCGCGCGGGTGCGCCGCCTCACCGACCAGGTCGGCGCGGCGGCGCGGCGGGGCCGGTTCCTGGAGGAGGTCGCGGCGGAGCGGCTGCGCCACACGACGACTCCACCGGACCCGGCCCTCCCGGTGATCGTGGCCGGCGCGGCGGCCGGCGAGCCGGTCACGACGACCGCCGAGCGGGTCGGGGTGGGCGCGCGGCAGCTCCACCGCCGCTGCCGCGACGCCTTCGGCTACGGACCCAAGACCCTGGCCAGGGTCCTGCGGCTGCGCCGCGCGCTCGCGTTGGCCCGGTCGGGTGTGCCGTTCGCCGAGGTCGCCGGCGGGGCGGGGTACGCCGACCAGGCCCACCTCGCCCGCGAGGTGCGGGCGCTGGCCGGCGTGCCACTGGGGGACCTCGTCCGGCCCGCCGCCTAGGTCCTGTCCTGCGCGTCCTCATGACCTGGGTGAACGTGGTGCGGTCGTTGATGTTGCCGCCGGTCAACACCACCGAGTAGTGACCGACCGTGGCCGCCGCAGGCGAGAGGGATCGTCGTGGTGGGTCCACCGCGGGAGCAGCCGAGGGCGTGATCATCTGGCTCTCACCCTGCACTCCGCACGATCCCTCTCCCTTGTGGGGGACGCGGAGGTGCGGCGCGCCGGCGGCGTGCTGGTGGGCACGCACGAAACTGGGGCCGACCCGAACCTCCCGGTCGAGTTCGTTCATCGCCTCGGCGATCACCCGCACACCTGTCACCCGAGTGGTCACGGTATTGGCGCGTGACCAGACCAGCCATCCCGTTGATCGCACGGATGCCTCGTCCGCCGTGGGCGTCCCATCGCACGGGAGGCGGGCAACAACGGCTCGATCGCCTGCACCAGATCAGCCACATCGGCTTTGAAGACAGGCCCGAGGGTCTGTTCTCAAAGCCGGATGAGCGGGGTGGCCAGCTCGATCACGCCTCGGTGGGAGATGGCGGTCCGTCGTAGCGGCTGGCGATGGCGCGGAACTGCTGAAGCCGGCTAATGCATCGTTCGACCACGGTGCGGCGGGGGTCGGCGGCGGGGTCGAAAGCGGGGAGGAGAGCGCCCGAGGGCAAGATCAACTGGCTCACCCTGCCCACCGCACGATTCGCCGTGAGTGACGCGGAGGTGCGGCGGCGTGCTGGTGGGCACGCACGGTACTGGAGCCGACCGAGACCTCCCGGTCGGGTTCACTGATCACCTCGGCGATCACCCGCACACCTGTCACCACAGTGGTCAGGGTTCCGACGCGTGACCACCGCCAGAGCGGGTCGACACCTCTCCCAGGGCTGGCCTATGCCGTTCCAGCAGGTCAAGCCACACAACAACGGCTCGATCGCCTACCACTGCTCGTCGGTCAACTCGTGCGCGCGTAACACGCCCCGGGCTCACATCAGATCAGCCACACCAGCTTTGAGGTCAGTACACCTAGGACGTGTCCTGCGTGTCGTCGAAGGAGCGGGGCGGCCAGATCACGCCTCGAGAGGAGGTGGTCCGTCATAGCGGCTGGTGATCGCGCGGAACCGTGTGAGCCGGTCGAAGCGGCGTTCGCCATGGTTCGGCGTGGGTGGATCACGGGATCGTAGGTGGGTGGCCGGCCACCGACCCGTCACGGCGGGCACGGTGGGCTTGCTGGCCCTGGCGCTTGGGGTGGTGGCCCGGCCCCCGACGAAGGTGAGCGGAGTGGGCGCGACTGGAGCAATCCTTGTCCGCGATCACCCGGCTCGCCTTGGTAGGCCATGCCGAACCGGGATGACGGAACGAGATGTCCGCATCACCTGGGTGAAATGTGGTGCGGTCACTGATGTCGACACCGGTGGGCACGATCGTCTGTGGCCGGCCGTGCCCGCCGCGCGAGAGAGGAATCTCCGTGGTCGGTCCGCAGTGGAAGCGGCCGATGGCATGGTCATCTGGTGCGTTGTGCCCGCCGCACGTCCCGCATACAGGGGGCGGGACGTGCGGCCGGCGCGACGGCGTGCTGGTGGGCGCGCACGAAGCTGGGCCCACTGAGACCTCCCGGTCGAGTTCGTCGATCGGCGGTTGATCGCGCCGGCAGGTCGAACCAGACCAACCACACCAGCTTCGCGGACAGCACACCTAGACGAGTAATGCGTAAGTCCGGGGTGGTGCCGGGAGACGGACGAAGGGTGCTCAAGATCAGTTTGTGACGACCGACCTGAACACCCTTCTCACCGCACTCTACGTCAAGATCGACGATTACCTGGCTGGCAGGCCCCGGTGGGGCCGACCTCCCAAGCTCACTGATGCGGAGCTGATCACCCTCGCGGTGGCCCAGGCGCTGCTCGGGTTCACCTCCGAGGCACGGTGGCTGCGGTTCGTGCCTGACCACCTGCCCGGGGCGTTTCCTGACCTGCCGGGCCAGTCCGGCTACAACCGCCGCCTGCGCGCCGCGTTGCCTCTGGTCAAGGAGG
>NZ_JAMTCP010000012.1 GCF_024171885.1 Streptoalloteichus tenebrarius | reverse complement strand
CCGCTCGGGGCATTTCTGGCCTGCCTTCGTTCCTCCGGGTGATCCGATGCCCCGTTTCTGTCGGTGCCGCGTGCGATGTTCGAGATGGGGGTTCCCCCCTTACTAAGCCCTGTAGGCGGCGGGGGCCCGCGGTCTTCGGGTCGCTGGCGGGACTCCTGAGGGGAACGCCACGGGGACGTCGACAAGCCGTACGCTCGCCCGTCGCCCGTCGCCCGTCGCCCGTCGCCCGTCGCCCGTCGCCCGTCGCCCGTCGCCCGTCGCCCGTCGCCCGTCGCCCGTCGCCCGTCGAGCGCGGGTGCGCGGGGCGGGTCAGGTCCGGAGGGCTAGCGGCACGACGGGTGATTGTGTGATCACGGACTGGTGCGATAGCACGGGATGCGTTCGGCCGCAGGTGTGATGTGGCGAACGATCCACGTCCTGGGACGCCCCTGGGCTTGCCATTCGTGGGACGCGTGCTGTCTACTGTCCGGGCAATCCATCCCGAGCGGCCGAGAGACCTGGCTCGACGACGCCGCAGCAACCACCCCTGGGGGGCAGGTGCTAACGCCAGGAGCGATGGAGCCGAGATGCCTCGTCAGCGAATGCAGCGAATGCTCACGCGTCGGCGTGTGGTCGACCAGTGCCGACGCACCGCGTCCGGCTGTCGGCGCGTCGACGCCTGATCCAGCGAACCCCCCTTCCTGAGTCCACATCGGACGCCTCCGCGCCGCCGCTCGCCCTGAGCGGCCCGTGCGGCGGTGGCGCCCGGTCGCGTGCTGCCGTGGAGTTGACGTGATCACTGTCGAGAACCTGGTCAAGACCTTCCGAGGGCGTGGCGAGACCCTCGTGGCGCTGGACGGCGTGTCGCTGGAGGTGCCGCAGGGCACCGTGTGCGGCGTCGTCGGGCAGAGCGGCGCCGGCAAGTCGACCCTCGCGCGGTGCGTCGCGTTGCTGGAGAAGCCGGACGCCGGCGCCATCCGGGTCGACGGCACCGACCTGGTGAGCCTCAGCGGGGCCGCGCTGCGCGCCGCCCGGCGCAAGATCGGTGTTGTGCCGCAAGGGGATTCGCTGTTGCGGCAACGCACAGCCGCCGGCAACGTCGCGCTGCCGCTGGAGTCGGCCGGCGCGGCCCGGTTGCAGCGGCGCGCCCGCGTGCTGGAGCTGCTCGAACTGGTCGGCCTCGCCGACAAGGCCGGCGCCTACCCGGACCAGCTCTCCGGCGGTCAGCGGCAGCGCGTGGCGATCGCCAGGGCGCTGGCCGGCAGCCCGTCGGTGCTGCTGGCCGACGAGCCGACCTCGGCGCTGGACCCGGAGACCACGGCGTCGGTGCTGGGCGTGCTGGACAGGGCCCGCGCCGAGCTGGGCGTGACGGTCCTGATCGTCACGCACGACATGGACGTCGTCCGGCGGATCTGCGACGACGTGGCGGTGCTGGAGAAGGGTCGGGTCGTCGAGCACGGCAGGGTGCTGGACCTCGTCGCGCGGCAGAGCCGCACCGCCTCCGCGCTGCTGCCCACCACCGACCAGATCACTGGTCTGTCCAGTGTGGACAGTGACACCGGGTACGGCCGGTACGACCGGATCGCCGACGTCACGCTGGTCGGCTTCGCCGCGGTCGGCGCGCTGCTGCCCGAGGCGTCCACCCGCTTCGGCGTGCGGCTGGCCGTGCTGGGCGGCGGCCTGACCCGGCTCGCCGACACCCCGGTCGCGCGGTTCCGCGTCGGCCTCTCCGGCGACCGCGCGGACGCGGCGCTGGACTTCATCACCGAGCACGGCGGTGTGGTGCGTCGCGCCACACGCGAGGAGGTAGCTGCGTGAAGGCGGAAACGCCTTGGTCCAAGGTCTTCCAGCTCGTGCTGGAGGCGACCGGTGACACGATCTACATGGTGGGCGTGGCGACGGTGTTCGCGGCGCTGTTCGGCGTCCCGCTCGGGGTGCTGCTCCATGTGACCGCACCGGGAGGGCTGAGCCCGCGACGCCTGGCGCACCGCCTGCTGTCCCTCGTCGTCGACGTCGGCCGCTCGATGCCGTTCATCATCCTGCTGTTGGCGATCTCCCCGTTCACCAAGGTCGTCGCCGGGACCACGCTGGGCGCCGAGGCGGCGATCGTGCCGCTGACGGTCGGCGCGGTGCCCTTCGTGGCCCGGCTGGTCGACAACGCCCTGCGCGAGGTCGACGCCACGGTCGTGGAGGCCGCGGTGACGACCGGCGCGAGCCGGATGAAGATCGTGCACAGCGTGCTGCTCCGCGAGTCCGCCCCCGGGCTGGTCGGCGCGATCGGCGTCACCCTGGTCGCGCTCGTCGGCTACTCGGCCATGGCCGGCGTCGTCGGCGCCGGCGGCCTCGGCGACCTCGCGATCCGCTACGGCTACCAGCGCTACGACACCCGCGTGATGATCGCGTCGATCGTGGTCCTCGCCGTCCTGGTGATCGTCGTGCAGTTCGGCTTCGACCGCGCGGCGCGCCTGCTGGACCGCCGCCGCCGCGTCAACGCCTGACACCCCGCCCCCGTCCCACACCCACCCCGAACGCCGGGCGGACCCGCCCGGCCCGCGTCGCGCCACGTCCGGTGGCGGGCCGACGCGCACCCGAAAGGACCCATCGATGCGATTCCGCGCCCTCACCGCGGCCGTGCTGGCCACCACCGTGACCCTGGGCCTGTCCGCGTGCGGCGGCGGCTCCGACGCCGCGAAGGACCCCGAGGCGCCGCTGCGGGTCGGCGCGAGCCCGGTGCCGCACGCCCAGATCCTCAACTACGTCAAGGACGAGCTGGCGAAGGACAAGGGCCTCAAGCTGGAGGTCGTCGAGATCACCGACTACGTGACGCCGAACACCTCGCTGGCGGAGAAGAGCCTGGAGGCCAACTACTTCCAGCACAAGCCCTACCTGGAGAAGTTCGAGGCCGACAAGGGCGTGAAGCTCCACTGGGTCGGCCCCGTCCACCTGGAGCCGTTGGCCGCCTTCTCCAAGAAGGGCGTGAAGTCGCTGGCCGAGCTGGCCGACGGCGCGAAGGTCGCGGTGCCCAACGACCCGACCAACGAGGCCAGGGCGCTGACCCTGCTCGCCCAGAACGGCGTGCTGGAGCTGAAGGCGGGCACCGAGCGGACCGCCACCAAGAACGACGTCACGAAGAACCCGAAGAACCTCCAGATCGTCGAGCTGGAGGCGGCCCAGGTGCCGCGCAGCCTGGACGAGGTCGACGCCGCGGTCATCAACGGCAACTACGCGCTCCAGGCCGGCCAGGACCTGAAGACGGCGCTGGCGGTGGAGAAGGCCGAGGGCAACCCCTACGCCAACGGCCTGGTCACCCGGCCCGAGCTCGCCGGGGACGAGCGGATCAAGAAGCTCCAGGAGCTGCTGACCTCGCCGCGGGTCAAGGAGTACATCGAGAAGAACTTCCAGGGCGCGGTCACCTCGGCCACGAGCTGAGACGCGGCGCAGGGCGGCGGTCGCGCGGGGTCTCCCGCACGACCGCCGCCGGCGTCTGTCCGCCCCTGATCGGGTGTCGTCACCGCAGGTTTACCGGAATGAGGGACGATCGGAGGTCAGGGCCACCCCCGTTCGGGGGGTGCCGCGTGACCGACGGGTGAGGGGACGGCCTCGCTGGGGCGTCCGGGACCGGGTGGAGGTGCGGTCGTGAGCCGGCTAAGTGCGGGCGGAGCGCGACGCCGCGTAGGCTCGACGGACGTGCTCGCCGTCGTCCCTCCTCCGGTCACCGTCCGCGTGCCCGCCAAGGTCAATCTGCACCTGTCCGTCGGTGACGTTCGGCCGGACGGCTACCACGAGCTGGTCACCGTCTTCCAGGCGTTGTCGCTGACCGACGAGGTCACCGTCGCGGTCGCCGACGACCCCGGGGTCGAGGTCCACGGCGAGGGCGCGGCCACCGTGCCCACGGACGCGTCCAACCTCGCCTGGCGGGCCGTGCAGGCGCTGGCCGAGCGCACCGGGCGCGACCCCTACGACCCCAAGGTGCGGGTCGTCATCCGCAAGGGCATCCCGGTCGCCGGCGGCATGGCCGGCGGCAGCGCCGACGCCGCCGCCACCCTGGTCGGCCTGGCCGCGCTGTGGAAGCTGGACATGACCCGCGACGAGCTCGCCGAGGTGGGCGCGCGCCTGGGCAGCGACGTGCCGTTCGCGCTCTACGGCAACACCGCGCTCGGCGCCGGCCGCGGCGAACGCCTCGTCCCGGTGCTCGGGCGGCACACCTTCCACTGGGTCGTCGCCCTGGACCGGCGCGGCCTGTCCACCCCCGACGTCTACCGCGAGCTGGACCGGCTGCGGGCGGAGAGCCGGCCACCCAGGGTGGGCGCGGTCGAGCCGGTGCTGGAGGCCCTGGCGACCGGCGACCCCCGGCAGCTCGCCCTGCTGCTGGGCAACGACCTCCAGTCGGCGGCGGTCTCGCTGCGGCCCTCCCTGCGGCGCACGCTGCGGGCCGGCGTCGCCGCGGGCGCGCTCGCCGGCATCGTCTCCGGCTCCGGCCCCACCTGCGCCTTCCTGTGCGCCGACGGTGCCTCGGCGGTCCGCGTGGCCGCGGAGCTGTCCGGCGCCGGCGTGTGCCGCACCGTCAGGGTGGCGCAGGGGCCGGTGCCGGGAGCCAGGGTCGTGGCCTGCGAGGAACCCACCCGGCCCACCCCGCCCGAGGTCCACGCGTAGCCCGGAGCGCCCCGCCACGCCGGCGGGGACCGGGCCGACGAGCGTCAGCGCGCGCGAGCGCAGGAGGAAAAGAGTTTCGTGGCCAACCTGGTCAACCTGGAGTCGGTCAGCAAGAGCTTCGGCGTCCGCGCGTTGCTCGACGCCGTCTCGCTCGGCGTCAACACCGGCGACCGGATCGGCGTCGTGGGTCTCAACGGCGGGGGCAAGACCACCCTGCTGGAGGTGCTGGCCGGCGTCGAGCCGCCCGACGAGGGCCGGGTCAGCCGCGCCCGCGACCTGCGGATGGCGGTGGTCACCCAGCGCGCCGAGCTGCCGCCGGAGGCCACGATCCGCGAGTGCGTGATCGACCCGCTCGGCCACGCCGCCGACCACGAGTGGGCGGCCGACCCCCGGGTGCGGTCGGTGCTGGACGGCCTGGGCATCTCCGCGCTCGGGCTGGACACCAGGGTCGGGCCGCTGTCCGGCGGCGAGCGCCGCCGCGTCGCGCTGGCCGCCGCCCTGGTCCGCGACCTGGACCTGGTGGTGCTGGACGAGCCCACCAACCACCTGGACGTCGAGGGCGTGCGCTGGCTGGCCGACCACCTCCTCGCCCGGCGCTGCGCGCTGGTCGTGGTCACCCACGACCGCTGGTTCCTCGACACGGTCTGCACCAGGACCTGGGAGGTCGTCGGCGGGCGCGTCGAGCAGTACGAGGGCGGCTACGCGGACTGGGTGTTCGCGCGGGCGGAGCGGGCCCGGCTCGCCGAGACGCTGGAGGAGAAGCGGCGCAACCTCGCCCGCAAGGAGTTGGCCTGGTTGCGGCGCGGGGCTCCCGCCCGCACCTCCAAGCCCCGGTTCCGCATCGAGGCCGCCGAGGCGTTGATCTCGGACGTGCCGCCGCCCAGGGACAGCGTGGAGCTGCTGGCCTTCGCCAAGCGCCGGCTCGGCCGCACCGTGCTGGAGCTGGAGGACGTCTCGCTGTCCATCCCCGGCGACGACGGCCGGGTCCTGCTGGACGGCGTCACCTGGCGGATCGGCCCCGGCGACCGGATCGGCCTGGTCGGCGTGAACGGCTCGGGCAAGACCACGTTGCTGCGCCTGCTGGCCGGCGACAGCGAGCCCGAGGCCGGCCGCCGCGTCGAGGGCCAGACCGTGCGGCTGGCCCACCTCACCCAGGAGCTGCACGACCTGCCGGCCGAGCTGCGTGTCCTGGAGGCGATCGAGGAGGTCGCGCGGCGCGTGTGGCTCGGCAAGCACGAGCTGACCGCCTCGCAGCTCGCCGAGCGGTTCGGCTTCCCCCAGGGCCGCCAGTGGACCCCGGTCGGCGACCTGTCCGGCGGTGAGCGGCGGCGGCTCCAGCTCGCCCGGCTGCTCATGGCGGAGCCGAACGTCCTGCTGCTCGACGAGCCCACCAACGACCTGGACATCGACACCCTCCAGCAGCTCGAGGACCTGCTCGACTCGTGGCCGGGCACGCTCGTGGTGGTCTCCCACGACCGGTACCTGGTGGAGCGGGTCTGCGACACGGTGGTGGCGTTGTTCGGCGACGGCCGCATCACCCACCTGCCCGGCGGCATCGAGGAGTACCTGCGGCGCAGGGAGGGCGCGACCAGCCCGGTGGCGAGGGTGGCCGAGGAGCCGTCACGCCCCGCCGAGCCGGTCGCCAGGAGCGGCCCGTCCGGCGCCGACCTGCGCGCCGCGCGGAAGGAACTGGCCAAGTTGGAGCGGCAGCTCGACCGCCTCGCCGCGCGGGAGGCCGAGCTGCACGCCGCGCTCGCGGCCGCCGCCACCGAGCCGGACCGGCTGCTGGCGCTGGACGCCGAGCTGCGGGCCGTGCTCGCCGAGAAGGACGAGGTCGAGCAGCGCTGGATGGAGCTGGCCGAGCAGGTCTCCTGAGGCGGGCCGCCAGGGCGGGTCGCGCTGTCAGGTGTGGTCGTGCCCCGGCAGCGCGTCGCCCGCCGCGGTCCGCAACGGGTCGCCGTCGTGGTCGATGGTGTACGTGCCCGTCCTGCCCATGGCCGTCCAGTCCAGCTCGACCCGCCACCGGACCGTGTGCGCCCGGGTGACGGCGAACAGCCAGAAGACCTCGGTGTCGGTGGCCGAGACCTGGTAGGGGAACCCCACCGCCGGTTCGCCCTGCCCGTCGCCCGGTTCCGGCCCGTCACCGGCCAGGGGCGTCGCCCTCGGGGTCTTCTGGTCCAGGTCGACGCGGAAGTGCCGGGGGAACTTGTCGCCGGCTCCCGTGCAGGTCCTGACGAGGACCCCGGTGCTGGGCGCGGGCTCCCTGTCGAGCACCTTCACCCGCATCTGCTGGAGCACGACGGCGACGCTGGGCGACTTCCCCTGGATCGTGATGCTGTAGACCGCTTGGGAGGCCGCCACCGCACCCTGCCTGCGCGCCCACTCGTCGTTGAGGGCGTCCGCGGGCGGCAGCGCGGCGAGGTCGACCCCCTGGGGGACGACCCAGTTGCCGCCCGGGCACCCGTGAACCGTGCTCACCTTGGCCGTCAACGGCACGTCGTGGTGCGGCGGGTCGCCCGCCCGGTTCCCGTCCCCGCCCGGCCCGGGAGCCGCCGTGGTCCTGGGGCCGTAGAGCCAGAAGACGAACGCGGCGACGGCCACCACGAGCGTCAGCGCCGGCGCGAGCCACAGGAACACGGCTCGTCGTCGCGTTGCCGGGGCCGTCGGGTGGATGTGCACGCCGCCGTCGATCCGGCCGGCCTGCACGCTGTGGCCGCCGATCCGGCCCTCGACGCGGAGATGGTGCGCGCCCGGGCGGTCCTCCCGCCGGCCCTGCTCGTCGGTCACCGCCACTCCCACGGGTGCTCGTGGCCGTGCTCGACCGTCGGGCGGTCGAGCACTGGCGCCCACCTCGACTCTCGTCCGAACGCTACCGACGACGCGTGCGAAGGGTGACGGTATTGACACCTTCGGTCAGATTCCGTGCCGCCGGTCCTGGACCCGTCGTCGTCACGATCACTCGTTCTCTCCGGACAACACCCCGGACGGGTTGTTGTCGGGTCGAGGGGGGCCGAGAGTCGATCTCCGGTCGTACCCTCCGCAGCATGAGCCGGTTCGTGGACGAGCTGGTGGCCACGGCGCGGAGCGCCCGCGGCCTCGAACGCGGCATGACGACCGGAGCGCCCGCCCGTCCCGCGCGGCGCGTCTGGGCCGAGGTGCACCGGGACGCGCTGCGGATGGCCGGGGCGCTCGTCGGGGCCGAGGTGCGGCCGGGCGACGCGGTGGCCGTGCTCGCCGGGGACCCGGCCCTGATCGCCCCGGCCGCGCAGGCCGTGTGGTTGGCCGGTGGCAGCGTCACGATGCTGCACCAGCCCACGGCCCGCACCGATCTCGCCACATGGGCCGCCGACACCCTGCGGGTCCTGCGGATGATCGACGCGCGGCTGGTGCTGCTCGGCGACCCGTTCGACGCCGTCGGCGACGTGCTCCGCCAGCACCGGGTCGCGTTCCGGCGGATCACCGAGCTGGCCGGGACCCCGCTGGCCGAGCCGGTCCCGGTCGACGGCGGGCACACCGCCCTGCTCCAGCTCACCAGCGGCTCGACCGCCGACCCCAAGGCGGTGCGCATCACCCACGACAACCTCGCCGCCAACCTCGACGCGATGACCGCCGCCGCCCGGCTGGACGTCGGCGCGGACGTGGTGGTGTCGTGGCTGCCGCTGTTCCACGACATGGGCATGGTCGGCTGCCTGACCGCGCCGATGGTCTTCGGCCTGGAGCTGGTCAAGGCCACCCCCGCCGACTTCCTCGGCCGCCCGCTGCTGTGGATGGAGCTGATCAGCGAGTACGGCGGCACCGTGACCGCCGGCCCGAACTTCGCCTACGCCGTCGCCGGCCGGAAGCTGGCCAAGGCGCCGGACGGCGCGTACGACCTCTCGACCCTGCGGTTCGCGTTGAACGGGGCCGAGCCGATCGATCCCGAGGCGGTGCGCGCGTTCCTCGACGCGGGAGCGCGGTTCGGGCTGCGCCGGGAGAGCATGGTCTGCGCCTACGGCATGGCGGAGGCGACGCTCGGCGTGTCCTTCGCCCGGCTGGGGAGCGGGCCGCGCGTGGACGTGGTCGACGCCGAGACGTTGGCGCTGCGAGGACGCGCGGTCCCCGTGACCGGCGCGGGGACGGACGCCATGGCAGACGCGACGGCCGACACCGTGGCCGACGCGGTGACGGACACCGCGACCGACGCGACGGCCCACACCGCCACCGGCGCGACGGCCCACACCGCGACCGGCGCGACGGCCCACACCGCCACCGGCGCGACGACGGCCGCCGGCCGCGCCGGGCACGCGGGCAGGCCGGTGCGCGCCTTCCCGTTGCTCGGCCCGCCACTGGCGGGTCTGGAGGTGCGGGTGGTCGACGAGCACGGCCGCGAGCTGGGCGACCGGGAGGTCGGGCTGCTGCGGCTGCGCGGGACCTCCGTCACCCCCGGCTACCTCACCACCGACGGCCCGGTCCCGGCCCAGGACGCGGACGGGTGGTTGGACACCGGCGACGAGGGCTACCTCGCCTCGGGCGAGGTCGTGGTGTGCGGCCGCCGCAAGGACGTGATCATCATGGGCGGCCGCAACATCTACCCGACCGACATCGAGCGGGCGGCCTGCGCCGTGGACGGGGTCAGGGCCGGCAACGCGGTCGCGCTGCGGCTGGACGCCGGCAGCCGGCGGGAACGGTTCGCGGTCGCGGTCGAGTCGCGGCTGGCGGGAGACCCGTCGGCGGAACGCGCGCTGCGGCGCGAGGTGACGGCCCGCGTGATGGACGCGGTCGGCGCCCGCCCCGTCAACGTGGTGGTGCTCCCGCCGTCGAGCCTGCCCAAGACGCCGTCCGGCAAGCTGCGCCGCGCCGCGGCCCGGGACCGGCTCGCCCCGCTCCTCGACGCCTGAGCGACAGCCGCGCGAAGGCTGCGCGAAGGCGGGGCGCTGGCGGGCGCCCCGATCCCCTGGTCAGAGGGCGTGGAACTTGTTCTGCGCGACCTCGATGCCGTCGGTCAGCAACGACTCCACCGCGTCCGCGCAGCGGTCGATGACGAACGGCAGTTCCTTGCGCTCGACCGTGGAGAAGTCACGCAGCACGTAGTCGGCGGGGTCCATCCGGCCGGGCGGGCGGCCGATGCCGAACCGCACCCGGTAGTAGTCCTTGGCCCCGAGGGACTTGGAGATCGAGCGCAGGCCGTTGTGCCCGCCCTCGCCGCCGCCGAGCTTGATCCGCACCGCGCCGAAGTCGATGTCCAGCTCGTCGTGCACGACGACCAGCGAGGACGGCGCGACCTTGTAGAACCGGGCGGCCCCGACCACGGGCCCGCCGGAGACGTTCATGAACGAGCGGGGCTTCACCAGCACGGCCCTGCGCCCGGCCAGCCGCCCCTCGACGACCTCCGCGCCGCTGCGGTGCGCCTTGAACCGGCCGCCCATCCGCGCGGCCAGCTCGTCCAGCACCATGAACCCGGCGTTGTGCCGGTTGCCCGCGTACGCCGGCCCGGGGTTGCCCAGGCCGACCACCAGCGCCAGCTCCTCCGTCACCTGTCGCTCCCCGCTCCGGTCGCTCGCTCGGTGTGCGCGAACGGCGCGCCGCCCGGAGGCGACGCGCCGTTCGCGTTCGTGCTGCGGTGGCCGGTTCCGGCCACGGTGGCCGGGCCGACCGCGTGGGCCTCGGCGGGCCTGGTGATCGCCGTGATCACGACGGCCCGCCCGACCCTTCGCCCGTCAGTACCCGTCAACGCCCGACGTCTGAGGGCAGGGGGCTCACGCCTCGGCGGCGGCCTCCGCGGCCTCGGCGGGCTCGGCGGCGCCACCCTCGGCCTCCATCTGGGCGGCGGTCGGGGCGGGCACGACGTTCGCGACCAGGGCCTCGGCGTCGGTGACCAGGGTGACGCCCTGGGGCAGCGACAGCTCACGGGCGTGGATCTGGGTGCCGGCGCCCACGCCGGCCACGGACAGCTCGACCTGCTCGGGGATGTGCAGCGCCTCGGCCTGGAGGGTGACCTCGGTCAGCTCCTGGGTCAGCAGGGTGCCCGGGGCGGGCTCGCCGGTGACGACCACCGGCACCTCGACGGTGACCTGCTCGCCCCGCTGCACCAGCAGCAGGTCGACGTGCTCGATGTAGTTCTTGATCGGGTGCGTGGTGACGGTCTTGGTCAGCGCCAGCTCGCTGTTGCCGTCGCCCAGGTCCAGGGTCAGCACGGCGTTGTGGCCGTGCTCGCGGACCACGCGGGCGAACTCCAGGGCGGGCAGCGCCAGGTGCTTGGGGTCAGAGCCGTGACCGTAGAGCACCGCGGGGATCTTGCCGGCGCGACGGGTGCGACGGGCGGCGCCCTTGCCAAACTCGGTGCGCGGCTCGGCGGCGAGACGGACCTCGGACACGGTGGTGCTCCTCGATGACGTCGGGCGGGTGTGGGGTCTTCGGCCTGCGGCGGCGGGGGCGCGGTGGGGTGAGGACAGCGCGCGGCATCAGCGCCGCCGCGTCGATCACGCCAGGCGCGAGGCCCACCCTCGCCGAGGCAACCCGGAAAGTGTAGGCGGTCCGCCGGACGGGTGCGAACCGGGGGGCGGTTCAGGCGTCGACCTGGTCCGCGCGCTGGTCGTCGTCGTAGCTGGCGCGGGCGTCGAGCACCTCCCCGACGTGACGTTCGGCCCACCGGCCGATCGCGGTGATGGGGGCGCGGAGGGACCTGCCCAGCTCGGTCAGCTCGTACTCGACGCGGGGTGGGACCTCCGCGTACACCGTGCGCCTGAGCAGGCCGTCCCGTTCCAGGGCGCGCAGCGTCTGGGTCAGGACCTTCGGCGCGATCCCGCCCACGTGTCGCCGCAGCTCGGTGAACCGCATGGGGCTCTTCTGGGAGAGCAGCAGCACGACGAGCACCGTCCACCGGTCGCCGATCCGGTCCAGCACCAGCCGGGTCGGGCAGTCCGGGTCGTACAGGTTGGGGTCCGGCACCGGTGCCGGCTCTTCGGTAACCACAGGGTATCTATAGCACGTTGAAGTACTCGATAACCAGTAGATACCGTGGTCTGACCTGCGAGAACGACAGGAGTGGGACATGAAGCTCGTACTGGTTGGCGCCACCGGGATGATTGGTCGTCGGGTGCTCGACGAGGCGCTCCGCCGGGGGCACGAGGTGACGGCGGTCGCGCGGAACGCCAGCGGCCCGGCGGGGCGGCCTGGCCTGACGGTGCGGACCGGCAGCCTGTTCGACGCCCCGTTCCTCGCCGACGTCGTGGCCGGGGCGGACGTGCTGATCAGCGCGATCTCGTCGAAGGCGTCCCCCGGGGCCACGCTGGCCGACGCCGCCCGCCGGCTCCTCGACGCCGCGCGGACCGCGGGCGCCCGGCTGGTCGTGGTGGGCGGCGCGGGCAGCCTGGAGGTCGCGCCGGGCGCGCTCCTGGTCGACACGCCGGACTTCCCGGCTGCCTACCTGCCGGAGGCGCGGGCGCAGGCGGACGCCCTCGCGGCGCTGCGGGCCGAGGGCGACGACGTCGACTGGACGTACCTGTCCCCGGCCGCGGAGATCGCGCCGGGGGAGCGGACCGGGCGGTTCCGGCTCGGCGGCGACCAGCTCCTGGTGGACGACAGCGGCGCGTCGCGGATCTCCGTGGAGGACTACGCGGTCGCCCTGCTCGACGAGGTCGAGAAGCCGGCACACACGCGTCAGCGGTTCACCGTCGCCTACTGAGTCGACTGGGTCGACCTGGCTGATCCGACTGAGCCGTCTGAGCCGTCTGAGCCGTCTGAGCCGGCTGGCTGGCGGGCTGCGCCCAGCTCGGTCGGCGTGGATGGGTGGATGGGCCTGTGGAGGTTGGGCCGGGCTGACCTGAACCACCGGGCCTGAGTGGGAGGGCCGGGTTGGACCGGGCTCGACGGCGGAACGCCGAAGGCCGCTCCCCGCGTCGGTGGGAGCGGCCTTCGGCGTGTCGGTGTGTCGACGTGTGGCCTCGGCGCGGGCCTCAGGAGGTGAGGGCGATGACGGCGGCGGCCACCGCGGCGGCCCCGGCCACCGGGCCGAAGAACTGCATCGGCACGAAGAAGAACTGGTGCTGGTTGCGGTATGTCACCGGCTGACCGGTCTGGGGGTGGTAGCCGGGAACCGGGCGGTTGAGGTGCTTGCCGAGGAACCAGATCGCCACACCCGCCAGGGCCAGGCCGACGGCGGTTCCCAGGTTCGCGTGGTCGGTGGCCCCGCCGAGCGCGACCCCGATCGCGGTGCCACCGCCCCCGCAGACCGCTCCCAGCACCAGGACGAGAATTCCCCAGCCCCGCCAGACCAGCACGTCGTCACCTCCGGCTCGTTGTTGTGCCGGGCCAATGGACGCGCTGTCGGGTGAGACGGTTCCCCCGAATGGCGAGGTCTTTGTCATCTGATGTCGTCTGGATGTCGTCTGACGGTGGCCTTCTTCACTCTTCTGGCGCTCAAAGCCGCGCATTCGTGAGAAATGGATGGAAAGCGACTGTCAAGTCGATCTCCGGTGTTCCCCCGGAGTTGTCCACAGGCGCGGAAGTTATCCACAGCGGGCGGTGATGCACTGGTGACTGCCCGTCGCGAGCGGATAGGCTGGAGCGGGGCTCGCCCCCCGGGACGGGTGGGGGCTGACCTGGGAAGTGGAGGAGTGGCGCGGCGCTCGGGTCTCGGGCGGCCGGGGTGGACGCCGGCGCTGACGAAACGAGAAGGCTGAGGAAACGGGAAGGCGGCGCCACCCCGTGGGGCGCGCCGCCTTCCCTGACTCCGTTCTCCGGGTCTCCTGGCTCAGGCGTTGCCGTCGAACAGGCTCGTCACCGAGCCGTCCTCGAAGACCTCCTGGATCGCCCTGGCCAGCAGCGGGGCGATGGAGAGCACGGTGAGCCGGGGGAACCGCTTCTCCTCGGGGATCGGCAGCGTGTCGGTGAAGATCACCTCACGGGCGCCGCAGTTCGCCAGCTTGTCCGCCGCGTCCCGGGACAGCACCCCGTGCGTCGCCGCGATGATGACCTCCTTGGCGCCCTCCGCCAGGAGCTGCTCCGCCGCCTTGGCGATGGTGCCGCCGGTGTCGACCATGTCGTCGATCACCACGCAGGTGCGGCCCCGCACCTCGCCCACCACCCGGTTGGCCACGACCTCGTTCGGCTTCAGCGGGTCGCGGGTCTTGTGGATGAACGCGATCGGGTAGCCACCGAGCGTGTCCGCCCACTTCTCGGCCAGCTTGGTGCGGCCGGCGTCCGGCGAGACGACCGTGATGTCCGAGCCGGAGTACTTCTCCTTGACGTGCGCGGCCAGCAGCGGCATCGCCCACAGGTGGTCCACCGGGCCGTCGAAGAAGCCCTGGATCTGCGCGGTGTGCAGGTCCACCGTCATGATCCGGTCCGCGCCGGCGGTCTTGAACAGGTCGGCCACCAGCCGCGCCGAGATGGGTTCCCGGCCGCGGTGCTTCTTGTCCTGCCGCGCGTACGGGTAGAACGGCATGATCACGGTGATGCGCTTGGCGCTGGCGCGCTTGAGCGCGTCCACCATGATCAGTTGCTCCATCAGCCACTGGTTGATCGGCGCGCAGTGGCTCTGGATGACGAACGCGTCGCAGCCCCGGACGGACTCCTCGAACCGGACGAAGATCTCGCCGTTGGCGAAGTCGTAGGCCGACTGCGGCGTGATCGTCACGTCCAGGTGCTTGGCCACCTCCTCGGCCAGCTCCGGGTGCGCGCGCCCGGAGAAGAGCATGAGGCTCTTCTTCGGTGTCGCGGACATCGCGCTGACGCCCATGCTCATTCTCCCTCCCCATGGGTGTCCCCAGCCGCGCCGTCCGCCGCCCCGGTGTCCCCGGCGGCGAGGGCGCGCTGGGCGGCCTCGTCGGCTGCGGTGCCCGGCCGGCGCCGGGCCACCCAGCCCTCGACGTTGCGCTGCCGGGCGCGGGCGACCGCCATCGCGCCGGGCGGCACATCGTGGGTGATCACCGAGCCGGCTGCCGTGTAGGCGCCGTCGCCCACCCGCACCGGGGCCACGAACATGTTGTCCGAGCCGGTGCGGCAGTGGGACCCGATGACCGTCCGGTGCTTGCGCACCCCGTCGTAGTTCACGAAGACGGTGGCGGCGCCGATGTTGCTGTGGTCGCCGATGGTGGCGTCGCCGACGTAGCTCAGGTGCGGCACCTTGCTGCCGGTGCCGATGTCGGAGTTCTTCACCTCGACGAACGCGCCGATCTTGCCGTCGCCGCCCAGCCGGGTGCCCGGCCGCAGGAAGGCGAACGGCCCCACGGAGGCGTTCTCGCCGATCTCGGCGTCGGTGCCGTGCGTGCGCACGACGGTCGCGCCCGCGCCCACGGAGCAGCCCGTCAGCGTGGTGTCCGGGCCGATCACGGCGCCCTCGCCGACGGTGGTCCCCGCGCGGAGCTGCACGCCGGGCTCCAGGACGACGTCCCTGGCCAGCTCCACGTCGGCGTCCAGCCACACCGAGGCCGGGTCGACCACGGTCACGCCGGCGCGCATCCACCGCTCCAGCAGCCGGCGGTTCAGCTCGCCGCCGAGCCGGGCGAGCTGGACCCGGTCGTTGACGCCCTCGACCAGCCACGGGTCGGAGCAGACCAGCGCGCCGACCCGCCGGCCGTCGCCGCGCGCGATGCCCAGCACGTCGGTCAGGTACAGCTCGCCCTGCGCGTTGTCGGTCGAGATCCTGCCCAGCGCGTCCCGCAGCACGGCGGCGTCGAACGCGTACACCCCGGAGTTGATCTCCGTGATGGCGCGCTGCTCCTCGCTGGCGTCCTTGTGCTCGACGATGCCGGCGACCGTGCCGTCCTCCGCCCGCAGGATCCGCCCGTAGCCGGTCGGGTCCGCGACGACGGTCGTGAGCACGGTCACCGCGTTGGCGGAGGCCGCGTGCTCGGCGAGCAGGGCGCGCAGCGTGTCGGTGTCGAGCAGGGGCACGTCGCCGTAGCTGACGACGACGGTGCCGGTCAGGTCGGCGGGCAACGCGTCGAGGGCGCAGCCCACGGCGTGCCCGGTCCCGTTCTGCTCCTCCTGGACGGCGGTGCGCAGCTCGCGGCCGAGCCGGGCGCCCAGCCCGTCGAGGTGCGCGGCCACGGCCTCGCGCCCGTGCCCCACCACCACGACCAGGTGCGCCGGGTCGATGCCGGCGGCGGCCCTGACCGCGTGCTCCACGAGGGGGCGGCCGGCGACCGGGTGCAGCACCTTGGGGGTGGCCGAGCGCATCCGGGTGCCCTCGCCCGCGGCCAGGACCACGGCGGTCACCGGGCCGGCCGTGGCGCCGGGATCGGTCGCGGCGTGGTCGGTCGCGGCGTGGTCGGACACGGAGCGGTCGGTCGCGGAGCAGGCTGAGGCGGTCCCGCCCTGGAGCATCAGCTCTCCCTAGATCCGTCTTCGCTGATCGGTGGGGCGCCGCAAGGCGGTGGCCCAGGGGCGCCATGGCCCCCCGGGATACCGATCCTACGGGGCGTTCCCGCGGGCGACGTCGGCGCGGTTCCGCCCCACCGGTCCCGGGAGATCGACGAGCCGCGGGCGCGGCCCCCGGCTCAGACGCCGCTGGCGATCTGGTTGCCGCCCCGCCGTTTGGCCTGGTACATCGCGGCGTCGGCGCGGGCGAGGACGTGGGTGCTGGAGTCGGCGGGGCCGGCGGCCACCACGCCGACCGACAACGTCACACCCCGGGAGAAGGAGTGCGGGAGCTGCGCCACGGTGTCCACGGCCCGTTGCAGCGCGGCCTCGGCGGCGGGCAGGGGAGCGCCTGGGAGCAGCACGACGAACTCGTCGCCGCCGTAGCGGGTGACCACGTCGTCCAGCCGCAGGGCGTTGCGCAACGTGCCGGCCACGATCCGCAGGACGTCGTCGCCCTCGGCGTGCGAGCACCGGTCGTTGACGTTCTTGAACCCGTCGAGGTCGACCAGCGCCACCGACAGCGGCTGCTCCCGCGCGTCCTCCAGCAGCGCCGCCAGGTGCTCGTCGAGCGCGCGGCGGTTCGGCAGCCCGGTCAGCGGGTCCTGGAACGCCTGCGCCGCGAACGCCCCGGCGCGGCGGCTCAGCCGCTCGTGCTCCAGCCGGGTCAGCAGCGTGGCGATCCGCGCCTGGCGCAGCGACCACAGCTCGGACTCCAGCTCGTGGGTGTACTGCTCCAGGGCGCTCATGGTCACCTCGCCCCCGTCCGGCCCGGACAGCCGGGCGAACTCCCGGACCAGGGACAGGCGCAACGCCGGCTCCGAGGTGTCCTCGGCCAGGTGCTTGCGGGAGGTCGCCAGGACCTGGAGCGCCTCCTCGGGGTGGCCGTCCAGCTCCAGGCACCGGGCCAGCGCCAGCGCGACGAGGATCTCCTCCCTCGGGGAGATCACCTCGTCGAGCAGGGCCCGCAGCAGCGGGACGTGCTCACCGCCCGGGCTGGCCAGGGCGAACGCCGCGCCGAGCACCGGCATCTGCTCCCAGGCCGCCATGTCCTCCCGCCGGGGGAACAGCGACTCCCGCCACGGTCCCTCCACGGCCACCGCGATCGCCGCCGCCGTGTCGTACCGCTCCTGGGCGTCCTCCTCGCGGCCCACCCGCTCCAGCCGCAGGCCCCAGCCGATCAGCAGTTTCACCCGGTTGATGAGGTGCACGGAGATCTCGTGCGGGCCCCCGTTGTCCCGGATGCACTGGTGGGCCCTGGCCAGCACCTCGTCGGCCATCTCGTGCACGCCGAGCTGGGTGAGCACCAGGCCGATGTCGACCAGCGCGGTCGCCAGCAGCCGCTCCCAGGTGCGCTTGGTGACCAGCACGTCCGGCGCCGGGTTGTCCAGCATCGCCAACGCGGTGGCGACGGACGACAACGCGATGTCCTCGTTGCCCGCCTGGAGCGCGCGGGCGCCGCGTAACGCGAACGCGTCGGACTCCAGGACGACCAGGCCGTGCCGGCGGGTGTGCTGGAGCAGCTCGTCCAGGACCGGGTCGGCGGTGTCGGACAGGACGGGGGTGACCAGCCGGACCACGGCGACCGCCCGCAGGACCTGTCCGAGCGTCCACGGCTCGCCCCGCCGCTGGGCCTCGTCGAGCAGCCGGCGCGTCTCCTCGGCGGCGGCGAGCTGGCCGTCGGTCCCGTCGCGTTGGGCGTGCGCGATCAGCTCACGGGCACGGGCGACCAGCCACGCGTTGGACATCTCGCCCAACGTGGGCCCCGGGTCGCTGGCGGCATCGTGCAGCGGCGAACACCCCCTGTGGGCAGGCCGGTCCCCGGCCACCACCGCTGCCGGCGGGGGTGGCCCCGGCAGCTCCGCCGCCAGGATTCGAACCTGGACCATCGGAACCAAAATCCGAGGTGCTGCCGTTACACCACGGCGGAACGGCGACGTCCGCGAACAGGGTCGTGACAGCCGCCGATCGACATCGTGGCACATCCGGCCGGAGGAGCAGAACGGCGACGTGGCCGTGATCTCTCCCCGCGCCCGCCGATCCCGGGCCCCACCGCAGCTCAGCCGCGTCGCGCGCGAGATTCAGCCGCGCAGGAACGCGCTCACCACGCGCTCGTACCGGTCGGGGTCGGCGTTCCACTCGGCGACGTGCTCCGCGTCGGGGAACTCGACGTACTCCAGCGGCCAGCCCAGGCCCGGCGCGGCCGCGGCGAGGTCGCGGGACGCCGCCACCGGAACCGTGTGGTCGGCCGAGCCGTGCATCAGCAGCGTCGGCGGTTTCGCGGCAGGAGGGTGCGCGGCCAGCTCGAACCGGTCGAAGTCCAGATCGGCGCGCCAACCGGAGACCAGCTCGGCGAGCGGGGTGAACGCGCTGGGCACGCCCCGGTTGGCCGACTGGGCCTCCAGCGTCTTCTTCCAGCTCACGACGGGCGCGTCCAGCACGACCCTGCTGACCATCGACGCCAGCTCCGACCGGGCGAGGAACTGCCCGACGATCGCGCCGCCCATCGACCAGCCGTAGAGCACGACGCGCCGCGCGCCGTGGTCGCGCGCGTACCGCGCCGCGGCCTCCACGTCCCGCCACTCGGTGTCGCCGAGGTGGAACAGGCCGTCCGGCGAGGAGGGCGCGCCCACGTCGTTGCGGTAGGAGATGGCGAGTACGGGCAGGCCGAGCCGGTGCAACACGGGCAGGACGCGCAACGACTCGCGCCGGGTGACGCCCCGCCCGTGGACGGTGATCACCCACGGGGCGTCCTTCGCGTCCGCGCGCGAGGCCGCCACGTCGGGGGCCGCGGGGACGAACCACGCGGCCGCGTCGCCCAACTCGGTCCGCACGGACACGTCGCTGAACTCCAGTCCGTGGGCGCTGCGCGGGTCCCCGTTCCACACCTCCGCGCTCATGCGAACGCTGGCGCCCTCGGGTGGTGCGCCGGCGAGCAGACGACGTTCCACCCGTCCGTCACCGCGCCGCAGGACGTCGCCGACGCGCGCCGAGCCGCTGTCCCAGTCCAGACCCCAGGTGCCGGCCTTGGCGGTGCGGGCCGACTCGGTGAGCACGACCGTCGTCTCCGCCCCCTCCCGGCGAATGCTGATCACCTTCTCGGGGTACTCCACCGCCTGGGCGCGCTCCGGCTGGAGCAACTCGGCGCTGTAGTACCAGGCGCCGCCGGAACCGCCCGCCACCAGCAGCGCGATCACCGACAGGAGGACGAGAAACCCGATCCGGCGACGCCGACGAGCAGGGGTGGTGACGGAACGCATCGCCACATCCTGCGCCCTCCCCCTACGGAGGGATGGGGCGTGTGGCGCCGCGACACGCCCGCTGTGGCGCGGGCGACACGCCGCCGGTCGGGGAGGCACCACTGGCGCCTCGCCGGCCAAGAACTTACGCTGGCGTAGGTTACGGTTCCGTAGCCGTAGGTAAGGACGGCTGGCCGTCTCCTGACACCGAGGTAGCAGCACATGACCCTCGCCCCCGAAGCCACCGCCTCGCGGCGGGCGCCCAAACCGATGTTCGAGGAGCCGCGCGGCACCGCCGCCCAGGTCTCCGTGTACCTCTTCGTGCTTCTTCCGACGCTGGCCCTGGCCGCCGCGGTGCCGCTCGCGTGGGGCTGGGGGCTGGGCTGGGTCGACGTGGCCCTGTTCGTCGCCTTCTACGTCATCAGCGGCCTGGGCGTCACCGTCGGCTACCACCGGCACTTCACCCACGGGTCGTTCAAGGCCCGCCGCGCGCTGCGCGTCGCGCTGGCGATCGCCGGCAGCACCGCCGTGCAGGGCTCGGTGGTCGACTGGGTCGCCGACCACCGGCGCCACCACGCCTACTCCGACAAGGAGGGCGACCCGCACTCGCCCTGGATGTTCGGCTCCTCGCCGTGGGCGCTCGCCAAGGGCTTCTGGCACGCCCACATGGGCTGGCTGTTCGAGCGCGAGTCGACCAACAAGGAGCGGTTCGCGCCCGACCTGCTCGCCGACCGCGACATCCTGGCGGTGGACCGGCTGTTCGGCCTGTGGACCGCGCTGAGCCTGCTGCTGCCCGGCGTCCTCGGCGGCCTGATCAGTTGGTCGTGGTGGGGCGCGCTGACCGGGTTCTTCTGGGCCGGCCTGGTCAGGACCGCCGTCCTGCACCACATCACCTGGTCGGTGAACTCGATCTGCCACATGATCGGCGAGCGGCCGTTCGCCAGCCGGGACAAGGCCGCGAACTTCTGGCCGCTGGCGATCTTCTCCTTCGGCGAGGCCTGGCACAACCTGCACCACGCCGACCCGACCTGCGCCCGGCACGGCGTGCTGCGCGGTCAGATCGACATCTCCGCCAGGGTGATCTGGCTGTTCGAGAAGTTCGGCTGGGTGTGGAACGTGCGGTGGCCGACGCCGCAGCGGCTCGCCCGCATCAGCGCCAAGTAGCGGCGGGGGCTTCGCGGGCCGTGTGCGCCCGTGCCGCCACCGGCGGGATGGGCACATACGGCCCGGTGTTCGCCCTCGTCATCTAGGCTGTTCGGGTGGCGGTGCGACGGCGAGGACGAATCCGGGAGGATGGGTCCGGGGGAGGCGACGCCAAGGTGGCCCGGGTCCGGATGACCGGTAAGGAACGCCGTGAGCAACTGCTCGACATCGGTCGCGCCCTGTTCGCGGAGAAGGGGTTCGAGGCGACCTCGATCGAGGAGATCGCCCATCGGGCCGGCGTGAGCAAGCCCGTGGTGTACGAGCACTTCGGCGGCAAGGAGGGCCTCTACGCCGTCGTCGTCGACCGCGAGATGCGCAACCTGTTGGACCGCATCGTCTCCGCGCTCACCGGCGGGCATCCCCGGCAACTGCTGGAGCAGGCCGCGACCGCGCTGCTGGACTACATCGAGGACTGTAGCGACGGGTTCCGCATCCTCGTGAGGGATTCGCCGGTGGCCAGCGCCAGCGGCACTTTCTCCAGTCTGCTCAACGACATCGCGAGTCAGGTCGAGCACATACTGGGCGTGCAGTTCGACGCCAGGGGGTACGAGCCGAAGCTCGCCGCGCTCTACAGCCAGGCGTTGGTGGGCATGGTCGCGCTGACCGGCCAGTGGTGGCTGGAGGTGCGCAAGCCGAAGAAGGACGAGGTGGCCGCGCACCTGGTCAACCTGGCGTGGAAGGGCCTGTCCCACCTGGAGCACAAGCCCCAGCTCCGCACGCGCCGCTGACCCCCGGCCCCGCGCCGGCTGATGAGTCCACACTGGACAGACGCCGGGGGGCGCGGCGCGCTCGTGGGCCACGTCCCTGTCATGTCCGGGAGACGCGGAGCACCTTGTCGTCCTGGCCGTTGCTGGTCGTGAGGTAGAGCGCCCCGTCCGGGCCGCGCTGCGCCGCCCGCAGGCGGCCGTGGGTCCCGTTCAGCTCCGCCGGCATGGCCACCTGGCGCACCGCCTCCCCGTCCGGGGAGAGCTGGAGCAGGATCAGCTTGCTGCCCTTGAGCGTGGTGACGGCCAGCGTCCCGTCCAGGTCGCCCCAGTCGGGGCCGGACAGGAACTCGGCGTCGCAGACCGCCTCGGTGGGCCAACGAGAACTCCACAGCGCCGGCACCGCGTCGGGGAACCGGCCCAGGTCGGTCATGGGCACGTCCTCGTCGTAGCCGCCGGGGTCGCCGACCGGGGCCCAGCCGTAGTTCCCTCCGGGGCGGACCAGGTTGACCTCGTCGTCCACCCTCGGGCCGTGCTCGGCCACGTAGACCTGCTCGGTGCCGGGGCGTGTCGCCACGCCCTGCACGTTCCGGTGGCCGTAGGTCAACGCCAGTCGCTCCGCGGGGTCCGGCGAGTCCAGCCACGGGTTGCCCGGCCACGGCTCGCCCGTCCTGAGGTTCATCCGCAGGACCTTGCCGCCGAGCCTCGACCGGTCCTGCGCCAGTCCGTTGAACGCGGCGTCGCCCGTGCCGACCAGCAACGCGCCGTCCTGGGCGAGTTCCATGCGGCAGCCCGCGTGCCGTCCGTTGGCGTTGACCGGGAGGCCGGCCAGCAGGGGGTCCTTCACGCGCTGCGCGCTGCGCCCGTCCTCGGCCAGCCGCCAGGTGACGAGGCGGACGTCCTCCGGCTCGCCCGTCGACGTCCTGTGGGACTGGCAGGTCGTGAACTCCCTGGTCGTGGCGAAGTCGGGGTGCACCAGCAGGCCCATCAGGCCGGTCTCGTGCTCCACGTAGACGTCGTCGAAGGCCGCGTCCACCGAGCTGACCTCGGCGCCGGGGCCGGTGCCCGAGAGCATCGCCAGCCGGCCGGGCCGCTGCGGCACGAGCACCCTGCCGTCGGGGAGGAAACCCAGGTCCCATCCGTGTTCCAGGCCGGAGGCGACCACCTCGACGCGCAGCGGGCCCTCTCCCTTTCTCGGCTCGCTCGACGCGATGCCCGGGGAGCCGGAACATCCGGCCACCGCGACCGCCGCCACCACGACGACACCCAGCAGGCCAAGGCTTCGAGTGAACACCACGCGCCCATCGTGCTCCGCATCACATACTGGCTCGTGTCAACGCACCCCAACGGGGGCGTGTGATCACTCGTCCAGTCCAAGGGCGGAGGGCTGCCTCCGTCGACTCCTGTGCCTCGCAAGCCAGCCCTGCTCGCCCCACGTCTGGCATGTCGACACGGACGGACAATCCGCTGACCGGGCCGGCAAGGTGACCGCCACCGCTCTGGTCGAGAGTGTCGGCACGTGGCTCTCCGCGAAGGGCCTGAAACCCGGCTCCACCTTCCGGACCGCCGACAACCGTCTGGTGACTGTCACCGGTACGCGGCTCCTTCAGCGAGGTCCGCCGTTGTCCCGGATCCGAACTACCCGCAGCGAATGACGGGACCCGTTGGAAATTTCCGCCCAGACGTGCACGGGCCCCCCGAGCGGCTCAGAGGTGGAGACGTACGGCCATCCACGACATTGGCGACCCGCTCGGTCAAGCCCGCGTTCTCGTCGATGACAACGGGAACATCGCCCACGTGGGGAGAGCCAGGGATGGGTCACAAAACTACGACCAGATCATCCCTTACCCTCGGGTTGTCCAACCATAGTTGTTCGTGACAGATCGTGACGGCTGTAGGGGAGGCTGAAGGTTGGGGTACAGTCCACCTTCAGCAGCCCCTGCCTGATGTAGTAACTTCCTACTGTGGACGATATCGCCCTCTCGGCGTCACTTGCCAAGGCCGGATTGCGTCTGTTGGGATCGGTTGACGCGACTGAACCGCTTATTCCTCCGAATCTGGCGTCGTTTGCCAATAGTTGCCCCGAGGAGGATGGAGCATTTGGGGGAGTGGTCGAACTGGATGATCCGCGGCTGTGGGAGAAGGCGAACTCTGAATGGTATCACCTGGCGTTGCGGTTCGGATTGTTCACTGCGGCTGACCCGCGTTTCCTGGTGGCAGTCCGCTGTGCGGAGGGGGGGATCGCCTCCGTGGTGGTGGGTGCGAGTCGAATTGCTGGACGAATGGGACATCGTCGGCGCGGGGGCCTCTTCTGGAGTTCTGGGAAACGATTTCTGTCGGCCCGGGTTCGTCATGCTGTCCCTGGATGGCGGTGTCATTTTGAGATGTGATGTCGGGGAAGTTTCCATCGATTTCAGCGTCGTGCGTGAACCTCATCATTCTCAAACCCTTGTGCGGCATGGAGAATGGATGGCTGGGACGTCGCTTGTTGATGAACCTATCCGATCCGCGGTAAGGCGTTGGCTGGCCAGTCATCGTTGAACGGAAGCGTCAGTTCACGCGGAGGCGAGCAGGCCGTCCGCTTCCAAGATATTCGAGTCCGTTCTTCTGTTCGCATTCAGTGGTTCGCGGGTTGCCATATTTGTTCGCGTGTCGTATGAATGCCTGGGGGTGGGTTTCCAACGAATCGGCATCGCACTTGGCTCTGGTGACGTGAGGGTGACGGTTGTGGGTGGGCGTCGGGTGCTCGGAGGACTGCTCGCCGGGGTGGTGTCGGGGGAGGGGTGTAGGGCGAACGGTTGAGGCTCCTGACGGGGTGGCTTGACCTTGGCGGGGTTGTGTCCGAGGGGTCGCGGATGTCCGGTCGCACATCACGGACAACCCGCTCGTCGAGGTCACCATCGACACGGACGGCCAGTCCGGCGACCAGACCGGCAAGCTGGTGGCGACCGACGAGCATCCGTTCTGGGTCGAGAGCGTCGGCAAGTGGCTCTACACGAAGGACCTGAAACCCGGTTACACCTTCCGGACCGCCGACAACCGCCCGGCGACCGTCACCGGAACGCGCTCCTTCAGCGAAGTCCGCCGCGTCTACAACCTCACGGTCGACGGCCTCCACACGTACTATGTTCTGGCAGGAGATACGCCAGTACTTGTGCACAACACCGAACCAGAGTGCTTCACTGCTCCAAAGACGTTCTTTGACCGCCATGGGCGAATGACGAATGGGACGTACACTTTAGATGTTCACGGTATGGTGCCTCACCTACCCGTCACAGTTCGTCCTGGGAAGAGCGTGTTCTTGAGCGGAGTGGATGCCGAAAGGGCGGTCCTGGACGCCGCGGCGTACGCTGACGCCCACGACCTGTGGGTTGGAAGCAAGGCGAAGGTGTATGTCGAAAATGGCCCGGTTGGGATCATCGCGAGGACCGGCGAGTTGACCAACTACATTAACGTCTACCGATCAAAGAATGGTTTCGTGCACGGTGCCCCCGGCGGTGCCCCCGGCGGTGCCCCCGGCGGTGCCCGGTGATCGATATCTCGGAAACGTTGGAGGATCTCTACCTGAGCCCTTCCTCCTGGGGCGCCGAGTCTGCGCGTGAGGCCGCATCCAGCCTTGCCAGGCACGTGGGGGCCTTGGTGGACTGGGACGCCGACGCTGGTGAGAGTTGGGTCAGCGTGATACTCGACGCCCGTCGCGTAGCTATGGTTTCTACGAGTTACCCGCTGGCAATTTTGGAAGGCGGAACCTCGTGGAACCCGGAGGATGTTGAGCTGGTTCGGTCGGCCGTCATCGTCCCGTCGTTCGATGCCCCGTTTCTTCGCTGCGACATTGTCCACCTCGGGCAGGCGTTTGGCGAGTCGGAAAGGTTTCATTCGGTGAATATCGAGCAATTCTCGGCCAATGATTTGTGGTATGCCACAATTTAATTTTGTGGCCCGCGGTGGGGCTTGTCGATTGCGTACGTCTTCATCACGCTTGGAAGTCCTCGTGCGGGAGAAGGATTCTTTCGGCGGTGTGTACCAGATGGATGGCCGCAACATTACTGTCCGGGGCGGTCTCTACTGCGCGCCAGGGGAGACGCTGCGCGGCCCGGGCGGCTATTTCGGCTCAACGCTGGACGCATTCAAAGACTGCCTTTCGGGGGGTTCGGGCTAACTCCACCATTCGTGCTGAACTGGCATTCAGTGAAGACGGCCCGGGTGCATCTCGGCGATTCGTATGTGGATGATATCGTGCGAGCGATGCGCTCTGCCGGGGTGTCAGTTAATTTGAGCTGACAGCGTCTTCACGGTTCTCTTGTTCGCTGTGGCGTCGGTGGCCGGATGAAGTTCTCGGGCGGGAACTGGGGCGAGGAATACTGTGCAGAGGTTCACTACTTTTGACTTCGGCTTGTCGGGATTCGCGCTCTGTTTCATGAGAGCTGGGCCGTGTGGGAGGGGTTGAGGAAGTCGTCCACTCCTGTCTCTCGGTAGGGGAATCGGCCGTCGCTGACGAGGCGCAGCAAAGAGGAGCTGACGCGCTTGAGCGTGATGTCACTGAACTGGCTGCTTCCCCCTTGAGTGACCGCAGGATCGAGCAGCTTTTCTCGATGGCGGCTTCGTGGAATTACTGCTTCCGTGGAGACGAGACGGCCCGAGCCTTTGTGGAGCGCATCAACATAACTTGTCGGCAGTGGAAAGAGATATACGGACGCGTGCCTGCGGAGGCTGATGCGGCTTGGGCTTCCCAGGACGTGGTGGCCGAACTGCGCGACATGCTCGCCACCTGCGCGCGCTCCGCCTCTGCGGACCTCGCCTGTCGGCTGCTTTTGAGGATTCGCATCGCCAACTTTGTTCCAGTGGAGTTTTTCGCTCGGGTGAGGTGCGAGAGGGTGGCCTCTCGATTGGCGCTCGGGGAAGAACCGCTGTCTTCCCTCGAATTTCTGGCTTCTGCTGCGGGCTCCACGTCGAACTAGGTGATCGATTGGCGAGTGAGACGCGACAGGCGAGTCGTTGATGTAAGTGCTTGGAGTGGTGGGCCAAACGAACCGGCACTGCACATGGCGCTGTCGTGGAGCGAGGATCACGGCCGGTGGCGCAGGTTGGGCACGGCTGCTGGGCGTCAGCTCGTGGGGATGGTGTTGGGGGAGGGTCGTAGGGTGGGGGGTGAGACCCCTGACCGGTGGCTTGTCCCGGGCAGGGGTGTGTCCGCTTTCCCGAGTCGCGTCCCGCCACGCAGCGTCCACCACAGGGGGAGTCCCGTGTCGCACCCCGCTCCGTTGTCCGGCCTGTTGACCGCAGCCATGGCCGACGAGGCACTTCGTGCCGTCGTCGACGCCGCGGGCGCATCCTCGTTGGAGGTGGAGGGACCGGCGGCGGCCCGGCCCCTGGTCACCGCCGCACTGGCGGCCAACCCCGACCGGGGTGGCGCGGGTCGTCCGGTCCTCGCCGTCACCGCCACCGGTCGCGAGGCGGAGGAACTGGCGGCGGAACTGGCGGAACTGCTCGGCGAGGACGCGGTCGCCACGTTCCCGTCGTGGGAGACGTTGCCGCACGAGCGCCTGTCACCCCGGGCCGACACGGTCGGCCGCAGACTCTCGGTCCTGCGGCGCCTCGCGCATCCCGAGGAACACCGGGCGGGGCCGTTGTGCGTGGTCGTGACGACGGTCCGCAGCCTGATCCAGCCGATGGCGCCCGGACTCGGCGAGCTGGAGCCGGTCCGGCTGAAGGTCGGCGACGAGCACGACTTCCAGGCGCTGGCCGAGCGCCTGACGATCCTGGCCTACAGCCGCGTGGACCTAGTGGAGAAGCGGGGCGAGTTCGCGGTGCGCGGCGGCATCCTCGACGTCTTCCCGCCCACCGCCGAGCACCCGTTGCGCGTGGAGTTCTGGGGCGACGAGGTCAGCGAGATCAGGGCGTTCGCCGTCGCAGACCAGCGCTCGTTGCCCGACCCAGTGGACGAGCTGTTCGCGCCGCCCTGTCGCGAGCTGCTGATCACTGAGGACGTCCGGACGCGCGCCGCCGCGCTGGCCGAGGAGCACCAGGGCGACCCGCACCTGGTGGAGATGCTGGAGAAGATCGCCTCCGGGATCCCGAGCGAGGGCATGGAGGCGTTGATCCCCGCCCTGTGCGAGGGCGAGCTGCGCCTGCTCACCGACGTGATGCCGGAGGGGACGCACGTCCTGCTCGCCGACCCGGAGAAGGTCCGCACGCGCGCGCACGACCTGGTGCGCACGGGCCAGGAGTTCCTGGAGGCGTCGTGGATGGCGGCCGCCGGGGGCGGCAAGGCCCCAATCGACCTCGGCGCGTCGGCCTACCGGGAGCTGGGCGAGGTCGCGACGAGCGCGCGCGAGGCGGGCCTGTCCTGGTGGACGCTGAGCCAGTTCACCACGGCCGAGGCCGGCGCCACCGAGGCCGAGGCCCCGGTCCGCCTGGACATCAGGAACGTCGAGGGCTACCGGGGCGAGGTCGAGCGGGCCTTCGCCGACCTCAGGGCGCACACCGCGACCGGCGGCGCGGCCGTGCTGGTCTTCCCCGGCGCGGGCACCGCGCAGCGGGCCGTCGAACAGCTTCGCGAGGCGGAGGTCTCGGCGCGGCTGGTCGACCGGCTGACCGCGCCGCCGGCTCCCGGTGTGGTCACGGTGGTGCGGGGCGCGCTGGAGGATGGCTTCCTCGCGCCTGGCGTGAACCTGGTGGTGCTGACCGAGACCGACCTGACCGGCGGTCGCGGTGGAACGTCCACAAAGGACATGCGGCGGATGCCGTCGCGCCGCCGCAACGCGGTCGACCCGCTGGCGCTCAAGCCCGGAGACTTCGTCGTCCACGAACAGCACGGCATCGGCAAGTACGTGCAGATGGTGCAGCGCACCGTCGCCGGGGCCACCCGCGAGTACCTCGTGCTGGAGTACGCGCCCAGCAAGCGGGGCCAGCCCGGCGACCGGCTGTTCGTGCCCACCGACCAGCTCGACGAGATCTCCCGCTACGTCGGCGGCGAACTGCCCACGCTGAACAAGCTCGGCGGCGCGGACTGGAAGAACACCAAGGCGAAGGCCCGCAAGGCGGTCAAGGAGATCGCGGCCGAGCTGGTGCAGCTCTACGCGGCCCGGCAGGCCGCGCCCGGCCACGCCTTCGGCCCGGACACGCCGTGGCAGCGCGAGCTGGAGGACGCCTTCCCCTACACCGAGACCCCGGACCAGCTCTCCGCGATCGACGAGGTCAAGGAGGACATGGAGAAGCCGGTCCCGATGGACCGGGTGATCTGCGGCGACGTCGGCTACGGCAAGACCGAGATCGCGGTGCGCGCGGCCTTCAAGGCGGTGCAGGACGGCAAGCAGGTCGCGGTGCTGGTGCCGACCACCCTGCTGGCCCAGCAGCACCTGAACACGTTCACCGAGCGGATGCGCTCGTTCCCGGTCACGGTCAAGGGCCTGTCCCGGTTCACCGACCCGATGGAGGCCGAGCAGGTCGTCGCGGGCCTGGCGACCGGGGACGTCGACGTGGTCATCGGCACGCACCGGCTGTTGCAGACCGGCCTGCGCTACAAGGACCTCGGCCTCGTGATCATCGACGAGGAGCAGCGGTTCGGCGTCGAGCACAAGGAGCACATCAAGGCGCTGCGCACGCACGTCGACGTGCTCACCATGTCCGCGACCCCCATCCCGAGGACGCTGGAGATGAGCCTGGCCGGCATCCGGGAGATGTCGACCATCCTCACCCCGCCGGAGGAGCGGCACCCGGTGCTGACCTACGTCGGCGCCTACGACGAGAAGCAGGTCGCCGCGGCCGTGCGCCGCGAGCTGCTGCGCGACGGCCAGGTCTTCTTCGTCCACAACCGGGTCAGCACGATCGAGAAGGCGGCGCGGCGCATCCGGGAGCTGGTGCCGGAGGCACGCGTGGTGACCGCGCACGGCCAGATGAACGAGGACCGCCTCGAAAAGATCATCCAGGGCTTCTGGGAACGCGAGTACGACGTGCTCGTGTGCACCACGATCGTCGAGACCGGTTTGGACATCTCCAACGCCAACACCCTGATCGTGGACCGGGCGGACCTGCTCGGCCTCTCCCAGCTCCACCAGCTTCGCGGCCGGGTCGGCCGGGGCAGGGAGCGCGGGTACGCGTACTTCCTGTACCCGCCGGAGAAGCCGCTGACCGAGACCGCCCACGACCGGCTCGCCACGATCGCGCAGAACTCGGAGCTGGGCGCCGGCATGGCGGTGGCCATGAAGGACCTGGAGATCCGCGGCGCCGGCAACATCCTCGGCGCGGAGCAGTCAGGCCACATCGCCGGCGTCGGCTTCGACCTCTACGTCCGGCTGGTCGGCGAGGCGGTGGACGCGTTCCGGCGGCACGCCGGCGCGGGCGGCGCGGCGGTCGAGGAGGAGGAGCCCGCGGAGGTGCGGGTGGACCTGCCGGTCGACGCGCACATCCCGCACGACTACGTGCCGGGCGAGCGACTGCGGCTGGAGGCCTACCGCAAGATCGCGGCGGCCGTGGACGCGGAGGGGCTGGACGCGGTGCGCGAGGAGCTGGTGGACCGCTACGGCGCTCCGCCGGCCCCGGTCGAGCGCCTGCTCGCCGTCGCCGGGTTCCGGCAGGCCTGCCGACGCCACGGCGTCACCGAGGTCGCCATGCAGGGCAACAACATCCGGATCGCGCCGCTGGAACTGCGGGACTCGCAGCTCGTGCGGATGCGCCGGCTGCACCCGCGCGCCGTCTACAAGCCGGCGACGAGGACGGTCTCGGTCCCGCGCCCCACCGAGGGCGCGGCCGGTGGTCGGATCGGCGCGCCGCCGTTGCGCGACGTCCCGCTGCTCCAGTGGTGCGCCAGCTTCCTGGACTCCCTGGAGGTCCCGACGCCGGTCGCGACGAGCTGACGCTTTCCGCCCGTGGTGGCGCTCCGTCCGGTCCGGATTGGTCGGGTGGAGCGCCACCCTCTCGGCGGTGCGCCCTCCCATGACCGTCGGGCGAATGTCCTGACGGTTCTCGGTGAGCACCTGCTGACTCAGCGTCGCGGTCATGAGAAGGTAGGCGACTGTGACGACCGCCATCCGCCGTCCCGCCCGCCTGCTCGCCCTCGTCGTCGCCGCCGGCGCGTTGCTGGTCGGCTGCGGTTCCGGCCCCAGCCAGGTCGGCGCGGCCGCCGTCATCGGCGACTCCACCATCCCGCTGGACCACGTGCGGCAGCGCCTGGACTCGGTGTTCCACAAGGACCCCGACATCAAGTCCGACCTGCGCAAGCAGGGAACGCTCGACGTCGTGGCCCGCAACATCGTGACGCTGTCGGTGCGGCACGACCTGATCGGCAGGGCCGCCGACAGGGAGGGGCTGTCCTACCGCGAGGAGCAGGTCAGCGAGCTGATCGACAAGCAGGGCGGGGCCGAGGCGGCCTCCCGGGGCACGGTCTACGACGAGCACACCTTCCGGGAGCGTGCCGCCGACCAGCTCCTGCTCGTGGAGCTGGGCAAGAAGTACCTGGACCGGCTGAGCATCACCGTCGACTACACGCAGGCCGGCTCGCGCAAGGCCGCCGAGGAGAAGGCGCGGCAGCTCGCGAACGACCCGGAGCGGGCGCGCGACGTCATCGCGAAGGACAGGGCCAGCGGCGTTCCCGCCGGCCTCAACGAGCGGCTGCGGGCCTCGGACAACCTCCAGCTCGCCTCGACGCCGTTGTTCAGCGCGGAGAAGGGGACCGTGCTCGCGTTCCCGGTCAGCGACCGGGACGGGCAGTGGCTGGTCGCGGTGGTGCGGGAGCGCTCGCTGTCGGACGGCGCGTCCGGCGGCGTGGACGTCAAGCAGCTCGACCCGCGTCAGCTTGAGGCGATCGGCCTGCGCATGCTCGCCCCGCTGTCCGAGGAGCTGGGCGTGCGGGTGAACCCGCGCTACGGCGTGTGGGACCCGATGAGCCTGGCGGCGGTCGCCAACCCGGAGGAGACCGGCGGCTTCCGCTTCCCGCCGCGCGAACGCGCCCAGTGAGCCCGGTCCACGGTCCGCCTGTTGGGTCCGACGTGCTCGGTCCAGCGAGGCCGGGCCTGCGAGGCCGGACCTGCGAGGCCGGACCTGCGAGGCCGGGCCTGCGACGCCTGGTCAGCGAAACCGGGCCGGTGAGGCCGGACGAGTGAAGCAGGACCAGTGAGGCCGGACCAGTGAAGCAGGACCAGTGAGGCCGGACCAGTGAAGCAGGACCAGTAAGGCCGACCGGACACGACCGACCGGACACGACCGGGCGGGCACGGCCGGCGAGGTCGGTTCGGCGGAGCCAGGCCCGCTCGGCCGGCCCTCACGCGAACGGTAAGACTGGAAGGGTGACTCGGCCCGAGATGCAGGACCCCACTCTGCGGCCCGTCCCGGTCCCCGGCTGCGCCATCGTGGTGCTCAGCGACCGCCTCGGCGCGGTGTTGCCGGCCGCGGCGGTGCCGCTGCTCCGCGAGGCGGAGGCGGTGTACGTGGCATCGGACGTCGACGACGCGCTGAGGGCGGCGATGGGCGCCGCGCCCGCGCCCACTCCCTCTGCCCTGGTCGCGGAGGCCGGCGAGCGTCCCGTCCTGCTGGTCGCGGCGGACGCGGCCGACCCGGCCGCGGCGGCGCTGCACGCGGCGGGCGCGCCGGTGCTCGGCACGCCCGAGCCGGTCGGGGCCGCCCTGCTGGACGCCGTCGCCGCGATGGACCGCCTGCGCTCGCCAGGCGGGTGTCCATGGGACGCCGAGCAGACCCACGAGTCGCTGCGCCAGTACCTGATCGAGGAGACCTACGAGCTCCTGGAGGCCATCGAGGACGGCGACCGGGCCGCGCTGCGGGAGGAGTTGGGCGACGTCCTCCTCCAGGTCCTGTTCCACTCGCGGGTGGCGTCGGAGGACCCGGCCGATCCGTTCTCCGTGGACGACGTGGCCGGTGACCTGGTCGCCAAGCTCGTGGGCCGACACCCGCACGTCTTCGCCGACGGCGACCCGCACGTGCACGACGCGACCAGCCAGCAGCACCGCTGGGAGGAGCTGAAGCAGGCGGAGAAGCGCCGGGAGTCCTCGCTGGACGGCGTCGCGACCGGGCAGCCGGCGGTGGCGTTGGCCGCGAAGCTCGCGCAGCGCACCGCGAGGGCCGGTCTGCCGGCGGACCTGCTGCCGGAGGGCGACTCCTCGGGCGAGTTGTTGTTCGTCGTGGCGGCGTTGGCCAAGCTCGCCGGGGAGGACCCCGAGGGCGAGCTGCGCGCGGTGGCGCGGCGGTTCGCCGAGCGGGTGCGGGAGGCGGAGCGGTCGGCGCGCGCGGCGGGGGTGGACCCGGCGACCATGGGACCGACCGGGTGGCGTCGGTTCTGGCCCGCGAGTTCCTGAGTCCCCCGAGGACTGTTGCCGAGGACTGTTGCCGAGGACGGCCGAGGACTGCCTGCCCCGCCGGCGCTGGTTCGGGTCTCTTCGCTGGTTCGGGACCTGTTCGTCCGTTCGCGGTCGTCTCGGGCGGATTGCCCGTGCTCGTGGGAGTGTGCGCCATTCGACCGGGTGAATCGGTGCTCGGGGGCGGGTCGGGAGCGCCGTCAGGGCGCGGTGGCAGGGTGCGGTGGCAGGGACGTTCGTTGAACGGCGAAGTGCGTTGTTGTCAAAGGATTTTGGCGACTTGTCCACAGGCGCGGTCGTGCTCATTCGTTCGGGCGACAGGATTTCTGAGTTATCCACAGGGGCGGGAGCGTGCGTTTCTCCCGCGGGGTCGTGGCTGGTTAGGCTGGAGCGGGGCTCGCCCCCCAGGGTGGGTGGGGGCTGTCCGGACTGGCTGGGGTGGTCCGGGTGCGCGGGAGAGCCTGACACCGCGGGGGCGGGGCTCGGCGAGGGGACACCGGACGGCGGTAGGCGGTGTGGGCGAATGCCCGTTCCGCTCGCGATCACGGCGGGTAACGTCGCGTTGGTGACCGGTTACCTCCGCTTCCCACATCTGCATGGTGGGCTCGTGACCTTCGTCGCCGAGGACGACGTGTGGCTGGCGCCGCTGGACGGCGGCAGGGCGTGGCGGGTCTCCGCCGACCGCGTGCCCGCCAATCATCCCCGGTTCTCGCCGGACGGCGCCCTGTTGGCCTGGACGAGCCACCGTGACGGCGCGCCCGAGGTGCACGTGGCGCCCGTGGACGGCGGGCCGAGCCAGCGGCTGACGTACTGGGGCGACCCGAGGACGAGCGTGCGCGGCTGGACGCCCGACGGCGCGGTGCTCGCCATCAGCGCCACCGGCGAGCCCTCGACCCGCCGCACCTGGGCCCACGCGGTGCCGGTGGACGGCGGGCCGGCGCGGCGGCTGCCGTACGGGCCGGTGAGCGAGGTCGCCTACGGCCCCGACGGCGCGGTGGCGCTCGTCTCCGCCGTGTTCCGGGACCCGGCGCACTGGAAGCGCTACCGCGGTGGCACCGCCGGCAAGCTCTGGCTCGCCCCCGCCGCCGAGGGCTCCGCCCCGGAGTTCCGCCGCATCCTGTCCGATGTGGATGGTCAGCTCCACTCGGTGGGCTGGGTCGGCGACCGCGTGGTGTTCCTGTCCGACCACGAGGGCGTCGGCAACCTGTACTCGTGCCGGCCCGACGGGTCCGACCTCCGGAAGCACAGCCACCACACGGAGTTCTACGCGCGCCAGGCGAGCACCGACGGCACGCGCGTGGTCTACCACTGCTCCGGCCAGCTCTGGCTGCTGGAGGACCTGTCGGCCGAGCCGCGCCCGGTGGAGGTCCGCCTCGGCGGCCCCAGGACGGCCCGCCAGCCCTACCCGGTGCGCACCTCCCACGAGCTGGGCGAGTTCCAGCCGGACCGCACCGGCCGCGCCAGCGTCGTCGAGGTGCGGGGCACGGTGCACTGGCTGACCCACCGGGACGGGCCGGCGATCGCCGTGTCCGTCGAACCGGGTGTCCGGGCCCGTCTCCCGGTCGTGCTCGGCGACAGCGGTCGCGTCGCCTGGGTCACCGACGCCCACGGCGAGGACGCCGTGGAGATCGCTCCGGTGGGGGACCGTGAGGCGCGCAACCGCTCCTCGTCCTCTTCCTCGTCCTCTTCCGGGCCCTCTTCGGGGTCCTCCTCGGGCCAGGAGCGGCGCTCCGGCGGGTCCGGCCCGGAGGACGCGGTGCAGCCGCGACGCCTGGCCACCGGCCAGCTCGGGCGGGTGCTGGAGCTGGTCAGCTCGCCCGACGGGCGCACCCTGGCCATCGCGACGCACGACGGCCGGCTGCTCCTGCTCGACGTGGAGACCGCCGAGCTGCGCCAGGTGGTCGCGGCCGAGGACGGCGAGGCGCAGGACGTGGTGTTCTCCCCGGACTCGGCATGGCTGGCCTGGTCGCACCCTGGCCCGCCGCCGCTGCGGCAGATCCGCGTCGCCCGCCTCGAAGATCTGTCCATTGTGGACATCACCCCGCTGCGGTTCCTGGACTACAACCCGGTGTTCACCGCGGACGGCAAGCACCTGGCGTTCCTCTCGGTGCGCACCTTCGACCCGGTCTACGACGCGCACGTCTTCGACCTGTCCTTCCCGGCGGGCTGCCGCCCGCACCTGGTGCCGCTGGGCGCCCGCACCCCGTCACCGTTCGACCCGCGCCTGGGCGGCCGCCCCGTGGGCGACGCCGACGACGACACGGGCGAGCGCGAGGGCAAGAACGGCGGGCGCAACGGCGACCCCGAGCCCGTGGTGATCGACGCCGAGGGCATCGCCGAGCGCGTGGTGCCGTTCCCGGTGCCGGCGAGCAACTACGCCTCCCTCCGCGCCGGCAAGGGAGGCGTGCTCTGGCTGCGCGAGGCGCTGACCGGGACGCTGGGCCACGACATCGCCGGCTCCGACGCGGAGCAGCCCCGCCCGGTGCTGGAGCGCTTCGACCTCAGGGAGCTGCGCTGCGAGGAGCTCGTCGACGGCGTGGACGCCTTCGAGGTCAGCGGGGACGGTGCCCGCCTGGTCCTGCGCGACCGGGGGGCGCTGCGCGTCCAGCCCTCCGACCGCAAGGCGGAGCGGGACAGCGGCTCGGACGGCGTGATCGACATCGACCTGTCCCGGATCCGGGTGCAGGTCGACCCGGCCGCCGAGTGGCGGCAGGCCTACCACGAGGCCGGCCGCCTGATGCGGGACCACTTCTGGCGGGCCGACATGGGCGGGGTGGACTGGGACGGCGTGCTCGCCAGGTACTCCCCGGCGCTGGACCGGCTCGGCAGCCACGACGACCTGGTCGACCTGCTGTGGGAGGTGCAGGGCGAGCTGGCCACCTCGCACGCCTACGTCGTCCCCCCGGGGACCGGCGTGGAGTCCGGGCGACGCCAGGGCCTGCTCGGCGCGGACCTGGAGCGCGCGGAGGACGGGAGCTGGCGCGTGGCGCGGGTGCTGCCGGGGGAGAGCTCCGACCCGGACGCGCGGTCGCCGCTGGCCGCGCCGGGCGTGGGCGTGCGCGCCGGCGACGTCCTGCTCGCGGTGAACGGTCGGCCCGTCGACCCGTTGCGGGGGCCGGGACCGCTGCTCGCCGGCACGGCCGGCAAGCCGGTCGAGCTGACCGTGCGCCCCGCCGACGGCGGCGCCACCCGGCGGGTCGTCGTCCGCCCCCTCGACAGCGAGGAGCAGCTCCGCTACCACGACTGGGTCGCCGGCCGGCGCAACCACGTGCACGCGCTGTCCGAGGGCAGGGTGGGCTACCTGCACGTGCCCGACATGGTGGCGAGCGGGTGGGCGCAGCTCCACCGGGACCTGCGGCTGGAACTGCGGCGCGAGGCGCTGGTGGTGGACGTGCGGGAGAACCGGGGCGGCCACACCTCGCAGCTCGTGGTGGAGAAGCTGGCCCGCCGGATCGTGGGTTGGGACTACGGGCGCGGCTACCAGCCGGTCAGCTACCCGATGGAGGCGCCCCGCGGCCCGGTGGTGGCCGTGGCCAACGAGTTCTCCGGCTCCGACGGCGACATCGTCAACGCGGCGATCAAGGCGTTGGGGATCGGCCCGGTGGTCGGCGTGCGGACCTGGGGCGGGGTGATCGGCATCGACTCGCGCTACCACCTCGTGGACGGCACGTTGGTCACCCAGCCCCGGTACGCCACCTGGCTGTCCGGGTTCGGCTGGGGGGTGGAGAACCACGGCGTCGACCCGGACGTCGAGGTGGTGATGACCCCGCAGGACTGGGCGGCCGGCAGGGACCCGCAGCTCGACACGGCGGTGCGGCTGGCGTTGGAGGCGCTGGCCGAGCGACCGGCGGCGACCCCGCCGCCCCTGCCCACCGACTGACCGGTGTCCGCTCCGCGCGGGCGGTGTCCTTCTCGGGGCCGCCCGCGCGGAGCGCCGGGGTGTGGTGTGTGGGGGAAGGGGGAGGCGGGCCGGGTGCGGGACGCCTCCCCACACCCCGGGCTCCGCGTGCGGGGTCCGGTCCCCGTGTCGGGTGCTCTTCCATCACCCGACCATCACCCGACCGGGGAGCTGGGCCGTTCGGCGGGCAGTGGGAGCGTCCCACCGGGCGATCTCCGGGGGTGGTCGGTCCGAACGCCGGCGTTCTCGATCCACTTTCCGCACGTAGCCTGGTCGCCGTGCCCAGGACCGAGGCGTCGTTCCCCTCCGCGCCCCCCTCGGCGGACCCGCGCCCCCCGCGCCGGCGGACCGCCCGGCTGCTCGGCCGACTGGCGCTGGTCGCGTTCCTGCTGACCGCGCTGCTCGCCGTGGTGGCCGGCGTCGCCTGGGTGCTGGGCGCGCTCAACCGCCTGCCCACCCAGGGGGTCCGCGACCCCGTCGACCCCGCTCCGGTGGAGCCCGGCTCGGCCGCGCCCGCCTTCGGCGGCCTGCCCGAGACCGGGCAGGCCACGGCCCCCGACGGCCAGACCGGGGCGCCCGACCCGGTCGGCGAGTGGGCGCGCCGGATCGCCGACCGCACCGGGGCCCCGGCCAGGGCGCTGCGCGCCTACGTGCGCGCCGACCTGGCGATGCGGGCGAAGGCGCCTGCCTGCCGGATCTCGTGGGCCACGTTGGCCGGGATCGGGCGGGTCGAGTCCGACCACGGGCGGTGGGGCGGGGCCACCCTCGGGGACGACGGCCGGCCGTCCAAGCCGATCATCGGGGTCGCGCTGGACGGCTCGCCGGGGCTGGAGGCGATCCCGGACACCGACCAGGGCCGGCTCGACGGCGACACCCGGCACGACCGCGCGGTCGGTCCGATGCAGTTCATCCCCGCCACCTGGGCCATCTGGGCGACCGACGGCAACGGCGACGGGGTGGCGGACCCGCAGAACATCGACGACGCGGCGATGACCGCCGCGCGCTACCTCTGCGCGAACGGGCGCGACCTGTCCACCGGCGAGGGATGGTGGTCCGCCCTCCGCTCGTACAACAACTCCGTCGACTACGGGCAGCGGGTGTTCGGCGTGGCCGAGCGGTACGCCCGCGCCAGCACGAGCTGAGACGCCCTCGCGGGGAGCCGTCGCCGGGTGCCCTTTTCGCGGCGCCGTTGTCGCGGCGCGCCTCAGGGCGCCTCAGGGGGGAGTGGTGGCGCGAGCGGTCGGGCCGGGCGCCCGGGGCTGGAGCGGCCGTCAGGAGGAGTCGCGGTCGTTCTGCACCGCGATCCGCGCCCGCACCTCGCCGAGGGCCTCCTGGTAGTCCGGGCTCGGGTGCATGACCGCGGCCATCCTGAGCTGGGTGTGGGCCTCGGCGAGCCGGCCCTGCCGCTCCAACGTCCTGCCGAGGGCGAACCGCGCGTAGTGGTCGCTGGGGTCGATCTCCAGTACCCGGCGGAACGCCTTCTCGGCCCGACGGAGCTGGGCCGACAACAGGTAGGCGCGGGCGGCGAGCAGGTGCACGCTCCTGGCGTGCGGCGCCTCGTCGAGCACGGGGCGCAGCGCGCGGAGCGCCGCCAGCGGTTGCCGTGCCGCCAGCAACGACTCGGCCCGCCGGAACGCCTCGAACGGAGTGTCCGCGCTCATGGTCCGCCTAACGCTACGCCCGGGTCGGCTGTTCCTGGACCGCCATCTGGTGGGTGCCGCAGTCCGGTTCGGTCCCCTTCGGCGTCCGGGTACCCAACGCGCAGACGACGGCACCGAGCACCAGCCGGACGACCGCCCCGACCGTGGGCGTCTCACCCAGCACCAGCCAGGAGATCACCGCGGTCACCGAGGGGACGGCGCTGAACAGCGTGCCGGCCCTGGCGGCACCGCCCCACCGGACGACCTCCAGGAACAACGTGCCCTCGCCGCTGACCCGAACACGACGAGCCACACCACGGCCAGTGCGGCCTGGAGCGGCTCGGTGACCGTCCCCGGTTCGAGCAGCGCGAGCACCCCGACCAGCGGGGGTCGCGGTGACGAGCTGCACGGTGCTCGCCGCCTTCACGTCGACGCCCTGGCAGAACCGCTGCTGGTAGACCGCGCCGGCGGAGACGCCGACCAGCCCGAGCAGCGTGAACCCGATGCCGGCGTCGATCCCGGTCTCGACGGCGACCGCCCAGTGCGGCGACCACGGCCGCCACGCCCACGACCAGGCCCACCACCCGCGTCCGACCGATCCGCTCGCGCGGCAGCACTGCGGCCAGTCCCGCGATCACCACCGGGTTCAGTCCGATGACCAGGGGCGTGACTCCGGCCGGAACCCTGGCGCGCATGCCGCATAGACCCCCACGAACTGCACGCCCTGGAACAGCAGCCCAGACACGGCGACGTGCGCGAGCAGACGGCGTGCGCGGCCACCTGGCCCGCGCCACCACCGCGATGACGCCCATGAGGACGGCGGCGAGGGCGAACCGGACCGTGGTGACCAGGAACGGGGGCGCCGCCGAGACGCCGAGCGCGCCGGCCAGGCAACTCGTGGCCCAGATCAGGTTCGTGAGCGCGGCGAGGCCAGGGGGATGCGCACGCGGGCAGCTTCGACGCGGCCGCGCAGCGCCGTCCAACAATGATCAGTGATCGCGATCGATCAGGAAACGCGATCGGTCATCGGCGGTCGCGGTCGTCGCGGTGGTCTCCGCCCCGTGGCGTCGGTCCTGGACATCGTCCCGCTGCGCAGCCTGGTCGCGGTGGCCGACTCGCGGCGGCTTCCACCGCGCCGCCGCCGCGCTCCACCTCACCCAGTCGGCGGTCAGCCAGCACGTGCGCCGCCTCGAACGCGTGCTCGGGCGCCCCGTGGTGCGCAGGGAGGGGCGTCGCTTCCGGTTCCCGCCGGCGGGGGAGGCGCTGCTGACCGAGGCCCGGCGGCTGCGCGCCCTGCACGACGAGGCGATCCGCCGACTCGGCGTGGAGGACACCGGCACCCTCGTCGTCGGCTCCGCCGAGTACGCCGCCGACCAGTTCCTCCCCGAGCTGGCCCACGCCCTGCGCGTCGCCCTGCCCGGCACCGAGGTGCGGTTCCGGCTCGACCGCGGCGCCCGGCTGACCGAGGCGGTCGAGCAGGGGGTCGTCGACCTCGCCGTGCTGCTCGGCGCACCGACCGGCGGCCGCACCCGCGCGGCGGGGACCGTGCCGCTTGCCTGGTTCGCCGCCCCCGACTGGCGGCCGCGTCCCGGCCGGCCGTTGCCGGTCGTCGCGTACCACGAGCCCTGTGCCCTGCGCCGGATCGGCCTGGAGGCGCTGGCCGCCGCCGGGATCCCGGCCGACGTCGTCGTCGAGGCCGCCGACCTCGCCGGCGTGCAGGCCGCGGCCAGGGCCAGGGCCAGGCTCGGCGTCACGCTGCTGCCCGCCGGCCCCCGCCGGGCGGAGGGGCTGGTCCGATGCCCGGAGCTGCCCGAGGTGCCGTCGCGGCCCCTGAGGGTCAGGGTGCGCAAGGGCCTGCCCGTCGACCTGGCCAGGGACGCCGCCGCGGCCCTCCGCGCGGTCCTCGTCGCCCCCGGCGGCGCGGGTGACCCTGGTGGTCCTGGCGGCGGACCACATGCCGACACTCCCGTCGGCACACCTGCCGACACGCCCGCCGTCGCGGTGTCCGGACCCGACGCCCCCTACCTGGCGGGTTGTGACGTGCGTCGGCACCGCGCGTCCCCGACCGGCGAGCCAGGAGCGGCCGACTAGGCTCGGCCCCGGTTGTGGCAGTCCGCACGCTGGTAAGGAGCGCACGTGGCGGTCATCGAGCAGGTCGGCGCCCGCGAGATCCTGGACTCTCGCGGCAACCCCACGGTCGAGGTCGAGGTCGCGCTGGACGACGGCACCCTGGCCCGCGCCGCGGTGCCCAGCGGCGCGTCGACCGGCGAGCACGAGGCGGTCGAGCTGCGCGACGGCGTCGCCGACCGGTACTCCGGCAAGGGCGTCGAGAAGGCGGTCAGCGCCGTCCTCGACGAGATCGGCCCCGAGCTGGTCGGCGTCGAGGCGGTGGAGCAGCGGGTCATCGACCAGAAGCTGATCGACCTCGACGGCACGCCCGACAAGTCCCGGCTGGGCGCCAACGCCGTCCTCGGCGTGTCCCTCGCCGTGGCCAAGGCCGCCGCCGAGTCCAGCGGGCTGGAGCTGTTCCGCTACGTGGGCGGCCCGAACGCGCACCTGCTCCCGGTGCCGATGATGAACATCCTCAACGGGGGCGCCCACGCCGACACCGACGTGGACATCCAGGAGTTCATGATCGCCCCGATCGGCGCCGAGTCCTTCAGGGAGGCGCTGCGCTGGGGCACCGAGGTCTACCACGCGCTGAAGTCGGTGCTGAAGACGAAGGGCCTGGCGACCGGCCTCGGCGACGAGGGCGGCTTCGCGCCGAGCCTGCCGAACAACCGCGAGGCGCTCGACCTGATCGCCGCCGCCGTCGACAAGGCCGGCTACAAGCTGGGCCGCGACATCGTGCTCGCGCTCGACGTCGCCGCCACCGAGTTCTACGCCGACGGCGCCTACACGTTCGAGAAGTCCAAGCGCAGCGCCGAGCAGATGGCCGCGTACTACACCGAGCTGCTCGACGCCTACCCGCTGGTGTCCATCGAGGACCCGCTGGCCGAGGACGACTGGGACGGCTGGGTGCGGCTCACCGCCGAGCTGGGCGAGCGCGTCCAGCTCGTGGGCGACGACCTGTTCGTCACCAACCCCGAGCGGCTGGAGGAGGGCATCTCGCGGCGCGCGGGCAACGCCCTGCTGGTCAAGGTGAACCAGATCGGCACGCTGTCGGAGACGCTGGACGCCGTCACCCTGGCCCACTCCTGCGGCTACCGCACGATGATGAGCCACCGCTCCGGCGAGACCGAGGACACCACCATCGCCGACCTCGCGGTCGCCGTCGGCTCCGGCCAGATCAAGACCGGCGCGCCGGCGCGCAGCGAGCGCGTGGCCAAGTACAACCAGCTTCTCCGCATCGAGGAGGCGCTCGGCGACGCCGCCCGGTACGCCGGCGAGCTGGCCTTCCCTCGGTACAGCCCGGAGAGCTGATCCCGGCATGACCGGGCGCGAGCAGGACCGGGAGCGGCGCCGCCGACGGGGCGACCCCTCGTCGGCGCGCCGCCCCGAACGCGCTCGACGCACCACGCGCGGCGGACGCGCCGGGGCGCCCCGCTCCGGCCGCTTCCCCCCGCCGTGGCGGCGGCAGCGCGTGGCACCGGGCACCGGCGGCGCGTTCGGGTTGTCCTCCACCCGGCGCGCCGCGATGCTCGCGCTCGTCGTGTGCGCGTTGGCGTTGAGCGTCGCGGTGCCGTTGCGCACCTACCTCAGCCAGCGGGCCGCGGTGCAGGAGGAACAGCGCCGCCAGGACGACCTGCGCCGTGAGGTGGAGGACCTGCGGCGGCGGCGCGAGCAGCTCGACGACCCGGCCCAGGTGGAGGCCGAGGCCCGTCGTCGGCTGCGGTTCGTCCGGCCCGGCGAGACGCCGTACGTCGTGCAGCTCCCGCCGAGCCAACAGGCGCAGCAGCCCCGGCAGCAGCCGCGGGGTGCGCGCGCGGAGTGGTACACGGAGCTGTGGAACTCGATCGCGGGGAGTGGATCGTGACGGGGCAGGAACCCCAGCCGGCGCAGCCGCCGCGCCTGGAGCCGGTGAGCGAGGCGGACCGGGCGGCGATCCAGGCCCAGCTCGGCCGGCCGCCCAGGGCGTTGCGGGCGGTGGCGCACCGCTGCGGGTGCGGCCTGCCCACGGTCGTGCAGACCAACCCCCGGCTGGAGGACGGCACGCCGTTCCCGACGCTGTACTACCTGACCTGCCCGAAGCTGGCGGCCATGATCGGCACGCTCGAGGCGTCCGGGCTGATGCGGGAGATGACCGACCGGCTGGCCGAGGACGAGGAGCTGGCCGCGCGGTACCGGGCGGCGCACGAGTCCTACCTCGCCCAGCGGGACGCGCTCGAACCGCTCGGCACGACGGTCACGGCTGGCGGCATGCCCGGCAGGGTGAAGTGCCTGCACGCGCTGGTCGCGCACTCGTTGGCGATGGGCCCCGGGGTCAACCCGTTCGGTGACGAGGCGTTGGAGCTGCTCGGCGAGTGGTGGCGGACCGGGAGCTGCGTCCACACCTCCTGACGGCCCGGAGACCGATCGTCCGGAGGCCCGTCGTCGGGAGTTCCGTCGTCCGGAGGCCCGTCGTCGGGAGTTCCGTCGTCCGGAGGCGCGCGGCCTCACACGGCGTTGATCCCGTGCCGGCCATCATCATCTCGGGGGACGACGGGTCGAGGTGACGTCGTCGGCCCTCCCGGGAGCGGCCGAGGGTGTCGGTGCGACCGGTCGGTGTCGGCGGGAGGGCGGGCGGTCCGCCGAACGGCGGGTTGTGACCGCGCGCTGTTCCTGCTGGTCTGGGGACCGTCGCCCTTCCGGGGGATCGGCGGTCCCGGGTCCTTCACGGTGTCGGGCGACACGCCGGGGACGAGGTGCGGACGGCCGAGTCCTCCGGTGAGATGTGGTGACAGCGCGTGGCCCGCCGGGCACGCTGGGGAAGGCTACGAAGGGGACGTCCGGACCGGGACCGCGGCGACGCCGCGACCGGCCAGGGCGGTTCGAGGAGGGTGTGGGCATTCGTGGCAGCGCCGCACGGGAAGGCAGGCAGAAGATCGCGGCGGCGGGGCTCCCGCCGTCGTCACCGGTTCGGAGGAGCGGCGGCCATTCTCGGCGCCCTGTTGGTGCCGGTCGCCGTGGCCGGCACCGGGACGGTGGGCCTGCTGCCCGCCGCCGACGGCGGCCCGGTGGGGCTGGAGATGCCAGGCGCCGGTGACGTCCTCGCGGTCCTGAACGCCAGCAACAGCTCGGAGCTGGGCGCGGCCGGTCGGCTGCCCTCGGCCGAGGACGTCAGCCCCGACCTGCTCGACGACCTGGGCGACGGCGAGCTGGGCGCCGGCGGGCCGCTGTCGACGGTGCCGAGCGGCCCGCTGGGCCTGCCGGGCATCGTGCTCCAGGCCTACCAGCGGGCCGAGCGCACGCTGGCCCAGACCCAGCCCGGCTGTGGCCTGCACTGGTCGGTGCTGGCCGGCATCGGCCGCATCGAGTCGGGCCACGCCAGGGGCGGCCGGGTCGACGTGAACGGCAGGACCATCAGCCCGATCCTCGGGCCGCAGTTGTCCGGTGGGCCGGGGATGGCCGCCATCCGCGACACCGACGGCGGCCGGTTCGACGGCGACACCACGTGGGACCGGGCCGTCGGCCCCATGCAGTTCATCCCCTCCACCTGGGCCTCCTACGCCTCCGACGGCAACGGCGACGGCAAGGCCGACCCGCACAACGTCTTCGACGCGGCGCTGGCCGCGGGGAAGTACCTGTGCGCCTACAACACCAACCTGCGCGACCCGCGCCAGCTCGCCGCCGCGGTCTTCCGTTACAACCACTCCAACGAGTACGTGCGGGACGTCCTGAGCTGGGCCAGGGCCTACGCGTCCGGGGTCACCCCGCTCGACATCGAGCCGGGTCCGGCGGACGAGCACGTCCTGGCGTTCCCGCCGCAGGGGCCGCCCCCGGCCCCGCCGCGCCCCGACGACGCCCGGCAGGGCGGCGGGGGAGACGTGCCGCCGCCGAACCAGGGTTCCTCGGGGTCTTCGTCGACCGCGGGGTCCACCAGCTCGTCGACCTCCACGACGACCACGACCACCACCACGACGACGACCACCACCACGACCACGACGACGGGTGGCCCGACGACGAGCACGCCGAACTGCACGACGTCGACGACCACCACGACCACCACGACCACGACGACGACCACCTCGCCCAGCACGTCGACGAGCCCGACGCCGACGTCCTCGCCGTGCGCCACGACGACCACGACCACGACGACGACCGGCACGTCGACCGGCCCGGCGGGCACCCCGACCACCACCCCCGCGCCCACGCCGGGCGTCCGGCCGTCCCGCTGAGAGCGGGACGGCCGCGCCGGCCGGTCTCCCGCGCTCTCTATCGTGGTTGGGGAAACCCCTCACCACCGGGAGGACGCCCATGTCGCGGGTCGCTGCGATCGACTGCGGGACGAACTCGATCCGCCTGCTGGTCGCCGACGTCACCACCAGGGACGACGGGTCGCACTGGCTGCGCGACGTGCACCGCGAGATGCGCGTCGTCCGCCTCGGTGAGGGCGTGGACGCCACCGGCGTGCTCTCGCCGGACGCGGTGCGGCGCACCGCCGACGCGTTGGCCGACTACACGCGCGTGCTGCGGCGCAAGGGCGCGGAGCGCGTGCGGATGGTGGCCACCTCGGCCACGCGGGACGCGGCGAACCGCGAGGACTTCTTCGGCATGGTGCGCCAGGTCCTCGGCGTCGACGCCGAGGTGATCACCGGTGACGAGGAGGCGCGGCTGTCCTTCACCGGGGCGGTCGGCGACCTGGAGCCGGAGGACGGGCCGTTCGTCGTGACCGACGTCGGCGGCGGCTCGACCGAGCTGGTTCTGGGCACCTGGGACGGGTCGAAGGCGCTGGTGGAGGCCGCGCGCTCGGTGGACGTCGGGTGCGTGCGGATCACGGAGCGGTGCCTGCGGTCGGACCCGCCCAGCCCCGACGAGGTCGCCGAGGCCGAGCGGGTCGTGCGCGAGGTGCTGGCCGAGGCGTTCGAGGCGGTCCCGGTGGAGCACGCCCGCACGTGGGTGGGCGTCGCCGGGACGGTGACGACGCTCTCGGCCGTCGCGCAGGAGCTGCCCGAGTACGACTCGGACCGCACCCACCTGTCGCGGCTGTCCCTGGACCAGGTGCGGTCCACCACCGACCACCTGCTCGCGCTGCCGCACGACGAGCGCGCGCGGTACGGGTGCATCCACCCCGGCCGCGTCGACGTGATCGGCGGCGGTGGGCTGGTGGTGAAGGTCCTGGCCGAGGAGCTGGCCCGTCGCGCCGGTGTCACCGAGCTGGTGGTCAGCGAACACGACATCCTGGACGGCATCGCCCTGTCCGTCGCGTGACGGCGTGAGTGGGGGACCGCTCGTGATCGCCGGGCCGAGCCCGCCTTGGCCGACCCGGCACGCGGACCGGGCCGTGCGGCCAATCGTGGTGAGTCATCCGACCGAGGGCAGTCGGACGAATGACCGGCGGTGGACTCGGACCGCTCACCGGCGCGCGGCCCGGTGCGCGGCCCGGTGCGCGGCGCCGCTTCTTCACCTCCACAGGTGACCCTGTCACCCACACGCCCAGTTGCGAGCCGGGGTGCGCTGGCGCCTCATGACGGTGTGACGGGCGGGTGTCTCCGGCGTGCTCCGCCCGAGACGCGGAGGTGGCCATGGCACCTCACGGACGGACAACGACGCGGTCGGCGCTCGTCGACGCGAAGATCCCGGGCGGCCCCTGATGGCCAGGGCGAACCACGGCGGCGCGGCGGGCGAGCAGCGGCGACACCCGCCCCGCGAGGTCACCGCCGCCCTGGTGGGCCTGACCGCCCTCGGCGTCCTCGTCGTCTACTTCGGACGAGAGTGGGCCAGGGCGCACGCCAGGGCGCTGGGCCTGCACGAGAACGTCCTCGGCCTGTCGGCGGCCGACCAGCTCGCGCGCGGGGTGGCGGCGCTGGCGCCGCTGGCCCTCCTGGTCGGAGGAGCGGGGCTCGGGTGGGCGTGGCTGGACCGACGGCTCCGGCCGTGGTGGCGCAGGACCGGCCACAGCCCGGTGCTCAGCCAGGTCACGTCGGTGCTGGCGGGCTCATGGCTGCTGCTCCCGATGCTCGTGTGGGTGGTCGGCAGGGCCGCGCCCGGCCCGGCGCGGGTGTTGCTCCCGCTGTCGTTCGGCGCGGGTCTGCTCGTCTCCCTCTACGTCCTGCACCTGGAGCACGTGGTCCGACGGGGACGGGCCGAGCCGCGGTGGCGGCACACCCTGGTCACCGCGCTGACCGTGGTCGTCGTGTCCCTGAGCCTGCTGTGGGGCGCGAAGAACTACGCCGACCTGCTCGGCCGGCGCTGGGCGGACGAGTTCCCCGCGCGGCTGGCCGACCACGCGCAGGTCGTGGTGTACAGCGCGGAGCGCCTCCACCTGACCGCTCCGAGGGTCGACGAGGAGCGGCTGGACGCGGAGGAGTCGCGCTACCGCTACCGCTACAGCGGGCTGCGGTTCCTGGACTACGCGGCCGGCCGCTACCTCCTGGTCTCCGACGGATGGATGCCGCAGTTCGGGGTCGTCCTGGTGCTGCCGGCCAACGACCCCTCGGTGCGGCTGGAGTTCGTGCGCGACTCGCGCGTGCCGTGATCAGGCCAGGCTGAGCCGGCCGAGGCCGAGTCAGCCGAGACCCGGAAGGAGCGGCGATGACCCGGATGGTGCGGCGCGGGGCGGGTCTCCTCCTCGGACTGGCGTTCCTGCTTCCCGGCTGCGACGTCGTCGGAACCCCGGCCGGTCAGGGCATGGCGTTGCCTCCGCCGCCGCCCGTATCGCCCGGCGCGACGCCGTCCAGGGAACGGGAGATCTACGAGGCGTTGCGGGCGGGCGACCCCCGGCGGGCGCAGGAGCTGCTCGACAGCGGTTGGCAGGAGATGACCACGCCACGCAACGTGATGCTCTACCAGGCGGCGATCGCCATGGCGTCGGGCGACGAAGAGCGGGCGCGGAGGGAGACGCAGCAGATGAAGCAGCGCTTCGCGATGGGCACCGAGGGCCCCACCGGTGAGATCGACTGCAACCTGGTGCACGCGCTGGACAAGATGCCCGACTCGCAGATCACGTGCGAGCCGCAGCCGCCGCCGAAGTGGCCGGAGGGACGCCGGCTGGATCCCCGTGTCGCGGTGACCACCTCCACGCCCACCACCCGACGGACCACGAGCCCGTCGCGAACCACGGGCCCGTACCCCACGGGGACGACCACGACGTCGGCGCCCTCGCGGCCGGGCACCGGCCCCACGCCGGGGAAGCCGACCGGGATGACGGGCAGTCGGTGATGCGGCCCCGCCGCCTCGCACCGCGTCCCGGCCGTGGCGCCGGGGTTGACAGGGGCGCCGGGGCCGGCAGGAGCGGCGGGGTCGGCAGGGGCGCCGGGGTCGATACGGGCGCCGGGGGCGACACAGGCGGCGGGGGCGCGCCGAACACGGACTGGTCCGAGCTGGCGCGGCTGGCGGGCGGGGTGCTGGCCAACGCCACCGTGCTGTCCGCGCTGTTGGTCTACTTCGGCTGGCAACGGGCGGACGCGGAGTCGCGCGCGTTGGGCGTCGACGAGAGCCTTCGCGGACTGTCCAACCAGTACTACCTGCTCAGCAGCGTCGGCCCGTTGTTCCCGGTGTTGTCCGCCCTCGCGTTGCTCGCGCTGGGGTGGCTGTGGGTCGACGGGCGGCTGCGGGCGCGGTTCGGCGGGGACGGCCCGGGGCCGAGGGCCAGGCGCGTGCTGGGCGTGCTCGCCCTCGCCTGGCTCGTGCTTCCCGCCGTGGTCCTGGCGGCGCGTCTGGTGGTCCCACTGCTCGCCCGGCTGCTCTTCCCGGCGTCGATCGGGCTGGGGGCGCTGCTGTCGTTGTACGCCCTTTCGTTGCGGCGCCTCGCTGGGCAGGCAGGCGCGCAGCCAGGCGTGAGGTTGGGCGGGCAGCTCGGCGGCGGGTCGTGGCGGTGGCGGTCAGCGAAGTGGTTGGTGGCGTCGGTCGTCGCGTTGAGCCTGTTCTGGTCGGCGTCGCGGTACGCCGAGGTGTACGGGCAGTGGCAGGTGGACGGGCTGGAACGGGACCTGGCGAAGCGGCCGGCCGTGGTCGTCTACGCCACCGAGCGGCTGCACCTGGACACCTCGATCGCCGAGGAGACGCGGCTCGACCCGGAGAACGCGCACTACCGGTTCCGGTACCGGGGGCTGCGGCTCGTGGAGCACACCGGGAACAGGTTCTTTCTGATTCCCGACGGCTGGACCAGGGGTCGGGGCGTCGTGGTCGTGCTTCCCGACGACAGCAACACGCGGATGGAGTTCGTGCGCGGGGGTTGAGCATGCGCGGGGCTCAGGACGGCGGCCAGGACCGCTTGGGGCGCAAGGGTTTCGTCAGGTGAGGAACGCGGGTTCCTGGCGAGGTGTCTCGTGCGTCGTCTTCGTTGTTCAGGCGGGTTCTTGCCGCTCACGCGCGATTCCGCGTCGGCACTGGCGGAACAGGGCCGGGTTCTGGCATCTCGATCCGGGAACCGGGATGCGACCTGACACCGGGAAAGGCGGAAGGCGATCCAGGGGTTGTGGAACGGCGGAACGCGTTCCCTGATCTTCTCGTCGTCTCTCCGGCGTGGGGTCGTCTCTCCGGCGTGCGGTCGTCGCGTCGTCGCGCCGGGGTGTCGGGGTGTCGGGACGATGAGGCGGTGTGGTGCCTGGTGCTCGCTGGAGTGCGGCATCTTGTCCCCCCCGCGAGGGCCGACAGAGCCCTGCGGATCTTGTCCTGAGGTTCGGGGTTCCGCAACTGGAAGGGCCGAGTTATCCACAGCCCGGTGTTTCAGAGGCTTCCGGGGCGGGGTGGAGCGGAGTTATCCACAGGCGACAGGCAACGGGTTTTGCGCGCCTGAGCTGGGCCGATAGCCTGGAGCGGGGCTCGCCCCCCGGGTGGGAGGGGGCTGACCAGAGCGGGGTGCGAGGGCTGTCGGCCCGGGGCCACGAGAGCGCGCTGGCGCGTCGCTGGAAGGCGGGAGACGCGGAACATCCGCCCGGCCGGACGCGTTCCGCGCCGCGAGGCACGACGCGTCCGGCCGGGCGTTCGGCGTCAGCTCGTCGGCGCGGCCGAACGGAGGAAGGCCGCGATGTCCGCGGACTGCTGGACGCGCGTCGGCTCGTGGACGTACATCATGTGTCCGGCCTCGTAGTACCGGAACTCGATGTTGTCCCGCAGCACCGGCGGGATCGCCAGGTTCGCCATCGTGTGCTCGGCCGCGGCGAACGGCGTGGCGCCGTCGTGGTAGCCGCAGGCCACGTGGACCAGCAGGTGCGGGTTGGAGCGCATGGCGTTGGCGAGCTTGTCCGCCACGTTGACGTGCGCGCCCTCGAACTCCCGGTAGGACCACGGGTGGACGCGGTCGGTGAGGATCTCGTACGGCAGGTCGTTGTGGTAGTCGAGCTCCGCGTGCACGTAGTGGTTGAGCGCCGCCGTGTACGGGCCCATGATCGCCAGGAGTGACGGGTCCTCGACGAAGTGCTCCCGGCCCGCGTCCGGGTCCCACCCGGTGAACCGGCCGTCGAGCCGGCCCACCACCTGGCGCCGGTCCCTGAGCAGCTCCGTGAAGAACCGGACGTGCTCCAGCCGCAGGTCGACCCGGTCCACGTAGTCCGCGTCGAGGCCGGTCAGCGAGGCCACCCTGCGCACCGTCTCGGCGCGTTCGGCGTCGGACAGCCGCGCGCCGCGGCTGAGCGCCCACGGGTAGTCCTTCGCGGCGAACTCGGTGGCCTCCGCGAGCAGGTCGGGCAGCGGCCGGTCGCCGTGCAGGCCGTGGTGGTGCGCGATGGCCGCGTAGGTGGGCAGGAACAGCGCGTACGGCAGGTCGTTGCCCTGGGTGAAGCGGATCGTGCCCATGTCCAGCACGGCGGAGATCAGCACGAGCCCGTTGAGGTACATGCCGTAGCGCGTCTGGAGGTGGTCGGCGAGCGCCGCGGCGCGCAGCGTGCCGTAGGACTCGCCGGCGAGGAACTTCGGCGACATCCAGCGCCCGTGCCGGGTCGTCCACAGCCGGATGATCTCCCCGACGGACTCCAGGTCGCCCTGGAAGCCGTGGTAGTCCTCCGGCTTCTCACCCTTGACCGCCCGGGAGTAGCCGGTGGACACGGGGTCGACGAACACCAGGTCGCTGTGCGCGAGCAGGGTCTCGGCGTTGTCGGTCAGCCCGTAGGGCGGGGGGAGCAGGTTCCCCGCGTCGCCCATCACGACCCGGCGCGGCCCGAACAGGCCCAGGTGCAGCCAGACGCTCGACGAGCCGGGGCCGCCGTTGAACGCGAAGGTCACCGGCCGCGTCCCCGGGTCGGCCCCGTCGAGGGTGTACGCGGTGACGAAGACCTCCGCCTTCGGCAGGTGGCCGTCGAACCTGCCGTCGTTGTGCACCTCCCTGCGCAGCACGACGCGGCCGGCGGTGGCCGTGTAGGTCAGCTCGCGGCCGTCCGCGGTCAGGGTGTGCCGGGTGGTGACCAGGTCGTCGGTGGGTTCGGGACTCGCGTCGACCCGGGTGTCCTCCGCGTCGTCCGGCTGCCCCGAGGAACGTCGCTCCGTGGCGTCCTTTGACATGCTGAGTCACCCTAAAGGTGATCACGCCCACCACGGGAGGAGTTGTTCCGTGCTCACCGATCCGGCCGCGGCCGCCGCCGGCGTGTCCGACCTGGCGGAGCTGGACGAGCTGGTCACCCACTGCCGTGCCTGCCCCCGGCTCGTGGCCTGGCGCGAGGAGGTGGCCCGCACGCGCAGGGCGGCCTTCCGCGACCAGGTGTACTGGGGTCGCCCCGTGCCCGGTTTCGGCCCGGTGGACGCCAGGCTGGCGATCGTCGGCTTGGCCCCGGCGGCGCACGGCGCGAACCGGACGGGGCGCATGTTCACCGGCGACCGGTCGGGCGACGTGCTCTACGCGGCCATGCACGCCGTGGGCCTCGCCTCGCAATCCGTGGCGCTGAGCAGGGACGACGGGCTGGAGCTGTACGGGACCCGCGTCACCGCGCCGGTGCGGTGCGCCCCGCCGGAGAACAAGCCCACGCCGGGGGAGCGGGACAACTGCCGCTCGTGGCTGGCCAGGGAGCTCCAGCTCCTGCGGCCGACGCTGCGGGCGGTCGTGGTGCTCGGCGGGTTCGGGTGGCAGGCCCTGCTCCCGGTGCTGCACCACACGGCGTGGCGGGTGCCGACCCCGCGCCCGGTGTTCGGGCACGGCGTGGACGTCGTCCTGCCGGCCACGGACGGCGGGGCCGACCTGCGTCTGTTCGGGTGTTACCACCCCAGCCAGCAGAACACGTTCACCGGGCGGCTGACCCCGGCGATGGTGGAGGACGTGTTGCGGAGGGCGGGTGCGACGGCCGGCCTCGCGACCCTCTAGTTGATCAAGAAAAACCGGGTCGCGCACCGGGCACCCGTCACCCTGAACTGATGTGGCACCACCAACGCCGCAGGTCAAGGCATACGTAGGGCCGCTACTGTGACGTACGTCTACAACGGACGTCACACCCGTAAGGAGGGTGTCAAGCGACCGGTTGGGTGCGGTGCGACCATGGAGCCATGGCAGCAGGGAAGAGCGGTCCGACACGGATCCTCGTGGCCGGCGGCGGTTACGTCGGCCTGTACACCGCGCTGCGGCTGCAGTCGAAGCTCCGGCGCAACGAGGCGTCGATCACCGTCGTCGACCCGCAGCCGCACATGACGTACCAGCCGTTCATTCCGGAGGCGTCGGGCGGTTCCATCGAGCCGCGGCACGTGGTCGTGCCGTTGCGTCGGGTGCTCAGGCGGTGCAACGTCCTCACGGGGCGGATCACCAAGATCGAGCACGCGCGCAAGGTCGCGACCATGGAGGCGCCGGACGGCCACGTCGAGGAGATCGAGTACGACCAGTTGGTCGTCGCGCTGGGCTCCGTCGCGCGGACCCTGCCGATCCCGGGGCTGGCCGAGGTGGGCATCGCCGCCAAGACGATCGGCGAGGCCATCTACCTCCGCAACCACGTGCTGTCCCGGCTGGACGCCGCGGCGAGCACGCCCGATCCCGAGCAGCGCCGCCGGATGCTGACCTTCCTGGTCATCGGCGGCGGCTTCGCCGGCATCGAGATGCTCGGCGAGCTTGAGGACATGGCGCGCTACGCCTGCCGGTACTACGACAACATCAAGCCCGAGGACATGCGGTGGGTCCTGGTGGACGCCGCGAACCGGGTGCTGCCCGAGGTCAGCCCGAAGATGGGCGTCTACACCGTCGAGCGGCTGATGGACCGCGGCATCGAGGTCTACCTGGAGACGCTGGTCAAGAGCGTCGAGGGCGGGCACGTGGTGCTCAGCGACGGCACCGAGTTCGACACCGACACGGTGATCTGGACGGCCGGCGTGAAGGCCAACCCGGTGCTGGCCGAGACCGACCTGCCGCTGGAGCCGCGCGGCCGGCTGCGGTGCACCGCCTCGCTCCAGGTCGAGGGCACCCCGGACGCCTGGGGCGCCGGCGACTGCACGGCCGTTCCGGACCTGTCCCGGATCGAGGAGGACCCGCAGGCCACGTGCAGCCCGTCGGCCCAGCACGCGGTGCGGCAGTCGAAGGTGCTGGCGAACAACATCGTCGCCACGCTCCGCGGTCGCAAGACCAAGGACTACTACCACAAGTACCTGGGGTCGGTGGCCAGCCTCGGCCTGTACAAGGGTGTCGCCGACGTCGCCGGGATCAAGCTCAAGGGCTACCCGGCGTGGGCCATGCACCGCGCCTACCACGTCAGCAAGATGCCGACCTTCAACCGGAAGTTCCGCATCATCATGGACTGGACGCTGGCGCTGCTGTTCCGCCGCGAGGTGATCTCGCTGGGGCAGATCAACGAGCCGAAGGCCGAGTTCGAGCGGGTCGCCAAGGGCGGCTGACGCGCCGTCGCCACCCGCCGGTCCCCGGCCGGCGGGTGCGCCCGCCGGGACGAGGTCGATCGTCGCCCGGAGTCCGCGTAGGCTCCGGGCGACGTCGTGTTTGGGGATGATCACCTGATGCGCCCGATCGTCGCAAGCGGTTGGTCCCAGCAGGTGACAAAATCACCGGACCGACTTGACTTTGCGTTAGGTGAAACCAAGACTACCCAAGGTGTATCACCTGAACGTGTGAACACCGTGTGGGGAGAGGTGACCGCCATGTCGCTCCAGGAGTTGGCGGCGCGGGTCCGCCGGGGTGAGGTCGAGGACGGCGTGTTGGCCGAGTACGCCTCCGAGTACGCCAGGGCCCACAAGATCTACGCCCGGAAGAAGGACGACTGAGGTGCGCGACGCCGGGCGGGACGGGCAGGACGATCCCCTCCCGCCCGGACCCCTCGTAGCGCCCCACCGGACCGAGCGGCCCTCCCACCCCGCGACCTCGCGGTCCCTGATCTCCCGCTCCCGGATCACCGACCGACCGGCGCCCCTGCTGCTCCAGGGGCAGGACTACTTCTTCCGCGCCCCCGCCACCTGCCTGGACTTCCAGGAGCGCGTGCACGGCGGCGACCTGGTCGGCGACCCCGGCGGGGAGCCCGTGCCCTGCGTGCTGGTGCTCGCCCGCGCGGCCGACATGGAGATGAACGAGCTGTCGCTCGCCCTCGCCGAGCACGGGGTGCGGATGGCCCGCATCGACGTCGACCGCTGCCTGGACCTCGCGCTCACCGTGCACGTCGACACCCCGATCATCGAGCTGGACCGCTGGCTGCTGCGCCCGGTCCTGGTGTGGCGCCGGCACTTCGACCTCACCGCCCTGCCCGTCGACCCGCGCACCGTGGCCGGCGCCTACGCCCGCACCCAGTGGCAGGCCCTGGCCGACTGGATGGCCCACCGCGGCGACTGGGCCCACGTCAACCCCGCCCGGCACACCGCGCGCCTCGACCGGCTCACCCAGCTCACCGACGCCGCCGCGTTCGGGCTCCGCGTGCCCCGCACCGCCGTCACCACCTGGCCGGGCCGCAACCGCCCCGGCGGCGGGCCCTGCGTCGTCAAGAGCACCGGCCACCACCTGCTGGAGCCGCGCCCCGGCGCGTTGCACGGGCTGTTCCCCCGACCCCTCGACGTCAACCGCGCCGGCGAGACCCCGGAACCGGCCCCGGTGATCGTCCAGCAGTACCTGGGCGCCGACCACGAGCTGCGCGTGTTCGTCGTGGGCGAGCGGCTGATCACCTTCCGCGTCCGCAAGGACGACCCCGCGCAGCTCTGGGTCGACCCCGAGGCCGTGACGGTGGACCGCGCGCGACTGCCCACACCACTGGGTGAAAGACTGCTCGCGTTGACCCGTCACTGGCGGCTCCAGGTGGCCGCCTTCGATCTGCTCGCGGTCGACGGCGAGCACGTCTTCCTCGAGGTGAACGTGAACTGCGACTGGCGCTGGTTCGAACATCGAGCCGGAACCACCGAGGTGTCCGACGCCGTGCACGCGTGGGTGGCCGCCCGGTTCGAGGAGCTGCGGTATGCGGGTCAAGGTCGCTGAGTACGCGGCCCTGTTCTACGACCGAGGGCGCCTGGTCTGGGACGACTACCTGCACCACAGGCAGTTCGAGATGACCGAGGTCGCCGAGCGGGTGTGCCGGGCCTTCGCCGAGTTCGCCGACCCGGACGACGTCTGCGCCGAGCTGGCGCCCGAGGACGCCGCCGCGGTGCGCAAGGTCGTCGACGAGCTGGTCGAGGCCGGCGTGCTCGTGGTGGAGGGGTCCCCGGAGCACGGCGAGGAACAGGCGCTGCTGGCGGCGTGGGCTGACTGGGGCCCCTCCGCGCGGCACTTCCACTTCGCGACCAGGACGCTGGGCGACACGCGGTACGCGAGCTGGACCGAGCAGGACGCCGAGCTGGACGACAAGCTCGCCACCAACCCGCCGCCCCCGCCGTTCAAGCGCATCGGCACCGGCCCGGTGGAGCTGCCCAAGGGCAACGGCCTTCCCGCGTGGGCCAACCGTCCCCTGTTGCAGGTGCTGTTGGAGCGGCGCACCAGCCGGCGGTTCGGTCCCGAGCCGCTCGACCTGGGCGAGCTGGGCCACCTGCTGCGGATCGTGGGCGGCCCGCTCCCGGTGCGGGGCGCGATCGGCCGTTCCGGCACGGTGCTGAAGACCAGCCCCTCGGGCGGTGGTCGGCATCCGGTCGAGCTGTACCTGCACGCGCAACGCGTCGAGGGCCTGGAGCCGGGCTGGTACCACTACGACGCGGCGCGGCACGTGCTGGAGCCGTTGGGGTGCGCGTGGACGCCGGAGCAGGTCGCGGCGTCGGCCGGGGACCAGGAGTGGGTCGGGGAGGCGGCGGCCGCCATCTACTACACGGCCGTGTTGGGCCGCACGCGGTGGAAGTACGACACCGCCCGCGCCTACCGGGTCGTGCAGATGGACGTCGGGCACCTGTCCCAGACCGCCTACCTCGTGGCGACCGCCATGGGACTGCGGATCGGCTTCACCGCCGCGCTGCGGGACGAGCTGGTGGAGGAGGTCCTCGGCTGTGATCCCCACCACGAGATCGTGCTCGGAGTGACCGCGCTGGGGCGGCCGCGCCGCCGCCGCTGACCCGCCCCGGGCGGGTGCGGGACAGGAGTGTGACGAGCGACGAACGGGTGCCGACTCGGGTCGGCACCCGTTGCTCCGTGCGGCCGAGGGGGCACGGTCGGTCACTGGGCCGGGCGGGGGAGTTGTGGGCAAGTTCGTTCGCAACCGCCGCGAAAGGCCCTAGGCTCCTCCTGCCCCCGTAGCCCAATCGGAAGAGGCAGGCCCCTTAAAAGGGTTCCAGTGTCGGTTCGAATCCGATCGGGGGCACTCTCCGTAGCCAAACCCGATCGGCCTCTCACCTGGAAAAACAGGCGAGGGGCTGATCTTGTCTGGGGCCGGTTACCCCGTGAGGGGGTGTGGCGCTGGGCCGAACGCGGGCGGAGCGGGACGGCGAATCATCACGGAGCGTCGAGGAAACGCCTCTCTCCTCGTGTGCGAGCGCCCGGCGCGGCCGGGAGCGGCAGGGCCGCCGAATGCGAGTCGACGGCGGACGCGCCGGCTCGGGGGGCGGTGGGTCACGAGAAGTGGTTGATTCGTCAATTCGTTTTCCTGCGATTCCCGGCGTGTTGTCCACAGTCACCCGAAATTGTCCACAGTGGAGCCCGAGTGGCGGGTGCGGCGGCGTCCGGGCCGATAGGCTGGAGCGGGGCTCGCCCCCCAGGGCGGGTGGGGGCTGTTCCGGGGGCTGAGAGCGCCGGAGACGCCCGTTCGCGGGGTCGATGATCACAAAGTGCCCGAGGTCGACGTCCACGGGTCAGGCCGGCGAACGAGGCGCGCCCCGGGTGAGTGACCGAGGCGCGCCCCGGATGCGCGAAAGGGGTGCGCCGGCGGTCGCCGACGCACCCCTCACGGGTCGACCGGATCAGTCGCGGCTGGCGGCGGAGCTGTGCGCGAGGTCGGCGACCCCGCCGCCCCCGGTGGCGCTGCCGTCCCGCACCGCGCCCCGGTCCTGCGGCGTCGGCCGGCCCACGCCCCGCAGGGCGAGCAGGCTGGTCAGCAGGCCGGAGAACAACGACACCACGCCCACCCCGATCGCGGTGGCCGAGGGCATCACGATGCGGATGATCGTCTGCGGCTCCAGGTCGGCGAAGCCGCGCGAGCCCCACCAGGACACCGCGCCGACCGTGCCGAGCAGGCCCGCCGCGATCAGCGCGAGGCCGGCGCCGAGCAGGACCTCGAACCGCATCAGCGACAGCCACAGCGGGCTGTTGTCGTCCCTGAGGATGCCCGAGCTGCGCCCGTAGATCTTCGCGCACGCCCCGAACAACAGGAGCTGCACGGAGACCAGCACCAACAGGCTCGCGTAGACCAGGGCCGCGATGTCGAACCGCACCCCGGCGACCGTGACCGGCCCCCTGGTCAGCACGGCCGTCCCGACCAGACCCAGCACGAGCAGGACCGCGCCCGGCGCGATCAGGGTCTTGCCCGGCGCGAACATGAGCAGGAACCGCAGGTGCCGCCAGCCGTCCCGCCAGGTGCGCAGGTGCGGCGGGCGGGAGCGGCCGTCCGGCCGCAACGTCGTCGGCACCTCGGCGATGTCGTACCCGGCCAGCGCGGCCCGCACGACCAGTTCCGAGGCGAACTCCATGCCCGGCATGCACAGCCCCAGCGCCAGGATGCGCTCCCGGTTGAAGCCCCGGATGCCGCAGTGGAAGTCACCCACGCCCTTGAGCCCGAACAGCACCCGGCCCAGCCAGCTCAGCACCGGGTTACCGAGGTAGCGGTGCAGCGGCGGCATGGCGCCGGGGGCGATCCCGCCCCGGAACCGGTTGCCCATCACCACGTCGTGGCCCCGGCGCAGGCCCTCGACGAACGGGCCCAGGTTGCTCAGGTCGTACGAGTCGTCGGCGTCCGCCATGATCACGTACTTGCCGCGGGCGTTCTCGATCCCGGCCAGCAGCGCCCCGCCGTACCCCTTGATCGGGGCGTGCACCACCCGGGCGCCGTGTTCCTCGGCGATCCGCTGCGAGCCGTCGGTGCTGCCGTTGTCCGACACCAGCACCTCGCCGGCCACGCCCAGCTCCTCCAGGCTGCGGCGTGCCTTGGTGACGCAGACGGCCAGCGTCTCCGCCTCGTTGAGACACGGCAGGAGCACGGTCACTTCGAGCTTGTCGTTCACGAGGTCTCCACGTCGACCTTGTTCGGAGCGGCCCGGTGCGAGCCGCTGTCCTCGTCCGTCGGGGAAGGGGCCCGCTCCGAGGAGCGGGAGCGGACGGAGATCAGCCGGTGCGCCGCGAGCGCCCCACCGACCGCCATCAGCACGACCGAGGGCGCGCCGTAGCGGACCTCGTACATGGAGGTCGCCACGGACGCGGCCATGATCGCGACGCCGGTGCCGACCAGCACGAAGCCGTCCAGACCGTCCCGCCAGCCCGGTCGGCGCGGGCGGTACACCAGCGCCGCCAGGGCCAGCAGGACGGACAGCCCGAGCGCCAGGTGCGGGGTCTGGACGCGCTGCGAGTAGACGTGCAGGGCCCGCCGCAGCGCGGACGGCTGGTCCGCGGCCGGGTCGGCGTGCGCGGGGTCGAACGACGAGGACTGGGCGAGGAACGGCTTGCACCGCGCGAGGTCGGGCCCCTCGTCGCGGACGTCCACCGGCATGACCCACCAGCCGAACAGGCAGCGGTGGGCCGGGCCGACCTCCTGGCCCGGCGCCAGGTAGCGGAAGGTGTCCCGCAGCACCAGCCAGGCGTAGTCGCCGGGCTGCTGCCGGATGACCTCCTTGGCGAAGCCGCCGATGAAGTCGTCGGCCGAGACCGGGTAGCTGGCCAGGTTCTGGTCGAAGGTCAGGTACCAGTCGCCGCGCTCGGGCCGCTGGTCCAGCGGCTGGCTGGGACACAGCTTCCGCTGCTCCGGCGTGAGCCGGAGCCGGTCGCAGTCGGCGATCTTGGCCGTGCGGGAGTAGAGGTAGCGGCCCTGGAGCGGGCTGAAGGTCGCCCGTCCCGTCTCCCGCCTCGTCCACTCCAGGTACCCGCCGACCACCAGGGCCAGCACGAGCGCGAACGCGCCGCGCTGCTTCCACCCGGTCCGCCGGACGACCAGCAGGAGCAGGAAGATGCCGGCCACGCCCAGACCCACCGACCGCGTCAGCACCGCGCCGGACATCAGCAGGCCGGCCACGAGGCAGGCCAGCACGCCCGGCCGCTCCCGCCGGAGCAGGACCAGCGCCGCGCTCGTGAGGAGCACGATGAACAGGACGTCCGACATCACGTAGTGCTCCAGCACCACCTGGTGCGAGTCGAGCAGGACCGGGGTCGCGCCCAGGGCGGCCAGCCAGCCGCGCAGGCCCCTGCGCCGCAGGAAGACGTAGATCGCGACGCCCAGCCCGAGACCGGCCAGGTGCTGGAGGATCGAGACGGTGGCCACCGAGCCGGTCGGGCTGAGCAGCCGGAGCAGCGCGGGGTAGCCGATGCCGTTCACGCCGGACGCGGGTCGCAGGTCGGTGCTCGCGTCGAGGTAGCGGCCGCTGTCGGTGAGGAACCAGAACGCCGGCCAGTAGGAGACCGTCGTGAGCACGCGGATGACGACGCCGACCGCGAACACGGCGCCGAACGGCCAGTGCTGGGCGGCGAGGGCGGCCAGCCGGGACCGGCGGTGCGGGCTGTCCGTCGTCAATTGCGGCCTCTCGGTCTCGGTCGACAAGGGACGAGGGAGATCGAAATGCGGGGGCCGGGCTTCTCCCGGCGAGCGGAGGCGACGAACCGGAAGTGAACGATACACGGGAAGTCGAAACGTGAATGTCTTTTCGGTATCCCGTTGACTGAACGATGAGCGGGGTCGAGATCGAACCCGCGTTACGAGTCACCTGGTCGGAGTGTGGTTCCTTTTGTCGGGTCACCTCTCCCGTCACGCTTGTGATCAGGTCTTTCGGGGCCTCCGGTTGACGGCGTCACGCACGGGTCAATTCGGCCCATGATCGGAGTGGTGGGAGGAAACGCGGTTCCGTATCGGGAACGCCGCGGAAAAATCTCACTCGAACGAGTGGTATCAGTGTAGTTGTGAGTGTCGCGAACAACCTTCCCGGCTGTCGCGCGTCCCTATTCGCTTTGAATGCGGCCGGATGTCGGCGTGAATGGTGAGGGGGCGACCCGGAGGTGGTCGACAGGGAGAGCCAGTGGCGTTCGCGCGCTCATGGCCGTTGCGCGGTAGGTGAATGCCAACCGCGTCACCGCGGCGATCGCGGGAGAGGGGGAGAACCACGGGCCGGCGTTGGGTCGGCCGGGGCCAGGGGAAGGGTGGGTGCATGCCTGACCCGGCGAGGACGGCCCAGGGCGGGCGACGCGCCGCCGCGTCGCCCGCCCCGGGCGCGACCCGCCCCGGGCGCGACCCGGTCCGGGTGCGGACCAGGGGTTGACCAGAGAGCCGATCAGAGAGTCGACCAGAGAGCCGACCAGAGAGCCGACCAGAGGGTGGTCAGGCGGGGCGGACGGACACCGCTCCCGCCTGCGACTCCAGCACGATCCGGTTCGGCGCGCCCGCGGTGTGGGGCACGTCCAGGCGCGCCGTGCCGACCATGGTCCTGGCGTCGATCGCGTACCGCTCGTCCCGCGGGACGCGGACTTCGATCGTGCCCGCGTCGGTGCGGATGTCCGCCGTCGTCGGCGGGCGGGTGAAGGCGAGGTCCACCGTGCCCGCGTCGGCCTTCACCGTGACCTCGCGGCTGCCCAGGTCGACACCGCGCACCCGCCCCGCGTTGGTGACGACCCGGAGGCCGCCGTGCAGGCCGCGGACGGACACCGAGCCGGCGCCGGTCTCCACGTCCACCGCGGTGTCCCTGGGGAGCCGGACCCGGTAGTTGATCTCACAGCGGTGGATGCCGAACGAGATGCCGTCGCCGCAGCCGTTCTCCTCCAGCCGCAGGGTGGCGCCGTCGACGGCGCGGGTCGTGCGGGGCGGCTCGTCGCTGTACCGGCGCTGTTCCCGGACCTGGATCGGACCGTCGCCGACCTCCACCTCCAGCGAGGCAGCCTCGGTGCGGACCACGACCGTCTGGATCCGTTCTCGGAACTCGAAGGTCTCGTCGCCCCGGCTGCCTCCGCCCGGCGAGCCGCCGTTCTCCGCGGTGCCACCCCCGCCGGTGATCCGGCATCCCACCAGGGCGCCGCCGAGAGCCAACGCGGCCAGGGCGAGCGCGACGCGGCGCGTGGTCATGACGTGCTCCTTCACTCCTTGGTTCCGATCGCGTCCGCCGGGTGGGTCCGCAGGGCCAGCCGGGCGGGGAACAGCGTGCCGAGCAGGGCGAGGGCCGCCGCTCCGCCCGGGATCAGCAGGTACGCCAGGGGTGGCAGGGCGGGTAGCGCCGAGCCGGCCAGGCTGAGGCTGAACGGCACCAGGGTCGCCGCGGCCACGAGCGCCCCGAGGCCCACCGAGGCGACGACCACGAGCAGCCCCTCCCAGCGCACCATCCGCAGCACCTGGCTCCTGGTGGTCCCGACCAGCCGGAGCAGGGCGAACTCGCGGGCCCGGTCGCTGGTGGCCATCGCCAACGTCGTGACCACGGCCACCGCCGTGTACGCGATGATCATGGCGACCAGCAGGAGGTTCAGCCACGCCGACTGGCGCAGCGCGCGCACCTGCTCCGTCTGGGTCGTCACCGCGTCCACGAGGTGCGCACCCGCGTAGCGGGAGGACAGCTCGCGCAGCGCCGCCGCCGCCGCGGACCGGTCGGCGCCCTCGGCGAACCGGATCAGCACGGCGTCGTCCAGCCCGGTCGTGGTGTGCCCGGCCACCCGCTCGCGCGGCAGCACGGCGTCGCCGAACCCGGCGGACCGGTCGTAGACGGCCACCACCCGCAGCTCGGCGGGCGTGTTGTCGCCCAGCTTGACCGTCACCCGGTCGCCCACGGCGGCGTCCAGCGTCCCCGCCGCGTCCACGCTCAGCGCGACGCCGTCCCCGCCCAGGTCGGCCAGGCGGCCGGAGCGCACGTCCAGGTCCAGGGTGGCCTCCACGCCCGGTCCGCCCAGCGCGGTGGCGTCGTAGGTGTGGAGGACCGGGTCGAAGGCGGACGTTCCCTCGACCACGATGTTGGTCCGCGCCGTGCCCGTCGCGGCGACCACCCCCGGCACGCGACGCGCGGCCTCGGCCACCGTCGGCGGCAGCCCGCCGGTCGTGGAGACGAGCACCTGGTCGGCCCTGCTGCTCGCGGCCTGGTCCCGCTCGGCCGTGGTCAGCGCGGTGGCCTGCACGCCGAGCACGGCGGCGGCGAACCCGACGCACAGCACCAGCGGCGTGATCACACTGGCCAGGCGGCGGGTGTTCGCCCGCGTGTTCTCCGCCGCCAGGTACCCGGTCGCGCCGAACATCGTCCGCAGCGGCCACCCGAGCAGCGCGGTGATCCCCCTGGCGACCGCGGGGCCGAGCAACGCGATCGCGATGACGAGCAGCAGCACGGTCTGGGCCGCGACCGCCGCCATCTCCTTGTTCCGCACCGCGACCGTCACGACGACCAGCACGCCGGTGAGCCCGAGGAGCACGGAGCCGGCGATCCGCCGACCGCGGCCGATCCCGACCGGCTCGACCGCGGCCTCCCGCAACGCCTCCGTGGGGCGGACGCGGCCCGCGCGACGGCCGGCGGACAGCGCCGCGAGGGCGGCGGTGAGCATGCCGACCACCACGGCGGCCAGCGCGGGGAGCGGGCTGAGGCTCAGCGGGGTCTCGATCCCGACCAGTTCCCTGGCGGCCATCTCGTCCCGTGCCCAGGCGGCGAGGGCCATGCCCGGCGCGGTGCCGAGCACGCTCGCCAGCGAGGCGACCACCAGCGCCTCTCCGGTCACCATGCGCAGCACCTGGCGCGGCGTGGCGCCGATCGCGCGCAACAACGCCATTTCCCGGTGCCGGTGCCGCACGGACAGGGCCAACGTTCCGGCGACGACGAACACCGCGACCAACACGACGATCACGCCGAACTGGGTGGACACCAGGATCAGCAGCGACGGGCGGTCCGCCTCCCTCGGGAACTCCGCCTGGCCCCGGTCGTCCCCCACCAGCGCGACGAGCCGGTCGTCGTGGAGCGCCTGCGCGATCCGTTCCCCCAGCCGCTCGCCGTCGGTCCCCGGCGCGGCGAGGACGCCGACGGCGTCGACCCACCCGGCGTGCCCGGCCAGCCGTTCGGCCGTGGAGGGGGCGAAGAACAGCGCGGCCTGCCGCTCCAGCCCGTCGCCTGCCGGCGGGGCGACGATGCCGACCACCCGGTGGGGGCGGGGCTCCCCGTCCACCTGGATCCGGGCCTGGTCGCCGACGCCCAGTCGGGCGCGCGCCGCGAGGGCGGCGTCGACCACGACCTCGTCCTCGGCCGCCGGAGCCCGCCCCGCCCGCAGGGTGAACGGGGTGAGCTGGGCGGAGTCCCAGCCGTGGCCCAGCGACCGCTCCACACCCGCCACGGGTTGGCCGTCGACGACCACGTGCGCGGGAAAGCTCAGGTCGGGCACGGCGGCGCGGACGCCGGGCACGGCCCTGACGCGTTCCACCACGGCCGCCTCGGGCCGGACCACCTCGGCGAAGCGCTGGTCGGGGAGATCGGGCTCCGTCAGCTCGGGCTCGTCCCCGCCGACGACGGGCGGGGCCTTGGCCTGGCGGTCACCGGTGATCACGACGTCGGCCCCCGCCAACCGCTCGGGGCGGGGGCCACCCCGGATGCCGCTCTCCAGTAGCACACCGCACGCGGTCACCACGGCACTGGCGAGCAGCAGCGCGACGAACGCGCCGACGAAGCCGCCGGCCCTGGTCCGCAGGGTGCGCAGGGACAGACTCAGCACCGCGCCACCCCCACGGGCTCCGCCCCGCCCCGAAGCCCGCGCATGCGGTGGCTGATCGCCTCCGCCGTCGGAGCCCGCAGCTCGTCGACCAGCCGGCCGCCCGCCAGGAACAGCACGCGGTCGGCGTAGGACGCCGCGACCGGGTCGTGGGTGACCATGACGACGGTCTGCCCGAGGCCGTCGACCACGCCCCGCAGCAGTCCGAGCACCTCGTGGGCGGTGGTGGCGTCCAGGGCGCCGGTCGGTTCGTCGGCGAACACCACCGCCGGCCGGGTGACCAGCGCCCGCGCGATCGCCACCCGCTGCTGTTGCCCGCCGGACAGCTCGGCGGGCCGGTGGCCCAGCCGGTCGGCCAGCCCGACCCGGGACACGATCCGCGTCAGCCACTCCCCGTCCGGCCGGCGTCCCGCCAGCCGCAGGGGGAGGGTGATGTTGTCCCTCACGTCCAACGCGGACATGAGGTTGAACGCCTGGAACACGAAGCCGACCCGGTCGCGGCGCAGCGTGGTCAGCGCGGTCTCGGAGAGCTGGCCGAGGTCGACGCCGCCCAGCAGCACCCGACCCTCGGTCGGCCGGTCCAGTCCCGCCGCGCAGTGCAGGAACGTGCTCTTGCCCGAGCCGGAGGGACCCATGACCGCGGTGAAGCCTCCCGGGGGGAACACCGCGGTCACGCCGTCCAGCGCGGCGACCGCGGCGCGTCCGGTCCCGTAGACCTTGCGCACCGCCTCCAGCCGGATCGCGTCCGCGCCGTTTCCGCCGCCACCGCCGCCGGCCACCGTGCCGCCCGTGTGCCTGCCTCGCACCACCGTCTCCTCGCCCCGAACCGACCAGAACCGTCGCGTTCGACGTTAGGGAGCGGGACTTCCGGAAACGAGGGTGCGCGGCACAGTCCTGCTCCGGGTGGAGTCCGCCCCCATGGAGGTAGGGAAATCCCCACCTTCGGGCGGGACGGATGGCATTCGGGCTGGTCAGCGTGGTGATCGACACCAGATCGGCGCGCCGGTCACAACTCCAGCTCGGCGCCGTCGTCCGCCACCTCGACCCCGGCCGCCGCCAACTCCGCTCGTTGTGGGGAGAACGCGTCGACCAGGGGGTTGGTGTTGTTGAGATGCGTGTAGACGCACCGTGGCCGAGTCAACCCGCGCAGGCGACGAAGGCTGCCATCCGGACCACCGACGGGAAGATGTCCCATCGCGTGCTGCGCACGGCTGTCCACGCGCGCGCCGGTCGCGCCGGACATCTCCTCCGCGTCGAAGAACGTGCCGTCCAGGATCACGCAGTCGGCTCGCGACAGCACCTCGTCGAACGTGGAGGGCCACTCCGCCAGGCAGGGCGCGTAGACGAGAACGCCGCCGGTACCCGGGTCGACGACCCGGTAGGCGACCACCCATGAACCCTCCACAGTGGACTCACGGGCGTACTTCGGGCGCTTGTGCCCGACCGACAGCGCCGTCACCAGGAGACCCCCGTCGAGGGGGAACTCCACGTCCGGCTCGACGAGTTCCCACCGCACCCCGTTGTAACGGGTCAGCACACCGCCCACGCCCGCCCGTACGGCGGCCAGCACCGGCGACGTGCCGTGGACGCGCAGACCAGCACCCTCCCGCAGCGACACCAACCCGACCGTGTGGTCCAGCTCGGCGTCGGTCAGCAACACCCCCCGCACCGGGGTCTCACGCGGTCCCGGCCCCGCCGTCAGCTCCGGCGTGGCCAGGATCTGCGCCCGCACGTCCGGCGACGCGTTGAGCAGCCACCAACTCCGCCCGTCGCCACTGACCGCCACGCAGTCCTGCGTGCGACTGGGCACGCCGGGCTTGCCCGCGCGCACACACAGCGCGCAGGCGCAGTTCCACTGGGGGAACCCGCCGCCCGCCGCCGTGCCCAGGATGCGGGCCTTCACAACGCGTCTCCGTTCCGGCTGACGGGCATCCGTCGAGGGACGCTCGGAGGTGGGACGAGCAGCACGTCCTCCGCGAGCACCCTGTCCACCACCGCCCGGTGGGGCGAAAGCTGGCACACCGGATCGGTGTTGGCCGCGTCCCCGGTGAGCAGGAACGCCTGACACCGGCACCCGCCCAAATCGACCTCGCGGAACGCGCAGCTCCGGCACGGCTCCCGCATCCAGTCCGTGCCCCGGAAGGCGTTGAACGACGCCGACTCGTACCAGATCTCCGCGAGCGGCCTCGTCCGGACGTTCTCCAAGTCCAGCCCCTCGATCACGCTGGCGGCTGGGCACGGCAACACGTCGCCGTTCGGCGCCACCGTGAGCTGCCGGCTCCCCCATCCGTGCATGCACGGCTTGGGGCGTCGTTCGTGGTAGTCGGAGTACACGTAGGAAATCTCCATGCGGCCCGCCAGCCGCTCCACGGCGTCGCGGACGACGACGTCGGCGGCGCGCAACTGCGCCGCTGTCGGCAGCAGCGCCGCGCGGTTGCGCAGGGCCCACCCGTAGAACTGGGTGTTGGCCAGCTCCAACCGGTCGGCCCCCATCCGCTCCGCCAGGTCCACGATCGCCTCGACGTGGTCGAGGTTCCCCCGGTGCAGCACGACGTTGACCGTCAGCGGCAGGCCCAGCCGACGCACCACGGCCGCGGCGGCGAGCTTGCGCTCGTGTGCCCTGGCCCCCGCGATCGCGTCGGCGCCCCGGGTGTCGGCGTCCTGGATGGACAGTTGCACGTGGTCCAGGCCGGCGGCCACCAGCTCGGCGGCCGCGCCGTCGGTGAGGGACAGCCCCGACGTGACGAGGTTGACGTAGCAGCCCAGGGAGTGGGCGTGCTCGACCAGCGCGGGAAGGTCGCGCCGGGCCATCGGCTCCCCACCGGAGAGATGGACCTGGAGGACGCCCAACCGCCGGGCCTGGTCGAGCACGGACCGCCACTGGTCGGTGTCCAGCTCGTTTGACGCCGGGACGAGCTGGAGCGGGTTGGAGCAGTACGCGCAGCGCAACGGGCAGCGGTGGGTCAGCTCGGCGAGGAGCCCGAACGGCGGCCCGACGGAGGGACCTGGCTCACCCATCGTCGCGCACCGTCCCGTCGGGGCGCTCCACGATCTCCACGAGACGTCGCCGCTCCAGGCGGCGCAGCAGGTCCGACACCTGCGCGGCGTCGACGCCGTCGAAGTCCCGCGCCAGCGATGCCACGATCGTGGCGACGTCGGCGCCGCCGTCACACCGGCCGAGCACGGCGGCCGCCGTCTCGTTCGGCAGCAACACGCCCTCCGGGTACAGCAGCACGTAGCTGTCGCGCGTGGGGTCGAAGCTCAGCCGGACCCCGCGCCGCAGCCGGGGAACCGCCGTGTCCGGCAACGGGAACGCCCGTTTCTCCGGGTGGCTGTCGGGAACGGTCATGGCGCGATCTGGTGGCACGCGTAGTCGACGCTGTCGAGGATGGCGCGCAGCACGTCGCACTTGAAGGCGAGCGCGGCCACGGCGGCGTCCTGCTGGTCCCTGGTGACGCAGTGCCGCACCACGAGATCCACTGTGGACTGACCCTCGCCGGCGATCACCCGCAGGCGGGACGTGAAGTAGGCGAACCCCTCCTCGCCGATCCACGGGTAGTGCTCGCGCATGTCCGCCAGCCGGCGGCGCATCAGGCCGGGGGAGAACATCTCGGTCAGCCCCGAGGCCACACCCTCCTGCCACGAGCGGGCGCGCGCGAAGTTCACGTAGGCGTCCACCGCGAACCGGACGCCGGGCAGCACGTGCCGCTCGTCGAGCACCTCGGCGCGGTCCAGCCCCACCGCCTCGGCCAGCCGCAGCCAGTTGTGCGCCCCGCCCTCGCCCGCGTCCCGCCCGTCGTGGTAGACGACGCGCTCCAGCCAGTGGCGCCGCACCTCGGGCAGCGGGCAGTTCGCGATGATCGCGGCGTCCTTCTGCGGCAGGCGCCGCTGGTAGTACCAGCGGTTCGCCGCCCACAGTTGCAACTCCGGTTTGGTCAGCCGTCCCTCGTGCAACCTGAGGTGGAACGGATGACGGTCCCAGTACCGGTCGGACAGGTCCCGCAACGCGGCGACGAAGTCCGCCGCCGGCATCGGGCCGGCCGGCGCCGCCGGGTCGGTCGGTGCGCTTCCCATGCCGAAGACCTCGGTCCCCCCTGCCGCGCCGGTGAGGCGCGGCCCCCCGTGTTCACTTCTTCGGATGACGAGCGTCGGCACGCGGGCATCCGCGCGCGACACGCGACGCGTCCTGGAGCGCGTGGCCGGATCGGACGCCGTCGGCGCGGTGGCGCGGGACGCGTCAGCACGCCGGCGGCGGAGCCGGCCGACGGCGACGCCCGCCGGGCACGGGGATGTCCGCCACCTGCTCGATGTCGTTGTCCTGCGTTCGGTCTGGCGCCCCGACTCAGTCGCGCGCCACGTAGGCGGTGACCTCGGGGGCCGTCTCGAAGTCGGTGAAGTCCGGACGGACCCAGCGCCGCCGGTCGTTCGTCGCGGCGGGCCGTTCGGTCCCGGTGGCGCCGGCCCCTCGGGTGTTCGTGCTCGTGGTCATCGGCCTCACTCCCTCGTGGTCGCGGCGACCGGCTCGCGGAGCCGGTCGCGGGCGGCCCCAACGTAGTTCGGAGCGGCGGACAGAGAACAGCCCTGCAAGGGTGAACCTCTACTCCGATCCAGGTGAGGGGACCGTGACGAGCGGTGTCGATCGTGGTGATGTGACGGATGATGCCGCGGCCGACCGCGTCGGGCGCTGGGACGCCCGGGTGTCGGCGGTCGCGGCCGGCGTCCGGCGGCGCGTCGGCCGGTGACGACGGACAATCGTCGTCGGCGGCGGCAGGGAGCGGGGCGTCGTCGCGGTGGACACGGTGGGCACCCGTGGACATGTGGACATGTGGGCACGGTGGGCACGGCGGTCGCGACGTCGTGTCCACTTAGGACATCAAGGGCTGATCGCCGCTGGTGGTCATGGCTCTCACCGCGGTGCTCCACACGTTGTAGCGATTCAGCTCAGTGGGTGGTGGCCCGATACCGCTGGGAGGCGTCGTCGCGCGTGTCGGGACACCGTCGACGACAGCGGCGCTCCCCGGTCAGCACACCTGGAGGTTAAGTGAGCATCAGACGCAGCGTCGTCGGTGTCGCCTTGGCCCTGCTTCCCTGTGCGGTGGCCCTGTGCATCGCCCCCGCCGCCACCGCTGCGCCGTCTCCCCCCGGCGGGCGGAACGAGGAGCGGACCCTCGCCGGCGGCCTGGTCGTGCCGTGGGGCGTGGCGTTCCTTCCCGACGGGTCCGCCCTGGTCACGGAGCGCGCCAGCGGGCGCGTGCTCCGCGTCACGGACAGCGGGGCGTCGGAGGCGCAGCGGATCCAGGACGCCGTGCCCTACGGCACCGACGGCGGGCTGCTCGGCATCGCGGTCTCCCCGGACTACGCGAGCGACGGTTGGATCTTCGTCTACTACACGACCAACACGGACAACCGGATCGCGCGGTTCCGGCTCGGGGAGCAGCCGGAACCCCTCGTCACCGGGATCTCGCGGCACCTCTACCGCAACGGCGGCCAGCTCGCCTTCGGCCCGGACGGGATGCTCTACGCCGGGGTCGGGGACGCCTACGGCTACCAGGTCGCGCAGGACCGCAACGCGCTCAACGGCAAGATCCTGCGGATGACCAAGGACGGCAAGCCCGCGCCGGGCAACCCGTTCCCCGACTCGCTGGTCTACTCGCTGGGCCACCGCAACGTGCAGGGCCTCACCTGGGACCGGGACGGCACCCTGTACGCGGGGGACATCGGCGAGTCCAACTGGGACGAGATCAACCGCATCCAGCCGGGCGGCAACTACGGGTGGCCGGTGTGCGAGGGCTACTGCGAGAACGGCGAGGGCCACGTCGACCCGGTGATCGTCATGCGGCCGGAGGAGGGCGTTCCCTCCGGGATCGCCTACCGCGACGGCTACCTCTACATCGCGACGCTGCGGGGCGAGAGCCTCCTCCGCGCGCCGATCTCGCCGGAGGACGAGCGCGCCAGCGCGTACCACGTGTCGACCGCGCGCAACGGCAGGCTGCGCGCCGCGGTCGCCGCTCCGGACGGCACCCTGTGGGTCACCACGTCCAACCGGGACAACCGAAGCTCGACCCTGGCCGACGACGACGACCGAGTGATCAGCATGGACGTCTTCGACGACTGACCTCGGCGGGCCCGCCCCCGGCCCGCCAGGGGTGCCGGGGGCGTGGGGCGTGACCGACCGCCTTCTCCCGGTCCGGCTGGGGCGCCGGACCGGGAGAGGACCCGGTCGGGTGTCCTCGGTGGTGCTCGCGGTCCTCCCGCCTCGGCCGACCCGCCCACCACGCCTCACGGCCCGGGACCCACCTTCTGGGACTCACGTCCTGCGGCTTCCGATATCTGCCACTTCCGTCTGCCGTTTCCGATCTGCGGCTTCCGATCTGGGGCTCACGACCTCGGGCACACGGCCGGCGACCGCCGATCGGCGACGCGAACCGACCCCTCCGCGCGTTCACGCCATCAGGCGACCCAGCACCATCCCGAAACTGTCGGTCCCGCCTGCCAGGCTGAAATCAGGGGGTCCCCCTTCACTACAGGCTGGAGTCGCGCGCGAGGGCCCACACGGCCCGACCCGCCACGGCGCGGCCCTTTGCAGTCCTTTGTGGACCGCTTGCGCGGTGTCATCGCGCCGGAGTCACCCGCCGAGGTCAGGACGCGGGCTGGGCCACCACGACCCGGTTCTCGTCGTAGCCGAGGTCGCCGCCGACCCACCGGCCGCCGCAGGTGACCAGGACCAGCCGGTGCTCGCCCTCCTGGCCGAACAACGCGGCCGCCCGCCCCGGCAGGTCGTCCTTGTCGATCGTGTGCACCTCGGTCACGCGGTAGCGCCAGGTCGTGCCCGCCGCGTCGGCCACCGAGACCTCCTGGCCCCGCTGGACCCGCCAGAGCTCGGCGAACGGCCCCACGGCTCCCCGCCAGTTGACGTGGCCGGCCAGGACGGTCGCCCCGGCCGCCGCGTCGAGGCCGGCGCCCCACCACGTGGCGTCGCCGACGCCGTCGGGCACCGGGAGAACGCCGTCCCCGCCGACCTCCTTCCGCACCAGGCGCGCCGTGCCGCCGGCGGGCAGGCGCACCGTGCCCGGTCGTTGGCCGGCCGCGGGGCGGGGCGGCGGCGCCGGCGGGTCGGGCCGCGCCGCCGCCTGCTCGCCGGCCGCGACCGGGTCCTGGGCGGGCACGCCGCCGCCGGGGACGCCCCAGTGCTGGTCGCGGGCGCCGTCGTCGGTGAGGCTGTGCGCGGGTCCGGTGGGCCGTGGCTCCGCCGCGGAGGGCGTGCCCGCCACCGGGAGGGTGGGTTCGGACAGGACCGCGGTCGCCAGGACCGCCGCCGTGAGCAGCGCGAGCCCGGCCGGGCGGGAGACCTGCCCCCACCCGGCCGGGCCGCGGTGCGCTCCGCGTGGGCCCGACTGTCGTCCGCGCCCCGGCATGGTCAGCGCCTCCTGGTCACCGCCTGCCGGCCCGTCGGACGGCGAGCCGGCGCCAGCAGAGCGCCCCGCCCAGTCCGGCGCCGAGCAGCGTGAGCGCGCCCAGGCCGAACACCCCGGCCGGGGTGAGCACGGTCCGCGTCGGCGCGACGCCGGCGGCCTGCTCCGACCCGGCGGGGATGGTGATGGGGACCACCGGCTTCGGCGCGGGGTTGGGCTTGTTGACCAGCGTCAACGCCAGCGTGCTCCCCGGGGTGAGCGTGCCGCAGGCGGTCGGCGGGTTCTTGGCGTCGAAGCCCTTGTCGTACCCGGGCGCGGCCTCGACCTCGACCAGGCAGACCTCCTGCGGGGTCTTGAGGTCGGGCACGGCCGCGGTGCCGTCCTTGCCGGTCCTGACGACCAGCGGCTTGCCGTCGGAGCCGGTGAGCTTGCCGTCGTCCTGCCTGAGCGCCGGGCTGGTCTTGTCGGCGGCGGTCACGCGCAGCGCCACGCCCGAGATGGCCGCGCCGGTGGACGCGTCGACCTTGGACACCTTGACCTCGCCGGGGGCGTTGCGGGCGGTGACGGTGCCCTCCTGCGACAGCGGGGTCTCCCCACCGGTGGTGATCACCTGCTGGACGCCGGGCTTGTTCGGCTTGAGCAGCACCGGCTGCGCGCTGGGGGCGCGCACCGAGGCGGCCAGCTTCGGGTTGAGCCCGGTCGGCGTCAGGTCGACGGCGAGCGGGGCGCCGTTGGCCGGTGTCTTGGCCGTGCCGCCGGCCGCGTCGCCGCCGAGGGTGCCCCCGGTCACGGTGAGCTGCACCGGCACCCCGCCGACCGGCTTGCCGGTCGCCGAGACGACCTGCACGGTCCACTTGTCCGCCTTGCCCACGGTCTGCGCCTGCTTCGGCGGGGTGAGGGTGAGCTTCCACGGGCCGCGGTGCGCCTCGGCGTCGGCCTCCAGCCTGGCCACGGCCTCCTTGGCCTTCGGCTTGGTCTTCGCCAGCTCGTCGAGGTGGTACTGGACGTTGTACCCGATGGTCTCGTAGCCGTTGTTGGGGTCGAGCCGGCCCTGGTCGGTGGTGCCGGCGGTCCAGGAGTGCAACAGGTGGGCCAACGCGGCGGCCTCGTCGGCCGACGTGGTGTTCTGGTAGCGCAGCAACAGGTAGGACACCTTGGCCGCGACCTCGGCCGAGAGCGGCTCGCCCCACTTGGTGGTGAGCGGTCCTCCCGGCTGGAAGTCGACGTCGTCGCTGGGTTCGTTCAACGCGAACTGCACGCACCACACCTGCTGGCCACGCCAGGTGTACGAGCCGAGCCAGTCGGTGTCGTGGCGCTGGCCCTTGTACGGCTGCGCCTTCACGTTGTGTCCGAGCCGCTCGCCGGCGGCTGTCGCGCTGCCGGGCACCGCGACGGTGGCCGCCGCGGCGAGCAGCGTGGACCCGGCCAGCCAGGTGAGCAGCTTTCGCAGCCCCTGCATGTGTTCCCCGCTTCCCGATCGAGTCCGTGCGGTGTGCGGCCGGGCCGGTGGTGTGCCGCCCGAGGGGGACGGTCCTGCCGGCGTCCCCCGACGACGACCGACCGCGCGGTCCCCAAGGCTTTCCCTTGATCACGGTGAGTCACAAGCCGCCAGTGGGAGGACGGGTGACACCACGATGCGCGAGGAACCGCCCGGAACGGGTGGCCAGGATCACCGGGACGGCGCAGGTTCGGGTCCGGGCGGTGGGGATGGCTCATCACCGTGAGTGTCGTGACCGACATATCCCGAGAAAGCTCACCTCGGTTCGGCCACCCCCCGAGTAAAGTCGCCTTTACCGTCCGGGGAACCGGCCGGCGGCAGCCGCCGTTGAACCCTTGACGGCGTGACCACGCTCCAGGAGGACTTCAGGTGCGCACGACCAGCAACCCTGCGTTCCGCAACCTGCCGACGGGCGGCGGGTACGCGACCTTCGACAACTACCCGGGCGGTCCCTACGGCTACCCGGCCGCCGGCGCACCCACGACCGCCGAGCGACCGATGACCATCGACGACGTGGTCACCAAGACCGCGATCACCGCGGGGTCGGCGCTGGCCGCCGGCGTCCTGACCGCGGTGACCGGCATGTACGTCCTGGCCCTGCCCGCCATGGTCGTCGGCCTGGTGCTCTCCCTGATCATCATCTTCAAGCAGAGCGCCAACCCCGGCCTGGTGCTCGGCTACTCGGTCGCCGAGGGCGTGTTCCTCGGCGCGCTGACCGGGGTGCTCGACAAGCTCTACCCGGGCATCGGCTTCCAGGCGATCGTTGGCACCGCCGGCGTGTTCGGCGGCATGCTGCTGGTCTACAAGACCGGGGCCATCCGGGTCACCCCGCGCCTGACCAGGTGGATCGTGGGCGCGACCATCGGCGTCGCCGTGCTGATGCTGGCCAACCTGCTGGTGAGCTTCTTCCACACCGGCGGCCTGGGGCTGCGGGACGGGTCGCCGCTGGCGATCGGCTTCAGCCTGCTGTGCATCGGCATCGCGGCGTTCAGCTTCCTGCTCGACTTCGACGCCGCCGACCAGGCGATCCGCTCGGGCACGCCGGCCAGGTACGCCTGGTACATCGCCTTCGGCCTGATGACCACGCTGGTCTGGCTGTACCTGGAGATCCTGCGGCTGCTCCAGTACTTCCGCGAGGACTGAGCGGTCCGGCGAGAGATCACGAGGGCCCCGGCGCACGCCGGGGCCCTCGCCCTTTCTGGCGGATCTCTGCCGGACTCATGGCGGTCCCGGCCGGACGGGTGACGAGCCGGACGGGTGCCGGGCCGATGCCGAGCCGGGCGGGTGCCGAGCCGGGCCGATGCCGAGCCGGGCGCGCCGGCGGCCCAACGACCGCTCCTGTCACGCGCCGACGCCCGCCCACCCCGGCGGACGGGGACGGACGGGCGTCAGCGTCGTGGATCTGGTGGACGCGCCGGCGGGCTCCGGTCAGCTCAGCCGCTCGATGACCATGGCCATGCCCTGGCCGCCGCCCACGCACATCGTCTCCAGGCCGAACCGCTTGTCGTGGAACTGGAGCGAGTTGATCAGGGTGGTCGTGATCCGGGCGCCGGTCATGCCGAACGGGTGGCCGACGGCGATGGCGCCGCCGTTGACGTTGAGCTTCTCCAGCGGGATGCCCAGGTCCTTGTACGAGGGGATCACCTGGGCGGCGAACGCCTCGTTGATCTCCACCAGGTCGATGTCGTCGATGGTCATCCCGGCGTTGGCCAGCGCCCTGCGCGAGGCCTCGACCGGGCCGAGGCCCATGATCTCCGGCGAGAGCGCGGAGACGCCGGTGGACACGATCCGCGCCAGCGGGGTGATGCCCAACGCCCGCGCCCGCTCGTCACTCATGATCACCAGGGCTGCCGCGCCGTCGTTGAGCGGGCAACAGTTGCCGGCGGTGACCCGCCCGTCGGGCCGGAACACCGGCTTGAGCCCGGCCACCTTCTCGTAGGTGGTGCCGGCCCTGGGGCCGTCGTCGGCGCTGACCACCCTGCCGTCCGGCAGCGTCACCGGGGCGATCTCCCTGGCCCAGAACCCGTTGGCGATGGCCTTCTCGGCGAGGTTCTGCGACCGCACGCCGAACTCGTCCATCTCCTGGCGGCTGACGCCCTTGAGCAGCGCCAGGTTCTCCGCGGTCTGGCCCATGGCGACGTAGATGTCGGGCACCCCGCCGTCGGCGCGCGGGTCCCGCCACTCCTCGGCGCCCTCCTCGGCGACCAGGGCCGTGCGCTTCTCAGCCTCGGCGAACACCGGGTTGTGCGTGTCCGGCCAGGTGTCGGAGTTGCCCCTGGAGTAGCGCGAGACGGTCTCCACGCCCGCGCTGACGAACACGTCGCCCTCACCGGCCTTGATCGCGTGGAAGGCCATGCGCGTGGTCTGGAGGCTCGACGCGCAGTACCGGGTGACCGTGCAGCCGGGGAGGTGGTCGTAGCCGAGCAGCACCGAGACGACCCGGCCCATGTTGAAGCCCTGCTCGCCGCCGGGCAGGCCGCAGCCCAGCATCAGGTCGTCGATCTCGGTCGGGTCGAGCTGGGGGACCTTGTCCAGCGCGGCGCGGACCACCTGCGCGGTCAGGTCGTCCGGGCGCATGTCGACCAGCGAGCCCTTGCCGGCGCGCCCGATGGGCGAACGTGCCGCGGCGACGATCACTGCCTCAGGCATTACGGAACTCCTTTGTCCGGGTTTGCCGTGAGGGTAGTGTCGCGCGCCGTCGCCGCCAGTGCGACGAAGGCCACTCGGCGAGGGCCGTTCAGCCGTCGACGCCGACCGTGCCGACCGTGCCAACCGTGCCAACCGCGCCGACCGCGCCCTTCGCACCCGGTGCGCCGTCTGAGAAGCGTGCGGCCTCGGCCCTGCGCAGCGCCCGGTTGAGCCGGGAGACGATCCGCGCGGTCGGCCGCCGGGCCTCGGCCGCCGCCGACCGGGTCGGCGCCACGGGCACCGGCCCCGTCCACAGCGAGGCCGCCACGCAGAGCGTGGGCAGCAGGACCTCGCGAGCCGCCGCGTACCCGGCGGCGGAGGGGTGGAACTGGTCGGTGCTGAACAGCTCGGCCGGCCTGGTCAGGAACTCGGGGGACAGCAGGTCGGCCAGCGGGACCGGGTGCCCGCCCGCCGCCTCCACCGTCCGGCGCTGCGCCCTGGCCAGGGCCAGGCTCCAGGTGCGGGCGACCGAGCGCAGGGGCTGCGGGATCGGCCGGATGGCCCCCAGGTCGGGGCAGGTGCCCACCACGACCTCGACCCCGGCGGCCCGCAGCCGGCCCACCTGCTCGCCCAACAGCTCGGCCGAGGTCCGCACCGACAGCTTCGTCGTCACGTCGTTCGCGCCGATGATGACCAGGGCCAGGTCGGGCGGCTCGACGAGCGCGGCGTCCACCTGGCCCGGCAGCTCCCTGGTGGTGGCGCCGCTGACGGCGTGCGTGACCAGGCGCACCGGCCGTTCGGCCTCCGCGGCGAGACCGAGGGTCAGCAGCACGCCCGGCAGCTCCTCGGGGGCGTCCACGCCGACCCCCGCGGCGGAGGAGTCGCCGAGCACCGCGAAGGTCAGGGGCCGCCCGCCCACGGCGGGGTCGTCGGCCGTGAGCGGCCCCGACCCGTCGGGCAGGTAGACGCCGTCGGCGCGCAGCGGGGGCGCCTCGGGCACCCCGATGACCCGCCGCGCCCTGCGGGACTGCTCCGTGAGCAGCCCGTACGCCGCTCCCGACAAACCACCGATCGCGCCCGTGGCGAGGGCCACCGCGCGCAGAACCCGAACCCCGATCACCGCGTCCCCCTCCCCGTCACATGGCCGCGCCCACCGGACACGAGCGCCGTCGGGACCGTCAGCTACGAGAGTCGTCGGGAACGACGCCGACGACGCGGGAAATTAACGCACATGGCGGACACCTTCTTCCGACACGACCCCACGCCGCGTCGGGCTCACTCGACCCGCTCGGTGACCGGGTCCGGCCGCTCCCCGAGGAACTCGATCCAGGCCGTCTTGGCGCACGGGTAGTGCTTGGCCGCCTCGACCAGGTCCATGAACCCGACGATCATCCGCTCGAACCAGACCTGGAGGCGGGTCTCGGCGAACCAGCCGTTCTCGGTGAACGCCTGGTGCGCCTGGGCCAGGCTGAACATCTCCGGGTACACGCGGGCGCCGAGGTGCTCCAGCGGGACGCGCAGCGCCCACAGCCCCCGGTTGCCGCCCGCCATGGACGGGGAGGCGGACATGAGGAGTCCGTGCCGCTCGTTCAGCGGCTGGGGCCGGAAGCGGGAGACCCAGTCGATCGCGTTCTTCAGCCCGCCCGGCACGGAGAAGTTGTACTCGGGGGAGCTGATGACGAAGGCGTCGTTGGCCTCCAGCCGGCGGCGGAACTCCTGGGCGCCCTCCGGGAAGCCGTCGAGGTCCTGCACGTCCTGGTCGTAGGAGGGGCAGTCGAAGTCCCGCATGGCGGCGAAGTCCACCCGGCCGCCCAGCGCCTCGATCACGGTCGCGGCGAGCGTGGCCAGCCGGTGGTTGAGCGAGCCGGCGCGCAGCGAGGCGGCGAACACCAGGAACCGGATCCGACGGCGGTTGTCCGTTGGCACGCCGACTGCCATGCCGACCTCCTCGCGCGGGCGGGCGTGGGGACAGGCTAGGCAAGCGGGGGGAGGGCCGCCCGTCGGCGCGGGACGGCCCTGCGGGACGCGATCGTCGGCCGGTGGCGCTGCCCGCCCGGGTGGCGCCGTCCATACGTCCAGGTGATGTCGCGGTGGGTCGGCTCGACCGGGGTGGGCGCCGGGTCTTTGATCCCGCACGGGTTCCAGACAACTGGACCGAGAATCCCAGAGACATTCGGGAGTGGAGTTGCGACAGATCAGGAACCTCGCGGTCGTCATGTCCGCGGGCGCCGCGCTCGCCATCGCCGCGGCGGGCACCGCCGGTGCGGAGCAGCCGTCCAACAGGTTCGGGGTGGGGGACGCCGCCTTCGGGCCGAAGGGCATCACCACCGACCACGCGAGCCTGTCGGCCAAGGGCATCCGGGCGGTCCTGGACTACCCCACCATGGCGGAGCAGGCCGGCCTCGGCATGTTCGGCAAGGACTCGTCGTTCGCCGCGGCCCACCCGTGCAAGGTGTTCGGGATGGGGTCGGACGGCTTCCAGCAGCAACCGTGTTGAACCGGCGGTCGGAGCGCCCTGGACTCCGGTCCGGGGCGCTCCCACGTCCGTGGTCGCCGGAGCGGGGCGGGCGGAGTGGGGCGGGCGGAGTGGGCGCGGGTGAGCCGCGCCGCCGGGAGGCCGGTTGTGGGCTGTGTCTCTCCCGTTCGGTCGTCCCGCTGTCGTCCCCGCCTGGTCGTCCTCCGCCGTCCGCGCGGGTCCTGTACGCCGGCGGGGGGAGGACATAGGCTCACTGGAGCGTCTCAACGACTGGGAGGGCAGCACTGGTGGAGTACGTCGAGCACGTCGTCGACCTGGTCGGGAACACCCCCCTGGTGAAGCTGGGGTCGGTGGCCGACGGGTTGGCTCCGCTGGTGCTGGCCAAGGTCGAGTACCTCAACCCGGGCGGCAGCGTCAAGGACCGGATCGCGCTGCGCATGGTCGAGGCGGCCGAGGCCTCCGGCGAGCTGCGGCCCGGCGGCACGATCGTCGAGCCGACGTCGGGCAACACCGGTGTCGGCCTGGCGCTGGTCGCCCAGCGCAAGGGGTACAAGTGCGTCTTCGTCTGCCCGGACAAGGTCAGCGAGGACAAGCGCAACGTGCTGAAGGCGTACGGCGCCGAGGTCGTGGTGTGCCCGACCGCTGTCGCGCCCGAGCACCCCGACTCCTACTACAACGTCTCCGACCGGCTGGTGCGCGAGATCCCGGGCGCGTGGAAGCCCAACCAGTACGCCAACCCGGAGAACCCGGCCAGCCACTACCACTCCACCGGCCCCGAGCTGTGGCGGCAGACCGAGGGGCGCATCACGCACTTCGTGGCCGGCATCGGCACCGGCGGCACGATCTCCGGCACCGGCCGCTACCTCAGGGAGGTCAGCGGCGGGCGGGTGCGGATCATCGGCGCGGACCCGGAGGGCTCGGTGTACTCCGGCGGCTCCGGCCGGCCCTACCTCGTCGAGGGGGTGGGCGAGGACTTCTGGCCCACCACCTACGACCGCGACATCTGCGACGAGATCGTCGCCGTCTCGGACAAGGACTCGTTCGAGATGACCCGCCGGCTCGCGCGGGAGGAGGGGCTGCTGGTCGGCGGCTCCTGCGGCATGGCCGCCGTCGCCGCCCTGCGGGTGGCCGAGCGGTGCGGGCCGGACGACGTGGTCGTCGTGCTGCTGCCCGACGGCGGGCGCGGCTACATGTCCAAGGTCTTCAACGACCAGTGGATGGCCTCCTACGGCTTCCTCGCGCCCGACCACTCCGGCGCCTCCGTGGGCGACGTGCTGCGGCGCAAGGCCGGCGACATGCCGGAGCTGGTGCACGCGCACCCGAACGAGACGGTCGGCGACGCGATCGCGATCATGCGGGAGTTCGGCGTCTCGCAGATGCCGGTCGTCAAGGCCGAGCCGCCGGTGATGGCGGCCGAGGTCGCGGGCGCGGTGAACGAGCGGGACCTGCTGGACGCGTTGTTCGCCGGCAAGGCGCAGCTTTCCGACCGGCTGGAGCTGCACATGTCCTCGCCGCTGCCCGCGGTGGGCGCCGGCGAGTCGATCAACGCCGCGCTGACCGCGCTCTCCGCGGCCGACGCCGTCCTGGTGCTGGTGGACGGCAAGCCCACCGGTGTCGTGACCCGGCAGGACGTGCTGGGCTTCCTCGCCGGGCGCTGATCAGGGCCTCCCGGCGCCGCCCCGACCTGGCTGGTCGGCGGCGCCGGGTTCGGCCGGCGCGCCGCCTCACCCCGTCGGGTGCTTTCCGGTCGATCGGGTGGACCCCCGCCGTTCTCACAGGGGCCGAACGGAGCATCCGCTACCGTGATGCCCCGTTCGTGACCGGCACGGCCAAGGGAGTTGCAGACCCGATGACCGCTCCACAGCCGCCGCACGGTGGCGTGGCACCCGGCGCGCCGTTCGGCGCCCCGGTGCCCCAGGACCCGACGGTGAACCCGGGCGGCGGGGCGCAGCCCCCGGTGGGCCAGCAGCAGACCCCGGACGCCACCCAGGTGGTCGCTCCCGGCCAGCAGCCTCAGGCCCCCGCCGGCGGCGAGCCGGGGGTGACCCAGGTGGTCTCGCCGACGCAGTCCGCCGCGCTGGCCGCCCAGTCCGCCGCGTCGGACGCGGGCGCCACGCAGGTGGTCCCGCCCGGCAAGGTCGCGCCCTCGCCGGCGAGCGCGTCCGCCCCCGCGGCCTCGGCCTCCTCCGACGACGCGGGCGCGACGCAGGTCGTGACCCCGGGGCAGGTCGCGGCGCTCGCGCAGGGCGCGTCGGCGTCCGGGACCGACTCCGGCGCCACCCAGGTCGTCAACCCGAGCCAGTTCGGGCAGCAGGCCGCGACCGGGGCTGGCTTCCCCCAGCCGGGGATGCAGCCCGGTTACGGTCAGCCGCAGCAGTGGGGCCAGCAGCCCGGGTACGGCCAGCCGGGGATGCCGGGCGTCCCGCAGCAGCAGGGCCAGTGGCCGGGCGCTCCGGGCATGCCGCAGGCGGGCCAGCCGTTCGCCGGGGCTCCGGGCGCCGCCCAGCCGGGGCAGTGGCCGGGCGCTCCGCAGCAGGGCCAGCCCGGGTACGGGCAGCAGCCGGGCTACGGCCAGCCGCAGCAGTGGGGGCAGCAGCCCGGGTACGGGCAGCAGCCCTACGGGGCCTACGGGCAGCCGTACGGCGCGCCGGCCGGCCAGCTCGCCGACTGGGGGGCGCGCGCCGTCTCCGCGTTGATCGACTTCGTGGTCCCCGCCGCCCTCGTGGGCGTGTTGGCGCTGCTGGGGACCCTGATCGGCGGCGTCGGCGTCTTCCTGCCGCTGGTCGGCTACGTCGGCATGCTTGGTTTCGTCCTGTGGAACAGCGTGTTCCAGCAGGGCACCACCGGGCAGTCGCTGGGCAGGAAGGTCGCCGGCACCCGGCTGGTCAACGAGCAGACCGGCCAGCCGGTGGGCGCGGGCACCGCGTTCCTCAGGCAGATCTGCCACGCCGCGGACTCGCCGCTGGCCATCGGGTTCCTGTGGCCGCTGTTCGACGAGAAGAAGCAGACCTTCGCCGACAAGATCGTCGGCAGTGTGGTCGTCAAGGTCAACTGAGACCGGTCTCCGCCGAGTCCTCTCTCGCCGAGCCCGTTCTCGGCCGAGGCCCCCGGGTGCGCGCCCGGGGGCCTCGGTGTTTCCGGCCGTGGTGGTGGTTTCACCACGGATCCGCTCTCTCGCCGACGGAGCGGGCGGTAACGTCCGCTCCCATGTGGAACCCCGGCTCGCCCGGACAGCATCAGCCCGGTCACCCGGCCCAGTACGGTCATCCCGGACCCGTGGCGCCACCCCCGCCCACGGTCAAGCCGCCCACCAACGTCACCACAACCCTCGCGGCCGTCGCCGCCCTCTTCGCCGCGGCCCTGGTGGGCGGCACCATCGTGGAGATGGCGCTGAACGGGGTTCTGCTCTTCGTCTTCACCATGAAGACGGATCCCGTGACGTTCGTGCTCACCCTGATGGCGTTCGTCCGGTTGCCGTGCCTCGGGCTCGGAGGGGTGCTCCTCATGCTGGGCAAGCGCGTCGGGCATGTCCTGGTCTTCGTCGGCGCGTCGATGGGACTGGTCACCGTGCTGGTCAGCGTGTCGACGTTCGGCCTGCCACCCTTGGCCAGCAACGCGACGTTCCAGTTGCTGGCCAACGTCGTGCTCGCGATCGCGGTGGTGGTTCTCGCTCTTCTCCCACAGACCCTGCGGTACCTGGCCTACCGGAACGCTCAGGTGTCGGGGGCTCCCGCGTTCGTCCCCGCCGGGCCGCCGGCCGGTCCTGGCATGCCCCAGGGCTACGGTCCGCAGCCCGGTATGGCTCCACCGGGAGCGTACGGTCAGCCGGGCGCGTTTCCGCAGCAGCCGCCGGCACCCGGCTACGGGCCGCCGCCACAGGGGTGGTCCGGCTGACGGGCGTGTCGGTTCACGGTCGTCCGGGAGAGGCGTTCGTCTCCGGTCGGCGCGAGGCGGGCCAACACCACTCGTTCGTGGGGTTCGGCCCGCTTCTCCTTCCTCCGGGGGACCTCGGACCAGCGGTTTCTGTCAGCCCCCCATGAGACGTTTGAAGTGGGGGGTCCCCCAACTACAGGCCTGTAGGCGCGCGCATGCCAGGGGTCGGCGCGCGTGACGCCGATCCGAGGAGACCGCGCCGCGATCACGGGGCACCGGCGCGATGGGCGCGATGGGGGTGCCACACGTCACCAGAGCCTCCTCGTCCCCGTCCGCAAGGGACACGACAGACCGCTGATCCCGCTGGACGGACAACGCCCCGGCTCAGCGAGGTGAGACGCGGTCGGCCCCGCGCGGCGCGCGCGACGACGGTTCCCCCGGCGGGAACGGTGGCTAGGCTGCGTCCATGAGTGACGGTTTCGCCACCAGGGCCATCCACGTCGGCCAGGACCCCGAGCCCGGCACGGGTTCGGTGATCGTCCCCATCTACGCCACCTCGACCTACGCGCAGGACGGCGTGGGCGGGTTGCGGGGCGGTTACGAGTACTCGCGCACCGGCAACCCCACGCGGACCGCGCTGGAACAGTGCCTGGCCTCCCTGGAGGGCGGCCGCCACGCCCGCGCCTTCTCCTCCGGGATGGCCGCGAGCGACGCGGTGCTGCGGGCCGTCGTCCGGCCCGGCGACCACATCGTCATCCCGAACGACGCCTACGGCGGCACGTTCCGCCTGGTGGACAAGGTGCTGCGGCACTGGGGCGTCGAGCACACGCCGGTCCCGCTGTCCGACGTGGACTCGGTGCGGGCCGCGCTGCGCCCCAACACCAAGCTGATCTGGTGCGAGACGCCGACCAACCCGCTGCTCAACATCGCGGACATCGCCGCGCTGGCCGAGGTGGCGCACGGCGCCGGCGCGAAGCTCGCCGTCGACAACACCTTCGCCTCGCCGTACCTCCAGACCCCGCTGGAGCTGGGCGCGGACGTCGTGCTGCACTCCACCACGAAGTACCTGGGCGGCCACTCCGACGTGGTCGGAGGCGCGATGGTCACGAACGACGACGAACTCGCGCAGCAGGTCGCGTTCCTCCAGAACGGCGCGGGCGGCGTGCCCGGCCCGTTCGACGCGTGGCTGACGCTGCGGGGGATCAAGACGCTCGCGCTGCGGATGGAGAAGCACTCCGACAACGCCGAGCGGATCGTGGAGGCGTTGCTGAACCACCCCAGGGTCGAGCAGGTCTACTACCCGGGTCTGCCCACCCACCCCGGGCACGAGGTGGCCGCCAAGCAGATGCGGCGGTTCGGCGGCATGGTGTCGTTCACCGTCGCCGGCGGCGAGCAGGCGGCGATGGACGTGTGCGCCCGGACCCGGCTGTTCACCCTCGCCGAGTCCCTCGGCGGCGTGGAGTCGCTCATCGAGCACCCGGGGCGCATGACGCACGCCAGCACCGCCGGCTCCCTGCTGGAGGTCCCCAACGACCTCGTGCGCGTGTCGGTCGGCATCGAGGACGGCTCCGACCTGGTCGCCGACCTCGTGCAGGCCCTGGGCTGACCGGACGCCGACGACGGTGGGGTCGCGCGGCGCCCGCGCGGCCCCACCGCCCCGACGTGCTACTGGTCGTAGAAGTTCGACGAGTTGGGGATGGTCTCGCCCTGCCTCGGCCCGACCCTGGAGTACTCCAGGCGCGGCACCTCGCGCAGGTCGCCCTGCTCGACGCAGCCCCCGACGAGCTCGACGACCCCGTCCCGCGACACGTACCGACCGGGGTCCGCGCATCCGGCCCTGGCCACCGTGAACACCGCCGCGCCGGCCAACGCCACGGCCGCGGCCAGGGACGCGACCAGCGGGGCGGTTCCGGTGCCCCGACCCAGGCGCGTCATGTCACACCTCCCAGCAGCGGTGGCTCGACGTCGTGGAGTGACTGGGCGTGCGCCAGCGGCGACGCGCGTCCGAGCGTACCGGGCCGGCCGTCGGCGCGTCGCCGGGACTGGATCTTCCGCCCTGTCCGACCATGTCCGCCATGGAGCTGGTCAGCGTCGACCGGATCCGCGCCGCGCGCCTGCTGCTGGCCGGCGTGGCCCGACAGACCCCGCTCGAACCCTCCCGGGCGCTGGCGCGCGACCACGGACCCGTCCACCTGAAGTGCGAGAACCTGCAACGGGCCGGCTCGTTCAAGGTGCGCGGCGCCTACGTCCGCCTGCACGGCCTGAGCCGGGTCCAGCGAACCCGCGGCGTGGTGGCGGCGAGCGCCGGGAACCACGCGCAGGGCGTCGCGCTCGCCGCGTCCCTGCTGAACGTCCGGGCGACGGTGTTCATGCCGGAGGCCGCCCCGCTGCCCAAGATCGCCGCGACCCGCGGCTACGGCGCCGACGTGCGGCTGCACGGCGAGGGCCTGGAGGACGCGCTCGCGGTCGCCCGCCGGTTCGCGGCCGACACGGGCGCCGAGCTGATCCACCCCTTCGACCACCCGGACGTCATCGCCGGGCAGGGGACGGTCGGGCTGGAGGTGCTCGACCAGCTCCCCGAGGTGGGCAGCATCCTCGTGCCGACCGGTGGGGGCGGGCTGGTCAGCGGCATCGCCGCCGCCGTCAAGCCGCTGCGGCCCGAGGTGCGGGTGGTCGGCGTCCAGGCGGAGCGGGCCGCCGCGTGGCCGCCCTCCCTGGCCGAGGGGCGCCCTGTCCGGCTCCCCGGAACGCGGACCATGGCTGACGGCATCGCCGTCAGGGAACCGGGGGAGGTCACCTACGCGCACGTCTCGGCGCTGGTGGACGAGATCGTGACGGTGGACGAGGAGGCGCTGTCCCGGGCGCTGCTCCTCTGCCTGGAGCGGACGAAACTCCTCGTCGAACCGGCGGGGGCCGCGGCCGTCGCCGCCGTGGCGCGGTACCCGGGGCGTTTCCCACCGCCGGTCGTCGCCGTGCTGTCCGGCGGCAACATCGACCCGTTGCTCCTGCTCCACGTGATCCAGCACGGCATGACCGCCGCGGGGCGCTACCTCGCCCTGCGCCTGCGCATCCCGGACAGGCCGGGCGCGCTGGCCGGGCTGTTGGCGTTGGTGGGACGGCTCGGCGGCAACGTGCTCGACGTCGAGCACTCGCGGATCTCCGGGCTGCTGGCGGTGGACGAGGTGGAGGTGGCGCTGAACCTGGAGACGAGGGGGCCCGACCACCGGCACGAGGTCGTGGCGGCGCTGCGCGAGGCCGGGCACACGGTGGTGGAGGAGCCCTGAGCGCCGTGCTGGCCCGCGCCTCCGCCACGCGGCGTGGCGGAGGGCTCCGAGCGGGAAGACGGGCGACGCCCCCGGCGGCCTGCCGGGGGCGTCGCGGTCGGTCGGTGCGCCGGGGGCGTCGCGGTCGGTCGGCGCGCCGCGCCGGGAGGGCGCGTCGCGTCAGAGGTTGCCCCGACGCTCCTGCTCGCGCTCGATGGCCTCGAACAGGGCCTTGAAGTTGCCCTTGCCGAAGCCCAGCGAGCCGTGCCGCTCGATCAGCTCGTAGAACACGGTCGGCCGGTCGCCGATCGGCTTGGTGAAGATCTGGAGCAGGTAGCCGTCCTCGTCCCGGTCGACCAGGATGCCGCGCTTCTTCAGCTCCTCGATGGGCGCCCTGACCTCACCGATGCGGGCCCGCAGCTCGGGGTCGTCGTAGTAGGAGTCCGGGGTGTCGAGGAACTCCACGCCCGCCGCGCGCATCTGGTCCACCGTCATGAGGATGTCGTTGGTGGCCAGCGCGATGTGCTGGCAGCCGGGGCCGCCGTAGAACTCCAGGTACTCGTCGATCTGCGACTTCCGCTTGGAGACCGCCGGCTCGTTGAGCGGGAACTTCACCCGGTGGTTGCCGTTGGCGACCACCTTGCTCATCAGGGCCGAGTACTCGGTCGCGATGTCGTCGCCGACGAACTCCGCCATGTTCACGAAGCCCATGACCCGGTTGTAGAACTGGACCCAGTAGTCCATCTGGCCCAGCTCGACGTTGCCGACGCAGTGGTCCACCGCCTGGAACAGGCGCTTCGGCGCGCCCTCCGGCCGGACGTAGGAGCCCTTCTTGGCGACGTAACCGGGCAGGTAGACGCCCTGGTAGCGGGACCGGTCCACGAGCGTGTGCCGCGTCTGGCCGTAGGCGGCGATCGCGGCCACGCGCACCGTGCCGTGCTCGTCGGAGACGTCGTGCGGCTCCTCCAGCACGGTCGCGCCCTGGGAGCGGGCGTGCTCGATGCACTTGTCGACGTCGGCGACCTCCAGCGCGAGGTCGACCACGCCGTCGCCGTGCGCGCGGTGGTGGTCGAGCAGCGGGCTCTTCGGGTCCACCGCGCCCTTGATCACGAAGCGGGCCGAGCCGGACTTGAGCACGAACGCCTTGTGGTCCCGGTTGCCGGTCTCGGGCCCGGAGTAACCGACCTGCTCCATCCCGAAGGCGAACTGGTAGAACAGCGCGGTCTGGGTGGCGTTGCCGACCACGAACACCACGGCGTCCATCGCGCGGACCGGGAACGGGTCGCGGGACGGGTCGTAGTCCACCAGGCCGACGAGCTGCTTGAGCTGGTCGAAACTCACGTCGTCGATGCCGCTGTCGCGGTTGATCATCTCGGTCATGCTGTGCCTCCCGCAGCAGTCGCCTGACCGGTCGTGCCGGCCGGCGAGGTCTCTGGCGGCAGCATGGGACGGTCAGGCAAGCTGAGCAAGAGCCGGCAGATTTTCTGGGCAGTCTGCCCAGTGGAGGTCCGGGAGCGGCCGGCAGAACGGACAGACTGACCAGGAGGTGTGACGTGGCTCCCACGGGTGGCGAGGGCGGGGTGCTCGACGAGCTGGACGCCCGGTTGCTGCTGTTGCTCACCGACGAGCCGCGGCTCGGCGTGCTGGAGTGCTCCCGACGCCTCGGGGTGGCCAGGGGCACCGTCCAGGCCCGGCTGGACCGCCTGGTGCGTCGGGGGGCGCTGCGCGGCTTCCCGCCCCAGCTCGACCTCGCCGCCGTGGGCTACGGACTCACCGCGTTCGCGATCCTGGAGATCGCCCAGGGCCGCCGTCAGCAGGTCGCGGAGCGGCTCGCCGCGATCGACGAGGTCTGCGAGGTGCACGCGACCACCGGGCAGGGCGACCTGCTCGTCCGGATGGTGGCCCGCTCGAACGCGGACCTGCAACGGGTGATCGACGAGGTGGTGGACGTCGAGGGGGTCACCAGGACCTCCACGTCCATCGCGTTGTCGACGCCGGTCCCGCCCCGGGTGCGCCCACTTCTCGAGCGCTCCCTCGGGGAGCCGGCGGAACGCTGACCCCGGCGGGGCCGGGGAGGGGCGTTGTCCCCTCGCGCCCTGACTCACCACGGAGCGTGAGCATCTTCCGGGTCACGTGCGGACGCGGACGGGGGAAAAGCCCGGGGCCCGCCGTCGGTGTCGACGGCGGGCCCCGGACAGCGCTGGATCGCGGCTCAGCCGCGGTACGGCTCGGCCTTCAGCAGCGTCACCTTCATGGTGTTGCCGTTGGGCAGCTCGTACTGACGGGTCTCGCCCTCCTTGGCGCCGACCAGCGCCGAGCCCAGCGGCGAGTGGGGGGAGTAGACCTCGAGGTCGCCGTGCGAGCCCTCCTCGCGCGCGGCGAGCAGGAACGTCTCGGTCTCGTCCTCGTCCTCGTAACGGATGGTCACGACGCTGCCGGGGTGGGCGACGCCGGACTCCGTGGGGGCCTCGCCGACCTTGGCGGTCCGCAGCAGCTCCTGGAGCTGGCGGATCCTGGCCTCCTGCCGGCCCTGCTCCTCGCGCGCTGCGTGGTAGCCGCCGTTCTCCCGGAGGTCACCCTCCTCGCGGCGTTCGTTGATCTCCGCAGCGATCACCGGGCGATTGGCGATGAGCTCGTCCAGCTCGTTCTTGAGCCGGTCGTAAGCCTCCTGGGTCAGCCAGGTCACCTGGGTCTCGCTCACGGTCACCACTCCTCGTCTGCTCCGGTCCCGCGGCGCGGGTCGGCACGCTCCGGGCACGGTGCCGCCCGGAACGGAAAAACACGGCCCGCCTTGGGGCCGTGCTGGCATCGAGGGTAACACGTTGGCAACGAGCCGTCGGCGTGAAAGACGTCAACGGCCCGCTCGGCGGCCGCGTTTCACCCGCTTGGCCGCGGCTCGCTCGACAAGTATGCAGGAACCTGGTACGAGCAGCCGAACACCTCCCCCGTCGTGGGGCGCTTGGACGTCCTGAGCACGGTGTTCACCACCACCCGGTCGCCGCCGACCGGCACCAGGACCTCGCGTCGGCCGGCCTCGTCCCCGTCCCGGGACCGGGCGCGCACGATGCACATCGCCGCCCGGTCCGGGTGGTCCCGGGCGACCTCGAGGTCGATCTCGACCGTCCCGTCGTCGACGACCTTGAACGCGACCTGCTTTCCCTCGATCGGAGCGGATCCCAGGTTCTGGTAGAGGACGACGGACAGCGCCAGCCCGACCAGCACCACGACCACCGTCAGCACCGGGTAGGCCCAGCGCGGCGCCTTCCGGCGGCCGGCGCGGCCGTAGCGCTCGGCGAGGTCGGTGGCTCTGGAGCTGTCGGTCTCGGCCACTGGCGGTCCGGACCTCCCAACGGGAACTGTCGTGGCGACGGGGACAATGGGCGGCGACGCCCGAGTCGAGTACCTGTCGAGTATCTCCCGTCCCGCGCACGAGCCTGTCAGCAGGGGTGCCGTGGACGGGGAGGAGGGACACCGGTCGCCGATGGCCGAGAAGCTGCGTCTGATGACGGTGCACGCCCACCCGGACGACGAGTCCAGCAAGGGGGCGGCCACCACGGCCCGCTACGTGGCCGAGGGCCACGACGTGATGGTCGTGACCTGCACCGGTGGGGAGCGGGGGAGCATCCTCAACCCCGCGATGGACCGCCCCGAGGTGCTGGCCGACCTGGCCGCCGTCCGGCGCGAGGAGATGGCGCGCGCCGCCGAGATCCTCGGCGTCCAGCACCGGTGGCTGGGTTTCGTCGACTCGGGCCTGCCTGAGGGCGACCCGCTGCCGCCGCTGCCCGAGGACTGTTTCGCCCTGGTCCCGCTGGAGGAGTCCACTGAGGCCCTGGTGCGGCTGATGCGGGAGTTCCGGCCGCACGTCGTGATCACGTACGACGAGAACGGCGGCTACCCGCACCCGGACCACATCCGGTGTCACGAGGTGTCGGTCGCCGCCTTCGACGCGGCCGGCGACCCCGACCGGTTCCCCGGCGTCGGGGAGCCGTGGCAGCCGCTCAAGCTGTACTACTCGCACGGGTTCTCCCGCGCGAAGCTCACCACGTTCCACGAGGCGCTGGAGGCGCGGGGCATCGAGTCCCCGTACGGTGAGTGGCTGGGACGGTGGGACCCCGACCGCGCCGACGTGATGGAGCGCGTGACCACCCGGGTGGAGTGCGCGGAGTACTTCGACCAGCGGGACGAGGCGCTGAAGGCGCACGCCACGCAGATCGACCCCAACAGCCGGTGGTTCGCGGTCCCGCGCGAGGTCGAGCGCGAGGTGTGGCCCACCGAGGAGTACGAGCTGGTGCGGTCGCTGGTGGACACGACGTTGCCGGAGGACGACCTGTTCGCCGGAGTGCGGGAGAAGGTGCATTGCTCATGACGGCCTGGTCGGGCCCGTTGCCCGGGCACGACGGCTTCGCGGAGACGGTGGCGGTGGTGGCGCAGCCGACGCCGGCGCCGAAGCCGAACGACCCCGGGGGCCGCGGTGAGGACTTCGGCAAGTCCTCGCCGGTCGGTCTCCTCCTGCTGATCCTGTTCTTCGTCGCCGTGGTGTTCCTGGTCCGCTCGATGACCAAGCACCTGCGCCGGCTGCCGGCGAGCTTCGACAAGCCCGCGGACGGCGGGACGGGCGACGACGCGACCGAGACGTCCTCGGCGTCCGAGACGTCCGAGGCGTCCGAGGCGTCCGAGCTGTCGAAGACGTCGGAGGCCTCCCCTGCGGGGGACGCCTCGGCCAAGGGCAGGAAGAACAACACCGGGCACACCGCCAAGGCCTGACCGACCGGACCTGACCGCTGTCGTCCCGGCCCAGCCTGGCGCGGGCCGGGACGACAGGGTGGCGGTGGCTGCCCCTTCGACGCGCGGGGGCGAAGACGTGCTGGCGCGTCGACACGACGTGCCCGGTGACGCCGGCGATGCTGCCTCCGCTCGTGGTCGCGTGCGCTGGAGGCTGTGACCAGTTCCGGTCGACGTGACGTCCCGGCTGGGCACCTTCGTGCGATTCGCGCGAGCGTGTGACATCCCTCGGCACGATCGCGATGCTCGTGACCGCCGGACTTGGCGCCGCTGGTTCGCCCGGCGCGATGCCTGGCCCCTCTGACCTGGGCAGTTGATGGAACACTCCGGCCGGGCTGCTCACTGCCGGCGGAGTTGTCCACAGTCACCCGAATTCCTCCACAGCGCAGCGTGATGACCTTTCGCGCTGGGTGACGGGGCGATAGGCTGGAGCAGGGCTCGCCCCCCAGGGCGGGTGGGGGCTGTCCGTGGTGGGGGAGCAGGGGCTCCGGTGAGGTGGGGGTCGCGGCGGTTCCGTCCGCTTGGCGGCGCGGTCAGCTTGGAGGCGTGGTCAGCGCGCGCGGCTCAGAGGCCGGGACGGCTCAGACCACACCCGCTGCGCGAGCACCCACACGACATCCCGCTCCGGGTAGCGCAGCGCCGTGAGCGCGCCCCCGAACACGCAGCCCGTGTCCAGGCACATCGTGTTGTTCACCCACACCGCCTCCGGCACGGGAGTGTGCCCGTAGAGCACCGTCGCGCGGCCGCCGTAGTCCTGCGCCCACGGCAGCCGCACGGGAAGGCCGAACTCGTCGACCTCGCCCGTCGTGTCGCCGTAGAGCGCGAAGCTCCGGACGCGTCCCGACTCCTTGCCGTGCAGGCGCTCGGGCAGTCCGGCGTGCGCGACCACCAGACGGCCACCGTCCAACAGGTAGTGCGGGACGAGCCCCGCGCAGAACTCCCGCACCCGCTGCCGGAACTCCGCCGGTTCCGCCGAGAGCTGCGCCAACGACTCGGCGAGCCCGTGCGCGACCTTGACGTTGCGGCCGTCCAGGGCGCGGACGAGCTTGTCCTCGTGGTTGCCCCGCACCGCCAGCGCCGTGCCGGCCTCCACCATGCCCATCGCGAGGCGCAGCACACCCGGGGTGTCGGGTCCGCGGTCGACCAGGTCGCCGAGGAACACGGCGGTGCGCCCCGCCGGGTGGTGCGCGCCGGTGGCGCGACCCTGTTCGTCGCGGTGGAGCACCCAGCCCAGCCTGCGCAGCAGCTCCTCCAGCTCCGCGCGGCAGCCGTGCACGTCGCCGATCACGTCGAACGGCCCGCTCACGCCCCGCAGGTCGTTGCGCAACGGCTCCACCACGACGTCGGCGGCGTCGACCTCCTCCGGGGTCCGCAGCACGTGCACGACGCGGAACCCCTCGCCGGCCAGGCCGCCCACCGAACCGCGCAGCAGCGCGGCCTGCCCGCGCACCACGTCCGCGTCGACGACCCGGTCTGTCCGGGCGGCGACCCGTTCCAGGCAGACCTGTTCCGGCCACGCCAGCACGATCGCGACCGCGCGCACGTCGTGCTCCTTGGCGAGCCGGACGAGGGCCGCGCGGGCCTCGCGCTCGACGTTGGTGGCGTCGACGACGGTCAACCGCCCCGCGGCGAGCCGCCTGCGGGCCACCTCGTGCAGCAGGTCGAAGGCGTCGCTCGTGGCGTCCTGGTCGGCCGGGTCGTCGGCCACCATCGCCCGGAAGGCGTCGCTGGAGAGCACCTGGGTGGGGGAGAAGGCGCGCCGGGCGAACGTCGACTTCCCCGACCCGGCCGTGCCGACGAGGACGACCAGCGACCGGTCGGGGATGCGCAGTTCCACGCGGACCATCGTGCCCGACGGCTGCGTCCGGCGCGGCGGCCTGCCAGGCTGGACGCATGGCGAACCGGCTTGCCGACTCCACCAGCCCCTACCTCCTCCAGCACGCCGACAACCCGGTCGACTGGTGGCCCTGGGGGGAGGAGGCCTTCGCCGAGGCGCGGCGGCGGGGCGTCCCGGTGCTGCTGTCGATCGGGTACGCGGCCTGCCACTGGTGCCACGTGATGGCGCACGAGTCGTTCGAGGACCCCGAGCTGGCGCGGTTCATGAACGACAACTTCGTCAACGTCAAGGTGGACCGCGAGGAGCGGCCGGACGTGGACGCGGTCTACATGGAGGCCACCCAGGCCATGACCGGCCAGGGCGGGTGGCCCATGACGTGCTTCCTCACCCCCGACGGCGAGCCGTTCCACTGCGGGACCTACTACCCGCCCGCGCCGCGGCACGGCGTCCCGTCCTTCCGGCAGCTCCTGGACGCGGTCCATGAGGCGTGGCTCCAGCGGGGCACGGAGGTGCGGATGGCCGCGAAGCGGGTCGTGCGCCAGCTCAGCGCCCGCGCCCGCCCGCTCCCGGAGTCCACTGTGGACGAGAAGGCGCTCTCGGGGGCGGTGGAGCGCCTGTCGGACGACTTCGACCGGCGCGACGGCGGTTTCGGCGGGGCGCCGAAGTTCCCGCCCTCGATGGTCCTGGAGTTCCTGCTGCGGCACCACGAGCGCACCGGCTCGCCCGCCGCGCTGGCCATGGTGGACGCGACCTGCGAGCGCATGGCGAGGGGCGGCCTGTACGACCAGCTCGCGGGCGGCTTCGCCCGGTACAGCGTCGACGCCGCCTGGGTGGTGCCGCACTTCGAGAAGATGCTCTACGACAACGCCCTGCTCCTGCGGGTCTACGCGCACCACGCGCGCGTCACGGGGTCGGCGCTGACCAGGGAGGTGGCCGAGGAGACGGCGGCGTTCCTGCTGCGCGACCTGCGCACCCCCGAGGGCGCGTTCGCCGCGTCCCTGGACGCCGACACCGAGGGCGTCGAGGGGCTGACCTACGTGTGGACGCCGGAGCAGCTCGTCGAGGCGCTGGGCGCCGAGGACGGGGCCTGGGCGGCCGAGCTGTTCGGCGTGACCCCCGAAGGGACGTTCGAGCACGGCACGTCCACGCTGCGCCGACCGCGCGACCCCGACGACGCCGAGCGGTGGGCGCGGGTGCGGGCCGGACTGCTCGACGCGCGTTCCCGTCGTCCCCAGCCGCCGAGGGACGACAAGGTGGTCACCGCGTGGAACGGCCTGGCGATCACGGCGTTGGCGGAGGCGGGCGCCGCCCTCGACCACGCGGACTGGGTCGACGCGGCCGTGGCCGCCGCCGAGCTGGTCACCCGGCTGCACCTCGTGGACGGCCGCCTGCGCCGCAGCTCCCGCGCCGGCGTGCTCGGCGCGGCGGACGGAGTGCTGGAGGACTACGGCTGTCTCGCCGACGGGCTGCTCCACCTGCACCAGGCCACCGCCGACGTCCGGTGGCTGGACCTCGCGGGACAGATCCTCGACGCGGCTCTGGAGCGGTTCGCCCACGCCGAGGCCGCCGGCGCCTTCCACGACACCGCCCACGACGCCGAGGCGTTGGTGCGCCGCCCCTCGGACCCGACGGACAACGCCAGCCCCTCCGGGGCCGCCGCCGTCACCTCGGCGCTGCTCACCGCGTCAGCCCTGACGGGCGGCGAGCGTTCCGTGCGGTACCGCGACGCGGCGGAGCGCGCCCTCACCCGGGCCGGCCTGCTCGCGGCACAGGCTCCCCGCTTCGCTGGGCACTGGCTCACCGCCGCCGAGGCGGCCCAGCACGGCCCGCTCCAGGTGGCCGTCGTCGGCGAGGGCCCGGCCGCGTCGGCGTTGACGGCCGCGGCCAGGCGCGCGCTTCCGGGCGGGGCCGTGCTGGTGGCCGGCCAACCGGACTCCGCGCCCCTGCTGGCCGGCCGGCCGCTCGTCGACGGTGCACCAGCCGCCTACGTGTGCCGGGGGTACGTGTGCCGACGCCCGGTGACCGACGTCGACGCGCTGCGCGCGGAGCTGGCTGGTCAGGGGTAGAGCGCGAACCAGATCGCGATGTAGTGACACACGGCGGCGACGACCGTGGCCGCGTGGAAGAACTCGTGGTAGCCGAAGACCCGGGGCCACGGGTTCGGCCACGCGGTGGCGTAGAAGACCGCGCCGACCGTGTAGAGCACCCCGCCCACCAGCAGCAGCACCAACGCCGTGAGCCCGGCGTGGTGCAGCAGGTCGGGCAGCACGAACACGGCGACCCAGCCCAGGGCGATGTAGATCGGCACGCCCAGCCACCGGGGGGCGTGCGGCCACGCCAGCTTGAGCACGACGCCGCCGAGGGCGCCGCCCCAGACGACGGCCAGCACGATCGCGCCCGTGCCGGGTGGCATGGCCAGCAACGCGAACGGCGTGTACGTGCCGGCGATGAACAGGAAGATCATCGAGTGGTCGAGGCGCTTCATCCACGTCCGCGCCACCGTGCTCGCCCAGTTCTTGCGGTGGTACAGCGCGCTCACGCCGAACAGGGCCGACACGGTCACGGCGTACACGGCGGTGCCGGCGGCCGCCTTGCCCGACACCGTGGACGCCGCCAACGCGACCAGCGTCGCGCCCGTGGCGCCCGAGACGACGAACGACCAGAAGTGGATCCAGCCTCTGGCCCGTGGCTTGAGGGACGGGATCGGCGCGCGTCCCTGGGGTACGGCGTGTGTCACGGGAGCGGTCACGAGGACGAGGTTACGGGCACGTAGGTTGCCGCGGGCAAGAGCGATGTACGACAGGACACCCGTTGCGGGGCAGGCGAAACACCCGGACCAGGGCAAACGCGTCGACCGGCGAAGGAGGCCCGCCCCGCCGCGTGACGGCCGCCGGCCACCGGTCGGACGCGCTCACCGGCGCAGCGCGTGCTCGACCTTCAGGCACAGGTCGACGACCACGTCCAGACCGCCGTCGGCCGCGATGCGCGCGCCCTCCTCACTGACCACCCCGAGCTGGAGCCACAAGGCGCCAGCGCCGAGCGCCACCGCCTGCTCGGCGATCGGCGGGACGGCCTCCTGGCGGCGGAACACGTCCACCACGTCCACCGGGCGGGGCAGGGCGAGCAGGCTGGGGTAGGCGGGGCGGCCGAACAGCTCGTCGAGGTTCGGGTTCACCGCCACGACCTCAATGCCCTGTTCGTGGAGATACCGCGCCACCTGGTGACTCGGCCGGTCCGGACGGGGGCTCACGCCGACCACGGCGACGCTGCGCATGCTCCGGATGACCCGTTCGACGACGTCCGGGTCCTGCCACGATCGCGGTCGGTGCTCGTCGGGCTGCACAGGGCGAGTGTGCCCGACGGGTCCGGTTCGCGCGGGGCGTAGTCTGCCGAAACGTGGGGCTGCGTGCGCGTGTCAGGGACCTTCTCTACGGCTACTACGAGTGGCGGCTGCGCCGGCAGCTCGAAGGCGCCCAGCGACCCCGGCACGTCGGCGTCATCCTTGACGGCAACCGCCGGTGGGCGCGGGAGGCGGGCTTCAACGACGTCAGCCACGGCCACCGCGCCGGCGCCCAGCGGATCGCCGACCTGCTCGCCTGGTGCCGGGACGCCGACGTCGAGGTCGTCACGCTGTGGCTGCTGGGCACGGACAACCTGAAGCGGCCGGCCGAGGAGCTCAACCCCCTGCTGGAGATCATCGCCGACGTGGTCGACGAGATCAGCGAGCCGGGCACGCCGTGGCGCGTGCGGGTCGTCGGCGCGATGGACCTGCTGCCGACCGAGATCGCCGCCCGGCTGTCCGCGGCCTCGCTGCGCACCGAGGGCCGCACCGGCATGCAGGTGAACGCCGCCGTCGGCTACGGCGGCCGCCAGGAGATCGCCGACGCGGTGCGCAAGCTGCTGCTCCAGCACGCGGAGGCGGGCACCTCGATCGAGGAGCTGGCCGAGGTGCTGGACGTGGACCACATCGCGGAGCACCTCTACACCTCGGGCCAGCCCGATCCGGACCTGGTGATCCGGACCTCGGGGGAGCAGCGCCTCAGCGGCTTCCTGCTGTGGCAGTCGGCGCACTCGGAGTTCTGGTTCTGCGAGGCGTACTGGCCGGAGTTCCGGCGGGTCGACTTCCTGCGCGCGCTGCGGGACTACGCGGCCCGCCACCGCCGCTTCGGAAGCTGACGCTTTCGCCGCCCCGATCGTCCCTTCCGAAGCCGCTCGCCCGGTTCCTGGCGGACCGGTGGCTGGCTTCCGCCTCGCACGGGCGCCGCGCATCCCGGGTCGTTGACGCGAAGGTCCGCTCCCCGGCGCCTCCCTGACGCCGGGCGCATCCCTGGCCGCCGTCGCCCGTAGGAAACGGAAACGGGGACGTCGAGCGGATGCTCGACGTCCCCGCCTCGTGTGGGCGGTCGGCCGGATCGGCCGACGGGCTCAGCCCTCCTTGTGGTGCGGCTTGTTGTGCTTCTTGTCGTGCTCGTGCTTCTTGCCGTGCTCGGTGCGGTGGCCGCCCTTGTGGTGGTCGCCGTGGCCGTGCCCGCCGTGACCGTGGTGGTAGCCGCCGTGCCCGTGGCCGCCGTGGCCCCCGTGCCCGCCGTGACCGTGACCGTGGTGGCCGTGGCCCCCGTACTCGTTGTGCTCGTGCTTGTGGAAGTCGTGCTGGGTGTCCTTGACGTGGATGTGGTCGCTCTCCTCCTCGGTCGCCACCGCGGTGGAGCAGGACTCCATGAACATCGGCGAGAGGATCGGGGCCACGACGGCGATGATGCCGATGTTGTTCTGGCACACGCCGATCGGGATCTGGATCTGGTTCTCGTCGATGAGGTTGAGCGACCCGTTCCAGTCGTTGTCCTCGGACCCGCTGGCCAGGGCGGGGCCGGCCAGCATGGCCATGGCGCCGGCCGTCGCGGCGACGACGCCCACGGTCTTCTTGAGCATTACGCGATCCTCTTTTCCCTTTGCTGCGGGAACCTCTGGAAACACGGTGCACAACATCGGGTGACGTGCGTCCAGGGCCTTTCTGGAATGGGTCCCGCGAGTGCCTCCCGGAACCCTGCGGAACTGCCGTGGTCGTTGTGGTCGGGACCGTTCGGCAGGGGGGACGTTACTCGGGATTGGTCCGGATGAGAAACTCGTCACCACTATTGGGTGATTATTTTGCGTCGGTTGGTGAATGTGGCGGTCCGGAGGTCGGCGGAGTCACGCGCGAGGTGGCGCGGAGTACCGACGGGAACCACGGTGTGATCGCCCGGAAGAATGCCGTCGACATTTTCCGTCGCCATGCCGTTCCCCGAGAACGGGAAAGAGGCGGGGACGTCGAGTGTCCACTCGACGTCCCCGCCTCGCGTCGGCGGCCGGCCAGGTCGGCCGGCAGCGTCGTCTAGCCGCGGTGGTAGTGCTTGTGGTGCCCGGACTTGGTGTCCTTGACGTGGATGTGGTCGCTCTCCTCCATGGTGGCCACCGCGGTGGAGCAGGTCTCCATGAACATCGGCGAGAGGATCGGCACCACGACGGCGATGATGCCGATGTTGTTCTGGCACACGCCGATCGGGACCTGGATCTGGTTCTCGTCGACGAGGTTCAACGAGCCGTTCCAGTCGTTGTCCTCGCTGCCGCCGCTGGCGAGGGCCGGGCTGGCCATCATGGCCATGGCGCCGGCGGCAGCGGCGATGACGCCCGCAGTCTTCTTGAGCATTGTGCTTCCTCTTCCGTTTCTTCCCGCCCGCCCGTAATGCAGTCCGGCCGTATGGCCAGCGACGCCGCGCCAGCGGCGTGCCTCCGGGGGCTGTCCTATGAGTGGGGATTCCGAGAGGACCCCCTCGGAACACCGCGAGCCGTGGCTGTTCCCGTGTCCGTCGACCTCACGGCGCGGGCGACGTTACCGTTCGTCGGTCGGAGGGCAAAAGTCCGTGACACCATTGTGGGATACCTGGTCGTGTTGTCTTTCCGGAGCTTCCCGGATTCGTCGTGGCCGGTCTGCGGGATACGGGGGAGCGCTCATTTTCGGAGTGACGAAATGGGAGTGGACAGACGAAAGGAGACCACCGTCGAGGACCGTGGTTCGACGTCGGTCGCGCGCGGCGGAAACGAGGAGCGCCGCCGGGCGTGGCGGGTGTCGCGCCGGGAGGGGCGATTCCCGCCGAGACGAGGTGAACCGCGCGGGGCCGGAGGGCGCCGAGAGCGGTGTGAGGAGACGACCCCGTCGCTACGGGATCCCGGCTCCGGTCGGGGAGGAGCTGGTGATCATCGCTAACCGGGCGAACGCGGGGTCGCCGGAGGGCCTGCTCGGCATTCCGCTCCCTTCCGTCGAGACCACCGAGACGTCGGGCCGGCCGGGGACGGACCAGGCCGCTCCCGCGGCGGGGCGCCGAGGTCGGTTCGGGGCTCGGCGGGCGCCGTGACGCCGCGGGGCGGGGTCGACCGGTTCCGGGAGGTTACTGAGTTGATCGTGAAAATCGGAAACCGCCTACCACCATTGTGTGATCGGGGCGGTTTCCCTGGCCGGAGAAACGGCGAGGCGTCGGAGTCGACGACTCCGACGCCTCGCGGCCGACGCGTGTCGCTCAGCCCTCCTGGGTCGCCACCGCGGTCGCGCAGGTCCCCATGAACTGCGGCGACAGGATCGGCACCGCGAGACCGAGGATCGCGATGTTGTTCTGCGCGATGCAGATGGGGATCTGGATCTGGTTGGCGTTGAGGATGTTGATCGCGCCGTTCCAGTCGTTGTCCTCGCTGTCGCCACCGGCCGTGGCGGGGCTGGCGATCATGGCCAACGCGCCGGCCGTGGCGGCGACGACACCGACAGTCTTCCTGAGCATTCCGCTCTCCCTCTGACGACAAACAGTGACCTGGGAACACGGACCCGCGCGACGGCGGATCCGATCTTGCCGGATGACCCGCACCAGGGTCGCAAAAGACGCCGGGGCCTTTCGGGTCGGGGCCGTTCGGCGCGCGCAAGATTAACCCAGGGGGTGAACGGGACGCCAAACTCCGTTCCACCATCGGGCGACTTTGTGGCGCGTTTTCGGCCAGCATTATTCGGGATGGCGGAGGTGAGCAGCGGGAAGGGGGCGCGGCCGGTCCCGGCGGGCGGAACGGCGCTTCCTCCCGACGCGCGGACTGTGGTATTGAGAATCACTCCGTCGTGGCCCGCGGAGTATTCGTCACCCGACAACGGCGAAGCGCCGGACCCGTGGTCCGGCGCTTCGCTCTCGTCCGGGGACCGGTGCGGTTCCACTCCGACGGGTCACGCGCGGGGCTCCGGGGGAGCCGGGAGCCGCGAGGTTCGGCGCGGCGACACCGACGATCTCCGGGGTGGCACCGCCCCTGCCGTCACCAGGGAGTTCGAGACTCCGTCGTCGCCTTCCCGTGAGCGTCGACTGGCCACGCCGCCGGGTTTGCCGGTGCGCCCGAAGCCCTGTTCCCACGCCCGTCGCGCCCCAGGAACCGCACTGGTCCCGGGCCGCGTGCGGCCCGGGACCAGTAGCGCGGATCAGCGGATCAGAAGTCCTGCTGCGCCGCGGCGGCCGCACACGACTCCGCGGACGTGGCGCCCAGGATCGGAATGATGCCGCAGAGCCCGATCGGGACCTGGATCTGGTTGGCGTTCAGCACGTTGACCGCGCCGTTCCAGTCGTTGTCCTCGGAGCTCACGTAGTTGTGCTCGTGGATCGAGGGCTTGTGCTTGTGCCCGTGACCCTTCTTCTTGTGTCCGGCCTTGAAGTTCTGGCTGTGTCCGGACTTCGGGCTGTGGTCGTTGCCGCCACTCGCCCACGCGGGCCCGCCCACGATCAGCAGGGCCGCGGCAGTGGCGGCGAGGACGCCAGCAGTCTTCCTGAGCACTGTCGCACTCTCCTTACCTCGGACAAGGGATTTCGTCGGAACCCCTCTTCCCGGTCCGCCTCGTCCTGACGGGGTCGGGACCGCACTGGCATTCGTCACGGTACTCACTCACACCGCTGTACGGGAATTGTGATCACGCCATTGTGTGAAAATCGAGTGGATCTACACTGATCGTAATTGATTTTTTGCGGAAATGCGTTGTTGGGGACCTCCGATGGGGGGATATCAACACGTACCGTTGTGATCGACTCACCCATGTTGGTTACGACAAATTCCCGGATTGGCCAAGACACTCCGTCGAGTTACCGGACCCCCTCAGCGCTACCCGGAGTGCTGTGTTACAAGCGCGTCGAACTGTCGATCACCAGGGGGAACGGGCCAGGGAGGGACTGACCCGGACGGGTCTGCCCGTAGGCTGCTGGTCCGTGGACGCCAGCCAGCTCGTGCGGGAGTACCTCCTGCTCGGCCTCCGGTTCGACCGGCTCGTCGAGGGATTCGTGGACGCGTACACCGGGGACCCGGCGTTGCGCCGCCAGGTCGCCGACGAACCCCGGCCCCGGCCCGCCGCCCTCGCGGCGCGGGCGCGCGAGCTGAGGGCCGAGCTGCCGGGCGCCGAGCTGGCCGAGGACCGCCGCCGGTTCCTCGACGCCCACCTGGTCGCCCTGGAGTGCTCGGGGCGCAAGCTCGCCGGCGAGGACGTGCCCTTCGTGGCCGAGGTCGAGGCCTACTTCCAGGTCAGGGTGACCCCGGGCGACACCGACCTCTACCGCGAGGCCCACGCCGAGCTGGAGCGCCTGCTGCCGGGGAACGGGCCGCTGGCCGACCGGATCGCCGCCTTCCGCGCCAGGGACGAGGTGCCGCCGGAGAAGCTGGAGTCCTGCGTGCTCGCGTTGAGCAGCGCGTTGCGGGACCGCGTCCGGGGGCAGTACGGGCTCCCGGCCGAGGAGACCGTCGAGTACCAGGTGGTCACCGACAAGCCGTGGAGCGGCTTCAACTACTACCTGGGCGAGTACCGCTCGCGCGTCGCGATCAACGCCGACCTCGGCCACCGCATGGCGAACCTGCCGCACCTGGTGGCGCACGAGTCCTACCCGGGGCACCACACGGAGCACTGTCGGAAGGAGGCCGGCCTGGTCGGCGGGCAGGGCCAGGACGAGCAGACGATCTTCCTGGTGAACACCCCGCAGTGCCTGATGGCCGAGGGCCTCGCCGACCTGGGCCTGCACGCCGTGGTCGGCGCCGGGTGGGGCCCGTGGACCGCCGAGATCATGGCGGACCTGGGGCTGCGCATGGAGGGCGAGCTGGCCGAGCGCATGGAGCAGGCGCTGGGGATGCTGCACGGCGTGCGCCAGGACGCCGCGCTGCTGCTGCACGACCGGGGCGCCGACCCGGACGAGGTCGTCGCGCACCTGTGCCGCTGGCTGCTCGTGGACGAGCGGCGCGCGCGGCAGATGCTGCGCTTCCTGTCCGACCCACTCTGGCGCGCCTACACCACCACCTACGTCGAGGGGTACCGGCTGCTGCGGGCCTGGCTGGAGGCCCGGCCCAGCGGCGAGTCGCTGGGCGAGCGCTACCGGCGGCTGTTGGACGAGCCCCTGGTGCCCGCCGTCGTGCGGGAGGAGCTGGCGGCCGCCGTGTCGCCGCTGGCGGCCGGGTCAGGGCCTTCTCCCCTGGCCGCCGACCCCGCCTGAGTGACCGGGATTCACCCGCGGAGGGACCAGCGCGGCCGTCCGTCCGTTCGCGCTGGCAGTGCCCCGTTCCGCCGATCCGGCCCGGCAACCCGTCCCCGTGGTTGGGCCGTTCGGTCAATACGCGGGGTAGGGGACACGGGGGTACGTAGCGTGTCGATGACGCTCTGGTGAATCACCCATGTGCCTGCCTGCCGCAGGAGGTAACCGCAGGTAGCGTGCGTTCCGGCGGGTCGTGTCCGAGACGGCTCGCCCCGGGAGGGGCCCTGTTCGTGGCTGTGGTCGGTGGAACGGTTCGGCCGTTCGCAACCAGCACGAGGGGGCCGGCACCCGGCCCCTGTGGCGACTCGGTCTGACCGCCGGCGACGGCGGACGGACCAGTGCCAACGGGGTCAGTGCCCGGCCCACCCGAGGAGCGGACGCGGGTGCCGCGTCCGCAGGGAGTTGCCGTGACAGCACAGCGCTCTTCCAGGCGGACCGCCAGCCGTTCCTCCAGCTCCCCCCGCACCTCCACCCGGCGGCGCACCGCCGCCCCGATCCGCACCTTCGTGCTCGACACCTCGGTGTTGTTGTCCGACCCGTGGGCGCTCACCCGGTTCGCGGAGCACGCCGTGGTGCTGCCGCTCGTGGTGATCGGCGAGCTGGAGGGCAAGCGCCACCACCCGGAGCTGGGCTGGTTCGCCCGCGAGGCGTTGCGCCTGCTCGACGACCTCCGGCTGCGGCACGGGCGCCTCGACGCGCCGGTGCCGGTCGGGGACGTCGGGGGGACCGTGCACGTCGAGCTGAACCACTCGGACCCGCAGGTGCTCCCGGCGGGCTTCCGCACCGACTCCAACGACGCCCGCATCCTGGCCTGCGCGCTGAACCTGGCCGCGGAGAACCGGGAGGTCGTCCTGGTCACCAAGGACATGCCGCTGCGGGTCAAGGCGGCGGCGGTGGGGTTGACGGCCGACGAGTACCGGGCGCAGGACGTCACCCCGTCCGGCTGGACCGGGATGGCCGACGTGGAGGTCGGCTCCCAGGTGATCGACGCCCTCTACCGGGACGGCGCGGTGGACCTGGACAGCCCGGAGCTGGAGTGGGCGCGGGAGCTGCCCTGCCACACCGGGCTGCGGCTGCTCGCCGGCACCGCCAGCGCGTTGGGCCGGGTGACGCCGGACAAACGGGCGCAACTGGTGCGGGGGGACCGGGAGGCGTTCGGGCTGCACGGGCGTTCCGCCGAGCAACGGGTGGCGCTCGACCTGTTGCTGGACCCCGAGGTGGGGATCGTGTCGCTGGGCGGCCGCGCGGGCACCGGGAAGTCGGCGCTGGCGTTGTGCGCGGGCCTGGAGGCGGTGATGGAACGGCAGCAGCACCGCAAGGTCGTGGTGTTCCGGCCGGTCTACGCCGTGGGCGGGCAGGATCTGGGGTACCTGCCGGGCACCGAGAGCGAGAAGATGCTGCCCTGGGCGCAGGCGGTGTTCGACACGCTGGGCGCGGTGGCCGGCAAGGCCGTGATCGACGAGGTGCTGGACCGGGGGATGCTGGAGGTCCTGCCGCTGACCCACATCCGGGGCCGGTCGCTGCACGACTCGTTCGTGATCGTCGACGAGGCGCAGTCGCTGGAGCGCAACGTGCTGCTGACCGTGCTGTCCCGGCTGGGGTCGGGCTCGCGGGTGGTGTTGACGCACGACGTGGCGCAGCGGGACAACCTGCGGGTGGGCCGGCACGACGGGGTGGCGGCGGTGATCGAGAAGCTGAAGGGGCACCCGCTGTTCGCGCACGTGACGCTGACGCGCTCGGAGCGGTCGCCGATCGCGGCGCTGGTCACCGAGGTGTTGGAGGGTGATCACCTGATCTGAGCCGCCGTCGGCACCTGCCGTACGGCACCCGTACCCATGTCCGGCCGGGGCCGCGCCAACCGTGGCCCCGGCCGGACGCGTTCTCGTCCTGGGTTGCCGCGGCCGGCCAGTCGGACGGCTGGACGGGGACACGTGGGTCAGGCGGGGACGCGGGTCAGGCGGGGACGTGCGGGATGGGCGGGTTGTTGTGGGGCCGCGGTTCGCGTCGGGTGGGCAGTCGAGTCGGGGTCGGGGCGTGAGTGCTGGGCACGGGCGGGGCGGAGGGCACTCGCGTCCAGGGAACACGATTTCTGCTTGGCCTGGTGGGGATTCACTCGTCTGGGACGCGAGTTGTCCACAGGCTCCTCAGTTATCCACAGGCCGGGGTTGTGGGGTGGGGCGGGCCGGGCGGCGCCGGTAGGCTGGAGCAGGGCTCGCCCCCCAGGGCGGGTGGGGGCTGTCCTGGGTGGACGGACGAGTGGGTGTCCACAGTGGAGTGTGGGTCCCGGGGGCGCGGTCAGCGGGCCGCCCAGGAGTAGCGGGCGTCCGGCTCGCGCTCCTCGTTGCGGCTCCCGTCGTCGAGGGCCAGCAGGCGGAAGCCGTGCCCGTGGTAGAAGTCCCGGGCCCGCTCGTTCCGTTGGAAGACGAACAGTTCCAGGCGAGCACGGCCCCGCTTCGCCCAGTTCAGGAGCGCGGTCCCCACTCCACGTCCCTGCGCCGTCGGGTCGACGTACAGGTGCGCCAGCTCCTCACCCAGCACGGCCGCGAACCCCACGACGGCGCCGTCGACCTCGGCGACGCGCACCTCGTGCGTCGGCACCACGCACCCGGACATCCAGGCCGCCGTCTCGGCGTCGGTGTGCGGCCGGGCCAGGTACGGCATCGCCTCGGCCCTGGCGCGCAGGAACACGGCCGTCAGGGCGTCGGCGTCCGTCGGCTCGGCGGGACGGAGACGGAACGGGGGCGTGGGAAGAACCTCCCGCGCCCCCGCCCCGGACATCGGACTCACCAACCGCTGGGCAGCGGGCGGCCCTCGGCGAAGCCGGCGGCGGACTGCACGCCCACCACCGCCCGCTCGTGGAACTCCTCCAGGCTGAGCGCGCCCGCGTAGGTGCAGGACGAGCGGACGCCGGAGCAGATCCGGTCCAGCAGGTCCTCCACGCCCGGCGCGGTCGGGTCCAGCCGCATCCGGGAGGACGAGATGCCCTCCTCGAACAGCGCCTTGCGCGCCCGGTCGAACGCGCTGTCGGTGCGGGTCCGCGCGGTCACCGCCCGCTTGGACGCCATGCCGAACGACTCCTTGTACGGCCGGCCGGCCTCGTCCCGCAGCAGGTCGCCGGGCGACTCGTAGGTGCCGGCGAACCAGGAGCCGATCATCACCGAGGACGCGCCGGCGGCCAGCGCCAACGCCACGTCCCTCGGGTGCCGCACGCCGCCGTCGGCCCAGACGTGCCGGCCCAGCTCGCGGGCGGCCGCCGCGCACTCGGCCACGGCGGAGAACTGCGGCCGGCCCACGCCGGTCATCATCCGGGTGGTGCACATGGCGCCGGGGCCGACCCCGACCTTGATGATGTCCGCGCCGGCCTCGACCAGGTCGTGCACGCCCTCCGCGCTCACCACGTTGCCGGCCACCACCGGGACGGCCGAGCCGACGGGGTGCACCGAGCGGACCGCGCGCAGCGCGCTGATCATCTTCTCCTGGTGGCCGTGCGCGGTGTCCACCACCAGCACGTCCACCCCGGCGTCCAGCAGGGCGCGCGCCTTGGCGGCGACGTCGCCGTTCACGCCGACGGCCGCGCCGATCCGCAGCCGGCCGGCGTCGTCCAGCGCGGGCTGGTAGATCTCCGCGCGCAGCGCGCCGACCTTGGTCAGCACCCCGGCCAGCCGCCCGTCGGCGTCAACGGCCAGCGCGACCCTCGCGGTCCGGCCGTGCAGCTCCTCGAAGACCTTCCTGGGGGCGGTCTCCAGCGGCAGGGTGAGGACGTCCCGCCGCGCGATCTCGCTGACGCGGGTGAACCGGTCGACGCCGGCGCACGCGGCCTCGTCGACCACGCCCACCGGCCGGTTGTCGTCGTCCACGACGACGACCGCGCCGTGGGCGCGCTTCGGCAGCAGGTTCAGGGCGTCGGCCACGGCGTCGCCGGCGTGCAGCACCAGCGGGGTGTCCCACACGGGGTGCCGGTCCTTGACCCAGGACACGATCTCGGCCACCGCCTCGGGCGCCACGTCCTGCGGCAGGATCGTCAGGCCGCCCCTGCGGGCGAGGGTCTCGGCCATCCGGCGGCCGGCGACGGCGGTCATGTTGGCGGCGACGATCGGGATCGTGGCGCCGGAGCCGTCCACGGTCGCCAGGTCCACGTCGAACCGGGACTCGACGCCGGACCGGCGCGGGACCAGGAAGACGTCGTCGTAGGTCAGGTCGTTGCGGGGCTCGTGCCCGTCGAGGAAGCGCACGATTGCACGAGACTACCCCGATCCGGGCAACATCGCCGTGACCTCGTCCACGGTGTCCGCTTCCCGGGCGTCCTTGTCCGGCCGGTAGCGCAGCACGCGGGCGAACCGCAGGGCCACCCCGCCGGGGTAGCGCGGGCTGACCTGCACCCCGTCCAGCTCGATCTCCACGACCAGCTCCGGCCGCACGTACACGGTGTTCCGGTCCCGGGAGGTCTCCCTGGCCAGCAGCTCGCGGGTCTGCCACGCCAGCAGCTCGTCGGTGAGCCCCTTGAAGGTCTTGCCGACCATCACCGGCGGTCCGCCGTCGGGGTCCCGCGCCCCGAGGTGCAGGTTGGACAGGTACCCGGTCCGCCGCCCGTGCCCCCACTCGGCGGCCAGCACCACGAGGTCGAGCGTGTGCGCCGGCTTCACCTTCTGCCACGCCCTGCCCCGGCGGCCGGCCGCGTAGGGGGAGTCCAGCGCCTTGGCCATCACGCCCTCGTGCCCGTCGGCCAGCGCCTGGTCCAGCAGCGCGGCCGCGCCCTCCCTGGTCGGCGCGAGCACGGCCGGGATGCGGTGCGCGGCGGCGACGCGGTCCAGCGCGTCCAGCCGGGTGAGCAGCGGCGCGTCCAGCAGGTCCTCGCCGTCGAGGTGCAGGCAGTCGAAGAAGTACGGGTGCAGCAGCAGCTCGTGGGCGGAGGCCGCGCCGAAGCGGCTCATGGTCTCCTGGAACGGCCGGGGCCGGCCGTCGTCGTTCAGGGCCAGCGTCTCCCCGTCCAGCACGAGAGCGCGGCAGGGCAGCGCCCTGGCCAGCTCCACCAGCTCGGGCACGCTCCGGGTGATCTCGCGCAGGGTCCTGGTGTAGACGCGCACCTCGTCCCCGAACCGGTGGAGCTGGATGCGCGCCCCGTCCAGCTTGAACTCCACCGAGGCCGGCCCCAGCTCGGCCAACGCGTCGTCGAGGCTCTCGGCGGGCGAGGCCAGCATCGGCCGCAGGGGGCGCCCCAGCTCCAGCCGGAACGCCGCGAGCGCCTCCTCGCCGCCGAGCAGCGCCGCCGCCGCGGCGGCCGGCAGGCGTCCGGAGAGCATGACCGCCCGCCGGACGGCCTCGGAGGAGGTCCCCGCCGCGGCGGCGATCGCCTCCACCATCACGCCCTCCAGCGCGCCCTGGCGCAGCTCGCCGGTCAGCAGCCGGAACAGGAAGTCCTGCTCGGCCGGGGTGGCCTGGCCGAACAGCTCGGCCAGCAGGTTGCGGCGGCGCTGGGCCGACCCGCTGCCGCTGGCGGTGCGCAGGATCTCCAGCGCCTTGTCGACCGCGCCGACGGTCAGCGTCGGGGTCGGCGCGGGCGGCACCCGGAGTTCGGCGAGCGTCGCCCACCCGATGCCCAGCCGGCCCTGGAGCGGCTCGCCGCTGAGGAACGCGGTGGCCGCCTCCACCTCGCCGGGCGCGGCCCGCGCGAGCAACGCGGCGAGCGCCTCGGTCTTCGCCTTCCGCGACCCCGTGGCGGCCACCGCCGCCGAGGTCCCGACCACGTCGGCGAACAGCACACGTCCATCGTCACCCCGAAGGCCGACAATCGCCCGAGGATCAGGACCTGGCGGGGGTCGGTGACGACCAGCCGTAGACATCGGCGGGCCCGAGGACCCGTCTCCTGCGCCTGGTCGGGGGAGCGGTGCGGGAGCGCCCTGTCGGGTCCGTGATGGGGACCGGCGGGGCGGGGCCGCGTGCCCGGGGTTCTCGGGCCGCGCCCGCCGAGGTGAGCCGGGAGCCCCGCTGAGTCGTGCTGAGTCGCGCTGAGCCCCGCTGCGTCGCGCGACGGCTGGGGAGTCTCAGGCGCCGGTGATCTCGGCGATGCGGGTGACCGCGGCGCGGAGGCGGTCGGGGCCGTGCGCGGCGTAACCGAGGACGAGCCCGGGGAACGGCCCACCCCGGTGGCCCCGGGTGTAGAAGGACAGGCTGGGCGCGTGCACCCCGTTGTCCTCCAGGTGCGTCGACAGTTCCCGGTCGTTCGTGCCCGCCGGCAGTTCCAGGACGACGTGCAGGCCGGCCGCGATGCCCGTGGGACGCCAGCGGGGAAGGTGCTCGGCCAGGGCCGCGAGCAGCGCGTCGCGGCGGCGGCGGTTGTCGGCCCTGGTGCGCCGGAGGTGCCGGTCGTACCCGCCGGCGCGGAGCATCCTGGCGAAGGCCGCCTGCGGCAGCGGGCTGCACCCCAGGTCGTGCAGGCGCTTCGCGGTGATCATGGCCTCGCGCCAGCCGGGTGGGATCACCGCCCAGCCCAGGCGGAGCGCGGGAGCCAGCGTCTTCGACACGCTGCCCAGGTAGGCGACCCGACGCGGGTCCAGGGCCTGCACCGCGCCCAGCGCGGGCCGGTCGTACCGGTGTTCGGCGTCGTAGTCGTCCTCGATGACCAGGCCGTCGCAGCGGCGCGCCCAGTCGACCAGCTCGCGGCGGCGTTGCGCGTTCAGGGGCACGCCGAGCGGGAACTGGTGCGCGGGCGTGACCAGGACCGCCCGGCAGCCGGACGCGGCCAGCTCGTCGACCCGCAGCCCGTCGGCGTCGACCCGGATCGGGACCGGCGTGAGCCCGTGCGTGACGAACAGCTCGGACTGCCCGGGGTGTCCGGGGTCCTCCACGGCGATCCTGCGGTGCCCCCTGGCCCGCAGCACGTCGGCGAGCAGCGCGCACGCCTCGGCCGAGCCGTGCGTGACCAGCAGGTCGGCCGGGTCGGCGAGCACCGCGCGGACCCGGCCGAGGTAGCCGGCCAGCTCGGCCCGCAGCTCGGCGAGGCCGGCGGGGTCCGGGTAGCCCAGCTCGGCGTCGGGCAGCTCGGCCAGCGCGCTCTTGGTCGCGGTGACCCACTCGGCGCGCGGGAAGGCGGCCAGCGCGGGCAGGCCGGGGCGCAGGTCGAACTGCCACCGGGGCTCCGGGGCGCTCGCGCGCGACCGGGGCTGCTCGGCCGCGGCGCCGGCGGTGGCGGCCACGGAGGTGCCGGAGCCGCGCCGGGCGACCAGGTAGCCCTCGGCGACGAGCTGGTCGTAGGCGGAGGTCACGGTGCCGCGGGCGAGGTCGAGCTGGGCGGCGAGGTCCCTGGTCGCCGGCAGGCGGGTCCCCGGGTGGAGCCGGCCGGCGCGGATCGCCTCCCGCAGGGCGACCTCCAGCGCCCTGCCCCGGCGGCCGCGGGGAGCGGCGGAGACCGCCGGCAACAACAGCTCTCGCAAAGTGGCCCAGTCGCTTTTCACCGAAGTGGAGCTTATCGGTGGGCCACTTGGCGCAGAACCTGGACCGCGTGTCTGGCCTGATCGAGTCTCCCACAGTTGTGCGACACCGGGGGTCCCACTCCCGGGTCATGATCATCACCGGGGCCGTCGCCACCACCATCGTCGGGGCGTCGGTCCCGGTCACCGGTCTGCTCGACAGCTACCCGGTGCTGTCCGGCCAGGCCGTTCGGTACGCGATTGGTGGCGCCGCGTTGTTGGCCTGGGCGCTCATCACCCGACAGCCTGTCCCCCGTCCAAGGGGGCGGGATCTGGTGGCGCTCTCACTGCTCGCCGCCACCGGGATGCTGGGCTTCAGCGCCTGCGTGCTCGCCGCGCAGCGCCACGCCGAGCCGGGGTTCGTGGCCGCCGTCGTCGGCGCGTCGCCGCTCGTGCTCGCGCTGCTCGGGCCGCTGACGGCCGGGCGGCGCCCCCGCGCCAGGGTCGTGGCCGGGGCGGTGCTGGTGGTCGCCGGGGTCGTGACGCTCTCCGGCGGGGGAAGCTGGGGCTGGGCCGGACTCGGCCTCGCCGCGCTGGCGCTGGTCGGCGAGGCGCTCTTCACCCTGCTCGCGGTGGGCCCGGTGGCCCGGATCGGCGCGCTCGGGGTGTCGACCTGGGCCTGTTTCCTCGCCGCCGTCGAGGGTGCCGTCGTCGCGACGGTCACCGAGGGCGCGGCGGCCTGGCGGGCGCCCGACGCCACCGAGGCGCTCGCGTTGGTCGTGCTCGGTGTCGTCGTGACCGCGGTGGCCTACATCTGCTGGTATCGCTGCGTCTCCCGGGTCGGGGCGGACCGGGCGGGAGTGCTCGTCGGCCTCATGCCGGTCTCGGGGCTGCTCGCCTCGCTGGCGCTGGGCGCGCAGTCCCTGTCCCTGCTCGCGTTGGCCGGTGCACTCGTGGTCGCGGTGGGGTGCGCCCTCGGCCTCGGCTGATCCGCCGCCGTCCCGCCCCGCGCCGCCTATCCCGCCCCCGCGCCGCCTATCCCGCCCCCGCGCCGCCCGTCCCGCCCCCGCGCCGCCCGTCCCGCCCCCGCGCCGCCGCCAGGCGCGCCACGGGGGCGGGACGGCGTGATCAGCGACCGCGGGCCATGCGGAGGACGTCGAGCGCCTCGTCGAGCTGCTCCTCGGTGATGCGCCCGGCGTCGACGTGGCCGCGCTCCACGACCACCTGACGGATCGTCTTGCGCTCCCGCAGCGCCTGCTTCGCGATCGACGCGGCCTCCTCGTAGCCGAGGTGCCGGTTCAGCGGCGTCACCACGGAGGGCGAGGACTCGGCGAACTCCCGCAGCCGCTCCACGTCCGGCTCCGCGCCGGCCAGCACCCTGTCCGCGAGCAGCCGGGCCGCCGCGGCGAGCAGCCGGGCCGACTCCAGCACGTTGCGGGCCATGACCGGCATCATCACGTTCAGCTCGAAGTTGCCCTGCGAGCCGGCGAAGGCCACCGTGGCGTCGTTGCCGATCACCTGCGCGGCCACCATCATCGTGGCCTCGCACAGCACCGGGTTGACCTTGCCCGGCATGATCGAGGAGCCCGGCTGGAGGTCGGGCAGGCGCAGCTCGGCCAGGCCGGTGCGCGGGCCGGAGCCCAGCCACCGCACGTCGTTGGCGATCTTGTACAGCGAGACGGCCACCGTGCGGAGCTGGCCGGAGCACTCGACCAGGCCGTCCCTGGCGCCCTGTGCCTCGATGTGGTTCCTGGCCTCGGTCACCGGAAGGCCGGTGGTCGACGCCAGCTCCGCCACGACCGCCCCGCCGAAGCCGTGCGGCGTGTTCAGGCCGGTGCCCACCGCGGTGCCGCCGATCGGCAGCTCGGCCAGCCGGGGCAGGCAGTCGCGCAGCCGCTCCACGCCGTACCGGACCTGCGCCGCCCAGCCCCCGGCCTCCTGGCCCAGGGTGATCGGCACCGCGTCCATGAGGTGGGTGCGGCCGGCCTTCACCACGTCCGCCCAGTCCCCCGCCCGCCGCTCCAGCACGCCGGCCAGGTGCTCCAGCGCGGGCGTCAGCTCGCGCAGCACGGCCTCGGTCGCGGCGAGGTGGATGGTCGTGGGGAACACGTCGTTGGAGGACTGCGACGCGTTGACGTGGTCGTTGGGGTGCACCGGGGAGCCGAGCCGGCGCTCGGCGAGGGTGGCGATCACCTCGTTGGCGTTCATGTTCGACGAGGTGCCGGAGCCGGTCTGGAACACGTCGACGGGGAAGTGCGCGTCGTGGTCGCCGGCGGCCACCTCGTCGGCCGCCGCCGCGATCGCCTCGGCCAGGTCGGCCGGCAGGACCCCCAGCCGCCCGTTGACCCGGGCGCACGCCGCCTTGACCAGTCCCAGGGCCCGGATCTGCGCCCGCTCCAGCCCCCGGCCCGAGATGGGGAAGTTCTCCACGGCCCGCTGCGTCTGCGCCCGCCACAACGCGTCGACGGGCACCCGGACCTCGCCCATGGTGTCGCGCTCGACCCGGTACTCCTGATCTGCCATGTCCCCGAGTCTGCTACCTCCGCGTGGCGGTGGGCACCGTGGCGTGGAACGCATACGCTCGTTCGCGTCCGGACCACGGGCGGAAGGCGGCTCGCCATGGAAGTCGACCTGTTGATCGTCGGCGCTGGGCCGACGGGCCTGTTCGCCGCGTACTACGCGGGGTTCAGGGACCTCTCCGCGGCGGTGGTGGACGCGCTGCCCGAACCGGGCGGCCAGGTCACCGCCATGTACCCGGAGAAGCTGATCTTCGACGTCGCGGGCATGCCCTCGGTGCGCGGGCGCGACCTGGTGGCCGCGCTCGTCGAGCAGGCCGGGCAGTACCAGCCGACCTACCTGCTCGGCAGGCAGGCGCGCACGCTGTCCACACTGGACGACGGGCGGCTCGCGGTCGGGCTCGCCGACGGCAGCGCCGTCGTCGCGGGCAGCGTGCTGGTCACCGCGGGCATCGGGGAGTTCCGCCCCCGGCCGCTGCCGGCGGCGAACGGGTGGCACGGGCGGGGCGTCGTCCACTTCGTCCCCCAGTTGGACGTCCACAGTGGACAGGACGTGGTGGTGGTCGGCGGCGGCGACTCCGCGTTCGACTGGGCGCTGGCCCTGCACTCGGTCGCGCGGTCGGTGACGCTGGTGCACCGCAGGGCGACGTTCCGCGCCCACCCCGGCACCGTGCGCAAGGTGCGCGAGCTGGGCGTGCCGATCATCACCGACGCCGAGGTCGCCGAGCTGAGGGGCGACCAGGCCGTGCGCGAGGTGGAGATCACGCTGAAGGACGGCTCCCGCCAGGTGCTGCCGGCCCAGGCCGTGGTGGCCGCGCTGGGGTTCGTGGCGGACCTCGGGCCGATCGAGTCGTGGGGGCTGGAGCTGGACCACCGGCACGTCGTGGTCGACAGCACCATGCGGACCTCGCGCGAGCGGGTCTACGCCGCCGGCGACGTCGCCGCCTACCCCGGCAAGGTCAAGCTCATCGCGACGGGCTTCGGCGAGGCCGCGACCGCGGTGAACAACATCGCCGTGGCGCTCGACCCGTCGGCCCACCTCTTCCCCGGGCACTCCAGCGACTCGGGCTGACCCCCGCGACGCGTCGACGATCAGCCAACTCGACCTCGGACCTCGGCCTCGGTGGGCGGCGATCCGCCGGTCCCGTGTGCCCTCGGCCGGGTCCGGACCGGCGTGGGAGACACGCTGATCCGGCCCGCGCGCGCCAGGGCAGGAACTGATCCGCTGGCCCGCGTGGCGGAGGAAGACGGCGCTTGGCCGGAACTCTGGTCGCTCCACGGCGGTGGTGGGCACGGCCAGGCGGGCGGACAGCGCGGTTCGACGGAGCCGAAGGCACCCAGGGTGCCGAGGTCCCTGGACACCACGAAGTATCGCTGAGAGCGTGCGCGGCCTGACCGACGCCCAGCTCGCGCGACGGGGGATCGCCGCGTGCGGTGAGGCCGACCAGGCGCTGAGCCCGAACCGCGCGTGGCAGGACTCGTTCGGCTCGTCGCGGATAGCCCTGTTCGTGCGATCCGTCACCAACCTCGACTTACGGCATCGACGGGCTCTACCGGCGACGCGCCTCGTACCGGGCCTTCGAGCCGGTGGAGATCGAGGGCTCCCCGGCGGTGAGCGCGAACCGGGATGGCGCGGAGCGGGCCACGAACCCCGCGGCCCGACGACGGCGGTGGCGACCGAGGTGATCAGGACGCTGACGTCCCCGGCTGAGACCGTTTCTCCAGTGGGTCGTGGGAACGCCGACGGGGCGCGGACGGCGGAACCGCCCGCGCCCCGCGGTGGTGTCGGCGTCGTTCCTGGTTCACAGGGGCCCGGCGTACTGCTCGATCCACCCGCGGTAGGCCGCGACGTTGGTGTGGATCGACGTGCCGGTCGCGCAGGACGGGCCGCGGTCGCCGCGCCGGCTGGTGGTGCCGACGAGCTCCCACCGGGAGCCGACCGAGCGCAGTTGCGGGCCGCCGGTGTCGCCCCGGCAGGTCGACGGCGCGGCCGGGTTGATGGCGCAGATCTCGGTGCTCGCGTCGAGGCCGTTGTCGCACCGGTTCGGCGTGGTCACCGCGGTCTCCACCTCCCGGAGCACGGTCACCTCGCACCACGGGTCGGGGCACGGCGTCTCCCAGCGCAGCTCCCGGGTGCGGGCCCCGGTGGGCGCGGCGGTCCTGGCCACCCTGACCGGCGCGTGCCCGACCGGGGGGTCGACCTGCACCAGGGCGATGTCGCCGTTGGGCTGGGCGTCGACGAACCTCGGGTCGACGACGACGCGGGTGACCCTGGTCAGGGTGCCGCCCCTGGTGCGCTCGCCGCTGCCGACCCGCGCCTGGAGGTCCTCGGCGTTGCGCCCCGCGACGCAGTGCGCCGCCGTGACCAGCCAGTCCGGTTTGATCAGTGACGCGCCGCAGTGGTGCTCGCTGGTGTCGCGCTGCTGGAGCGACGCGGTGAAGCTGGATGTCGTCGTGGTGTCGTTGTGGGCGAGGAGCGCCTGCACCTGGTCCGGTGGGGTCGTGGCGGTGGCCGTCGCGGCCACCGTCACGCCGAGCGCCGCGGTGAGCAGGCTGACGAACAGGGAGCGGGTTCGCATGGCCTTTCTCCGTTCCTTCCGCCCCAGGTCCGGTCGTGGGAAGGTCGACGGTATTGGGCCGAACGCGGGATCCAGCAGATCCGTTCGGGCGGTTCGCCTGTTCGATCGGATGATCCGGCGGGGGAGGCCGGGGCAGCGTCCACTTCGGATGATCAGGCGGGCGCGGGGAGACGGACGATGGCCCGTCCCGCAGGGGTGGGACGGGCCATCGGCGCCCCCTGGGGGGGGAAGGGGCGGTCAGAGAGCTCCGGTGTACTGCTGGATCCAGCTCCGGTAGGCGGTGACGTCGGTGTAGATCGACGGGTCCACGGCGCAGGTGCTGGTCGCGCCGCCGGCCCTGCTGGTGGCGCCGACCAGCTCCCACCGGCCGTTGACCGACTTGATCTGCGGGCCGCCGGAGTCGCCGTAGCAGGCCCCGGAGTTCCGGTTCGGGTTGTTGGTGCAGATCTCGGTGCGGCCGTCGAAGCCGCTGCGGCAGGCCCGGTCCTCGACGATGGAGGTGTCCAGCTCCTGGAGCGTCTGCGGGGCGCCGCAGCCGCCCCTGGTCGGGCAGGTCTGGCCCCAGCCGATGATCCGGGTGCGGGTGCCGGCGGGGCCGGCCTCCGAGGAGATCCGCACCGGCGTCTGGGACACCGACGAGCTGAGCTGGAGCAGCGCGATGTCGCCGGGGCCGTTGCTCACCGGGTAGTTGGGGTGCACGATCACCCGGCTGACCCGCGCGACCGAGCCGCCGCTGGAGCGCTGGGTGCTGCCGACCCGCACCTGGATGGAGCCGGCGGAAGTGCCCTGGACGCAGTGCGCGGCGGTGACCACCCAGTTCGACTTGATCAGCGAGCCGCCGCAGAAGTGGCCGCCCGACAGCGACTGGAGCGACGCCATGAAGCTGTAGGTCTGGGTGGCGTTGTGGCCGCCCACGATGTACGGCTCGACGTCGCCGCCGGCCGGCGGCGCGGCGGCCGCGGTCGGCCCGGCGAGGCCGAGCGCCGCGCCGGCCGCGGCGAGGAGGCCCACGAGCAGGGAGCGTGCCCTCATCAGTCCTTGGTCTCCGTTCTCCCCGGAGCCCTCATCCGGGGTCAGTCGGGGACGGTAGGCAGCGGGCGGGTCGGCCAGATACCTGCGAACGGAGGGGGTCGGCATAAGTCCTTGCCATAACCCCGGCGGCGCCGTGCGGCCCGGCTCGTCCACCCGCGACACCCGGTGTGACCCGGATCTCCCGTCACACGGGGGAAAGCCGAGAGAAGTCCACATAGGACAGTGGCCCGCCCCCGGAGGGACAGGCCACTGTGGACTGGCGGGTCGACGGCGGAGCGGTGCGCGCGCGATCCCGGTGAGCGTTCGCTCGCCGTCAGCGCAGCGGGCCGGTGTAACTCTCCAGCCAGGACCGGAAGGCCGGGACGTCGGTGTAGATCGAGGGACCGGTCGCGCACCTCGGGTCGCCGTTGCCGCTGCGGCTGGTCGCGCCGATCAGCTCCCACCGGCCGTTGACCTGCTTCACCTGCGGGCCGCCGGAGTCGCCGTAGCAGGCGCCCGAGTTGTTGTTCGGGTTGTTGGTGCAGATCTCGGTGGAGCCGGTGATGCCGCGACAGCGGGAGTCGGCCACGATCGAGGTGTCCAGCTCCTGCAACATCACGGGCGCGCCGCAGCCGCCCCTGGTCGGGCAGGTCTGGCCCCAGCCGATGATGCGGGTCTGGGTGCCGACGGGGCCGGACTCGGCCGCGACCTTGATCGGCGTCTGCTGCACCGGCTGGGCCAGCTTGACCAGGGCGATGTCGCCGCTACGGTTCACCACGATCTGCGACGCGCGGGCCACGGTGCCGCCACTGGTGCGGTTGGTGGTGCCGATCCTGGCCTGCACCTGGCCGGCGGACGTGCCCTGGACACAGTGCGCGGCGGTGACCACCCAGTCGGCCTTGACCAGCGAGCCGCCGCAGAAGTGGCTGCCGCCGGTGCGCTGGAGCGAGACCATGAAGCTGTACGTCTGGGTCGCGTCGTGACCGCCGACGATGAACGGCGTGACGTCGGCGTCGGCGGGCGGAGCCGCCTCGGCCGCCGCGGGTAACGCCAGGCCGAGCGTGCTGGCCGCCGCCACGAGGCCCACGAGCAGGGAGCGTGCCCTCATGATGATCTCTCCGTTCCTCCCGGGAGCCCTCACCCGGGGATAAGCGGAAAGTAACGAGGGTCACATCAAAGTGGTACCTACGAACGTCGGACAGAAGAACGGCCCACCACGAGGCGTGGAGGGCCGTTCCGTCGGTGCCGTCGGTGCCGTCGGTGCCGTCGGTGTCGGCGGCGGTCTCACGGCAGCGGCGGCTGCGCGTCCTCCTCGGCGCCCACCGGCCCGAAGTCGACCGACGCGTACTCCCGCAGCTTGCTCAGCCGGTGGTAGCCGTCGATCAGGCGCACCGTGCCCGACTTCGAGCGCATCACGATCGACTGGGTGGTGCAGCCGCCGGAGCGGTAGTGCACGCCGCGCAGCAGGTCACCGTCGGTGATGCCGGTCGCGCAGAAGAAGACGTTGTCGCCCCGCACCAGGTCGTCGGTGGTGAGCACCCGGTCCAGGTCGTGGCCGGCGTCCAGCGCCCGCCGCCGCTCGGCCTCGTCCTTCGGCCACAGCCGGCCCTGGAGCGCGCCGCCCATGCACTTCAGCGCGCAGGCCGCGATGATGCCCTCCGGCGTGCCGCCGATGCCCAGCAGCATGTCCACGCCCGTGCCCGGCCGGGCCGCCGAGATCGCGCCGGCCACGTCGCCGTCGCTGATGAACCGGATGCGCGCCCCGGTCTGCCGCACCTCGCGCACCAGCCCCTCGTGCCGGGGCCGGTCCAGGATGCAGACGGTCACGTCGGACACGTCGGTGTTCTTGGCCTTGGCCACCCGGCGGATGTTCTCCGCCACCGGGGCCGACAGGTCGACCACGTCGGCCGCCTCCGGCCCGACGGCCAGCTTCTCCATGTAGAACACGGCCGACGGGTCGAACATCGCGCCCCGCTCGGCCACGGCGAGCACGGCCAGGGCGTTCGGCATGCCCTTGCTCATCAGCGTCGTGCCGTCGATCGGGTCGACCGCCACGTCACACTCGGGGCCGTCGCCGTTGCCGACCCGCTCCCCGTTGAACAGCATCGGCGCCTCGTCCTTCTCGCCCTCGCCGATGACGACGACACCGCTCATGGAGACGGTGCCGATCAGCTTGCGCATGGCGTCGACGGCGGCGCCGTCGCCGCCGTTCTTGTCGCCACGGCCCACCCATCGGCCGGCGGCCATCGCGGCGGCCTCGGTCACCCGCACCAGCTCCAGCGCGAGGTTGCGGTCCGGCGCCTCGCTCCGGCGCCCCGTGGTCGGGTTCGACGTGCTCATTCCGCCTCCCGGATCAGCACAGCGGATCAACGTTGATCAGCCGTGGGCGCCGGCACGACCGGCGGCGATCCGCGGCGGCGGCGGCACCCATCAGTGGGACGATCCTCGCAGACCAGGTACCCGCCGGACCAACCGCCGAACGCGGTCTTGAGACGATGGGGGCGTGTCCGCCACCCCGAGCAGCCCCCCGCCCCGCAGCCGCGCCCAACACGGCGTCCGCGACATCGTGCTGTCGCTGGTGTTCCTGCTGCTGATCGTGCTCGCCATCGTCGGCGTGACGCGGGGTTGCTCGTTCAGCCCCGGCGGGCCGTCGGTCGACCCGAACGCGGTGCGGCCCACCGTCGACGCCCCCGCCGAGCTGCGGCGGGCCGCCGGACGCGTGCCGTTCGCGGTGCGGGTGCCCGCGGTGCCCGAGGGCTGGCACGGTAACTCGTCCGGGGTCGACCGGGTGGGTGACACCACACCCAAGCCGTATGCGGTGCGGGTGGGCTGGCTCACCGACCAGGGGCACTACGTCCGGCTGAGCCAGTCCGACGCGGCCGAGCCGGACCTGCTGCGGTTCGAGACCGGGCACGCCGACGCCAAGGCCACCGGCTCGGTCGAGGTCGACGGCGTCCGCTGGACCGTCTACCCGGGACAGCGCGACGAGCGGGCGTGGACGACCACGCTCGACGGGCATCAGGTCCTGATCACCGGCAGCGGTTCGGAGGCGGAGTTCCGCGCGCTCGCCTCGGCCACCCAGGCCGCGCCGCTGGCCCCGTCCTCCAGCCGTCCGGCGCCGCCGTCCCGGTGACCGCCCGGCCCGCCGCCGCGCCTCCCCACCACGCGGGCGGCGACCGGCGGGCCGCGCGCCCGCCCAGCGCCGACCCGGCCCTACCCGGCCCTACTCGGCGATCGGCTGCTCCGACTCGTCGTCGGCCCGGCGGGCCGCGGCGAGGGCGTTCTCCACGCGCTCCCGCGCGCCGGCGAGGTGCCGCTCGCACAGCCGGGCCAGCGCCTCCCCGCGCTCCCACAACGCGAGCGAGTCCTCCAACGACAGCCCGCCGGCCTCCAGCCGGCGCACGACGTCAGCCAGCTCGTCCCGCGCCTGTTCGTAGCCGAGCCCGTCCAGCCCGGTCCCCGTCCGCTCGCTCACGCCCTCGTGCTCCCCAACGGTCCCCGCACGCTCACCACCGCCGTCGCCACCGCCTGGTCGTAGCCGACCAGGGCCTCGGCGAACTCCGCGCCGTCGCCGTCGCGCACCGCCTCGTCGACCCGCACCTCGGCCTCGCCGACCCGCCGCAGGCAGCGTGGTCCGGCGAACGCCGAGGTCGCCTCGGACAACGCCCGCAGCCGGGACGACAGGCCCCGCCGCCCCGGCGTGTCGCAGCCGGCGAGCAGGGCCAGCCAGCAGTCCGCCGCGGCCGAGTCGGCCTCCACCGCCCTGCGCTGCACGGTCCTGGCGTCCTCGCCGGTCCTGTCGTCCGCCGCGCGCGCCGCGGCGGTGCGGGCCGCGGCGACGGTCAGCGGCAGGAACGCGGGCTCGGGCTCCCGGTTCGGCATCGCTCACCTCCGCTCACCGCTGTCGACCTTCTCCGTGCCTCTCCGCGCCGGTGTCGGCGTCCGTGACCAGGGCGCGCACCGCCCCGTCAACGACCCGGACGCGGAGTTCCGTCTCCGGTGGGATCTCGGACACCGACCGGACGACCTCGGTGCGGCCGTCCGGGAGGACGCGTTGCACGATCGCGTATCCCCGGGCCAGCGTGGCCGCCGGTCCGAGGGTCGTCAAGCGTGATCGTGTCGCTGAAAGGAACGTTTCGGCCGCGGTCAGCTCGGCGCGCACGGCGCGCAGGCCCCGGTCGCGCAGCGCGCGCACCTCCTCGCCCCTGCGGAGCAGCGGCCCCACGGGATCGGCGAGCGCCGGCCGGCTGCGCAGCGCGGCCAGCAGGCGGCACTCGCGGTCCACCCACCCGTGCAGCGCGCGCCGGGCCCGATCCCTGAGCTGGTGGACGCGGTGCGTCTCCTCGGCCACGTCGGGCACCACGCGCTTGCCCGCGTCGGTCGGCGTCGAGCAGCGCAGGTCGGCGACGTGGTCGACCAGCGGCGTGTCCGGCTCGTGGCCGACCGCGCTGACCACCGGCGTGCGGCAGGCGGCGACCGCCCGGCACAGCGCCTCGTCGGAGAACGGCAGCAGGTCCTCGACGCTGCCGCCGCCCCTGGCCAGCACGATGACCTCCACCTCGGGGTCGGCGTCGAGCGCCCGGAGCGCCTCCACGACCTGCGGCACCGCCGTCGGCCCCTGCACGGCCACGTTGACCACCCGGAACTGGACGGCGGGCCAGCGGGCGCGCGCGTTGGTCAGCACGTCGCGTTCCGCCGCCGACGCCCGGCCGGTGACGAGGCCGACCCGGCGCGGCAGGAACGGCAGGCGGCGCTTGCGGGCCGGGTCGAACAGGCCCTCGGCGGCCAGCAGGCCGCGCAGCCGCTCGATCCTGGCCAGCAGCTCCCCGATGCCGACCGCGCGGATCTCGTCCACGCGCAGGCTGAACGTGCCGCGGCCCAGGAAGAACGTCGGACGGCCGTGCACCACCACCCGGCTGCCCTCGGCCAGCGGCGGCCGCATGTCCCGCACCAGGCCGATCGGGCAGGTCAGGGTGAGCGACACGTCCGCCGACGGGTCGCGCAGGGTCAGGAACGCCGTGCCCGTGCCGGGGCGGGCCGAGACCTGGGTGACCTGGCCCTCCACCCACACCGCGCCCAGCCGGCTGATCCACTCCGCCACCTTGCGGGCGACGGTGCGGACCGGCCAGGGCTGCTCGGCGGAGGTGGGACCCGCCTCCGCGCTCACTCTCCCCGGACCTTGGCCAGCCGGTTGGCGAGCATCTCGGCGAACTGGGGCCGGTCGGCGTGCGCGCGCTCGTAGGCCAGCAACGCGGCCACGTCGTCGGCGGACAGGTGGCGCAGCCGGGCCCTGACCTGCGCGACGGTCATGCCGTCGTAGTCGGCCAGTGGCGGCTCCTCCGGCGCGGGGGCGGACGCGGCCCGCCGGATCTCGGCCCCGGCCACGGCCTCGCTGTCGGCGCCCGCCTCGGCGGTCTCGTCGGCGGTCTCGTCGGGCGCGGGGGTGCCGCGAGTCTCGTCGATCTCGTCGGCCAGCTCGGTGTCCAGCAGCTCCTCGTCCAGCGCCGCCGTCGGCTCCTCCGACCAGGGACTGGCCTCGGACTCCTCGTCGGGCGCGGCGCGGTCGGCCGCGCGGACCCCGCCCGCGCCGCCGGCGTCGGGGCCGCCGCCGCGCTCCAGGTCCTCGTCGAAGGTGGCCCACTCGGGCTCGTCCTCGACCGGGCGCAGCGCGGCCAGCGCCTCGTCGCCCTTGATCGCCAGCTCGGTGACCTGCTGCTGCACCCGCATGGAGAGCTGCAACGCCTGACTGGCGACGGTCACCGGCAGGCCGGCGAGCTGCTGCGGCAGCCGGCGGGCCTGTTCGAGCGCGGTGACGGCCAGGCCAGCGGCGACCCGGAGGGGCAGCGGGAGCGGCTTGATGGTCACCTCCTAAGCGTGCCGCAGTTTCCCTGGTCCTGCCCAGCCCCGGGGCCGGAATCGGTTCCGAACACCGGCCGTGACTTGCGTCGCCCCGTGACCGGCCCCCGGGGCCGGCCCGTACGCTGGACGTCATGAGCGAGGGCACCCCGGCCACCCCCGAGACCACCCCTGACCAGCCGCGCAGGCGCGTGCTGCTGGCCAAGCCGCGTGGCTACTGCGCCGGCGTGGACCGCGCGGTGGAAACCGTCGAGCTGGCGCTGGAGAAGTACGGCCCGCCGGTGTACGTGCGCAAGGAGATCGTCCACAACCGGCACGTCGTGGAGACGCTGCGGGCCCGCGGCGCGATCTTCGTGGACGAGACCGACGAGGTGCCGGAGGGCGCGCTGGTCGTGTTCTCGGCGCACGGCGTGTCGCCCGCGGTGCACGAGGAGGCCAGGAGCCGCGGCCTGCGCACGATCGACGCCACCTGCCCCCTGGTGACCAAGGTGCACCAGGAGGCGAAGCGGTTCGCCCGCGACGACTACGACATCCTGCTGATCGGCCACGAGGGCCACGAGGAGGTCGAGGGCACCGCCGGCGAGGCGCCGGAGCACATCCAGCTCGTGGACAAGGCCGAGGACGTGGACAAGGTCGTGGTCCGCGACCCGTCCAAGGTGATCTGGCTGTCCCAGACCACGCTCAGCGTCGACGAGACCATGGAGCGGGTCTCCCAGCTCAGGGAGCGCTTCCCCGAGCTCCAGGACCCGCCGAGCGACGACATCTGCTACGCCACCCAGAACCGCCAGGTCGCGGTGAAGGCCATGGCCCCGGAGTGCGACCTGGTGCTGGTGGTCGGCTCGCGCAACTCGTCGAACTCCAAGCGGCTGGTCGAGGTCGCGCTCCAGGCGGGCGCCAGGGACGCGCACCTGGTCGACTACGCGCACGAGGTCGACGAGGCCTGGCTGGACGGCGTCACCACGGTCGGCGTGACCAGCGGGGCGTCCGTGCCCGACGTGCTGGTGATGCAGCTCCTGGAGTGGCTGGCCGAGCGCGGCTGGGCCGACGTCGAGGAGATCACCACCGCGAACGAGAAGATCGCCTTCGCGCTGCCGAGGGAGCTGCGCAAGGACCTGGTCCGCTAGTCGGGGCCCGCCCGTCCGGCGGGGCCGCGAACGCCACGAACCCCGGGTGCCAGGTCGGCGCCCGGGGTTCGTCGTGTTCGCCTGGTCGTCGGTTCAGATCCCCTCGGGTCAGATCTCCTCGGGGCGGGGCCGCCGCCGCGTGCCCGAGGGGCCGCGCGCACCCGCCGGCCGGCCCGGTCCGCCCTGGCGGGGCGCTCCGCCGGCGGCACCCTGACGGGCCGCTCCCGCGACGCCCCTGGCGGGCCTGGCCGCCTTCGCGGGCGCGGGGCCGTCGGCGCCGGCCGCCCGCTCGGCCCCGGAGCCGGTCGCACCCGCGCCGGTCCTCGCCGCGGCGGCCTTCTCCAGCTCCCGCGCGGCGTCGTCCCGCCTCGGCCGCGCCGGCTCGCCGGCGGGGCGGGTCCGCTGCCGCAGGACCCGCAGCAGGCCGATGCCCAGCGTCAGCCCCGTGGTGACCGCCATCGTGGGGAAACCGTTGATCAGCGGCGCGCCGATGGCGAGAAACTTGGCGGAGCGCCCGCCAACGCTGGGCGCCCCGCTGCCGACCAGCACGACGACGGGCACGGTGACGGCCAGCACGAGCGGGGGCTGCACCATCGGCCCGAACAGGGCGCGGCGGCGCACCCAGCACACCGCCAGCAGGCAGCCCACGAAGTAGGCGCCCTTGAACACCATGCCGAGGCTGTTGCTCCGCTCCATGTCCACGAACACACCGACGGTGGTCAGGCAGAGCGCGAGGAGCACGGCACCCCACCAGGGAAGCCCACGGGAGTTGCCGAACACGGAGCGCTCCGTCATGGGCACCCCTTCGGGGGATCCTCCGGCAGGATCGCTTCGGCGGTCGCGGATCGCGGTCACGAGGTTCACGTTAGACGGTCCTGGGGTCGTTCCGGCGCGAGCGCGTGCAGTCAACCTCATGGGACCGGAGAGGGGGAAACGTGGGGTCGTCAGCCCTGCTCCTCGGGGTCGACATCGGCACGTCCAGCTCGAAGGGCGTCCTGACCAGCGAGGACGGCCGGGTCCTCCACCAGGTCGAGCGACGGCACGCGGTGTCGTCGCCCCGCCCAGGCTGGGTCGAGCACGACGCGGAGGCCGTGTGGTGGGGCGACTTCGTCGCGCTGGCCCGCGAGCTGGCCGTCGCGGCGGACGGCCGGCCGCTGGCCGCACTCGCTGTGAGCGGCATCGGCCCGTGCGTGCTCCCAGCGGATGAGGAGGGTCGCCCACTGCGCGCAGCCATCCTCTACGGAGTGGACACCCGGGCGACCGCCCAGATCGCGGAGCTGACCGCCGAGCTGGGCGCGGAGGCGGTGCTGCGCCGGTGCGGCTCCCCGCTGACCACGCAGGCGGTCGGCCCGAAGCTGCGCTGGCTGGCCGAGCACGAGCCGGAGGTGGCCCGGCGCTCCCGCAGGCTGCTGATGGCCAGCTCCTACCTCGTGCACCGGCTCACCGGCCGGTACGTGCTCGACCACCACTCGGCGAGCCAGTGCGTGCCCCTGTACGACCTGGCGGCGGGGACCTGGGCCGCCGACTGGGCCGAGGCGGTCGCCCCCGGGCTGCCGCTGCCCGAGCTGGCGTGGCCGACCGAGGTCGTCGGGACGGTCGGCCGCGCGGCCGCCGCCGAGACGGGCCTGCCGGCCGGGCTGCCGGTGACCGCCGGCACGGTGGACGCCTGGGCCGAGGCGACCAGCGTCGGCGTGCGCGCGCCGGGCGACGTGATGGTCATGTACGGCACGACGATGTTCCTGGTCCAGGTCGTCGACGAGCTGCGCCCGCACCCCGGGCTGTGGGGCACGGCAGGCGTGTTCCCCGGGACGCGGACGCTCGCGGCGGGGATGGCCACCTCGGGCGCGGTCACCGACTGGTTGCGCCGGATCGTCGGGGCGGACTACGCGGACCTGGTGGCGCTGGCCGCCGAGGTGCCGCCGGGCAGCAGGGGCTTGTTGCTCCTGCCCTACCTCGCCGGGGAGCGCACCCCCTTGTTCGACCCGGACGCGCGGGGCGTGCTGGCCGGGCTGACCACCGCGCACGGCCCGGCGGAGCTGTATCGGGCGGCCCTGGAGGCGACCGCCTACGGCGTGCGGCACAACCTGGAGGTCATGCGGGAGTCCGGGGGCGGCCCTGGCCGGCTCGTCGCCGTCGGCGGGGGCACGCGGGGCGGGTTGTGGACGCGGATCGTCTCGGACGTGGTGGAGCGTGACCAGCAGGTGCCCGAGCGCACCGTCGGCGCGTGTCTCGGCGACGCGATGCTGGCGGCCACCGCGCTCGGCGTCGACGTCGTGCCCGAGGAGTGGAACCCGGTGCGTTCGGTGGTGCGGCCGAACAGCGAAAACGCGCCGCGCTACCGGGAGTTCTACCGGCGTTATCGGCAGCTCTACGACAGCACGGCCGACATCGCCCACTTCCTGGCCGGGGTGCAGCGCGAGGACGGGTGACGGGTTGGCGCCCGTGATCCGCGGGACGGGTCGCCGCCCTCGACCGACCCGGGATGCGCGGGCGGGGAACGCGGGCCACGGATGGTCACCAACACGGTCCGACCTCGCCCATCCAATGGTCAGCCTTCCGAGTGAACTGAGTGGTGGTCGTCACGAGGGCGGGCGGGGTGAGGGGGCGGGCTCGGTCATCCCCGTGTGATCGCCGTGCGCAGTGGAGGCGTGACGGTTCGGGATCTCTTTCGGGTGATTGTTTTCCGGTCGCGGGGGCGTTCCGGGCGGCCGGACGCCGCTCGCCGTGCTGTCTTCCCCCTGGTGAGTGGCCCTGTGGAGCCTCGAACGTGAGCTGGTTGACGGCGCGGTTCGCGGGTCGAGCCGTGGTCGGCTCCCGGTGTAGCTTCCCGGCGCGCCGGATCGGGTGATGGATTCGCCCCTCGGACCGGTCCCCCGAAGCTGATCCCCTGGAGTGTGTCGCCGAATGCGTGGACACCGGCTGCCGCGCGTGGCTGCTCGTCGTCGGCACCGTGATCGCCGGTCCGGCGGCGGCGTGGGCCGCCGGACCTCGCCCAGCCTCGCGCGACCTCGCCGGGACTCCGGCGGCTTCGGGCGGGGAGGGACGACCGGTGCGGTGTCGTCCGGGCTCGGGGGAGAGACGACCGGCGGCCTGGCCGCCACCGGCGCGGACGTGGCCTCGGTCGCGTTCGCGGCGGTGGTGACGCTCGGCGCCGGCGCGACGCACGTGCTCGCGCGACGGCGCGGGGCGGTCGTGGCGGCCGCGCCCAGGGGGCCCCAGGGCTCCTGATCCGCCCGGCCGTCCCGACGTCGTCGGGGCCACCGCGGCACGGCGTCGAGGGGCGTCGGCGTCCTCCCGCACTGGAGGACGCCGACGCCCCGCCCGACGCCGACCTTCCGCCCGTCGCCGACGCCCCGCCCGTCGCCGACCTTCCGCCCGTCGCCGACCTTCCGCGGGCACCCGGCGGACACGCGCGCCGGGGGAGCCGACGCCGCCCCGCCCCGCTCAACCAGCGGTCGGTTCCGCCTGCCCGTTGGGGCCGGAGGGCAGGTCCAGGGCCGTCAGGTCGTCCTCGCGGCGCACCGGCGGGAGCGCGGACGGCGTGGACGCCGCCTCGGCGAGCGGCTGCACGGCCGCGCGGAAGCTCTCCAGCGCGTCGAGTTCCCTGCGGCGCGCCGAGAGGAAGTTGCGCAGGTGCGTGCTGGTGAGGTTCACGGCGTCGACCGCGGCGGCGGCCGACCGGTGCGCCCGCGCCGCCTGGCCCCGCACCCGGTCCACGTCGTCGGCCAGGGCGCGTTCGGTGGCGGCGAACAACGCCGCCGAGGCCACGACGGCGAAGCCGGTCGGCCCGCACAGGAAGACCCGCCGGTCGAGCAGCCAGGACAGCAACGTCGGGTCGGTGTCCATGGCGGCGACCACCGCCGCGTCCGAGGGCACGAACATCACGGTGCCGTAGATCGCGTCCGCCCAGCGCTCGTAGCCCCTGCCCGCCAGCTCGCCCGCCCGCGCGCGGATGTTGCGCACGTGGACGCGCAGCGCCTCGGCCCGTTCGGCGGGGTCGTCGGTCTCCACCGCCTCGGCCCACACCGCCATGCTGGTCTTGGCGTCGACCGGCACGCGCCGCCCACCGCCGACCATCAGCACCAGGTCCGGCCGGGCCGCGCCGCCGCCGGCGAGGTCGGTCTGCACGGTGAAGTGCAGCCCCTCCCGCAGCCCCAGCGCTCTGGCCGTCTCCACCAGCACCCGCTCGCCCAGCTCGCCGCGCCCGCTGACCGACGCGAACGCCACCTCGTAGCGGCGCAGCGCCGCCTGGTGCTCGCGGGCGCGGGCGCGTTCGGCCTCGACGGCGGCGAGCGCGGCGTCGGCGCGTCGCACGCTGTCGGTGTAGAGCCGCCAGAAGAACACCAGCGCGCCGGCCAGCAGCAGGGCCACCACCACGGCCGCCGTCGTGATCACTACCGAGGTCACGGATCGCCTCCCTCCACCGATCATGGCCCAGGAGGGCGTCGACGCGACATGGGCGACACGGAGGGGAGGGGGGCGCGCCGGGCCCGGCCGGCGGGGCCATACGGTGTCGACCCATGCGGTTGCTGCACACCTCGGACTGGCACGTGGGGCGCACGTTCCACGGCCGTGACCTGCTCAGGGAGCAGGAGGAGGTGCTGACACACCTCGCGGAGCTGGTGGCGGCCGAACGGGTGGACGTGGTCGTGGTGGCCGGCGACCTCTACGACCGCGCGGTGCCCTCCGGCGAGGCGGTGCAGACCTGCCACCGGGTGTTGCGGGCGATCAGCGAGGCGGGCGCGCGGATCGTGGTCACCCCCGGCAACCACGACTCGGCGCCGCGCCTGGGCGCCTACGCGGAGTTCGCCGCCGCCGGCGGGCTGCACCTGCGGACCCGGATCTCCGGGCTGGCCGAGCCGGTCGTGCTGACCGACGAGCACGGCCCGGTCGCGATCTACGGCATCCCCTACCTGGAGCCCGACCCGGCGCGGCAGCAGCTCGGCGTCGAGGAACGCGGCCACGCCGCCGTGCTTGGGGAGGCGATGCGCCGCGTCCGCGCCGACCTCGCCACCCGGCGGGGCGCGCGGTCGGTGGTGCTGGCGCACGCGTTCGTCACGGGCGGCGCGGCCAGCGACTCCGAGCGCACGATCTCCGTCGGCGGGGTGGAGCACGTGCCCGGCTCGGTGTTCGACGGCATCGACTACGTGGCGCTGGGCCACCTGCACGGGCCGCAGGTCCTGGCCGACCACCTGCGCTACTCGGGCAGCCCGCTCGCCTACTCGTTCTCGGAGGCGAGCCACCGCAAGTCGGTGTGGCTGGTCGACCTGGACGCGCGCGGCCTGGCGGAGGTGCGACGGCACGAGCTCCCGGTGCCGCGTCGCCTGGCGACCGTGTCCGGCCGGCTGGAGGAGCTGCTCACCGACCCCCGGCACGCCGAGCTGGCCGACCACTTCCTCTCGGTGGTCCTGACCGACCCGGTGCGGCCGCTGGACGCGATGCGCCGGTTGCAGGAGCGGTTCCCGCACGCCGTGCACCTGGAGTGGCACCCGGAGGGCGGCCGTGAGGCCCTGCGACTGCGGTACGCGCAGGTCGTGCGCGACCGCGACGACCACGAGATCGCGTGCCACTTCGTGGAGGACTGCCGCGACTCCCGGCCGACCGAGAGCGAGCGCGCGTTGTTGAAGGAGGCGCTGGCGGCGGTCCGGCGCGCGGAGGTGCAGCGGTGAGGCTGCACCGGCTCGAACTCTCGGCGTTCGGCCCCTACCCGCGGCGCGAGGTCGTCGACTTCGACGCGTTGGGCGCGGACGGCCTGTTCCTGCTGCACGGCGACACCGGGGCCGGCAAGACCACCCTGCTCGACGCGGTGGCGTTCGCCCTGTTCGGCAGGGTGCCCGGGGCGCGCGAGACGCTGAAGGCGGGGGAGTTGCGCTGTCGGCTCGCCGACCCGGACACGCCCACCGAGGTCGCGCTCGAACTGACCGTGCAGGGCCATCGCCTGCGGATCTCCCGCAGCCCGGAGTACGAGCGGCCCAAGAAGCGGGGCGAGGGAACCACAAAACAGCAGGCCAAGGCGTCGCTGACGTGGTTGTCGGTCCCCGGCGGCGGTACCCCGCCCGACGGAGCCACCCGGGTCGACGAGGTCGCCAGGACGGTGCAGCGCCTGCTCGGCATGAGCGCCGAGCAGTTCTTCCAGGTCGTGCTGCTGCCGCAGGGGGAGTTCGCGCGGTTCCTGCGCGCGGACACGACGCAGCGGGAACAGGTGCTGGAGCGGCTCTTCGGCACCGAGCGGTTCCTCGACGTGGAGAAGTGGTTCGAGGAGCGCCGCAGGGAGCGGAACCGCGAGTTGCAGGCGCGGCAGCGGAGCGCGTTGGAGCTGGCGGCCCGGGTGGCGCAGGCCGCAGGGGAGGAGCGGCCGGAGGAGCCGGACGTGCCCTGGCTCGACGACCTCGTGGCGCGCACCGGCGAGGCGGCGGAGCGGGCGGCGACGGACGAGCGGGCGGCCCGCGCCGACCTGGCCGCCGTCGAGGCCGAGCTGACCGCGCGCGCGGAGCTGGCCGAACGGGTCCGCCGGGTGCGGCAGGCCAGCGACGAGCTGGCCGCGCTGGCGGCGCGGCGCGGCGAGCTGGTGGCGTGGGAGGCCGAGCGCGACGCGGCGCACCGCGCGCTCCCGGTGCTCACGGCCCGACGCGGCCTCCTGCGGGCGAACGACGCGCTCGACAGCGCGCGGGCCGACGTCGAGCGCGCCACGGAACGGGCTCGTGCGCTGGGGTGGGACGGCGCGGAGGACCCACGCGGCGCGGCGGCGCGCGCCAGGGAGCGGGCCGGAGAGCTGTCCGGCCTGGTCGCGGAGGCGGAGCGGCAACGCGTCGACGAGCGCCGGCTGGCCGAGCTGGCGGAGCTGGTCGACCGGGAGCGGACCCGGGTCGCGCGGTTGGCGGAGCTGGCCGCGGACCTGCCGGCGCGGGTCGAGCGGGCCAGGGCGGAGCTGGACCGGGCCCGCGCGGCGGCCGCGTCACTGGACGGCCTCCTGACGCGCCGGGCCGAGCTGACCGCCGCCCTGCGGGACGCGCGGGCGCTGCCCGCCGCCAGGGAACGGGCCGAGCGGGCGGCGCGGCGGGCGCAGGAGGCCGTGGACGCCCACCAGGAGGCGCGGGACCGGTTGCAGGACCTGCGGGAACGCCGGCTCGACGGCATGGCGGCCGAGCTGGCCGCCCACCTGGCCGACGGCGCGCCCTGCCCGGTCTGCGGCGCCGTCGACCACCCCCGGCCGGCGAGCCCGCCGGAGGCGATGGTCACCGAGGCCGACGAGCGCCGGGCGCGGGACGAGGAGCAGCGCGCGCAGGCCGTGCGGGAACGGGCACGGCGGGAGGAGCACGAGGCGAGCGCGGAGGCGGACGCGCTGGTCGAGCGGCTGGCCGGGCGCACGGCCGACGACATCGCCAGTGAACTGTCCATAGTGGACGAAGAGTGCGCGGCGGCCACCGCCCTCGCCGAGACGGTCGAGCGGGGCGAGGCCGACCTGCGGGCGCTCGACGACGACAGCCGGCAGGTGCGCGACCAGCGGGTCGAGGCCGAGCGCGCGCTGGGCGCGGCCGAGGCCCAGCACCGCGAGCTGACCGAGACCGTCCGCCAGCGCGCCGAACGGCTCGACCGGGCCAGGGAGGGCCACGCCGACGTCGCCGAGCGCCGGGACCACCTCGTCGCGCTCGCCGAGGCGCTCGACGTCCTCGTCGAGGCACGCTCCACATTGGACTCCGCGCGTCGGCGGGTCGCCGAGCACGAGCGGGCGGTGGAGGAGGCCGTCACCGCCGCCGGCTTCCCGGACGTCGACGCCGCCCTGGCCGCGGCCCGGTCCGAGGAGGAGGTCGCCGACCTCGCGGAGCGCGTGCGCGCGGCCCAGGACCGCGAGGCCGCGGCCCGCGACGTCCTCGCCCAGCCCGAACTCGCCGGCGTCGACCCCGACCAGGTGGTCGACGTGGCCGGCGCGCGGGAGCGCGCGGACCTGGCGCGGGAGCGCTGCGAGGCGGCGGTGACCGCGGCCGCCTCGGCGGCCGGCCGGGCGCGCGACGTGGCCGAGCTGGCGGGCCGGCTGCGCGCCGCCTGGGCCGACCTCGCGCCGGCGCAGGCCGAGTACGCCGAGCTGGCCGCCCTCACCGACGTCGTCAACGGGCGCGGCCAGAACCACCGCAAGATCTCGCTGCGCTCCTACGTCCTGGCAGCCCGGCTGGAGGAGGTCGCGGTCGCCGCGACCACCCGGCTCCAGCGGATGAGCCAGGGCCGCTACTCCTTCGTGCACGCCGACGGCGCCGGGCCGCGCGGCACCAGGGGCGGGCTGGGCCTCGACGTGCTCGACGACTACTCCGGCCAGGTCCGGCCGGCCAGGACCCTCTCCGGCGGCGAGTCGTTCCTGGCCTCGCTCGCGCTCGCGCTCGGCCTTGCCGACGTCGTGGCGGCCGAGACCGGCGGCGCGGTGCTCGACACGCTGTTCGTGGACGAGGGCTTCGGCACCCTCGACGCCGGGGCGCTCGACCTGGTGATGGACACCTTGGACGAGCTGCGTGCGGGCGGCCGGGTCGTGGGGCTGGTCTCGCACGTCGAGGAGCTGCGGCAACGCATCCCGGTCCGGCTCAGGGTCCGCAAGGCGCGCACCGGCTCGACGCTGGAGCTGAGCACCGCCTAGGTGTACTGACCAGGTGTACTGACCTGAGAGGTCAGGAACGCGGCTGGCGGGTGGTTCGCCTGCGAGCGCGGTGTGGCCGCGGTGGTGATTGTCGGTGTGCGGCCACCGCGGTGGTTCGGCTCGTCGTTCGGTCTTTCTTTCGGTCTTTCCGCGGTAGGGACGGGCGTACGGTCTTTCTGCGGTAGGGGCGGGCGTAGGCCCACCCGTCGAGCAGGGTGCGGTTGAAGCGTTCGTGTCAAGTGGAATTGTCGGGAAACCGGCGAGTTGTCCACAGGCGCCTGAGTTGTCCACAGGTGGCGCTTTGTGGGTTCCGGCGCTGGGTGATGGCTCGATAGGCTGGAGCGGGGCTCGCCCCCCCAGGGCGGGTGGGGGCTGTTCTCAGGTAGGGGAAATCCGGGCGCTGGCGAGTGGGCTGCGGACCACCGGAGCGGTCGTGGCGACCTCAGTGACCTCGTGGCATTGCGCGCGGCAGGCGTGGCAGCCCTACCGGAGGGGCATCGGCACGGACTTGCCGGCGGCGCGGACGTGTCAGCTCACGGTGGGCGTGGGAAGGGCGCGGCAGGCCTCGCAGACCAGGGCGCCTCTGGCCGCCGGCGAGGCGTTCCGCTGATCTTCGCGAGTGCCGACCAAGCCTCACTTGGTGATCAAGGCCGCCGGTTGCCGATCCTTGCCGCGCCGAGCCAGGCGAGCACCACCCCCTCGGTTTTCCCGCTGCTGGACACGATCGCGGTCGACCTGCGCGTGCGCAGGCCAGGCCACGCCCGGGCTGGGCTGGCGACGTCCTTGATGGTTCACGGCTCGCTGGCGCTGACGCTGACGTTGACACGAACGCGGTCGGGGCGGGGGCGAGTCGCCCCGACCGGGTTCTGACGGACGGCGTCCCCGGGGTCGAGTGGAGGCCGTGCCGCCGGCGCGTGGGGCGCGGGCCGCCAGGCCCTAGCGGCGCGCGTCGCCCCGGTCCTCGTGCGCGAGCAGCCAGCGCTTCACGTCCAGGCCCCAGCGGAAGCCGCCGAGCGTGCCGTCCGTGCGGATGATCCGGTGGCACGGCACGAACAGCGCCGCGGCGTTGCGCGCGCACGCCGAGGCGGCGGCCCGGGGCGCGTCGGGACGGCCGGCCATGGCGGCGTAGGCGGTGTAGGAGATCGGCTCACCGGCCGGCACCTTCCGCAGCACCCGCCACGCGTGCTCCAGGAACTCGCCGGAGCGCTGGCGCACCTCGATCCCGTCGATCACGTCCAGATCGCCGGCGTGGTAGGCGCGGACCGCCGCGCTGACCGGACCGAGGTCGGCCCGCGCCACCGGTTCCGTCGTGGGCCGCAGCGTGGCGTGCATCGGCACCAGCAGCTCCGCGACGTCGGCCGTCCAGCCCGAGGCGAGCACCACGCCGTCCTGGTCGACGACCGCGGTGAACGGCCCGGCTGGAGTGTCCTCAGTGGACACATAGGTGGTCGTCATGCGCTTCTCCTGTCAGTCCTGGTCATCGGAAGGGCCGCCGCGCGCCACAGGTGCATCCCGGCGTAGGAGCGCCACGGCCGCCAGTTCCCGCCCCGCGCGGCCAGACCGTCCACATCGGACGGAAGTCCGAGGTTGGCCGCGCCACGGCGCAACGCGCTGTCGGAGGTCAGCAGGATGTCCGGCGCACCGAGCACCCGCATCATCACGTAGCGGGCCGTCCACGGGCCGATCCCCGGCAGCGCGGTCAACTCCGCCTCCAACTCCTCCGGGGCCCGGCCCACGTGCACCGCCACCGAGCCCTCCGCCATCGCGGCGGCCACGCGGCGCACCGTCTCGATCCGCCGCCGCGGGCCGGTCAGCACCTCGTGCGCCCGTTCCGCGATCACCTCGACCCGAGGGAACAGCCGGGTGAGCGCGCCGTGCGGCGTGCACAGCGGCTCACCGAGCGCGGTGACCAGCGCCGACGCCGCGGTCCGGGCCGCCGCCACCGAGACCTGCTGTCCGAGGACCGCGCGGATCACCGTCTCCGCGCCGTCGACGCTGCCGGGCACGCGCAGCCCCGGGGCGTCGGCCACCAGCGGGGCCAACGCCGGGTCCGTGGCGAGCAGGTCGTCCACCGCGCACGGGTCGGCGTCGAGGTCGAACAGCCGGCGCACCCGGTTCACCGCGCTGCCGAGGTCGCGCACGTCCGCCAGGCGCAGCGTGCACTCGACGTGCCCGTCCCGTGGCGTGACGTGCACGGTGGCGACGCCGTGCGACAGCCGGACGACGCGTGAGTAGGTGCCGTCCTCGACCTGCTCGACGCCGGGCACCGCCCTCGCCGCGAGGAAGGACAGCACGCTCTCGGCGTGGAACGGCGGGCGGTAGGGCAGGCGGAGCGTGAGAGCGCCCGGCGCGGTCCCCGGCCGCTCCCGCCGCGCGGCGGCGGCGCGCATCGCCGAGGGCGTGGTCGCGAACACGCCGCGGATCGTGTCGTTGAACTGCCGCACGCTCGCGAAGCCCGCGGCGAACGCGATCTCCGTGAACGGCATCGTCGAGGTCTCGATCAGCAGGCGGGCGGAGTGGGCGCGGTGGGCCCTGGCCAGCGCGAGCGGGCCCGCGCCCAGCTCGGTGGTCAGCACCCTGGTCAGGTGGCGCTCCGAGTAGCCGAGCCGCTGGGCGAGGCCGGGGACGCCCTCGCGCTCCACCACGCCGTCGGCGATCAGCCGCATCGCGCGGCCGGCGAGGTCGGCCCGCAGGTTCCACTCGGGGGAGCCGGGCACCGCGTCCGGCAGGCAGCGGCGGCAGGCCCGGAAGCCGGCGGCCTGCGCCGCGGCGGCGGTGACGAAGAAGTCCACGTTCCCGCGCTTGGGCGTGACGGCGGGGCAGGAGGGGCGACAGTAGATCCCCGTGGTGCGCACGGCGGTCACGAAGTGGCCGTCGAAGCGGGCGTCGCGGGAGGCGACCGCCCGGTAGGCGCGTTCCGGATCGAGGGGCACGAGCACGATCCTGCCAGCGGCGCGCCCACCCGGCTGGCGGAAATCGGACACGACCGTCGCGCTCGCTGCCAGCCCCTGTTTTCGCAGGTCGTCTCCGCGATGTCCCCTCGGTCGACCCCTCAACGGCCCCCGTGGGTCGCCTGGCCGGACACATCCCCTTCCTGGGCTGAGGCGCACCAGGGCAGGGCCTCGTGCGGGCGCGATGCCATGCCTCCCTCGGACGAGGCCGATGTTCACTCCCCCGGAGCGGCCGAGGCTGGGTTCTTCTCGTTCTCCGCGCTCCCTGCGTACTTTCCGGAGTTGTCCACAGTCACCCGATTTCCTCCACAGCCGGCCGGCACAGTCTTCGCCCGAGGGGTGATCGGCGATAGGCTGGAGCGGGGCTCGCCCCCCGGGACGGGTGGGGGCTGTCCTCCAGGTCGTCTCCTGGGGAGCCCGCCCGAGAGAGCTTCTGGTGGCTGGCCGTGCTCAGGTCTCTCGTGAACGTGGTGTCTTCGCGCCGCCGAGGAAGAGCTGCGGCGCGGAGAGGTCATCTCGGGCCGGGATCTGGCATGTGAGGGTTTGGGGCGATTGTGAGCGTTGGGCTCTGCCAGGCCAGCATGTCCTCAAGAGCCCGCTTGGCTACACGGGAAGCCTGGGGTCTCCGTTGGCGAACAGTCGCCGTGGAGCTGGTGTGTCGGGGCTTCACGCGTGGGCGAGGCGCGGTGGTTGAGGTGGGTTGGCCCAGGCCGGGGCGGGTGCGGCCGGGCGGCCCGTAGACTGGACGGTCGTGAGCCTCACCCTCGGCATCGTCGGCCTGCCCAACGTCGGCAAGTCGACCTTGTTCAACGCCCTGACCCGCAACGACGTGCTCGCGGCGAACTACCCGTTCGCCACAATCGAGCCGAACGTCGGCGTGGTGCCGCTGCCCGACCCGCGGCTGGACAGGCTCGCCGAGATCTTCGGCTCGGAGCGGACCGTGCCGGCCACCGTCTCCTTCGTCGACATCGCCGGCCTGGTCAAGGGCGCGTCCGAGGGCGCGGGCCTGGGGAACAAGTTCCTGGCCAACATCCGCGAGGCCAGCGCGATCTGCCAGGTCATCCGGGTGTTCGACGACCCGGACGTGGTGCACGTCGACGGCCGCGTCGACCCGGGCAGCGACATCGAGACCATCAACACCGAGCTGATCCTGGCCGACCTCCAGACCCTGGAGAAGGCGCTGCCGAGGCTGGAGAAGGAGGCGCGGGTCCAGAAGGACCGGCGGCCCGCGCTGGAGGCCGCGCAGGCGGCCAAGGGCGTGCTCGACGCCGGGCGCACGCTGTTCGCCGCCCAGGCCGAGGTCGACGTCACCGAGCTGCGCGAGCTGAACCTGCTCACGACCAAGCCGTTCCTCTACGTCTTCAACGCCGACGAGGGCGTGCTCACCGACGAGGCGCGGCTCAAGGAGCTGCGCGAGCTGGTGGCGCCGGCGGACGCGGTGTTCCTGGACGCCAAGGTCGAGGCCGAGCTGCTGGAGCTGGACGAGGAGTCCGCCCGCGAGCTGCTGGAGTCGATCGGCCAGCACGAGCCGGGCCTGCACGCGCTGGCCCGCGCCGGCTTCCACACGCTGGGGCTCCAGACCTACCTCACGGCCGGGCCGAAGGAGGCCAGGGCGTGGACCATTCGCAAGGGCTGGACCGCCCCGCAGGCCGCCGGCGTGATCCACACGGACTTCGAGCGCGGCTTCATCAAGGCCGAGGTCGTCTCCTACGACGACCTCGTGGCGGCCGGCTCCATGGCGGCGGCCCGCGCGGCCGGCAAGGTCCGCATGGAGGGCAAGGACTACGTCATGGCCGACGGCGACGTGGTCGAGTTCCGCTTCAACGTCTGACCGAGTTCGACGTCTGACCGGGACCAGGGCCAGGCCCGCAGCCTCTGGTCGGCATCTGTTCCGACAGTTCCGACAGTCGTGTTCCAGAGAGCGAAACGTTCTCCCGAACACGACTGTCGGCTGTAGGGGGGGCGGCTCGGTTGTCTCGGGAGCACCGCGCGAGCGGGCAGACGACGCGAGCGGGCAGACGACAGCACCCTGAGTCGTCGCGTCATGGCACGTACGACGCCCGGACAACCGCCGTGGCGTCGCCGCCCGACGACCCCGACCCATGAGACCGGGGGCCTGACGGACGGGTCTATTCGTCGCTGACCACGTCGGCGTTTTCGACGTAAGCCGCGTCCGGGGGAGCCAGATCGACGGTGAAGTCCATGTCCTCGGGGCGGGTCAAGCCCAGGAGCACCGTCTCGACACCCATCTTGGATGCCAGGTCGAAGACGGACTGCCGGACGAACGGGTACAGGACCGGGAACGCCTCCTTCTCGATGAAGGCGTTCATGGCGCTCGCCTCGACGACAGCGACCGGCTCCGCCAGTCTGAAGAAGGCCGCGGCGTCCGCCACGTACTCCGCCGCCACACTCCGCACGCTCAGCCGGAGCCGGAACCCGAGCAGGCTCCCGTCGAGCATCACCCGGAACGCGGCCTTCGGGCGCTGCTCCACCCCGGCGGCGTCGTGCTCCCCGTCGTGCGCGGGGTCCGGTTCTTCGAGCAGCCGTGCGCGCAGCTCGTAGAACTGGATGTCGTCGACCTCGGCCATGGCGCGGAGCTCCTCGGCCGACCCCACCCGGCGGGTCATCGGCGCGCGGCCCTCGGGTCACCCACCGAGGGCCCCCAGAACGCGGGGGGTCCGTCGCCGCGCCGGGCGGGGCCGAGGTGGACCGATGGGAGCTCCGAGGCCTGGACCGGCTGGGTGTTGAGGGTGGCGATGCGGCGTTGGGCTCGTCGCTCACTGAGCCAGTGGTTGATCTCGTAGTAGTCGTCCCTGCACGGGAAGTGCACGTCGTCGCACTGCTTGCCCACCCGGCGCAGCCACTCGTTCACCTCGCCCCACAGCCAGACCCCACCGTTGACCAGGTTGAACGGCTCGGGGAACGGCGTTTCGCGCAGTCGCTTGCCGTGGATCCACTGGCCGACCGCCTGCGGCGTCGTGCGGCAGCGCTCGGCGATGTCCACGCGGTTGACCAGGTCCTCGTAACACCGGCGCACGACCACGTTGGCCAGTCTCTCCAGTTGTGGCACGACGTTCTTGGCGGCCACGGGGGCGGTGGGGCCGGGGGTGGTGACGGTGAGGATCGTGGTCGCGCCGTGGGTCGCGACGAGGGCGTCGAAGTGCTCGTAGAGCGTCCACACGGCGTCCTCCGCCATCTCGTCGACAGCGAAGATCAACTCGAACGGAGCCATGCCGCCCTCCCCACCTGGTGCGGTGCGTCGACGCTACCGCCGCTGTTTCGTCCACGAAACAGCGTTCACCCCTTCCGGGGCCGCGGTCGCGCGTCCAACGCGTGGCGGTCCGGGCGCCGCGCCGCCTGTCGTTCGATGGCCCTCGCGTGGCCCTCGGGGTTCTTCGGGGTGCTGGCCACCATGATCACGCCCCGCTCGGGGCAGGGGCAGTAGAGGTACCAGCCGTGCCCCTGCTTCTCCAGGCGCCACCCGTCGCGCACCAGCTCCACCAGGACCTTGTTGATCTCCTTGTGCTGGTGGAGCTTGGTCAGGGCAACCCCCGCCTCGTGGGTGAGTCCGAAGCCCCGGTCAAGTCCGCCAGGTGCGACGAGAGGTGCACTCGGGGGGATGAGTCGATGTTACGGAGGGGAACGACGATCGCGGAGCGTGGTGGGAGGTCCAGTTCGGCGGCCGGTGGAGTGGCGGTCGTCCCCACGCCGGGGCTGTTGCTTCCCCGGGCGGGTGCGCCGCACCTGCGACCCCGGCACGGGCTCGCGCCGGGCGCGGCCCCGCCTGGGCCTCGCCCGCCCCGGGTCGACGAGAAGGGGTGCGCGCGTGAGGTAGCGCAGGTCACAGTGGGTGCGGGAGCGTGGGGTGCGCGATGGGGGGACGCGGAATGCCGCGATCGTGCTACGTAAGGTAGGAGGCGGGACCTTCCGGTTGGCCGACGGTGTCGCCGACAGTGATCCCCCCACGGGGGCGGGGTGTCCCGCGGGACGACAGGACCAGCGGCGCCGGGGAACGAGGTTGGGGATCGCGCTTCGCTTGCTCGAACGACGGGCGCTGCCGATCGCGCCCTGGCTGCTGGCCGCCTCGGTCGTGGGCGGTCTGCTCCTGCTGCTCCAGGGCGACCACCAGGCGATGTTCGACCTGCGCGTCTACCACGACGCGCCGCCGACGCTGCTGACCGACCGGCTCTACGAGTTCACCTACTCGGAGTTCACCCCCGACTTCCCGTTGCCGTTCACCTACCCGCCCTTCGCGGCCCTGGTGCTGCTGCCGCTGTCGGCGTTGCCGTGGCTGCTGGCCAGGGTGGTCTGGTACACGGGGCTGCTGCTGTGCGTCTGGTACCTGGTGCGCACCTCGTTCCGGCTGGTCGCCGGACCGAGGTGGGAGGGGGAGCGCGCCCGCTGGCAGCGCTGGGCGATGCTCACCACGGCTGTGCTGCTGTGGGCGGAGCCGATCCGCAGCAACTTCTACTTCGGGCAGATCAACCTGCCGCTCGCGGCGCTGCTCATGGCCGGGATGCTCAGCGCCCGGTCGGCGCTCGCCGGGGCCAGCGTCGGCCTGGCCGCCGGGGTCAAGCTCACCCCGGCCGTCTCCGGCCTGTACTTCCTGGTGACCCGGCGGTGGGCCGCCGCGGCGTGGTCGGCGGCGGTCTTCGCCGGCACCGTGGGGCTGGGCTGGCTGGTCTCGGCCGACCAGTCCCGGCGGTTCTGGTTCGAGCTGCTGGGCGACGCCGGCCGGGTCGGGCCGGTCGGCTCGGCCATCAACCAGTCGCTGCGGGGCGCGTTGTCCCGCACCCTCGGCCACGACGTGGGCATGGGCGCGCCGTGGATCGTCGCCGTGGTCGTCGTGTCGGGGCTCACGGCGTTCGCGCTGTGGTCGGCGGCGCGCGCGGGCGACACCCTCGCCACCCTCGTCACGGTGCAGGTGTTCGGGCTGCTGGTGTCGCCGATCTCCTGGATGCACCACTGGGTGTGGCTGCTGCCGGCCGTCGTGTGGCTGATGTTCGGCCCCCGCCGTCGACAGGCGTGGGCGTGGGCCGCGCTCGGGGCGTGGCTGGTGGCGTTGTTCAGCTACGTGATCTCGAAGCTGCTCCAGGCGCAGCCGTCGATCTGGGTGATCCCCCGGCCCTGGTACCTGTCCGCGCTGGGCTGGGTCTACCCGGCGTGCGCGGTGTTGACCCTCGTCGCCGTGGCCCTCGCGGTCCGGCCGTTGGCGACGGAGCCGGCCGGCGCGCCGGTGCCGCGCCGCCGCGGCCTGCCGACCAGGGGACCGGCCCTCGGGTAGGCGGCCGTCAGGCCAGCGCCTCAAGCACGCCGTCGATCTCCTCGGCGAGGGAGACGTCGTGCTCGGTGACGCCGCCGGCGGAGTGCGTCGAGCAGCGGAACGTCAGCGTCCGCCACCGGATGTCGATGTCCGGGTGGTGGTTGTCGTTCTCCGCGATCTCGGCGACCCGGTTCACGACCCGGATCGCGTCGGGGAAGCTGGGCAACGTGACGCTGCGGACCAGCGCGTCGCCCTCACGCCGCCAGTCGGGCAGCGCGCCCAACGCCTCGGTGATCCGCTCGTCGCTCAGCAGCTCGGTCATGCCCCCATGGTGGTGGGCGTCGGCCGGCCACGCGACCCCGGCGTAAGCTCTGCGTTCGCCACGGGAGCCCGGAGCGTCGGGCTGAGAGGAGGGCGCGCGCCCTCGACCGTCCGAACCTGATCCGGGTCATGCCGGCGCAGGGAGGCTGTCGGCGACACGCGCGCCCCGGAACGGACGGGAGGTCGGCGTGCGCCGCAGCGTTCTTGGTCGCACCGTGCTCGGTCGGTGGGCGCGGGTCGGCGGGTTGGTCGCGACGGTCGCGCTCGCCGCCGGCTGTTCGCTGGTGGGCGGCGGCGATTCGGGACAGGGGGGCGAGCGCAAGGTCGTCCTGGTCACGCACAACTCGTTCAACCCCCCGAAGGAGCTGCTGGAGGACTTCCAGAAGCGCACCGGCGTGAAGCTGGAGGTGCGGGCCAGCGGCGACGGCGGCGCCCTCACCAACCAGCTCGTGCTGACGAAGGCCAACCCCCTCGGGGACGTGGCGTTCGGGGTGGACTCCACCTTCGCCTCCCGGGCGCTGGAGGAGGGCGTGTTCCAGCCCTACCGAGGGCCCGAGGCGGACAAGGGGCCGCAGCGGTACGCCCCGCAGGGCAACCAGGACCGGCTCACCGCCGTGGACGTCGGCGACGTGTGCCTGAACGTCGACACCGGGTGGTTCCAGCAGCGGGGCGTGGCCGAGCCCAGGACGCTCGACGACCTCACACAGCCCCAGTACAAGGACCTGCTGGTGGCCGAGGACCCGGCCACCTCGTCGCCGGGGCTGGCGTTCCTGCTCGCCACGGTCGCCAAGTACGGCGAGAACGGCTACGCCGACTACTGGAAGCGGCTGCGCGACAACGGCCTCAAGGTCACCTCCGGCTGGGAGGAGGCCTACAACCAGGACTTCACCGCCGGCAGCGGCAAGGGGCAGCGCCCGGTCGTGGTCTCCTACGCCTCCTCGCCCGCCTTCACCATCGGCGACGACGGCAAGCCGCGCACGAAGGCGCTGCTGGACACCTGCTACCGGCAGGTCGAGTACGCGGGCGTGCTGGCGGGCGCGAAGAACGTCGACGACGCCCGCAAGGTGGTCGACTTCCTGGTCTCGCCGGAGTTCCAGGCCAAGGTGGCGGAGAGCATGTACGTCTACCCGGCCAGGGAGGGCGTGGCGCTGCCGGCGTCCTGGCAGCAGGCCGCCCCGCTGCCCGAGCGGTCGGCCGAGCTGCCGGCCGACGAGGTCAGGGCGGGCCGGGAGCGGTGGGTGGAGCAGTGGCGCAAGACGGTGCGCGGCTGAGGCGGCCGCGCGTCCGCCCCGCCACCCTGGCGTTGGCGGGCGCCGCGGCCGTGCCGCTGGGTTTCCTCGCGGTGTTCTTCGCCTGGCCGGTGGCCGCGATCGTCGGCATCGGCCTGCGCTCCACCGGCAGGGGACCGGGCGTGCTCGACCTGTTGACCAGCGCCGAGACCTGGTCCCTGGTCGGGTTCACCCTCGGGCAGGCCGCGGCGGCGACCGTGTTGGCGTTGCTGGCCGGCATGCCGGTGGCGTTCCTGCTCGCGCGGTGCGCCGTGCCGCTGCGGGGTCTGGCCAGGGTGCTGGTGACGATGCCGTTCGTGCTGCCCACGGTGGTGGTCGGGATGGCGTTCCGGACCCTGTTCGTGGGCTCGGGCGACGGCAGCGTGCTCGCCATCGTCCTGGCCAACGGGTTCTTCAACGTCGCGGTGGTGGCGCGCACGGTGGGCGGGCTGTGGGCGCACACCGACCGCAGGGCCGAGGACGCGGCCAGGGCGTTGGGCGCGTCGCGCTGGCGCGCGTTCACCTCCGTGGTCCTGCCGTCGCTCGCCCCGGCGATCGCCTCGGCCGCCGCCGTGGTGTTCCTGTTCTGCGCCACGAGCTTCGGCGTGGTCCTGGTGCTCGGGGCCGCCCGGTACCGCACGCTGGAGACCGAGATCTACCTGCGCACGGTGCAGTTGTTGGACCTCAGGGGCGCGGCGGCGCTGTCCCTGGTGCAGCTCGTCGCGGTGGTGGCGGCCCTGGTGCTGGGCGCGCGGGCGCGGCGGCGGCACGAGACCGCGCTGCGGCTGCGGCGGGCCACCGAGACGGCGCGGCGTCCGCGCGGCGGCGAGTGGGCGGTCGTCGCGGTCGCGGTGTGCGTGATCGCGTTGTTGATGGTGCCGATCGTCGGGCTCGTCGTCCGCTCGCTGTCCACAGTGGACGGATGGGGGCTGGCGGGCTACCGGGCGTTGCTCGGCTCCGGCCAGCACGACACCCTCGGCGGGGTGTCCGGTGTGGACGCCGCCGTCAACTCCCTGCGCACGGCGTTCGACGCGACCCTGCTCGCCATGGCGCTCGGTGTGCTGGCCTCGGTGGTGTTGTCCCGCCTGCCCCGGCGCAACCCCCGGGTCGCCGGCGCGATGGACGCGGCGTTGATGCTGCCGCTCGGCGTCTCGGCGGTGACCGTGGGCTTCGGCTACCTGGTCACCATGGACGCCCTGCCCGGCGACTTCCGGACCTCGCCGCTGTTGGTGCCCTTCGCGCAGGCGCTGGTCGCGACACCGCTGGTCGTGCGCACCGTCCTGCCCGTGCTGCGCGCCGTCGACGACCGGCTCCGGCAGGCGGCCGCGACCCTGGGGGCCGGCCCGCTGCGGGTGTGGCGCGAGGTGGACCTGCCGCTGGTCGGCAGGGCGTTGCTGGCCGCGGCCGGGTTCGCCTACGTCGTGGCGCTCGGCGAGTTCGGCGCGACCAGCTTCCTGGCCCGCCCCGACGCGCCGACCCTTCCCGTGGCGATCGCCCGGCTGATCTCGCGGCCGGGGGAGCTGAACAACCAGATGGCCTATGCGGCGTGCGCCCTGCTCCTGGTGGTCACCGCGACGGTCGTCCTGCTGGTGGAACGCGCCCGTGTGGCCGAGGTGGGGGAGTTCTGAGCCGATGGCGTTGCAGGTCGACGGTGTGACGGTCCGCTACGGCGACCTCACGGCGGTGTCCGGTGTGGACCTCTCGGTCGCCGACGGCGAGGTGCTCGCCCTGCTCGGCCCCTCGGGCTGCGGCAAGTCGACGCTGCTGCGCGCGGTGGCCGGGCTGGAGCGGCCGACGGCCGGCGCGGTCCGCTGGGACGGGCGCGACCTGGCCGACGTCCCGGTGCACCGCAGGGAGTTCGGCCTGGTCTTCCAGGACGGGCAGCTCTTCCCGCACCGCGACGTGGCCGGGAACGTGGCCTTCGGCCTGCGGATGCGGGGGACCGCGAAGGGCGAGCAGGCGGCGCGGGTGGCCGAGCTGCTCGACCTCGTCGGCCTCGGCGGCTACCAGCGGCGGCGGGTCACCGAGCTGTCCGGCGGCGAGCAGCAACGGGTGGCGCTGGCCCGCGCGCTCGCGCCGCACCCCCGCCTGCTGCTGCTCGACGAGCCGCTGTCCGCGCTGGACCGCGCGTTGCGCGACCAGCTCGCGGTTGACCTGGCCGACCTGCTGCGGCGCACCGCGACGACCGCGCTGCTCGTCACGCACGACCACGACGAGGCGTTCACCCTGGCCGACCGGGTGGCGGTCATGAGCGCGGGCAGGCTGCTCCAGGTCGGCCGGCCCGCCGAGGTGTGGCGTCGGCCCGCGTCCGAGGAGGTCGCCCGCTTCCTCGGCTGCACCAGCGTCGTGCCGGGACGGGTCGAGGACGGCGTCGTCTCCTGCGCCCTCGGCGGGGCTCCCGTGGACGGGGACGTGCCGGCCGGTCCCGTCCGCGTCGGCCTGCGCGCGACCGCGTTGCGGGTGGCGGCGGAACAGGAGGCCGGCGCGATCACCGCCGAGGTGGTCCAGCGCGTCCACCGCCGGGAGCACGCACGCCTGCTGGTGCGGGTGCCGGAGGTCGGCACGGTCGAGGCCACCGCGCCGGTCGCCACCGCCCCCGAGCCGGGCGCCTCGGTCCGGCTCGCCCTCGACCCCGACGGCCTCGCGCTCCTGCCGGTGTGATCATCTACGGTGTCCATTGAGGACGGTTTGTGTCCACTAAGGACAGTGGGTGCTCGGGTGCTCCGGGCTGACGGGAGTGCGGCGCCGCTGATCGACCTCCCGCCTGGGGGTGGTGTCGGGGAGTGGGCCGTGGGTGCGTGTGCTGGCTGTGGCGGGGTGCCGGTTGTCAACCGGTCTCACTCTTTCCTGTTGTGTTTTCGCCTGATGGTGAGGCGAGTTATCCACAGGCTCTGAGGTTGTCCACATGCTGATCTTGGTGTGTGGCGGGGCTGGTGTGCCGGCGAATAGGCTGGACGCGGGGCTCGCCCCCCGGGCGGGTGGGGGCTGTACCGGGCGAGGCGGTGCCCGGGTGGTGGGAGCCCCCGCGGGGAGGAGGGCCGCCGACCCCCGCCGGCCACCGGACACGTCTCAACCCTCGCGGGTGGCCGTCCTGGCGACCGCGACCGAGAGCCCGATCAGGACATAGCAGCCCGCGCGGAGCAGGCCGGTGAGCAGGCCCTCGGTCGGCAT
>NZ_JAMTCP010000011.1 GCF_024171885.1 Streptoalloteichus tenebrarius | reverse complement strand
CCAGAGGCAACGCGGCGCGCAGGCGGCGGTTGTAGCCGGACTGGCCCGGCAGGTCAGGAAACGCCCCGGGCAGGTGGTCAGGCACGAACCGCAGCCACCGTGCCTCGGAGGTGAACCCGAGCAGCGCCTGGGCCACCGCGAGGGTGATCAGCTCCGCATCAGTGAGCTTGGGAGGTCGGCCCCACCGGGGCCTGCCAGCCAGGTAATCGTCGATCTTGACGTAGAGTGCGGTGAGAAGGGTGTTCAGGTCGGTCGTCACAAACTGATCTTGAGCACCCTTCGTCCGTCTCCCGGCACCACCCCGGACTTACGCATTACTCGTCTAGCCGTGCAGCGCGAAGGCGTTCTTGGCCCGCTCCAGCTCCTCCTCCGGCACCTGCCCGTCCTGGTGGTCGGTGGCCAACGCCTGGTTGAGCGCCACGTACGGGCGCATCCGCTCCTCGTAGCGGGCGAAGGCGACGCGGTGGTCCCCCTCGGCCGCGCGCAGTTCCTCGGCCAGGGTGTACGCGCCGACCAGCGCCAGGCTCGTGCCCTGCCCCGACAGCGGCGAGGGGCAGTAGCCGGCGTCGCCGACGAGCACGACCCTGCCCTCGGACCACCGCTCCATGTGGATCTGCGCCATGTCGTCGCAGAAGAGGTCCGTGGCCCGGTCCATGGCCGCCAGCACCCTCGGGGTCTCCCAGCCCAGGTGCGCGAACCGCTCCGCGAGGAGCCGCTTCCACTGCTCGACGTCGCGGGCTCCGCTGTCCGCCGGCTCCGACGGGAACCCGAGCGTGATCCTCAGCTCGGTGTTGTCGCGCGCCGGGTAGACGGCGTAGCCGAGCCCCTCGCGGGTGTCGTCCCTCAGCCAGATCTGCCAGTTGTCGAGCCCGAGGAAGTTGTCGGCGCTGAAGATCGCGATGGACGTGCCGAGCCGGCGGAGGAACGCCTCCTCCGGACCGAAGACCAGCCGGCGGACGCCGGAGTGCAGGCCGTCCGCGCCCACCACGAGGTCGAAGGCACGGGGCCGCGCGTCGGCGAACTCGACCCGCACGCCCCGCTCGTCCTGGGCGAGGGCGGTGACGGAGTCACCGAAGAGGTACTCGACGTCGTCGCGGGTCCGCTCGTACAGCAGTCCGGTGAGGTCGTCCCGCAGCACCTCGACGTCGCCGCTGTCGAGCCGGCCGCTGCTGAGGGTCATCTCGGTGGACCGCATGACCTCGTTGCCGTCCCGGTCCAGCATCGCCATCCCGCGCATGCGGGTGCGCATCCGGCGCACCTCGTCCCCGAGGCCCATCCGGTCCACGACCTCCAGGGCGACCCCTCGGATGTCGATCGCCTGGCCGCCGCGGCGCGGGGCGGGCGCGCGCTCGACCACGGTCGGCGCGAAGCCGTGGCGGCGGAGCAGGTAGGCGAGCGCGGGAGCCGCGACGCTGGCGCCGGAAATGAGAACGGTCTGCATGGGCCATGCCTCCGCATACGGTGTACGCATCTGAACGTACGGAGTATGCACACCAGGTTTTCCCGGGTTCTGTTGTAGAACAGCATCAGGGTCCCCCAGGTCAGACCCCTTTCTGTACTAGCACAAGAACGGAGTGCACGAGTGCCCGCCGCGTCCAACCCGACCGAGCGTTCCGAGCGTCCCGGCCCGCCCGAGCCGCCCTACCTGCGCATCGTCGCCGAGATCCGCCGGCGCGTCACGGACGGCGAGCTGGCCCCCGGGGACCCGGTGCCCTCGGTCCGCCAGATCGCCAGGGAATGGGGCGTGGCGCACGCCACCGCCACCAAGGCGCTCAACACCTTGCGACAGCAGGGAGTCGTGCGGGCCGAGCCCCGTGTCGGCACGGTCGTCGCCGAGGGCGTCCACCGGCCGACGGCCGCGAACACCCCGACCGCGGCGGGCTCGCCCGCTCCCCGACGAGCGCCGGCGGCGGAGCCCGAGCTGACCAGGGACCGGGTCGTGCGGGCCGCGATCGAGATCGCCGACGCCGAGGGGCTGGCCGGGCTGTCCATGCGCGTGGTCGCCGCCCGGCTCGGGGTCGCCACCATGTCGCTCTACCGGCACGTCGACGGCAAGGACGACCTGGTCCAGCTCATGATCGACGCCGTCTACGGCGAGCTGCGGCACCCCGAGCCGCCGCCATCGGGATGGCGACGGCGGCTGGAGGTCGGGGCGCGCGAGCTGTGGGCGCTGCACCGGCGGCACCCCTGGCTGGCGCAGCCGCACGTGCTGACCCGGCCACTGCCCCTGCCCAACATCATCAGGGCGGCCGAGTGGATGCTCGCCGCCCTCGACGGCCTCGGGCTGGACCCGACCACCATGGTCGACCTGCACGTCCTGGTGCACAGCTTCGTCCAGGGCCTCGGGGCGAACCTCGAACACGAGGCGCAGGCGGCCGCCGTCACCGGCCTGACCGAGGACGAGTGGATGGACCGCCAGCTCCCCGCGTTCGCCGACCTCGTCGCGACCGGCCGGTACCCGGTGTTCGGCTCGGTCCTGCGCGCCTTCGCCAGGACCGGGTACGACCTCGACCTCGACACCGTGTTCGAGCTGGGCCTGCGCGCCCTGCTCGACGGGCACGCGCGCGTCATCGAGGAGCGGGCGGGGCAGCGGACGCGGCGTCACTCCTCCGAGTGAAATCGACGTGAAATCGACGTGAAATCGGCCCGTCGGAGGGTGGCCCGGGGCCGGAGGACCACCACGGAGGAACCCTCCGTGACCACGAACGCCCCGAACACCCGAACACCTGAGATCAGCCGCGATCACCTGGGGAAGCCCCGGCCACGCCCGGGCGTCACGCCGACGCGCAGGGGCGCGGGATCTGCTCAACCATGGAGGCGGACCGCGAGCCCGACAGCCCACCATCGTCTGGAGGGTCGGGGTGGACCTGCCCGCCGATCACCCGGGGTTCGACGCGGACGACGTGATCTCGTACCGCGACCCGGGCACCGCCGAGGACTACCAGTCCTGGGACGACACCGTGTGCTGGGTGCTCGGCTACCCGTTCGTGCCACGGGCGCTCGGACTGGTCGCCGGGCGGGGCGGCGTGCTGCTCGACCTGGGCTGCGGCACCGGGGAGTTCGCCCGGTGGCTCGCCCGCGGCTACGGCGTCCACGTCGTGGGGGTCGACTCGTCGCCGGCCATGCTGGAGCTGGCGCGCCGACGCTCCCCCGATCCCCTGGTCAGCTACCACCTGACCGTCGAGGACCGGTTGCCGTTCCTGGCGGCGGCCTCGGTCGACGCGGCCACCGCCTGCTTCGTGTTCAACACCATCGCCGAGCCCGAGCGGCTGCGCGTCCTGGTGGGCGAGGTCGCGCGCGTGCTGCGGCCGGGAGGCAGGTTCACCACGCTCGCGCCCCACCCCGATCACGTGGACGGGGGCCGGTTCGAGGGCTTCCGCCGGGGCGAGCCCGGCGTCCGCTACCGCCCGGGGCAGGCCATCCCGGTCAGGATCCGGCGCACCGACGGCTCGTGGGTGCGGGTCGTGAACGTCTACTGGCCGACCGAGACCTACCGCGACCTGCTCACCGGCGCCGGTTTCCGCGACGTGCGCGTCGACGCGCCCCGGCTGGCCGACGCCGCCGGCGTGGCCGACCCGGCGTTGCTGGCCGCCCGGCCGTGGGCGCTGGAGCGCCACCGGCCCCCGTTCCTGCTGGTGACCGGCGTCCGCGCGGGGAACCCCCACCGGGAGGCCCTGGCGCGGGAAGGAGAGAGCCGTGGTGGACCGAGTCGCTGACATCTGGGGTGCGCGCACCCCACACGGGGTGGACGAGCCCTGGCCCGTGCGGGTCGACCAGTACCTCGCGGAGGGCGTGCCCGAGCACGAGGTCCGGTGGGTCCCGTCGGCCTGCGTGCTGTGCTCCAACGGCTGCGGCATGGACATCGCCGTCCACTCAGGACGGATCGTCGGGGTGCGGGGCCGTGCCGGCGACCGCGTCAACCACGGCCGGCTCGGGCCGAAGGGACTGTTCGGCTGGCAGGCGAACAACGCGCCGGACCGGCTGACCGAGCCGCTGGTGCGCCAGGGCGGGACGCTCCAGCCGGCGACCTGGGACGAGGCGATGGGGCTCGTCGTCGAACGGTCCCGGCAGGTGCTCACCGAGCGCGGCCCTTTGGCCATGGGCTTCTACAACAGCGGGCAGTTGTTCCTGGAGGACTACTACACGCTCTCGGTCGTCGTCCGCGCCGGGATCGGCACCCCGCACCTGGACGGGAACACCCGGCTGTGCACGGCCACCGCCGACTTCGCGCTCAAGGAGTCGTTCGGCACCGACGGCGACCCCGGCTCGCTGCGCGACTTCGACCTGTGCGACACGCTCTTCGTCGTCGGCCACAACATCGCCGAAACGCAGACCGTGCTGTGGGCGCGCATCCTCGACCGGCTGCGCGGCCCCGACCGGCCCCGGCTCGTCGTGGTCGACCCGCGCCGGACCGCGGTCGCGCGGGAGGCCGACGTGCACCTGCCCATCCGCAACGGCACGAACCTCGCCCTGCTCAACGGAATCCAACACGAGCTGATCGCCCACGACCGGGTCGACCGCGAGTTCGTGGCCGCCCACACCGTGGGCTACGAGCGGCTCGCGCGGACCGTGGCCGACTACCCGCCCGAGCGGGTCGCCAAGATCTGCGGCGTCCCCGCCGACGACATCCGCGCCGCCGCCGAGATCCTCGGGGCCGCCGACCGGCTCGTCTCCACGTGCCTCCAGGGCGTCTACCAGTCGCACCAGGCCACGGCCTCGGCCTGCCAGATCAACAACATCAACCTGCTGCGCGGGATGATCGGGGAGCCCGGGCGGACGGTGTTCCAGATGAACGGCCAGCCCACGGCGCAGAACACCAGGGAGACCGGGGCCGACGGCGACCTGACCGCGCTGCGCAACTGGCAGAACCCCGACCACGTCGCCGAACTGGCGCGGATCTGGAACGTCCACCCGCTCCAGATCCCCACCTGGGCGCCGCCGACCCACGTCATGCAGATCTTCCGCCACGCCGAGGAGGGCTCGGTCCGGTTCCTGTGGATCGTGGGCACCAACCCGGCCGTCTCGTTGCCCGACCTGCGCCGCATCCGGTCGATCCTCGCCCAGGAACGCCTGTTCGTCGTGGTCAGCGACGCGTTCCTCACCGAGACCGCGCTCCTGGCCGACGTCGTCCTCCCGGCCGCGATGTGGGGTGAGAAGACCGGGACCTTCACCAACCACGACCGGACCGTGCACCTGTCGGAGAAGGCGGTCGACCCGCCGGGCCAGGCCCGCGCGGACATGGACATCTTCCTCGACTACGCCCGCCGCATGGAGCTGACGGACAAGGACGGCGCTCCCCTGCCGAAGTGGCGCACGCCCGAGGAGTGCTTCGAGGAGTTCAAGCGCGTCACCGTCGGCCGTCCCTGTGACTACAGTGGACTGTCCTACGAGAAGCTGCGCGGCAGCGGCGGAATCCAGTGGCCGTGCGACGAGAACACGCCCGACGGGACCGAGCGCCTCTACGCGGACCACCGCTTCAACACCGACACCGACTACTGCGAGGACTACGGCCACGACCTGCTGACCGGCGCGGCGTACGAACGGCAGGACCACGCGGCGCTGCACCCCGAGGGACGCGCGATCCTCAAGGCGGCGCACTACCTGCCGGCCCACGAGCCGCCGAGCGAGGAATACCCCTTCCTCTACACGACCGGCCGCACCGTCTACCACTGGCACACCCGCACGAAGACCCGCAGGGCGCCCCAGCTCGACGCCGCCGCCCCGGACATGTGGGTGGAGCTGGCACCGGCCGACGCCGAACGCCTGGGGGTCCGCGAGGGCGACGTGGTGCGGGTCGAGTCAGCCAGGGGACGGATCGAGGCGCGCGCCCGCGTCACCGGGGTCCGCGAGGGCGTGGTCTTCGCGCCCTTCCACTACGGCTACTGGGACACCCCGGACGGGGTGAGCGGGGACGGCTGGCACAGGGCCGCCAACGAGCTGACGATCACCGACTGGGACCCGGTGTCGAAACAACCGCTGGTCAAGGTGGCGGCCGTGCGGGTCGAGAAGATCGCCGACGCCGGGGGTGTGCCCTCCCCCGCCCCGACGACGGCCGCGTCCCGTCCCGTCGGGGAGGACCTCCCACCCACCGAGGGCGGCGCGGGAGTGCGCGAGACGGTCGAGGGTGCGAGCGCACCGGTCGAGGCTGTGCGCGAGACGGTCGAGGAGGGGTCATGAGGGTCGGCAGGGCTGTCAGCGACGCGCAGGAGGCCGAGCTGGACCTGGCCCGCCAGCTCCGGCGGGTCGGCGAGCGACACGCGGCCGAGCCGGACCTCTACCACCTCGGGCACACCCTGGCGCGCCGGTGCGGGGAGCACGTGGAGCGGCTGGCCCCGTTCGCCCGGCGCTACGGGGTGCGCGCCAGGGAGGGCAGGACCGAGTCGCCGCACCTGCTGGAGGCGCTGCGCCGCAGGAGCGGCGAGCTGGTCGGTCACTCCGAGCTGGCCGGGCTGCTCCTGCTGCGCGACCTGCGGGACCTCTCCCTCACCGCCCACGAGGCGGAGATCGCGTGGGTGATCCTGGCGCAGGTGGCGCAGGCGGTCAGGGACCCCGAGCTGCTCCAGGTGGCCACGGAGTGCCAGGAGGACGCGCGCACGCGGGGGAAGTGGCTGCGCACGCGGATCAAGCAGGCCGCGCCGCAGGTGCTCGTGGCGGGTTAGCCTGGCGAACTAGCCGCCGCGCCGACGGCGGAACCAGCGGCGCAGGCGCGCGGCCTTCGGCGGTGGGGGCGGTGGCATCCCCCGCACGTGCTCCGGGCACAGGTCGTACTCCCGTCGCTCGTCGCAGTACCACCCGAACTGCCGGGCCACGCGTCGGGCGCCCTCCGGCCCCCGGCCAAAGTAGGTCGGGACGCAGATCCACCGCCAGCAGCGCCCGTACTGGCACCAGATCATCGTGAACAGACCAGTCCTGCTGGGCAACGCGACCATCGGCCCCACGACCGTCCACACCTGTTTGCTCTGGCAACGACCGGGCGCCCGCCGGGGTTCCAGCCCCGCACACCGACGCCCTGCCAGGACAGGAGGCGGGTGGGCCGTGGTGAGGACATGCCGGAGGACGACCCCGAACCCGATGACGACCCCGACGACGAGGACCCCGCCGGGAACGGGCTCGTTCCCGGCGGGGTCCTCTGGTCCGGTCAAGTCGGGGGTCGGCGCGCCCGGTCGCCTCTCGGCGAGAAGCACGACGCGGCTCCAGCCGAACGGTATTCCGCGAAGGCGGTTGGAATGCAGCCCGGGGGACACGTGACGCGCCGACCACAGGGCTCAACGCCGACGCGGGGAAGCTTGTTCCCACCCACGCCCACGACGGCGTCAGATCTGGCTCCGGAGCGTCACCCGTGGGTTTCGGTCCGGGCAGGCGCAGGATGACTCGTGATCACTCCTGCCCATGCGACGCCCCCGGCCGCCGCGCCTCCGTCCACCCCGCCTGCTCCCCACAACCTGGTCGACGACCGGACCTGCGGCCCGCCCCCTACCTCAGGGATCCGCCCCCTACCTCAGGACAGCCCCCACCCGCCCTGGGGGGCGACCCCGCACCCAGCCTATCGGCCACAACACGGCCGCCCCAACGCAAAACCCCGGCCTGTGGACAACTACGGGGCCTGTGGATAAGCCCGACCCCAAGCAGGCGAAAAGACCACACCATCCAGCGACCCCACGGCGCGCCTCCCACCACACAGACACAGAGACACCGAACCGCGACGGAGAGCGAACCACGAACCTGAAGGAAAGGTGCGGCGTTCGGAACGCCTCGCTCCCGCGCTCGCTTCCGCACTGACGGTGGGCGACCAGGAGCACCGGATGAGCAGGGAGGCATTCACTGGACCGGCCGTGTCCCCACGGAGGCCGTACGTCGTCGAGGTCATGGGCGACGTGCTCCAGTTGACGTCATGATGCGGTGACGTGGTGGGCGCCCCAAGGACGCCCACCACGTCGATCAGCACTACCGCTCAAGTAGTACTACCGCTCAAGTAGTACTGCCGATCAACGATCAAGTAGTACCTGCCGACCGATGTCGTCGAATTGGGTCGTCGGTCAGAACCGGGCGGGCTGGAGCGAGAGCTGGGCGACGGCCGCGGCGCTCTCCGGAGCCGCCGCCTTCCCACACAGCCCCAGGTTGAGGACCTTCCCGAGGCTCTTGGCCAGCTTGTCCAGCGCGGCCCCGTCCTCGGGGTCGATCGCGCCCGTCGTCAACGACATCTCGAACCGCTTGCTGCCATCGGCGTTGCTGAACAGGTACGAGTTGTAGCCGTGGATGCCGCCGGTGTGGCCGTAGAACGGCCCACCGCAACCCGGCCCCATGTCCAGCTCGGCCAAGCCCAGACCATACCGCTGCCCCTCGTCGGCGGGACGCATCTTGCGCATCTCGGCCAGCAGCTCGGGCGAGAGCAGCCTGCCGCCCAGCAGGGCCGTGATGAACCGGTCCAGGTCCTTGGTGGTCGAGATCATCTCACCGGCCGAGCCACCCCACGACGGGTTGAGCCGGGTGATGTCGTGCACCGACAGCTTGCCGTTCTCCCGGTAGGAGAAGTAGCCGTGCGCGTGCGGGCCGGGAATGTCGAACCGCGTGCCGGGAACGCTGGTCTCCCGCAGCCCCAACGGCTTCAGGATGCGGCGCTCCACCTGCTTCGCGTACGGCGTCCCGGTCACCTTCTCCACCAACAACCCCGCGAGGATGTAGTTGGTGTTCGAGTAGGACCACTTCGTCCCCGGCTCGAACCGGGCCGGCTTCGACAGCGCCACCCGCACCAGCTCCTCGGGCCGGTAGGTGTGGAACCGGTTCTCCACGTACTCCTTGCCCGTCAACGGGATCCCGGGCTCGACCGAGCCGTCGGGGTTGATCTCCCCGGTGTAGTTGAACAGGCCACTGGTGTGCTGCAACAGCATGCGGACCGTGATCCGCTGGTCCAGCCCGAACTCCGGCAGGTGGCGCGCGACCGGATCGTCCAACCGGACCCTGCCCTCCCCGACGAGCTGGAGGATCACGGTGGACACGAACGTCTTGGTGATGCTGCCGACGCGGAACCGCCCGTTGCTCGGCACCTTCTCGTGCCCGCCGAGCTTCTTCACCCCGGCGGTGCCGACCCAGTCGCCCTGCTGGTCGCGCACCCGGACCTGCACCCCGGCGACGCCCACGGTGGTCAGCTCGTCCATGGCCTGCCGGAGCGCGGCCCTGTCCTGCCCGCGCGACGCCTCCGCCGAGGACTCGGCGGCGTTCGAGGTGGCCGACGCGTCCGGGGTGTTCGGCGCGGCGAGCGCGGTCGCGCCGAACACCCCGGTGGCGAGCGTGGCGGCGAGGACGGCGGCGGTTAACCGGCGAATGCCCAGTCTCACGAGATCTCCTCCCCATAGGACATACGCCCCGAAACGGGACGCGTGCCCATCGTGGAGACCGGGGAAGTGCCCCCGCATCGGTCCTGAGGACGACCTCGTCCCCGACCCTGAGGACGATCTTCTCGGCATGTCCTTCCGGAATCTGTCAGCCTTCCGGCGACCGCCGCCACGCTGTGCGCCGCCGCCCTCGCCCGCGTCAGCCGCCCATGTCCATGTCCATGTCCGTATCCGCGTCCGCGTGCGCGTCCGTGTCCGTGTCCGTGTCAGGCGAGGTTCTTCTCCAACGCCTCGACGTAGCGGTTGACGCTGTGGTCGCGGACCCCGTCGCTGGCGGGAGCGAAGGCGTCGGCGGTCAGGCCCTTCGCCCGGTCGACGACACCACCAAGCATGCTCATCCTCTCCCGCAGCCTGCCCGAGGAGTCGATGTAGCGGACGGCGTCGACGTGGTGGTACGCCGGCTCGGGCGGGAGCTGCGGCACGATGTCGTTGTTGTTGACGAAGCGGAACATGCGGGCGGCGAACGCCTCGTTGTGCGCGGCCGCGAGCAGCCGGTCGCAGGTGCGGGGCTGGCCGAAGGTGTAGATGCCGTCGGCCCGCAGGTTGGGCTTCTCGAAGTACAGCCGCGCGGCGGCCAGCATGGCCAGCGCCCCGCCGAGGCTGTGCCCGGTGAACCAGATCGTCTGGTCCTGGTCGCGCAGGTCCTCCAGCGCCTGCCGCACCTGCGGGTAGATCGACTGGAGTGCCGCGCCGAAGCCGTGGTGGACGTAGCCCTTCCCGCCGTAGCCCGGCGACGGCGGGGTGTTGACGTCGGACAGCCAGTCCTTGATCTTCGCGGGCTCGGTGCCCCGGAACCCGGTGATGATCATGTGGTCGCTGGCCATCGTGTACGCCTGGGTGTCCTCCAGCGGGAACGGGGGCCGGAATGTGGTCTCGTGGTGCCGGACGCGGTCGAAGCCCCACCGGCGGGCCTCCTCGACGATGACGTCCTCGGGCTGGTAGGCGAGCTTGGCCGCGCGGGCCATCCAGTAGGCGAGCGGCAGGCTGTACTCCCTGGCGCGGTGGTCGAGAGCGGCGACGGGCAACGCGGTTCCTCCGGGGGCGCGGGGACGGGGACGCGACCACGGGCGTGGTCGCCGCCGGTTTAGCGAGAAAGTGCGCGCCGGGCCGCCCGCCCGACCCGCCGACCACCCTGACGTGTCACAAAGATCAAACCGCCGGGCGATCCAGGCCGACGGGGAGAGCCCACACGGGGGTCGCGGACGCTCACCTCATGCGGCCCGCCCGGCCAGCCCGCCGGCCACCCCTCGGTCATGCTGGAGCCATGTCGTCGCCGGGAGACGCCCCACCCGTCGTGCGCGGCCCCTACGAGATCCACGACGAGCGGTTCCTGCCCTGCGTGCACGGTGACCTGGCCGTGGAGCGGCTGTGGGAGGGCGGGCGCTGGCTGGAGGGGCCGGTCTACTTCCCCGCCGGCCGTTTCCTGCTGTTCAGCGACATCCCCAACGACCGGCTGCTCCGGTGGGACGAGACGACCGGGGCCGTCGGCGTCTTCCGCTCCCCCTCCGGCCACGCCAACGGCAACACGGTTGATCTTCAAGGTCGCCTGGTGACCTGCGAGCAGGGCAACCGTCGGGTCACGCGCACCGAGCACGACGGCAGCGTCACCGTCCTCGCCGACCGGTACGAGGGTCGCCGGCTGAACAGCCCGAACGACGTCGTCGTGCGCTCCGACGGCTCGGTGTGGTTCACCGACCCCGACTACGGCATCGCCAGCGACTACGAGGGGCACCGCGCCGAGAGCGAGATCGGCGGCTGCCACCTCTACCGCGTGGACCCGGACAGCGGGCAGGTGCGGATCGCGGCGGACGACTTCGACCGCCCCAACGGCCTGGCGTTCACCCGCGACGAGCGTCAGCTCTACGTCGCCGACACCACCGCCGGTCACATCCGCGTGCTGGACCTCGCCGACGGCCCGGCGGGGCCGGTCGCGGGGAGCCGGGTGTTCGCCGAGCCGGCCGACGGCGACGTCGACGGGCTCCGGGTCGACGCCGACGGCCGGGTGTGGGCGGCCGTGGGCGACCACCTCGACTGCTACGACCCCGACGGGTCCCTCCTCGGCCGGCTCCGGGTGCCGGGGAGGGTCGCCAACTTCGTGTTCGGCGGGCCGCGCGGCAATCGGCTGTTCCTCTGCGCCGGCACCGCGCTGCACTCCGTGCTCATGTCCGTGAACGGAGCGCGCCGGACCTCGTCGTGACCGGGTGTTTCGGTCTTCTCGCCCCGAGCCCCGTTCGAGGGTCACCCCTGTGGGGCGGGCGTGACCGAGGCGTCGGTCACCCCCGCCCCGCCGGCGGCTGCGGACGCCGGGGTGGGCTCCGTACACTGATCACGCTATGCGGGCTCTGCGAACCCGGCTGCTCGCCGCCTTGCTGATCATCCCGGTGCTCACGGTGTTCCTCCTCGTCAGCGACCGGCGTCACCTGCCGCCCTCGCCCCCCGAGGACAAACCCCGCGCACTGGTCGCCCTCGGCGACAGCACGATCTCCGGTGAGGGCGCCGGCGACTACGAGCCCGGCACCCGGGGCGAGAACGGCAACTGGTGCCACCGCTCCCCCAACGCCCTCATCCACCGCACCGCGCTGCCCGGCGTCGACCGCACGATCAACCTCGCGTGCTCGGGGGCCAACGCCGACCAGGTCGCCCTCGGCGACGCCACGCAGTACACCGAGGGCTCACAGGCCCGCAGGCTCGCCGACGTGGCCAGGGACAACCGGGTCGTGGCCGTCGTCGTCGGCGTCGGAGCCAACGACGACCCCAAGTTCGGCGACGTCGTGATGCGCTGCATGCGCGCCGGGCTGGTCGGCAGGGACCCCGACTGCCACAAGGACCTCGGGGCGGAGTGGGCCGAGCGCGTCGACCGCATGGTCCCGAAGGTGGTCAGGGCGCTGCACGACGTGCGCTCGGTCATGCGGCGCGCCGGCTACCCCGACACCAGCTACAGCCTGGTGGTCCAGTCGTACGCGGCCCCGGTGGGCACGTCGGTCTCCCCCTCCCTCCAGAACCTCAACGGCTGCCCGTTCCGCACCTCCGACCTGAAGTGGGTCGAGGACAGCGCCGTGGGCCGACTGGCCGCCGGCCTGCACCGCGCCGCCGACCTGGTCGGGGCCCGCTTCCTGGACCTGTCCCGCGCCGGGCGGGGCCACGAGGCGTGCGCCGGCGGCCCGCAGGTCGACCGGGAGTGGTTCGCCCGGCTCAGCCTCGACTGGGAGGCGCTGCGCGACGACCAGCGCGCCGAGCACTTCAGCCAGGAGTCGTTCCACCCCAACGCGCGCGGCCACAGCCAGTTCGGCCGCTGCCTCGGCGAGTTCCTCGCCACCAGGCACGACGAGGCCGCGTGCCTGAAGGGACCCGACGGCTTCCTCCACCCCGTCCCCGACCAGGCCGTGCGGGCCGCCGGCTGAGCGTCACCCGCTGAGGATCACCCGCGCCGCGTCACGACGCGGGGTTCCGGCGTTCGCCGACCCTCGCCCGCACCAGGTTCGCCAGCTCGGCGGGACGCAGCGCGTCCGTGCGCTCCCACAGCGCGGCGTCGACGGAATCGCGTTGCCCGACGTGTTCGACCACCACGAACCCGTGCTCTTCGAGGAGGGCCGACATCGCGTCGGGGCTGAGGACCGTCAGCCAGGGCTCGCCGCCGTCGGCGGCGGCGGACATGACCGCGGAGACGTAGGCCGCGCCGGCGCCGTCCCGCATCTCCGCGGGCAGGATGTAGTCGGCGATGATCTCCGAGCCGGGGGCGAAGCCACCGAGGACCGCCAGGGTCTGACCGAGCGCCTCGCGCGTGAGGTACATCGTGACCCCGAGCCAGCTCACCATCGCGGGGCGCGTCGCGTCGAAGCCGGCCCGGCGGAGCTGGTCGGCCAGCGAGTCGGTCTCGAAGTCGACGGGCACGAAGGTGAGGGTGGCGGGTTCGGCGATCCCGGCGGCGGCCAAGGCGTCCCGCTTCCCCCGCTGGGTCGCGGGGTGGTCGACCTCGAAGACCCGGAGCCGGTCCGCCAGCGCGGACCGGTAGGCGAAGGAGTCGAGGCCAGCGCCGAGGACCACGTACTGGGTGACGCCACGGCGGACGGCCCCGGCGAGGGCGTCCTCGGTGTAGCGGCTCCTGGTGACGGCCTGGGCTCGTGCCCCGGCCAGGATCGGATGGGCACCGTGGACGCGGTGGTAGCCGAGGAGTTCCTCGGCCCGGTCGCCCAGGAGCGCGGCGGCCACGGTGTCGGCGAAGATCCGGGGTTCCGCGTCGACGAGGAGGTGCGCGGCGCGGGCGGCGGCCGCCATCACCGCGGTCTGGCTGGCCTGGCTTGTCGTGTTGGTGTTGGTGTTGGTGTTGCCGGCATGACTGGTCACACGAGGAACAATACGTGTTGGAATGCGCAGTATATCACATGAAGAAAAATTCCACAACCATTCCCGTATTGCGGTCTCGTTTCTTCGAGATGCTCGAGCGGGTTTCCGACGGCTCGACCGCTCTGGCCATCTGGAGCGGGCTGACCTGCGTTTGACCGTCCGGGGTCGGGGCGGAACCGCTGTCGCGGCCCGCCCCGACCCCGGCAGAAGCGCGAGGAACGCCCTCCGGCGTCAGTCGTTGGCCCGGAAGGACTTGGCGAGCTGGGGACCTCGTCCGAGGTAACGGCGGAACGCGTAGAACAACGGCCGCCACGCGTCCACCACGACGTGCCGACCGTCGGCCGCCGCCAGCTCCGGATGCACGTGCACCCGCAACACCTGGGCCTCGACCACCCCGACGATGCTCTCCTCGGCCACCCGCGTGGACACGACACGGCACTCGACCTGGATCGGGCTCTCGGCCACGCGCGGAGCCGACACCACCTCACCCGGCACCGGCGTGAGACCGGCCGCACCGAACTTGTCGCGCTCGGTCCGGAACTGACTCGCCCGCGACGGCGGCACCGGGTCCACCGCCGTCAACGGGGCCAACCGCTCGACGTGCGGCCACAAATCCTCACACGCGTAGTTCAGGACGCATTCCGGGGAACGCCGCAGGTTCTCGAACGTCTGCCCGGTCCTGCCCAGTCCCAACAACGCGGTCTTCCCGATCACCCACGCCGAGGACATCGGCATCAGGTTCGGTGAACCGTCCGGATTCAGGCTCGACAACAGCACCACCGGGGTGCCGGGGTAGAGGACCGGAGGATCGAGCACGACCGACTCGGGGGCGGCGACGCCGCGGAACTGTGTTTCCGTCACGCCTCACAGGCTCACGCGCGGACGTGTCGGCGCATGCCGACACGTGTGGCGCCTACGGTGGTCGGGTGGAGAACGTCGACCTGGCGTCCGTCGCCGCCGTGCTCGCCGACCCCAGCCGCGCCGCCATGTGCCTGGCGCTGCTCGACGGGCGCGCCTGGACCGTCGGGGAGCTGGCGCGGGTGGCCGGCATCGCCCCGTCCAGCGCGAGCGAGCAGGTCGCGCGCCTGCGCGCCGCGCGCTTCGTGGAGACCCTGCGGCAGGGGCGGCACCAGTACGTCCGGATCGGCGACCCCGCCGTGGCGGACCTGGTGGAGCGGCTGACCCAGCACGCCGAGGGACGGCCGGCGCGCGGCCTGCGGGCGTCCCTCCGCGCCAACCGCCTCGCCTTCGCCCGGCACTGCTACGACCACGTCGCCGGTCGGCTGGGCGTCGCCCTCCGCGACGGCATGCTCCACAATGGACTGATCGACATCGGGAACGGGCTCAGCGTCACCCCCTCCGGCCGCGCCGTCCTCGCCGACCTCGGCGTCCCCATCCCCGACCGCCCGCGCCGACCCCTGCTGCGCGACTGTCTGGATTGGACGGAGCGCCGCGAGCACCTCGCCGGAGCCCTCCCCGCCGCCCTGATGCGGCACGCCCTCGACGTCGGCTGGCTCCAGCGGGGCGAGGGTCGGGCGCTGCGCACCACCGACGCCGCCACCGAACCCTTCTCCCGCCTCGGCGTCACCCTCGCCGACCTCACCACCGCCGACACCCACCCGACCTACCTCCGCGCCGTCTGACTCCCCCACGAGGCTCCGGCACTTTCCCCACCGACCAGCCCAGGGTCGGCATATTGCCGTGGACGCGCTTCTGGGTGCGGGGAAGACGAGCAGCGACGCAGCATTTCTCAGGAAAGCCCATTCGCCACTCGGACGGCCTATTGTCGCGAGCCCGCCAGGGAGGTCTCCTCTGCTTTCAGTCACCCTCCGCAGAGGAGCTGGGCTGAGCGGTAACGCGATGGAGGGAAAGTCGGGCGCGCGGAACGGTTCAGGCACCTGAACCGACGGCGGACCGGAAAAATGGAATCATGAAACTGATCGAGTTCGCGCGGCGCCTCCAGGCCGAGTTGGAGGCCCTCGACCACCCGGAGATCGTGAGCGTCGAGGACATCTCGGTGCCGCCAGGATCGTCGGACGACCCGAACGCCCAGCACCGGAAGCACAACCTGGTCAAGGTCAACTACGCGAACGGCGGCAGCACCACGATCATGGTGCAGGCCGTTCGGGGGCCTGGGATCCCGAAGCACGCCAACTACGACCTCCCGCGGGAGGCGTTCTGAGATGCGCAACCCTCGCTTTCTCGAACTCTTCCGGAAGACCGTCTCGGCGTGGCCGGAGGTCACCGAGGTTGAGAGCGTCGACCAGGGTGGGCAGGGTGTCGCACAGCGGATCACCTTTTCGGACGGAGTTCAGATCGATCTGAGGATCGTCAACTCCGCCCCGCCCAGCGGCGACGATTACACCAAGCCCGAAACAATCGTCACGAAGAACGAGAAACAGGTGGGGTGACAGAGAGCGTCCGACCATTACCCAGCCTGCGAGCCCATCGCAGCGGAAGCCCCGGTCACACGCTGGGCCGTCATCAGAAACCCTGGCGGCCGCGAGGCGTGCACTGGCGTGGGCAGCACGGCTACCTGAGCAACTCGACGAAGCGGCCTCGACACCAGAGGGTGCCGAGGCCTCTCCGTCGAACGTGACAGCCCCAGAAACAGCGGCAGTGCCAGGCAAAGCCGCAAACCCACCCCCGCATGGGCGGGGCCGAAACCCGGTTGGAGATGGCCGCGTGGGTGTGCAGGGAACCATCCCCGCGTGCGCGGGGCCGATCGAGGGCGCATCCCGCAGTGCCCACGCGATTGCGAACCATCCCCGCATGCGCGGGGCCGACCCGGAGAGTATGGAGGGCAGCATGGCGGTCCAGGAACCATCCCCGCGTGCGCGGGGAAAACCCGTTCATGCCCATGACCAGCAGGTGGGTGGCGGACTCACCCCCGCGTGGGCGGGGCCGACTCAGCGAGGATCAGCCGGGCCATCAGCTCGGACGGACCATCCCCGCGTGGGCGGGGCCGACGCTATGTTGCCGCGCTCGACTAAGAGATAAGTCTTGAGTTCGCGGGTTCCTCGCCGGGAACTCAAGACTTATCTCTTAGACAGCGAGCAAGCCTGGTTCATGCCCGCTGCACCCGGCTACTCCACGTGAGTCACCGTGAACGTCAACGCATCACAACCAGGACGAGTGACCGCCGCCCCGGTGAAACAGCCACGCTCCATGTCCAGACTCATCGCGAGTGTGCGCCCATCCGGGATCGAGAACCCGTTGTAGGGGGACGGCTCATTCCCCAACGGCGTCGCCGTCATCCGCACCAGGCGGTCCCCAGTGATCGACGACACCGCAACCCTGGCCAGCAGGTCCACCGGCCGTAGCATCTCCACCAGCCACGCATCCACAACACCAGGCCACGACGAGAAGAACTCCGGGCCACCCGCCACACGTGTCCGCGTGGACCTGCCGTGCGCCGCCTGCACCAGCTCGACGCCATCACAGCTCTGGTGAACCTCGTCGCCGTCGCCGAAGGCCACATAGGACCAGCGCAGCAGATCCTCCGCCTCCAGCACGTGCTCCGACCGCTCCCGCACCGAACCATCCGCGCCCGTCGCGACCACCGTCGCCGACGCCCTCACCGCCGTCCGGGTCACCAGCGACAACCACGACACCACCTCGACCAGCATCACGACCCCCTGACGACCCGAACCGCCCACGACGCCGACACAACCTCAACATCCTGGCCTACATGTCCACCCAACACGGGCCACGCCGCGTGGACTACCCAATATGAGCCCGCCTCAGCATGGAACGGCACCACCACCCGAGCCGGCTCACGCCCATCCCCCTCTCTCCAACACGCGACGCCCGGAGCAGCACCGCACCTCACCTCCGTTCCCGCCGACTCATCCGGCACCCCGGAACCACCCACTCGCGAATACCGGTAGAGCACCACCCGCGTCGGCAGGCGAGGCGTGTCGAACTCGACCACGGCCCGCGACACCGTGGAAGCAACGTTCGCAACCGGCCACTCCACCCGCTCCGGCGGCTCGGCAACAGGACCACCGCGAGACGACCAGTCCACGGCGATCCTGCGCAGCTCGACCACACCAACACGGGGAACCATCCCCGCGTGGGCGGGGCCGACCAGCGCTATGACGGGCGCGCTGGTGAGAAACCGGGACCATCCCCGCGTGGGCGGGGCCGACAGTGCCGCGCTGACCTGTCGCGGGGAGTTGAGGGGACCATCCCCGCGTGGGCGGGGCCGACTGCGGATATCGCCGGGCCGGTGGGTGGGCACCGGGACCATCCCCGCGTGGGCGGGGCCGACGCAGCAGCTTGAGGACGCGGTCAAGAGGAACATGAACCATCCCCGCGTGGGCGGGGCCGACGTGTCCACTGTGGTCCTGGGTGGTCGGCCGCAGGAACCATCCCCGCGTGGGCGGGGCCGACACTTCCTGACCTGGTGTTCTATCCGACCAAGGCACGGGTTTTGACCATTTGCTCTTGCCATCCATGGGACGGGCGGGGACTGTTCGTCGCTCCATGATCGCGCCATGGCGGATGCGCTCGACAGCGCCCCTACGCCGTGGCGGCTCGTATCGCCGACAGCCTGAAAGACCCGCAGGGCAACACGGGGCTGGCGTGCACCGACATCGCCGCCCGACACTGGCCCATCACACCCGTTCCCCACGGCACAGAGAACAACGACTTCATGGAACGTCGCCGGGCGGTCAAGGAAGTACCCAGCACCCTCAACACTCTGGCCACCAGGAAGGTCAGCGACATCAACGCCCCGGTCACGCGTTCGGCCACGACCACCCTCGAAGTGACGGTCGCGGACTTCCGAGGCCACCAGGGATGTCACCGCCCGCATCGGCAGGCATCGACGTCGCCCTGACCACTGTCAGCGTCGCCGGCGATGGCTGGTTGTGGACCTCGACGTCACCGGGTCGGGGTGGTGGCGGGTGTCCCGTTCAACGCGGTCTCCACTGCGGGTGTGATGGTCGGCGCCTGGGGCCAACGCGGCGGCGATCGGCGACCTGACGCGTCACGCCGCCACCGACAACAAGTGGATCGACTCACCCCCGCGTGGGCGGGGCCGACGGCAGGGGCAAGGTGCCCTCCGAGGCCGACGTCGAACCATCCCCGCGTGGGCGGGGCCGACCTCAACGCGGGCCAGCAAAGGTTGGTCACCGAGGAACCATCCCCGCGTGGGCGGGGCCGACTAGTGGACTGATGCCGGACGCGAAGCTGAACGCCGAACCATCCCCGCGTGGGCGGGGCCGACGGCGGTGACGCCGAGGGTGGACAGGTCCCCGCCGGACCATCCCCGCGTGGGCGGGGCCGACTCCGCGATGGTGATGTCACCGATGTCGTGGACCGGACCATCCCCGCGTGGGCGGGGCCGACGGGTCGGTGTACCCGGCCTGGTCGTAGATGCCGGGACCATCCCCGCGTGGGCGGGGCCGACACTTCCTGACCTGGTGTTCTATCCGACCAAGGCACGGGTTTTGACCATTTGCTCTTGCCATCCATCGGACGGGCGGGGACTGTACGTCACTCCATGATCGCGCCATGGCGGATGCGCTCGACAGTGACCCCCCTGTGTTCCCTGCGGCATGGAGGGCAACGACTTCATGGAACGTCGCCGGGTGGTCGAGGGAACCTCAATGCTCTGGCCGTCAGGAAGGTCAGCGAGATCGGCACCCCGGTCGCGGTGTTGGGTCACGATCATCTCGAAGTGATGGTTGCGGACTTCTGAGGCCCGCCGCCCGCGCCTTCGTCCTCGTCGGCGACGTCGACGCCGCCCACACCTACGCCCAACACGCCATCAACGTCGCCACCGGTCTGGACTCCACCGGCGTCAAACGACGCTTTCTCGACCTCGCCCACGAAATCGCCCCAGCGGCGGGCACCAGCCCGAACGCGCGGGAACTCCGTGCCCAACTCTGCCTGGCCGCCGGCGTCACCGAACCCGACCAGTGGCAACAGGGCAACAGGTAACAACCACTTTGTCAGAACCCTGCCCGGAGAGGGTGGGGGCTGGGCAGGGGGCCTGAGGCGGGTTCAGGCCGATGTGCCTTCGGCCCGGAGGTCCTCCAGGATTCGCCGTCCCTCCTGTTCGAACTGGGGGTCGTCGGTCCTGCGGGCCGCGGTGATCGTGGTGAGGGCGCAGGTCAGGCGGGCGTATCTGAGCAGCGCCGGCTCGGGCCACACCCCGGTGAGTCCGCGGGCCGCCCGGTAGGCGGAGACGAACGTTTCGCGACCTCCCGGCACGGCCGCCAGTTCGCGGTCCCAGATCCTTCTCAGATCCAGTTCGGTCGGCCCGAGTCCGGATCGCTCGAAGTCGAAGACCACGGGCCGGCCGCGCTCACCCGAACCCACGTTGCGCAACGAGAAGTCCCCGTGGAGGAGCGCGCCGGGCGTCTCGGCGTCCGCCTGCTCGGCCTCGCGCACGACGGAGGCCGTGTCGCGCCCGTCGAGCAGGTCGCGCCACTCCTGGTAGACGTCCCAGGCGACACGTCCGAACCGGGCCAGGAGCTCCTGGTAGGGCCGCTCCCCCACCTGTCGTCGGGACAGCACGTCGGCGCGGCCCGGGTCCTGGCGGTGCGTCATCGCGAGGAGCGTCGCCGCCGTCTCGACCGAGTCGAGGGTGTGGGGCAGGGGCGTGACGGGCTCCCACCGGAAGACGTTGCACCAGCCGAGGTTTGGCACCGACTCGCCGAGCAGGATCTCCGTCGTGTACCGGGCGCCCAGTTGTCGTCCCACGTACTGTTCCACGACACCGTGCGGAGCGTGGGCGTAGAGCTTGACGAAAACCCGGACTCCACGGTGGTGGCCGTGAAACCACGCGTTCCGCGACCGCTCCTTGAAGGTCTCCGGGACGACCTGCCCCATGGCCTCAAGCCCGAGCCGACGGGCCAGGGTGTCGGCGACGGACGGCGGGAGCCAGTCGACGATCGCGCCGGTCAGGAGGGACTCAGTCTCGGCCATGACCACGGTCCACGGTGCTCGTCTCCTCCACCCTCGCCTCGCGCGACGCCCTGGCCTCAGCTCAGCAGACCTTCCCGGCGCGATCAAGAAGATCACCAGACGGTTCGGCGTTCCCGTCCGCTGGAGGATCGCGGGGCGGGGAGGACGGAAGGAAGCTGGACGGAAAGAATTTGGTCGGGAGACGAGAGGCAGGGCCGGACGTGGCGTCCGGCCCTGCTTCGTCGCCAAGCCGTCCCCGGGCGGCTGTCGGCGAGCCCGACTCGGACCCCCCTCGCTCAGGCTCCGGCGGAGTGGACAGTCGTTTCCTCGACCGGGCACGGATCCCCGGCGGCGCGGACCGGCACGGCCTCGACCAGGCTGACCCCGATGTGCGGCGGAAGCGGAACGACGTCGGTGACGGAAAGTCCCGTGCTGGCGCACAAACGCTCGAAGTCGGCGCGCCCGCGTTCCCGTCCGCCGTAGAGCACCATCATGGTCAGGTCGGAGAGGTCGGGGTCCCGGGGGACCCCGGGCGCAGACTGGTCTGGCAGGACCCGGTCGATGATCAGGAGCGTGCTGTGCGGCGTCATCGCCTCCCGGCAGCGGCGGAGGATCAGCGCGGCCCGCTCGTCGTCCCAGTCGTGCAGGATCCACTTCAACAGGTACAGGTCGGAGCCGGAGGGCACGGAGCGGAAGAAGTCGCCGGTGACGATCGAGCACCGCTCGGACACCCCCGCCGCCGTCATCCGGTCTCCGGCCTGCGCCGCGCCCGTCGCGCTGTCGAACAGCACACCGCGCAGGTGGGGATGGCGGCGCAAGATCGCGGTGAGGAGGGACCCGTTCCCGCCGCCGACGTCGGTGACCGTGGCGAACCGGTCGAAGTCGTAGTGGTCGAACATCGACGCGGCGACCTGCTCGGTGAGCTGCCCCATCACCGCGTTGTACGTCGTGGACAGTTCGGGATTCCTGGCCAGGTAAGCGAATATCGGCATGTCGAAAACGTGCTCGAAGGCGGTCCGGTCGCCCCGCAGGCAGGACTCCAGCCGGGACCAGGGGCGCTGCGTCATCGGGTCGGTGATCAGTCGGACGTGGTCGCGCATCGAGCCCGGTCGGCCGGTCCGCAGCAGGGAGCCGACCTCGGTGAGCGCGAACCGGCCGGGGCCGCGTTCCGCGCACAGGCCCAGATCCGCGAGGGCGCGCAGGAACCGGAGCATCCGGTCCTCGGGGATGTCGTAGGCCCTGGCGAGATCGCCGACGTCCGCCTCGCCGTCGCCGATCGCGTCGGCCAGGCTCATCCTGGTCACTGCTCCGAGGACGTGGAGGGCGGTCGACCCCTTCATCCAGTCCAGCACGGTCTGACGCGCGTCCGCCGGGGCAGCGCCGGGTTTGGTCATCTCGAATCCTCCGATCAGGATCAGGGTTTCGGCACGGGAGCGGACGGAGGCGGCCCACGGCGCCGGGGAGCACGGGGCTGTGGGTGATCACGGCGGCTCTGCCGGGCGCGGGTCGACGTGTAACGTTTTCCGCACCAGGTAAGGAAAAACTGGCCGTGGACGAGCACGTCGTGACCCGCGTGCGCCCCGTGAGCCCGCGTGGGAAGGACAGGGAGAACGGGGCCACGTCGCCGGCTTCACGGAGTCCGCCGAGCGTTCCCGGCGTTCCGCCGGGAGAACGGCGTGAGGGTGGTCAGATCCGGTTCGGTAAACCCATCTCGCACCACCAGCCACTTGTCACGAAGCCGTGCGACCGCTTCACGTCAGCCTCGGACAGGATTCTGACCGGCCCCGCGTCCGGGCAAGCGGCTCCAGCCGCCAGTCCGCCCAAGCCACCCCATCGTGCGACCACCCGCGCTCCCCCGCTCCGGAGCGCGGGCACGACGGCGGCGCGAGGCTCGGGAGGGGTCAGGCGGAGACGCGCCGGTCGTAGGCGGCGCGGGCTTCGAGGACCTCGGGCAGGGTGGAGGCGTTCCACGCGCAGACCGTGTCCATGAAGAACTCCCGCATCCGGTGACCCAGCTCGGTCAGCGAGTACTCGACCCGGGGCGGGACGCCGGGGTGCGCGGTGCGGCGGACGAGGCCGTCGCGTTCCATGGCGCGCAGCGACTCGGTGAGGACCTTGGGGGTGACCATGTGGAGGGGGACCCGGAGTTCGGAGAAGCGCCGGGCTCCGTCCCCGAGGCACACCAGGATCTTGCCGGTCCACTTGTCGCCGATCCGGACGGGAGCGACGACGTCCTGGCAGTTCTGGAACATGTCGCGATCAAGCGGGTTGGCCACGTCACAGATCGTACGTAGTACCGTTGCGGAAACCAGGGATCCGCCCCCTAGCTTCGCCGCTGTCGGCCGGGAGGTCGCCGGCCACGGCGAACGGAGAAGCCAGGGTGAGCAGGATCGTTGTTTTCGGCGCCGGCGGCAGGGCCGGTCGCAGGGCGGTGGCGGAGGCGGCGTCGCGGGGGCACGAGGTGACCGCGGTCGTCCGAGACGTCCAGCGGCACGCGGACCTCGGAGGAGCCAACGTCACCGTCGTCGCAGGAGACGTGGCCGACGCCGCGAGCGTCGCGGCTGTCGCCGACGGCCACGACGCGGCGGTGCAGGCCGCCTACCAGGGCGGCCTGGAGGCCAACGAGTTCCTCCCGAAGGCGGCCCGCGCCCTGCTGGAGGGGCTCGGCAGGGCCGGCGTCGGTCGTCTCGTGCTGGTCGGCATCGGCACGCAGTTGGAGGTCTCGCCCGGGGTGCGGATGCACGACACCCCGGACTTCCCCGAGGAGTACCGGGCGCTCTCCCTGTCCCACGTCGCCGAGCTGGAGGTGCTCCGCGCGGCCAGGACCGACCTCGACTGGCTGGTGATCGTTCCCCCGCCGGTGGTCCTGGATGACGAGGCCGGCCCTACGGGCAGGTACCGGATCGGCGGCGAGTCCGCCATCGAGGCCGAGTCGTTCTCCTACGCGGACCTCGCCGTCGCGCTGATCGACGAGATCGAGAACCCGAAGCACCACCGGGCTCTGGTGGCGATCGGCTGACCAGGGCCGGAACAAAGGGCACGACGGCTGGAACAAAGAGAGCACGACCGCCGATCGGCCCGTGAATCCCTGAGGGAAGGCCGGCATCCCTGTGGGGAAGGCCGGCACGGGCATCCACCCGTGCCGGCCCTTTCACACGGTCCGACACATTCCCGCCCCGACTTCACGTCGTTCCGCCCTGTCGCTCACTCCGCCACGAGAGCGCGGACGACGGCACGGCCCGGGAATGCGGTCAGCGGAACTCCTCCCACGGCCCCTGGACGTCGGCGCGGGCGCGCAGCATCGCGTAGTCGGCCCCGGCGTAACCCAACTCCGCCGACACCAGCTTCCCGTTGGTCGAGGACCGGATGGTCACGCACTGGTTGTCGCAGGAAAGGTCGATGGAGAACCGCTCCCACGGTCCCTCGACGTCCGCCCGCGCCCTCAGCATCGCGTAGTCGGCCCCCGCGTATCCGAGTTCCGCGGAGACCAGTTTCCCGTTCGCCTTTGACCGGATCGTGGAGTTGGCCCTGTCCAGGCACACGGTGAAGACCTCCCACGGTCCCTGGACGTCGGCGCGGGCGCGCAGCATCGCGTAGTCTGCCCCGGCGTAACCCAACTCCGCCGACACGAGCTTCCCGTTGGCGCGAGAGGTGATCTTCACGTCGTGGCACTCCACGGGCGTGGACGATCCCGAGCGCGAGCGTTGAGCGACCACCTCCAGCAGCGTGGGCGGGGCGCCGTCCCTGACCGCCCCGAGCAGCGGGCGCGGGCCGCTGCCCGCCTCCGCCGTCGTGCTGGCGGCGGCGGCCGGCGCCGCCACCACCGCGACCACGACCGCCGTGGCGAGCAGCGCGGACCTCACCGCGCGGGATCTGGAAAACGTCATCTCCCACTCCTCCCAGAAATGATGCGACCGTCACGTCGTCCCCGCGCGGAAGCGAATCCGGAGGACGGCGTGAACGGCTTGGACGCTGGCGGACGCACGGGCGCCCGCTCCGTCCCGACACCCCCTCACCGAAACCCAGCCCGAGGGCGTGCCGGGATGACACATAGGGCTATCAGCGGAAGAGAACGCGCCGAAATACTCCACAAGCATGAAGGGGGAGAAACGGACACCGCCTCACCCGTTGTCCGCATCCGGGGAGGAGAAACACCACCCGTACGGCCGTCGCCGGTGCGACGGGCGTCAGCGCACCGGCGGGGCAGTTCACCAGAATGTCGTCGTCCGGACGGACCTCATCTTGTCGCACACAGCAAGGACACGGATGGAGAGTGATCAGCCGAAGTGCGAGTGGCGCCGCGGCGTGACGTCGTTGGGACGTTCGAGTGGCGTCGCCTCCCGAGCACGCCCTTTTCCGATCTGGAGCGGGTATGAGTGGCGACTGACCAGCGAGCCAACTCCCTCACCAAACCGCGAGAAACGGGGCCGACGCACATGTTCCGCCACCCCGGGCTCGGACTCACCTCAGCATGCGTCCACAGAGGACGCCAGAGCGGATCACCTCAGGTCAGGTTCTCGTGGAGCGCTCCGGTGACGGATGTCGGAGACGTCGTAGCCGAGGCGGAGGTGACGGCCGGCGTCGCCGTAGACGTCGTGGAAGAGGGTCATGATGACCTCGCCCATGCTCGCGTCCAGACCGCTCGCGTTCTCGCCGTCGGGGCTCAGCAGGCGTCCCGGCGCGATGACGCTCTCCACGCGGGGCCGGCGGTGCTGCTCGAACTCCACCACCGCGGTGTCGAGGTCACGCGGGTTGTCCCGGATCAGGCGGGCGAGACAGGCGGCGTCCTCCAGCGCCAGGGACGCGCCCTGGCCGACGCTGGGGTTCGCGGCGTGCGCGGCGTCCCCGATGAGCAGGGCGCGTCCCCGACGCCACGACGGCAGCTCGGGAAGGTCGTACATGCCGGCGGTCGTGCCAGCCCGGGTGTTGGCGATCGCCGCCAGCACCGTCTTCGGGTACCCGGCGTACTGCTGGAGCAGGAGTCCCCGGGCGTCCTCCCAGTCGAGGCCGGCCATGTCGGTTCCCGTGAGGGGATGCCGCGCCGGGACGTAGGTCCACCACGTCACGTGGCCGAGCCCGCTGCCGGTCCACGCGACGAAGCCGTTGCGGCCCAACGTGCAGTTGAACGCCTCGACCTGATCGGGCGTCACCGGAGGAAGCACCTCGGCCGCGACGAAGCCGGCGAGACCGACCAGGCCGCTGGGGCGCGCGGAGGGACCGGAGGGCAGGACGAACTCCCGCACCCGGGAGTGCACGCCGTCCGCGCCGACCAGCAGTGCTCCCTCGGCGAGGGTGCCGTCCTCGAAGAGGGCGATGACCCCCTGGTCGCCCTCCTCGACCGAACGCAGACGACGACCGTGATGGACGGGCACGCCGGCGTCCCGCACGGCCCTGTCCAGGATCGCGACCAGTGTCGGCCGGGCCAGGGTGACGCACGGCTGGCCGTAGGTCTCCGGCTCGCTGTAGGGGAAACTCACGAGCACGCGCTCGTTCTCGTCAGACATGACGACGCGTCGGGTGCGTGTGCCGGCCTGGTCGACGGCGGCGGCGATCCCCAGCTCCGCGAGGACGTTCATGCCGTTCGAGGCGACGTTGAGGGCTCCCCCGGTGTCCTCGACCCCGGGATGTGCCTCGTACACCGCGCACGGAATGCCGTATCGCGTCAGGAAGAGCGCCAATGCCCGGCCCGCGATGCCCGCGCCGATGATGAGCACCTGACGGTGGTCCTCAGAGGACCCGACCATGACGCCTCCCCTGTGCGTGGTTGCCGTGCGGGATCTGTGTGGACTCGCGGGGCTGTTCGCCGTCAGCCCCCACGATGTCGTAGGCGCGCAGAAGCGCCTGGCCCTTGAGGACGACCTCGTCGAACTCCTCGTCGGGGTCCGAGTCGAGGACGATCGCCCCACCCGTGCCGATCACGGTCTGGGACGCGGTGGCGACGGCCGTGCGGATGACGATGTTGAGGTCGGCTCCCCCGGAGAGTCCGAAGTAGCCGATCGTCCCGGAGTAGATCCCCCGGGGTCCCCGTTCGAGCCGGTCGATGATGCCCATGGTCCTGAGCTTGGGCGCTCCGGTCATGGAGCCCCCGGGGAAACAGGCGCGGACGCACGACACGGCGTCCACATCGGACCGCAGGCGGCCGCGGACCGTCGACACGAGCTGGTGCACGGTGGCGTAGGTCTCGGTGGCCATGTAGGAGGGCACCTCGACCGACCCCACCTCGCACACCCGGCCCAGGTCGTTGCGGAGCAGGTCCACGATCATGAGGTTCTCGGCCCTGGTCTTGGCGGAGGCGGCCAACGTCCGGCGCAGCTCCTCGTCGGTCTCGGGGTCGCTGGACCGAGGCGCGGTCCCCTTGATGGGCTTGCTCTCCACGACGCCGTCCCGGTCGATGCGAAGGAACCGCTCTGGTGACGAGCACACCACGCTCGTCTCACCCCACCGGAGAAAGGCGCCGTAGGGAGCCGGGTTGAGCCGCCGCAACACGAGGTGGTAGCGCAGGGGGTCGCGCAGCGGCGGGAGCGTGACGCGGTTGGTCAGGCAGATCTCGTAGCTCTCGCCCTGGCGCAGTTCGTCCAGGCACTCCCCGATGTCACTGACGTACTCGGCGCGGGATCGGGAGAACACCGCAGGGGCCGATGCGGCGCTCACCGCCGGCACGACGGGACCGGGCTCGGGTGGGGCGTCGGCGAGTGAGCGAACCCGCGACACCGTCTCGTCCACCCAGTCCCGGGCCTGTCCCCTCTCGTGCTCCCGACAGACGGCGACGACGTAGACCCGGTGTTCCTCGTGATCCACGACGACCAGCCGGTCGGCGAACATCCAGACGGCGTCGGGCGTGGGCGCGACGTGGGTGTTCGGGCTGCCGCACTCGGCCTTCATCTCGTAGCCGAAGTACCCGACGTAGCCGCCGTTGAGGTCGAAGGGCAGCTCGGGCGTGGAGAGCGCCCGGTCCCGCAGCCGTTGCCGCAGGACGTCGAAGATGCTGCCCCGCTCGGTCCGTCGGCCGTGGGCGTCGCGCACCTCGACGACGTCGGTCCCGACCCGGTAGGTGAGCGTCTCGGCCAGCGGGCCGCCGGCGTCGCCGAGGAAGGAGAACCGGGCGCGCCGGCTGTCCACCTCGCTGCTGTCGAGCCAGAAGCAGGACGCGCTCCCGCCGAACAGCGCGGAGAACAGCGCGGCGGTGTCCACGGGCCGGTCCACCACCTCGACGACGAGCCGGAGGCCCGGCCCGCTGTCCCCCGCGTCCCCGGTGTGCGGCCGGTGCGCGGGCCACGACGTGTGCCCCGAGGGCGCGGCGGCCACGTGGGAGTGCCCGGTGAGCACCGCGAAGTTCCGCAGGAGGTGGGCGCCCCACTCGGTGGCGATGGACTCGGGGTGGAACTGCACGCCCCAGCGGGGCAGGTGGCGGTGGCGCAGGGCCATCACCGTGCCGTCCTCGGCCCACGCGATGGCCTCCAGCTCCTCAGGCAGGGGTTCGGCGACGCGCAGCGAGTGGTAGCGGACGGCGACGAAGTCCTGGGGCAGTCCGTCGAACAGGTTCTGGCCGCGGTGCCGGACCCGGGTGAGGTGCCCGTGGCGGGGCCGGCCCCGCTCCACGGTCGCGCCGTGGTGGTGGGCGATCGCCTGGTGCCCCAGGCAGACCCCGAGGATCGGCAGCTCGTCGTGCTCGTCGAGGACGCGCCGGCACCAGCCGAGGTCCGACGCGCGCTGGGGTCGGCCCGGTCCCGGCGAGATGACGAGGCAGTCGAACGCCGACAGGTCGACGTCCGGCCAGGACGGGTCGTCGTTGACCAGGACGGTCGGCTCCTTGCCGTGGACGCGGGCGAGGAGCTGGTACAGGTTGTACGTGTAGGAGTCGTAGTTGTCGATCAGCAGCACACGCACCTTGCGCCTCCTGCACGTCTCGCGGGGGCTGGGGCGGGCCGAGAAGCGCGCCGGCGAGGCGGGCCACCCCGAGCCGTGGTGGGGTGGCCGCGCCTCCCGAGCGACGCGCCGGCCCGATGACCGGTCGGGCTCAGCGGGGCGACGCGCCCGGCGCGTCGCCGCTGTCCTCGGCGGTCCACGCCCGGAACATCGCGACGCACCCCTCGACGACGACCTCGTGGTCGGCGAAGTGGGTGGCGAGCTGGTCCCGGAGGTCCTGGAGGTCGTCGCGGTCGTTGTGGAAGATCCCCCGCCAGTTGAGGACCTTCAGCATCGCCCGCGTGGGCGCGGAGACCGGGACGCCCGAGGACAGCACCGTGCTGCCGAACACGACGCCGCCGGGGCGGACCACCGTCGCCGCGTGCCGGAAGGCCACGCCCTTCTCCCGCAGGTCGCCGGGCACGCAGTGCAGCAGGAAGTTCATGCAGACCGAGTCGAACGCGCCGGCGGGCAGCGGGAAGGGCTCCAGCACGTTCGCCCGCACCCGCTGGGGGCGGTGCCGGGCGAGCCGGGTGGCGGTGTAGTCCAGGCAGTTCTGGTTGAGGTCGAGCAACGTGATCTCGGGCGTGGAGACCGGGAAGGAGCAGCGGGACGGGAAGTACCCGCTGCCGACCCCGACCTCCAGGTGGCGCGCGCCGACGTTGCGGGTGTACCAGTCGCGCAGGGTGCGCGGCGAACAACGCCAGAACAGCGGCGTGGTGCCCCAGAAGACCGACAGGTCGTACAGGGGCAGGTACATCCTGGTGTAGACGGACTGTCCTCTGAGGACTTCCTTGGTGATGCCGCCGTTCACGCGCTCGTCGAAGGTCACGGATGGGCTCCCTACTGCGACTCGGTCCGCTCGTTCTGCTGGTGCGCCCCGCACGGCGGGCGTCGGGACCATCGTCCTTCGCTGCGGGCGCGCTTCGTCGTCAGACTGGTGTGGTGACGGCCACTGTTCCCCGGTCGTCCCCGCCGGCTCCGGTGTCCTCGGCGGCCATGCCGGAGCGGATGTGTCTCGCCATGGCGCGCGGCGTCACGTGGTCGAACACGGCGCTGGTGGGCAGGCGCAGGCCGGTGGACCCGTTGAGGACGTTGCGGATCTCCACCGCGGTGAGGGAGTCGAAGCCCAGGTCCAGCAGGTTCTGGTCGGGCGTGATCCCCTCAGGGGTGGGGTGGCCGAGGACGGCGGCCACGCTGGTCCTGACCAGGTCGAGCAGGACCGCGTCCTGTTCGGACTCGGGAAGGCCGGACAACCGTCGACGCAAGGTGGTCGCGGAGTCACCCTCGGTCGTCGTGGCCGAGGCGGTGCCGGTCTCCCGGCTCCCGCCCAGCACCTCGCGCAGGAACGCGGGTGTCCGTCCACTGAGGAAGGCCCTGGCGAAGCCGTCCCACTCGATGTCGGCGACGAGGACGACCGCGTCGGCGTGGTCGAGCGCCTGCCCGAGGGCGGCGAGCGCGGTGCCCGGCGGCAGGGTGAACATGCCGGGGCGGCGAGGACCGTCGGCGTGGCCGTCGGCGTGATCCTCGGCCGCGGCGTCGTCCCTCGCCCACGGCCCCGAGGCGACGGTCGTGGCCACCAGGCCGAGGCCGTGCCGGTGTTGGGCCAGGGCGGTCGCGAACGCGTCGGCGGCGGCGCAGCTCGCCCGTCCCGCGCCGCCCATCGTGCCCGCGAGGGCGGAGACCAGCACGAACGCGGTCAGGTCCTGGTCCGCGGTCAGCTCGTGGAGGTGGCGGGCGCCGTCCACCTTGACGCGGAGCACGGCGTCGAGCTGGGCCGGGGTCAGCGCTGCGACGAAGTGGTCCTCCGCGACGCCGGCGGCGTGGACCACGACCCGCACCGGGTGCTCGGCCGGCACCTGCTCCAGCACGGCCGCGAGCGCGTCACGGTCGGTGACGTCGCAGGCGGAGACGGTGACCGAGGCGCCGGCCGCGACCAGCTCGGCCACCAGTTCCCGCGCCCCGGGGGCGTCCTCGCCACGGCGGTTGACCAGGAGGAGGTGCCTCATGCCCTGGCGGGCGAGCCACCGCGCGACCTGCGCCCCCACGCGTCCGGTGCCCCCGGTGATCACCGCGGTGCCCGCGCCTGACCAGGTCGGACGGGTGGTCCCCTCACGCGGGGCTCTCACGAACCGGGCGGCGAACAGGCCGGCGGGGCGCACCGCCACCTGCTCCTCACCCTGCGCCCCGGTCAGGATCGCCGCCAGCCGCTCCCGGTCCCGCTCGTCCAGCGGCCCCGCCAGGTCGACCAGGCCGCCCCACGCGTCGGGGTGTTCGAGGGCGAAGGACCGGGCCAGGCCCCACACCTGGCTCTGGACGGGGTTGCCGAGCGGTTCGACCACCGAGGTGGCGACGGCACCGCGCGTCACACACCACAGGGGAACGCCGGTCTGGGCATCGCCGAGCGCCTGCATCAGGGTCAGGGTGAGGAACAGACCCCGGGACAGGGAGGTGTGGTCCGGGCTGGTGCCCTCGTCCAGAGCCAGGAGGGACAGGATCCCGTCGACGCGCGCCGGGCCGTCCCCTTCCGTGAGGTCACGCAGACGCCGGGCCAGGGTGTGGCGGTCGGCGGTGATGGGGTCGAGGACGAGTTCGTGGATCTGCCCGCCATGGTCGACGAGGGCCTGCGCACAGCTCGTGACCACCGCGTCGTCGGCGTGGCCCTCCGGCACGACGACCAGCCAGCGCCCCGCCGCCCTCGTGGGTTCGGCAGGGGTGACCCGCTCCCACTTCAACCGGTACCGGCACCGCTCGACCGTCGGGCGGTGTCGACGTCGCCGGTTCCACCGGGCCAGCGCCGGCAACACCGAGGACAGCATGTCCGCCCGGTGGTCATCGTCCTGTGTGGACTGTCCATTGAGGAGCGCGCCGAGGTCCTGCCGTTCGACCGCCGACCAGAACTCCGGGTCCGGCTCCTGGGTCATGTCGGGGACGCGCGGAGCGCCGGTGGGGGTGGTGTCCGGCCAGTAGTGCCGCCGCTGGAAGGCGTAGGTGGGGAGGTCGACGGCCTCGGCCCCGGTTCCGGTGAAGAACGCCGGCCACCCCACGGTCACGCCCTCGACGTGTAGCCGGGCGAGGGCGGTGAGAACGCTCTCGGTCTCCGGACGGCCGGAGCGCAGGGTCGGGGTCAGCACCACAGGACTGTCCACTGTGCACTGCTGGACCAGGGTGGCCAGCGCCGAGCCCGGCCCGACCTCGACGACCGCGCTGGCGCCCCCTGCGGTCAGGGAGCGCACCCCGTCGGCGAACCGCACGGTCCGCCGCACATGGCGCACCCAGTAGTCAGGCGACGCCAACTCCTCCCCCGTGACCAGTTCGCCGGTCAGGGTGGAGACCAGGGGGATGCGGGGAGCCGCGAAGGTGATCCGCGCCGCGACCTCGCGGAACTCGTCCAGCATCGGGTCCATGAGGGGCGAGTGGAACGCGTGGCTCACCACCAGCCGCCTGGTCCTGCGGCCCGCCTCCGCCCACTCCGCCGCCAGCTCCAGCACGGTGCCCTCGTCGCCGGAGATCACCAGGGAGGTCGGGCTGTTCACGGCGGCGATGCCGACGCGGGACTCCAACCCGGCCAGCCGGGGCGCCACCTCCACCTCGGACGCCTGAACGCTCACCATCGCGCCGCCCTCGGGCAACGCCTGCATGAGCCGTCCGCGCGCCGCGACCAGCAGACAAGCATCCGCGAGGGACAGGACACCGGCGACGTGGGCGGCGGCCAACTCCCCGATCGAATGCCCCGCCACGAGATCCGGACGCACACCCCAGTGGTCGAGCAGCCGGAACAGGGCGACCTCGACGGCGAACAACGCCGGCTGCGTGTACAGCGTCTGGTCGACCAACGCCCGGTCGACGCCGTTCTCCGCGAACACGACGTCGCGCAGCGGCACGTCCAGGTGCTGGTCGAACTCGGCGCAGATCTCGTCGAACGCCTGCTCGTAGACGGGGAACGCCCGGTACAGCTCACGGCCCATTCCGGTCCGCTGCGAGCCCTGTCCGGAGAAGACGAACGCGACGCGGTGGTCGTCCCGGGGCGAGGCCCCGCGCACCACACCCGGCTGGTCCGTTCCGTGGGCGAGCCCCGCGAGTCGTTCCCGGAGTTCGTCCCGGTTCGAGGCCAGGACGACGGCCCGCTCGTCCAGCACGGCCCGCGTGGTCGCCGCCGAGTACGCGACGTCGAGCGGGCGCAGTTCGGGGTGGGCACCGAGGAACCGGCGCAGGCGACGCGCCTGCGCGCGCAACCCGTCCGCGCCGCGACCCGAGATCACGTAGGGCAGGGTCGGCGGCTCGCCGGCCGCCGGCCGCTCCCCCGCCGACGCGCCCGGCTCCGGAGCCTGTTCCAGGACCACGTGACAGTTGGCCCCGCCCACACCGAAGGAGGAGACGGCGGCACGGCGGGGACGGTCGACCTCGGGCCAGGGACGGGCCTCGGTCAACAACTCCACCGCGCCCGACGACCAGTCGGCGAACGGGGTCGGCTCGGCGATGTGCAGGCTGCGCGGCAGCACGCCGTGCCGCATCGCCATCACGGTCTTGATCACGCCGCCGACGCCCGCCGCCGCCTGCGCGTGCCCGATGTTCGACTTCAGGGAGCCCACCCAGAGCCGCCGGTCGGCCGGTCGGCCCTGGCCGTAGGTGGCGAGCAGGGCCTGCGCCTCGATCGGGTCGCCCAGCCTGGTGGCGGTGCCGTGCGCCTCGACGGCGTCCACGTCGGCGGTGGTCAGCCCGGCGTTGGCCAGGGCCTGGCGGATCACGCGCTGCTGGGACAGCCCGTTCGGCGCGGTGAGACCGTTGGACGCCCCGTCCTGGTTGATGGCCGAGCCCCGGATGACGGCCAGGACGGGGTGCCCGTGGCGCAGCGCGTCCGACAGGCGCTCCAGCACCAGCACGCCCACACCCTCCGCCCAGTTGGTGCCGGCGGCGTCGGCCGAGAAGGAGCGGCAGCGGCCGTCGGGGGACAGACCGCGCTGTCGGCTGAACTCCACGAACCCGGTGGGGGTGGCGAGCACGCCGACGCCGCCGGCCAGGGCGAGGGAACACTCGCCGTGGCGCAGGGACTGACACGCCACGTGGAGCGCCACCAGGGACGAGGAGGACGCGGTGTCGAGGGTGAACGCCGGCCCCTCGAAGCCGAAGGCGTAGGACAGCCGCCCCGAGATGACGCTCGGCGACGTGCCGGTCAGGATGTAGCCCTCAAGGCCCTCGGTGCCCCGCGAGAAGTACTGGGCGTAGCCGTTGAACATCGCGCCCATGAAGACGCCGGTCTGGCTGCCGCGCAGCGAGGTCGGGTCGATCCGCGCGCGCTCGATCGCCTCCCACGTCGTCTCCAGCAGCAACCGCTGCTGGGGATCCATGGCCAACGCCTCACGGGGGTTGATCCGGAAGAACCGGGCGTCGAAGTCACCGGCCTCGTGGAGGAAGCCGCCCTCGCGGACGTAGGAGGTGCCGGTGTGGTCGGGGTCCGGGTCGTACAGGCCCTCGACGTCCCAGCCCCGGTTCTCCGGGAAGCCGGTGATCGCGTCCCGCTCGGCGGCCACGAGGTCCCACAGGTCCTCGGGGGACTCCACGCCACCGGGGTAGCGGCAGCCGATCCCGATGATCGCGACGGGCTCGGTCGCGCCGGCCGTCAGCTCGCGGTGCCGTCGCCGCAGGCGCTCGTTCTCCTTCAGCGAGGCCCGCAGCGCCTCGACGACCCTGTCCACGGGCATGGTCATGGCGAACTCCTCCCTCCCTTCCCTCACGCCTGGTCCTGGTGCAACGCCATGCGCACGAGGTGTTCCACGCTCAGCTCGTCGATCGTGCTCGTCACCGCGCCGTCCCCGCCGCGGGTCTCCCCGCCGTCGGTTTCTCCGGCGCCGGCTTCGCCGCCGGTGGTCTCTCCACTGTGGACGCCGGAGAGCGCGGCGAGGGTCTCCAGCAGGCCGGACTCACGGACCCTGGCCGGGGGGATCGCGTTCAGGATCTCCCGGATCTGGGCGTCGGTGAGATCGCCCGTGTCGGTCCCGGCGGTCATGCCGTCCATGGTGGACGCGCCGTTCTCACCGGCGTGTCCGAGGAGTTCCTCGCCGATGTGCGCGGCGAGCGCGGCGGAGGTGGGGTGGTCGAAGACCAGGGTGGCCGGCAGCCGCAGGCCCGTCGCCCCGTTCAGCCGGTTCCGCAGCTCCACGCCGGCCAGGGAGTCGAAGCCGAGGTCCTTGAGGGTGCGGTCGGCCTCGACGGCGTCGGGCGTGGCGTGGCCGAGCACCGCCGCGACGTGGCCGCGGACGAGGTCCAGCAGCGCCCGGGCGCGGTCGGGGCCGGACAGGGTGGTCAGGCGCTGACGGAGGGCGTCGGGACCGGACGCGGCGACGCGGTCGGTGGCACGGCGGCCGGGGCGGGCCGCCCCTGGCAGCAGGTTCCGCAGGATCGCGGGAGCGTCGTCGGGGTCGCGCCGGAAGGCGCTGGTGTCCAACCGCACCGGCACGAGCACGGGGTCGGGGCGGGCCACGGCGGCGTCGAACAGCGCCAGACCGTCCTCAGTGGACAGTGGTTGGATGCCCGACCGACCGATCCGCCGCACATCCACCTCACCCAAACCACCCGTCAACCCCGACCGAACACCCCACAACCCCCACACCAACGACAACCCCGACAACCCCACACCACGACGCCACCCCACCAACCCATCCACAAACCCATTCCCCGCCGCATAACCACCCTGACCCCCAGAACCCAACACCCCCGCCACCGACGAAAACACCACAAACCCCACACCCAAACCCACCGTCAACTCATGCAACCACCACGCACCATCCACCTTCGGCCGCAACACCGACGAGACCCGCTCACCAGACAACGACCCCACAACACCGTCATCCACCACACCCGCCACATGCACCACACACGACAACGGATGCTCAACCGGAACCGACCGGATCACCTCAGCGACCTGATCCCGAACAGACACATCCGCCGCCGCGACCCGAACATCCACCCCCATTCCCATCAACTCGCCGACGAACTCCTCAACCCCGTCCCCCGACAAGCCCGACCGCGACACCAACACGAAACGACGAACCCCGTGCGCCACCGCCAAATGACGCACCACCAACCGACCCAATCCGCCGGTGCCGCCCGAGACCAACACCGTCCCGTCGGGGTCCCACGGCGTCGGCACCGTCAGCACGACCTTGCCGACGTGCCGCGCCTGCTGAAGGTGGCGGAACGCCTCCTTCGCCTGGCGCACGTCCCAGGCGCGGACGGGCGAGGTGGTGAGCGCGCCCTGCTCGAACAGGCGCATGAGTTCGCCCAACATCTCCTGGATGCGGCGGGGGCCGGCCTCCATGAGGTCGAAGGCCCGGTAGCGGACTCCGGGATGCGCCGCCTCGACGTCGGCGGCGTCCCGGATGTCGGTCTTGCCCATCTCGGCCAAGCGTCCGCCGGGGGCCAACAGGCGGAGGGAGGCGTCGACGAACTCCTGGGTGAGCGAGTTGAGGACGACGTCGACCCCCCGTCCCCCGCTGGTCCGCCGGAACTTCTCCTCGAAGTCGAGGGTGCGGGAGGAGGCGATGTGGTCGTCGTCCAGCCCAAGCGACCGCAGGGTGTCCCACTTGCCGGGGCTGGCCGTCGCGAACACCTCCGCGCCCCGGGCCGTGGCGAGTTGGATCGCGGCCATGCCGACGCCGCCCGCGCCGGCGTGCACGAGGACGCTCTCCCCCGGCTGGAGCGCCGCGAGGTCGAACAGCCCGTAGTAGGCGGTGAGGTAGGCGGCCGGGACCGACGCGGCCCTGGCGAAGGTCCAGCCCTCGGGGATCCGCGCGAGGTAGCGGTGGTCGGCGACGGCGGTCGGGCCGAAGGACCGGGGGAACAGGCCGGTGACGCGGTCGCCCACGGCGAGGCCCTCGACACCGGGGCCGACCTCGGTGACGACGCCGGCGCCCTCGCTGCCGAGGGTGGCCTCGCCCGGGTACATGCCGAGGGCGATGAGGACGTCGCGGAAGTTGAGCCCGCCGGCCCTGACCGCGATCCGGACCTGCCCGGGTTCCAGCTCCCCGGTGACCTCCGGGCAGGGGACGAGGCGCAGGTTCTCCAGCGTCCCCCTGCCGACGGTGTCCAGGCACCAAGTGTCCGCGTCCGGCGGCGGGGTGAGGTGGGTTGGCACGGCGCGGGCCAGGCGCGGCGCGTGGGCGCGCCCGCCGCGCAGGGCGAGTTGGGGTTCGCCGCCGGCCAGTGCGGCGGCGAGGGCGGACGTGGAGGATGCCTGGTCGTCGAGGTCGACGAGCACGAACCGGCCCGGGTTCTCGCTGGCGGCGGACCGCACCAGGCCCCACGCCGCCGTGCCCGGCAGGTCGCGGACGTGGTCGCCAGGTGTGGCGGCGACTGCGCCGCGCGTGAGGAACACCAGGCGGCTGTCGGTGAGCCGGTCCTCGGCCAACCACTGTTGGAGGAGGTCGAGGACGTCGTGGGTCAGTCGGTGCACCACCGCCGGGGTGTCGGCGTGGTCGTAGGCGGTCGTGAGCGGAGCGAGCACGACCCCGGGAGCCGGTTGGCCGGCCTCGATCGCCGCGACCAGGGACGGCAGGTCGGGGTGACGGAGCCACTCAGGCGGGAGGTCTCCGGCCACTGTGGACCGAGCGCGGTCCTCGGAACCCAGTATGGCCCAGCGTCGCGATCCCGCGCGGTCGTCGTCCGGCAGGGGAACGCCGATCCAGTCCAGTCGGTAGAGGCACTCCTGGATCACCCTTCGGGCCACCGACAGGTCCTCTGTGGACAATGGGCGGCGGAGCAGGGAGTCGATGGCCACCACCGGCGCGCCCGTGTCGTCGCTGGCGTGGACCGACACCGTGTCCGCGCCGGTGCGGGTCAGTCGCACGCGCAGCGTGGTGGCTCCGGTGAGCGACAGCGACACCCCGCTCCAGGAGAAGGGCAGCGAACGGGAGCCCTCCTCCCCGTCCGTCCCGACGGCCATCGCGTGCAGCGCCGCGTCGAGCAGGGCGGGGTGGACCCGGAACCGGTCGGCCTCGGCCCGCTGGGGCTCGGGCAGGCGCACCTCCGCGAACACCTCGTCACCGCGTCGCCACGCGGCGACCAGGCCCTGGAAGGCGGGACCGTAGACGTAGCCCTGCTCGGCGAGCCGGTCGTAGAGGTCGCTGACGTCGGCGGGCTCGGCGCCCTGGGGCGGCCAGGAGGTCAGGTCGGTGTCGGCGCGGGCGTCCGTCTCCCCGCTCGCGGACAGCGTTCCGCTGGCGTTGCGGGTCCATGCCGCCTGGTCGGTGGCCGTGGCCCCGTCGGTGTCCCCGTGGGTGGAGTCGGGTTGGGGACGGGAGTAGACGCGCAGCTCGCGACGGCCCTCCTCGTCGGCTCCGCCCACCGCGACCTGGAACTCGACGGCCCGGTCCGCGTCCAGCACGAGGGGAGCCTCCTGCACCAGCTCGTCCACCCGGTCGCAGCCGACCCGCTCGGCGGCGACCAGGGCCAGGTCGAGGAACGCGGTGCCGGGCGCCAGGACCGCGCCGGCCATCACGTGGTCGGCCAGCCAGGGGCTGGTCGACGGGGACAGGGTCCCGGTCAACAACAGATGGTCGGAGTCGGCGACCGAGACGACACCGCTCACCAGCGGATGAGTCGACAGTGGACGACCACTGTGGACGGAGTCGTAAGAGGGCGCCCCGGCGTTCGGCCCCCCGTTCGGCCAGGCGTTGGTCCTCGGCTCCTCGATCCAGTAGCGCTGACGCTGGAAGGCATAGGTGGGCAGGTCGATCTGGCGGGCGTCCGATCCCACGAGTCCCGCGAGGAAGGCGGCCCAGTCCACCTCGACGCCCCGGGTGTGCAGCGTGGCGACAGCGGTGGTGACGGCCTGGTCCTCGGCGCGGTCGGCGCGGAGCGCGGCGACGAAGGTGGCGTTTCCGTCCTCGCCCAGCGTCTCCGCTCCCAACGCCGTCAACGACGCGGTGGGTCCCAGTTCGAGGAACACGCCAACGCCCTCCCGGTGCAGGGCGGTGATCGCGTCGGCGAACCGCACTGGCCGCCGGACCTGCTCCACCCAGTAGGTCGGGTCGCTCCACGCGGCGGCGTCAACGACCCGTCCGGTCACCGTCGACACCACGGGGAGCCGAGCGGAGTGGAACCTCAGCCGTTCCACGACGCGACGGAAGTCGTCCAGCATCGGGTCCATGAGCGGAGAGTGGAAGGCGTGGCTGACCACCAGCCGTTTCGTCCGGCGCCCCCGCTCGGCGAGCACGGCGGCCACCTCGCTGACCGCCTCCTCGACGCCCGACAGGACCACCGAGTCCGGGCCGTTCACGGCGGCCAGGGCCACGTCCGCCTCCCGCCCGGCCAGCAACGGGGCGACCTCCGCCTCGGTGGCCCGCACGGCCACCATCGCGCCGCCGGGCGGAAGCTCCTGCATGAGCCGGCCGCGCGCGGCGACCAGCGCGCACGCGTCGGGCAGGGACAGGACACCGGCCACGTGCGCGGCGGCCAGTTCGCCGATGGAATGCCCGGTGAGGAAGTCCGGCCGGACACCCCACGACTCCACGAGCCGGAACAGGGCGACCTCGACGGCGAACAACGCCGGCTGCGTGTACAGCGTCTGGTCGACCAACGCCCGGTCAACGCCGTCCCCGCCGAAGACGACGTCGCGCAGCGACACGTCCAGGTGCTGGTCGAACTCCGCGCAGATCTCGTCGAACGCGCGTGCGTAGGTGGGGAACAGGGCGGACAACTCGCGCCCCATCCCGACCCGCTGCGCGCCCTGCCCGGAGAAGACGAACGCGAGACGCGTGTCCCCTGTCGTCGTTCCGCGCACCACACCGGGGCTGGGTTCGCCCAGGGCCACCGCGGCCAGCCCGGCGAGCAGTTCGTCCCCGCCGCGACCGATCACGACGGCGCGGTCGTCCAGCGCGGCCCTGGTGGTCGCCAATGACCAGGCGACGTCCACCTCGCGCAGCTCGGTGCGGTCCTCCAGAAAGCTCCGCAGCCGCTGGGCCTGTCCGCGCAGTGCCGCATCGCCGCGCGCCGAGACCAGCCACGGCACCACCCGGCCACGGGCCGGCGCGGCGTCCTGGCCGTCCTGGTCGTCCTGGCTGGCCGGGCCATTCTGGATGGCCGGGCCGTTCTGGCCGTTCTGTCCGTTCTGGCCGGACTCGGGAGCCGGGGCCGGTCGCGGAGGGGCCTGCTCCAGGATGACATGGGCGTTCGTGCCGCTGATACCGAAGGACGAGACGGCGGCGCGGCGGGGACGGTCGACCTCGGGCCAGGGACGCGTCTCCGTCAACAGTTTCACGGCCCCGGAGGACCAGTCGACGAAGGGCGAGGGCTCGGCGATGTGCAGGCTGCGCGGCAACACGCCGTGCCGCATCGCCATCACCATCTTGATCACACCGGCGACGCCGGCAGCCGCCTGCGTGTGGCCGATGTTGGACTTCAGCGACCCAAGCCACAGTGGACGGTCCGATGGCCGGTCCTGGCCGTAGGTGGCGAGCAGGGCCTGCGCCTCGATCGGGTCACCGAGCCGGGTCCCGGTTCCGTGCGCCTCGACGGCGTCCACGTCGGCGGGCGTCAGCCCAGCAGTGCTCAGCGCGTGCCGGATCACCCGTTGCTGGGCCGGGCCGTTCGGCGCGGTGAGGCCGTTGGACGCCCCGTCCTGGTTCACCGAGGAGCCACGGACCACCGCCAGGACGGGGTGCCCGTTGCGCAGCGCGTCGGACAACCGCTCCACGAGGAGGACACCGACACCCTCCGACCAGCTCGTGCCCGCGGCGTCGGCCGAGAAGGAACGGCAACGACCGTCGGGCGCGAGGACGCGCTGCCGGCTGAACTCCACGAACCCGGCCGGCTTGGCGATCACGGTGACGCCGCCGGCGACCGCGAGGGAGCACTCCCGCTGGCGCAGCGCCTGACAGGCCAGGTGCAACGAGACGAGGGACGACGAGCAGGCGGTGTCCACGGTGACCGCCGGCCCCTCGAAACCGAAGGTGTAGGCGACGCGTCCCGACGCCATGCTGCCGGTGCTGCCCATCACCAGGTAGCCCTCGGTGCTGGGCGTGGTGGCCGTGGTCGCCGAGGTGTAGCTGTTGTGCATCAGGCCGACGAACACCCCGGTCCGGGAGCCGCGCAGGGAGGTCGGGTCGATCCTGGCCGACTCGATCGCCTCCCACGTCGTCTCCAGGACCAGGCGTTGCTGCGGGTCGATCGTCAGCGCCTGCCGGGGTGAGACGTCGAACAGCTCGGGGTCGAACTCCGCCGCCCCGTCGAGGAAACCACCCTCGCGGACGTAGGACGTCCCGAAGCTGTCCGGGTCCGGGTCGTAGAGGGTGTCGATCCCCCATCCCCGGTCGCTGGGGAACGGGGAGACGGCGTCGATCTCGTCGACGACCAACCGCCACAGGTCCTCGGGGGACTCCACGCCGCCGGGGAAGCGGCAGGCCATCCCGACGATGGCGACGGGCTCGCGCTCACCGGCGGTGGCGGCCCGCAGCCGTCGCCGCGCGTCGTGGAGTTCTCCGGTGACCCGGGCCAGGTAGTCGCGGATCTTGTGTTCGTCCACCATGGGACACCTCATTCAGTCCACGTCGGTCGGGGGCGTCGCCGTGCCGGGGCGCTCACTCGCCGAGCTGGTTGTCGATGAAGTCGAGGATTTCCTGGAGGGAGGCGGAGCGGAGTCGCTCGGCGACCGCGTCGGCCTCGGCCCCCTCGTCGTCCTTCGGGGCCGGCGCCGCGGGGAGGTCGGTGGCGCGCGGGAGAGGGCTGGACGGGATCTCCGCGGAGCCCTCCGCCTCGGCCCGGCCGTTCTGGCTCGGCGAGCCGACCGGGGCCGGGTGGTTCGGCAGGAGCAGGGCGCGGAGGTGCTGGGCGAGGGCCTCAGGCGTCGGGTGGTCGAAGACCAGGGTGGCCGGCAGGCGCAGGCCCGTCGCCCCGTTCAGCCGGTTCCGGAGCTGGAGGGCGCGCAGCGAGTCGAACCCGATGTCGACGAACGCTCGGCGCAGCGCGACCGTTCGCGGGTCGTCGTAGCCCAGCACGGCGGCGACGTGGGCGCGCACCAGGCTCAGCACGAGGGCGTCCTGTTCCCCTTCCGACGCGCGGGCGAGGCGGGCGGAGAAGGACTCCCCGCCACTGTCCTGTCCACTGTCGACGGTGGCCCGCCGCGCCGGGGAGCGGACCAGTCCCCTGAGCAGCGGGGGAACGTCCTGGGCGTCGCCGTCGCGGAGCACCGAGGTGTCCAGGCGCAGCGGGAGGACGACCGGCTCGTCGGAGGCGCAGGCGAGGTCGAAGAGGGCGAGTCCCTCGTCGTTCGACAGGGGTTGGATGCCCGACCGACCGATCCGCCGCACATCCACCTCACCCAAACCACCCGTCAACCCCGACCGAACACCCCACAACCCCCACACCAACGACAACCCCGACAACCCCACACCACGACGCCACCCCACCAACCCATCCACAAACCCATTCCCCGCCGCATAACCACCCTGACCCCCAGAACCCAACACCCCCGCCACCGACGAAAACACCACAAACCCCACACCCAAACCCACCGTCAACTCATGCAACCACCACGCACCATCCACCTTCGGCCGCAACACCGACGAGACCCGCTCACCAGACAACGACCCCACAACACCGTCATCCAACACACCCGCCACATGCACCACACACGACAACGGGAACTCCGCAGGAATCGACCCCACCACCGAAGCCAACGCCTCGCGATCAGCGACATCCGCCGCCACAACCCGAATATCGGCCCCCAACCCCGACATCTCCCGGAGGAACTCCCCAACCCCGTCCCCCGACAAGCCCGACCGCGACACCAACACCAGACGCCGGACCCCGTGCGCCACCACCAAGTGACGCACCACCAACCGACCCAACACACCCGTCCCACCCGACACCAACACCGTCCCGTCAGGACGCCAGAGCGGGTTCGGGTGGGTGGTCGCGGGAGTCGTCACCCGCGCGAGCCGGGGAGTCAGGACGGTTCCGTCGCGCAACGCGAACTGGGTCTCACCGGAGTCCACTGTGGAGGGAAGAGCGCTCCAGGACGCGTCGTGGTCGTCGACGTCGACCAGGGTGACCCGGCCGGGGTTCTCCGTCTGGGCCGAGCGCACGAGCCCCCACACGGCGGAGAGGACGGGATCGGGCAGCGCCCCCGGCGCGGCCGCGATCGCGCCCCGGGTCACCACGACGAGACGGGTGTTCGCCAGTCGCTCGTCGGCCAACCAGCCCTGAACCGCCGCCAGAACCCGGTGAATGGTCTCGTGTACGGCGGGGACCATCTCGGTCTCCTCCGCTCCCGACAGCTCGGGGAGCACGACGACGTCGGGAGCGTCGGCGCCCGCGTCCAGAGACTCCCGCAACGCTGGCAGATCGGTGTGATGCTCAAGCACGACTCCGCGTGCGGTGAGGGCGTTGGCTGGTTCGGGAACCTCAGGGCCGATCCACGCCCACCGCTCGACCACGCCGGGTTCGCGTGGCGCGAGCGCCGGCCGAGGCCGCCATTCCAGACGGAAGAGCGCCGCGCGCGTCGAGGCCGCCGCCCGCCGGAGGGACTCGGCGGCCACCGGACGCATCCCGAGGGTCGCGACCGTCACGACCGGCCGGCCGGTGGGGTCGGTGGCGGCCACCGACAGCGAGCCCGGGCCGGTGAAGCGGATGCGCACCCGGAGCCGGGCGGCTCCGGCCGCGTGCAGCTCCACTCCGTTCCAGGAGAACGGCAGTCTGGTCACGGACCCGTCCGACGACGCGTCGGGAAAGCCGACGAAGGCGGCGGCGTGCAACGCGGCGTCGAACAGGGCGGGGTGCAGGCCGTAGGAGCCGGCTCCGCCCGCGCTGTCCGGGAGGTCGACCTCGGCGTGGATCTCGTCCCCCAGCCGCCAGCAGCGGCGGAGCCCCCGGAACGCCTCGCCGTAGTGGAGGCCGCTCTTGGCCAACTGGCGGTAGCAGTCGTCGAGCGCGATCTCCTCGGCCCCGGCGGGCGGCCACTGCTTCGGTCGCGGATCGGGCTGGTGGCCGCCGAGGGCCACGGTGCCGGTGGCGTGCTGGGTCCACGGCTCGTCGATCGGGGCGTCGTCCGCGCGGGAGTGCAGGCTGAGGGCGCGCCGGCCGTCCCCGTCGGGTTCGTCCAGTCGAAGCTGGACGCGGACCGCGCCCTGCTCCGGGAGAACCAGGGGAGCTTCCAGGACGAGTTCCTCCAGCAGGTCGCAGCCCACCTGGGCGCCGGCGTGCAGCGCCAGCTCCACGAGCGCCGTGCCCGGGACGAGGACGACGTCGGCGACGGCGTGGTCAGCCAGCCACGGGTGGCTCCGGAGCGACAGGGTCCCGGTGAACACCGCCCCGCCGGTCGCGTCCGCCAGCGGGACCCACGCGCCCAGCATGGGGTGGTCCGCCGTGTCCATCCCGGCCGCCGTCACGTCCGCACCGGCGGGGGCCGCGTCCTCCAACCAGTAGCGCCGGCGTTGGAAGGCGTAGGTCGGGAGGTCGACCACGCGGGGATCGGTGTGCGCGAACGCCTCGGACCAGTCGACGGTGACCCCGTGGACGTGCGCCTCGGCGACGGCGGTGAGGAACCGCGCCATGCCGCCCTCGTTGCGCCGCAACGACTCGACCGTGAGGACGTCGGGGACGTCCACCTCGTCGGCGGTCTCCTGCACTCCCACGGTCAGGACGGGGTGCGGGCTCATCTCGACGAAGGTCGGGTGGCCGTCCGCGATCAGACGCCGCACGGTCCGGTCGAACTGGACGGTGCGCCGCAGGTTCCGCACCCAGTAGGCGCTGTCCAGCGTCGTGGTGTCGATCGGCTCGCCCACCACGGTCGAGTAGAACGGCACGGTGGCCGGCCGTGGCTGGATTCCGGTCAGCGCGCCCAGCAGGGTCTCGTGGATCTCGTCGATCTGCGGCGAGTGCGACGCGTAGTCCACCGGGATGCGGCGGGCCCGCACCCCGTTGGCGGTGAACGAGGCCAGCGCGTCATCCAGGGCGGCGGCCTCACCGGAGACCACGACGGACCTCGGGCCGTTCACCGCCGCGACGGAGATCGCGCCGTTCCACGGCTCCAGCGCGTGGAGCACCTGGTCGAGGGGCGCGGCGACCGACACCATCCCGCCCCGGCCGGACAACGCCCGCAGCGCCCGGCTCCGGACCGCCACCACGCGCGCCGCGTCGTCCAGCGAGAGGGCCCCGGCGACGTGCGCCGCCGCGATCTCTCCCTGCGAGTGGCCGACGACCGCGCTCGGCTCCACGCCGAAGGAACGCCACAGCGCCGCGAGGGAGACCATCACCGCGAACAACGCGGGTTGCACGACGTCGACCCGGTCCAGCATGGGCGCGCCGGCCTCGCCGCGCAGGACCTTCGTCAGCGACCAGTCGGTGTGGGGGCGGAGGCTGTCGGCGCAGGCGTGGATGGACTCCCGGAACACCCGGGAGGAGGTCATCAGCTCGGCCGCCATGCCCGGCCACTGCGAACCCTGGCCGGGGAACACGAAGACGAGCCGGTCCCGCGTCCCGGCGACGCCCCGCGCCACCCGCTGCCCGTGGTCGCCCCTGGCCAGGTCGGCCAGGCGCGCCACGGCCTCCTCCCGCGACTCCGCGACGACCACGGCCCGGTCCGCCCACGCCGTCCTGGTCGTCATCAGCGAGTACGCGACGTCCTCGTCCCGCGTGTCAGACTCGCGCTCCAGGAACTCGCGGAGCCGCTGTGCCTGTGCCCGCAGCGCCGCCTCGCCCCGGCCCGAGACCAGCCAGGGCAGCGGACGAGAGCCCAGATCATTCTCCACAGTGGACTCATTCGTCGTCCTCAGAGGACGTTCGGGCTCCGGCGGCGCCTGCTCCAGGATCACGTGGGCGTTCGTCCCGCCCACGCCGAACGAGGAGACGGCGGCACGACGGGGACGACCGGCCTCGGGCCACGGGCGGGCCTCGCTCAGCAGCTCCACCGCGCCCGACGACCAGTCCACGTACGGCGTCGGCTCGGCGATGTGCAGGCTGCGTGGCAGCGTCCCGTGCCGCATCGCCATCACCATCTTGATCACACCGGCCACACCGGCGGCGGCCTGCGTGTGGCCGATGTTGGACTTCAACGACCCCAACCACAGTGGACGTTCGTCCGGCCGGTCCTGGCCGTAGGTGGCGAGCAGGGCCTGCGCCTCGATCGGGTCGCCGAGCCGGGTCCCCGCGCCGTGCGCCTCCACGCAGTCCACGTCGGCGGTGGTCAACCCCGCGTTGGCCAGGGCATCGCGGATCACGCGCTGTTGGGCCGGCCCGTTGGGGGCCGTCAGCCCGTTGGACGCCCCGTCCTGGTTCACCGCCGAGCCGCGCAGGACGGCGAGCACACGACGCCCGTTGCGCAGCGCGTCCGACAGCCGCTCCAGCACCAGCACGCCCACGCCCTCGGACCAGCTACTGCCGCCCGCGTCCGAGGAGAACGAACGGCAGCGCCCGTCCGGGGCGAGTCCCCGCTGCCGGCTGAACTCGATGTACCCCCACGGGGTGGCCATCACCGTCACACCGCCGGCCAGGGCGAGCGAGCACTCGCCCTTCCGTAGGGACTGGGCCGCGAGATGCAGGGCCACCAGGGAGGACGAGCAGGCGGTGTCCACGGTGACCGCCGGCCCCTCGAAACCGAAGGTGTAGGCGAGGCGTCCCGTCGCCACGCTGGGCATGCTGCCCACGACGCGGTACCCCTCGGCGCTCGGCGGCACGTGCCGGATGCGCGCCCCGTACTCGCTGTACATCAGGCCGGCGAAGACACCGGTACGCGTTCCCCGCAACGTCGTCGGGTCGATCCGCGCCCCCTCGATCGCCTCCCACGTCGTCTCCAGCAGCAACCGGTGCTGGGGATCGATCGTCACGGCCTCGCCGGGGCTGATGGCGAAGAAGTCGGCGTCGAAGTCGGCCGCGTCGTAGAGGAAGCCGGCGTGCCGGGTGCACACGGCGCCGACGCGGTCCGGGTCGGGGTCGTACTCGACGGTCCACCCCCGGTCGTCGGGGAACTCGGAGATCGCGTCGGTCTCCGAGCGCACCAGCCGCCACAGGTCCTCCGGCGAGGCCACCCCGCCGGGGAGACGACACCCCATGCCGATGATGGCGATGGGCTCGTCAGGGGTCCCCTGTCCCGACGAGGGCGCGGGCGCGGTGTCGTCGTGCCGGCCGAGCAGCGCGAGGCCCAGGTGCTCGGCGAGGGCGCGGGGAGTTGGGTAGTCGAAGATGACGGTCGCGGGGAGGTCGACGCCGGTCTCGTCCCGCAGCCGCTCCCGGAACGCCCGCGCGGCGCGGCCGCGCAGCCCCTGCGCGCCGAAGGCCCGGTCGGGGTCGAGCACGACCGGCTCGTCCCGTCCCAGGACGGCGGACGCGTGCGCGTGGACCAGCTCCAGCAGCAGGCGGTCGCGCTCCGCCTCCCGCGCCTCGGCCAGCCGCCGGCGGAGCGACCGGCCGCCACCCTCGTTCAGCTCCATCATCGCTTCCTTCCTCGCAGGGGGCGGCCTCCGGACGGGCGGTGCTCCCGGCAACGACGTGCCGCACGCGGGTCCCGCACCGAGATCTCGGGCCGGCGTCGCGAACCGGGCGCGGCGCTCGCGCTTAGTCCACTGTGGACACCGGGGTTACGTCGCGGCCAGCGCGCGCCCCGCCTCCGGGGCCGGACGGTCGAGGCCGCGCAGGACGCGGCCGGTCCGGTGCACCAGCGCGCCGAACTCCTCCGGAGTGATCGCCTGCTTCCCGTCGCACCGCGCCGCGTCGGCGTCGTGGTGCACGTCGACCATCACGCCGTCCGCCCCGGCTGCCGCCGCGACGGCGGCCAACGGCTCCACCAGGTCGCTGCGCCCGCAGGCGTGGCTGGGGTCGACGACCACCGGGAGGTGACTGATCCGCTTCACCAGGGGCACCGCGCTGATGTCCAACGTGAACCGGGTCGCGTTCTCGAAGGTGCGGATGCCGCGCTCGCAGAGCACGACGTGGCCGTTGCCCGCCATCAGCAGGTATTCGGCGCTGTGCAGCCACTCCTCGACGGTGCACCCGAACCCCCGCTTGAGCAGGACGGGCAGGCCGGTGAGCGCCACCTCGCGGAGCAGCGCGAAGTTCTGGCCGTTCCGCGCGCCGATCTGGAGCACGTGCGCCACCTCGGCCACGGCCTCCACCCCCGCCACGTCGAGGACCTCGGTGACGACCGGGAGCCCGGTGGCCTCGGACGCCTCCCGCAGCATCCGCAGTCCCTCCCCACCCAGGCCCTGGAAGGCGTAGGGCGAGGTGCGGGGTTTGAAGGCCCCGCCCCGGAGCAGGTCGGCGCCGTGATCCCGCACCTCCCGCGCCAGGGTCATCAACTGGGTCTCGTCCTCCACCGCGCACGGACCGGCGATGACGGTGAACCCGCCGCCGCCCACACTCCGGTCGCCCGCCACCGGGACGACGCTCGGCTCACCGGTGGCCAGCAGGCTCGCCAGCGGCGGCGACTCGGTGCTGTCGACCACGGACTCGATCCCCGGGACGGCGCGCAACGCCTCGACGAACTCCTGACCGGCCGGGGACCCGGCGACGACGTCGGGGAACGTGACGAGCGTCCACCGGCCGACCCGGCAGCGGAACGAGCGGTGTCCCTGGCCGTCCCAGTGGGCGGCCAGCCGGTGCTGCTCGGCCAGCTCCACAGTGGACCGCATCCTGGCGACGATCATCGGGTCACCTTTCTCCAGCGGGTCGGCCGTTCTGGGTGCGCGCGCTCCCGGGTCCTCCCGGTCCTCCCGGTCCTCCCGGTCCTCCCGGTCCTCCCGGGTCCGACGTCGGGCGCCGCGCGGTGTTCGCGCGACGGGGTCCCGCCGGGGCGACACGCTGACGCGAGGCCGACGTCGGGCCGCCCCGCCAGGTCGGTCTCGGATCGCTCTAGGGCTCTACGGCCGGTGTTCGAGCGCGACGGCGAGGCGCCGGGCGACCAGGGTGGCGACCTCCCTGACGGCGGACTCCAGGAAGAAGTGCCCTCCCCGGAAGGTGTGGAGCGCGAAGTCGCCGGTGGTGTGCTCGGACCACGCCCTGGCCTCGTCGAGGGAGACGACGGGGTCGGCGTCCCCGACCAGGGTGAGGATCGGGCAGCCCACCATCCGCCCCGGCGCGCAGCGGTACCGCTCCACCGCCGTGTAGTCGCTGCGGATCACCGGGAGCACCATGCGCACGATCTCGTCGTCGTCGAGCAGCCGGGAGTGCGTCCCGCCGAGCCGGCGCAGTTCCGCGAGGATGTCCTCGTCGCCGCCCCTGTGCACGTTCTCCGGCCTGGTCCGGGACGGGGCGCGTCGCCCGGAGGCGACCAGCAGGACCGGCGGCCGGCCCCCGGCCTCCTCCAGCTTGCGGGCGACCTCGAAGGCGATCACCGCGCCCATGCTGTGGCCGAACAGCGCCAGGGGGCGGTCCGACCAGTCCCCCAGCACCGCGGCGATCTCGTCGGCGAACTCGCCGACGTCCTCGATGCGCCGCTCGTGCCGCCGTTCCTGCCGTCCGGGGTACTGCACGGCGAACACGTCCACGGCGGGCGGCATGGCCTGGGAGAGGGCGAAGAAGGAACTGGCCGACCCGCCCGCGTGCGGCAGGCACACCAGCCGCACCGCGTCCTCCGCCTCGCGCGCGTCAGCGTGCCCGGCAGCGGCATCCCTGTCAGCGGAATGGAAGCGGCGCACCCACCGGTCGCCGCGCTCCGCCTCCGGGCTCACTGGGCGAGCCCCACGCCCGGCGACCACTCGGGTCGCTCCGGGAAGTCGAAGTCGACCGCCTCGGCGATGCCGAGCTGCTCGACCATGCGCTGCGCGCCGGAGAAGTCGCGGACGAGGCGGTTGCCCGCGCTCATCGCGCGCAGGTCGCCCACGATCTCGTCGGCTCCCCTGACCCCCGCGGTGACCAGTTCCAGGCGCAACGCGGTGAGGTCCTGCTCGGCGAAGGCGTCCAGGGCCAGGGGCAGGCAGCGGACCAGGGTCCGCCGCTGCTCGGCGTTCATCCGCGCGTACAGCTCGCGGACGACCTCGATCACGATCGAGCCGTGCGCCGTCTCGTCCCGCAGGTGCAGGGTGGTGATCAGGGAGTGCATGGGCTGGATCGTGCGGTCCCTGGCCATCAGGGCCAGCAGGGCGTTGATGCAGGTCTCCGCGACCGCGCCCCACACCAGCACGGCGACGTCCCGCTCCCACCGCTCGGGCATCGTCGCCAGCACCTGGCGCAGCCGGCGGTAGGTGACCAGCTCGGGCTGGGCCGGTCGCTCCCGCACCCCGCGCAGCTCTCGGGTCCGGGAGATGGCCAGCATGTGCATGTAGGTGTGGAAGCTTTCGTCCACAATAGACTGTTGAATGCCCTGCCTGACCAGCGGGCTGTCGCTGCCGGGGAACACGCCGTGCATGATCAGCTCGAACGCCGGCTCGGCGATGAGCTGCTCCGTGGCGATCACGCGCTCGTTGTAGCCGATCCACATCCCGGTCAGGACCTTCTGCCGCTGCTCGGGGCTGGCCGCCAGGAAGCGCGGGTGCTCGGCGAACGGGACGATCTCCATCGGGTAGTCCGGGAGGAGCGGGTCGTAGTCGTTCGCCTGCTCCACGACCTCGGCCTTGGTGGTCACCGCCGCGCGCCGGGGCCAGGCCCTGACCAGCCTGCGCAGGGTGGCCCCGTCGATCCCGTCGCCGTCGACCCACCCGTTGGCGGCCCAGGTGCTCGCCGTCACCAGGTCCTCGTCTCGCATCGCCCCTCCGACCCGTGCTGCCCGCGCTGACCCACACTGACCCGCGCCGACCTCGACGTCGCGCCCTCGGTGGGCGTGGTCCTCGCTTCGGCCGCCATCGTCACCCGGCGCTCTTGGCGGTTTCTTGGACGCGACTTGGCGCCGGCTGATCGGGACTTCTCCGAGCGGGTCCCGCCGTGCCACTGTGGGACGGGCGGCACCGGCGCGACATCGAGGCCGTGCGGCCAGGACGGCGGTGGACGACGGCGGACCGGAGGTGTCCGTGACGCCACCAGACCGGCCAGCCCTCCCCTCTCCCGGTACCCCTGTCGGAGGTCGAAGCATGCTGGTTCCGCTCACCGTGGCCGACTTCCTCGACCGGGCCGAGGCGGTCGCCGCCGACCGCACGGCCGTCGTCGACGAGCCGCTCCAGCCGGCGACGCCGGTCCCCACCACCACCTACGGCCAGTTGCTGCGGCGGGTGCGGGCCTGGCAGGCCGGCCTGGACGCGCTGGGCGTCGGCGTGGGCGAACGCGTCGCCGTGGTCAGCCACAACTCGGCCCGGCTCCTGGAGCTGCTCTACGCCGTGCCCGCCAGCGGACGCGTCTGCGTCCCGGTGAACTTCCGGCTCCGCCCCGAGGAGATCTCCTACATCATCGACCACTGCGACGCCTCGGTCGTGCTGGTCGACCCCGAGCTGGAGACCCCGGCCGCCGCGCTCGGCGCGGCCGGCGGGCCGAAGCGGTTCGTCCTCGGCGAGCAGACCGACACCGAGGTCATGCGGTTCGACACCGAGCCCCGGCCGTGGTCATGCCCCGACGAGAACGCGACCGCGACCCTCAACTACACCTCGGGGACCTCCGCCCGCCCCAAGGGCGTCGCGTTGACCCACCGCAACATCTGGCTCAACGCCATGACCTTCGGCGTGCACGGGCGGATCTGGGAGGGCGACGTCTACCTGCACACCCTGCCCGCGTTCCACTGCAACGGCTGGGGCGTGCCGTTCCTGCTGGCCGGGTTGGGCGCCAAGCAGGTCATGCTGCGCCGGATCGACGGCACCGAGATCCTGCGCCGGGTCGCCGAGCACGGGGTGACGCTCGCGTTCGGGGCGCCCGCCGTGTGGGACGCGGTGCTCGCGGCGGCGCGGCGGTGGGAGGGGCCGATCCCCGGCTCGGGGCGGGTGCGCGTGGTGTGCGCCGGGGCTCCGGTCCGGGACGACCTCGTCGCCCGCGTCGAGAACGAGTTGGGCTGGGAGTTCCACCAGGTCTACGGCCTCACCGAGACCACCCTGCTGACGTTCAACCGGCGCCTGCCGGAAGGCCCCGCCGTGCCGGCCCCCGACACGGTCGGCGGGCTGACCAGGGCGGGAGGGCCGGCGCTGGGCGTGCGGCTGCGGGTGTCCTCGCGCGGCGAGGTCCTGGCGCGGTCGAACATGATGCTCGACCGCTACTGGCGGGACGAGGAGGCCAGCGCGAAGGCCCTGTCCTCCGGCTGGTTCCACACCGGCGACGTGGGCTCCCTGGACGACGAGGGCCACCTCGTCCTGTTCGACCGGATGAAGGACGTCATCGTCACCGGGGGCGAGAGCGTGTCCTCGGTCGAGGTGGAGGACTGCCTCCTCGGCCACCCCGCGGTGGCCGAGGCGGCGGTCATCGGCGTGCCGGACGACCGGTGGGGCGAGACCGTCAAGGCCGTGGTCGTCACCGCCGAGGGGGCGCGGGTGTCCGAGGCGGACCTCATCGCCCACTGCAAGCGGCGGCTGGCCGGCTACAAGGCGCCCACCTCGGTGGACTTCCGGGCGACGCTGCCCAGGACCAGCAACGGCAAGGTGCAGAAGTACCGACTGCGGGAGCCCTACTGGGTCAACCAGGACCGGCGCATCAACTGAGAGGCCGGGTCCGTCCCGGCCGTGGCTGTCATGTCCGTCGTGAAAGTGTCCGTCGTGAAAGTGTCTGTCGTGACCATGTCTGTCGTGGCATGCGCGTCGGCGGTGCGGGCCGTGCCGGCCGTGCCGGTCCTGTCGGTCGTGCCGGTCGTGTAGGCCGTGCCGGTCGTGTCGTTCTCGGGGAGGTGCGCGGCGAGGTCGACGTGCTGTGCCCGCTCGCGCAGCTCCCGGAACGGGAACCGGGGGTGGAGGTAGACGTGGAGCCCGTGGTGGTGGATCTCCGCCAGCGCCCGGCGCACGCTGTCCCGCGACCCGCGCCGGTCGCCGGCGCGGTCCTGCACGTCGGCGAGGTACAGCAGGTGCAACGGGAGGTACAGGAACGCCTTGTGCCACCGGAGTTCCTCGACCGACGAGCGGAGGTGGGCCAGCCCCCTGGTGACGTCGCCGGCCCTGGCCACCGCCCAGCCGTAGGGACCCCGGATCATGGCCTGCCAGAAGGACGAGCGGTGCTCCGACGCGTGGCGCAGACCCTCCGCGCCGGCCAGCAGGGCCTGGTCCGCCTCACCGGCGAAGGCGGCCAGCACCGCGTCGACGTAGGTGGCCGCCATCCGGTCGACGGGTGTGTGCGGCGCGGACTCGGCCATCGTGATGGGCCGGACCCTGGCCATGGCCTCCCTGTCGTCGAGCAGCCACCGGGCGAGGGCCTCGAAGGACCGGCAGCTCACCCGGGGGTCGGACCAGTGGAAGACCTTCATGAGGCGAGGGCCGCTGCTGCTGGCGTGCAGCCGGTCCACCAGGCCCGTCGCCCAGCTCAGCTCGTTGACCGCGACGTCGGCCTCGCCGCGCAGGTAGGCGACGACGCCCTTGGCGTAGGCGGCGCCCACCAGGGCCACGGTGTCCCCGGTCGCGCACCCCTGGTCCAGCAGCATCTGGGCCATGCCGGCCGCGCTGGCCAGCCGCCCCGAGGTGAAGTAGAGCGTGCACAGTCCCATGAGGACGGTGGCGGGCACGGCGCGGCGGTGCTTCTCGCAGATCTCCAGCGCCGCGGCGAAGGCGCTCTCCGCCTCGGCGGAGGACAGCCCGCGCCCGGTGATCGCGATGTGGCCGAGCTGGTCGAGCAGGTCGACCTGCCGGGCATGGGCGTCGTCGTCGGGCGGGAGCTGACGGGCCAGCTCCAGCGAGCGACGCGTCCAGGTCTCGGCCCGCTCGTAGTCCAGCCGCTGGGCGCAGTGGCGCGCGGCGCGGGAGGTCTGGGCCAGGGCTTCCTCGACGTCCACGACGGCCCGCGCCTCCCACAGGTGGTGGGCCACCCGCTCGACGTCCGCGCCGACGCCCACCTCGTGGGCGGCGAGGAAGGACCCGAGCCTGGCGTGCAGGCGGGCCCTGTCGACGCGGTTGAGGTCGCCGTAGAGGACCTGCCGAATCCTGGGGTGGGCGAAGCGGTAGCGGCACCGCTCGTGGTGGTCCTCGACGAGCAGGCCGGAGGCCACCGCGAGGTCGAGGTGGTGCAGGGTGTCCTCGCCGAGCCCGCCGACCTCCCTGATCACGGCCGCGTCGACGTCGTCGCCCACCACGGCGCAGGCCAGCAGGAGGTCCCTGGTGCGGGGGCCCAGGCGTCCCGTCCACCAGCGGAGGATCTCCCTGACCCCGCCGGGGACCCCGCCGCCGGGGATGCCGGCGGCCGGCGGCGGCTCCCTGACCGTCTCCAGGAACTCCACGAGCTGCCCGACGTCGGCGGGGTGCCCTCCGGTGAGCACCCCCAGCGCGGACCCGATCGGCTCGGCCAGCTCGTCGCCGACCACGCCCGCCGCGAACTCGCGCAACGCGGCCGTGGTGATCGGGCGCAGGTGGATCACCTCGGCCGCGGTCCCCGACGGCAGCGGCGCCCGGACCGACGGCGCGACGTCGGCGCGCGGCCCTGCCGGGGACCGTTCGGTCACCACCACCAGCAGGGGCGTCGTCGACAGCACGGGCGCGAGGCGGTCCAGCAGGTCCCTGGTGGGCCGGTCGGCGGCGCGGCCGTCCTCCAGGATGATCACGAGTGGTCGCCGCCGCGCGAGGAACTGGATCAGTTGGCACACCACCTCGTGCCGGGGGACGGAGCCGCCCTCGGCCCCGTCGTGCGCGTGGCCGTGCGCCGGCGGCACCGGTGGTTCGGCCCACAGCTCGGCGGACAGCGCGGCGAGTTCGGGGCGCACCCGGTCGCGGAACTCCTGGACGGCGGGGGCGCGCGTCCGACAGAGGTGGCGCAGGATCTCCATCCACACGGGACGACGCCGTTCGCCGTCGGCCCGGCGGCACGACCCCCAGACCACCTCGACGTCGACGCCGGCGTCGGCGAGGGCGCGCTCCCACTCCTGGAGCAGCCTGGTCTTCCCGACACCCGCCGCGCCCCTGACCACGACCAGGCGACCTCTCCCCTCCCGCGCCGCGCGCGCGTGTCCTTCCAGGATCGCGAGTTCGTCTCCCCGTTCCAGCAGGCGGGAGCGGACCGGCGCGGCGCTCCTGACGTCCTCCTCGCGTCCCTCGCGCCCCTCGCGCCGGAGGTGGTCCCGCGCTCGCGGTCGCGAACCCGTCCCAGCCACGACCTCCGACGTCGACGCCGGCGGTGGCACTGGTTCGTTGCGGAGGATCGCGTCGAAGAGCCCGCGCAGTTCGGGGCCGGGATCCACGCCCAGCTCCCTGGCCAGCGCCCTGCGGGTGCGGTCGTACACCTTCAGCGCGTCCGCGGGGCGGCCCGCGTGGCGCAGCGCGCGCATCAGGAGCGCGTTCAGGCGCTCCCTCGTGGGGCACCGGGCGCTGAGCGCCTCCAGTTCCGCGGCCACGGTCGCCGGGTCGCGCCCCCACGCGAGTTCCGCCTCGCAGCGGCTCTCCCACGCCACCAGGCGCAACTCCTCCAGGCGCGTGGCCTCCCGCCCCGCGGGCTCGTAGTCGCCGACCTCGGCGTAGGGACTGCCCCTCCAGAGCGCCAGGCACCGCTCCAACACGCGGCTGGCCTCGGCGTGCCGACCGTCGAGGAGGAGGCTCCGCCCCTCCCGTAACAACGCCTCGAAGCGGCAGACGTCCACCTGCTCGGGCTCCACCGCCAGCACGTAACCCAGCGGCTCCCGACGGAGCACCCGGTTGCGTTCCCTCGGCGGCCGGTGCGGCTCCAGGTGCCGGCGCAGGTTCGAGAGGTAGCTGTGGAGGCTGGCCACCCCGCCGGAGGGCGAACCGCCCGGCCAGACGGCCTCGGTGAGCTGTTCGGCGGTCACCACCCGCCCCGGGGACAGCAGCAGGGCGGACAGGACGGCGCGCTGCCGGGCCGGCCCCAACCGCAGGGTCCCCCTGGGGGACGAGACCACGAGCGGACCGAGGACGTTGAAGCGCAGGTCGACCGACGACGTCACAGGCAACCCCTCCCGGTTCCGGTTTCCCCTCCCCGTCACGTCCGCCGGAAATGGACGAAACGGACGTGGGACCACGAGGTCCGGCGACCAGAATCCGCGCCATCGCGGAAACGTGTCGGGGACCTGCCGGCGCGACGGCGCGTGGAGAGGAGGACCGTCATTCACTGTGCGACGAGTACTTTATCGACTTCCCTTTGACGTGATCGCCTCACCCGGCCCAGGGCACCACTCCCCTCGGGCCGTTCAGGGAACCGCCCGACGCGTCGGTTCGGCCGATCCCCGTCGTCGACGGTGACGGGCGCCGACGGGGAACACCTGCTCCCGGGCCGGACGACCGGGGCGGCGAAACACCTCCCGACGCTAGCGATTTCCCCGGCGGGACACCAGCAATTCTGTCAACCGCCCCGCGCGCGCCCCTCCCGCTCCACCGGCCGTGTCCTGTCGTCAGGGGCGCCACCACAGCGGTCACCGTAGGCGTCGCGCACGACGTCGGCCGAACACGTCAACCACCTCTGCCCCTTTCGCCGTCAACGTTGCACGCCCAGCCACCGGAATTCGGTGGGCGGATCACCGCGAGAGCTCTCGACAGGGCACGAATGGACGCGGTTACGACAATCAAGTCGCCGGACAAAAAATCACCCTTTCGAGGGATCATCCCCGCGCGCCGACGAGACTCCGCACGCCCCATTCGCGCCGGCTCCGGCACCTGTCCGGATCTCCCGCGCGACGGCTCACGGAGCGGGCGGTGAACCGCCTGCCCCGCGCACGGTCGAGGGGTTCGGCGACACCGCCGCGGGGCCGGTCTGCCTTCCGCGCCACCTCGGCCAGGTCCGCGCGCGGCGGGCCGACCTGTTCCCGTGCGCCGACCGCGACCACCGGATGTGACGGAAGGGAGCCGAAGTCAGGCCTTGCGGACGATGCCGGTGTACCCGGCGACGAACAGGGTCGCGAATGCCCAGCCGAGAACCTGGAGTAGATGGGCGACGGCCAGGTGCCACTGCCCCGGCGCGCTGGCCGTGGTGATCTCGCAGCGTTGCCGGCCGCCAGTGCCCACCAGCGGAACGGCGATGTCGGCCGCCAGTCTGATCTGCTCGACCACGGAGCACGGACCACCTCCGGCGCCGGCCGGCCGGGTGGTGAGGCCGTGCTGCCCCGCGGAGAACGTCAGCACCACAGCCAGTCCGAGCACGACGAGCAGACACACCAACGCCCGCCAGGGCCGGTGGCCGTACCCGATCAGGAGACCACTTGTGGGCGCGCCCAGGACATCGCCATCGGCTGCCACCCCAGGCAGCTCGGCCGCCCACCCCCGTTCGTCAGGAACTCGATCAGCGCCTGCCTGACCAAGGCCAGCCGAACCTGGGCGTTGGCGGGAAGCTCCCGGTTGTGGCCGCAGTAGTAGTACGTCACCTCGCCGGACACGGGCTCGCCAAGACTGTGGAACCCGCCCAACGGGCCGGAATATGACACGACACCCACATCACCGTGCACCCCGACGTGCATGTACTCGAACCCGGTCGACCCGGCGACGACGACCTGCGCCATGACCGGCCACCGATCCGCATACGCCGCGCGCATCCGCTCCAACACCTCACCGGCCTGCTCCGGGGTCGAGACGACCACAGGCTCGTCGTCGTGCTCGAACTCGTAGTAGACCTCTAGCTGATGCGCCACGGCGGCCTCCGCGACACAGCAACGCAGTGAAGAGTGTCAGGGGAGGCTGCCGCGATGATCCACGACTTCCCCAGAGATCTACGGTCGACGCGGCGCCGCTGGTGCCCACCTACATCAACGAGCTGCCCCAGCACCGGGACGAAATACCAAGGCGAACTTCAGGGCACCTCAGGGGCACCGCGCCCACCTCACGACGAGGCCCGCCCTGCCCGCGCCCCACACCTCTCCAAGGACAGCCCCCACCCGCCCTGGGGGGGCGAGCCCTGCTCCAGCCTACCGCCGCACCACCCCGGGCACAGGGCCGCGCCAGTCTCCTGTGGACAACTCCGACGCCTGTGGACAACCCTGTCCCCCAACACGGCGAAAGGGTTGACAGGACCCAGAAAACACTCACCAGAACCCGGGCCCGCAGTCACTCCCCCAGTAGACAGCCCCCACCCGCCCTGGGGGGGCGAGCCCCGCTCCAGCCTATCGGCTCCGCCCACCGCCCGGCGGAGGAAGCTCCTGCCCTGTGGAGGAATTCGGGTGACTGTGGACAACTCCGCCTCGGCGCACCGGCCGCCCCGACCCCGAGCGAACCGCCAGCGCAGCCCCCACCCGGCCACCTCGAACCGATCCCGGTCCGACAAAGGGAAAACAAGACCAACGACGGCAGGAGAACACCAAGGGGTTCGCGTCTCGTGTCCACGTCGTCACCCAACGCATCGAACGGTGGTCGCTGGGCGAAATGCGACGCGATGAACTTCCAGGCGAGGCAGGAAGCCAGGCAGGAGGAGGGCAGGGACAGCTCGACACCCCGCCTGACCAGGCATTTCTCCGTCATGACGTGCCCGGTCGCGGGGCGCGGCACCGCGACAGAGGCCTCCGCGCCGCGGTTCGCGCGGAAGACTCATTACCTCCCGGGTAATTGTCGGCGGTCGAACCGGCTGAAAGTCTCATGGCAACACCGAAACGGAACGGACAAGCCGGAAAGGACGTCGCCGTGAGGAAGCAGCTCGCATTCCTGGGTCTGGCCGCCACGCTGTCGCTGGGCGCGGTGGGCGGTCCCGCCGTCGCCGAGGCCGCGCCGAGCGCCGCCAGCACCTGCCCCGCGGTCGCCAAGGTCGCGAAGGTCGAGGGCTGGGTCTCGCCCAACGCCTGCGCCTTCATCACCCGGCAGGTGGAGTTCGGCAGCATGAAGACCCTGCCGGACCCGCAGAAGCGGGTGGACGTCTACGGGGACATCTTCGCCCAGGACGCCACGCTCTGGGAGCCCGCGGAGCCGGGGAAGATGGTGCGGGGCGTGGACGACATCAAGGCGTCGATCAGCGCGACGCTGAAGCTCCTGCCCGACTTCCAGTTCACCGGCGAGCGGGTCTCCGTCGACGGCCCGGTGGTCATGTTCGGTGCCACCAACACGGTGACCGTCAAGGGCCACGCGATCACCTACCCCGCGATCTACCGGGTGGTGCTCACCGACGGCGGCAAGGTCGTGCAGGGCAGGCGGTACTACGACCGGTCGCGGTGGTTCGCCCCGCTCGACCCGAGCCTGCCGAAGGTGTTCGACGGCATCTCGGACTCCGGCCCGACCCCGGCCGCGAGCAAGGCGCCCACCCTGGACGAGATCATGGCTCGCGGTCGCGCGTGGAACCGGGGCGACGTCGACGCGCTGGTCGGCCCGACGGGTGGCGCGCCGCTGTCCGCCCCGGGGTTGGGCGACCGGGGCGTGCGAACGACGCAGGCCAAGCGCGCCTACCTGAACCGGTTCTTCGAGACGGCCAAGGACGTCCGTCTGGAGCTGGGTCAGGTGGTCCGCCAGAACGACTCCACGCTCGTGGAGTGGTACGGCACGGTGCGGGCCCAGGGCCGCGACGTGAGCTTCGGCATCATCGAGCGCATCGGGCACGCCCGTGGTCGCACCACGCAGTGGGAGCTGTCCTTCGACACGCTGCCGCTGGTGGCCGACAACCAGAAGATCAAGGATTTGTACGGCCTGCTGCGCTGACGCGTCAACCGACAGGCTGCCCTCGACGGAGCAGGACGTCGACAACCGAAGTGGGACGGGAGCGCGGGTCGCGGCCGACAGGTCGCGACCCGCGCCCCTTTCCCAACAGAACCGGGGAAGAAAACACGATCTGTCCTAAAAGGACAGATCAGCGCCGACGAGCCTCCCACCTCGGGGTTGCGCTCGATCTTGTCCCGGAGTCGGGAGAGACCGTTGTGGGAGACCAGCCACTTCCGGTAGTCCTCGGCCGCGGCGACCGGAGTGGCCTCGGGGCGATGTCGGCCGGCTCTCCAGGGCTGGACGCGTGGCTCATCGGACCGAACACCCATGGAGGTGACGCTGCTCGGGCAGAACGTCAACTCCTACGGCGTGGAACCGGGTGCGGCGGCCAGGCCGGGGGAACCGCCGGGGTCCGGGTGACCGGGGGACGACGTGGTGGTCCCCGTGGACGGCGGGGAGGCCGTGGTGCGCCTCCGGTCGCGCGCCGTGAGCGCTCGGACAGGTTCGCGATCTCCGGATTGCGGCGCACCACGACGTGCGAACACGAGCCCTCACGCGACTGTCCATTGACGACACACCTCGCCACCACCGGGAGCGCGACGCCGGCTTGACCTTGACGCCGGCGTGAAGGTCGACGATGACGCCATGGACGTCTCCCCTCCCACCACGGCTCCGCCCACGCGAGGCCACACCTGGGCGCTGACGGTGCTGACGCTGTGCGCGTTCCTGCTCGGCACCGGCGAGATCATGATCGCCGGACTGCTGCCGGAGATCGCGGAGGACGCCGGCGTGAGCCTGTCCACCGCCGGCCTCCTGGTCAGCATCTCCGCGATCACCATCGTCGTGGGCGGGCCGGTGCTGGCCATGACCACCGCCCGGGTGCGCCGGCGACGGTTGATCGCCGTCCTCCTGATGACGTTCGCGCTGGGCAACGCCCTGTCGGCGCTGACGTCCTCCTTCGCGGTCATCGCGTTCGGCCGCGTCCTCTCGGCGCTGCCGCACGCGGCGCTGCTGCCGTTGTTCCTGGGCCTGGTCGCCGACATCGTGCCGCCGGCGCGACGGGGCACGGCGGTGGGCATGGTGTCGCTGGGGCTGAGCCTCTCCATGATCATCGGCCTTCCGCTGGGCGCCGCGCTCGGCCAGTGGCTGTCCTGGCGGGCGACGTTCGCGGCCGTGGGCCTGCTCGCGCTCGTCGCGGCAGGGCCGATGCTCGCCCTGGTGCGCGGGCCGCACGACACCCCGGCCGCCGACGGCGGGTCCGGGCGTCTGGCGGAACTCCGGGTGCTCGGCCAACGCCGCGTCCAGACCGTCGTCGCGGTGACCATCCTGAGCGCGGCGGCCACCTTCACCGCCTACACCTATGTCACGCCGCTGCTCAGGGACGCGGTCGGCTTCGATCCGTCCACCGTCACCCTCCTCCTGCTGCTGTTCGGGATCGGCGGCACGGTCGGCAACGTCGTCGGCGGCAGGCTGGCCGACCGCTCGGTGACGCGCGCGGTCTGCCTCGGGGTTCTCGCCTTGACCGTCACCCTGCCGCTGTTGGGCGCGGCCGTTCCCGTCCCGCCGGTGGCCGTCGGGTTCCTCTTCCTCTTCGGCGCCGCCTACTACGCGGTGATCCCCGCGGTGAACACCCGCATGCTCGACGTGGCCTCGGCGCGGGCCAGGACCCTGGCGCTGACGATGCAGAGTTCCGCCTTCAACCTCGGTGTCGCCGTGGGCGGCTGGCTGGGCGGACAGGTCCTCGCCGGTGGCCTTCCCCTGCGCTGGTTGCCGGTCGTCGGCGGGCTCGTCGCGGCGGTCGCCCTGGTGATCGCCGTGGCCGAGCACCGGGGCGAACGCCGACGGCGGACCGACCCGGCAGGTTCCGACCAGGAGAGCACCGCGCCCGAGGGCCGGACCGTGAGCGAGGTGGCGGCGTGAACGAGACCAACCAGAGGGTGATCGAGGAGTTCCGGGCCAACGGGGGCGTCGTGGGCGGGCCGTTCGCCGGGCAGCCGCTGCTCCTGCTGACCACGACCGGAGCCAGGACCGGCCTGGCCCGCACGACCCCGGCCGTCTACCTGGCCGACGGCCCGGACCGACTGGTCGTGTTCGCGTCCAACGGCGGCTCTCCGACCCCGCCGGCCTGGTACCACAACCTCCTCGCCCACCCCGAGGCCGTGGTCGAGATCTCCACCCGGGTCCACCGGGTGCGCGCCACCGAGGCCACGGGCGCGGAGCGGGACCGGCTCTGGGCACGCCAGGTGGCCGCCGACCCGCGGTTCGCCACCTTCCAGGCCCGGACCTCCCGCCGCATCCCGGTGATGGTGCTCACGGTGCTCGACCCACGGCCGTGATCCCGGCGTCGACGGAGCACGGGCTTGACCTTGACGTCAACGGAAAGGTCTACCCTCCGGCGGGACCGCGCCGACCAGGAGGGAACACTCATGCGGATCGGGGAACTCGCCCGCGTGACCGGCACCACGACCAGGGCGTTGCGCTACTACGAGGAGCAGGGGCTGCTCCAGCCCGCCAGGACCGCGAACGGGTACCGCGCCTACGACGCGAACGCCGTCCGCGTCGTGGAGAACATCCGGCTGTTCATGGCCGCCGGGCTCACCACCGACGACCTGCGCCTGCTCAACGGCTGCCTGCGGGCCGAGCCGGTCGGCCCCCACTCGTGCTCCGATCCCACACCCAAGATCGAGGTCTTCGAGCAGCGCCTGGCCGTGCTCCAACAACGGATCGACGAGCTGGTCGCCGTGCGCGACCAGCTCGTCGGCCGGCTGTCGGAACTCCGTTGACCGCCTGACCGGCGCGGGAGCACGGACCGAGCCGCATCCACACCCCGGCCGCACGCCGCCGCGGGTCAGGGGCCACGCCTCCGATCCGATATGGACGCTTCAAAGTGGATGGATCGATGTGGAGGGTCCGCGCGGCTCCGTCAGCACTGTGCGGTGACGCCCGAAATCAGCTCGTCCCGGGTGGGAAGGAGTCCCGTCGGTCAGCCGTCACTCCCGCCGAGGTTCCTGTGGGTCGGCGTCCACCATCCGCAGGATCTCGCCGACGATCACCTCGGGCTCGCTGAACAGGACGAGGTGGCCGGACCGGCGCGCCTCCACGAGACGCCCGTTCGGCAGCGCGGCGGCGGTTCGGCGGTGCGCCTCGCTGATCGCGGTGCGGAGGGTCCGCCCGAACCGCGAGGACCGGGCGCCAGTGATCACGCTGACCTCGATGTCCCCGAGTTCGGGCCGCTGCCTCCGCAGGCGCCGAAGCTCGTCGGCGAACGGAGCCAGCTCGGCGAGCAGGGCGCGCGCCGCCCGCACGGTGAAGTCCTCGCGACGGTGGTCGGCGACCACGTCCGCGGGTTGCGCCCGCCCCGCGCCGCCACCCAACAGCCGGTACAGCCCGAGCCTGGCCAGCACCGGGAGGACCAGTCGGGAACACGCGCGTCCCCGCCGCGCCGAGGGGGTGAAGTACAGGTCGCAGTTCTCGTCGCTCGGGTCCACCAGCACCAGTCCCCTGATGCGGGAGGGGTCGGCCGCCGCGGCGACCCGGACGACGGGGCCGCCCCAACTGTGCCCCACCAGGACGAACGGACCCGGCCCCAGCGCGCGCAGGAGCGTGCCGAGGTCGCCGGCCATGCGATCCAGGGTGCGCGGGCGCGGGTCGGCGTCGCTGCGCCCGATCCCCGCCCTGTCGTACACCACGGCCCGAACCCGCCGGCCGACGACCGGCTGGACGAGCCCCCACGTCGACCGGGAGAACCCCATCCCCGACTCGAACACCACGGTGGGGTCACCGGTGCCGCGCGCCATGAAGTGCAGCCGTCGACCGTCCTCCGTGGTGACGAACGAGCTGACGCCGAAGGAGTGGTCGCCGTGCCCTCCGGCCCTGTCGCCGGTGCTCAATGCGCCCGCCCCGCCTTCCAGTACCCGCAGAACATGATGTCGCCCTTGGGCACGCCCGCGTTGACCCAGTGCCGGCGGAGCGCGACGGCGAGGCCGGACTCGCCGACGACCCACCCGTAGAACGGCTCGTCGGGCAGGGGCATCCGCCTGGCGTGCGCCAACGCTGCCTGGCCGGGAGTTCCTCCGTCCCGCACCAGCCAGCGCACCTCGACGCCGGCGGGGGCCGAGAGCGCCTGTCTGTCCTCAGTGGACGGAACCTCGATCACCGCCGTGCCCCGCGTGTCGGGCGGCAGGGAGGCGAGGACGCCCGCCACGGCCGGCAGCCCCGACTCGTCGGCGACGAGCAGGACCCGCCGCAGCGAGGAGCGCGGGTTAAACCCGATGCCCTCGTCGAGGATGGCCACGACGTCGCCCTCGGCGCAGGTCTGGGCCCAGGTGGCCGCGGGTCCGGCGGTCCCGTCGGCGACGGAACCGTGCAGCACGAAGTCGACGTCGAGTTCCGGCCCGGTCGGCCCGTCGGGGCGGTAGGCCCGCACCGAGTAGTTCCGCAGGACCGGACGCGTCGCCTTCGCCATCGTCAGGTACCTGGCGAGGGCCAAGGCGTTGAACTTCTTGGGTTTCCAGGTCAGCGAGGTGTCCGACACCGGGATGACCAGGCGGAACCACTGGTCGAACCCCATCGGGGCGAAGCGGTCGATCTCGCCGCCGCCCAGGGTGACCCGCGCGAAGTGCGGTGAGATCCGCTCGCGCCGGAGCACGCGCAGGGTCAGCAGTTCGGCGGTCTCCGGCTTGATGCGGGTGGCTGACAGGTTCGTGCGGGCCATCAGCGGCGCCCCCTCGTCCTGCGTGACGGATGTGGGCCCGGAAAGACCCGCATGGCGCCGGTCCCCGAGCGTGCGCCACGGCCGTGGCGCGGCGGTCGGGCGACGGAACGACCTCGACTGGGCGCACCGAACCGCACCCTCGGGTCGCACTCCTGCCCCACACGCCCCGCCAATCTAAGATAGGGGGCATAACTTAGACAAGCCTTCCCTCTCCCCGGATGGTTCCGTTGCCCACTCCCCCCTCCCCCCGCAAACGCGCGAAGACCGGCGGCCGCGTCGCCCAGGTGACGCCGGACCGCATCATCGACGCCGGCCGGCGGATCGGGCTGCCCGAGCTGTCGATCCAGGGCGTGGCCGCCGCACTCGGCGTCAGCAGCGCCGCGATCTACCGCCACGTCCCGAGCCGACTCGCGCTGGAACGCCTGGTGGGAGAGGCGATCCTGGCCGACCTTGCCCTCGTCGACGACCCCGCCGAACCCGTCGCCGCCCACCTCGTCGGCCTCGCCGTCCGGTTGCGCGCCTTCGCCCTCGCCCACCCCGGGACGGCCGGTTACCTCCAACGGATGTTCCCGCGCGGAACGTCAGGGACCCGGCTGCTCGCGGCCGAGGTCGCGGCCCTCGGCCGCCGCGGCTACGACCCCTCGGCCTCGGTCGTCCTGGCCAGTGCGGTGGCCACCATCTCCCTCGGGCTCATCGCCGCCGAGGAGGCGCGCGAGACGCTCGCCGTGACCGACCCCGACGCGGTGGAGGCGGAGACCAGGGAGACGTTGTCGGTCATCGCCGCCGATCCCGTGCTCAGCGCGGCCCACGCCGGCCTGCCCGACGTCACCCCTGACGAGTTCTTCCGCGTTCTCGTCACGACCTTCGTCGACGGGCTCCTCGCTCGTCTTCCGCCGGGCCGCCCCGCCGTCGACGTCCTCCGGGAGCCGCAGCGACCCGACCCGCGCTGACACGCACGCCCGGTGGGAGACCCGACGCTGACGAGGCTCGGCACGCGAGGCAGCCAGCGATCACGAACCGGGCGCGGGCACAGGGCGGTGGCGGTCAGGACGCGACGCGTCGTGGTCAGTCCAGGAGTTGGTTGAGCACCGTGAGGCCTGGTTCGACGACGCGCCGAACCGCCCTCTCCGCGCCGTCGGGATCACGTGCCTCGATGGCGTCCACGAGCGCGCGGTGCGGTTCCAGTCCGCACCTCGGCAGCTCCTGGTCGGCGCGCAGGTCGTGGAGCGCCTCCTCCAACAGCCGGAGGAAGTACCGGTACAGCTCCAGGAGGACCGGGTTGTGCGCGGCTTCGGCCACCGCGAGGTGGAACCGGGCGTCCTGCGCGGCGAAGTCGTCGGGGTCCGAGCCCGTCTCCGCCGAGTCGCGCCGGGCGAGCAGGTCGCGCAGCCGCCGCAGGTCGTCCTCGGTCCGGCGTTCGGCCGCGAACCGGGCGGCCTGGATGTCGTAGCCGAGCTGGACCTCGACGATGTCCCGCACCTTGGCCCGCCGGACCTGACGCAGGAGGGGCAGGGGGTCGGCCGTGGTGCGCACGTAGGTCCCCGCGCCCTGGCGGGCCTCCAGGATGCCGAGCTGGACGAGCCCCCGGATCGCCTCCCGCACGGCGGGCCGGCTCACGTTCAGCGCCTCCGCGAGCTTGTCCTCGGGCGGGATGCGCTGCCCGACCACCCAGTTGCCGCTGCTGAGCTGCTCGTGGAGCTGGGCGGCGACCGCGCTGACGCGCGAGGAGCCGTCGATCCGGCGAAACGACATGGGCGCCCTCCTTCGCCCGCGACCCTACCCAGCGTCATACGTCTTATGACCGACCTCACCGATCTTGTCCTGTCTCCCCAGGGTGACCCGCCGCTAGGCTGCGCTTTCGTCAGACGTCTGATGAATTCGCCCCGCGTGGGCGGCCCGATCCCGACCCTCGCCGACCAACGATCCGAGGTGAGAGATGACCGCTGTCGACCAGCCCTCCACCGACGAGAGAACCCCACCCGCCCGCTGGTTCGCGGTGGCCACCGTGGCCCTCGGCATCTTCGCCCTGGTCACCGCCGAGCAACTCCCCGTGGGGCTGCTGACCTCCGTGAGCGGCTCCCTGCACGTGTCGGAAGGGGCCGCCGGCCTGATGGTCACGGTGCCCGGACTGGTGGCCGCGCTCGCCGCGCCGCTGGTCCCCATGGCGGCCGGCCGCACGGACCGCCGCTGGTTGCTGGTCGGGCTCATCGCCGTCATGGCGGCGGCGCACCTCGTGTCCGCCGTGACACCGAACTACGCGCTGCTGCTCGTCGCCCGCGTCCTCGTCGGGCTGAGCATCGGCGGTTTCTGGTCGATCGCGGGCGGACTGGCCGTCCGCCTGGTGTCGCCCCGGTCCGTCCCCCGCGCCACCTCGATCATCTTCGGCGGGGTGGCCGCCGCCAACGTCCTGGGCGTGCCCGTCGGCACCCTGCTCGGCGAGCGCACCGACTGGCGCACCGCGTTCGCCGCCATGGGATGGCTGGGCCTGCTGCTACTCCTCGGCCTGCTGTTCCTGCTGCCCAAGCTTCCCGCCGAACACCCGGTCCGGGTGCGTGTTCTGGTCGCGCAGTGGCGCAACGCGGGTGTGCGAGCGGCCGTGGTCGCCACCTTCCTGATGATCACGGGGCAGTTCACGGCCTACACCTTCGTCAGCCCCGCGCTCCAGACCATCTCCACCGCGCCGGAGCACCTGATCAGCTCCGTGTTGCTGGGCTACGGCGTCGCGGGGATCGTCGGCAACTTCGTCGCTGGCGCCGTCGGCGGGCGCGACACACTCCGCACCGTGGTGATCATCAGCGTGTCGCTCGCCGCCGTCATGGCGGTTCTCCCCGTGCTGGGCGGAACCCCGGTCAGGGGGATCGCGCTGGTGGTCCTGTGGGGGCTGGCCTACGGCGGGGTGTCGGTGACCCTCCAGACGTGGGTCCTCAGGGCCGCGCCGGAGGCCACCGAACCCGCCTCCGCCCTGTACGCGGCCATGTTCAACCTGTCCATCTCCCTGGGCGCGTTCGTGGGCGGCGTGGTAGTCGACCGGGTCAGCCTGCCAGCGGTGCTGTGGCTCGGGAGCCTGCTCGTGTTCCTGACCGCCCTCGTGGCCTGGCGCACCCGCCGGGTGGTCCCCGAGCTGACCCAGACCACCTGACCGCGATCCTCACCGGGATCTACGTCGATGGTCGACAAGGAACGCTTCGGCTGTCGGCAGTTGCTTCCGAAGATCCTGACTCCCGGGCAGACCCTGGTCATCCACGCCGCCGCCGGAACGCACATCGACAGAGGAAGGCGACGGCCATGACCTCCGCAGTGGAGATCCACCCGCAATCGAGATCGCCAACGCGGCCATCGCCCTCGACCAACTCCGGGCGGCTGTGCACGAGTTCCACGAGACCGGTGGGCTCCGGCCGAGGTGTGTGGAGTGGCAGCCGGTCGACGGGTGGTGCACAAGCCCTGTTGACGAACGAATGCTGCCTTCCTCATCGAGTGCGCCCTAGGGTTGGTTATGCGTCTTCGTTGCGAGCAGCCCCCTGTGGGCTGGGGGCTTCCCGCGACAGAGGTGCGGTCCCGCGAAGAGGAAGAAGCAGCTCATGGATCATGAGGCCGCCCTGATCGGGCAGAGGGTCCGGGAGATCCGCGCGTGGCGCAAGATGAGTGTCACGGTGACCGCGGAACTCGCCGGGATAACCAAGGGCTACCTGAGCTTGATCGAGCGCGGACAGCGAGCGGTCACCAAGCGCACCACGTTGGAGGCGCTGGCCCAGGCGTTGCGGGTGTCGCCGACCGACCTGCTCGGCAAGCCCTACGCACCCCACGATGCCGCATCCGATGAGGCGCACGCCGGCATCCCCGAGCTGACCGCCGTGCTCTCCGGCTGGCGCGTTGGTGAGATCCCGGATGTCAAGGTACGGGAATGGGGCGCGATCCAGGCAGATGTTGATCAGCTCAACGCGGTGCTGCGCGCGAACGCCGACTACGCCGCCCAGAGCCGACTCGTGCCAGCGCTGACCAAGGAGCTACTGGCAGCGGTGAACACATCCCACCGCGTGAAGGCTCTGATCGGCTTGATGTGCACCTACAAGGCCGCGGCCTATCTCGCCCATGACCTTGGCGTTCAGGGGCTGCCCACCCTCGCCGCGGAGCGGATGCGGCAGGTCGCTGAGGAACTGGACGATCCGGTGTGGCTGTCCTATGCGGCCTACCAGCGCGCCCAGGTCGTGTCCGGCAACAACCGTCCCCGACAGTACGAACTCGCCGCCGCGGTGGCGGACATGCCCGGAGCCCGTGTCGAGACCCGCGGTCTGGCGAACCTCACCGCCGCGCTGGCCGCCGCCACCACTGGGCGACACGACCTCGCCCACACGCATCTGGCGGAGGCCGCGAACCTCGCGGAGACCATCGAGGCCGACGTGTCGCCGTGGATGAACACGAACTTCGGCCGCGAGAACACGAACATCTGGAAGGTGTCCGTCGGCCTGGAACTCGGCGATGGCGCGAAGGCCGCGGAACTCGCTTCGCGGATGCGCCCGACCAGTGTCTCCAAGAGCCGGCAGGCGCAGTTCTGGATCGACTACGGACGTGCCCTGCTGACAGACAGGCGGCACAGCGAACGCGGTCTGGCGGCGATCCTGCACGCCGAACAGATCGCCCCGCAGAAGGTGCGGAACAACGCTTTCGTGCGCGAGGCCGTGGTGGGCCTGCTGACCACGGCGCGACGTGACGCTGGCGGCCGCGACCTGCGCGGATTGGCCTACCGCATCGGGGTCGGCGTGTAGCTGCGCCGTTTGAGTGAAAGACCGCCCTCGTTTACCCACTGTAAACGAGGGCGGTCTCGTTGTTTCTACGGTCGTTCTCCGTGACCCCGGTCACGTCCCGGCAGGGACGCTGATCGCCTGCCCCGCTCCCCGGTTTCCCCTCGGGCTGGCGATGAGACCCCGCCGTCGCGCGCCGCCCCACTCGTTGATTCCGCTTGTCCGGGTGGGGATGGCGCGCTCCCAACCTTCTCGGACTAGCAGGGAGGGATTGTGTCTGGCCGACGAGAACTGCTGGCGCGGTACAGGGATCTGCTCAATAGCCTGCGTGTCGTGCCGGGCAGGCTGCCGTGATCACCATGGCCACGGGCGCGCTCCCGGGTCTCAGAATGCTAGCCGTCCTCGCGATCAACGACATGGTCCAGGACTGTCACGAACACGCGGGAGGCCCCCATTGATCCCGGTGACGTGGCAGCCCCATGCGGAACAGCGACACGCCTACGCCGGACCACAGGTCCCGGACGGGTTCACCGTGATGCTCCTGTGCGGCTTGGAGATCGAGGCCCGCGGAGGCTTGCCGAAGTATCCGCACTGGCTGTGGCCCGAATGCCCCACCTGTCGAGAACGAGCGGGTGCGGGATCTCCGAACCAGCCCCCATCCGGCCTCGTGGCCCGGTTCGACATCGACCTACCAGCCTACGGCCACTGATCCGTCGTCAGGAGCCGCCACAACAGAGGCGCAGCCGCCCACTGACCTTTCAGCGAAACAACAACCGCGAGGGGGATACTTGATGTTGTCGGAGCTTCATGGATCAAGGGTGGAAGAATCGCCCGTGTGCGCCCCACACTGAACCTCTGGCGTCATCAGCTCGGGGCGGTCCCCGAGTCCGTCTGGCACCGCACGGACCTTCGCGTGCTGATCCTCGCCGACAACGGGCTCACGGCCCTGCCGCCGGAGATCGGCCGCCTCCACCGACTGTCCACACTGGACATTGGTCACAACCTGCTCACGTCGGTGCCCGAGGAGCTGGGCGAGTTGACCGAACTCGATGGTTGTCTCTACCTGCACGACAACCGGCTGACCGGACTGCCGGACTCCCTAGGCGCCCTGAGACGGCTGCGGTATCTCAACGTCGGCGAGAACGCCCTCACCGAGCTGCCCCGGACCCTCGGCGGAATGGTCGGCCTGGTGGAACTCCGGGCGCAGCACAACCGCCTGTCGTCCCTGCCCGACACCATCGGCGAACTGACCAACCTCCGGGAACTGTGGCTGCGCGGCAACCAGCTCCGCGACCTGCCACCGTCGGTCGCCGGACTCCGCGAACTCCGCCATCTCGACCTGCGGGAGAACAGGATCACGGAGCTGCCGGAACCGCTGGCCGACCTCCCCCGGCTGCGGCAGGTCGACCTGCGGAGCAACCGCCTCCACCACCTGCCGGACTGGGTGGCGCGGATGCCGTCGCTGGAGAAGCTGGACCTGCGGTGGAACGAGATCGACCCGGACCAGCCGCTGGTGACGGAGCTGGAGCGGCGCGGTTGTGTCGTCCTGACCTGACGAGGCCGGGACCAATCCTGACCGCCCGCCGCTCCTGATCACCGCCGAACAGGCCCGGTGCGAACGCGCAACCCGACGGAAGTTCGTCCACTGAGGACAGTCGGGGGACAGTCGGAGGACAGTGCGCGACAACAGGGAGACCGTGCCGCTGGGCGGGGTTCCCCTGGCAGTGGAGCCGGTGTCGCGGTGGCCCCACCGGTGCGGGGCCACCGCGACGAAACGGATCAGGCGTCCTGCGCGGCCAGCCGGGCGGCGGCGGCGTCGATGCGGGCGAGGGTGCGCTCGCGCCCCAGCACCTGCACGGACTCGAACAGCGGCAGGCCCACGGTCCGGCCGGTCACCGCGACCCGCACCGGAGCCTGCGCCTTGCCCAGCTTCAGGCCCTGCTCCCCGGCGACGGCCTCCAGGTCGGCCTTGAGCGCCTCCGCCGTCCAGTCGACCTCGGCCCAGCGCCGGCGGACCGACGCGAGGATCTCCTCCGCCCCCGGCTTCATGGCCTTGGTCCACGACGCCTCGTCCTCGGGCGGCTCCGGGAGGAACAGCCAGTCCACGTACGCGGTGATGTCGCTGAGGACGGACAGTCGGGTCTGCGCGAGCGGGGCGACCGCGCGGAACGCCGCCTCGTCGAAGGCCTCCGGCTCCCACGGCGCGTGCGGCGCGGTCAGCCACCGCTGGCATGCCTGGACGAAGGCGTCCTCGTCCAGCGCGCGGATGTACTCGCCGTTGAACGCCGCGAGCTTCTTCACGTCGAACGCGGCCGGGGCCTTGTTGACGTCCTCCAGCCGGAACCGCTCCTCCAGCTCCGCGTAGGGCCGGATCTCCACGTCGTCGCCGGGGCCCCAGCCCAGCAACATCAGGTAGTTCACCATCGCCTCGGGCAGGTAGCCCTCGGCGAGGTAGTCCTCCAGCGCCACCTTGTCGCGACGCTTGGACAGCTTCTGCCGCTTCTCGTTCACGATCACCGGGAGGTGCGCCCACACCGGGGGAACGGCCCCGAGCGCCTCCCAGAGCAGTTGCTGCTTCGGCGCGTTCGACAGGTGCTCCTCGCCCCTGATCACGTGCGTGATCCGCTCGCGGATGTCGTCCACGGCATTGGCCAGGATGAACACCGGGGTGCCGTTGCCCCTGGCGACGACGAAGTCCTCCATCGCGTTGTTCGGGAACTCCGTGCGGCCCCGGACGACGTCGTCCACCACCGTCACCCCGGTGTCCGGGGTGCGGAAGCGCAGCGCGCGGCCCTCCGCGTGCTCCAGGCCGCGGTCGCGGCAGTGCCCGTCGTAGCCGAGCTGCTGCGACCCGGTCCGCTCCACCAGCGCCTCACGGGTGCAGTCGCAGTAGTAGGCCCTGCCCTGCGCGTGGAGCGTCCGGGCGGCCTCGCGCTGCGCCTCGGCGTTGTGGGACTGGAAGTAGGGCCCCTCGAACACGGGGTCCTGGTCGCTGATCCCGATCGCCGCGAGCGCGCTGATGATGCCCTCGACCCACTCGGGGCGGTTGCGCGCCTCGTCGGTGTCCTCGATCCGCAGGACGAACCGCCCGCCGGACCGTCGGGCGAGCGCCCAGTTGAACAGGGCGGAACGGGCGCCGCCCACGTGGAACATGCCTGTGGGGGACGGGGCGAAGCGGACTCGGATGGCACCGGACATGGCCGCCAGCCTAGTCGGGCGTCATCGTCCGATGTGGACTGCATGGGCGGGGCCGCCCCGGCCGTCTCCGGTGGCCGGGTCCCCGGTCGCCGTGGTCGCCGCGCCGCCGCCGGCGCCCGCTCAGGTCATGGCCTCGGTCAGCGCGGCGATCAGCCGCAGCACGTCCGCGGTCAGCTCGGGCTCGCCGAGCACGATGATCCGCATCCGGGACCGCTCCCGGTCGTGGCTGGTCTCGATCCGCAGGGTCCGGCCGTCGCCGGAGCGGGTCTGCACGGACGCCAGCAGGTGCGTGGCGAGCCGGTCGGCGTCGGCGGCGTCGACGCCCTCGATCCGCACGACGCTGGTCACCTCGACGTCCCGGGAGGTCGAGGCCCGCTCGGAGCCGGACAGCCCGGTGAACTCGGCGAGGTCGCTGGCGGCGATCCGGTACTGCTTGCCGATGCGGACCGCCTTCAGGCGGCCGTCCCGCACGTAGTTGCGGACGGTGCGGACGTGCAGGCCCAGCTTCTCGGCGACCTGCTCGACGGAGAACAGCTCCTCACGCACGGCGACCCCACTTCCCCGAAGTGCCCTATCCGTCCGTCATACCCTCTCAGAAGAGGAAGACAGGGCACGAGTGGTGGCGGGCCGCGCACGTCCCAACGGGACCGGGCGGGCACGGCCGGCAGGGCATGCGCCCGCCGTGATCACCGCGTCCCGCCGGGACGGCGCGAGGGGTCAGGGCAGCTCGGGCAGCGGCGACGACTCGGGCAGTTCCACGAGCCGCTCGGTCTTGGCCCACGCCTGACGCCCCTGGACGTGCCGGCCCAGCGCACGCCAGGTGGCCACCACCCCGAGCAGGAGGAACACCGGGTAGGACAGGCCGGCGAGCAGGCAGCGGACCAGACCCGCCTCGCCCAGTCGCACGCGGTGCACGACCGCCCACAGCAGACCAGGGCTCATCGCCGCCGCGGCGATCACTCCCAACGCGGTCGGCACGTCGGCGCTCGCGGCCAGCAACGGGGACCCCGCCGTGGGCACCACCAGCCCCGCGCAGGTCAGCGCCACCAGGACGGCGACCAGCACCGACATCGGCACGGTCACCCACGGCGTGAGGAGGTAGTGCAGGAAGTCGACCAGGGCCACGCTGCCGACCCTGCGGGAACGGGCGAGGCGGGGGACGTACCCGACGCACTGGAGGTTGCCCTGCGCCCACCGCGTCCGCTGGCGCACCAGCCGCCGCACGTCGACCACGGCCTGCTGGGTGACCCAGCCCGTCCGGCAGTAGCGGACGCGCACGCCAGCGAGGTGCAGGCGCAGTCCGAGTTCGAGGTCCTCCACCAGGCAGTCCGACCACGGGTGGTCGCCGAACCGCATCAGCTCCCCGAGCCGGGTGAACTGTCCGTTGCCGCCGAGGCCGACGCTGCCGACGAGGTCGCGCAGGGTCTGCGCGGTGTCGGCGACACAGGCGAACTCGACGTCCTGGAGCAGGCCGAGCACCGGCCGGCGGTTGTGGATCCGCACCCGGCACTGCACGGCGCCGACCGAGCGGTCGGCGAAGAACGCGGCGACCTCGCGCAGCAGGTTCAGGCTCCCGCGACCGTCGCCGTCGATCACGCCGAGCACCGTCCGGGAGGCCGTGTCCTCACGCGTCGCGATCTCCCGGATCACCCGGTAGGCGGCGTTGAGCGCGGCGCCCTTGCCCTGCCGGGCCTCGGGGAGGTCCCGCCGGAGCACCGTCAGCCGGGGGTCGTCGATCGAGGCGAGGATCTCCGGGGTGCGGTCGTCGGAGCCGTCGTCCACGACGAGCACGCGCACCGGGGTCTCGGGCGCGTCGAGCGCCAGGGCGGCGCGGACGGTGTTCTCGACGACCAGCTCCTCGTTCAGCGCGGGAACGATGATCCAGAAATGCGGCGCGTTCCTCGACTCCACGGGGCGCGGCCGAGGCGTCCGGAAGGCGAACGCGGCGAGCACGAGGTTGTGGATCGGCCAGGCGAGGAGCAGGGCCAGCAGCAGCCACGCCCAGGGGGACGGGTCCTCCACCGCGTCACTCCCCGGCGCGCAGGTGGAGCAGGAGCGACCGCACCACGAGCGCGGTCAGCGCCAGCACGACCGCGCCCACCAGGAGGCTGAGGCCGGTCCAGCCCGTACCGGCGAGCCCCAGCGCCGCCGGGGTCGCCCACGGAACGCAACGGACAATCGACACGACGTTCTCCCTACTCCCGATTTCTGTGAGACCGGCCGCTTCCAGCACCCGTCGGCGCCAGCACACGCAACCCTGAGTGTTACTCCATATGGCCTATCAACGCATACGCGATATGGCGTAACCGATCACAGAACCAGGGGGTTTGTGGTGCAACACACCCACAGTCGGGTGAAATCCGAGGGGCGGGGGGAGAGACCGGAGATCCATCTCGTCGGCGGGACCCGGCCGGAGGCGGTGAAGCTCGCGCCGGTCGCCAGCGCGATGGCCCGCCGGGGACGGCTCCGCCCGGTGATCGTCGCCAGCGGCCAGCACCCCCTCCTGTTCGAGCAGGCGCTGACCGCGTTCGACCAGCGCCCGGAGATCCGACTGGACGTCGAGCGCCGCACCGGCAGCCAGGCCGAGCTGCTCGGCCACACGGTGAACGCCCTCGACGCGGTGTTCGCCGACCGGCGCCCCGCCGCCGTGGTGGTGCAGGGCGACACCACGACCACCCTCGCGGGCGCGCTCGCGGCGTTCTGGCGCCGCATCCCCGTCGTGCACCTGGAGGCCGGCCTGCGCTCGCACGACCTGGCCGCGCCGTTCCCCGAGGAGGGCAACCGCCGGCTGGTGGGCCAGATCAGCGCGTTGCACCTGGCCCCGACGGCGCGCGCCGCGGCGAACCTGGCGGACGAGGGCATCGCCGGCCCCGACGTCCTCGTGGTCGGCAACACCTCGGTCGACGCGGTGCTCGACGTCGCCGCGAAGGCCGCGCCGTTCTCCGACCCGCGCCTGGACGCGCTCGCCGCGCGGGCGCGGTCGGGGCGTTCCCGCCTGGTCCTGGTCACCGCCCACCGCAGGGAGGCGTGGGGGCGCCCGCTGGACGAGGTGCTTGTCGCGGTCCGCACGCTGGTCGCGACCCACCGCGACATCGAGGTCGTGCTCCCCGCGCACCCCAACCCCGCCGTGCGGGAGCAGGTGGACCGCGCGCTGGGCGACGTGGAGCGGGCGCTCGTCACCGACCCCCTCCCCTACCCCGACCTCGCGCGGCTGCTGGGCCTGGCCACGCTGGTGCTGTCCGACTCCGGCGGCATCCAGGAGGAGGCGCCGAGCTTCGGCGTCCCGGTGCTGGTCCTGCGGGACGTGACCGAGCGCGGCGAGGCGGTCGAGGCGGGGTGCGCGCTGCTCGTGGGCACCGACCGCGAGCGCGTCCTGGCCACCGCGCACCACCTGCTGACCGACGAGGCGGCGCGGGTCGCCATGACCTCGCGGGGCAACCCGTTCGGGGACGGCCGCGCGGGTGAGCGCACCGAGCACGCCGTCGCCTGGCTGCTGGGGCTCGACGGGCGACGCCCGGCCGAACTGGTCAGCTCCGCCGTCGAGCCGGTCGCCTGACCCGCTCTCCAACACCCCCTCTCGAAGGGCTCTCCGACTCCCACGCCCGGGGTCACCCGGCGGTGGTGAGCACGAGCCTCTCGGTGTGATCACCTCACCATCCGGTCCCCGCGCACGCGCCTGTGCGCCTCCGGCCACCCGCCGCGGTCGAACCGCGTCCCCGACCTGGTGGAAGGATCGGCTGGAAGGATCGGCGCGGTGAGCGGCGAGTGTCCGGACGACAGCGCGGGCGGGGCCCGATGGGTGGTGTGACCGACGTCGTGGTCGTGGGCTCCGGCCCCAACGGACTGGCCGCCGCGGTGATCCTGGCGCGGGCCGGCCTGGCGGTGACCGTGGTCGAGGCCGCGCCGACGGTGGGCGGCGGGGCGCGCTCCGCCGAGCTGGTCCCCGGTTTCCGGTTCGACCTGTGCTCGGCGGTGCACCCGATGGGGGTCGCCTCGCCGTTCTTCCGGGCGTTCGACCTCGCCCGGCACGGCGTGGAGATGCTCACGCCCGAGGTGTCCTACGCCCACCCGCTGCCGGGTGGGCGGGCCGGCCTGGCGTGGCGCGACCTGGACCGCACGGTGGACGGGCTCGGCGTCGACGGGCGGGCGTGGCGGCGGTTGTTCGCCCCGCTCGTCCGGCGCTGGGAGGGCGTGGTGGCCACCGCCATGTCCGACCTGCGCGGGCCACCCGCCGACCCGGTCGCCGCCCTCCGGCTGGCGCTTCGGGTCGTGGAGCAGGGCGGACCCACCTGGGGGCTCCGGTTCCGAGGCCCGGTGGCTCCCGCGCTGGTGACGGGGGTCGCCGCGCACACGATCGCCCCGCCCCGCCGTCTCGTGCCCGCGGGGGCCGCGCTGTTGCTCGCCACCCTCGGCCATGCCGGTGGCTGGCCCCTGCCCCGAGGGGGAACCCAGGTGATCGCCAACGCGCTCGTCGAGGACCTGCGGCGGCACGGCGGTCGCGTCGTCACCGGGCAGCGGGTCGACTCCCTGGCCGAGCTGTCGCAGGCGCGCGCGGTGCTGCTCGACACCAGCCCGGCCGAGCTGCTCCGGCTGGCCGGCGACTCCCTGCCCCAGCACTACGCCCGGTGGGTGCGGCGCTTCCGCTACGGCAACGCCGCCTGCAAGGTCGACTTCGCCCTGGCCGGGCGGGTGCCCTGGTCCGCGCCGGGGTGCGAGCTGGCCGGGACCCTGCACCTCGTGGGCACCCGTGCGGAGGCCGTGGCCGCGGAAGACGAGGTCGCGCGCGGCCGGCACGCCGAACGCCCCTATGTGCTGGCCGTGCAGCCCGAGGCCGTGGACACGAATCGCGCCCCCGAGGGGCGGGCGACGTTGTCGGTCTACGCGCACGTCCCGCACGGGTCGACCGTGGACGTCACTCCGGCGGTGATCGCCCAGATCGAACGGTTCGCGCCGGGGTTCCGGGACCTCGTCCTCGACCACCACACGGTGACGGCGGCGAACCTGCGCGCCCACAGCGCCAACTACGTGGGAGGTGACATCGCCGCCGGCGCGGTCACCCCGTGGCAGATGGTCTTCCGTCCGGTTCCGCGATGGGACCCGTATGCGACGCCACTTCCCGGCGTGTACCTGTGCTCGGCGTCGACCCCGCCCGGGCCGGGGGTTCACGGCATGGCGGGTCTGCACGCCGCGCGGCGCGTCCTCCGTCACCGTTTCCGCATCACGACGGACCCGCTGGAGCTCCTCCGACGGGAGTGATCGCCTCCTTTCACGCCGTGATCACCAGCCCCTGATTTGTCCTCTGTGGACAGAGGTGGGCGCGGCCGGCCGGGGCTTCCTCGCTCCGACCGCCGCGCCCGACGCGATCGGGGATCAGCGCCCGAGCTTGGCGTCCAGCCAGGGCCGCAGGACCGGCAGCACGTTCGCGGGCTGCATGGCCTGCGTGTGGTCGAGTCCGTCCAGGACGCGCACGTCCCATCCGGCGGCTTCCAGTTCGGCGCGGTGACGGGTGACCGCCCCGGCGATGTCGACGGTCACACCGCCCCACCGCTCGTCGTAGGGGATCGTGTCGGCCGAGCCCGCGACGCACAGGCGCGGGCAGGTGAGCCGGCTCTGGGCGGCGCGGTCGTCGAAGTCCTGGAGCGCCTCGTACAAGGTGACGAACTGACGCGCCTGGTCCTGGGACAGCGTGACCTCGGCCGACGACCAGTCGAAGTCCTCACCCGCCCCCGAGGACCGCTGTTGCGTCGGCTGCGGCGTCGGCTCGCTCGGGGCCGGCCCCGCCATCGCGTGGGTGGCGGTGGTGACCCGCAGCATCTCCGCGTACGGGCCACCCATGGGCGGGAACCCGCCCATGACGAGCGCCGAGAGGCGGTCGGTGCGGACCGCGAGCTGGAGCCCGCTCAGCGCCAGCCAGGAGTAGCCGTAGTAGGCGAACCGGTCCGCGCCCGCGGCGTCGGCCACGGCCAGCAGGTCGGCGGCGATGCTGGCCGGGGTCAGCGTGTCGGGCTTGGGCACGGCCATGACATGGCCCTCGTAGTCGAAGGCGACGACCCGGAAGGCGTCGCGCAGTCCCCTGATGAGGGAGAGCCCCAGTTCGGGGTCCATCCTCCACTTCCGCATCTCGTCGGCCCGCTCCCCCTCGGCCGGTCGCGGGTTGACCGGGAGCAGCACGGTGGGGCCGTCTCCGTGGATCTCCAGCTCGACCGAGCTGCCGTCGTGCAACGTCGCCTGGGCCATGAGTCTCCTCCGAACCGGCGCGGGAAAGGCGCCGACCAACTCTTTAGGCTGTAAAGTGATAACGCGGCCAACGATAGCTTATGGCGTAAGGAGATGGAATATCGTGAGTGTCTTCGCTGGTCAGGGCGACCCGACGGTCTCCATGACCCTGTTGTGGGCCACGCCGGAGCCGGGGCGCGCCCGCACCGCCCCCGGCCCCAAGCCCGCACTGAGCGTCGAGGCGATCGTGGAGGCCGCGATCGCCGTGGCGGACGCGGAGACCGTGGCCGGACTGTCGATGCGCACGGTGGCCGAGCGGCTGGGCCGCTCCTCCATGGCGCTCTACACCTACGTGCCCGGCAAGGCCGAGCTGCTCGACCTGATGTACGACCGGGTGCACGCCGAGCTGTCCCACGACCACGACAGGGGCGAAGGCTGGCGCGCGGCGGTGACGTCGTGGGCCACCGAGCTGCGCGCGTTCTATCTCCGACACCCGTGGGTGCTCCAGGTCTCGCACGCGCGCCCGGTCCTCGGCCCGCACGAGCAGGCGGTTCTGGAGACGCTGCTCGGTCTCCTCGTCGAGACGAGGTTGCCGGCCCGCACGCTGCGTGGCGTCGTGAACCTGCTGTTCAACCACGTGCGCGGTTCCTCGCAGACGGTCGCGGAGTCCCAGCAGGCGGCGGTGACGACCGGCACGTCCGACCAGGACTGGTGGGCGGCGCGCGCGGCCGTGCTGGCGGAGGTCGCGCCCGACTTCGCCGAACGCTTCCCCCGGACGGTCGAACTCGGACGGGACCCCGCGCCGTCGTGGGACCAGCAGGTCGAGGAGACCTTCATGACCGGCCTCAGCGTCCTGCTGGACGGGATCGAGGCCGCGACCGCCCACGCGTCTCCCCGCGACGGGAAGGCCGACTGAGACTGAGACCGGACCGTGACGCGGGGCGAGATGGCGGGGACGTCCGCACTCCGGCCCGCGCTCGTCGCCACCCTCCTTCCGTCCACAATGGACGGTTTGGGGGCAGAGCGCGCCCCGTGTCCGCACACCAGGCTCAGGTGGTGATGAAGCCAAGCGGGACTCCGGAAACGTGACGGTCGCGGAGAAGGCGGCGTTTGTGCGCCGGCCACCCGTGGTAAGTCCTTTGGCGGCTGGAACACCACGAACGCGGGTGGATGTTCACCCCCAACTCACCGTCGTTGGCCGGTGTCGATCCCGGATCTCCACCACGCGCGCACGACCAGGCGCGGCGCGAGTCCCACTTTCCGGCGCGTGGAGTTGAGGGGTCGGGAAGGATGGACAGGTGAGCGGACAGCGGAATCCGTCACGGCAGGCGCCGGTGGACGAGCGGCCCCAGGTCGGGTTAGCCGTGGCGACGGGCGCGTTGCCGCTGCCAGGAGCGACACGTCACCGAGTGGTGACCTCGGCGACGGCGGGCGACCGGCGGGTCCGGTTCGCCAACGCGGGCAGGGCCGGCCCGCACTGGCCGCTGACCGGCCCCGACGACGGGCCGAACGGCCGGCGGCGGACCCGAGACCTGACCGGGAGGTCCTGACATGACCAGCAAGTTCACCGAACTCGCGATCGACTGCGCCGATCCCCACCGCCTCGCCCGCTTCTGGTGCGCGGTGCTCGACTACGAGGTGCGGCACGAGGACGACGAGATCGTCACCATCGGCTCCCCCTCGGTGCCCGAGGGCAGGAGCCGCCCCGGCCCGGTGCCACCGACGTTGACGTTCGCGCGCGTGCCCGAGGGCAAGACCGTCAAGAACAGGGTCCACCTCGACGTCAACCCGACCGACAGGGACCAGGACGAGGAGGTCCGCCGCCTGCTCGACCTCGGCGCCCGGCACGTCGACGTCGGCCAGGGCGACGAGACCTGGGTCGTGCTCGCCGACCCCGAGGGGAACGAGTTCTGCGTCCTCTCGGAACGCCACCCCTGACCGCCGTGCTCGACGCCGGCGCCACGCCGTCCCGCGCGGGCCGCACCGGGGCCCGTCGCCCGGCCCTGCCGCGCGCGTGCGGGTGGGGACGTGCCCGCGTGACCGCCGGCGGGGACGCTTGTCTAGGCTCGGCGGGAGGACGCCGGCGGGCCGGGCCGGCGACGGCGGGAGAGGCGCATGGCGGTGGGCTCGAAGAAGCTGGACGTGCGGGCGGGAGCCGGCGCGTCCGACCAGAACGACGCCCTTCCCTCCCCCGCGCTGCGGGTGACACGGCCGTCGGGGAGCGCCGCGGTCCAGGTGATCGGCGAGGTCGACCCCACCACGCAGGCCGTGTGGGAGCAGGCGGTGGCCTCCGTGGCCGCCGACGCGGACGAGCGGTATCTGGACCTGTCCGCGTTGTCCTTCATCGACGTGCGCGGAGTGGAGACGCTGGTGGACGTCGCCCAACGGCTTCCCGAGGGGCGGAGACTGCGGCTCGTGGGCGCGCCGCTGGCGCTGCGACGGGTGCTGGGCCTGCTCTGGCCGGAGGGGTCGGCCACCCTCGCCATCGAGGAGGAGGCGTGATGAACGTGCCCCTGGACGCGACCGCGCTCGCCTCCGCCCAGGAGGAGCCCTTCGTGCACCCCGCGTTGTTCTACCGGGGCTCCGACGAGTACCTGGCCGGCTGCCTCTCCTTCGTCCGCGAGGGCCTGGCGGCCGGTGAGCCGGTGGCCGTCGCGGTGCCCGGCCCCAACCTGGCGCTGCTGCGGGCCGAACTCGGCGGGGACGCCGAGCGGGTGCGGATGCTCGACATGACCAGGGCCGGCCGCAACCCCGGCCGGATCATCCCCGGCGTCCTGCGCGCGTTCGCCGACGCCCACCCCGACGGGCACGTGCGGATCATCGGGGAGCCGATCTGGGCGGGGCGGTCGGAGGTGGAGTACCCGGCGTGCGCCCAGCACGAGGCGTTGATCAATCTCGCCTTCACCGGCAGGGACGTCACGATCCTCTGCCCCTACGACGTGGGCGCGCTCAGCCCGGAGGTCCTCGCCGACGCGGAGGTCACGCACCCCGTGGTGGTCGACGGGGACGGGAGATGGCGGGACAGCCCGGCCTACGACCCGGACCGGGTGATCAACGGCTACAACCGGCCCCTGCCGCCCCCGCCCGACCACGCCGCCCAGATCACCGGCGACGTGAACACGCTGGGCGCCGCCCGGCGCTGGGCCCGCGCGCACGCCGACGCCGCAGGGCTCGACGAGCAGCGGATCGTCGACGTCGAGCTGGTCGTCACGGAGCTGTTGGCCAACAGCATCCGGCACGGGGGCGGCGCCGCCACGCTGCGGGCCTGGACCGACGGCGGCGCCCTGGTGTGCGAGGTGACCGACCGCGGGCACCTGTCCGATCCGCTCGCCGGGCGGCGGCCGGCCCCTTCTGGGCAGGCCGGTGGCAGGGGCCTGTTGTTGGTCCACCACCTGTCCGACCTGGTCCGGGTGCACACCACCCCCGACGCGACCACGATCCGCGTCTACCTGCACCCCTGACCCCTCGTCGGCGCCCGCATGCTCCCGTGGGGGAAGCACAGGTCGTGGTGCCCCCTGCTGGCTGTCGCCGCGTCGACCAGGTGACGCCCTGTGGTGAGGAGTCCAGGTCACCGGCGACGCTTCGGAGTCGGGGCACGTCCCCGCTCTGGGGAAAGCTGTCTTGTTCTTGCCTGTCAAGGCTTTCGCTCGTGCGGGGGACAGAGTTATCCACAGGCGCGCCAGTTGTCCACAGCCTCGGGTGATCACCTTGGGGGCGGGGGTCAGGGCGGATAGGCTGGAGCAGGGCTCGCCCCCCAGGGCGGGTGGGGGCTGTCCTGGTGGTGGTGCTGATCTTGGCCCGCACCGTCCGCGAAGCAGTGTCCACTATGGATTTCGCTGGCGACGAGCCGCACGCGGAGGCGGGGAGCCGAGGACCGAAAACCACGTGGCGGAACCCCGACGCAACGCTGATGATGCGGGGTATGGCACGCACGTTCGAGGATCTGGTCGCGGAGGCGGACTCCGTGTCCGTGGAGGGCTGGGACTTCTCCTGGCTGGACGGCAGGGCCACCGAGGAACGCCCCTCGTGGGGCTACCAGCGGCTGATCAGCGAGCGGCTCGCCTCGGTGTCGGCGGCGTTGGACGTCCAGACCGGCGGTGGGGAGGTCCTGGCGGGCGTCACCAGGTTCCCGCCCACGATGGCGGCGACGGAATCCTGGCCGCCGAACCTCACGAAGGCCACCAAGCTGCTGCACCCGCGCGGCGTGGTCGTCGTCGCGAACCAGGGCGCACCGCCGCTGCCGTTCGGTGACGAGGCGTTCGACCTCGTCACCAGTCGCCATCCGGCCGAGGTGTGGTGGGACGAGATCGCCAGGGTCCTGCGGCCGGGCGGGACCTACCTCGCCCAGCACGTCGGACCCGCCTCCGTGTTCGAACTGACCGAGCACTTCCTGGGACCGCGGCCGGAGGCGCGGCGGAAGCGCCACCCCGACGACGAGCGCGCCGAGGCCGAGGCCGCGGGTCTGGAGGTCGTCGACCAGCGGTGGGAACGCCTGCGCACGGAGTTCTTCGACATCGGCGCGGTGGTCTACTTCCTCCGCAAGGTGATCTGGATCGTCCCGGGCTTCAGCGTCGACCGCCACCGCGACCGCCTGCGCGAACTGCACGAGCGGATCGAGCGGGACGGCTCGTTCGTCGCCCACTCCTCCCGCGTCCTGGTCGAGGCCCGCAAACCGGCCTGAACTCGGCGCGCGGTCGCCCTGTTCGCTCTGGGCTGGAACTCAGGGAAGAGAGTGGCGGTTGTCCGAAGGAAGACCGTGTTGGTGCCCGTCAGGGACATGACTGTTCGTGCCCGTCATGGGCGTGACACTGCGAGAACTTCGGACAACCGCCGAGACCTCGCGGGTCAGGTGGCGTCGCCGGGCACGTCCGGTCCGGCGGCGGCCACCAGTCGCTCCAGGACGGTGAGAAGCTGTGCGCGCGTGGCCGGATCCGTGATCACGCCGTTGTCGTCGACCGTCCCCGGGCTGACCGGAACACGGGAACACGCGGAGTCCACGACGTGCGCGCCGGTGTAGGTGAGCACGGTGCGGAGGGTGGCCTCCGCGCCGGCGCCCCGTCCCGGTGCGGCCGCGTTCACCCAGGCCACGGGCTTGTCACAGATCTCGGCGCCGCCGACCGTCCAGTCCAGCAGGTTCTTGAACGAGCCCGGCAGGGTGCCGGCGTACTCCGGCGAGCAGACCAGGATCGCGGTCGCCTCCGCGAGGGCGGCGCGCAACTCGACCACGGGCGGGGGCAACGGGTCGCGGTCGTCGTCGGGGTTGAAGTGCGGCAGCGAGGCCAGGCCGCCGTAGAGCACGGTCCGCACCCCGGCGGGGGCCACGGACCCCACCGTGCGCAGGACGGCGTTGTTGGACGATCCGGTCCTGAGGCTTCCGGAGAGCAGCAGGACCACAGGCGGCGTGGGCATTCGTCCAATCTAGCCGGCTGTCGCCGCGATGCCGCGCCACTTCAGGAAAAGGAGAAGGCCCCCGCGCTGAAACGTCCTTTTTGGACACTTCGGGGCAGAGTCCTGGCGGGGACAGAGTGGCCGCCGGGCGTCCCCGGCGGCCACCAACCCCTCAGGGCAGGTACGCCTCGATCAGGTCGGCGGCGCGGGTGGTGCCGCCCTCCGCCCGGAGTTCCTTGCGCAGCACGTCCAGCCGTGCCGCGACCTCGGGGTCCCCGGTGAGGTCCAGCAGGGCGGCGCGCAGCGCCTCGGCCGTGGCCTGGTCGGTGTCGAACCGGCGCGCGACCCCCAGCTCGACCAGGCGGTCGGCGTTGCCGAACTGGTCGACGGCCTGCGGCACGGCGATCATCGGCACCCCGCAGTACAGGCCCTCGGTCGACCCGCCCATCCCGGCGTGCGTGACGAACGCGTCCGCCTGCTCCAGGATCGCGAGCTGCGGCACCCAGCGGTGCACCTCGACGTTGCCCGGCAGCGCGCCCAGCTCGGCGAGGTCGACGTGCTTGCCGATCTGGAGCACGACGTGCCAGCCGGGCAGGTCCCCGAAGGCGCGCAGGCACTCCCGGTAGAAGGCGGGCTGCTGGGTGAAGGCCGAGCCGAGCGAGACCAACACGACCTTCTCCACCCCCTCGGGGCGGGTCCACGTCCCCTGGTGGGCACGGTCGCCCATGCACGGCCCCACGAAGGTGTACCGCTGGGGGTCGACCCGGTCGGCGTTCGGTTGCAGGGCACGGGGAATCAGCACCAGACTGCGCGACGGCCGGCCCATGAGGGAGGTCCACTCCAGGTGGGGCAACCCGTTGTCGGCCAGCCACTGCTGACAGCGCCGCAGCAGCGCCTCGCCCCGGGGGTCCTGGCGCATCACCTCCATCATCGGCGCCATCTCCTCCTCGTAGCCCTCCCAGGCCACGATCGTCGGGGAGAGCTGGAGGTGGGGTAGGCCCCAGTTCTCGGCGAGCACCCTCGCCGGGGTCCCCGCGATGTCGTACAGGAACAGGTCCGGCCGGTCGTCCTCGTACGCGGCGCGGAGCTGCGGCAGCATGGCGATCGCGTCGTCGAGGAAGACCTCGTGGAACCCGATCTGGTCGTCGAAGGAGCTGCCGGGGTCCTCGGTCGGCAGGGTCGAGGTGTAGGGGACGAACTCCGCGCCCACCCCGGTCACCAGCTCCGCGTAGCGCGGGTCGTTGGCGTAGGTGACGCGGTGGCCCCTGGCGACCAGCTCCCGGATGACCTCCAGGTTGGGGTGGACGTGGCCGGGCGCGGGAATGCTGACCATCGCGATGTGGGCTCTACGGGTCACGGCGGGCCTCCTGGTCGAAGTCATGATCATTTGTTCACGTGCCGGACTGGACGCGCCAGGGCCCGGCGGCGGTTCCTGGGCGGGACGTGGGACACACGGGTCAGTCGGCGGCGCGGCTGACCGCCTCCCACCGCTCCCACTCGGCCACGCGCCGCCGGGCGACGTCCATGGCGGTGTCGTAGGCGAGGCTGCCGAGGAGCAGCCGCATCGGCGGCTCGTCGCTGTCGACCAGCGTCAGCACCGCCTCGGCGACCTTGGCCGGGTCTCCGTCGGTCACCTCGCCCCACATCTGGGCCAGCTCGGCATAGAGCGGGGCGTAGGCCTCGGACTGGGCGGCCATGTGCAGGTTGGCTCCCCACTCGGTGGCGTAGCCGCCGGGCTCGACGAGCGTGACCCTGATGCCGAACCGGGCGACCTCGTGGGCGAGCGCCTCGCTCATCCCCTCCAGCGCCCACTTGCTCGCGCCGTACAGGCCGGTGCTGGCGAAGCCCAGGTGGGCGCCGAGGCTGGAGATCTGGACGATGTGCCCCGACCCCTGCGCCCGCAGGTGCGGCAGCACGGCCTGCGTGACCCACAACGCGCCGAAGAAGTTGGTGTCCATCTGGGCGCGGACCTCGGCCTCCGTCACCTCCTCCACCATGCCGAGCAGGCCGTAGCCGGCGTTGTTGACGACGATGTCGAGCCGCCCGAACGCCGCGACGGCCCGTTCGACGGCGGCGAAGACCGCCGCCCTGTCGTCGACGTCGAGCGGGAGGACGACCAGGTCGTCGCCGTGCTCGGCGACCAGGTCGTCCATGACGTGCGGGCGGCGGGCGGTGGCGACCACGCGGTCGCCGACGGCGAGCGCGGCGCGGGTGAACTCGCGGCCGAAGCCACGCCCGGCCCCGGTGACGAACCAGACGCGCGGCTGGGCGGGGCGGGTGGGCTGGACCATGGGCGGTTCCTCTCGATCTGACGAGACGAGACGTCTCGTTCACTGCGCACAGCGTGGACCATCGCACCACCCGGTGTCAAGACGAGACGTCTCGCCTCGTCTGACTGCTACCGTCGACCCATGCGCACGGAGAAGGGACCGGACCCCACCCGACGGAGCGAGCGGTCACGCCAGGCGATCCTCACGGCCGCGCTCGACCTCGTCGTCGAGATCGGGTACCGGAAGATGACCATCGAGGCGATCGCCGCCCGCGCCGGCGTCGGCAAGCAGACGATCTACCGCTGGTGGCCCTCCAAGGGCGCGGTCGTGTTCGACGCGATCCTCGCGCTCAGCCAGGGCGACACCGGGGACACCAGGGACGCTAGGGACACCAGGGGGAACGCCGAGAGGAGCGCCGAGGCCGGCGCCGAGGGCGTCTCCGAGGGCATCTCCGAGGGCATCTCCGAGGGCGCCGCCTTCCCCGACACGGGAGACCTGGAGGCCGACCTCAAGCTCGTGTTCCGCGCGACCATCGAGGAGCTGCGCGACCCCCGATTCGACCTGCCCTACCGGTCGATCATCACCGAGATCCAGCACGACCCGGCGCTGACCGAGGAGCTGCACCAGCGACTGGTGCGCCCGATGCTGGAAATGATCAAGGAGCGGCTACGGTCGGCCCAGCAGGCGGGCCAGCTCGCCGAGGACGCCGACCTCGACCTGGCGGTGGAGCTGATCTACGGCGCCCTCTACTACCGGTGGCTGCTGCGCACCGGCCCCCTCACGCCGGAGTTCGGCGAGCAGGTCGTGGAGTGGGCGCTGAAGGGCCTCGGAGCAGGCCGAACCCCCTGACTGATACAGTCCTGTATCCGAATACAGGACTGTATGCCGAGGATTGCCGGGGGAGTTCGTGACGCGGAAGCGCCTGTCGCGCGAGGAGAGCCGGGAGCAGACCCGGGAACGCCTCCTGACGGCCGCGGCCGAGCTGTTCGCCGAGCGCGGCGTCAACGGCACGTCCGTGGAGCAGATCGCCGAACGCGCCGGGTACACGCGGGGCGCGTTCTACGGCAACTTCGAGGACAAGCACCACCTGGTGCTGGAACTCCTCCACCGCAGGACGCGACGCGAGCTGGACGAGGTGCGCGCCCTGGGCGAGGGCGCGCCCTCCCCCGCGGAGGCGTTGGCCCCGCTGCGGGCCTGGCACCGGGACCGCGCCCGACACCTCGACGGGTGGCTCGCCCTGCGGATGGAACTGCTGCTCTACGCCCTGCGCAACAAGGAGATCCGCCCGCTGCTGGCCACGCGCGAACACTTCGCGCGGGACGCGCACGCCGACGGCATCCGGCAGGCCTTCGCCGAACGCGGCGTCGTCCCGCCCGCCGACCCCGCCTTCCTCGCACTGGTCGTGCACGCGCTGGAGGACGGGCTGCTCATCCAGCGGCTCCTGTCCCCCGACGACGTCACCGACGAGGTCGTCGTCGACGCCTACGAACTCCTCATGCGGTCCTGGACGGCGCTCGCCACGCGAGGAAGCCGACCTGACGACGACCAGGAGGGAAACACCCCATGACGCAGCGCACCTACCGCATCCTCGTCAAGGGCCGGTTCGACGCGCTCGACGACGACGCCCGCGCCCGGCTGCTCGCCGCCGCCGACGAGCACGACCCCCTGCTCGCCGCCTTCACCGAGGAGGGCACCCTCACGTACTCCCGGGAGCTGCGGCACTTCACCTTCCGCTACGTGGTGACCGCCTCCGGCGAGGACGCGGACCGCGAGGCGCGGCAACAGGCCGTGGACAAGGCGGTCGCCGCCCTCCGCGCCGGCGGCTACGGGTACCGGGACCTCAACGCCACCGGCACCGACATGACGGAGGTCCGCATCCGCCGCAAGCAGCGGCGCTGATCCCGGGTTTCCCCGGGCAGGACGGACACCGGCCGGTCGGGCGCGGGGAGACCACGAGCAGGGGCCCGGCCGCCCTCCCGGGGAGGACGGCCGGGCTCTTGAGTCCGCTGTGGATAGTCCTCAGTGGATGGACGTCCGCCCGGTCGGGGAACCGGTCGGGGAACCGGTCAGCAGCAGGGTCTTCCCGACCACGGAGCGGGACTCCACGGCGGCGTGCGCCTCGGCCGCGCTGGCGAGCGGGAAGGTCCGCCCGATCACCGGCCTGATCCGGCCGGCCGCCGCCTCGGCGAGCGCACGCGCGGTGAGCCGTCCGGCCTCGTCAGGGGAGAACTGCACCCGCTCGATGCCGGTCACCCGCACACCACGCCGCTGGGCCTCGTCCCGGTCGACCGACGCGAAGCCACCGCTGGGAGCGCCGTGCGCCGAGAAGCGCCCACCGGGCCGCACCAGCTCGTACGCGGCGGTGCCGATCTCACCGCCGGCGCCGTCGAGCACGACGTCCACCCCGGCCCCGCCGGTCAGCTCGCGCACCGCGCCCGTCCAACCGGGCCCGGAGTAGTCGACGGCGTCGGCGCCCAGCTCGCGGACGACCTCCAGCTTGCGCTCACCCCGCGCCGCGCCGATCACCCGGGCTCCCGCGGCGCGGGCGAGCTGCGCGAGGAGGATGCCGAGGCCGCCGGCGGCGGCGGTGACCAGCACGGTCTCCCCCGGCCGCACCTCGACCACGTCCATCAGCCCCATGGCGGTCGCGCCGTCGTGCAGCAGGGCCGCCGCCTCCCGCAGGTCGAGGGCGTCCGGAACCGGGGCGAGCCCGGTGACCGGGGCGACGACGCGCTCGGCGTAGCCCCCGTCGCCCACCCGCGCCAGCACCCGCCGGCCGGTCCACGCCGGGTCCACGCCCTCGCCGATGGCCACCACCCGCCCGGCGACCCCGCCGCCCGGCACGTACGGCGGCTCGACCGTGAAGTACTCGCCGCCCCAGCCCGACCGGATCTGGGCCTCCACGAAGAGGACGTCCACGACGGACGCCTCGACCACGACCTCGCCGGGACCGGCCACCGGGTCGGCCGCCTCCCCCACGACCAGCACCTCGGGTCCACCGAACCGCGTCGCCCGCACGACCTTCATGTCCCACTCCTCCGCTCGTCGTTCGCGGAGAAGTCTGGAACCTCGACCTCACTCGACCTCAAGCCGGCATGACCGACGCCACTGTCCGTCCGAAGAGGACTGTCAACGCCCGGTCAGTCGCGGACGGCGGTCCGGACGGCGTCCTCGACGGCGGAGGACAGGCGCGCGGTGGCCTCGTCCACGGCCGCCACGAGCGCCGACGGCTCCGCGGTGAGGCCCTCCACGATCCGGTCGACGTCCCGCAGCCCCGCCCGGTCCAGGAGGGTCTTCTCGTTGGTGATCCACTCGCCGCGCGCGGCCAGCACCCCGTGCGCCGCCTTGCACGCCGCCGTGGCGATGGCCCCGGCGCAGTCCGTGAGGTGCCCGCGTTCGGCGTGCGCGGCGCGCGCGTAGGCGAGGGTGAACCGGGCGTCGCCCGCCCAGCGGGGCGGGGCCTCGCGTCGCAACGCCTCGGGGTACTCCGGACGGGGGAGCGTGCCGTGCAGGACCCGGTTGACGGCGAGTTCGGCCACGAGGAGGTAGCTCGGGATTCCGGCCAGGTGGAACATCAGCCCCTCGACGTGGAAGCGCCCGGCCCCGGCCTCGGCGAGCTGGCGCTCGACGTCGTGGAGGTCGCGGTAGTGGACGTCGACGTGCCGGCCGTCGATCTCCAGCCAGGCTCCGCCGTTGAACACGCCGCCGCCCCAGGCCCCGATCTCCGAGACCTCGCCCGGCCACCCGACCGCCCGCAGGTCGTCCGGCGAGAACCCCTCGCGGTAATAGACGGCGAAGTCCCAGTCGCTGTCCGGCCGATGTGTTCCGGCCGCCCGTGAGCCCCCGAGGGTGACCGCCTCGACGCCGGGCAGCGCGGCGAGCCGTTCCGCGACGCGGGCGGCGAAGACCTGGTCGTCGTCAGCCTGCATGGCCGCGAGGCTAGGCCCCCGCGTCAATGCCTTTTCCACGGCCACTCTCCCACGCGCCTTGGCGTTCCTTCCCCGTTGCCGATCTCACCCGAGCCCGCGCGGCCTGCCCGCGCCGCCAGCCCGCGCGCGCCACCCGTTAGGGGCACGACGGCCGGGGTAACCCGTCACCACCGCCTCCGTCACGGGCGGAGCGGAGGACCGGACGGCGACACTCGACGACACCAGGGACGGTGACGAACGTGGCCGAGGGCAAGAAGCCCACGCGGGCGGGCGAGGACGTGCGACGCGCCTACGAGGGGGACCAGCGCAAGCCACTGCGCGGCTACGCGGTCCTCCTGGGAACGTACCTGGCCACCGTCGGCGGACTCGCCGGAACGGCGCGGGCGCTCGGCCGGCCGCTGCCCGACCGCGTCCGGCTCGGCGACTTCGCCCTGCTGTCCCTGGCCACGCACAAGCTCAGCCGGCTGCTCACCAAGGACTCGGTGACCAGCCCGCTGCGCGCGCCGTTCACCCGGTACCGGGGACGGGCCGGGGCCAGCGAGGTCAACGAGGAGCCCAGGGGCGGCGAGCTGCGCCACCGGGTGGGCGAGCTGCTGACCTGTCCCTTCTGCACGTCGATGTGGGTGTCCACCGCCCTGACCGCCGGCGTGGTGCTGGCTCCCCGACTGACCCGGCTGGTCTGCGCGGGGCTGGGCGCGGTCGCGGTGTCCGACGCCCTGCAACTCGCCTACGACGCCGGGAAGAAGGCGGTTGGCGCGACCGGCGACTCAGGGTCCGACGACGAGTAGGACGTCCGGCCGGACGACACCGACACCGACACCGTCGAGGCCGCCGGGGAATGAGGGTGGGCGGCCCAAGCCGAGGGACGCGGCGTCGACGCTCGCGGCCCGCGCCCGGGACGAGGATCCCGAGGCGATCAGTCCACTGTGGACGCCGTACGGCCGCGGGTCACTCGTCGCCGGTGACGCGGAGGAACCTGCGCAGGATCAGGTGCAGCGTGGACAGCTCGTCCGCGAGGACGAAGTCCGGGTTCGCCGAGGCCCGCCCGTACAGGGCGTCCACGAGGGCGACGATCCAGGAGGCGGCGGTGGCCGGGTCCACCGAGCCGTCGGTCCTGCCCTCGGCCGCGGCGCGTCGGAGCAGCTCGGCCAGGCCCTCGGCCAGCTCGCGGTCGTTGCGGGCCAGGAGCGCGGCGAAGTCGGCGTCCCTGCTCGCGTGCGCGGCCACCTCGATGGCCAGGCCGGCCATGGCCGGGTCCTCCAGCGGTCGCGCGAGGTCGTCGACCACGCTGAGGACCGCCTCCCACGGGTCGTCCGCGTCGGCCACGGCCGCCAGCCGCGCCCTGTTGTCCCTGCCGTCCTGCTCGAAGATCGCGCTGAAGATCGCCCGCTTGGTCGGGAAGTAGTGGAACAGGCTGCCCGAGCTGATGCCCGCCGCCGCGCAGATGTCCGCGACGGTGGAGCGCTCGAAGCCCTTGCGGGCGAAACAGGCCGCGGCGGCACCGAGGATGTGCCGCCGCTTGGCCTCGTGCCGGACGGGGTCGACGGTACGCAAGGCCCACCCGCCCCTCAGCCGCTCGACGCGCGCTCGCCCGAGACCTCGGGCTTCGTGCGCCAGTACTGGCGCTTCTTCTCCTCGCGCACGAAGACCCCGAGCTTGGCCAGCTCCGCCCGCAACACGCGCGCCTCGTCGTCCTCGTCCTCGCGCAGGGCCCGCTGCCGCTCACGCAGGAGCGCGTTGGCCGTGGCGCTCAGCTCATCGGTGCCGTCGACCCAGAGCCGGTAGTCGTGCTCGAAGGGATCGCCCTCGTCCCGCCACGGATAGCCGTGCGCGCGGAAGGCGTCGCGCAGCCGCTCCCTGGCCAGGTCCGAGGTCTCCCTGGCCAGCTCCGCGCCGGCCGCGTCCAGCAGGACGAGAGCCTTGCGGTCCACGAACACCGAGGCGATCCGACCCCGGTCGACGCCGCCCTCCTTGCCGTCGCGCCGCCAACGGACCTCGCGGTGCGAGACGGTGACGGTGAGCTGCTCCGAGGCGATGATCGCGGAGAGGACCAGCCCCGCGACGAGGCCGAGGGCCACGGCGCCCGCCGTCGCGTAGGGCTCGGCGATCTCGGACACGAGCCGGAAGACACCCTGGGCAGGGAACCACGAGAGGGAGGCGATCCAGCCCGAGATCGACTTGAGCCCCCAGAGGACTCCCGCGCCCAGCGGCGGCGGCACCACCCAGACCCCGGCCCTGACCCACGCGGGCTCCCTGACCACCGTCGGCTCGGCGCCGGCGTGTGCCACCTCGGTCGGTCGTTCCCCCATGCCGGACATTATTAGAGCGAGCGCTCGGTTTACCAAATCTCGTGGTCGTGGCGGCCCGACCTGCCTCCCCGCGCCTCGGGCACACGCCTGAACGTCCCCCGCGCGTGCGAGGATGGCGATCATGAACGCCGTGATCGAGGTGGGCGCGTTGCGACCAGGAGACCGTGCCGACTGGGAAGAGCTGGCCCGCGGCTACAAGGCGTTCTACCGAACGACCGTGCCCGACGAGGTCTACGAGGAGACCTGGCGCCGGCTGCTGGACGACACGGAGATCCACGGCGTCGGCGCGCGGCGGGACGGCAGGCTGCTGGGCATCGCCCACTACCTGTTCCACGCCACCGCGTGGATGGCGGACTCCTGCTACCTCCAGGACCTGTTCGTCGCCGAGTCCGCGCGCGGCCACGGCGTGGCCGGCGCGCTCATCGAACGGGTGGCCGACGCGGCCAGGGAACGCGGAGCCGCGCGCCTCTACTGGACCACCCAGCAGGACAACACGCGTGCCCGCGCCCTCTATGACAGGGTCGCCCGCTTCCACGGGTTCATCCGCTACGACCACCCCCTGGGATGACAGGGCGGCCCGCCCGCACTCCCCGAGAACGCCACACCGCCTGACCACGTGCTGGGTCCGCGCCCGCGTTCACCCAGGACCACCCGCGCTACCCGCCGCGAGGACGTGAGAAAAGGACCTCGCCTTCGGCACCCGCCCGTGGGGGCGAACGCGCCCCAGTGTCCTCAATGGACAGTCTGGGGCGCGCCCGCCGACGGCGCGGCGATCAGTCGCGGAGCGCGCGCAGCAGCCAGGCGGGAAGCCTGGTCCGCCCCTCGTCGTCCGTCTCGCCGCGGCGGCTGGGCCACCCCGGTTGGTCCAGGTAGGCCGTCATGGCCTCCGTGGCGCTCAGCAGCACCTCCTCGCGCAGCTCCACGATCCGCCACCCCGCGCCCTCCACCGTCGTCCGGAGGTTCTCCTCCGACACCGGCATCGGTGCGCCCAGCCCCGCGATGGTCCGGTCCGAGAAGCACACGATGTTCAGGCGCGCTCCGGGTTTGGTGACGCGGCGCAGGGCCGCGACATAACGACGTCGCGCGTCGTCGTCGAGGCAGTGGTAGAGGGCGCTGTCCACCACGGTGTCGAACCGGCCCTCGTACCCGGCGAGGCTCGTCGCGTCCGCCACCGCGAAGGCGACGTCGACGCCCCGGTCGGCCGCCCGTCGTTCGGCCTGCTCGATGGCCTTGGGCGAGGCGTCGACCGCGGTCACCCGATATCCCCGCGAGGCGAGGAAGATGGCGTTCTCACCGAGCCCGCACCCGACGTCGAGCACCTCCCCGACGACGTGCCCGGCCCGCTCCAACTCCGCCACCGCCGGCTGCGGCTCCCCGATGTCCCACGGCACCCCCGCGTACGGCAGCCCCTCCACGAGTTCGCCGCCCCCATAGAAGGCGTCGAAGTCGAGGGAGCCGGGGACGGCCTGGTGTTCCTGGTCCCGCTCGGCCATGCGTTCTTCTCCTTGTCCGGTCATGGTTCTCCCACTCCCCACGGCTCTTGACCACTCGGAGACAGCGTCCCGAACCCGACCCTCGCCCTCCAGCGACAGCCGTCAGGATGACGAGAACCGCCATGGGAGACCATGACGAGATGGAAACCGTCACGCTGGACGACCTCGACCGCCGGCTGATCCACGCGCTGGCGATCGACGGCCGGGCGCCCTTCCGCCGGGTCGCCGAGGTGCTCGGCGTCTCGGAGAACACCGTCGCCCGCCGCTACCGACGGATGCGCGCGGCCGGCGTGCTCCACGTCGTCGGCGCCGTGGACGCCTCCCTGCTCGGCTACGACTCGTGGACGGTGCGCGTCCGGTGTTCGCCGGAGGCCGCCGGGGCGATCGCCGCCGCGCTCGCCCGTCGCCCTGACACGTTCTGGGTCCAGTTGCTCTCCGGCGGCACGGAGATCTCCTGCTACCTCCAGTCCGCGACTCCCGGAGACCGCGACGCGCTCCTGCTGGACCGGCTCCCCCGCACCAACCGCGTCCACTCGGTGACCGCGCAGTCGATCCTGGACGGCTTCCTCCTGCCCACCGGCTGGGCCGGACTGGCGGCCCTCGACGACGACCAGGTCGCGCGGCTCCGGCCGTCGCCAGCTCCCACCGAGGCCACGCCGGTCACGCTCACCGAGGACGACCTCGCGATGCTGGCGCTCCTGGCGCGGGACGGGAGGGCCTCGCACGCCGAACTCGCGGCCGGCTCCGGCCGGTCGGAGTCCACCGTGCGTCGCCGCCTGAACCTCCTGCGCCAGGCCGGGGTCCTGTCCTACGACCTCAACATCGCCCCGGCGACGCTGGGTTACCGCACGGAGGCCCGGCTGTGGCTGTCGGTGCGCCCCTCCGCCCTCGACCAGGTGGCGCATGCCCTGGCCGGGCACCCCGAGGTGGCCTTCGTCGCCGCGACCACCGGCCCGACCAACCTGGTCGCCTTCGTCGTCTGCCGCGATGGCCGCGACCTCTACCGCTACCTCTCCGAACGCGTCGGCGCGCTGGACGCGGTGACCACGTTGGAGTCGGCACCGGTGACGAGAACCGTCAAACGAATGGGCGTCCTCCCACCGCTTTCCCTGGACAGGAACCGGTGACCCGCGTGGTGGCCGCCGGAGCACCCGCACCAGTCCATCCCCCCACCAAAGATCAGAAACGGTAACGGCCCTGCATTAGCCCAGGTCGCGGCCGGTCCTCCCCACGTACGCGGGGTTAGTCGTTGCATCCCTGAAGGGGACAGCAGTAGCGGCTATCAGATTCATCGGTGGGGAAAGGAGCAAGGGCACAGAAGCCTGCCAGAAATCTCATTCACGGTAGAGCTGCTGGTCGCGCTGACGGGAGGACGCCACCAAGAAATTTTCACATCGCGTCGGAAGTCCCTGGACAGGCCCGCACCTTCGGTCCGGAAGGTAGCGCTTCCGCAGACTTGAGTTACCTCACCACGCAACGTGCGTCTCTGAAGTGTGAAGACGGATCAGGAACAGATGGTCTTGCTCCGAACGCCGTGCAGAGCCCAAGCACAAGCCAGGACGACACCTCACGCCGGAAGTTCTTCCCCGTTGCCGACAGACTCTCACGTTCCGCGCCAGGCCACGCCGAGCCGAACCACCGTGAGGCCGAGCGCACCAGTAGTGAGCGGAAACAACCAACATCTTTTGCTCGATCGGTGGCCCTAGTCCACACGACGTGATGAACAGACAGTAGCGAGAAGGCATGCCTTCGACGCAATGCGCTACATCCTTCGCAGGAAGAACGATGACATCGAAACACTAGGGCACTCGACCGCGATACACAGGAGACGTTTGCCGTGCCACCAGAGGTGACGCGATGTCAGGCGGAGCGGGACATGCGCGGATCAGGCGGTGAGGACCAGAGAGCGGCCACGGAGACCACCGTCGACAGCTCCGTGACCGCTTCGACGGTGGGACCGGTCATCCAGAGCGGCGCCATCCACGGCGGTGTCCATCTTCACCAGCCGCCCGATCCCCCGGTCGCCCCCGTCCCCCCGCCAACTCCCCGCGCCCCCACCGTCCTTCACCAATCGCGACACGGAACTCGACCAACTCGACCAGTGGTTCGACGAAACGCGGCCCGGCCCGCTGCTGGTCGTGGTCAACGGGATCGGCGGCATCGGCAAGACCGCGCTCGCCCTGCACTGGCTGTCCAGACGCGCATCGGGTCTACGCGACGGCCAGCTCTTCGTCGACCTGGCGGGGTTCACCCCCCAGAAGGACCCGGTGGCTCCCAGCGACGTGCTCGGCGGGTTCCTGCGCGCACTCGGTGTCGCCCCAGAACACGTCCCCGCCGCCCTCCCCGAACGCACGGCGCTGTTCCGCACCCTCACCGCCGACAGCCGGCTCGCGGTCCTCCTGGACAACGCCAGATCAGTCGCCCAGGTCCGACCGCTGGTGCCCCCGTCGCCGCACAGCATCGTGGTGATCACCAGTCGGTGGCGGCTCAGCGGTCTGGCCCTGGACGGCGCCCAGTTCCTCGACGTGGAACCACTGGCCACCGACGCCTCGGTCCTGCTGCTGAGCAAGGTGGTGGGCTCACGCCGGGTCGAACAGGAGCCTCTCCCCGCCCAGGAACTCGCCGTGCTGTGCGGCGGCCTGCCCATCGCCCTGTCACTGCTGTCCGCACGTCTGGCAGAACGACCTCACTGGCGGCTCTCCCGCGCGGCACACGCCCTGCACGACGAACGACGACGTCTCGCCAACCTGGCGGCCGACGATCAGCTCTCCCTGAAGGCGGTGTTCGACCTGTCCTACCACAACCTCAACCCCGAGCTGGCCCGTGCGTACCGGCTCCTCGCCCTCCATCCCGGCCCTACCTTCGGGCTCCAGGCCGCTGCCGTCATCCTCGACACCGACGAGGATGAGGCTCTCCGCCACGTCACCGGACTGGTACGCACCAACTTGTTGGACGAAAGCCCCCACGAGCGCTTCCGGTTCCACGACCTCGTGCGGCTGGACGCCTCCCAGCGAGCCGAGGCCGCCGAACCCGCCCAGCACAGGGACACGGTGCAGCGACGCGTGCTCGACTGGTACCTGGAACAGACCATCGCCGCGGACCTGGCCGTCCGCCCGACCCGGGTGCGGGTCGGGCCGGGTTACGACCTCGCTCCCGCGGCCACCCCCGCCTTCGACTCCCGCGACAACGCCCTGGCGTGGTTGGACTCCGAACACACCAACCTGGTCCACGCCGTCCACCTGGCCGCCGAACGCCACTGGAACGCGCTGGTCTGGCAGTTCTGCGAGGCCATGTGGAGTGTGCTCGTTCATCGCCGCCCCTACCAGGACTGGATCGCCCTGCACCAGCTCGCGATCCAGTCCGCCCGCCTGGACCGGAACCCGGTGGCCGAGGCCAGGATGCGGTGTCAGCTCGCGACCGCCTACCTGGACCTGGAACGGTTCGCGAACGCCGAGAGCGAGTGCCACCAGGCCCTGCGCCTGGCGCGTGACCACGGACACCGGCCGACCGAGGCCACGGCGTTGGAACAGCTCGGCATCGCCGCCCGCGGGCGCGGTCACCTCCCCGAGGCCGTCGACCACCTCCGCCAGGCTGTCGCCCTCGCCCACACACAGAACCAACCACGCGCGGTGGCGATGCGACGCCGCTGGATCGGCGAGATCCTCGCCGATCTCGGACACACCGACGAGGCCGTCCAGGAACTCACCGCGGCCCGCGGCCTCATGGCCGAGTTGGGCGACCTGGTGGGCGAGGCCAGGGTTCTGACCTCGCTCGGGTCCACCTTCCACCGCGCCGGGGACGGCGCTCAGGCGACGAGCTTCCTGGACCAAGCCATGGCCAACCTGTCCGCGCATCGCTCGCCCTACTACGAGGCGGAAGCCCTCACGGTGCTGGGCGAGGTCGCCGCATCACGCGGCGACCTCAGCACGGCACACGACCACTGGGAACGGGCCGAGCAGTACTACCGGGGCCTGGGCAGCCCCCTCGCCGATCGCCTCCGCGAGCGGCTGAGCGGGTCAGATCCGGAGACCCCCCGCCACGAACCACGCTGACCTCCGGAGGGCTCGCACCTGCCCCAATCCAGCGAGGCGGCCGCGACATCGGCGGGTCGCAGCGAGGCCAGCGGGCGCCCCGCCACGAGCCACGCGTAGGCGACCGCCGCGAACCGGCCGATGTCCGTGGCGACACTCGGATCACCGGACAACTCCGCACGCTGCCCGTCCCGGGAGACCACAACGCAGCCAGCGCCAGCGCAGACAGCCGCGACAATCGAACAACCGACGTAAGTCCGCAACGTCTCCCGCGCCGCGCGGTCGACCTGATCGGCGTTGGACCGCGGCGGCACCACGAGCACGTCAGCCAGTTCCCACTGGCTGGGCTCGGCGTGCTCCATGTACACCACGGTGAAGCCGGGGTCCCCGTCGCCGGGCACCACCACGTCGGGCAGGACGCAGGAGACGGACAGCAGGGCTCGTGACGCTGAGGCGGGTGTGGGTCTGCTCATCGGAAGCGGTCCTCTCAAGGTGGTGAGCTGGATGGTGGGGGGGCGAGGCCGTCCGCCCGGTGAGCGGTACTACGCGGCGGCCTTCGGAGATGGCGAAGAGGTGCGGTGCGGAAGGCGGGCCAGGGTGTGGTGCGGGACGGACAGCCCCGCACCACACCCGAGCCCGTTCGTCCGCCTGGCGTCAGGCGCGGCGAGTCACCCTGCCTGCGTCTCCTGATCCCGCGGCCCGGACGGGCTGATCCATCGGGCCTGTCCGTCCGCCATGTCCACGACCGGAATCCGGGCACCCCGCAGTGACTCCGCCAGGCCGGCGTGCCGGGTCAGCACGACCGCGAGGTCGAACCCGTCGAGTTCGGCCAACGGCGTGGAGCGCAGGACGGACCCGTCGGGCAGGCACAGCAGAGGGACGAGCGGGTCGTGGTAGCACACCGACGCCTCCAGGCGTAGGCGGTCCAGAACCCGCACCGCCGCGGACTGTCGGACGTCAGCCACGTCGGGCTTGTAGCAGACGCCGACCACCAGGACACGTCGTCCCCTCAAGATCATGCCCCGTGCCGCCAACGCCTCCTGTAGCCGGGCCACGACCCTGGCGGGCATCACCTCGTTGACCGCCAGGGCGGCGTCGACGACCTCGGTGCGCACCCCGACCCGGCGGGCGCCGGAGCTGAGGAACCCCGGCACCACCGGGATGCACGCTCCCCCCGCGCCGATTCCCGGCCGGTGCGGGAGGAAGCCGAACGGCTTGGTGGCCGCGGCGTCGAGCACCTCGCCCACCTCGACCCCCCAGGAGCGGCACAACTCCGCCAGCTCGTTGACGAGTGAGATGTTGACCAGCCGGAACGTGTTCTCGAACGTCTTCACGAACTCGGCGGTCCGGCAGGTGCTGACCGGCACCACGCGCTCGACCAGCCGCGCCATGAACGCGGCCGCGACCTCGGTGCAGCGCGGCGTGAGCCCGCCGACCACACGCGGGATGCGCGTGGCGGGCAGGGACTGGTTGCCGGGGTCGATGCGGTCCGGCGCGTGAGCGAGATGGAAGTCGACGCCCGGCGCGAGACCCGAGGCGTCGGCCAACCGGCGGGCGACCCGCCCTTCCACCGTGCCCGGCGGGCACGTGCTCTGCACGACGACGAGACCACCACGCCGCACCGCGCGTCCCACTGCCCGGCAGGCGAGCGAGAGCGGCGCGAGATCCGCGCCGTCGTCACCACCCGGCGGCGTCGGCACGCACAACAGGTGTACGCCGGCCGTCGGCGCGACAGCGCCCGCCAGCCGTACGCGCAGACGCGGAACGGGCGGCGCCGCGCGCAGTTCGCCCACCCGTCGTGGATCGGCGTCCACCCCCACGACGGACATCCCGGAGTTGGCGGCAGCGATCGCCATGGGCAGGCCCGTAACGCCCAAGCCGATCACTGCGACATCAATGTTGTTCACAGCGAACCTCCCCCCGTCCGGATGCGGGCCGCGTCGGGCCCATGCCGATCTCCGGACGCGAGCGAGGATGGAGAACGGCGCTTGCCATACCGCCGGTCTCGTTCTCGTCAACGCGCTTGCCGCCGCCGGCCTGGCCGTCGCGGCGAGGTCAGCCCTGGTCGCTACGCCGAAGCGCGCTTCCGCTTGACGCCGACTTGCCATGTACTTGCCTGTCGCTTGTGACACTTCTCGGCCAACTGCACTACTGTGCGTAACATTGTGATCACGTTGCGCATAGGCGCGGCGACGGCGGGGTACGACCCAGCACACTTGCGGTCGACGTCGGTCGGGGGTCCGACACGGGTCCGGCATGGGGGTCGCGTGAAGCTCGTCTTCAAGATCTTCGGACGCACACGGTTACGCGTCAGCGGACGCACGATCGAGAACTGGGGGCGGGCCAAGGAACGCGCCCTGCTCGCCGTGCTGCTCTACCGTCGAGGCAGGCCCGTCTCCGTCGAAGAGTTGATCGGTTGGCTCTGGGACGCGCCGGCCCCGAGAAGTGTCCGGCAGTGCCTGCAAACCTCAGTGAGTCGGATTCGCAAGGTGCTCAGGCGTGCCGTTCCGTCACTGGAGCTTCGTCACGCCAACGGGTTCTACAAGCTGGAGATCGACGAGACCTTCATCGACTTCTGGCAGTTCCGGGCACTGGTTCGGGAGGCGGGAGAGGCCACGCGGCACGGTGAGTACGACCGGGCCCGTGTGCTGCTGCACGACGCGTTGGGGATGTGGGAAACTCCTCTGGCCGATCTCGACACACGGTGGGCGGACTCCCAGCGGCGACGACTGACAAGCAACGTCCTTCTGCCAGCCCAGTACGCGCTGTTGGAGAACTACCAGCGGTTGCAGGACCATCAAGCCGTTCTCGAACTGGTCGACGAAATCCAGGACGAGCACACCCTCGACCAGAAACTCGCCACATACAAGATCCGATCGCTCCACGCGCTCGCCAGGTACCAGGAGGCGATCTCCTTCTTCCTCGATTTTCGTCGGTGGTTCACGGCGGAGACAGGAGCAGCGCCCTGCGCGGAACTCCAGGCCCTGCATGAAAGGTCGATGTCCGCCGACCAGATGCCTGCGGCAGAGACGAACGGAGCCGCGGCCGAGGCTGTCGTGCTGCCCGCGAACCTCGAAATCGGCGCGACAGGTGGCGATCTTCCACACGACATCTGGAACTTCGCCGGCCGCGAGGATCTCCTCGCGGAACTGGACCACTGCCTGGACCGCTGGCTCACCAGCCGACACGGGGGCCTCATCGCGCTGGACGGCTTTCCCGGCATCGGCAAGACGACCCTGGTCATTCACTGGGCCCACCGCGCCCGCGAGCGCCTTCCCGGCGGCCAGGTGTACCTCGACCTCCGAGGGTTCGCGTCCGAGTCCCGCATCGAGCCGGCCGAGGCCGTGGTCCATCTGCTCACCGCGCGGGGCGTGAACGTGAAGTCCATTCCGAGCAGCGACGACCGATGGACTGAGCTTCGCAACCAGTTCGGGGGGCAACGGGCGCTTGTCGTGCTGGACAACGTCACCGACTCCGCGCACGTGCGCCCACTTCTCGCACCCCTGTCCAGTTGCCTGGTCGTGGTCACCAGCCGAAACCAGCTCTCCGGCCTCGCCCTGCGCCACGGCGCCCACCGGATGACACTGCGCCCGCTGAGCGACGACCAAACAGCCGAGTGGTTACGCAACCACATCGGTAGGCGGGCGCACACGGAACCGAAGGCGCTACAGGCTCTCGTGACCATGTGCGGCGGCCTGCCCCTGGCCATGCAGCTCGTCGGTCAACATGTGAGCAGTCACCACGAACGCTCACTCTCCGATCTCGTTGCGGAACTTCGCCACCAACGCTCCATGCTGTTGTTGGGGGGCGAGGTAGAGAACCCGATCCTGCGAACCGTCTTCTCGTGGAGTTACGAGGCCCTGCCCGACGACGCCAAACGTCTGTTCCGGTTGTTGGGACTCCACCCGACTCCCGAGTTCAGCCTCCACGTCGCCACCGCACTCAACGCCTCGACGGGCCCGGAGACACAACGCCACCTCGACGTCCTGGTCGGCACACACCTGATCCACCAGATTTCCCGGGACCGGTATCGGATGCATGATCTCCTGTGGGAGTACGCGAGGAACCACATCCTCACCGAGGACGCTCCAAGCCGACACAAAGCCGCAGTGCGGATGCTCGACTGGTACCTCTACTCCTCAAGCAACGCCGAGAAGGCATTCATGCCGCACGTCGAACCTACCCCCGTGCCTCCCCCGAGCCATGAAACACGGCCACTCCACGTCGACGGCCCTCGCGCCGCCCTCCGATGGGTCCGCGAAGAGGAAGAAAACCTGATCGCGGTGGTACAACAGGCGGAGCGCCTCGGGCTCCACCACCATGCCGCCCTTCTCCCCAGCACGTTCGTCGACATACTCCTCCACTTCGGACACTACGAGGAACTCGTCCTCGTGTTCACCGTGGCTGTTCGCGCAGCGAAAGCGGCGCGAGACAAGGACATGGAGGCCTCGGCATTCAACAACCTCGGCAGCGTCCACCAAGAGCTGAGGGACTACGAAGAGGCCGACACCTGCTTCCGCAAGTCCTACGCCCTCTACGAAGCACTGGGAGATGTTCCGGGCTGCTCGGCCGCCCTCCACAACCTGGGGACAACGCACATCAGGCGGCGACGCTACCCCGAGGGCATCGAGTTCTACCGCCGGTCCCTGTCCCTGGCAGTAGGAACCGGACTGCCGGGTGAGGAGGTGCGCGCCTCGCGCCGGCTCGCCTGGGCCTACGCGCAGGCCAGGCGTTACACCGACGCCTCCCCGCAGTATCAGCACGCATGGCAGCTCAGCAGGACCATCGGTGACCTCCACATGCAGGGCACGATCTTGGCGGAGCTCGGCGAGCTGCACTACCTCTCAGGCGACACCACCGCGGCGGAGCAGTACTGCCGAGAGGCGTTGGCCATCCACCGCAGAAGGACCAACCTGTCCGGGGCAGGGCTGGCGTACACAGTGCTCGCCCAGATGTCTGGCGACCGTGACCAGTGGGAGGAGTCTCGAACAGCCATCCGCATCGCGATCGCCTGCTACCGGCAGGCCCGCGATCCCGAGGGCGAGGCACAGGCGACGGACGTTCTCGGCCTCGTGCTCAGGAAGCTCGGGCTTCATGAGGCCGCCGGTGAAGCATGGAAACGGGCAGTCGACCTGTACCAGGAGCTCGGCCACCCACGCGCTGACACACTCCGGGACGAACTCGGGGAGGTACGAGCCGAGCTCCCCGCGCTGCCGCCCGCGAGGAGGGCCGCCCTGACGCGAAACTCAGGCATTATGCCGAAGCGGACCTGAGGTTGCCGCAGCATCTCCCCGATCTTGATCTTCCTCGGGATCGGTAACGTGCCACGTCGTGATCTTCACGCGATGGTGGCCGTCACTGCACGTCGGAGTGATCCTCCCGGTGGTGATGGCCGCGACGGCCGGCGCACTCCCTGCACCCACTGTGGACCCGCCCACCCAAACGGACCGTCCCTACCGATCGTCGGCCGTGTCTGCCCACCCCACCAGTTTCACCGATTCCCCCATCTACGCAGCGAGCAAGAACGTCCGAACCTGACGCAGGGGGACCGCCGCACGCGGGCCGGCGGTCCCCATTGGACCGAAGTACCCACCTCTGAGATGAAGGAGAGGGCAACGAACGACTGCGCGCAGGTCAATCTGGACACCTGGACCGTCGACGGGCACCGCTACCGAGACGAGACAGCGCACTTCGTCTGCTGGGCGGTCACCCAAAACACGCCCACGGCCTGCCCTTCGAGGCGACCCGCTGGCATGGGACCACGGGCATGCTGGATACCGAGAAGCACTGGGCCGATGCCAGCGACTCCTGCACGAGGACACACTCACGATCTCCGATCGGGTCACCGAGCTGCTGCTCGTGTGCTATATGTCCGGCGCATGGCCACGACCACTCAGCTCACTGCCGACGACATTCAGGACAACGGTGGCAACGTCGCGATCACCTTCAGCCGCGTCCCGTCACTCTTCCCGAGCGACTGGCCGTCTGGTCCGAGAACTGGCCCCCGGCAAGGGCGGCAACATCCTCACCGCGCCTGATGCCAAGACTTGGCTGTTCCTCGGCGAACACCCCGCCCATCCCATCGGCAACGACGCGCCGGGCAACCGCCCGCAGCGGATCGACCCGGATCCCCGGCGACACCGCTCCACCGCCCTGTTCACACTGGCCAGTGTGCTGCCCGCCGCGATGCTGGCCCGCATGTCGGCATCCACATCGTGGTTGCCGTGCAATGGCAGCAAGCCAGCTCCGGCGACGGGCCGCCTACACCGCCGACATCAGCCGCCATTCGCAACAGGCCAACTCCGAGCCCCGGAACCGATCGAGAGACAGAACCCCATGCCGCACAACAACCTGGACGCGCTCGCTGTGACTCCCAAGACTGGTGACGAGCCATTTTCACAACAGGGCCGGGCCATCGGCGCGAACCTCCGCGACTTCTGGAGTTGGGCGTGCTCGGACCTCGTCAATAACGCGATGCGTGGCGTGCTCGCCGAGTACATCGTGGGGCTGGCGCTGGGATGCGTCGGCAGCGGCACGCGTCTGGAATGGGATGCCACCGACCTACGGACCCGTCAAGGGCTGCGAGTGGAGGTGAAGTCGTCGGCCTACCTGCAAAGCTGGAAACAGGAGCGGCTGTCGAAGATCTCCTTCGACATCAAACCTGCCCTCGGCTGGGACGCCACGACGAACACCAACGCGACCGAACGCGCACGACAAGCCGACGTCTACGTCTTCTGCGTCCTCGCATCCACTGACAAAGCCGCGGTGGACCCGCTCAACCTCGACCAGTGGGACTTCTACGTCATGTCCACGAAACGACTCAACGCCGCGGTCGGGGAACAGAAGACGATCACTCTCGGGAGCCTGTTAAAGAATACCCCCGCCAAGTGCTCGTTCGCTGAACTTCCAGCATGCATCGAGGTGGAAGCGAACCAAGAGCGGACACACTGCCCGCCAGGATCGTGAGCGCCCGGCCACCCGGGGGCTGGGCTCACCTGTCCCATGGGAAACGAGCGGACCGGATCAGCTCAGCAAGGCTCGGGCCCGGATCTCGGCGTGTCGTTCGATGTCGTCTGCGAGGCACCGCCACACCGTGCCGTCCCCAAGCCCACGCCCACCACCAGCGGGTCCTGCGCGTGGCCCCCGAACGCCACTTCCACGCCGGGGCGGTGGAGGCCCAACTCGGCTGGTTCCAACAGGCCGACCTCGACCCCGCCACCACCCTGGTGCTGGCCGAACTCGGGTTCGTCGCCGAACTCCGCGGCGACGCCACCGCCGCCCACACCCCGCGGCTCGGCGACCCCCGCGCGACAGCCCTGGCGCTGGAGGGCCTGGCCGGCGCCCACACCCTCGCCGGGGACCACCAGCGCGCCGCGGTCCTGCTCGGGGCCGCGGCCGCCGCCCGCGACGCGGTGGCCGCGCCCCTGCCGCCCGCCGAACGCGGCGACGTCGACCGGATCACCCGCGCCGCCCGTCACGCCCTGGAACAACCGGACCTCGCCGAGGATGGAGTCCAGTTCGGGCTCCGGATGGAAGCTGGGCGCCCGCTTTTGTCGGTGCCGTGTGCGACCGTCAGCCGGTGGCGCAGTTGAACCGCGAGTGGGCGATCGGCAAGCTCAAGGCCTTCCTTGAGACAGCTTCGCTGGAGCATGTTCCCAATCAGCCGGGCATGATCGGCTTCTGGCACTACAGGTTGCGGCACCCGAAGGACCAAGTGCTGGCAGCCGCCCAGATCGTCGAGCAGATCCTGGACCGGGTGGTTCCGGTTTGGCGAACCGCCGACTGGGAGGAGCCATCGAGGCAGCCGATGTGGCGTCATCGCGAGGGCGCCCAGCGGGCGATCGCGCAGTTGGAGTCCGAGCAGGAAATCATCGACAACCTGGGCAGTGGCGCACCGCTGCTCGACGCCGCGACATTGCATCCCTGGGTTTGGGGAAGCGTGCAAGGGCTGTGGAGCAGTGGCCACTTCCGCGAGGCCGTCGGTGCGGCAGCCAGGGCTATCAACGCGCAGGCCCAGGCCAAACTGGGACGAAGGGACGTCTCGGACGCAAAGCTGCTGTCTGATGCCTTCTCGACCAATGCTCCGACGAGCGGGCACCCTCGCTTGCGCCTGAGCGCCGACGATGGGAGCGAGACGTTCAGGAACCGTCACGAAGGGGCGGGCAACTTCGCCAGGGGTGTTTACTCGGCGATCCGCAATCCGATCGCTCATGAACAGCTCGATGAGCTCGATGAGAACGAGGCTTTGGAGCAGTTGGCCGCGTTCAGCATCCTGGCGAGATGGGTCGACGCCGCGACCGTTGAGACCGTCAAGTAACTGGACTGTTTGTGGTGGGTAAGGTGTCTCGTGTGCCGAAGGTATAAGTAGCCTGGCTCATCCTCGGCCTGTGCACGGCAACTCTTCCCCCATCGGTCCTGCTCGCCATCGCCGTCCTCGGAGGTGGATGCGCTTGTCCTCGCCCAGGTAGCGGGAGACGCCGCGCGCCGCGCGGGAGCATGATCGCTTCAGCGGCGTTGGCGTCTCCTCTTCCGCCAGACGCACACTCTGCTGTCGCCGGGTCTCCAGTCATGGCATCGATCCCGACCGAGTGGGTCCACCTACCGGAAATCCGCAGGTAAGCGCAAGCCTCTACAGGAGAACGGTGTTCTCCGGTTCACCATCAATCCCTCCGATGTCATGTATCCGCGAGGGAGAAGGAACGTCGGCACTGCGCGCTATAGCCAGCTCGGCCACCCTTGCCGCTATGGTGCCACGGTCCCCGTCGAACCCCGGTGCGCTGCCCTGATGTGGACATGCGACGGTGATAAGGCACTAGATCAGACAGGCCGAGAGGGTGGAGCCGCGTCCGTGATGGGCCGATCGAGTGGACGGGGCGGGAACGACATCCGACGCCGCACTGAGTGTGTTCCGATATCCGCCGTCGTACACGGGGCTGGAAGGCCCGTCACCTTGGGAGTCATCGGTTCATGGATCCGTTGTCGTTGTCCTCGCTGGGAGCTGTCGGGCTGGGATACGCCGTGAAGTTCCTGTTCGACCGCGCGAATGCCGCCCTCGACCGCCGGGCGCAACGCCGCACCGCTGGTACGCCGGGACCCGCGGGCGGTTCGACCGCAGAGTCCGCAGCTGGTTGCCGTGGAGGACTCCCCTGCTGCTGAGCCCGAGCAGGGCCTAGGCGCGCACAAGACGGTGGACAAGGACGCTGCGGAACACGAGGTGATCAGCGCGATGCGGGTGTTGGAGGTCTACCGCGCTAAGAAGCTCGCCCTGGAGCCGAGGGACACGGTGTTGCTGGACACGGTGCAGCGGCTGCACGCAGCACTGGAGCGCCTGGAGGGCGTTCCGGTAGATCTGAACGCAGCGGCGAGGTCGCTGATTGAGGTCGAGCAGTCCGCTGATCACGTCCGGGGCGCGTTGACCGGCGCTGATCTGGGCATTTCGACCCTGGACGCCGCTACCCGCGTCCGGCAGCAGGTCGGCACCGTGCACGAGGGCGGCTCCGTCACCGGTTTCCGCGCGGGCGGTGCCCAGTGAACGCACCCAGCGGCCCCTGGTTCGGCCGTCGCGGCACCCGTTCCGACAGCGGGTCCGAGCTCGGGACGGGAGTAGGGCAGGACCCCAGAATCGAGGCAGGCCCAGGGAACGGTGTCCAGGATTCTGGCGACAGCGGCGCCGAGCCCCCAGAAGTACTCCAGGATGGAGTCGGCCCAGCCGGGTCGGGGGAAGCGAATGCGGTCCCCCGGGGTGAGTTCGCCGCCGATGGCGTCGAGCATCGCGATAACACCTGGCGCGTTCTGCCCGGTGGCGTCCACCGCGTCGCGACCGCCGAACTCGGCGTTGAGCGAAGTCGCCCAGTAGTAGACGTGCGTCACGGGCAGCCCGGTCAGGGCGGCCGCGGCGACCTGGAAGTCGCGCATGGGCGAACCTGTTGCGTCCGCCTACCCCTCGCCCGCAGCTCTGGGGGCCGCTGAAGAAGACAACCACTTCAAGCACGACGGCCTACTCCGTCACAAGCTTCCGGTCACCGCCCTCGGCCTCGCCACCCTGGGAATCGGCCTCGTCGTGGCGTTGAACAGCGGCGGCCTCTGTTCCTGAAGTCCACCACCCCCACCCATGACGAGCGGTCGGGGGTGGTGCTCGGCCACGTCGGTGTGGCCGAGCACCATCTCGGCGGTCGTCCGTTCGAGAACGCCGGGGACCGGCGCTTCCTGCGCGCCTACTTCGTGGGCACCCCCACCACCGGCGATCCCAAGACCCTGGTGAAGGGTCCCGCGCTGCACCCCTTCCCGGACCCGGACCGACAGATGGAACGGCCCCAGGGGCCGGTCGACGGCTGCGGGATCTTCGGCGGCGGCACCCGCCTGCCAGAGGGCGAGGTACTCACCGAGGGACTGTCCACAGAGGACGCTAACGCGGATCAGTAGATACAAACTGCGGCGGATGAGTCACCTAAAATAGTGCTGCCCCGGACACCGGACCGGGGCAGCACTGCATATTCTCGTACGCCCCGCGCTCCAGCACAGAACCAGGCCGAGTTTACTCAGGACACTGATGACGCTCCGCGAGACAGCACCTGACAGCTCAGGAAGATTGACGCCCAGCTCACTGAGGTCGCCCCGCCGAGCGTACTGGCAGAAAGGCTGAGACAAGGACGTGGCCACTGTCAACGGTGTCAGTGGGGCCGGCGATGCCGTTGCGGGCGGCAGTCAGGATGTCGCGAGCCTCGGGTGTGTCCTTGAGCGCACGGTAGCGAGGGCGTAGCCAGACCCGTCTGATCCTCTTGACCTCTGCCTCAAGCACCGTCAGGGCTTGACAACTGATGCCCGCCCGACGTAGTGCTCCTACCGTGATCCAGTCATCCTCGCCAGGCACGTTGTTGAGTGCCATGTGCGTGACCGGGTACAGGAAATGCGCCACGCCCATGTACCTCTGGTGATTGCTCTGCGCCAAGGCCATTGCCATGAACCGAAGCTTGTGGACGGGTTCGGTGAGATTCACCGTTCCTCCGCGTGAGGGTTGGGGATGAGCCCAACGGCGATCGCCGAGATGGCCGCGGCGGTGCGATCGGTGACGCCGAGCTTGCGGAACAGGTTGTGCAGATGAGTCTTGACGGTGCCTTCCCCGATACCCAGTCGCTGGGCGATCACGGAGTTGCTGTCGCCGACGGCGACCAAACGCAGCACGTCAAGCTCCCGCGCGGTCAACGACGGCGCGCCCGCCCCACCGCGCTGCACGAGCTTCGTCGCAACGTGAGGGGCGAGGGTGGACCGTCCTTCAGCAGCGGCGACGATCGCGCCGACAAGTCCGGCGCGGGGGGTGTCCTTGAGAAGGTAGCTGATGGCTCCAGCCTCGATGGCTCGGACAATGTCCGTATCACTGTCGTAGGTGGTGAGCACCAGGACCTTCACATCGGGGTTCTCCTCCGTGATCAATTTCGTGGCGGTCGCACCGTCCATCTTCGGCATCCTGAGGTCCATCAACACCACCCTGGGACGGTGCGCCGCGCAGACGGCGACGGCCTCCAACCCGTTGGCGGCCTCCGCGACCACCTCGATGTTCTCCTGGCCGGACAACAGAGCGGTGAGACCGTCACGAACCACGGGGTGATCGTCAACGATCACGACGCGGATCAGCTGTGGACCGTGGCGGTCACCGCGGTGCCCGCTCCAGGACTGCTCCATACCGCGATGTTCCCCCCTATGTTGTCCAGGCGATCCTGTATCCCCTTCAGTCCATACCCGTTGTGAGGCGCGTTGGTGTCAAATCCTCGGCCGTTGTCGCTGACTTGGAGGACGATCTGAGAGGAGGTGTAGCACAGCTCCACTTCCACCGAAGCCGCCTGAGCGTGTTTTCGGACGTTGGCGACGAGTTCCTGAGCAGCCCGCAGCAAAGCGACCTCCGCGTCAACGGGTAGCGGCCGGGGCGAGCCGGTGACCGTGAGGGCGGTTTTGACCGGACTTGGGCCATCGCCAAGCGACGTGAGCAGGCGCTCGATCGCTTCGGGCAGAGGGCTGCCATGGAGCTGTGGTGCCGCACCGACGGCGACCAGTGCGCGAGCCTGAGCGAGGCTGTCGGCAGTGACCTGGTAGGCCGTTGTCAGGTAGCGACGCGCTGCGGCCGGGTCGCGGTCGAGTTCAGTCTCCATCGCTTCCAAAACCATGCGCAGGCTTGTGAATCCTTGGGCAAGGGTGTCATGGATCTCTTGGGCCATGCGCTGCCGCTCGGCGAGCACACCGCGTTCATGGCTGACGTTCTCGAGTTCAGCACGTGTGGTCAGCAGCTCCTCGATGAGGTGCTGCCGCTCGTGAGATTGCGCGATGATCCGGGTGATCAGCCAGCCCATGAACGTTACGCAGATCATGGCTGACAGGGCTATGGCGGCACCGGCCACCAACCGCTCCCCGTTCCAACCGAAACCGGTGCTCGCCACCCCGGCCGAGCCCGCGATGCTGAGCGTGAGGGCGGCGATGTGTGCATGCCGTGCGGCAACGAGGGCGTACGCCTGAGCGTAGAACGACATCGCCGCCAACCACATGATCGGTGCGGCAGCCACCGCGACAGACCAGGCAGCCGTCAGCAGGAACAGGTAGCCGGAGCTGCCATCCCCGCTGTCCAGTAGGCGCCGGCCCCAGACCACGTACAGCAGCGAGGCGACCACAACCGCGCCGGCCGCGACAGCTGTGCGGACCGACAGTGCGGGCGGCAACGCTACCAAACCCAGCGCGCACAAGATCACTGATGCGATCCACAAGGAGTCCCAGGTGCGGAGGCGGACCGTCCAGGCATTGCCGCGGTCGCCGGAGGCAAGGCTGTCCATAGGCTCCATCCGCCCCTTCCTGGCTGGCACACGGGATTGTCGAGGGTGGCTCGCGGTTGCTGCCTCTACCGATCGGTAGAGGCGAGCTTCTCACCCTCGGTAGTTCTGTCGGTCGTCATCAGACGGGAGGGTCGTTGGTATGAGCGATGCTTCCCTGATTGTGCGCGCCCACCAGGTGGTCGTCGCATACGGGGCCACCACGGTCCTTGAGCAAGTCGACGTCGCCGTTGGTGCCGGTGAGGTATGGGCGTTGCTCGGCCCCAACGGGGCAGGCAAGACCACCCTCATCGAATGCCTGGAGGGGTTCCGGCGCCCGAACCGGGGCCAGGTCGAGGTGCTGGGCCGTGATCCGTGGCGTGCCCCACCCGGCTGGCGTGCCCTCGTCGGGGTGGTGCTTCAGGACTGCCGAATTGACGCTGACCTGTCGGTCGCCGAGTACCTGCAGATGCACCGCGCCTATTACCGCCAGCCCAGATCGCTAGACGACCTGCTCGCCCTCGTCGGCCTTCAGCACTTGGCTTCGCGGAGGGTACACCGACTCTCAGGTGGCGAACGGCGCCGGTTGGACCTCGCGATCGCCCTCGTCGGCCAGCCGAGGCTGTTGTTCCTGGATGAGCCCACCACGGGCTTCGACCCTCAGGCGCGACGCGAGGTATGGGAGGTGATTCGCGAACACAAGGCGTCTGGGGCCACGGTCGTGCTCACCAGCCACATGCTCGACGAGGTCGAGGCCCTGGCCGACAGAGTCGCCATCCTCGTGGACGGCCAGATTCGGAGGGAAGGCACGGTCGCTCACTTACGTCAAACCGCCCACCTTCCGAACGTCGTCTCCTTCGCCACTCCAGCTGAGGCACTGCCACGGCTGACGTCGGTGGTGTCCACAAGACGAGATGCCGCCACCGACCGTTGGCATCTGCGGACTTACGACCCACACACCACCGTCCGCGAAATCGAGGCTCTCACCAACCAAGGCCAAGTGAACGTCGTCGATGTGGCGGTCCGCTCGCCGAGCTTCGAGGACGTCTATCTCGACCTGCTCCACCACGTCCAGGCCGAGGGAGGACCTGCCCATGCTTGAGCACGACACCAGTTCGCCACCGTTGGAAACACGAAAAGTCCCACTCGCCCCAGTTCCAGGTCCCCTGGCGACCCTGGCGCGACAACTGCGGTTCGACCTGCTCGCCCAGGTCCGCAATCCGGCCTCCGCCCTGTTCACTCTCGGACTCCCCCTGCTGTTCCTCGTCACCTTCACCACGATCGGTGGAGGTAGGGACGCGACAGCGCGCTACTACGCCCCAGCGACCATGGCGATCTCAGCGATGTCGGCCACGTTCACCAGCTTGGTGATCACTCTGACGTACCTGCGTGAGTACGGCATGCTGAAGCACGCCCAGCTTCTGCCTGTCCGCGCCGGGGTCCTGCTCGCAAGCCGGGTGCTCGCTGCGAGCTGCGTCGCTGCCATCTCCATCGTGCTACTCGGTGTTGTCGCCGTTCTCGCCTACGACGTCCGCCCGGAGCAACCGGTCCATGTCGTCGCCGCGATGCTCGGACTGCTGATCGTCGGCAACGCCCTGGGGATCGCGATCACCCCGCTGATGCCGAACGAGACGGCGGCCTCCCCGATCAGCAACGCCGTCTCGCTGCCGATGTTGTTGCTGTCTGGGGCGTTCTTCTCTCTCGATGCCGCGCCCGAGTGGATTCGTACCGCTGCTTCCGCTCTGCCCGTCCGCCCCCTGCTCATGGTCGCGATCGACGCTTACGCCGGCCGTGCCGCATGGAGCGAACTCGCGGTCGCGGCAGGCATCACGGCGGGATGGGTCCTCGCCGCGGTGTTCACCGCAGCGTGGCTGTTCACCTGGATACCTCGCCGGCGGCGCTAGCTACCCGTTCCACAGCCTCAAAAACAACAGAAAGGGAAAATTGTGAAGGTTCATATGAGCGGGCTTCTCGCCCTACTCGTGGTCGTCGCCGCCACAATCGTCAGTGGAGCCGGTGTGGGCGCAGCCGCGGAGCGCTCCTGGAATCAGGACGCAGTGGCGGAGCGCAGCTGCGTCGAAACCAAGGCGGTTTTGAACGTATTGGCCCACAGTGACGACCTCGCCCAGGTCAAGCCCGCACTAGAAAAATGGATCTCTGACCTGGAACGGGCTGCGGAGCAGATACCCAACGACCAGCGGCCCACCTACGCCACCCACGTCGCCCAGCTCCGGCAGCTCCGCACCGACCTCGACGGTGTCGACCCCGGCTCGGCGCTCAAGCAGCTCCGCGCAATGGTGTGGCCGGCCAAACACCAGGTGGACAACTGGAACGCCTACCGAGCGGCGTTCACCACGCTTGCCACCAGCACTGACCTCGTTGAGGTCAAGACAGCGCTGGACTGGTGGGTCAAGGACCTAACCGCCCAATCACCCTATGTTCCGGAAGCGCAGCGCCCCGACCACGACCGATATGTCGCCTGGGTCCGCCAACTTCGCGCCGACCTCGAGGGACGAAATGCCGACCATGCCCTGGACGTGATCCGCCAGATCACAGTGGCGTTGAAGCAGAAGTACGACGCCTCGGCTCCAACACCGCCCCGCGCCGCATCCCACACCCAACTCCTTGCCCAGGAACCAGGACTCCGCCGGACCCCAACAACAAGATCCGTCAGACACGCCCTAATGCCCCAGCCTGCTCGTCGCTTGTCGGCCAGCCTCGACCGAGTAATCCGCTGGTGAATCAGTCGCGAACCCGAGCTCGGGTTGCACCCCAGCATCACGCAGGTGCGAGAAGTGCCGCGAGGGTTCACCAGCACCCGACGTCGACCCGACCATGCCCGAGCGCATCACCTCCACGAGACCGTCGCGGGAGCCGGGCATGTGGTGGGGCACGCGGTCATCGCCGAGGTGCTGCCGTTGGCGGGTGATCTGGGACTGGGCATGCTGGCCATGCGCCCCTTCGCCGAGGGCAAGCTGCTGCCCGGACCCGCGCCCGAGGACCCCACGGGGTACGCCGCGTGGACCGAGGCGCTGCTGCGGTGGACGCTGTCCACACCTCAGGCCACCGCTGGCGCGGGTCGACCACTGACCCGCCAGCAGTGGGACCTCGTCCACCGTCTCGCCCGCTGATCACTCCGATCCCTGATCTGCGTCGGCTGGGCTCGGGCCTTCCCACACCCAGGAGCCTCGACCGATGATGTTTCATGGAGCCATGCCCCTGTCCCGCCCCACCCGAGATCAAGAAACGGTAACGACCTGGTGTTAGCCCAGGTCGCGAAGGGTCTTCCCCGCGCACGCGGGGGTGAGTCCACCGCGCTGACGCCGTCGTCTGTCCGTTGGTAGTCCTCCCCGCGCACGCGGGGGTGAGTCGATCGTCGGCGCCCGCCAGCAGGTCCAGGGCGCGTCTTCCCCGCGCACGCGGGGGTGAGTCCGGGCAACCCCTGCCGCCGCCCGGGGCGAGGGCGTCTTCCCCGCGCACGCGGGGCGAGAAGTTCGACCCGGACGGCGACTACGTGCGTCGATCCGTGCCGGGACTGCGGAGATCCCGGGTAAAGCGGTGCGCCGGCCGTGGAAGCTGCCGCACCTGCCGAAGGGCTGCCCCGGACCGATGGTCGACCACGCGCAGGAACGGCGGATCGCGCAGGACCGCTCCAACGCGATCACCTGTCCTCCGGTTCCGCCGGGACAGAGGAACCAGGTCAGTGCCTGCGCCGTCCTCGCGTCGCCTTCTGCGGCAGCCGCGGGAATGCGCATCCCGCTGGCATCGCGAGTTCTGCCGAGTCTTCGGCAGCCGCTGGAGCGCCGTTCGAAGGTCTTCCCGTGATCGTGGCGGCTCTGACGTTCAGTTGCTGTTCTCCGTGTAGAACTTGATCAGACCGGCGGCCGCGTCGTCGTCGTCGAGGTCGTGGAGTTCCGCGCCGATGGAGCCGAACTCCACGCTGCGGGAGAACATGGCTTCCTCGTACTGGGTGAGGGCGGTCTCGATATCGCCGGGGTGTGCGGCGATGGCCTTGCCGAGCTCGGCGCCGTCGTACATGGCGCTGTTGGCGCCTTCGCCGTTCGGCGTCAGGAGGTGGGCGGCGTCGCCGAGCAGGGTCACCCCGGGCACCCGCTCCCACTTGTGCCCGAGCGGCAGGGCGAAGATGGGGCGCAGGATCGGTGGGACGTCACTGTCGGTGATCAGTGCGGTGAGTTCCGGTGCCCAGCCTTCGAACTCCTTCGCGATGCGTGCGGCCGCAGCCGCGCCGTCGGCGAAGTCGATGGCGTCGAACCACTCCTGCGACTCGCGGAGCACGACGTAGGTGTGGATGGTCTCGCCCTTCTCCCGGTGGGCCTGGATCCCCTTGCCGCCTGCCGCGGGTGCGGCCATGGAGCCGCTGCCGACAGCGCGTGCGGTAGCCGGATGGCGAGTGTCGACGTCGAACAGGTAGGTCTCGACGTAGGACATACCGGTGTACTCGGGTGTGGCGTCGGAGAGCAGCGGCCGCACCCGTGACCAGGCGCCGTCTGCTCCGACGAGCAGGCTCGTGGTGATGGTGCCGCCGTCGGCGAAGGTCACCTCGTGGCGCCCCTCGCCCAGGGAACGGGTGCTGACGGCCTTGCGGCCCCACTGCACGGTGCCGGCGGGCAGTGAGTCGAGCAGGATCTGGCGCAGGTCACCGCGCTGCACTTCGGGCCGTCCACCGTTGCCGTCGTCGGGCTTGTCGAGCAGGACGGTCCCGTCCGGGGCGAGGATCCGCATGGCTTGGCGGCCCGGGAGGATGATGCCGCGGAACTCGTCCATCAGGCCGGCCGCCTCGATGGCGAGCTGCCCGTTGTAGTCGTGGATGTCGAGCATCCCGCCCTGCGCACGGGCCGTCGGCGCGGGCTCGGCTTCATAGACCGTGGCCGGGATTCCGTGGACGTGCAGGACGCGGGCGAGCGTGAGGCCGCCGAGGCCGGCACCGATGATCGTCACGTGAGGGGTGTTCATGATGCTCCTGTTCCGGGCAGGATCGGACGCACGCCGGCGCGGCGCGGACGTGGTGTGGACGCGCGGCGAGGCCACGCTTCCGGTCAGGACACGGTCGGCTGCGGCAGATCCGCGGCGATCTTCGTGAGCAGGGCTTGCAGGGTGGCCCGCTCCGCCTGGTCGAGCGGGGCCAGGATCGTCTCCTCGACGCTGGTCATCGCGGTGTCGAACCCTGCGATGAGTTCGCTTCCCGCTGGTGTCGCGTAGACACGTTTGCTGCGCTCGTTGCCGGGCTCCGTGCGCCGCTCGACGAGACCGCGCCGCTCGAGGCCCCGCAGGAGGCTGGACACGCTCGCCGCGCTGGTGCGGCTCATCTGGGCGATGTCACGCTGGATCGCACCGGGATTGCGGACCAGGTAGACGAGCGCGGCACTCTGCTCATGAGTGAGCCCGCGCTCCCGGATCCAGTCCTCACCGGTTTTCCGCTGCGCCCAGACGATCCAGCGCATCAGATCAAGGGTGCTGGTCGGTGTCGTTGCCCGCGCATCCATACTTCGAACCCTCAACTGCACGAGACGATGTGCACCGGCGTCCGGACACCCCATTCCTCGGAGCCGTCGGCGACGAGGTCGGCGATCCGTTGGTGCCCTTCATCGAGCTGCCCTTCCTGGAGCGCCGGACTCGAGTAGTGGCGGTCGAACGACGCGTCGTCGCGATAGAACTCGAAGGCCCACATGACGTCGGGGTCTTCGTCCGAGCGAGCGAGGACCCACTCGACCGGGCCGTCCGGGTCACCGTTGAAGTGAAGCTCGTGGCAAGCCTTGAACAGCTCGTCCCCCATTCCGGGCTTCGCCTTGACCTTCAGCACCATTCCCGGCTGCTTCGCGTGCATCTCGTACTCCTGTCGGTAGGCACCCTGCTCTGCCAGGGCGACACTTCGAACTCTAACTGTTAGAAGTCTTAGAGTCAATCACGCCCCGACGAGGGACCTCCGCGGTATGCGCCAGCCGCCACCCAGCACGATGCCGCGACACGATCAGCGGCAGGAGGGACAGTTCCCGGTGGCCGAGGCCGGGGGCCTCCTGGCGCAGGTAGCCGAGCACACCCGCGCTGCCGGCGCAGAACAGGTCATGGACGATGGCCATCCCGGTCAAGCCGCCCGAGACGACGATCTCCAGCTCGTACACCGTCGACCACAGGCTCATGTCGGACGGCACGTCCCCCTCGGAACGCAGCTTGACGTGATGATCGTTGCGGTGGGGCAACAGGAAGACCCGCTCGTCGTAGGTGCCTTGCCTCACATCAAGACGAACCCGAGGACCTCCACGGAGGTGCTCCCCAGGTGGTCGTCCTCGCAGCGCTGGGCGAGCGGTTCGACACAATCCTGGCCACGACAACCTCACCTCAACGGGTGAACAGCGGGCGTTCCTCGCCTACGTCGACTCCGCGTACGACGAGCTGGCCCGCCACGATCCCACCGTGCTCCGCCCCACCATCGAGAGAAGATCCCGAGCTGCACCAGCGGGTCTATGCCCGCCTCGGCAGCCGACCATCCGCGCCCTCCGGTGTCGGGAACAACCCCGTCCAACCAACCACACGATCAGTACGAGGTCCCTCGTGCCACATGACGCTGTACCGACCGACCTGCTCGCCGAACTGCGCAACCTCCACCGACGCGACCCGAACCTGCTCGACGAACACCTTCCGAGCCTGCGACTCCGCCCTCTCTCTGGCGCCCGCAACAACCGGGTCTTCGCCTGGGACGGACCCGACGGCGAAGTCGTACTCAAGCTGTACCGCACTGACAAACGCGACCACGCAGCCTGCGAGTACCAAGCCCTCACGCACGTCACCGCCTGCGGCATCACGGCCGCCCCGCAGCCGTTGTGGCACGACCCCGACCCACGGCTTCCCGCGATCGCCATGACGACGCTGAACGGCGAGCCGGTGCCCGAACTCGCCGACCCCACCGCCGCGCTGCGCGCCGTCGTCGCCGTCCTCGGCCAGCTCCGCGACATCCCGCTCGGACCCTTCGCCGACATGCCGCGCGTCGGCTCCGCCACGAACTTCATGAACCGCATCACCCAGGTATGGCCCGGCCAACTCGACGAGTTCCCGAACGAGTCGATCACCGCGGAGATGCGCTCCCTGCTCGACGCCTGGCAGGACCGCGGCGATGCCGAGGTACTCGCCGAACCAGCGGCGCGGGTCTTCTTCCGCGGCGACTCCAACCTGCTCAACTGGCTCTGGAACGCTCCCGGCATCGGCGTCGTGGACTGGGAGTTCGTCGGCTACAGCGACACCGCCTACGACGCCGCCGAACTCGTCGAACACCTCAGCGCCCACGACGTCGACGACCAGGTGTGGATCTCCGTGCTGCCCGACCTCGGCATCACCGACGACGCCAGCCGCCGCCGCTTCCTCGCCGCCCAACGCACCGTTGCCCTCCGCTGGCTCAGCGTGCTGTGGAAGCGCCGGCACAAGCGGGCCAACGAGTTCGAGTACCAAGCCACGCGGGTCCGAAAGCTCCTCAACAACGACTTCGTGTAACACGTCGGTGCACTCCTCCTGCCCAGTGACCGCGCGACGCATCGAAGGGGTCACCAGGCTGGAGTGCTCCCTGCGTCCAGCCGAGCAGCATGGCTTGATGCACCAGGTCGCGAGCATCATCAGCAACCAGCGGACTGCCGAACAGCACCACGCGACCCGACGACACAGGAGCGTCTTCGTGCCACCAGCATGACCACGGCCATCGCCGACAGCCACCGGCACGACGCCGAACTGATCTGGTCCTATCAGCACATGGGACACCAGCTACGTCCCTGCACAGCGGCCATTGGCCTGGGAAGCTACGACCTCGAAGTGGCCGTGCACGCCGCCACTCTCTACCACGAGGGCATGTTCCCCGTGGTGGTGCTCACCGGCGCCACCAGCGCGGCCAGCGCCCACCGCTTTCCGAGGGTGAGGCTGTCGCGTTCCGGAAGCGGGCGCTGGAGCTGGGTGTTCCCGAAGCCGCCATCCTCGTCGAACCGAACGCGACCAACACCGGGCAGAACATCGAGCTGTCCCGAAAAGTCCTTCAGGACGCCCGGGTCGCCGTGGATTCCGTCCTGCTGATCAGCATGCCCTACATGGAACGCCGCGCCTACGTCACCTGCGCCAAGCAGTGGTCCGAAGTTTCCGTGGTCTGCGCGTCCGCGCCCCGAACCTACCGGGAGCACGTCGCGACCGTCGGAGACGAGAGGCTGGTCATTGACGACCTCGTCGGCGATCTCCAGCGCATCATCGAGTACCCGGCCCTGGGCTATGCCATTCCGCAGGAGATTCCCCCGGCCGTCATGGCTGCGTACGAACGGCTCGTCGGGGCGGGCTTCACTTCCCGTCTCATCGGCAACGTGACGTCCTGAATCCCTAGGTGCGGCGCCAGGTGACGGAGCCCGCCGCACTGAGGGCAGGCTCCATCGCTGGACAGGTCGATCACCGCCGCCGCCCGGCTGCCAGTCCAATGATCACGCTGGCGCCCAACTCCTCCAGCAGTTCCCGCATCAGGGCCTGTGCGGCGGACTCCCCGACCTCCACCCCGCCCCCGGGCGTCGTCCAGTACGGCGCCTGCCCCGGCTTCGTCCGCTCGACCAGCACCAGCCAGCCATCGTCATCCACCAACAACGCCCGCGCCGAGCGACGAACAACCGGCCACGCCACCCTCGACGTCACCGAACTCAACGACCACGCGTTCGAGGACGCACGCGACCTCAACCACCTTGTGGTTGAACGGATTCGGGACCCCCACGGCGATCTGGTCTCCCCTCGGCAGTTCGCCGCGGCGATCCTCCAGATCCCGGGGACCGGGCGCGTCACCCTGGCCTACGTCACCGCGGACGACATCCGCGAGCTCACCGCCGTGGGCGCCAAGCGGCCCCTACAGGACGATCACTCGGAAACGGATCAGCGACGAGGACGCGTTCGCGGCGGAAGAACTGGGCGTGGATCCCATCCTGGGCCCCGCCACCCGCACCAACCTCGCTGATCACAGCCATCGAAAGCAACCAGGGTGCTGGGGTGGTTGGGCGCAGGACCCCCAGTTGGTCAGGTAGAAGCGTCTCGTACTCGACTAGCGCGCCAGCGGGGTCACCGGTCTCTCGACCATGCGGTTGGATCCGGCGGCACGCTCCCACTGTGCGAGGCTCAACACCTCGACATCACCGACCCGGCAAGTCGAAACGGAGACTCCTGTGACCGAGGGCGCTACCACCGGGCGCGAAGAACTTACTCCGGCCCAAGAAGAAGAGCTGGTGGCCCGGATGCTGCGCCACCAGGTCAGCATCGAACCCGACCACTGCGGCGCGGTCCTCGACCTCGCCGCAGTGGGACTGGTCAACAGCGCGTGGCGCAACAGTCCGGTCGAGGACTGGCACGCCGGCGATGGCCCGTTGAGCGACGGCGACATGCTACGCATCAATTCCCACACCACCAGCCGGGTTCGCGACATGGTCCGACGCTGGCGCACCGACTGCGGCATCGACGCCCATGCACCCGTCGCCTACCTGGACGAACTCGACATCGAGGCCATCGACTGGCTCGCGGGCAAGCTGTGCCGTTGGCTTACCGACCCTCGACGCAGACTGCCTACGGGGATAGCCCTCGCCGACCTCGCCGGCGACAACCTCGGCGAGTACACAGATCACGCCTGGGGAGTCCTCGGCGGTGTTGCCCAACTGGCCGAAGACCGCAGCACCCACTACGCCTTCTGGCGCGCCGCAGCACATGCGGGGCTCGCCTGCCGCCACTGGTGGGGTACCCCAACCTGGCCGGGGCTGGTCGACCGCTTTGTCGGCGCGCTGGACGACCCGACCGACCCCCATTGGGGCCCGGAAGGCCAATGGTTCTCCCGATTGCCCGGACGCCCTCGGGAGATCGCCGACAACAACCGGCTGCGACGGGCGCTTCTTCAGAACCCGTGGAAACTCGGCTCGGAGTCGGCCGAGTTCCTTGTCAGCGCCGGAATCGGCATGATGCGCGATTCCATCCCACCAATGCCCGCTACGGACTCGACCCACTAGGACGTGTTTCAGATGTGGCGTAGCCAGATGGTGTTGGCGGCGATGTGGATGATGGCCTGGTAGTGGACGGCGAGCTTGTCGCACCGGGTCGCGACGGCGTGGCGCTGCTTGTCGGCCTCCGGCTCGAACGCGGGTGGCCGGCCACCGCGCGGGCCGGTGGTCTTGCGATGCGCGGCCTGGTCACGAGGCTGGGCGATGGTCGCCTTGATCCCGGAACGGCGCAGGTAGACGCGGTTGGTCCGAGAGCTGTACGGCTTGTCCGCCAACACCCTGTCCCGCCTGGTCCGCGAACACCCGGCCCCGACCCCGGGCACCCGGATCCGCTCGACCACCGGGACGGACTGTGGGCTGTCGCCGCGCTGATCGGCGGTGACCAGCAACAACAGCGGCCGTCGACCTTGTTCGCATGCTAGGTGCGGCATGCTGGTCCACCCGCCCTACGACCGCCCCAGCCCGTGGTCCTCGGGTTCGGTCCCGCCGGCACCGGTGTCGTGTTTCGACCTGTAGATCCCCTTTTTCGCGCACCCGCCGCGTGCTGATGCGCCCGTGCGATCGTGGAATCCACCGACACGTCCCACACGATCAGCCCCTCGGCATCGGCCCGCGCCTGCAATGTGGTCAGGATCGCCTGCCACACACCAGCCCGGTGCCACCGCCGGAACAACCCGTAGACGGTCTGCCAGGGGCCGTAGGCGGGCGGGACGTCCCGCCTACGGGGCAGGCGACCCGCGCCCGCCACCGAATTGCCGTCGATCAGCGGTCGCCTGCTCGACTTCGGCGGACGGCCCGGCTTGGCATCGACGGGTAACAGCGGTTGCGGCACCGCCCACTGCGCGTGGGTCAGGTCGTGCCGCCCCGCTGCCGCTACGCTGGCCACGAGGTCTCCGGTGTTGTGGGTTTTCCTGGTCGTTAACCCCTCTGCCGGAGACCTCGCCATGTCCGGGCTGACGACACGGGCCCCGTCACCTCACCTGTGAAACACGACCTAGACCCAATACTGGTGACTTAGAGTGGTTTGTGCTGTTTGTTGGCGGAGGCGGTTCGGTAGTGCGGTGCGATCCGGACGGCTTCGGCGGGGTCGCGGGTGGGTTGCTGCCGGGTCCGGTGCTGGGTGCGTTTGAGTTTGTCGTTGGACATCTTGCGTTTGACCACGCGGGGGTTGCTGCGGAGCCGCCGTGTGGGCAGGAGTCGGGCGAGGATCTCGCGGATGCCGTCGAGCAGGGCCCGGGCTCATCGTTCAGGGGGAAAATGCGGCCTGGGCGGTGGTCTGGCGGCGTGCCAGGCGCAGGGTGCGGATGAACGAGAGCCGGTCCGGGTCGAGGCCGGCGTCGGTGGCGGCGGTGTGCATCAGCGACCGGATCGCGTGGTGCACCAACAGGTGCGCCCAGACCTCCTGTTCGACGCCGTCGGGTGAGCGGGAGCGCAGCACCTGTCCGGGGCCGCGTTGGTGGGTCTTGAGTTCGTCCAGCGTGGTCTCGATCTCCCAGCGTTGGCAGTACAACGCCGCCAACTCGCGCGCGGGTGCCCTGCGGTGGTCCAGGATCGTGGTGATCAACCGGTAGGGCGCGTCGTGTCCGGGGCGGGCTGGATCGTCCAGTGTGTACTCGACCACCCGCACCGTCACCGGGTCCTTCCGGCGGTAGTGGTCGTCGGTGGCCACGATCTCCGACAGGTACGACCCGTCCGGCAGCTCCTCCTTCACGGGCAGCACGATGTTCGCGCGCACCCGCCACAACAGGTCCGCCCCGTTCGCCGACGCGGCCCGCCACAACGGGAGTCCGGCGAACCCCCGATCGGCGATCAGCAGATCGCCCTCGCCCAGGCCGGGGAACAACTCGCGGGCCAGGGTCGCCTCGGCCTTGGTGATCGGGCCCATCGTGGCCGCGGTGATCGCGTGCGTGCCGCACTCGGCCACCGCCACCACCCGAGCCTGCGGAAACGCCGCCCGATCACCCCGCTCCGCCGCACGCCCACTGCCAGGACGGCCGAACCGCTCCACGTTCTCCGGCGTGTCGGGTGCGTCGAAGGTGGTGCCGTCGACCGCCAGAACCCGCCAGGTCCGATACCACGCCCCACGCGTGGTCGGCTCCGCCAACGGCTTCGCGACCTGCTCGAACAACGCCTTCAAGGCGCCGCGCCCAGCTTCACCCGGGCCCGGGAGATCGCCGCCGTCGTGGGCACCCGCCACGGCCGCGACCACCGCGCCGCCCACGACAGACCCTCGGTCAACAACCGGGCCACCTCTTCATAGCCCTGACCGGAGAACAGACACATCGCCAACACGAAATAGACCACCACGCGGGGCGGCAGCAGCCGGTCACGCTGTCCCTCACGCCCGGTCTCGGTGATCACCCGATCCACCAACTCCTGCGGAAACGACCTGGTCAACAACCCGATCGCGATCCGATCCGACAACCGCGCATCCGTCTCGGGCTTGACCTGCCCAGGCCGTGGCATCCAGACACCTCCAGGACCCACAACCTACCCGATCAGCCCCTAAGTCACCGGTATTGGACCTAGACCGCGACCTGCCACGCGGTGGTGAGACCACCAGCCGACAGCGTGGCCCACTGGATGCCGTCAGGATCTACCGTGAGGGTGAGGTGGTCGGGGCCAAGCCGCCCCGTGCTGACCCACCAGGCGTGCGCCTCGCTCACCTCGTCCCACAGTCGGCGCGGGCCGAGCTGGCGGACCGTCCACGGGTGTTCACCGCGCACGAGGTCGACGGCCGCCCACGACCCCGACTCGACGTCGTGCAGCTCGATCCGCCGGTGGTCGTCGTCGAGGTCATCCATCGTGAGATAGCAGCGAGGGACACGGAGTCCGACGACGAACGCCGCGCGCCCGTACTCGGTCAGGTCCATCATGTCCCGCGCCGTGAGCGTGGTCGTCGTGGTGTCCGCCGTCGCCTGTTCGTCCGCCGAAGGGTTCATGTAGTAGCGCCGGGCGGATCGCACCCGCATGAACCCGATGTGCGCCCCGCATCGGCCGACGGCCGACCCGTTGTGGCGGACGTCCAACCGCAACAGGGTGCCGTTGCAGTAGTCCGAACCCCAGGGGGCGACGATCGCGCCGCCCGGCCGGGTTTGCGCGATCCAAGCCCGGGGGATGGCGCGTACGGAAGCGGTCGCGATCACTCGGTCATAGGGCGCGCCTGGGCGGTACCCCTCGGTGCCATCCGCCGTGACCACGTGCGGTCCGTACCCCGCCCCGTGCAGGGCGGCCCGCGCGGCGGTGGTGAGAGCGGCGTCCACCTCCACGGTGGTGACGCTGCCTGTCTCGCCGACCCGTTCGCACAGCAGCGCGGCGTTCCAGCCGGTTCCGGTGCCGATTTCGAGAACGGCGTGTCCGGGCCGTGCGTCCAGCGCGTCGAGCATGTCCGCCACGATCGACGGCGCACTGCACGAGCTGGAGATCTGTTGCCCGACACTGCCGGGCGGGGTTTTCCCGTCGTCAACCTGAGTGATGATCGCTTCGTCCGCGTCGACCATTTTCCGCCACGCGGGCTCGTCGTCCTCGCGCGACACGGAGACGTATCCGCCCGTTGCGGGGTCGTCAACCCACACCACGGGCGGCACGAACTGGTCACGCGAAACGGGAAGCCGTTCGCGCCAGTGAGTCATCAATTGCGCCTATTCCTCGTCGCCGTCGGTGCTGTCGTCGTCCTGCGCTTCGTGTTCGTTGCCGTCGTCGTCGACCCCCAGGCGCTCCACTTCTCAGGCTGGGCTCTACCCTGGCCGTCCCGCCCCGCGTCGCGCCGCCCCATGATTGACCTCCTGTTGAATGCTGTACCGAGCACTGGTGATCACTGTGTCAACCCACATGGAGATCGGGCAATACGCCTAACGGGCGGCAGGTACCGTGACATCGAGGAGAATCCGCAGAACCACTACCCGCTAGAACATTTTCTGGCGGATAGCGACTTTTTCGTTCGGCGCGGGGTCAGGGAACGACGGCAACGCCTCCCCGTTCGGTCGGTCACCGCTGGTGGTGTTCGGCGGGGGACTCGTCGTCCGCCCGGTCCTCCCCGACGACGTCGTCGTCGGTGTCATGGTGCCTGCCCATCTCTCGCCTTCTCTCGTCACGTAGGGCGTGCGGCGTGGCACTCTGGCCGGTCCGGTGATGTGGCCGCGATGAGCAGGACCACCGTTCCCCAGCGTCAGGACCGTAGGCGCGATCCATCGGAATCCCTTGCGGCGGAAGGAGAACCGTGCCCCATGGTCGGTGTCCACCGCCACAGCGGGGTCACCTCGCGCGGGTCGCATGCCCGCTCCCTCGCACGCACGGTGGTTCGGTGGCAGCGCCACCGCGCCCAGCGGCCCCGCACTGCTCGACGAGCGCTCCGCCCCACACGATGTCGGACACCATGGACAGGGCGATGTGCCCCCACGTGAGAACGATGACGGTGAATGCCGTCCAGTAGAGGCCCGCAGCGCCGCCACCACCACGACGAGCAGGAGCGCGGCCACGGTGGCCGCGATGGTCATGACCGCGGCGGCGGTCGGAGACACCAGCGGCACGGTGCGGTCTGCTGGGTACCAGCGGGAGCAGGGGCACCCGCATGGGGTCCCTGCCGAGCGCACCCGCCATGGCGCGATCATGGAGCGACGAACAGTCCCCGCCCGCACCATGGATAGCGATAGCAAATGGTCAAAACCCGTGCCCTGGCCCGATAGAACACCAGGTCAGGAAGTGTCGGCCCCGCCCACGCGGGGATGGTTCCTGGTCCACCGCTGCGATCACCCGCCGAAGCTCGTCGGCCCCGCCCACGCGGGGATGGTTCCCCGCTGGACCTACCCCGCGTTCGCGGGGACAGGTCGGCCCCGCCCACGCGGGGATGGTTCTGATTCGAGGTGCTTACGTCGCTCCTTCAGCGCGTCGGCCCCGCCCACGCGGGGATGGTTCCAGAGCAGCGGTGGGTCAGCTCGGCCGGGAGGAGTCGGCCCCGCCCACGCGGGGATGGTTCCGTCCCTGCTGGTCACGGCCGCCACGCTCGCCGGTCGGCCCCGCCCACGCGAGGATGGTTCTCTCTACGACGGCGGCACCGGGCTGCGGTTGAAGTCGGCCCCGCCCACGCGGGGATGGTTCGCGCCTGTGCGTAGTCCAAAGTCTGGAGGAGTCGTCGGCCCCGCCCACGCGGGGATGGTTCCGCCGACGTCCACGCCTCGACCTCGTCGGGTTTGTCGGCCCCGCCCACGCGGGGATGGTTCGGTCCCGCTAGACGACACCGACCCGACCGAGTAGTCGGCCCCGCCCACGCGGGAGTGGTTCCTTTGGACGTTCGCCGTCGACCACGCCAGCGCCGTCGGCCCCGCCCACGCGGGGATGGTTCCCCTGTCGCGCCGCCTCCGCGAGACCGAAGGCCGGCTCAACACCGCCCACGCCGAGATCACCGCACTGCGGGAACACAGCGGCGAGCTCTGGACACTGCTGTCCACCGCCCTGTACGCGAACCGCGCCCAGGAACACCAGTACGAGAAGGAACTCGCCGCGCTCCGCGAGCAGAACCAGCTGCTGACCGGCAAGGTCGAGCACTACGCGCGCGAGGAGGCCGCTTGGCGACGCCGCTGCGACGACCTCGCCAAGCACCGCGCCCTGGAATTGGCCAGCAGCCCCTCCTTCGCCGAGGTCTGCGGCGGCCCTCTGGGCGGCCGCGAGCTGAACCTGGAGTTCCTCCACCACCTGTTCGGCGCCAGCGTGACCGGCTTCCTTCGTCCCTCACTCCCACCGCTGCGCCGCTACCTGGCCACGGTGTGGCCCGAGGCCCACGTCGCCTACCGGGCTGTGGCCATCTACCTGTGGATCCACCTGTACTTGCAGGACCGCACCACCAACTACCGGCACCTGGCCGACCAGGTTGGCTGTACCCCGACCCAGGTTGACCACATCCTCACCGCCGCGCCCCGCCCCGACTACGAACTGATCATCGACCTCGCCGAGGCCCTGCACGCGGACCGGTTGTGGATCGCACGGCTGCTCCGCCGCGCCGGCATCCAACCCCCAGGGTCCCGCAGCGGTCCACCCCACCCCTCCCACGGCACGCCACCGACCAGCAGCAGATTCCTCCGCGAGACCGTCGACCTCGCCGGCCTGCTCAACCCCACCGCGCCGGGCGCCGACAACCCTGCCCGCCGCCCCCCACCACCCACGCCCCCCAAGCCATCTGACTAGCCACAACAGCAAGGACCAGCCAGCCGATAACCCCCGCCGACATCGTTCCTGCCGACCAGGACGCACCACGACGTGGGGGAAGGATCTGGAGGAGCCTGTGAGAACGGAACGTGACGCCCCGGTATTCGACTGCGCTCACGCGGCGAGGATGATCTGCCGAAGCCGGCACCACGGAGGAGGGCTTCATGCGCGAGGGGGCCGAAGAGGCATACGTGGCCGCGAAGAGCGCCCACCGCTCCACCGCGCCCGGCTCCCCGCAGGCGGCTCAGACGGCACTGGCCATGGCGATGGCCCCCACACCCTGGCGCTCTACGACAACGCCGACGCCTACCGGACGCGCGAGGTGAAGGACTGACGCCCACGACGAGGCTCGAACGGGTGAGCTGCCCGAGGTCGACGACACGACCAGGGGCGGCAACGGGGGTCCGCACAGGCCGATGCCCCGACGCCGTGTTGGGGCGCCAGCACGTGCCGTGGCTGAAGGGCATCGGCGACCAGGCCCAGCACGACCAGCTCGTCGACCTCGTGTTGCCCTTCGCCCAACGCATGTGGGCCGACCTGCAGAATCCCGACCGTGGGCGGGTGAAGTTCAAGCCGGACCACTACCTGAAGATGTGGGCGTTGACCGAGCCGGTGATCTGGCGGGACTTCCTGCTGCTGGACGAGGCCCAGGACACCAACCCGGTGGTCGAGCAGGTGTTCAACGCCCAACGCGGCCACGCCCAGCTGGTCATGGTGGGCGACTCGGCGCAGGCCATCTACGGCTGGCGCGGGGCCCGGGACATCATGACCGGCGCCGAGGGCACCCACCTGAGGCTGTCGCACTCGTTCCGGTTCGGCCAAGCCATCGCCGAGGAGGCCAACCGGTGGCTGGCGATCGCCGAGGCCCCGCTGCGCATCACCGGCTCGGCGACCATCCCCAGCAGCGTGGAGAAGGTCGAGGACCCCGACGCGATCCTGTGCCGCACCAACGGCGGCGCCATGGCCGAGATCCTCAAGCTGCTGCGCGCCGGACGTCGTGTCGCGCTCGTCGGCTCCGGCAGCGCCCTCGACCTCAAGGAAGGCCGCCGCACCACCCACCCCGAACTGCTGCTGTTCTCCACCTGGGGCGAGGTCCAGGAGTACGCCGAGTACGACCCCGACAACCTCGACGCCGCCGGCGAACCCCTGCCCGGCCCGATCAACCCCGGCGAGGCCCGCCTCGCCTACGTCGCGGTCACCCGCGCCCAACACCGACTCGACCTCGGCGGCCTGTCCTGGATCCACCGCCACCCCGACGGCCATCCCCAGCCCCGTCCGGCTCCCGCAGCCTGAACGGCGATGCGGACCGCCGGCGCCCAGGCGGCTCGTGAGGAAGAGCAACACGAACCGCACGGGCTGGATCAGCCGGAGCAGACGAGGAACCCTCGGAGCAAGGCCCTGCGAGAGCCGCTGATCGCGTCACGGCAGCAGGCCAGAGCACGTCGTCCACGCCGGGGAGGTGTTATGTGCCGGGCAGGGGTGCCCGTTTCCGTGCCGCTGCGGCGATGGCCCGCAGGTGCTCCTCCCGCCGCAGCCGGTCCTCCCACTCCGACCGCGCATGCTGGGTGCCCACCCCGGCCTCGGTCGGCGCGGAGATGGCGCTCTGCCGCAAAGACAGTCCGTAGCTGCTGGTGGCCCGCAGGATCAGGTCGGGTCGCATCACCGGGTCCGGCCAGGCGCTGATCAGGTACTCCTCCGCAGGCTCCTCGTCGAGTGCCAGGATGCGCCGGGCCTGGCGGTCGCGTCCCCGCGCACAGACCCGAAGCCGATAGGTGGCCGGGCCGTGCGCGGAGAGCACCCCCAACTCCCGCACCGGTTGCCCCACCAGCGGGCTAACCCTCAGCTCTCCGAAGGCCGCCAGCACGCTGATCTCGGCCGCGTCCTCCCATTCCCCAAGATCCTGGGTGTCGGGCGCGGCGTCCCGCGGCTCGACGGCGACCCGCACCGGCCCGGAGTCGATCCCGGTGGAGATGAGTGCCCCGATCGGCAAGGCACGAACCAATCCGTTCGGGTAGTCACCCATGACGAACACGCCGATCTCCCGGTCGAGCACGCCCAGCCCGTGGCGCTGGACGTCGACCTGACAGAACTCCAGTTCCCCCATCAGCGAATCTCCTTTCCCCTCAGAGAAGACGCGCCGGGCCGTCTCCCGCCGGCGGGAGACGGCCCGGACCCTATCGAGACGGAGAGGGGTCAGTCGACGGCGACGACGAACGAGTCACCGTCCAACATGCGCCACTGTCGGTAAGCGCCAGCGTGCAGCCCACCCTGGGCGCTGTTCTGCTTCTCGTCGATCATGCAGACGCTGACCCCGGTCGGTCCGGTCTGGCGGGGCAGGTCGAACCCGCAGTCATCGAACGTCCGGCGGGTCCCGCCGGCCGTGAGGCCCTGCCGGGATGAGGCGACCGGGTACTCATCACAGCTCTTCCCCGGCACGCTGGGGGCGTCGCCGCAGGCCAGCCGCCGGTTCTCCTTATTGATCTTCTCGTCGGTGGTGTAGGTGAGGGGACGGTCAGGGCCGGCGCCGGGAAGACCCGACTGCTGCGCCAACTCGGCGTGCCGGGCCAGCTCCGGGTACTTCGCGCGCTCGTAAACCACGACGCCAGGAGCCTCCGGGAACACACATCCCGCGGTCGAGGCACCGGGTACCGCGTCGTCGCAACGGACCCGCAGCATCTCGAAGTTCTGAAGCACCGTGTTGTGTGGCGGGTTGAGGAAGTGCAGTTGCCAGCTGGTCCGGCACGTGCCGATCCCGCCAGGGTGCTGGTCGCGGTGGACTTCGCGGTTGCTTCCCCAACGCGGACGCTGTTCAAGGGCAGGAGCGGCTGCTCCGGGAAGGACGCCGACTCCCGGCTACAGGCCCCGTCGGTGTTGAGGACGCCGGTGACCTTCGCGTCCAACGCCTTGCCCCAGCCCTTGTAGGCCGATACCTGGATCTGATGGGACCAGGACGAGAGAAACGGGGAGGTGTAGGCGTAGGGGACGACGTTCAGCTCCGCTTCCCTGGTCTGCGTGACGGTGCCATCCGGCTTCCTCAGGAACGTCTTCAGCAGCACCCCGACCACGCCGCACGCCTCGACCCGGTTGACGGCGTACTCGTTGATGTGGTCGAAGCACCAGGACGGAGGCGGGACAGCCATGCCGGTCGAAGCCGGAGGCACCGCCGGGGAACGAGACGGGAGGACGCACAAGGTCTCCTCGCCGGGCCGTTGCGGCTGCGGGCAGGAGGCGTCTGGGGAGGCCGTCAGCTGGCCGCCCGGAATCGGTACCCGGGCGATGGGGAGGTGCGTGGTGTCGACGGCCGGTGTCGAAGGGAGAGTCGCCGCGGTGGCGGGGACAGGGCCGGCGAGGACGCCGCCCGCGAGGAGCCCGGACACGAGAACAGATAACCGTCTCATGATCACGGGAAGTAGCCAGGATGCGGTGAAAGACTCATCGGCCGCGCGGGTGAAGCGTGAAGCCGCCTGGCCGATCAGGACCTGCCGCGTTCGTTCCTCCTGCTCCCGCAAGCCGTCGCTGGGAGCGCGGGCCAAGCAGTCGGGCCAGGTGGTCTCACACCTCATCTCCACTCAGCTCCACACGCCCATACACCAGGTGTGGGATGTGTGGGGGAGCCACCGCCCGGCGGCTTCCCCACAGGAGGGCCGGTCACAGCAGGACGGCGCCAACAGCCAGACCCACAACGAACGCGACCCCAGCCAAGATCACGATGACCGACACCTGGAGACCTCACGCTCGTTCGCTCCATCGGAAACCCATGGCGTACAAGGACTTCCGACTTCAAAGACAGGCCGCCCGTTGGCTTGCGGTTGGTGGTGTTCCCGGACGGGTTGAGGGTCGCTCGGGTGGAGGGACGCAGAGACAGACCAGCAGAGCCAAGCCAGCTGCGCCTTCGAACTCGCGTGCACGGCCCCACTTCTTGTGTCGCGGCGTTATCGCCGTGTCCAGCGGGAGCTGGCCGGGTCCCAGCGGTAGTGGGGCAGGGTGTCGGCTCCGACGAGGACGCGGAAGGGTTTGCCCTGGTTTTCGATGCGGGTGCTGCCGCGCTGGCCGTGCAGGACCCAGTCGAGTTCCAGGGCGAAGGAACAGTCGCACGGGGCGGCGCGGGTGAGGTTGAGTTGGAAGACCTCGGAGTCGCGTCGGGAGATCTTGAACGGGAAGGGTTTGGCGGGGATCGGATTGCCCGTGAAGGCGTCGGCCCCGCCCACGCGGGGATGGTTCTCGCGGCGCTTTCTTTATCGGCGCGCGGTGCTGTCGGCCCCGCCCACGCGGGGATGGTTCTCCGGCTCTGGGTATCCGGCTCACATCCGAGCAGTCGGCCCCGCCCACGCGGGGATGGTTCCGCCACGATCTGCGGACTCGTTCGATCGCGTCGGCCCCGCCCACGCGGGGATGGTTCCCCGACCACGCCCCACATCAGGGCGTGCTCGGTGTCGGCCCCGCCCACGCGGGGATGGTTCGACACAGATCTTAGCCGCCTACAACACGCTGATGTCGGCCCCGCCCATGCGGGGATGGTTCAGACAGACACGCCCTAGCCGCCCGCATGGCACCGCAGCGGCTGATCGCGCTCGATCAGTCCCCAGCACGACTGGTCACCGTCCACGACCACGCCACCCAGAGCGGACACGCCGTGGAGACGGTATGCGCGAACTTCACCAACTGCCGCTGCCGGAGGCCAGTGTCGACGTGGCGGTCGCTGCGTTCTGCCTCTACCACTCCCCGCGCCCAGAGCAGGTCGTCACGGCGATCGCCGGCCGCCTGGCGTCGGGCGGGCACGCTGGTGCTGGTCACCAGGTCCGCCGACAGCTACCACGAGATCGACCAGGATCGCCGACGCCGAACTCGACCCCGACGCGACCGACAGGCCGAGCCTGTACGCGAGCTTCCACAGTGGCGCGGCGGCGGAGATCACCGCCACTGCCCTGCGTGTCGTACAGGTCGTCCACCAGGAGCACCTGTTCCAGTTCACCGGGCTCGACCGCCTCGCCACCTACCTGGCTACGTCACCCAAGTGCCAGCTACCCGAACACGGGTCGCAAGTGAGCGCCAGGTTGGCGTCCGGCAGGAACAGGTTGCGTGGTGTGTCCACTAGAACCCGTTCGACCTCGCTGAGTGCGCGTACCCCACCTTGTAGACCTTGGCGACCATCTCCGCGCGCAGCGACTCTTAGGCGTCCCTTGGTTTGACCTGCATGAACGTGACTGCGGGTCTTGCCGATTTCTCCACGAGAAGTCATGCGGCGCCCTGGACGGTCACGATGGTCGGTCGCGACAGCCGCTGACGATGGAGGTGACACGAACCGGGCCGTTCTCTCCGGCAAACGTCAGCTTGATGGCGCCGCCCCGCGCCCGCAGAACGACGTCGGCACCGTACCTCCCCACAGCGAGCGCGGCGACTCCGCCCAGGCTCACCATCCGACTGATCTCGTTGTCCTGTTGGAAGACGAGAAGGTTGCCGTCCTGGATCTCGTCACCGCCGTACGTGCCGTCACCCTTGATCTCGACGGGTCGACCCAGCTCCTTCTCAATCCGCGTTGGTGACCACCGGCCCGTTCCGGATCGTCCGCAACCCGGTCTACGCCGTGGAGCCGTACCTGCGCCGCGTCAACGGCACGGCGTTCGCCGTCTACACCACCCCGCGTCGGCCGGTTCCTACCTGGGCACGGTTCGCTGTCAGCGGTGTCGCCGACCGGAGATGCATAAGGAGTTTATATAAAGCTGCTATGCTTCCGGTGTGAGTCGCCGAGACGCCGCGCACGGCGCATCCGAGGCCATCGGGTCAGCCCTCTACGCCCTGGCCACCAGGGCCGTGAGACGCCTTCCCCGCGACATGAGCCTGACGTCCGCCGCCACCTTGGCCACTCTGGACAAGACCGGCCCGCGACGGATCACCGATCTGGCGGTGACCGAGGGCGTCACCCAGCCCGCGATGACCGTCCTGGTCCGGGCGCTGGAGGAATCCGGGCTGGTCGAGCGGAAGAAGGATCCGTCCGACAAGCGGGTCACGCTGGTGTGCCTGACCGAGGCCGGCGCGTCGTACGTCCGGACGCGACGCCAGGCCGGCGTCGACGCGTACGCGCGGTTGATCGACGAACTCACCGGTGACGAGGTCGAGGCCTTGGCAGCAGCCCTTCCGGCGCTGCTGCATCTGGCGGAGCTGGAAAGCCGCGCCCGAGAGGAGTCGGACCGGTGACCGCGTCCCAGGCTCATGACCAGCCCGCGAGCATTGGCCTGACACGTTCCGGGTCACGTCTGCTGGTCCCCGCCCTGATGTTCATCGCCCTGGTCGTGGCGGCGGTCGGCAGCCTCGGGACGCCGCTCATCACCAGCGTGGCGACCACGTTCCACGTCTCCCTCGACAGCGCGCAGTGGACGCTGACCATCGCCCTGCTCAGCGGCGCCGTCGCCACACCCGTCCTCGGCCGGCTCGGAGCCGGTCCGCACCGGCGGGCCACGATTCTCGCCACGCTGGCGATCGTCGTCGTCGGCAGCGCGCTCACCGTGCTGCCGCTGCCGTTCGCCTGGCTGCTCGTGGGCAGGGCGGCCCAAGGCGTCGGACTCGGTCTCACGGCGCTGATGATGGGAGTGGCCCGCGACCACCTTCCCGAGGAGCGCGGCGCGGCCACGATCGCCCTGATCTCAGTGGTCTCCATCATCGGCGCCGGGGTGGGCTACCCGCTGGCCGCGCTGCTCGCCGAGTTCGGCGGACCGCGGGCCGCCTACGGCCTCGGCCTGCTCGTCACCGCCATCGCCTTCGTGACAGCGTGGCGCTCCATGCCCGCAGCTCCCGAAGGCCGCTCCGCTCACGTGAACGTGGCCGGTGCGCTCGCCCTGGCGGGTGGACTGCTCCTCGTCCTGTTCCTGGCCGGCGAGAGGAGCCTGTGGAGCCAACACCTCGCCGTGGCGGTGGCCCTCGCCGTCGCCGCCGTACTCCTGCTCTGCGTCTGGGCCGTTTCCGAACTACGAACCAAGACGCCCCTGGTCGACGTCCGGGCGGTGCGGCACCCGGCGGTCGCCGGGGCGAACCTCGCCATGTTCGTCGGCGGGAGCGGCATGTACCTCCTGCTCACGCTCATCACCCGCTACGCGCAGACGCCGCACAGCGCCGGCTACGGCTTCGGACTGAGCACCTTCGTGGCGGGGCTGGTCCTCATCCCGTTCTCCGTGCTGGGATTCGTCGCCGGCAAGCTCACACAGCGGGTCCGCGACCGGGTCGACGGCCCCCTGCTTCTGGCCGGCAGCGCCGCCATCGTCGGCGGCGGGTTCGTTCTGTTCGCCACCGCCCGGTCCAATCTGGCCGAACTGCTCGCGGCCATGGGCGTGCTGGGCTTCGGCGTCGGCAGCTTCTCGGCCGCGATGCCCGGCGTCATCCTGGCCGTCACCCCCAGGAGCGAGACCGCGAGCGCCATGAGCTTCAACTACGTCGTCCGCAGCGTCGGGTACTCCCTGGGCAGCGCCGTCGGCGGTCTGGTCCTGGCCGCCGGCACCGACACCGGCCGCCTCTTCCCGAACGACGACGCCTACACCACCGCGGCGCTGGTCGGCGTCGTCGCGATGGCGATCACGACGCTGACAGGCCTCGTCCTCACCCGCGGACGCTCACCCGAGACCAATCCGATCACAGCCCCATCAGGTTGATCGACGTCGTCCCCGTCGGCTCGCTGACCCACAGCGCGCCGGCGACGGATCTGAGTGCGTTTCTGATGATCAATTCCGAACACAGGAGGAACCATGGCCAAGGGCTACTGGGTCAGCGTCTACCCCACCATCACAGACCCTGAAGGGCTTGACGTCTACAACGAACTGGCCGCTGTGGCCGTCAAGGCCGCAGGCGGGCGGGTGCTCGCCGGCATCGGCAGCCGGGTCGTCGCACACGAAGCCGGAATCGCCGAGCGCGTCGTCCTGATCGAGTTCGACAGCTTCGACCAGGCCGTCGCCGCATACGAGAGTGCGGCCTACCAGAAGGCGCTGGCCGAACTCCCCGACGGCTTCGAGCGCGACTTCCGCATCATCGAAGGCCTCGACTGACGACCGAGGCTGCGCCGGCGACGAACACGAAGCCGACCGCGGGGAACACCCCGGCTCGTCAGCGCGCCGCACCGCCGCGAACAGCGTCAGGCCAGTGGCATCGGCGGTGATGCCCAGCGCGGCGACGTTCCCGGCGGCGCGGCGGCCGGGTCGCGGGACCAGCTCCAGCGCCAGGCCGGGGTGACCGACCTGGCTGCTCGTCGTCCACCGGCCACCGAAACCGGCATCTGACCACCAAGCGGGTTCTGCCCGTAGGACGCGCCACCCCGACTTCATCCGAGCGAATCGAATCGCGAATCGAATGGCCCCTGAACACAGGATGCGTCTTCAGCGGAAACGTTCGGTTTCCGCTGGCCATGGGGATGCGCCATCTCGCTCATCGCGTCCTGGGTAATTCGACGGACGCGGCGCTCAGTGGGTCGGCCGGGCCAGCGAGCTGGGCGCGTTGAGGTTGGCGCCCTCGTCCACGCTCATGCCCAGCCGCTCCACCAGCTCCCCACCCAGCCACGCGGAGAAGGTGGCGAGCGCGAGCCCGGCCACGGCCAGCACGAACGCGAGGATCGGCGGCTGCCACGTCGCCTGGCCGAGGCGGAGCACCCAGCTCACCGCGAACAGCACGAGCACGACGACGTTGGTGAGGCCGTGGACGAGGCCGATGCGTTTGGCGCGGGTGCCGTTGGGCACGGCGAACCAGTCCACCCAGCCGAACAGGCCGGCCACCGCGCCACCGACGACGCCGACGGCGGTCGTGTGCGCGGCGGCGACCGCGAAGCTGTCCCGGTCCGTGGCGAAGAACAGCAGGTCGAACAGGACCGCGGTGACCAGCAACCCCAGCGGGAAGGCGATGAGCATGGGGTGGATGGCATGGCCGGCCATCCTGGCGCGACTCCGCATGGCTCCCCCTTTCCTCGGCGACAGCCCTCCACCCCCGGCTACCCCGTACGGCGGCGGACAACCAGGCGCTACCAGCCGTGACCAGGCGGACCACGGCGAACGCCTCCCCGAGGACAGCCCCCACCCGCCCTGGGGGGCGAGCCCCGCTCCAGCCTATCGCCCCGTCACCCAGCGCCCAAGGTCATCACGCTGTGCTGTGGAGGAATTCGGGTGACTGTGGATAACTCCGCCGCCGCAGTTCCCCGCGCGATTTCCGCAGGTCAGCCCTGCCCCGCAATTCCCTGCGCGATCTCCGCGGTTCAGCCGGGCCGGCGCAACCCGAGCCTCAAGAGTGAACACGAACCCCGGAATCGCGCCCCGCGAGCACACCGGCCACCAAGTGGTGCACCAGGTTCGTCGCGGGCGGGGTCAGCGGTCGCGGGTGATCTCCCCGGTCCTGGCGTCGACGTTGACCTCGGACCGCGAGCCGTCGGGCCGGACGAAGTGGATCTCCCACACGACCGTGCCGTCGTGCAGCGTGTCGATCTCCAGCTCGGTCAGCCGGCCGTTCTCCCGCTGCCCGGCGATCTCGGCGGCGCGGGCGGCGTCGACCTGCGCGGCGTCCAGCTTGCGCACGTCGTCGTCGGGGCGGTCGTGGTCGCTCTTGGCCAGCACCCTGGACCCGTCCTCGGAGACGTCGACCTTGGTCTCCCGCCCGTCGGCGAAGACCTTCACCTCCCAGACCCGGTCGCCGCCCCTCGTCTCGTGTTCGAGGTCGAACGCGCGGCTGTTGGGCACCTCGCCGGTGGCGGTGCGCAGGGCGCGGACGGCCTCCTGCGCGCCGCTGCCCGCCGTGGGCGAGGGAGAGCCGGGCGCGGGGGACCCCGGCGCGCTCCGGGTGCCCGTGGTCAGCTTCGGCGGGGCGGTCGGGATCTGGGCCTGCTGCGGGGGTGGCCCCTCGTCGCACCCGGTGAGTAGGGCTCCCAGGAGCACGAGGCCGGCAGGAACGAGGACCGGGGTGTGGCTGCGCATACCTTGTGCCCTACCCGCTCGCGACACGCGAGGCCACCTACATCCCCTGATCAGGTGAGTTGGGAAGCGACAGCCCATCCGACCTGCTGTCTCCCGTGAGGCTTCCCTCCACCACTCGCGCAGCAGCGCCATGTTCCTCCCCACCCGCGAGCCGCGTCCGCACAAGACAGTCCACAGTCGACCCACGTCGCGGGAGAGCCCGACGTCGTCCCGCGCGAAAAGGGGTGGAGCTGCCGGCGACGCCCCTTCAGCATCGGAGACATGAACGTAGGGATCAACGACCCGGCCCGACTCGGGCAGACCACGCTCCCCGACGGCCGTCGGCTCGGCTGGGCGGAGTGGGGTCCGACGGAGGGCGTCCCCGTGCTGCTGTGCCCCGGCGCGGCGACGAGCAGGTGGCTGGGCTTCGGGACCGACGCCGTGGACCGGCTCGGGGTCCGGCTCGTCTCGGTGGACCGTCCCGGCCTCGGGGCCTCCGACCCCGCTCCCGGGCGCACCCTCGACGACTGGGTCGCCGACGTGCGGCATCTCGCGGCCGAGCGGGGGCTGACCGGCCTCGGTGTCGTCGGCATGTCCGCCGGAACGCCGTTCGCGATGGCGTGCGCGGCCGCCGGACTCGCGAGGGCCGCGGCCGTCGTCTCCGGCGACGAGCTGGCCGCGCCCGCCTTCGCGGGGACGCTCGCCCCGGAGGTGCGGGACCTGGTCGCGGCGGTGGCCGCCGACCCGGACGGGGCCGAGCGGATGTTCGCCGACTTCGGGTCCGTCGAGACGCTGTGGGAGATCTCGGTCAACCAGAGCGCGGAGACCGACGCCGCGGTCTACCGGGAGCCGGCGTTCGCCGACGCGTTGCGCCGCGCCATGACCGAGGCGTTCGCCCAGGGCCCGGCCGGCTACGCCAGGGACACCGTGCTGGTCATGGCGCGGTGGCCGTTCGATCCCTCCCGCATCGCGGTCCCGGTCGACCTCTGGTACGGCGGGCGGGACACCAGCCCGGTGCACTCCCCCGACCTCGGCGCCACCCTGGCCAGCCGCATCCCGACGGCGCGGCGGCACGTCGTGGCCGAGGCGGGCGGCTCGCTGCTGTGGACCCACGCCGAGGAGATCCTCCGCTCGCTGCTGAACAATCTGGCGCGGGGCTGACACGCGGGACGCCCAACGGGGTCGTCCACCCGAGCTGACGGGCGCGGCGGCGGCCGAAGATTTGGCGACGGCCGAAGGCGCGGCAGGGCAGGGCAGGTGCAGAGGGGCCGGGACGACAGCGTGGTCTGACTCCCGGCCCCGATCCCGCCCTCTCGGAAGAACTGTCCACAGTAGATCGAATTGCTCTCGGTAGAGCGCCGTATCGCTCGCGAGCGCGCTGCGTCGCCTCACCTGTGACAACCCCATCCGACGCCAGGGCGACAGGCTCATTGCGAGAGCGTCCCTGGCACACTCCCTCGCCACCGTGTCTAGGGGAGAATCCCCGACACAGCGAGGCCACATCGGGGCGATTTCCCGATGTGGCCAACCCTCGGGCGACAGCAGCATCGGCGCCATGAACCGCAAGCTCTCCCAGCACCTCAGACGGGTGCTGGTCTCACTGCACGTTCTGACCTCGGTGGGCTGGTGGGCGCTGTCGCTCGTGCTGCTCACCCTCATCGCCGGCGCCGCCCTCGGCGTCGAGGAGACCAGGCCGGCGTTCCTGACCAGCGCGGACTTCCTGGACGCGAAGGTGCTGGCCCCGCTGGCGGAGACCGCGGCCTACACGGGACTGATGTTGTCCGCCCTCACGCGGTGGGGGTACTTCCGGTTCTGGTGGGTGGCGGTGAAGTTCGTCCTCACCGCCGGGGCGATCACGCTCGGCGTCGTCCTGCTCGGCTCCTGGCTGGACGCCTCGCTGGAGGCCGCGCGGCACGGCGGCGTCGCGCCGACCGGGAAGCTGGTCGGGGGAACCCTGTGCGTCCTTGTCGCGCTGATCGTGTCCACCTGGTTGTCCGTGGCGAAGCCCGGCGGCCGGCTGCGCAGGGCCGCGCCGGCGGTGCGGGGCAGGGAGGCCGAGCCACAGCCCCACCCCGCCCTGCTGGCGGTGGTCCTCGCCCTGCCCCTGCTGGACCACTTCATGTTGCCCTGGCCGATGGCCCAGATCGTCATGGCGCTCGGGTACGCGGTGTACCGAGCGTGTCGACGTCAGCCGAAGCCTCAGGAGCCCGCCCGAGTGACCGTCGCCGCGCGCTGACGTCCCACCACCCGTCGATGCGTGAACGATGGATCACGACGTCCTCAGTAGACAGTCCTCCCTGGACGACCAGCCTTCCTCGACGGACAGCCCCGTGACCCCTTCTCCTTGACCTCAAGGATGGTGGAAGTCCTACCGTCTCCGACGACGAGCACGTCCATGAGGGACAGGGGCAGCGACGATGATCCTGGTGACCGGAGCGACGGGAAACATCGGGAGCGCTCTGGTGGAAGAGCTGCGAGCGTCGGGAGCGGGACCGGTGCGCTGTCTGACGCGGAACCGCGGGCGCGCCTCGTTCCCCGAGGGGGTCGAGGTGGTCGAGGGCGACCTCGCGGACGTCCCGTCGTTGGCCTCGGCCCTGGATGGGGTGCGCTCGATGTTCCTCCTGCCGGGCATGGGCGGCCGGGACGGCGACGTCCTCCGCGCGGCGCGGGAGGCCGGGGTGGAGCACGTGGTGCTCGTGTCGTCCATCAGCGTGCTGTCCCATCCGCACCTCCGGCCGGCCGCCGAGAACCTGGCCGTCGAGCGGGTGCTCGTGGACAGCGGAATGGCGGCGACGATCCTGCGGCCGACCCAGTTCGCCTCGAACGCGCTGTGGTGGGCGGAGTCGATCCGCGAACACAGCAGGGTCCAGGTTCCATATCCGGACGTCGCGCTCCCGACGATCCATCCCGCCGACATCGCGGTGGTGGCGAGGGTGGCGCTGACCGAGGCGGGCCACCGAGGGCAGGTGTACGCCCTCACCGGGCCGGAGCACGTCTCGCCCCGCCAGCAGGTCGAGGCCCTCGCGGCGGCCCTCGGACGGGAGTTGGCGTTGGAGGAGGTCAGCCGGGAGGAGGCCCGTCGAGGGATGGCGTCGCTCATGGGGGACGAGGCGGCGGACGCCGTCCTCGACCTGATGGGAGGGGACGTCAACGACGAACTGCTGGCGGTGAGGGACACCGTCACGCGGGTCACCGGCGCCCCGGCCCGGACGTTCACCCAGTGGGCGGCGGAGAACGTCGCCGCCTTCCGCTGAGGGGATCACGCTCCGCCTGGGCCGAGACGCCCGGCCCAGGCGGAGCATCTCGGCCTTCTGTCATCCGATCCTGGCGGTCGTATCCCCTGCCGGGAACGGTGGTCAGGCCGAGGTGCCCGGCTCGGGCGGCCTGGGCGGTCAGGTGGTGCGGAGGGACAGCGGGAAGGGAACGTCACGCCAGGGCATCCGTCCCGCGTTCCCCGCCTCGTCGACCAGATCGTCCACAGTGGACCATATCCGCACCGGGCTGTCCCGTTCGGCGAGCGCGGGCCATCCCGGGTCGCCGGTCGCCGCGAACCCGGCCCACGCCCGCGACATGCGGCGGGACAGCGCCCTGTCCCGGTCGTCGGGTGGCCCGCCGAGGAGGAACTCGGCTCCCACCGCGTCGAGGTTGCCGAACACGAAGGGCACGTCCGCGCAGTGCCAGGCGCGCACCACGCCGTCCCGCCCGGTCCGTCGACGGGCGAAGCGCGACAGGTGCGCCCGCCCACCGGCACGGCCGTGCCGCTCGGCCAGCCGGCTGCTGAACTCGCCGAACTTCGCGTCGCCGACGAGGGCGAGGTAGCGGTCGAGCACCGAGGCCGACGGCCGCGCCGCGTGGTAGGCCCGCACGACGTGCGGTGGGATGCCGAGGTCCACGGCGAACCTCGCCAGGTCCTCCTCCGAGCGCACCTCGGCGAGCCCACCCACCTCGTGCATCAGCCAGGCCTCCTCCAGCGCGTGGCAGACCAGCAGGTCCACGTCCCGCGCCACGCCCGCCGCGAGCGCCGTGAGCGGGTCGGCCGGGAGCACGTCCCCGTCGACGACGGGACCATAGAGGACCGGGTCGTAGTGCAGGCGACCCGAGTCGCGGTCCGCCCGGTACTCGCGGACCACCTGGTCCGAGGCCGAGACCAGGGCGTTTGGCGTGGCCCTGGTCAGGCCCGCCACCGTCGGGGCCACCCCGGCGGCGCGCGCGATCCGTTCCGTGATCCTCGCCGCGTGCTCCACGGAGAAGAACGCGTCGGGAACGCTGTGCGCGATCGCGCGCCGGAACAGCCCTCGCGCCTGGCCCATCGCCATGAGACAGACCACCGAGCCGGCACCCGAGGACTGGCCGGCGATCGTCACGTTGTCGGGATCACCGCCGAAGACCGCGATGTTGTCCCGCACCCACCGCAACGCCGCGACCTGGTCGAGCAGGCCCCGGTTGTCGGGCAGGCCGGGAACGTGCCCGAACCCCTCGAAGCCCAGTCGGTGGTTGCTGGTGACCACGACGAGGCCGGACGCGGCCAGCGCGGCCGCATCGTAGTCGGGCTGCGCGGAGGAGCCGAAGGTGTAGGCCCCGCCGTGGATCCAGAACAGCACCGGCAGCGCTCGCCCCGCCGGACGCGGGGACCACACGTTGAGGGTGAGGACGTCCTCGTCCCTCGGACGCCAGACCGGCGCGCCGGGCAGTTCCGCCGACTGGGGCGCGATCGGGCCGAAGGAGGTGGCGTCGCGGACGCCGGACCAACGCGGAGCCGGCCTGGGCGGGCGGAACCTGTTGTCGCCGAAGGGCGCGGCGGCGTACGGGACACCGAGAACGACGTGGATGTCGTCGGAGATCCACCGGCCCCGCAGCCGCCCGTCCGTCGTCGCCAGCACTCTGTCCACTGTGGATTATCCGCCGCCCCGGCTCACCACCGCGGCCCGGTGGGGATCTCGTCGAGGTGCGGGGTCGACAGGTGCAGCACCTGGAAGCGGGTGCCCTCGTCCTCCGGCGCGTCCTCGGCCCACAGCGTGAAGCGCACCAGCTCCCAGTGCCGGGGGTCGATGGCGAGGGCCGTGGTGTGCACGCCGTCCTGCTGGGCGAGCTGGCGCAGCTCGTCGAGAGCGTGCGTGACGACGTCCTTCGGGTCGACCTCGGCGGGGAGCGACTCGACGCGCCGGGTCGCCACGGTGGGTGTCACCGAGCGGGCCGGCCCCCGCTCCACGGCCACGCCGATCCAGTTCTGGACGCTCGGGCGACCGAAGGAGCCGAGGATGTTGTGGAACCCGCCGCCGCCCCAGAGGAAGTGGTTCATCCCGCTCAGCGAGTGCCACAGGTAGAACGGCGCGTACCGGTTGACGGTCGAACCGGCCACGCCCGCCTCCCGGATCAGGTAGGCCTTCAGGCCCAGCCCGGGAAACGTGTCGAGCAGGTGCCCCTTCGTCTCGACCCGGTGGCGGATGATGCCCATGTCGTAGTCGGTGGGCAGCGAGATCTCGTACTGCATCGCGTACACGAAAAGTCACCGTTCCAGATTCTGGTGATGTGGCGGCCTCGACCTCGCGACCGTGGCGTCGCGCTGCCGGCGGTGTCCGCTGAGCGTGGTGTCGGTGTTGTCCGTGTCGTCTGTGTCCGTGCCGTCTGTCCGTGTCGTCTGTCCGTGTCGTCTGTCTGACGGCGCTGGATGACAGCGCTGGATGAGAGCGCTGGCTGTCTGGCCGCGACGTCAGGCCGGGTACTCGGCGTCGCCGACGAGCGGGCCTCGTCCGGCCTCGACGCCGTCGTCGCCGGCCTCCTGCACGGCCAGGTGCGTCATCGCCGTGTGCGGGCTGGCGCCGTGCCAGTGCCACTCGTCGGGCTCGATCCACACGGTGTCGCCCACGCGGATCTCCTCGACGGGGCCGCCCTCGCGCTGGACCAGGCCCACACCGTCGGTCACGTGCAGGACCTGGCCGTGCGGGTGGCGGTGCCAGCAGGTGCGGGCTCCGGCGGCGAAGCGCACGCTGTGCGCGCGCAGCCGGGACGGCGCGCCGGGCACCGCCACCTCGGCGATCCTGACCTCGCCGGTGGCCCAGTCCGCCGGCGCGCGCTCGCCGCCCCGGTGCCCCCCATGATCCGCACGATCGCGTGCTCCCCCTCGTGTTCGTCGTCCGCCGTGTCCCGTGCCCGGCTCGTCAGGACCCGTCGGCGGCGTCGGGCCGGCGGTGGGCCGAGAGCAGACCAAGCACGCCGTGCACGGCGTCCAGGAACGGGTCGACCGACTCCGCCGACCGGGCCAGCACGTACCCGCCCTGCAAGACCGCGACGATCGTCGCCGCCGTCGAGGACACGTCCAGGTCCTCGACCAGCTCGCCCCGCGCGCGCCCCTCCTCCAGGACCTCGGTCAGCCGGCCCCGCAGCCAGGCGAAGGTCTCGGCCAGCGGCGCGCGCAGCGTCGGGCTGGCCACGACGTCGGGGTCCTGCGTCAGCCTGCCGATCGGGCAGCCGCGCAGCACGTCCCGCTCCCGGAGCAGGTAGGCCGAGATCCGCTCGAAGGCGGTGCCAGGGCCCGAGAGCCGCACCTCGGCCTGCGCCCGCATGTCCTCGGCGGTGCGCCGCACCGCGACCAGGGCGAGGTCGGCCTTCCCGGCGAAGTGGTGGTACATGCTGCCCTGCCCGACGCCGGCCCGTTGCTGGATCGCCTTCGGGCTCGTGCCCACGTAGCCGCGCTCCCAGAGCAGTTCCCTGGTGCTCTCCACGAGTCGGTCCTGCGCCGTCATGACCATGACCGTGACCGTACATACTAGTAGGTACAGACCGCAAGAACCCGGGTTGACCAGGCGCGACAGGCCCGGCCAACGACGTCGGGCAGGCGCGCGTAACGCCTGGCGCACGGCGTGGCCGGCGACGCGGGCTGGCGTCGCTCGCCACCGGTTGCCTACCCTGTGCCCCACGAGGGGAGTACTTCCACGGGTCGCGCCGGTCATGACGAACGCGCAGGAGACGTTCTCGGCCGACCGTCCGCCAGCCCCGGCGGATGAAGGAGACCTCGAACCGCGTCGACGTGTTCGAGGAGACACCCTTGCCCCCGACCGCGCTCCCCCTGGCCGCCCCGCCGTCCGTGGCCTCCCCCCTGCTGTGGGCCGTGACGATCGCCGGGCTGCTCCTGTTGCTGGTGTTGGACTTCGTCCTGACGCACCGCCCGCACGAGGTGTCGACGCGCGAGGCGCTGGCGTGGTCCGCCTTCTACGTCGCGCTCCCCCTGGGCTTCGGCGTCTTCGTGTGGCTCGCCTTCGGCCCGACCCAGGCGACCGAGTACCTCACCGGTTACCTGGTGGAGAAGTCGCTGTCGGTGGACAACCTCTTCGTCTTCATCCTGTTGCTGTCCACCTTCGCCGTCCCGCCCGCCCTCGCCCAACGGGTCCTGCTCTACGGGATCGTTGGCGCTCTGGTGCTGCGCGGCGTGTTCATCGCGCTCGGCGCGGCCATGCTCCAGGCCGGCACCTGGGCGTTCCTGGTCTTCGGCGCGATCCTGCTGGTGACGGCCATCCGGATCATGGCCGACGCGGTGACCGGACGCGAGCGCGAGATGGACGTGGGCTCACTGCGCTCGGTGCGCCTGCTCCGCCGGCTGATGCCGGTGACGCGGGAGTACCACGGCACCAGGATGGTGGTCAGGGAGTCCGGCCGCCGGGCCCTCACCCCGCTGGCGGTGGCGGTGGTCGCGGTCTTCGCCACCGACGTCGTCTTCGCGATCGACTCGGTGCCGGCCGTCTACGGCATCACCGAGGACCCCTTCCTCGTCTTCGCCACCAACGCCTTCGCCCTGCTCGGCCTGCGCGCGCTGTACTTCGTGCTCCAGACGGCGTTGACCAAGCTCGTGCACCTCGATTTCGGTCTCGCGCTGATCCTCGCCCTGATCGGCGGCAAACTCGTGCTGCACTGGGCGCACGGCCTCTGGCCGTGGGTGCCCGAGATCCCCACGCCGGTCTCGCTCGCGGCCGTGCTGGCGATCCTGCTGACGGTCACGCTGACCAGCCTGTACGCCAACCGACTGACCAGGAACCGCGCCCGCAGGGAGGAAGCGGTCACTACCGTGGACCCGTCGCCGGACGAGGGAACGTCCTGACGGGCCACGCTCCATGGACCGCCCAGTTCGGACTGTCCTGGTGCGGCCGACATGACCCTCGCCCACACCGCTGCACCTCGGGCCGCCCTGTCGCGCCGCGCCAGCCCTTCTCCTCCGCACAGCCCCCACCCGCCCTGGGGGGCGAGCCCTGCTCCAGCCTATCGGCGATCGCCCCGCGCCCCTAGTACCCGGCCAAACCTGTGGAGGAAATCGGGTGACTGTGGATAACTCACCGCCGCTCCACCGTCGAAGAGTTCGCCTCCCGATCCACCACCCACGAGGGCCCACCGGTCTTGTCGCCCAACACACGGCCGGACACTGACGAGAGAGTCCACAGTGGAGCATCAGAAGGTTCTGTCACGAGTGACGGAAGAGGCACGAAGGAGAAGGTGTGCCCGCAGGGGCTCAGCCCAGCGCCCACCACGTGGCGGCGAGCGCGTCGAGGGTCGGCTCCGGCGGCGCCGGCAGCTCCTGGAGGTACCACCGGAGGTCGCTGTACACATGCAGCAACGTGTACGCGAGGAACCGCCGCGACAGGTCCTCGCCAAGCTGGTGCGGCGCATAGCCATACGCCGTGAGAAGGCGCCGCAGGAACGCCGCGTCGCCCCGCGAGACGAACAGCCCGACCGCAGCGAACTCGTACTCCCTCGCGCCCCGCATCGCCGGCTCGAAGTCGAAGAGTCCGGAGAGCGTCCACCCGTCGTCGCACGGCGTCACCAACAGGTGATCGCTCATCACCTCCGTGTGCAGGAGCACCGGAGGCGTCGGCGGGGCGAGCGGCACGGCGTCGAGGAAGTCCGGAACCTGCGCCAACCACGGCTCACCGAGCCCCGCCCGCCGCTGCTGGTCGACGCAACCGGCGCGCTGCTCGGCGACGAAGCGCTCCCAGTCCGCCGGCCCGAGCCGGTCGAGGACGGGGTCCTCGATCGCGTGCATCGCGGCCAACGCCGCGCCCAGCTCGTCGGCCAGGCGATCCCGCTGCCGGGGCGAGGTGCGGGGCCAGACCGCCGTCAGGCTCTCGCCCCGCAACCGCTCCATCAGGACGTAGCCCCAGCCCTCGCACTCCCCGACGGCCTCCACACCCGGAGTGGGGACGGGCAGGCGACCCTCGACCGCCGCCAGCACACCGCTCTCGACGTCGAGTTCGTGTCGGTAGACGGCCGGGTAGAGCTTGAGGACCCGGGAGGAGCCCACCGCGTAGACCGGCAGCGAGCCGCCCTCGAACCGGACGATGGCGTCGTCCCGGAAGCCGAGCCGCCGGCACAGCGCCGTCACCCCGGGCACCAGACGGGCCTCGTCCGAGCGGAGGGCGTCGAACTCCTCGACCGTCTCCGCCCGGGGCAGCACACTCCCTTGAGACATGGCGTGACCGTAGGACATGCCATGTCCGAGCCGAACCGATTTCGTCACCAGCGACGGTCACGGTGTGAGGCGGGCGCGTGCCCGCCTCACACCGTGACCGCCCAGGTGGGCGCGAGGTCCTGCCAGGTCGGGATCCTCGGTGGTCGGAGGAGCCGCATGCCCGCCTCGCGCGGCGTGCGGTCCCGCTTCCGGCCGTTGCAGGCCGCGCACGCGCACACCGTGTTCGACCACTCGGAACGACCGCCCCGCGAGACCGGGAGGACGTGGTCGACGGTGTCACCGGGGCGGCCGCAGTAGGCACACCGGTTGCCGTCCCTGGCCAGCACTCCCCGACGGCTCCAGCCGGGCGCGCGGCCGTACCGCCACCGCATGGAGATGTACCGGAGCAACCGCAGCACCCGGGGCACGGGGAAGTCGCCGAGGGTGCGACCCTCGATCGCCTCCTCCACGACCGCCACCTGCCGGACCAACATCCGGATCGCGTGCCGGACGCTGACCGTGTGCAGCGGCTCGTAGGAGGCGTTGAGCACGAGCACACCCACCGGTTCCTCCCTTCCTCGCGGTGATCGGGGTCGTTCCTGCCGGATGGCGGGACCGGGAGGTCCGCGCCTGGTGCCCTCGGCGCGAGTCGAACGCGCACTGTCCGGAACCTGGATCCGGTGCCTCTGCCAGTTGGGCTACGAGGGCTGGTTCCCCTGGACAACGGGGACGTCGTGCGGCCGCGGGGAGTCGAACCCCGACTGGTCTGGCTCTCGACCAGATGCCTCTGCCGGTTGGGCTACGGCCGCGAGCTGGTGGTGGCGGCGACGGCGTGACGGGGCGACACACGTCACCGGATCTCAGGATCGTCCGTCGTGAGTGACCAGTCGTCGGTCTTCACTCGTCGTTCGTCACGCGAGAGCGGATCCCCGCCCCCTGACGCCGACGGCGTCCGCGACGGGGTCGAGGTCCGAACTCGCGTCGACGGGCCGAGACGGCGAACCCGGTGCCACCCCCGGGTTCGCCGTTCCCCCCTCGGCACAACCGGTCGTCAGGGCTGACGACCGGCCCACCCCCGTGGGCCTGACGTCCCTCCGCCGGGGAGAGAGACCGGCGGGCGGACGTCGTCGGAGGCGCGTGGTGAGGGGCGGAGTCGAACCGCCTCGGCCCGGCGTGCCGGGTTGGGCTCCCAGCCCTCCTCACCGAATCTCCACAGTGGACATGGAGAGGGATTCACTTGTGAAGGAACGATTCCACCGGAAGAAGGGAGGCTGGTGGCGAGAAGCCTGATGTGGTTGGCTTCCCTGCCTCGTCCTGCCTGGCGGGGACGAAAAGAAGAAGCCGCCCGGAAAGTTCTCCCACCGGACGGCCCTCACACTGACGCGTTCATGTCAGCGTGAGGTGCCGCCGCCTTCCAGAAGAGCTTCTCCCGTTCCACCCAGTCGGATCGCGAAGCCGGCCGACAGAGACAGCAACAGAGGGACTCGGTGATAACGCCGCAACGCTGCTCGCTTCTCCGTCTCCATCATCGCGATCCCCCCGTCCCTGTCGTCGTCGTGTCATCACTATTGCCCGGAAACCGGTTCGCGGCAATCGTTTTTCCCCTGACATCCGAACCTTGGCGGCCTCACGCTGCCGCGGACCCGCTGACGCTCGGCTCCCGGCACGCCACGCCCGCGACCGGCGACCCTCCCTCCTTATCTGAGGAAAACCCCTTGCGCCACAGGGACTTCGTTGTGGGGAAAGCACCGCCTCATCCTCCCGACGCCGGTGACACGACACCGAACAGAAGAAGCGCGCCTGTCACGATCAGGCCAGGAAACACGAGCCAGGACTCGAACGGACCTCCGGCGCGGAATCGCAGACCCGCCGGAGGCCGGATTCGATACCACGCCTGGCCGCGAATCCGCAGCGGCCACAACAGGGGAACTCCGGAGTGCGTGACCAGGTCCCCCAGGTCGTGCACCAGACAACCGACGGCGACCAACCCGCCCACGGTGAACGCCGCCTGCTCGGGGTCGACGGCGGCGACCGGCGTCCCACCAGCCAACGAGGCCAGCACGAGCGCGACGGCGACCACGCCCAGGACCCAGACCCCCAGTGCGGCCGCCGCGAGGAGGACACCGAGCCCGAGGACCGCGAGCGCCGCCGGCGTCCCGCCGACGGCCACGACCAGCGCCGTGACGAGCCCGAGTCCGACGCCGAACAGCGCGGTGTGCGCGAGGTGGCGGTGTTCCCCGTCCCGCGCGCGGTCTCCGGGGGCGCGGGTTCTCGCGTACACGGCGGAGGAGGCCTGTCTCAGCGCCCAGGACACGAGCCGGGTGAACGGCCCGAGCAGCCGGGAGGCCGTGGACGAACGGTGGTCGAGATCGGGCAACAACGCGAATCCCGCGGTCGCGCACGCCATGAGGGCCACGACCGGCGGGCTCGGGTGATCCGTGCACGACGACACCAGCAGTCCGGCGCACCATCCGGTCGCCGCGTGCGATCGCCCCATCATGATCACGATGGTCGTGGCGCGCCGGACGTTGGGGCAGCGGCCGTCCAGGTGCTCCCGTGCGGCCGAGCAGGTGCTCTTCGCTGCCCGGATTCGCTTGCCAACGTCTCCGCACGACGAACGAGACGCGGTGCTTCTTCTCCTGGTGCCCGCACACTGTCCGTAGGGCGTGTCTGACGGATCACGGAGCCAGTCGAGCAGACCAACAAGGCCCAGCCCACCAAGGTAGTCGCGGACCAGCCGGTCGTAGCGGGTGGCGATGCCGCGATAAACCTTGCACTGGTTGAAGCAGCGCTCGACCACGGTGCGTCGCGGGTCGATCTGCGTGGTGAAGGCGCGGGGACGCCCGCCGGCCGAGCCGCGACGACGTCGGTTCTCGACCTTGTCACCCCTTCTCCCGAAAGGGTCGGTCTGAGGCAGTGTCGGGCCAGGTGTTCGCGGTTGGCGCGGCTGGAGTAGCGCTTGTCCGCGATCACTCGCTCCGGCCTGGCACGCGGGCGCGGCGACCAGGCGCGGCGGGTGACGCGGATCCCGGCCAGACCATCCTCGAACACGATGGCCTGTCGTGGCATTGCCGGCGGTGAGCACGATCGACAGCGGCCCGCCCCTTGCCGTCAACAGCAAAGTGGATTGTGGTGGCCAGGCCACCACGGGAGCCTCCGATGACGTGATCAGCGGGCCCCCGGTCGGATTCCTGTGATACGACCACGCCCCCGTGTCACGGGGCATGGCCGCACCGTGCTGGTGCACCCGGGGACGGGCTGGAGCCCACCGACACCACCCAGTCCAACTCCCTGGTCAGGTCCGCCCTCGCACGGACCTGGTACCAGGCGAGTCCGAAGGCTGGTATGGCTGATCCGTGTGATCTCCCGGCGTGGCACGCGGGCACGAGTTGACCGGTGAGCGGTGGCAGGCGCAGCCCACCTCCGGGGTGAAGGGACGCCCACGGTGGACGAGGCATCCGCGTGATCAACGGGATGGTGTCAGCACCGAACCCTGACGACGCTGGTGGCAGGGGTGCCGGTGATCGCCGAGGTGATCAACGAACCCCGGCCGGGAGCACCCGGTCGACTCCAGAATCATGCGCGCCCACCTCACGCCCCCGGCGCGAACCAGTTGATCACGCCGTTGGCTGCTCCCGCGGTGGTCCCAGCACGAAGTCCCACCTGGCCTGCGATGGGCATGGCCGGCCGCAGTCGGTGGCGTTGACCGGCGGCACCGTCAACAACCGAACGCCGGGATCAGCGGGCCACCCGACTGGGTCGCGGCCGGACAGACGGTCGTGCCCCGGCTTTCGACCCAGCGTCTACCAGCGCCGCAACATGGTTGAGCGTTGCTTCAACCGGGCGCGAGCACGTCCCTGCGATTGCCACCCGCTACGACAAGACCGCCATCTGCAACCGAGGGATATCGATCTGACCGCCCTGCTCATCTGGCTGTGAGGACAGACCTAGCGCGAGAGGCGCATGTCATGGGGGCATGTGCCACGCGTGGCCGCCAGGTTGGCCCGGCGTGAGCACCGCGAGCGCCGCACACTGGTTCCCGCTGACGGGGCCGGACGGTGCGCGCGATGAACCAGACCCGGGTCGACGAGATCCCCGACGAGATCACGGACGAGCTGTACGGGGTGCCGCCACCGGAGTTCGTGGCGACGCGGGACGCGCGCGCCACGGACATCGAGCGGGCGGGCGACCGCGTGCTCGCCCGCGCCGTGCGTCGCCTCCGCCGCCCCACCCTCGCGGCGTGGGCGGTGAACCTCCTCGTGCGCCAGGAGCGCGGGCTGCTCGACCGGCTGCTGTCGGTGGGCGAGGAACTGCGGGTCGCGCAGGAGCAGCTCCGGGGCGAGGCGCTGCGTCAGCTCAACCGGCAACGGCACCAGGTGCTCGCCGCGCTGACGCGCCGGGCGCGCGATCTGGCCGCCGAGGGCGGGCACCGGCTCGGCGACACCGCCGAGCGGCAGGTCGAGCAGACGCTGTCCGCCGCGCTCGCGGACCCCGACGCGGCCAGGGAGGTCTGTTCCGGTCGGCTCACCGCTGCCCTGCCCGCCTACTCCGGGTTCGGCCCGCTGCCCTCCGCCGCGCCCGCGCCCCAACCGCGCGCGCCCGCGCGCACGCAGCGGCCAAAGGGTGTGGACGCGGCGACGCGACGGAAGAGGGAACGCCTCCGCGCCGAGCTGGAGAAGGCGCACGACGAGCACGACCGGGCCAACGCCGATCTGGAGCGCGCCGAGCGACAGGAGCAGGAGGTCCGGAGCGCACGGGAGGCCGCCCAACGGGACTACGAGGCGGCCCAGAGCGAGCTGCGTCGACGCCAGGACGCGCTGCGGTCGGCCGAGGACGCACTGGCAGCGCACGAACAGACCCTGCGTGGCGCACGGCGCGCCCGGGAGGCGGCGCTGCGGCGCGTGCGGAAGCTGGAGGAGCAACTCCGCGCGACCGAGACGTGAGACCAGGCGCACCGCAGGACGCAGGCAGGTGATCACACGGTAACGGATTGTCGCAGGTCACAGCGGTCCTCGTGACAGGGTCCACGGAGTGGGGCGGGTATCCTGCCTGGCGGCCGTGGAACCGGCGCGGCCGACCTCCCCCACCCGCCGTCAGCCCTCGGAGGATGTGTGGCCGCCCTTCCCGACGATCTCCGGGTCTCCCTGGAGCAGGTGCTCCGCCCGTCGTCGACCCAGGAGATCGCCCGGTCGGTCGAGCGGTTGATCGAGCGTTACCGGAGGGGGACGGCCGCGACCGAGCCGATCCTGCGCTCGCCCACGGATGTCGCTGCCTACGCCGCGTACCGGATGCCGGCCACCTTCGCCGCCGTCCGCGCCGCCCTGGCGCGTGTCGCGGAGGTCGCGCCGGAGTTCCGCCCGCGCACGCACGTGGACGTGGGCGGCGGCACCGGCGCGGCGGTGTGGGCGGCCGCCGAGACCTGGCCCTCCCTGGAGTCCGCCGAGGTCCTGGAGCAGGTGTCGCAGGTGATGACGTTGGGCCGGCGGCTCGCGGAGGGCGCCGAGGCGCCCGTGGTGCGCGGGGCGCGGTGGCGCCGGTACGTCGTGGGGCCCGGGCCGACCCTGCCCGAGGCCGACCTGGTCACCATGTCCTACGTCCTCGGCGAGCTGCCCGAGGCGCACCGCGCCGGCATCGTGCGGGAGATGGCGGCGCGGGGCGGTGTCGTCGCCCTGTTCGAGCCGGGCACGCCCGCCGGCCACCAGCGGGTGCTCGCGGCCAGGGAGCTGCTCGTCGAGCAGGGCATGACCGTGCTCGCGCCGTGCCCCCACAGCGCGGCCTGCCCGATCTCCGGCGGCGAGGACTGGTGCCACTTCGCGGCCAGGGTCACCAGGAGCGTCCTGCACCGGCAGGTGAAGGCCGCGTCGCTCGGCTACGAGGACGAGAAGTTCTCCTACGTGGTCGCGGCGCGGACGGCGTGGGCGCCCGCCGAGGGGCGGGTGGTGCGCCACCCACTGCGCCGCAAGGGCCTGGTGTCGCTGCGGGTGTGCACGGCCGACGGTGGGCTGACGACCGAGACCGTCTCCAAGCGCCACGGCGAGACCTACCGCCGGGCACGCGACCTGGAGTGGGGCGACGCGTGGCCCCCGGTGGGCGAGGACGGCTGAACGTCGCGACCGGCGGCGCCTCTCATCACGCGTTCGGCCTCGCATCGCGAGCTGGGCCTCACGCCGGCTGGGCCTCACGCCGGCTGGGCCTCGCTGCCGTCGTGGCCGTGCAGGTTGTAGACCTTGTACGCGCACCGGATCACGGGCTGGGCGACGTTGCGGACCCGCACACCGCCCGGCGTGGTGCCGTGTTCGGTGCCGAAGTGGGCGTGCCCGTGCACGGCCAGGTCCGCTCCCCCCTCATCGATCGCCTCGGCCAGCAGGTAGGAGCCGAGGAAGGGGTAGATCTCCAGCGGCTCCCCGCGCAGCGTGTCGGTGACCGGCGAGTAGTGGGTCAACGCGATCCGCGCGGGGGCGTCGATCCGGTCCAGCGCGTCGCGCAGCCGGCCGGCGACCTCCTCGGTGTGGCGGACGAACGCCTTCATCTCGGGCTCGCCGAAGGCGCTGCCGCACTTGCCGGCGAACCCGCCGCCGAAGCCCTTCACCCCGGCCACGCCGACGGCGGCGCCGTCGAGCTGGACGACCGTGGAGTCGCCCTCCAGCACGCGGATCCCGTGCTCGGTGAGCAACCCCGCGATCTCCTCGGGCACGTCGGCGTGGTGGTCGTGGTTGCCGAGCACGGCCACGACCGGCACGGGCAGGTCGGCGAACTCCTCGGCGACCACCCTGGCCTCGGCGAGGGTCCCGTGCTTGGTCAGGTCGCCCGCGAGCAGCAACAGGTCGGCGTGGTCCCGCAGGTGTTCCAGGGCCGGCCGCAGCCGCCCCCTGGCGTCCTCGCCGAGGTGCACGTCCCCGACGGCGGCGATCCTGATCACGAGGCGGTCCTCCCCTCGTCACCGGCCGCCCGGGACCGCCTCGCGCCCGGGCCGGCTCGTCGGTCAACTCAGTCCAGTTCCTCGGCGGTGGAGGGCTCCCTGCACTCCACCACCCCGACCTCGTTGTGCACGGTCAGCTCGGGCGCCAGCTCGTGGACGACCTCGGTCAGATGCCGCCGGCGCTCCTCGCTGGCCACCTCGCCCACGAGGTAGACGTGCTCGCCGCGCAACTGCACCCGCACCCCCAGTTCGGCGGTGCGGGGGTCCGACGCCAGCGCCTGGGTCAGCCGGGCCGCCGCGTACTGGGGCGTCTTGGTCGACATCTCGTCCTCCTACGCCGCGACGTCCTGGTTGGGGGGCATGATCCCCAGGCGTTCGGCCAGGAACAGGAACGCCTGGGCGTACGGCGAGTCCGCCGTCCGCTCCCGGACCCGCGGCCAGTCCACCTGCTCGCGCAGCAGCCGCACCACCGGGAGCAGCTCGGCGAAGTCGCAGTGGTGCGAGTCGAGCACCAGCAGCTTGTCCACCACCAGGAAGGTGGCCGGCATGACCGGCACCATCATCGAGCCGACCCGCAGCTCCTCGGCGCCGGCCAGCATCTCGTCGGTCACCGGCTGGCCGGCCGAGCGGAACACCAGGTCGACCAGGCGGTCCCCGTCGTAGGCCTTGAGCAGCCAGTCCTCCGGCGGCTTCGCCGCGCGCATCCCCACCACGACCAACGCGTGCAGGGCGTGGGTCACGTCCTGCTCCCGCACGAGGACGTCGACGTCGTGCTCGCTGGTCGGCCCGCCCCGCGCGAACACCGCGCAGCCGCCGGTCAGGGCGAACGGGATCCCCCTGCCCCGCAGGGCCGCCGTCACCTTGGTGACCGTCCGCAGCAACGCGTCCATCTCGGGCACGAGGCTCTCCCGTTGTCGACCAGCGGCGTGACGCCGACGGTCCCGGCTCGCCGGACCGTCGGACACGGTGTGTCCCTGGATCTACCCGGTGTGTGCCTTCGGTAACCCTCGACGTCAGCCGCGGGTCCGCGAGCCGAGGACCTGCCAGTTGTCGATCAGGTAGGAGTCGCCCCGCTGGACCAGGGTGAAGGACATGTCGTCCTCGACGACCCGGTTGTCCCGCATGTGGTAGACCAGCTTGGCCCGCACCTCGCCGCCGGGCGCCACCGAGTGCTGCACGACCTCGACCGACCGCACGCCGGCCCACCAGGAGCGGTACTTGCCCTGTCCTCCGGTCTTGCCCTGCGCGTTCGGGGTCAGCCGCGACCAGGCGGCGTCGAGGTTGCCGGGCAGCATCCCGTAGTAGTCGGCGACCGCCTCGGCCCGGTCCTCGTCGCTGTCCTCGTTCGACGGGGTCGTCGTGGTCGTGCTCGACGACGACGAGGAGGAGGACGATGAGGAGGACGAGGCGGTGCTGGTGGGCGTTCCGGTAGCGGGCGTGGCGCCGCCCGGGGTGGGCTGGGGCGGCGCGGCCGTGAGGGTCGCGTCGGAGGGCGTCGGGGTGCCGGTGGAGCCGGCGGTCGGCTGCTTCTCCATCAGCAACAGGTTGGCGGCGACCACGCCGACGAGGACGGCGAGCACGACCGATCCGCCGTAGAGCAGCCCCGCCCGGCGGTACCAGGGCCTGTCCGGGACGGTCGCGGCGGGCGCGGCCGGCACGGGTTCCATGCCGGCCCTGGTCGGGGGCGGCGTGACCGGCGGGCGCGGGTTCGGAGGTGGGGGCGTGCGCTCGGGCCGCGACGCCGGGGGCGCGGCGACGGCCTTGGTCGCCACCGCCTGCGTCACCCCACCCGACTGCCACGGCGGCACCACCGCCACCGTCTCACCCAACCCCGCCGGCAACGGCTTGCCCGCCGCCACCGCCGCCAACGCCTCCCGCGCCTGCGCCATCGTCGGCCGCTCATCCGGCTCCGACCGCAACAACCGCATCAACAACGCCGTCAACGGCCCCGCCTGCGACGGCGGATTCACCTTCCCCGCCGCCACCGCGTGCAACAACGCCAACGTGTTCTCGTTCAACCCGAACGGCGGCTCACCCTCCACCGCCGCGTACAACGTCGACCCCAACGAGAACACATCCGAGGGCGGACCGATGTCCCGCCCCCGCGCCACCTCCGGCGCCAGATACGCCGGCGTGCCCGCCAACATCCCCGTCTTGGTCACCGTCACGTCACCGGTCGCCCGGGAGATCCCGAAATCGGTGATCTTCACCGTGCCGTCCTCGGCCAACAGGATGTTGCCCGGCTTGATGTCCCGGTGCACGATCCCCGCCGCGTGCGCCGCCGACAACGCCGCCGCGACCTGCGCCCCGATCCGGGCCGCCTCCGCCGGCGGCAGCGTGCCCCGCTCGGCCATCACCGCCGCCAGCGACCGCGACGCCAGGTACTCCATGACCAGGCAGGGAGCGCCGTCCTCCTCGACCACGTCGAACACCGTGACCGCGTTGGGGTGCTGCAACCGGGCGGCGATCCGACCCTCACGCATCGCCCGCTGTTTGGCCTCGTCGGCCTCCTCCCGGCTCAGACCGGGCTGTAGCAGCAACTCCTTGACGGCCACCGTGCGGTGCAGACGCTCGTCATGGGCCTGCCAGACGACACCCATGGCGCCGCTGCCGAGGCGCTGCAGCAACCGGTAGCGTCCGGCGACCAGGCGACCCTCG
>NZ_JAMTCP010000010.1:101867-156331 GCF_024171885.1 Streptoalloteichus tenebrarius | reverse complement strand
CTCCCACCGGCCGTCATGTTCATCGCTGCTCAACAGGATCAGCGCAAGTCGAGCTTACCGAGCTTCGCTGCCGCGACGAACGCGGTCAACGTCCCAGAAGCCACGACCAACACCGGCCCCGTGGGATTCTTGCTGTCCCGAAGAGCACCAGCACCGCCGTCGAACGCCAACTCAACACACTCTCCGTTGGGAGTGCTGCGAGAGGACTTTCGCCAGGCCCATCGGCACATCATGGGGACAGTCATCCAGCACACCCCTTCCTAGCCGTGATCCCGCCCGATCCGCGAGACGAGATCGACAGACTCCTGAGGTTCCAGCGCCAGTTCCGTCAGACGCTGGAAGGTTAGCTCACAGCGCTCAACATCATCTTCTTCCTCCACGAACACGCCCCTGGTGAGGGCGTCCGTGTACGCGACCGGGGCCGAGTGGTCGCCGAGGTGGAGGAGGGGAGAACGAGACACCCATCGCGGGATGCGCTCCGACCTGCTCACGAAGCACCTGAATCGTGATGTTGGGCAGCTCCGCCATCTCCACCAGGTGCAGCAGTTGTGCCCGTATCGTCTCGGGGCCGCCGACGGGCGCACGGAGCGCGGGTTGGTAGATCACCGCATGGAGGTGCAGCGGAGGTTCCGCATGCAGCCTGGCCTGTCGCTGAACTCGTACGGCGGTCCGATCCTCCACCACGTCGTCACTCGGACCCAGCTCCCAACCTCTGGCGATCGCCTTCGCGTAGTCCTCCGTTTGGAGAAGCCCGGGGACAACGGTGGTCTCGAAGTCGTCCAGCTTGACGGCTTCGGACTCCAGCTCGATGAAGTCCTTGAGAGATCCGGGGAGAACGTCCGCAGGGAACCGGCGAAGCCAGTCCACCCGAGTGCCCTGGCGGGCCAACCCCGCGTACTCGTCGCGTTCGGCCTCGCTGATTCCGTAGATGGTCGCGAGCACGATGACCTCCGCCGGTCCGGCGATGGTCATGGCCGTCTCCAGTCGGCTGAGCTTGGCCTCGGACCAGCCGCACCGACTTCGAGGACAGGCCCCAGGGCGTGTCTGATGATCTTGTTGTTAGGGGTCGGATGCGGCGCGGGGCCGTGTGGGAGCCATTGTTGCCGGATCGGTCGCCGCGTCGGGGCGGCAGGCCGGAGCGGGTGATCGCGGACAAGGGGCTACTCCAGCCGCGCCAACCGGGAACACCTGGCCCGAACGCGGTATCAGATCGACCCTTCGGGAGAAGGGGTGGCCAGGTCGAGAATCCGTCGCCATCACGGCTCGGCCGGCGGGCGTCCCCGCACCTTCAGTAAGCAGATCGACCAGCGACGCCACTGCGGTCTAGCGCTGCTTCAACCGGTTCAAAGGTTGTCACGGCATCGCCACCCGCTACGACCGGCTGGTCCGCGACTACCTCGGCGAGCTGAACCTTGTTGTTGCTCGACTGGCTCCATGATCCGTCAGACGGGCCCTAGGCCGGCACGGCTCTCCTGGCGGGCACGGGGACGCGGACGAGGTCCTCGGCGACCACGATCTCGCCGCCGAACAGCTCGGCGGCCTCGTGGTGGAACCGGGTCGGGTCGTCGTACCGCTGGGAGAAGTGGGTCAGTACCAGCCGGCGCACGCCGCACTCCTCCGCCACCCTCGCCGCCTGGGCCGCCGTCAGGTGCCCGTAGTCGGCGGCCAGCGCGCGGTCCTCGTGCAGGAAGGTCGACTCGATCACCAACAGGTCGGCCTGGTCGGCGAGCGCGTACACGCCGTCGCACAACCGGGTGTCCATGACGAACGCGAACCGCTGGCCGGGGCGCGGGGCGCTGACGTCCGCCACCCGCACCGTGCGCCCGTCCACCTCCAGCGACCCCCTGCGCTGGAGCTCGCCGACCAGGGGACCCCTGATCCCGAACTGGGCCAACAGCTCCCGCACCATCCGCCGCCCGTCCGGCTCGACGAGCCGGTACCCGTAGGACTCCACCCCGTGGTCGAGCCTGCGGGCCTCCAGCATGCCGAATGGGCCGGTCGCCACCGGCCCGTCCCGCTCGACCGGCTCCTCCCGCAGGTCCGCCGTCTCGTGGAAGGCGCAGGCGTGGCGGAGCCTGGCGAAGAACTCCCGTCCCGAGGCGGGGTAGTGGGAGTGGACCGGGTGCGGAACGCGGTCCAGGGACAGGCGCTGGACGACGCCGGGAACGCCGAGGCAGTGGTCGCCGTGGAAGTGCGTGAGACACAGGCGGGTCACGTCCGAGGCGGCCACGCCGGCGAGCAGCATCTGCCGCTGCGCGCCCTCGCCAGGGTCGAACAGCAGACCCTCGCCGTCCCACCGCAAGAGGTACCCGTTGTGGTTGCGACGCCGGGTGGGAACCTGGCTGGCCGTGCCGAGGACGATCAGCTCCCGTGGTGACACGTGCGGACGATACCGGGGCACCGGTGTCTCACCACACCGCCGAGAGGTGCTCGCTCAGTCCTCGGAGGTCGTGCGACTTGACTGCCTGGAGTCCACGGCGGAACCCCGCACGCCCGCGAGTCCGCGGATGCTCGACCTCGCCGGAGGATGGGTCGCGGTCGGGGACGAGTTGTGCGCCCAACGGCCGGGGTGGCGCCGGCGCGGGGCGGCGCGGGGATCTTTCAGCCGGTGAAAGCGATCACTGCGGGGAGGTGCTCGTCCCCGCTAGCGTCGTCGCGACGGCGACCGGGACGGACGACCGGGAGGGCGGGCATGGCGGAGCACGACGAGCTGCCGGCGGGCGAGTGCCAGGTCTGGTGGGTCCGGCCCGACCCGGCGCTGGCCGGGCTGGCCGGCCTGCTGGACGACGACGAACGCCGGAGGTACGGCCGGTTCCTGCGCGAGGGCGACCGGTGGCGGTACGTGGCGGGGCACGCCCTGGTCCGGCTCGTGCTCGCCCCGCTGGTCGGGCGCTCCCCCTCGGAGCTGCGCTTCTCCACGGTCTGCCGGCACTGCGGGGCCGGCCACGGCAAGCCCCGGCTCAGCCCGGGGTCGGACGTGGAGTTCTCGCTCTCCCACTCCGGCGACCGGGTCGTGCTCGCCGTCGCCAGGGGGGTCGAACTCGGGGTCGACGTCGAGGAGCTGGGCCGCCGCACCGAGGAGGGGCTGGCCGAGCACGTGCTCTCCCCCGCCGAGCAGGCGGCGCTCGCGGCGCTGCCCGAGGACCGGCGGCACGCCGGGTTCTTCACCTACTGGACCCGCAAGGAGGCCGTGCTCAAGGCGACGGGGCACGGGTTGGCGATCGCCACGCAGGCGGTCGAGCTGTCGGGTCCGACCGAGCCCCCGCGCCTGGTGCGGTGGTCGGCCGAGGACCCGCTCGACTCCCCGGTCCTCCTGCACGACCTGCACCCCGGCGAGGGCTACCTGGCCAGTGTCGCCCTGTTGACCGACCGGCCGCACAGCGTGGTGGAGCGGGACGGCGATCCCGTCCTGCGCCGGGCGCTCGCCGAGCTGCCCGCCGTCGGCTAGCGGACCCGTCCGTTCACGCCAGCGCGTCGCCCCTGGCGGCGAGCAACGCGCGCACCCGGCGGAGCCGGTCCAGCCACCAGTCCCGGCGTCGGTCGTCGACGGGTTCGGCGGCGGCCAGCAGCTCGGGGTCGGGGACCGGCGGGGCCTGGGGCACGCGGATCTCGCCGTCGACCGGCCGCAGGCCGTCAGGGAGCAGGTCGCCCTCGAACAACGCGAGCGTGCCCAGGCCGCAGGCGAAGTCCAGCTCGGGCAGGGCGGCGGCCAGCGCCACCTGCGCGGCCAGCCCGACGCTCGTCTCCAGCGCGGAGGACACCACGCAGGGCAGCCCGCACGCCTCGGCGACCCGCAGGGCGCGGCGGACCCCGCCGAGCGGGGTGCACTTGATCACGGCGATGTCGGCCGCGCCCGCGACGGCGACCCGCATCGGGTCCTCGGCCCGCCGGATGGACTCGTCGGCGGCGACGCGCACGTCGACCCGGCGCCGCACCGCCGCCAGCTCCTCCACCGTCGGGCAGGGCTGCTCGACGTACTCCAGCCCGCCGGCGGCGCGGTCGAGCTGGCGGATCCTGGCGACGGCGGTGTCCACGTCCCACCGCGCGTTGGCGTCCACCCGGACGCGCCCGTCGGGGCCGAGCGCGTCCCGCACCGCCTCCACCCTGGCCACGTCCTCGGCCGCGGAGTCGGGGTGGTCGGCCACCTTCACCTTCGCGGTGCGGCAGCCGGAGCCGGCCACGATCGCGGCGGCGCGCTCCGGCCCGACCGCCGGGACCGTGCAGTTGACGGGGACGCGGTCCCGCACGGGCGCGGGCCAGCCGTGGTCGGCGGCTTCCAGCGCGGCGGCCAGCCAGCTCACCGACTCACGGTCGTCGTACTCGGAGAACGGGCAGAACTCGCCCCACCCGACCGGTCCCGGCACCACGACGCCCTCCCGCACGGTGATGCCGCGGAAGCGGGTCCGCATCGGGATCGCGTACACCCTGGCCTGCTCGACGTCCACGTCCGGATCCTGCCACCCGGTCTTGACGCGTGTTTGGTAACACTGTTTCATAACAGCGTTACCACTCGTTACCACTCGTTGCCGCCGGAGGCCCCCATGCGGACGCTCATGCTCAGCGCCCCGTCCCGCCTGATCGCCGGACTCGTCCTGCTCACCGTGGTGACCATCGAGGTCGGCGGCTGGCACCTGACCCGCGTGGCCGCGGGGCGGGTGCCCCTGACCGACTTCCAGAAGGCGTTCGCCAGGGCCGGCCACGCCCACGCCGGCGTCCTGGTCACCCTGGGCTTGGTCTGCCTGGTGCTCGCCGACGCGGCCCGGCTCGACGGCGTGCTCGGCTGGGTGGCCCGGCTCGGCGTCCCGTCCGCGGCGGTGCTCATGTCGGCCGGGTTCTTCCTGTCCTCCCTCGGTCGCAGCGTCACCCGCCCCAACGGGCTGGTCGCCGTGTTGTGGGTGGGAGCCGCCGCGCTCGCCGCGGGCGTGGTGACGCTCGGGGTCGGACTCCTCGCGAGCTGACCGCCGTCGGCCGCGCGCGACACGACCGGGACCTGTTGCGCCGGGCCGCCGGACGCGGGCAGGCTCCCTGGCGTGCCGCGGCTGCTGATCGTCCACCACACGCCCTCACCCCACCTCCAGGCGATGTTCGAGGCGGTGGTGTCCGGCGCGACGACTCCGGAGATCCGCGGCGTGGAGGTCGTCCGGCGCGCGGCGCTCGCCGCCACGGCCGTGGACGCCCTCCACGCCGACGGCTATCTCCTCGGCACCCCGGCGAATTTGGGATACATGAGTGGCGCGCTGAAAAACTTCTTCGATCTCGCCTACTACCCGTGCCTCGACTCGACTCAGGGCCGCCCGTACGCCCTCTACGTTCACGGGAACCAGGGGACCGAGGGCGCGGTCCGGAGCGTGGAGAGCGTCGCGAAGGGCCTGTCCTGGAAGAAGATCGCGGATCCCGTGGTGGTCATGGGCGAGCCGACCAGGGCTGATCTGGAGGCCTGCTGGGAGCTGGGGGCCACGGTGGCCGCGAGCCTCGCCGAGGACGTCGACTGAACCGAGATGACGGCCCGTGACGATCACGGGAATAGTCCCCTCCTTCAGGTGAAAGTGGGTCCGCGGCCCTCCCTCCCAATCCGGTGATTGGCCCGGCTGCGGTTTCGCGGTTCGGCCAGGGCGGTCATGCTCGGTTCATCGCCATTACCGAGGGTGTTCCCATGACTGCCAGCAACCAATTGGCGCACAAGGCGCACGACTCCGCGGTGCCGGTCGGAGAACGCGAGTTGTCGTTGACCGACTTCCTGGCCGGCTGCCTGGACACCGCGCGCGGCTCCGGCCCGTGCGACGCGGAGCTGGCCGACGCCCACCGGGCGTTCCTGGCCGCCGGCATGGCCGCGCTGCGCGCCGGAGCCGAGCAGCGGGAGTGGACGCAGGTCGGGCTCGCGGCACGGCCGGACGCGCAGACCGTCCTCCCCGGACTGGTCGCCGACACCGCGCGCGAGCTCCTCGACCACGGTCTGGCCGTCAACTTCTTCTTCATGCACAAGCCGCCGGGGCTCCGGGTCCGGTTCCAGGCGGCGCCCGGCCGGTTCCCCGAGCTGCGCCGGCGCGTGCTCGGCTGGGCCGAGGAGCTGCGGGCGCGCGGCACGGCGCAAACCGTCCTGCCCGCCGTCTACGAGCCGGAGACCCCGCTGTTCGGCGGCCCGGTCTCCATGCGCCACGTGCACGAGCTGTTCACCGCGGACTCCCTGGCCTGGCTGGAGGTCCACCGGCACGCCGACGCCAGGGAGGACCTCGCCCCGCCGTGGGCGATGTCGTTGTTGTTGCTGCGCGCCGTCTTCGACGGACTGGAGATCGTCGGCTGGGAGCACCGGGACGTGTGGCACCGGGTCCAGTGGGAGACCGGACGCCGGTTCCCCGCCGAGGCCCGCTCGGTGTCCGGCCTGGCCACCGCCGCCGAGGGCATCCGCAGGATGTGGGAGCGCCCCGACGCGCTGTTGCGCCGGCTGCCGCCGTGGGCGCAACGGGTGGCCGAGCGCCACCGCGCCGCCGCGCTGGACATCGGCCACCGGTGGCGCGCCGAGTACTTCCACACCGTGGGCGCCGACGTCGGCCCGCGCAGGGCCGCGGCGTTCTACGTCGTCTTCCACTGGAACCGGGGCCGCCTGTCCGCCGCGCGCCAGTCCCTGCTCGCCGAGGCGCTGGCCAGCCCCGGCCGCGATCCCGCGGAGGTCGGGGACGGTGTCGGCTAGTCACCCGGGTCACCAGGGCACGGCGTTGCTCCGGCTGGCGGGCCTGCCGGTGCGGCTGTGGCTGGCTGGCTCCTGCCCCCGCCTGTTCACGCTGCTGGCCGAGGCCGACCGGTCGGCGACCGACTACCGCGCGGCGGCCGGCCGGCTCGCCGAGCGGATCGGCGAGCACCTGGTGCCCCGCCCCGAGCTGACCGACAGGGACCGCGCCCGGCTCCTGGACCTGCGGCGCGCGCTGCACAACGGCCACCCGGTGGACGCGCGGCGCTGCGCCGCCGTCGCCGGCCTGGTCGCCGACCTGCCCGAGCCCGCGCCCGAGATCGCTGGGGAGCTGGGCTCACTCGCGGAACGCGCCCGGTGGCTGCGCGCGCTCGACGCCCACATCGAGAGCGAGATCGCCGGGGAGCGGGCGCGGCTGCGCGGCCTCCCGTGGCGGCTCCTGCGCTCCTCGCCGGCCGGGGCCGCGACGCTCGCCCACGACGCCGCCGAGGTCGTGGCCGACATCGAGTCCCGGCTCGCGGCCGGCGAGGACTGGGAGGCGAAGCGGCTGCGGCAGCGCGGGGACTACCTCTGGCGGTTGATCGGCCGGGGCGCCGTGAAGACGACACCGCGCTCCTGGCTGGGGCAGGTCGCCGTGCTCCCCGTGACCGGTTCCACCGGTTCCACCGGTTCCGCCGGTCCCGTCGGTCCCCCCGCGGGCGGCGGTCGCCCGGCCGGAGCGGCGGGCGCGACCAGCCCAGGGGACGACGCTCTTCTGTCCGGTGTGGACGGTCAACCGCCGACCGCCCACCGGTACGCGGTGCACCAGGTGTCCAATGTGCACACCGCGCGCGAGCGGCTGGCCGCCGACCGCCCCGACCGCGGGCCGGAGCGGGCCGGGCGGACCGCGCGCGCCGAGGTGACCCTCACCGGCCTGCACTGGCCGGACGGGGACGACCTGGTCTGGTGGGTCGTCGACCCGGCCGACCGGAACCGGATGCGGGAGGTCAGGCTGCGGGCCACGCCCGCGCTGCGGGCCGTCCGCCGGGTCCTGGCCCAGGGCCCGCTGCCCGTGGCCGACCTGCTGGAGCGGCTGCTGGGGCCGGGGGCCGACGGTCCCGGACCCCGCGCGGCCCTCGCCGGGTTCCTCGACCACCTGGCGGAGCTGGGGGTGGTGCAGGGCACGGCCGAGGTGTCCGACCACCTGTCCGACTGGCGACACACGCCCACCCTGGAGTCCACTCAGGACGGACCAGCGTTCGTGGACGTGTACCGGCAGGTGCGGGCCGTCGTGTCCGCCCCCGCCGTGGAGCGGGTGCGCGCGGCGACCGGTCAGGCGCTCCGCCTGGCCGCCCTGATCGACCAGGAGCGCCGGGACCGGCGCCACCCCGCGCTCGCGTTGGTCGACGACCGCCCCAGGACCGTTCCCGACCTCGTGCGCCGGTTCCTCGACGAGCACGGGGACACCCCCGGCCCCGACCACCGGTGGCCGGGCTGGCCCACCGCCGACCGCCCCGACTCCGGGTACGCGCGGCTGCTCGCCTGGCTGGCGGACCGCTGCGACCGGGGCGAGGACCCGATCCGGCTGGACGAGGGGCTGTGGGACGCGGTCGGCGCGCCCGAGGTCGACGAGGACTGGCCGCTGGACGTCCTGCTCCGCCCGCTCGCGCGCGGCGGGCCGCTGGCCGTGCTGGAGACCGCCGCCGCCCCCGCGGCCACCGACGCCCGCTTCGCCCACGGCCTGACCAGGCTGCACGGCGAGCCCTCCTCGGTGCGGGACTACCGCGCGTTCCTGCGGGAGCTGGAGCGCCGGGACGGGGGCCGGTTCGTGGAGGTCCTCGTGCCCCCGATGACGGAACGCGCGGCGAACGCCGTGCGCCGCCCCCGGTACACCGACCTGTGGACGGGCGATCCCGACCACCGGCCGTACCACGCGCCGGGCGGCTCGTGGGAGGGCGGGCACGAGTACGTGCCGTTGCACGAGATCACGCTGCGCCGGGTGGACGACCGGGTCGTCGCGGAGGCCGACGGGCGCGTCCTGTGGCCGATGTACCACGCGACGCGCGTCCCGCTGCCGCCGTGGGACGTCGTGGTGACGCTGCTCTGCGCCGCCGCGCCGGAGGGCGCGCGCCGGGGATGCCGGTGGAGTCGCCCGCTGGCCGCCTTCCCGACCAGGGACCACCTCCCCCGCGTCCAGATCGGCGACGACCTGGTCCTGTGCCCCGCCCAGTGGCGACTGCGGCGGAGCGAGCTGTGGGCGCCGGGGGCCTCGCTGGGGGACAGGTTGCGCGTGCTGTCCGGGCTCATGCGGCGGCGCGGGGTCCCGCGCTGGGTCTTCGCCACCCGGGACGGGCACACCCGCCCGGTGCCCGTCGACCTGGCCGGCCTGCCCGCCGTCCGGGCGCTGGACCGGCTGCTCGCCGCGCCCGACACCGCCGGGCTCGTGGTCGAGGAGATGCTGCCCACCCCGGAGCAGTTCCTCGTCACGGACACCGCGCACGCGCCGGGCGACCGGCTGGCCGCCCAGCTCCTGCTCCGCCTGCCGGTCGGGGTGACGCCCGCCGAGCTGGCCGCCCGCGCCTCCCGACGCACCCCCGCGACCGAGCCGGCCGCGGGGGCGTGAACCGACGACGTCCCACTGGAAGGAGGAAGTCATGGAAGCCACGCTGGAGCTCGAGGACCTGGACGGCCTGATCGAGGACCTCGAGACGAGGGTGAACGAGATCCGACTGCCGGATCGCGGACTGGACAACGCGACGAGCCTGATCGCCTGGTGCACGGTGGGGTGCACCGACCACGGCAGTCACTAGCGGCCCGGGTGGGCGCGGTGCGAGCGCGCCCACCCAGCCCGGGCCGGTCACCGACGGGGCGGGCGGTGACATCCCGGGCAGGCGAGGTCGACCGCACCCGACGCCGAAGGAGGCGAGCGATGGGCGAGTCCCTCCCGCTCCGCGACCTTGACCAGCTCATCAGGGACCTGGAGGCCCGCACGGCCGAGTTCCGGCTCCCGGACCCGCCGGACGGCGGGCGGCTGAGCAACCTGCTGTGCAGCGTCCTCGACCCCGAGTGCCAGCCCCGCACGGTCCTGGGCTGCCAGTGACCGCTCCCGCCCCTGGCGGGGCGGGAGGCCGCGAGGGGCTCCCCGCCGTCGGGGAGGACGTGCCGGGGGCGCCAGGGGCCCCGCCCGGCGGTGGGGGCCGGTGATCCCTGGGACGCCGGGAGGGGCCGGGCCGGCACGGGGGGCGGGCCGTGCCGGCGGGCGGGGCCACCGCGCGCGGGGCCGTTCCCCTCGGCGGGCGTGACCGCTGACCGGTGGGCCGGGTGACGCGACCCCGCGCCACCCGGTCCACTGTGGACGTTCCTAGCGGGACGGTCCCGGATGGACAGTCTCGGATGGACAGTCCCGGATGGACAGTCTCCGAAGGTCAGTTCCGGGCGGGCGGTCCCGGCGGGAGCGGACACAGCCGAACGGACCCAGCCGAGCGGACACAGCCGAACGGACACAGCCGAGCGGACACAGCCCCTGGGTCGCGCGACGTCTCGTCGCGCCCGGCGCTCGCCGGCACCGGGGCGGCGCGGCCCACCGCCCCCACGCCGCCGGGGCGGACCTCGCGGCGAGGAACGAAGAACCGAAGACCACGAGACTCTCCCGGAGGATGTCGTGACCAACCCCCGTTTCCCGGCCCGCCGACCCGGCGGTCGCTCCGCCGGCCAGGGTCCCCGTCGGCCAGCGGCCGGGACGACCGGCCCCGCCGCCCACCCCGACCCGGGGGTGAGGTCACGATGACCACGAGACTGGAGCCCGGCACCCCGAGCGCCGCCCTCGACCTGGCCGGGTGGGCCCTGGCCACCTGGGCGGCGCGGGGCCGCCGGACCACCGACCCCGGCCCCGCGGTGCTGGCCTTCCTGCTGGGCCCCCGGCACTCCGCGGTCGCCCCCGCGCTGCGGCGGTGGCTGACCGAGCTGGACGACCCCCAGCCCTCCCCCGGCCTGCTCGACGGCGGCCTGGCCGGGCAGCTCGCCGGCCTGCGCCTGCTCTCCCCGCTCTACCCCAGGGTGTCCCGGGTGGCCGAGGCGGTGTCCACCGCGCTGACCAACGCCGCCAACCGGGGCCACTGGTCGGCGGACGCGGTCGGGTTCGCCACCTACGACCTCGTCAGCGGACCCGCGGGCGCGCTGCTCGCGCACTGCGTGCACGGCCCGAGGGAGGGGGAGCTGGCCCCCTTCGCCACCGTCCTCGCGAACCTGTGCTCGCGGCCGGACCTGGCCGGGCTGCGGTGCACCGCGTACGCGGGGCACGACGTGCTCGGCTGGCACCAGGGTCGGATCAACGCGGGCCTGGCCCACGGCGTCCCCGGGGTGGCGGCGGCGCTGGCGGCCGCCGTGCGCGCGGACTCCTCGGACGACCGCGTGGCCGCCGCGCTCCGCAGGGTCGGCCGGTGGATGGCCGCCGAGGCGTTCCGGGACGAGCGCGACATCCAGACGTGGACCTGGGCCGGCAGGGACGGGGCGGCGCCCCCTCGGGAGGCGAGCCCCCGCCAGGCGTGGTGTTACGGCTGCCCCGGCGCGGCGTGGGCGTTGCGCGAGACCAGCGCGGCCCTGGCCCAGCACGGCATGTCCGGTGTCGCGGCCGAGCTGGGCCAGGTCGCCCTCGTCGCGATGCGGTCGCTGGCCCAGAACTTCGACGAGGACTTCCACCTCGTCGGCGAGTCGACGGCCGACCGGCTGGCGGTCTGCCACGGCGCGGCCGGCGTGCTGGCGGTCGCGGACGCGTTCGCGCACTGGACGGGCATGCCCGACGCGGCGGCGCTGCGGGACCGGCTGCGCGCCCACGTGCTGCTGCGGCTGGACGAGGTGGCCGAGCTGGTCACGACGGACATGGGACTGCTCGCGGGCGCGGCGGGCGTGCTGGCGGTCCTGTTGACCGTCGACGGCGGCAACCGCGCCTGGCTCCCCCTGCTCGCCCTGCGCTGAACGTTCCGTGGACCGGGGCCGGGGGACGGGCGCGCGCGGCGCCCGGCCCCGTTCATCCACTGTGGACACTGTCTCGGCGGCCCAGTCCTGTCGCCCATATGTCGTCGCCCTCCGGTGGCATTCGGACGAACCGACCGCGAGGGAGGAGTGGTCGCCGCCCTCCGCCCGGTGACCCCGCCCGTCGCCCTCCGGCGGAGGGAAGGCACGGCGCCGGGGCGCCGGGCATCGGCGCGCCGGGCGCGCGGGACCAGCGCCCTGACCGGCACCCTGACCGGCGCGTGCCCGACCTCGTCCCCGTGCCGGGGGTCGCCGTCAGCCGGGTGGTCCGGACCAATGCCGGGGCGGTCCCCCGCCGCGGCACGGCCCGCGCCGCCGACTACGCCAACCAGGTTCTGTTCGCCGACCACACCCCCCGTTCGTCGGAAGGGGTGCGGACGGAAGGCGTACCCGGGACCGGCCGCGCCCCGCGTCCCGCCCACTAGCCTCGACCACGCCGGCTCGTGTGGGGGAGGCAGTGGTGATCAGAGTGGGCATCGCGGACGACGAGGCGCTCGTCCGCGCGGGTGTCCGCGGGATCCTGGAGACCGCCGACGACCTGGAGGTGGTGGGGGAGGCCGACGACGGCCGGTCCGCGGTGGAACTGGTCAGGACCCTGCGCCCCGACGTGCTGCTGCTCGACGTCCAGATGCCCGGCATGGACGGGCTGCTCGCCGCCGACGTGGTCCGCGACACCGCCCCGGAGACCGCGGTCGTCGTGCTGACCACGTTCGACTACGACGAGTACGTGATGCGGGCGCTGCGGGCCGGGGCGGTCGGCTACCTCCTCAAGGACACCGACCCCGCCGAGCTGGTGCGCGCGGTCCGCGTCGTCGCCGACGGCGACGCGGTGCTCTCCCCACGGGTGACCCGCACCCTGGTCGAGCACTTCAGCGGCGGCTGCGGGCTGACCGCGGAGCGGTCGCGGAGCCGGGTCGCCTGCCTCACCGAGCGCGAGCTGGACGTGCTCACGCTGATCGGGAGGGGCATCTCCAACTCGGAGATCGGCCACCGGCTGCACCTCAGCGAGGGCACGGTGAAGGCCCACGTCAGCCGGGTGCTGACCAAGCTCGGCTGCGAGAACCGGGTGCAGGCCGCGATCATCGCGCACGAGGCGGGCCTGCTCCGCACGCCGTGAGCGCCGCGAACACCGCGAGCACCGCGCGACCGCGACGCCGTCGGGCGCGACGCTGTTGGGGCGCGACGCGTGAGGCCGCGGCTCAGCGGCGCGCCGGCACCTCCCCGACGGGAACGCGCACCAGCACGAGGTAGTCGCCGCCGGCCTGCCGGCCGTGCTCCAAGGACCCGCCGAGCAGCGCCACCCGCCTGGTGAGCGCGGCCAGGCCGGTGCGCGCCCCGGCGGCGGTGCTCGACGGCGGGGTGTCCGGGGCGGCGTTGCGCACCTCGATGCGCAGCTCGTCCCCGACGACGCGCAGGCTCAGCCGGGTGGGCACCGCCCCGGCGTGTTTGTGCACGTTGGTGAGCGCCTCCCGCACCACCCGGTGCGCGGTGCGCCGCAGGACCGGGTCGAGCCGCCACACGGCGTCGTCGACCGACTCGTCGACCGGGACGCCGGCGCGCCGGGAACTGTCCACCAGCTCGGCCAACGCCCGGTGGTCGGCGTGGTCGAGCGGCTGGTCGTCGCCGTCGCCGTCCCGGAGCACGCCGATCACCTTCCGCAGCTCCCGCATCGCCTCCTGGCCGGTGCGCCGCAGCAGCTCGGCCTGCGCGCCCTGCCGCCCGCCGAGTTCCAGCGCGCCGGCGTGCAGGACGATCAGGCTCAGCTTGTGCCCCAGCGAGTCGTGCATCTCCTGGGCGATGCGGTGGCGTTCCCGCAGGATCGCCCGTTCCGTCGCGATCCGCTCCTGGCAGGACAACGCCTCGGCGCGGTCCCGGTACGCCGCCAGAAGCTGGCGGGTGCGCCGCAGGTGCAGGCCGACGAGGAGGGGTAACACGACCTGGAACGCCAGTTCGAGGAGCCGGTCCATCGGGGACGCGTCCGGCCACGGCGCGAGGGCGAAGGCCAGCACGGCGGCGCCCGAGGCCGCCACGCCGCTCCCCCACCGCGAGCGCACCCCGACGGTGTAGGCGGCGCAGCCCAGCGCGGGGAAGACGTTGGGTCCGGCGAACGCGTGGATCGCGATGGTCCCGACCAGCGCGAGCGCGGGCGCGGGGCGTCGCAGCACCAGCAGGAGCGCGGCGGCCACGCACCACCACAACGCGGTTCCCGACTCGCCGATCAGCGTCGCGCCGCCCCACAACAGCACCGCCAGCGCGTCCGTCACCAGCTCGCGCCAGCGCGCGGGCACGGCGTACCAGCGGTCCTCCCACACCGTCCGGCCCGGATGTTCACCCGACGCGTCGTCCCCGTGCTGCCCCACCCCGTCCACAGGGCTCCAGTCTGCCCAGCCAAGGGCGCGCGGGACAGCGTTCCGGCAGGTCGTCAAGGGTTCAACCGATCCTTCGGCAGGTCAGGCGCGGGTCGGGCGCGAGGTCGCCTAGGGTTCCGCTGGTGAGGACATTCCGCGTCGCCCTCGTCGGTTACGGACTCGGCGGGTCCGCCTTCCACGCGCCGTTCCTGGCCACCACGCCGGGACTGGAGCTGGCGGCCGTCGTCACGGGCAACCCGGAGCGACAGGCCGCCGTACAAGAGCGCCACCCGTCGGCGGAGGTGCTGCCGTCCCCGGACGCGCTGTGGCGCCGGGCCGACGAGTTCGACCTCGCCGTGATCACGACCCCGAACCGCGAGCACGCCCCGCTGGCCAGGACGGCGCTGGAGCGCGGGCTGGCCGTGGTCGTGGACAAGCCGTTCGCCGCCACCAGCGCCGACGCCGCCGGTCTCGCCGAGCTGGCCGACGCCAGGGGCCTGCTGCTGTCGGTCTTCCACAACCGGCGCTGGGACGGGGACTTCCTGACCGTCCGCCGCCTGGTCGAGGAGGGGCGGCTGGGCCGGGTGCACCGCTTCGAGTCGCGGTTCGAGCGCTGGCGGCCCGAGGTGCGCCCCGGCTGGAAGGAGAGCGCGGACCCGGCCGACGCCGGCGGCATCCTCTTCGACCTGGGCAGCCACCTGATCGACCAGGCCGTCACCCTGTTCGGCCGGCCGAGCCGGGTCTACGCCGAGGTCTCGACCCTGCGCGGGGGCGCGGTCGTCGACGACGACGCGTTCGTCGCCCTCCACCATGCCCCCGCGCCCGGCGCCGCGGGACCGGGCGTCGTGTCGCACCTGTGGATGAGCGCCCTGGCCGCCGACCTGGGGCCGCGCTTCCGGGTGCTCGGCGACGAGGCGGCCTTCGTCAAGCACGGCCTCGACCCGCAGGAGGCCGCCCTGCGCGCGGGCGAGACGCCCGGCGGGCCGGAGTGGGGCGCGGAGCCGCCGGAGGCATGGGGCCGGGTCGGCGCTGGCGAGGACGTCGAGCTGGAGCCGACCGATCCCGGCGCCTACCAGCGGTACTACGCGGGGGTGGCCGAGGCGCTGGCGACCGGCGGCGAACCCCCGGTGAGCGCGGCGGACGGGGTGGCGGTGCTGGAGGTCATCGAGGCCGCGCGCCGCTCCGCGGAGGAGGGCCGCGTCGTCACGCTCCCCGCATGAGGTGGGTCCGGCCGCCGGACGGGCGACAACGCGCGTCGACCGGCGGCCGGGCCTCCGCGCCCGTGGTTAGGTGCGGAGGTGACCGACTACTGCCAGGTCGTGACGACGACGGACTCCTACGAGGCCGCTGAGGAGTTGGCCAGGGGCGTCGTCGAGGCCAGGTTGGGCGCGTGCGTGCAGATCATCGGTCCGATCCGCGGCGTCTACCGGTGGCAGGGCGAGCTCCAGGTGGACCAGGAGTGGCAGTGCGTGGTCAAGACGACCACGGCGCGCCTGCCCGACCTGACGGAGTACGTCCGCACCCACCACGACTACGAGGTGCCCGAGGTCCTGGTGACCCCGGTCATCACCGGCAACCCCGACTACCTGGCCTGGTTGGCGGACGAGACCTCGTGACCCCGGGCGGCGTCGGCCGCCCCGATCACACCCGCCCCGATCACGGCCAGCCCGCGCGGCGTTCCCGGCTCCGACGGCGGTGACCCGCCCGCCACGGCGTCATTCGTGCCGTCCGTGCCATCCATGTCGTCCGTGTCCGTGCGCGCGGTCCGTGACCGTGTCGTCCGTGCCGGGCGCGCGAGCGGTGATCAGGCCGGGAGCAACGCCCGGGACGGCGAGGCCGACCGGCCGAGCCGGTCGAGCGCGCCGCGCAGGTGCGTGTCCGCCACCCGCCACCGCACCGACTCCGGCACGGCCAGGCCCGCCGCCCTGGCCGCCCGCAGGCCGAGAGTGGCCACGGCACGGGGGAACGGCTGGTGGCCGTGCAGCTCCAGCGCCCAGTCCGGCAGCAGCGAGTAGGCCAGGTGCCCGATCGGCTGGTAGGCGACGGCCCTGGGCGGGACCAGCCACCAGGGCACCGGGGGCTGGTGCAGGAAGTCGTAGATCACCTCCGACTCGGGCGTGCGCCGCAGCTCGGGGCGCATCCTGGCGAAGTACTCCTCGAACTCCGCCACCGAGCCGGGCACCTCGTCGGCGCGCAGGCCGACCAGCACGGCGGACCGGCGTTGTTCGGCGAGGTACCGGTCGGCCTGGGAGGCGGAGAGCCGGAATCCGGCCCTGCGCACCACCGTGAGGAACGAGTAGACCTCGGCGCAGTGCACCCAGAGCAGCAGTTCGGGGTCGTCGATGCGGAACCGCCGCCCGGTGCGGGGATCGACGGCGCGCAGGGCGCGGTGGACCGCCCTGACCCTGGCGGCGGCCCGGTGGGCCTCGGCCGTGGTGCCGTAGGTGATGACGCCGACGTAGGCGGCTGTCCGGAAGAGTCGGCCGAACGGGTCTCTGCGGAAGTTCGAGTTCTGCACCACCCCCGCCACCGCCAGGGGATGCAGTGCCTGGAGGTACAGCGAACAGATCCCGGCCACCCACATGGCGGGGTCGGCGTGCAGTTGCCAGGTCACCGAACGCGGCCCGAACAGCCCCGTCTCGACCGCCTCCGTCGTCGCGAGTCCTTGACGCACAACAAGAGTCAAAGGATCTCAGATCGGCGGCGCAAGCGCCGCCCGCGCCGCCAAGTCCACCCGTTCGGCACGCGGGGTTCATCCAGACAACGGCGCGGAACCGCGCCGATCCGGGGGCCTGCCGCCGGCATCACTCTTGACTTCCATGTATCTTGGCCATCAAGATAGTTGACGAACGAGGGACTTGGTCCCGGAACGGAGGGGGTCATGCACGACATCCGTGTCCCGGTGCTGGTGGTCGGCGCCGGACTGGCCGGCGCGTCCACCGCGTGTTTCCTGGCCGCGCGCGGGGTGCCGGCGTTGGTCGTCGAGCGCCGCGCCGGCGCGTCACCACATCCCAGGGCGATCGGCCAGAACGCGCGGACGATGGAACTGCTGCGCTGGGTCGGGCTGGAGGAGGCCGTCCACGAGGCGAGCCCGGTCATGGACGGCCGACTGCGGATCGTGGTCGCCCAGAGCGTCCACGGCCCCGTGCTTCACTCGATCGTGGAGGGCACGACGCCCGACACCAGCCACCTCAGCCCCGCGAGCTGGGGGCTGGCCGGCCAGGAGCGCATGGAGGCCCTGCTGCTGCGCCGCGCCGGGGAACTCGGCGCGACCGTGCGGTTCCACACCGAGCTGGTGGAGTTCGCGCAGGACGAGGACGGCGTCACCGCCGTGCTGCGCGACCGCGCGACCGGCGAGGAGGAGCGGGTCCGCGCCGACTACCTCGTCGGTGCGGACGGCAACCGGAGCCAGGTCCGCGAGCGGCTGGGCGTCGGCACGCACGGCGCCGGGACGTTGACGTACAACATCAGCACCCTGTTCGAGGCGGACCTGGGACAGATCGCCGACCCGGGCGAGCAGGTCCTGTACTACCTCCAGCACCCCGAGTTCATCGCGGCCCTGGCCACCCCGGCCGGCGACAGGGGCCGGCACGTGTTCTCCGTCGAGTACCACCCCGACCGGGGCGAGTCGCCAGAGGACTTCACCGAGGAGCGGCTCACCGAGCTGCTCCGGGTCGCGATGGACTCACCCACCCTGCGCCCCCGGTTCCTCAGCCACGGCCCGTGGGAGATGGCGGCCCGGGTGGCCGACCGGTTCCGCGTCGGACGCGTGCTGCTGGCCGGCGACGCCGCCAAGGTGACGCCGCCGACGGGCGGGCTCGGCGGCAACACCGCCGTGCAGGACGGGTTCGACCTCGCGTGGAAGCTCGCGGCCGTGCTCGACGGGGTGGCCGGCCCCGGCCTGCTGGACAGCTACGACGCCGAACGCCGGCCGTTCGCGGAGATGGTGGTGGGCCAGTCGCTGCGCAACGCCGCCTTCCGCATGGCGCCGCACCTGCTGGACGGGCAGCTTCCGGAGGAGATCGACCCGGTCGACATGGTGCTCGGGTTCCGGTACCGGTCCTCGGCGGTGCTGGCCGAGCCCGGGGAGGACGACGGCGCGCCGGTGGAGAGCGCGAGCAAGCCGAGCGGGCGCCCCGGCTTCCGCGCGCCGCACGTCGCGCTGTCCAGGTCGGGGGAGACAGTGTCCACTGTGGACCTCTTCGGCACGGACTGGGTCCTGCTCACCGGGCACGCCGGCGGCCTGTGGCACGAGGCGGCCCGGCACGTCGCTGACCGGCTCCGCGTGCCGCTGCGCGCCGTCGGGCTCGACGGGCAGCTCACCGACCCCGAGGACCGGCTCGTCGAGGCCTACGGCATCGGCGACGGCGGGGCCAGCCTCGTCCGACCGGACGGCGTGGTCGCGTGGCGCAGCGCCGTCGAGGTGCCGGACCCGACCGCGACGCTGCACCGCGTGATCTGCCAGCTCCTCGACCGCGCGGAGTGAGGGGGGCCGCGGGGTGACGACGGGACGGGCTTCGGCGACAGCCGGACCCGCGTCACCCCCACGGCGGCTTCCCCACCTCACGGATCGCCCGCGCGGCCCCGCGGCAGGAGAGTGGAGACGCCGTCGCCGCCGTCCGGGGCGACCGGGAGGAGGAGGGACCATGGCCACGCCGTTCGCCTCGTCCGCCGACCTCGCCGAGCGGACCGAGACGTTCGAGGTCCTCGCCGACGGGGTGTACGCGCTCACCGCCGAGGGTGACCCGAACGTGGGCGCGATCGAGGGCGAGGACTTCCTGGTCTGTTTCGACGCGCGGGCGACGCCCCTGATGGCCGAGCGGTGGCTGGGCCGGCTCAGGGAGCACACCGGCAAACCCGTGCGCTATCTCGTGCTGTCGCACTACCACGCGGTCCGCGCGCTGGGCGCGGAGGCGTTCGACGCGGAGATCGTCGTCGCCCACGCCGCCACGCGCCGGCTGATCGCCGAGCGGGGAGAGCAGGACTGGGCCAGCGAGCTGGGACGGATGCCCCGGCTGTTCCAGGGCCACGAGTCCATCCCCGGGCTGACCTGGCCGACCCTGACCTTCACCGACCGCGTGTGCCTGGACCTGGGCGGCGACCGGGGCGCGCTGGAGCTGGCCTGGTTCGGGCGGGGCCACACGGCCGGCGACGTGGTCGCGTGGCTGCCCCGGCAGCGGGTGCTGTTCGCCGGCGACCTGGTGGAGACCAGGGCCGCGCTCTACACCGGGGACGCCTACCACCACGACTGGCTGCGGACGCTGGACGCGCTGGACGACCTCGGCGCGGAGGTCCTGGTCGGGGGCAGGGGCGAGGTGGCGAGGGGCCGGGAGGCAGTCGAGGCGGCGTTCCGGCTGACCCACGACTTCCTGACCACGCTGCTCGGCTGCGTCACCGCCGTCGTGCGCACCGGCGGGAGGCTGGAGGAGGCGTTCCGGGCCGCCGACAACGCCCTCACCCCCACCTACGGGCGGATGCCGATCTACTCGCACGTCCTGCCGTTCGACGTGACGCGGGCGTGGGAGGAGCTGACCGGCGAGGAGCACCCGGAGATCTGGACGCCGGAGCGCGACCGCGAGGTGTGGCGGCGACTCGTGGGGTGATGACCTCGGCGCCCCGCCGCCCTCACGGTGCTCGCCGGGCCGAGTGACACACTCCTCGGTCGGCGGCTCCCCTGCCAGGACTACCGTCGCTGGAGTGGACGACGGGCGGGAACGGACGCGCTGGCCACGACGGGTCTACGGGGTCGGGGAGGAGCCCGACCCCCGGTTCAGCCTGGCCAACGAGCGAACGTTCCTCGCCTGGCTGCGGACCTCGCTGGCGTTGATGGCCGGCGGCATCGCCGTGGAGGCGGCGCGGCCGTTCGAGGGGGTGCCGCAGTCGGCGCTCGCGCTCGGCCTGCTCGTCGTGGGGATCCTGACGGCGGGCAGCGCCTTCGTCCGCTGGATGACGACCGAACGGGCGATGCGCGCCGGCCTCCCCCTGCCCGCGCCCCGGCTGGCCGCGGTGCTCAGCCTGTGCGTGGTGCTCGCCGGGACCGTCTCCGTCCTCCTCATGGTGGCGCGATGAGCCCGTGGGACCCCGGGCTCCAGCCCGAGCGCACCGCGCTGGCGTGGGTCAGGACGTGCCTGGCGTTCCTCGTCGTCGTGCTCGTCGCGGTGCGGTTCACCGCCAACCACAACGTGGTCGTGGCCGTGGTCTCCGCCGTGGTCACGCTGCCCCTCGCCCCGGTGCTCGGCGTGCTCGTGTGGGGCCGTTACCGCCGGGGCCGGCGGCGGCTGCACGCCGAGCGCCCGCTCCCGGACGCCAGGCTGCCGGCCGCGGCCACCGCGCTGGCCGTGCTCGTGGGCCTCGTCGGCGTCGGGTACGTCCTGCTCGGCTGATCCCCCGCCCGGCCCCGGCCCTTTCGGCGGCTTCGCCGACCCGCCCGCCCGGCTATGCCGGGAAGACTGCGCGACGAGCCGAACTTCCTCGGACTCACCCCCGGCAATGAGCCGAACAGCCTGGTTGCCCCCACCCGAACTCCGATCGTCCCCGGCACTCGCGATCTCGGCTCAGGATGCGCCCTCCGAAGATCTGTGCCGTCACCATCCGTCGGCTGGCTGCCAGTCCACGCATGTCGGCCGGAGCCCACCGGACTCGTGGAACTCGTGGACGGCGGCCCGGAGCTGGTCGAGGGTGATGGCCGCGTTGGCGGGGAACGGGGTGGCGGAGTCGATGTCCCGGTACAGGGAGCGGGAGTTCGCCAGTGGTGGAGTGGACAGCGTCATCGAGGGGCCGCCACCCCCCGGGCCGAAGTACGCCAACGCCGCCACCTCGGCCCCGTGGGCGATGTCGATCTTCAGACCGTGGTCGGGGATCTCGGCGGGGCCGAAGGTCGGGCGCTCCACGACGTGCACGGTCGGGTTGTGATCGTAGGTACCGGCGGCGGCGACGACGCGGTCGAGCGCGGCGTCCACCTCCTCCGCGGTCCGGGCGGTGATCGTCGCGTCGTCGGCTTCGGCTTGGAGGCCGAACTCCAGGGTGTACGTCATGTGCGCCTGCCCTTCCCTTCGTAGACGTGGGTCCCGCGCGGGTCGTGGATGACCAAGGTCTGTCCCGGGGCGAGCACGTACGGTAATAGGCGATGGCATCCGTATTTCTTGGTGTCGACGTTGTTGTTGATCGCTAGCTCGACGTGCTGGCTGCCGCTGGTGCGCATCCGGTACGCCACCTTCAGCTCCACGTGCGTGGCGGCTCCTGGCCTGGTCATGTCGGGCGGCACGAGACCGGCCTCCACCATGTACCGGGCGAGGTCCTTGTCCAGCCCGTCCTCCTCCGCGCCTGATCGGACCGGGTGGTCGATGCCGTCGGAGTCGATGTAGCGGCCGTGGGTGGGGCCATGCTCATCCCTGCGAACGGGCAGTGCGGCACGGTCTCGTTGTCCCCACTCGCGGTCCACGGGGAAGGGGCGCTGCGCTGCTGGCGCGGGTGCGGGCGCTGGGGCTGGTGGTGGTGCGGGCGCCAGGGTTGCCGGTGTGGTGGGGCGGCCAGGTTGTCGGCGAGGTGGTTGAGTCTCGCGCGGAGTTCGGCGAGGAGCTGGGTGACCTCCGCCAGTTGGTGGAGGGCGGAGGCGAGCCAGGTGGAGACCAGGGCGGGTTCCTCGGCCCAGCTCCCCTCCATGACCGCCGCGAACACGGTGTGGCAGTCCTGGAGGGCGTCCACCGCGATCGCGATCTCCTGCTCGGGGAGGCGGTCGGCGATGGCGCGAACAGCGGCGGCGACCTCCTCGATGGCGGACACGGGGCGAGCTTCGCGATCCCCACCGACAGAAGGAGGGACGTTCGCCGCAAGATCACCTGGACAGCGGAACGCTCGCCTTCTGCGCTCGGGTTCCGGTTGCCAGCGCGGCATCCCAGTTCAAGGGGCGCGATGGACTTCCCAATCCACGAGGATCGAGCCGCGCCCAGCGCCGCACCGCCGCGATCGATCCCTGATGACACCGGCGTGGATGCGACTGGCCGAGGACGGCCTGGGCATTGCGGTCGTGCTCGGCGAGATGGCCGATGACGCCGGGCAGCTCGCCGCGGGCGCGATCACCCATCTCATTCGTCCAAAGAGGACACGAACCTGAGGCGCCCCGCCGCGCCGGGCGCGGCCGGCCCCGACATCCCGGAGGCCGTCGTGCGCCGCCTCCGGTAGGCGGCGGCCAGCACCAGGACGATCGGACCCCACGCCAGGATGGGGAGGTAGAGCAGACCGACGTCCCAACCGGGAGGTTGCCGGACGGCGTCGGCCGGGCCGACCAGCACCGGAGCCCGGTCCACGAAGCGGAAGACGGTGTTGAGCACGCCGTACAGGCAGAGCGCGAGGACCAGCGACGCGCCCACCACGGCGGTGGTCACGACCAGCCGGGCAGGGATGACGCGACCCCCGACGCCGGGCACCCACTCCGGCACCCGCTCGCCCCACCGGTGGACGAGACCGGGTGTGAGCATCGCGAACCCCAGGGACAGCGCGGAGAGCAGCAGGAGGTACCACCCCTCGTCCGCCATGCTGGTGTCACCGTTGAACGCCTCGGTCGTGCGCCAGACCGCCGAGGGCAGGACACAGAGGGGCACGGCGTACGCGGCCCACACCGCCCATCGCGGCGCGGGTGTCGTCCCGCCCCGCTCCGTCGTCGCCTTGGTCATGACTCTCCCGTCGCCGAACGATCTCCGTCGATCTCCGTCGATCTCCGTTGATCTCCGGCGTCGAGCCTCGCCGTTCCGGAGCGCGGTGACCTCCCACGACGGAACCAACGCGCTCCCCCACGAGAGGGATGTCGCGAAACAGGGCGCACCACGCTGACACGGACGTCGCCCGCCACCACGCAGGGCGCGGTGACGGGCGACGTCCTCCCCGGTCAGTGGCACCAGGCTCGGGTGGTCAGCGAGAGCGTTGGGGAGCCTGCACCGCCCAGCGCCACGCCGCCTCGATCGGCCCCTGCCGGAACCGGCGCTGCCACAGCTCGCTGAAGACCACCAGGACGACGGCGATGCCGAGCCAGGCGATCGGCGTCCAGAGTGGACGGTGGTCGACGAGTGCCGCGGCGAGGCCGAACCCCCAGCCGTAGCAGAGGACCGAGGCCAGGATGTTCTGGAGCATGTAGCAGGTCAGCGCCATCCGCCCGACGGCGGCCAGCCGCGCGGCCAGCCACCCCTGGCGCGGCCGGCGGTGCACCCACCACCCGATGAGCCCGAGGTAGCCGAGCGCGACCAGCGGGGGCAGGACGTAGCGGTCGACGAAGAACAGGTCGCCGGACAGCGACGTCGCCAGGTTCAGCGGGAAGCCGATCCCGAGCCCGAGGACCATCAGGCGACGCCGCAGCACCGGACCCCGCCCGTCGGCCGCGAACGCCCCCGCCCGGTACAGCCTGGCGCCCAGCAGGAACAACGTGACCCCGAGCGGGATCGTGAAGATCGCCTCCGCGCGGAACAGCCCGGCCTGCTGGAGCCGGAACTGGATCTGGTCCAGGTAGCCGCCGTCGGTGTAGATCGTGACCGGGTCGCCCTTCCCCGGACCCGCGCCGCTGACCGCCGAGGTCATCAGGCCCATGAGCAGCAGGTGGACCGCGCCGGCGACGAGCATCCACCGGCGTTGCGCCCGCTCGCTGGTCAGCACCAGGTACGAGACCACGACGCCGGTCACGGCGTAGCCCATGAGGACGTCGAACTCGACAACGAGCACGTAGTGCAGTACGCCGTCGAGGAACAGCAACGCCATCCGCCAGAGGTACCAGCCCGGCCAGCGCCTCCCCCTCCGCGCCGCCGACGCCCGCTGGATCTCCAGCCCGACGCCGAACAGCATCGTCAGCATCGCCAGGAACTTCCCGTTCGCCAGGAAGCGCAGGACGACCTCGACCGGCCCTGACCGCTGGTCCCCCGTGAGCATGCCGATGATGCCGTTCGGATCGGTGAAGATCCAGATGTTGGTGCCCAGCGTGCCCAGGATCGCGATCCCGCGCAGAACGTCCAGCAGGACGATCCGCTCCCCCTCGCCCCGTGCCGACCGCCGGCCGGCCACGGTGTCCATCGCGTTCGTCACGCGACCTAATTTGACACAGTCGTGTTAAAACAGGCCACACCCAATCGGGTGTTGTGACTGGAGTCACGAACCAGGGGGTCGGCGCCACCCAGGAGCGGCCGAGGCGGCCGTCACCCAGCTCCCGGCCGCGCCGCGCCGAGCGCCGGGGTTTCGCGTCTACTGTGGACAGTGATCACGGCGAGAAGACGGTCCACCGCAACGGTTCTCGGTCCTGCGCCGGAACCTGGTCACCTGACCATCTCCGTGGGCACACGGAACGGCCGGTGGCCCGCCGAGGAGAGACCCCGGCGGGCCACCGGCCGTGACGTCCTGGCGGTCAGGTCAGCGACGCCACCAGACGGGGAACAAGCTCGATCGGCGTCGGCTGGGCCTCGATCTCGTCCCGCACCTCCTCCGCCACCGACCGCAGGGCGGCGTCGGAGAACAGCGTTCGCACGGTGTCGGCGTCGAGCGCGGTCTCCTCCGGCGCGAGGCCGAGGCCGCGCTTGACCACGGCCACCGCGTTGAAGTGCTGGTCGGCGCCCTGCGGCAGCACGATCTGCGGCAGGCCCGCCGTCATGGCGGTCATGGTCGTGCCGGAGCCGCCGTGGTGCACGATCGCATCCGAGGCCGCCAACAAGGCGTTGAGCGGCACCCAGTCGGTCACGCGGACGTTGTCCGGCAGCTCGCCCAACGGCGACGGGTCGGCGCCACCGAGGGCCAGCACGAACTCCACGTCCAGCTCCCGCGCGGCGGACACCAGGCTCCGCAGCGCCGTCACGTTCTTGAACACGGTGCCGAGCGTGACCGCCACCCTCGGCCGGGTCCGCTCGACGAGCAGCCACTCCGGCAGGGCCCCGCCGGCGTTGTACGGGACGTACCGCATCGTCCACGCCTGGTCGTCGCCGGTGTACATGCTGGGCGGAGCGATGCTGATCACCGCGCTGCGGGGCGGCTCCCCCGTCACGCCGAACCGCTCGTAGACGGGCGCCATCTTCTCGCGGAGCAGCGCGCGCCGTTCCCTGCTCGCCGTGACACCGAACTCGTGGGCGACGGCCGGCACACCGAGCCGGGCCGCCACCAGCGGGCCGACCCCGTCGATCGGCGAGTGCACGACCAGGTCGGGGCGCCAGTGGTCGGCGAAGGCGACCCCGCGCTCGACCAGGTGCTCCGCCACGACGGTGAACAGCTCCGTCCCGATCTCGATGATCCCCCGCCCTGTCATGTCCTCGGGGGTCAGCCGCGCGAACCGCTCCCGGAAGGGGGCGCCGATCGGCTCGAAGTCGAAGTCGGGCCGGAGGTCCACCGCCGGGAGGCCGGCCGCGACGGCGGCCTCGGTGACCTTGGCCGCCGTGGCCACCACCACCTCGTGGCCGGCGGTCCGCAACGTCCACGCGACGTTGACGAGCGGGAACAGGTGACCGATTCCGGGAGACGACGTCAGGAGGACACGCACGGGCGTTCCTTTCCGCGGAAGTGACGTGATCTTCCCAAACTATCTCTGCGGCTAAGAGTCTTGAAAAGTGATTTACAACAGGGCCGCGAGGGATTGACACGTCACACGCCTCGCCGGCCCACGTCCGCGAGCCCCTGTCCGCGAAGCGGCGGTGGCGGGCTCCCGACGGCGGGCGGCGCGCCCCTCGCGCGCGTCCCGCCGTTCCCCGCGGAACGCTCGGGGCTGGTGTCTCCGCTCTGCCCGCATCCACCCGGCCACGCACCGGCATGATCAGGGATCGGTAGTCCGCCAGCGGGCGCGTGAGCGGGAGAAGACGCCGGCGACCAGCCGTGCACGGGGGGCCGACGGACGTCGGAGCTGGAAAAGAAAGGGGCGGCCCGCTCAACCGGCCTGGGGGTCACCGGGAGCGAGCCGCCGCGTATAGCTTAGCCGCCCCACCAGCGTTGTGGGCAGCAGATCGGCAATCTCCCCCCAAGAAGGGGGAAGGTCCGCCCGTCCGGGTGGCATCTGCCCGCAAACGAGTGATGTTGCCGTGATCTGGTGCGCTCTCCCACCCCCACCACCGATGTCCCCAGCGAACCGAAGCGACGCCGAGCGAGGAGTGCGCCGCCGGACCACCGGCGGCGCATGGGGTGCGTGCCGATGACCGAGCAGCGCTGGTGGGTGGCCTGCCGTGACGCCTTCGGGCGGGACAGGGCGGTGACCGTCCTGGTCGACCACGGCGAGGTGGTGCTGGTGGCGCCACCCGGCGAGGCCGCCGTGCTCTCCGCCCAGGAGACCACGAGGTTGCGCAGCGCGCTCGACGAGGCGGCCAGTTCGAGCGACGGGCGGGCCGCCTCCTAGGACTCCTGGGAGCGGTGTCAGCGAGACGTCCGCCAGGCGCGCCCCACCCGGCACGCGCCAGGACGCCGACGAGGGTGCGGATCACCGCACGGGGACTGGAGGTGGGATGAACCACGTGACGTGGCGAGGGTCGATCCCGGCGTTCGGACGGACGCGCGGCCGCGCGACCCGCTCGTCGGGGGCGACGCCGGACGCCGGGCCCGGCGCCGGCACGGGAACCGCGACGGTCGAACGGCACGGCCACCCGGGCGCGGCGTCCGGCGCGGCGACCGCGCCGGCCCAGGAGCAGGAGGACGGGCTGACCATCACGGCGGTGCTCGACCGGCTCGCCCTGCTGGACCGACTGGCCGCCGAGGGAGAGCCCTCGGCGCTGCTCCCCCTGGCCCGCACCGAGATCCAGCGGCTCGCCGAGGGCTGGCGCCTGCTGCTGCTGGTGCACCAGCCGAACGCCGACGGCCGCTGTCGCGCGTGCCCCGGCCTGCTGCGCCGGCGGCGCCGGTGGCCCTGCCAGCTCTGGCTGACCGCCCACCGCCACCTCATCGGCGACGGCGCGCCGAACCGGGACCGCCGCCGCCCCCTGCGCAACACCCTCGAACTGCTGCGCCGCGCGCGCCTGGCCCGCACCGCCCAACCCGCCCGCGCCGCCGCCCGGCGCCCGGCCGTGCCCGTCGTCCCGCCGGAGGAGCCCGCGGAGATCACCGCCGAGCTGCCGGCGGTCGACGCGGCCCCGCCGTCGCCCATCCCGATCGGCGGCCACCTGGAGACGGACGCCACACGGATCTACGTCGCCCCCGTCGTGGAGCGCTCCGCCCCGGACGGTCGACCCCCTGGCTGCTGCGCCTGACCATGTGTGACCCGGGCTAACCCGGTCTGGTGACCCGCGCTCATACGGCAGGATGACCCTTTGAGTTGCCACCGGTCATCCTGGAGGACGCGTGCACGACGGCAGCGGCCGGATCGTGGTGCAGGGCCTGACGAAACAGTTCGGCCCCGTCACCGCGGTGCAGAACCTCAGCTTCACGGTCGAGCCCGGCTCCGTGACCGGGTTCCTCGGCCCCAACGGCGCCGGCAAGACCACCACCCTGCGCATGCTGCTCGGCCTGGTCACGCCCACGGCGGGCACCGCGACCATCAACGGTCGCCGGTTCGACCAGCTCGGGAACCCGGCGCGGGTGGTCGGCGCGGTGCTGGAGGCCCAGAGCTTCCACCCCAAGCGCACGGCACGGGACCACCTGCGGGTCTACGCGGCGGCCATCGACGTGCCGGACGCCCGGGTGGACCAGGTGCTCGCGCTGGTCGGCCTGACCGAGGCCGCGCGCCGCAAGGCGGGCGGCTTCTCCCTCGGCATGCGGCAGCGCCTGGCGCTGGCCACGGCGCTGCTGGGCGACCCCCAGGTGCTCGTGCTGGACGAGCCGGCCAACGGCCTCGACCCCGAGGGCATCGCCTGGCTGCGGCACTTCCTCCAGCAGTTCGCCCGGTCGGGCCGGACCGTGCTGGTGTCCAGCCACCTGCTGGCCGAGATCGAGCAGACCGTGGACCAGGTGGTCATCATCAGCCGGGGCCAGACCATGTACTACGGCCCGCTGGAGCACCTGCGGCAGTCCCAGAGCACCCGCGTGCTCGTGCAGCCGGCCGACCCGCACGCGCTGGTCGCCGCGCTGAACGAGGCCGGGCTGCACCAGGTCGAGCCGACCCCGGACGGCCGGCTCGCGATCACCGGGGCCGAGAGCAAGCAGGTGGCCGACATCGCCCTGGCGGCCGGCGTCGCCGTCTACGGCATCCAGCAGGAGGCCGTCGACCTGGAGCGGATCTTCTTCCAGCTCACCAGCGGCCAGTACGCGGCGGCCGGGGCCAACCCCTACGCGCAGGCCGCGCCCGCCGGGTACCCCCAGCAGGGCTACCAGGCCCCGCCTGGCTACCAGGCCTCATCCGGCTACCAGGCTCCGCCCGGCTACCAGGTCCCCCAGGGGTACCAGCCTCCGGCCGGCGCGCCCGCCCCCGGGCAGCAGCCGGACCAGCCGACGCAGCCGCCGCAGGGCTACCAGCAACAACCGCCGGGCCAGGGACAGCAGGGCGGTTCCAGTGGTTTCGGAGGTAACGCCTGATGGGCTCCCTGATCAGGGCCGAGTTCCGCAAGATCTTCACCACGAACCTGTGGTGGGGCCTGTTGATCCCGACGGTGCTGCTCGGCGTGTTCTGGAGCTGGGGCTTCTCCGCGCTCGGCACCTCCCTGGTCGAGGGGCTCCGCAGCAGCGAGGCCTTCGAGGGGATCGACGCCGACTCGTGGATGACGTCGGTGTTCGGGTTCGCCAGGGGCGCGAACCTCTCCACCCTGTTCCCGATGATCTTCGGCGCGCTGGCGGTGACCGGCGAGAACTACCGCAGGACCATCACGACGACGTTCCTCACCGCGCCGTCACGCGGCGCGGCGCTCGGCGCCAAGCTCGTCGTCTACGCCCTCATGGGCCTGGGCTTCGGCGTCGTGGTGGCGCTGTCGACCAGCCTCGGCACGGTGCTCGGCGCCGGCAGCACGCCCCTGCCGGGGGCCACGGGCTGGTTCCTGCTGATCCTCTCCACCATCCTGGAGACCGTGCTGTGGACGCTGCTCGGCGTCGGCCTCGGCGCGCTGGTCGGCAACGTCTTCGCCGCCGTGATCGGCCTGTTGTTCTACGCGCTGCTCGTCGAGAACGTGGGTGTGATCGCCCTGAGCAACGTGGTGGGGACGGCGTTCCCGACCGTGCTGCCCAACAGCTCGGCCAGCGGCATGCCGGGCGCGGTCGCCGCCGACCTGTTCCTGAACGGGGTCGGGCCGATCCACCCGATGTTCGAGAAGGAGGCGCGGCTGCTCGTCGAGGCGGCGGCCGGCGCCCAGGGCGCGTTCCCGTGGTGGGCCAACACGCTCATCTTCACCGGCTACACCGCCCTGTTCGTGGTCCTGGGCTGGGTGGGCAGCCGGCGGCGCGACATCAACTGAAGCCCGTCAGACCCGGTCGGCCCGCCGTGACCCGCAGCGTCGCGGCGGGCCGACCGCCGTTCCGGGGCGCGCTCCCTGCCGACCGCGGGGACGGTGTGGCCCACGTCGCCCTCCACTCCGACGAACCGGACGTCATCGGGGGTCGCGCCTAGCCTTGGTCGCGTGACCACAGCGCCCGCGAGCACGAACGCCGACCCGACCGAGGAGGCCGCCGGCCGGGGCCGGTCCGGGCGGGGATGGCTGCGGCGCCTGGCGGCGGCGTGCTGGCGGCACCCGAGGACGGTGGCGCTCTCGGTCGGGTCCTCGGTGCTCGGCGTCAGCCTCCAGGCCGTGGGCCCGCTGCTCACCAGGATCGCGGTGGACGACGCGGTCGCCGGCAGCACCGCCCGGCTGGCCTGGGTGGTCGCCGGCCTGGTCGGGCTCGCGCTGCTGTCCTACGGCGCCGCGTTCGTCCGCCGCTACCTCGGGGGGCGGCTCGCCCTCGACGTCCAGCACGACCTGCGCCGGGCGGTCTTCGCCTCGGTGCAGCGGCTCGACGGCGGCAAGCAGGACGCGATGCGCACCGGCCAGGTGGTGTCGCGCGCCATCACCGACCTCCAGCTCGTGCAGTCGCTGCTGATGATGGTGCCGCTGAGCGTCGGCACGGTCGTCTTCGCGGTGGTCGCCATCGCCGCGATGCTGTGGCTCTCCCCGCTGCTGACGGTCATCGCCCTGCTGGTCGTGCCCGCGGTCGGCGTGGTCGCCTCGCTCGCGCGGCGGAGGCTGTACCCGGCGACCTGGTCGGCCCAACAGCGCGCGGCCGACCTCGCGCAGCACGTCGAGGAGACGGTCACCGGCGTCCGGGTGGTCAAGGGGTTCGGCCAGGAGGACAGGGAGGTCTCCCGGCTGGAACGCGCGGCGCTGCGCCTGTTCGGGGAGCGGATGCGCGTCGCCCGGCTCTCCGCGCGGCCCTCGGCCACGTTGGCCGTGCTCCCCGCGCTCGGCCAGGTCGCCATGCTCGGCCTCGGCGGCTGGCTGGCGCTGCGCGGCGAGGTCAGCCTCGGCACCTTCCTGGCCTTCGCCAGCTACGTCGCCAGCCTGGTCGGACCGGCCCGGCTGATCTCCAGCCTGGTCATGCAGGCCCAGCTCGCCAGGGCCGGCGTCGAGCGGGTGTACGAGCTGGTCGACTCCCAGCCGGAGGTGCGGGAGGCCGACGACGCCAGGGACGTGCCCGACGGGCCGGTCGGGGTGCGGCTGGACGGGGTGCGGTTCGGCTACACGCGCAGCGAGCCGGTGCTGGACGGCGTGTCGCTGACGGTGGCGCCCGGCGAGACGCTCGCGCTGGTGGGCACGGCGGGCTCGGGGAAGTCGACGGTGTCGCTGCTCCTCCCCCGGTTCTACGACCCGCACGAGGGCTCGGTGCGGATCGGGCCGCCCGGCGAGGAGATCGACGTCCGCGAGCTGCGGCTGGCCTCGCTGCGCGGGACCGTGGGCGTGGTCTTCGAGGAGGCGTTCCTGTTCTCCGACTCGGTCAGGGCCAACATCGCCTACGGCCGGCCGGACGCCTCCCCCGCCGAGGTCGAGGCCGCGGCGCGGGCCGCGGAGGCGCACGGCTTCATCAGCGCGTTGCCGGAGGGCTACGACACCAGGGTCGGGGAACGCGGCCTGACCCTGTCCGGCGGGCAACGCCAGCGCATCGCGCTGGCCAGGGCGCTGCTGAGCGACCCGAGGGTCCTCGTGCTCGACGACGCCACCTCGGCGGTGGACCCGGCCACCGAGGCCGCCATCCACGCCACCCTGCGGTCGGTCACGGCGGAGCGCACGACCATCCTCATCGCCCACCGGCGCTCGACGCTGGCGCTGGCCGACCGCATCGCCGTGCTCGACGGCGGCCACGTCGTCGACGTGGGCACGAGGGAGGAGCTGGAGCGGCGGTGCCCGCTGTTCCGCGCGCTGCTCTCGGGCGCGGGCGACGACATCGAGGACCCCCGGGCGCAGGCTCCGGTCGACCTGGAACCGGGCCGGGACGGCGTCACACCCGCCCTGTGGCCCGACCGGGAGCCGGACGAGGCGGCCGGCGGAGCCGTCGCCTCCCGCTCGGACCGGCTGCCGGCCGTGACCGGGGCGCGCACTCCGCGCTCGGGCCGCGTGCTGGGAGCGGCGGGCGGGGCCGCCGACGCGGTGGGCGCGCAGCCGCCCACACCGGAGCTGCTGGCCAGGGTCGAGGCCCTGCCGCCGGCGACCGACCGGCCGAGGCTGGACGGGGTCGACCCGAGGGCCGCCGACCCGCGCTTCCGGCTCCGCCGGCTGCTGCGCCTGGTGCGGTGGCCCCTGCTGGTCACGGTCCTGTGCGTGGCGGGGGACGCCGCCATGTCGGTCCTGCTGCCCTCGCTCGTGCGGCACGGCGTGGACTCGGGCGTGCACGTCGGGCAGGGCGTCGCGCTGCGGGACGCCGTGCTCGTCGGGCTGGTCGTGGTCGCCGTGGGGTGGCTGCTGGTGGCGACCCAGGCCGTGGTCACCGCGCGCGCCGGCGAGACCCTGCTCTACGTGCTCCGCGTGCGCAGCTTCGCGCACCTGCAACGGCTCGGGCTGGACTACTACGAGCGCGAGCTGGCCGGCCGGATCATGACCAGGATGACCACCGACGTCGACGCGTTGTCGACGTTCCTCCAGACCGGGCTGGCCACGGCCGTGGTCAGCCTGCTCACCCTGGTCGGCATCACCGGAGCGCTGCTGCTCATCGACCTGCCGTTGGCGCTGGTGGCGCTGAGCGTGCTGCCCGTGCTGGCCGTGGCCACCCTGGTGTTCCGCCGGTTGTCGTCCCGCGCCTACGCCGAGGCCAGGGAGCGCGTCAGCGCGGTCAACGCCGACCTCCAGGAGAACGTCTCCGGGCTGCGGGTGGCGCAGGCGTACACCAGGGAGGAGCGCTCGGCCCAGGCATTCGCCGAGCGCAGCGACGCCTACCGGCGGTCGCGGCTGCGCGCCCAGCGCTACATCGCCACCTACTTCCCGTTCGTCACGTTGTTGTCCGACCTGGCGCAGGCCGCCGTGCTGGCGGTCGGCGCGCACCGCGTGGCCGCCGGCACGCTCACCCCCGGCGTGTTGCTCGCGTTCCTGCTCTACCTCGGGCTCTTCTTCACGCCCGTGCAGCAGCTCTCCAACGTCTTCGACGGCTACCAGCAGGCCAGTGTCGGCCTGCGGCGCATCGGCGACCTGCTGCGCACCCCCACCTCGGTGCCGCCGGCCGAGGACCCGGTGCCGGTGCGGGGCCGGCTGCGGGGCGAGGTGGAGCTGCGGGACGTGGTCTTCCAGTACTCCGACACCGACCGGCCCGCGCTGGACGGCGTGTCGCTGCGCGTCGCGCCCGGCGAGACCGTCGCGTTGGTCGGCGCGACGGGCGCGGGCAAGTCGACGCTGGTCAAGCTCATCGCCCGGTTCTACGACGCGACCGGGGGCCAGGTCATGGTCGACGGCGTCGACGTGCGGCGCTACGACCTGACCGCCTTCCGCCGCCGGCTCGGCGTGGTGCCGCAGGAGGCGCACCTGTTCACCGGCGACGTCGCGGACAACATCGGCTACGGCCGGCCGGACGCCGGCCCGGCCGAGATCGAGGCCGCGGCCAGGGCCGTCGGCGCGACACCGATGGTGGCCTCGCTGCCCGCCCGGTTCCGGCAGGAGGTCGGCGAGCGGGGCCAGGGCCTGTCCGCCGGCCAGCGCCAGCTCGTCGCCCTGGCCAGGGCCGAGCTGGTGGACCCGGACGTGTTGTTGCTGGACGAGGCCACGGCCGCGCTCGACCCTGCGACGGAGGCCGCGGTGCTGGCCGCCAGCGACCGGCTCACGCAGCGCAGGACGACGTTCGTCGTGGCGCACCGCCTCGCGACGGCGGCGCGCGCCGACCGGGTCGTGGTGCTGGAGGGCGGCCGGATCGTGGAGGAGGGCAGCCACGCCGAGCTGCTCGCGGCCGGCGGCGCGTACGCGCGTCTGTGGGCGGCCGGGTCGGGCGGGGACGGTTCGGTCGTGGACGGCTCCCCTGAGGGAGCACCGGCGGGAGCACCGGAGGGAGCCGCGGAGGCGGTCGGGGACGGGGCCGGAGGGCGGCGGGCGGTCCTCGGGCGCGACGGCGGGCAGCTCGCGGCCGGCGGCGGTCCGTCGGCGTGACGGCCACCCGCACGTGCCGGGCGGTTCTTGCCCCGGGGTGACGTGGGCGCGGGACGGCTCACCCGGCCGCCCCGACGTGACGCCCCGACGCCACCAGTTGATCACTCAGCGTGACAGGCGGTCGGCGACCGTTCGGCGCAGCGCGGCCGCCGCCCGGCGCACGCGCCCGGGGCCGGCGGCGCTCCGCCACCACACCCCGGTGCGGTGATCCAATCCGGCATTGGGTCCGAACCCGACAACGAGGAGTAGTCACAGCCGGGGCGTTCCGTCGGACGAGTCAGACCAGAGTGGTGAGAGACAGGGCCGAACGAGTGACGGAGGGTCTTCCGGATCGATCCTGTGACCCACCCCTCTCCCCCAGGGGGCGACCGTGTACCAAGACGCGCCCGCGGGGGACTAGCCTGAAAACCGAGTGTGACTACCCCGAGCAGATGGATCGAGGCGAGAGCCAGCCGTGTCCAGCAGCAGCCCTGCGAGTCCTGCGTCACAGTTCGGCCCCAATGAGTGGCTCGTCGAGGAGATGTACGAGAAGTTCCTCGCCGATCCCTCGTCAGTAGACCCGGCGTGGCACGACTTCTTCGCTGACTACAAGCCGACACAGAGGGCGGCCGCCGGCACGCAGGCCAAGCCTGCCGCCGCGACGCCCCAGCCCGTGACCCAGACGACCACCACCCCGGACAGCAACGGCCAGGTTCCGCCCGCCATGACCGCTCCCACCACGCCCAGCGCCACGCCCGCCTCGACCGCGCCCGCCCCGTCGGCCGCCGCCCAGCCCAGCGCGAGCACCGCCGCGACCGCCGCCGCCACCCGCAAGCCCGCGCCGACCCAGGCGCCGAGCGCGGCCCCGGTGAAGTCGGCCGCCGGCCCCGAGCGCAAGACGCTGCGCGGCGCCGCCGCGGCGATCGCGAAGAACATGGAGCAGTCGCTCACGGTGCCGACCGCGACCAGCGTGCGCGCGGTCCCGGCCAAGCTGCTCGCGGACAACCGCATCGTCATCAACAACCACCTCAAGCGGACCAGGGGCGGCAAGGTCTCCTTCACGCACCTCATCGGCTACGCCGTGGTGCGGGCGCTGGAGAGCTACCCGAACATGAACCGGTGCTTCGCCGAGGTGGACGGCAAGCCCACCCTGGTGACGCCCGAGCACGTCAACCTCGGCCTGGCCATCGACCTGCCGGGCAAGGACGGCCAGCGCTCGCTCGTGGTGGCCTCCATCAAGGGCTGCGAGAACATGACGTTCTCCCAGTTCTGGCAGGCCTACGAGGAGCTGATCCGCAAGGCCCGCGCCGGCAGCCTGACCGCCGACGACTTCTCCGGCACCACGATCTCGCTGACCAACCCGGGCACCATCGGCACCAACCACTCGGTGCCGAGGCTGACCAAGGGCCAGGGCGCCATCATCGGCGTCGGCGCGATGGAGTACCCGGCCGAGTACCAGGGCGCCAGCGAGGCCACCCTGATCGAGATGGGCATCAGCAAGATCATCACGCTGACGTCCACCTACGACCACCGGATCATCCAGGGCGCCGAGTCCGGCGAGTTCCTGCGGCGCGTCCACCAGCTCCTGCTGGGCGAGGACCGCTTCTACGACGACATCTTCACCTCGCTGCGCCTGCCCTACGAGCCGGTGCGCTGGGTGCGGGACATCCCGGCCGGCGCGGTCGACAAGACCGCCCGCGTGCTGGAGCTGATCGACGCCTACCGCACGCGCGGCCACCTGATGGCCGACACCGACCCGCTGAACTACCGGCAGCGGCGACACGAGGACCTCGACATCCTCTCCCACGGCCTGACCCTGTGGGACCTCGACCGCGAGTTCGCCGTCGGCGGCTTCGCCGGCAAGGAGCGGATGAAGCTCCGCGACGTGCTGGGCGTGCTGCGCGACTCGTACTGCCGCACCGTCGGCGTCGAGTACACGCACATCACCGACCCGGAAGAGCGGCGCTGGCTCCAGGAGCGCATCGAGGTCCCGCACGAGAAGCCGGCGGCCACGGTCCAGAAGTACATCCTGTCGAAGCTGAACGCGGCCGAGGCGTTCGAGACGTTCCTCCAGACCAAGTACGTCGGCCAGAAGCGGTTCTCGCTGGAGGGCGGCGAGAGCGTCATCCCGCTGCTGGACGCGGTGCTGGACAAGTCCGCCGAGCACAACCTCGACGAGGTCGTCATCGGCATGCCGCACCGGGGCCGGCTCAACGTGCTGGCCAACATCGTCGAGAAGCCGATCTCGCAGATCTTCCGTGAGTTCGAGGGCAACCTCGACCCCGGCCAGGCGCACGGCTCCGGCGACGTGAAGTACCACCTCGGCGCCGAGGGCAAGTACTTCCGCATGTTCGGCGACGGCGAGGTGAAGGTCTCGCTGACCTGCAACCCGTCGCACCTGGAGGCCGTGGACCCGGTGCTGGAGGGCATCGTCCGGGCCAAGCAGGACCTGCTGGACAAGGGCGGCGAGGGCTTCACCGTGCTGCCGGTGCTGCTGCACGGCGACGCCGCGTTCGCCGGACAGGGCGTGGTCGCCGAGACGCTGAACCTCGCGCTGCTGCGCGGCTACCGCACGGGCGGCACGCTGCACGTCGTCATCAACAACCAGGTCGGCTTCACCACCGCGCCGGAGCACTCGCGCTCCAGCCAGTACTGCACCGACGTGGCCAAGATGATCCAGGCGCCGGTGTTCCACGTGAACGGCGACGACCCCGAGGCGTGCTACTGGGTGGCCAAGCTGGCGGTGGACTACCGGCAGGCGTTCGGCAAGGACGTCGTGATCGACATGGTCTGCTACCGGCGCCGGGGCCACAACGAGGGCGACGACCCCTCGATGACCCAGCCGGGCATGTACGACATCATCGACGGCAAGCGCAGCGTCAGGAAGACCTACACCGAGGCGCTGATCGGCCGGGGCGACATCTCGGTCGAGGAGGCCGAGAAGGCGCTGCGGGACTACGCCAGCCAGCTTGAGCACGTCTTCAACGAGGTGCGGGAGCTGGAGCGGCACCCGGCGGCCCCGAGCCCGTCGGTGGAGTCCGACCAGCAGGTGCCGGCGAAGGTGCCGACCAACATCCCGGCCGAGGTGGTCCAGCGGATCGGCGACGCCTACGTCAACCTGCCGGAGGGCTTCACCCCGCACCCCAGGGTCAAGCCGGTGCTGGAGCGGCGCGCCAAGATGTCCCGCGAGGGCGGCATCGACTGGGCGTTCGCCGAGCTGCTGGCGTTCGGCTCGCTGGTCATGGAGGGCCGCATGGTGCGGCTGGCCGGCCAGGACTCGCGGCGCGGCACGTTCGTGCAGCGGCACGCGGTGCTCATCGACCGCAGGACCGGCCAGGAGTACACCCCGCTCCAGAACCTGGCCGACGGCCAGGGCCGGTTCCTGGTCTACGACTCGGCGCTGAGCGAGTTCGCGGCGCTGGGCTTCGAGTACGGCTACTCGGTGGCCAACCCGGACGCGCTGGTGCTGTGGGAGGCGCAGTTCGGCGACTTCGTCAACGGGGCCCAGTCGATCATCGACGAGTTCATCTCGTCCGGTGAGGCCAAGTGGGGCCAGCGCTCCGACGTCGTGGTCCTGCTGCCGCACGGCCACGAGGGCCAGGGCCCTGACCACACCTCGGGCCGGATCGAGCGGTGGCTCCAGCTCTGCGCCGAGGGCTCGATGACCGTGGCCGTGCCCTCGACCCCGGCGAGCTACTTCCACCTGCTGCGCCGGCACGCCCTCGACGGCGTGCAGCGCCCGCTGGTGGTGTTCACGCCGAAGTCGATGCTGCGGCTCAAGGCGGCCACCAGCCCGGTGAAGGAGTTCACCGAGGGCCGGTTCCAGACCGTGCTGGACGACCCGCTGGTGACCGACCCGGCCAAGGTGACCCGCCTGCTGCTGTGCAGCGGCAAGATCGCCTACGAGCTGAACAACGAGCGGGAGAAGCGGGGCGCCACCGACACCGCGATCCTGCGCGTCGAGCAGCTCTACCCGGTGCCGAAGCGCCGGCTGGCCGAGCTGCTGGAGCGGTACCCGAACGCCACCGACATCCGTTGGGTGCAGGAGGAGCCGGCGAACCAGGGCGCGTGGCCGTTCTTCGGCCTCACCCTGCCGGAGCTGCTGCCCGAGCGGCTGACCGGCATCCGCCGGGTGTCGCGGCGGCCGATGGCCGCGCCGTCCTCGGGCATGAGCAAGGTGCACGAGGTCGAGCAGCAGGAGATCCTGACCAAGGCGTTCAGCTAGTCGACGCCTATGCTGTTGGCGAGCCGCCGGGTCCGATCGGGCCCGGCGGCTCGGCCGTTCCACCTCATCTGGAGGACTCGTGTACTTCACCGACCGGGGCATCGAGGAGCTGGAGGACCGCCGCGGCGACGAGGAGGTCACCCTCGCCTGGCTGGCCGAGAAGATGCGGGCGTTCGTGGACCTGAACCCCGACTTCGAGGACGCCATGGAGCGCTTCGCCACGTTCCTCGCCCGGGACGACGACGCCGACGAGTGATGTGTCGGACCGGGGTGTGACGAGCGTTCGTCCCACCCCGGTCGACGCCCCGCTGGCGCCTCTCGCCCGAACGCCACGGTGCCGTCGGCGCCGTGGCGTCGGCATGTGCGCCCCCTCCCTCTCCGGAGGTCCCTCTCCGGAGGTCGCGGTCTCGGGTCCGTGCGATCAGCAGGAATCCGACCTTGACGACGATGAGTCGCGGGGTGGTTACCCTCGGAACATGGTCTCGGCGGAGGTGGGCCGGAGGTTGCGGCAGATCCGTCACGCGCGGGGGAAGACGCTGACGGTCGTGGCGGATCTGGCGGGGATCTCGCCGTCCTACCTGTGTCGGCTGGAGTCCGGTGACCGCGCCCTGGACCGCCGGTCGCTGGTCCTCGCGCTGGCCGAGGCGCTGGAGGTCGCCCCGAGCGAGATCACCGGCGCGCCTCTCCCCGTGCCCAGGGCCCGGGCGGAGGACCGGGCGCTGGGAGAGGTGCGCCTGGCGTTACTGGCCGCGGGCGTGGGGGAACCAGGCGGCGAGGTGCGGCCCGTGGAGCGACTGTCAGCCCGCGTCGCCGAGGTCGTCGCGGCGGAGAACGCCGCCGACAGCGACAGGGCGGGGGCGGCCCTCCCCGGACTGATCCGGGATCTCCACACCACGCTCGACGCCCACCGGGACGAGCGCGCCGTCCTCCGCCTGCTGACGGTGGCCCACGTGCAGGGCGCCCAGGCCTGGTTGACCACCGTGGGCGCGCCGCTCGACCTGGCGTGGCAGGCCGCCACCCTGGCGAGGGACGCGGCGGAGCGGCTGGACGACCCGGTGTGCCGGGGAGTCGCCGCCTTCGGGACCTCGTTGGGACTGCTCGGCATGGGCGCGTTCGACCTCGCGTCACGCGCCGCGGGTTCGGTGGCGGTGCCGACCGACACGCCCCAGGGCATGCGGGTCGCCGGCATGCTCGCCCTGGTCTCGTCCCTGGTCGCGGCGGCCCGACGGGACCACGCCGGCCGAACGTCCGCGCTGGAGCACGCGGCCGAGCTGGCGGAGCGGACCGGTGAGGGCAACGCGCTCGGCCTGGGCTTCGGCCCGGCCAACGTGGCCGTGTGGCGGATGCAGGTCGCGCTGGAGTCCGGGGAGCACGCGGAGGCCGCGCGGATCGCGTCCGCGGTCGACCCCACCGCGCTCACGGTCCGAGCACGCGAAGCCGTGTACTGGCGGGAGTTCGGGCACGCGCTGGCGAGGCTGCCCGGACGCCACGACGACGCGGTGGCCGTGCTCCGCAGAGCCGAGCGGATCTCTCCCCACCACGTCCGCCGGCACCCGTTCACGCGGTCGGTCCTCACCGAACTCCTGGGGAAGGTCCGGCGCGCCCCGGTGAGCCGTGAGCTGCGGGGGATGGCCCACCGGGCCGGCCTGCTGGTGTAGCCGGGTGTAGACCAAGGTCCGCCGCGCCGACGCGACGTGCCAGCGCGTCATGCTGGCGTGACGCGCCGGCGAACGGAGGCGGACGTCGTCAGCGGACGCGGACGCCCTTGCGCCAGACGGCGTGGGTGAGGGGGACGCCAGGGCGGTAGGCCAGCCAGGCCGCGCTCGGCGCGTCCAGCACGTGCACGTCGGCGCGGGCGCCGGGGCGCAGGACGCCGACGGCGCCGTCCCCGCTCTCCCTGCGCAGCGCCCGCGCGCCGCCCCAGGTCGCCGCGCGCACGGCCTCCTCGACGCTCATCCGCATCTGGAGCACGGCCGTGGCCACGCAGAAGGCCATGGAGGAGGTGTAGGACGAGCCGGGGTTGCAGTTGGAGGCCAGGGCGACGGTGGCCCCGGCGTCCAGCAGCTCACGCGCGTTGGGCAGCGGCTGCCGGGTGGACAGGTCGCAGGCCGGGAGCAGGGTCGCCACGGTCTGCGAGGCGGCGAGGGCGTCGATGTCGTGCCCCTCCAGGTAGGTGCAGTGGTCGACGCTCGCCGCGCCCATCTCCACGGCCAGCGGCACACCGGGTCCCGGGCCGAGCTGGTTGCCGTGCACGCGCAGCCCCAGCCCCCGCGCCTTCGCCGCGGCGAGCACGGCGCGGGACTGGTCCTCGTCGAACGCGCCGCTCTCGCAGAACACGTCCACCCACCCGACGTGCGGGGCGACCGCGTCCAGCATCTCGCCGCAGACCAGGCGCACGTACTCGTCGGCGTCCCAGCCCTGGGGCACGAGGTGGGCGCCGAGGAAGGTGACCTCCTCGACCTCCTGCGCCGCGATCCGCGCGGAGCGCACCTCGTCGGTGACGGTGAGGCCGTAGCCGGTCTTCGTCTCGAAGCAGGTCGTGCCCTGGGCGACGGCCTCGGCGACGTGGCGGCGCAGCCCGGCCGCCAGGTCGGCGTCGCTGGCCGCCCTGGTGGCGGCGACGGTCACCGCGATGCCGCCGGCCTGGTAGGGCTGGCCGGCCATGCGGGCGGCGAACTCGGCGGTGCGGTCCCCGGCGAACACCAGGTGGGTGTGGCTGTCCACCCAGCCGGGCAGCACGGCGCGCCCGCCCACGTCGACCCGCTCGTCGGCGTCGGGCGCGCGGTCGGCCGGCCCGACCCAGACCACCCGGTCCTCGTCGAGCACCACGGCCGCGTCCGGCAGCGTGCCCAGCTCGTCGTCGTTGGTGGTCAGCTCACCGATGCCGGTGATGAGCACGCTCATGCCCAGAGCCCTTCGATCGCCTCGGCCAGCAGCCGGCCGACATCTCCCAGAGTCTCGTGCCGCCCCTCGCGGGCTACCACCCGGCCGCCCACGACCACGGTGTCCACGTCGGACGCGGTCGCGGCGAGCAGGAGCTGTTCCGGCAGCGCGCCGGCGGTGCGGGGCGTGTCGGTCCTGACGGCCACCAGGTCGCAGTGCGCGCCGACGGCGATGCGCCCGTCGCCGGCCCAGCCCAGGCTGTCGTGGCCGTGCGCCGTGGCGGCGGCGAGCAGTTCCTCGGGGCGCAGCCGCCCCCGGTGGTTGCTGCGCAGCCGCTCGCCGTACTCCAGCGCCCGGATCTCCAGCAGTGGGTCGACCACGGCGTGCTGGTCGCTGCCGAGGGAGAGCGGGCAGCCGGCGTCGGCGAGGTCGCGGGCCGGTCCGATGCCGTCGGCGAGGTCCCCCTCGGTCGTCGGGCAGAAGCACGCCACCGTGTTGGTGTCCCCGAGGAGTTCGATGTCCTGCTCGGTGACGTGGGTGACGTGGACGGCGGTGGTGCGCGGGGACAACGCGCCCGCCTCGTGCAGCAGCTCGGTCGGCGTGCGGCCGTAGGCGGCGAGGCACGCCTCGTTCTCGGCCGGCTGCTCGGAGACGTGCGCGTGCAGCGGCCGGGACGGCCCCGCTCCGGCCACGACGTCGGGCAGCATCTCCCTGGGCACGGCCCGCACGGAGTGGATGGCCGCGCCGATCCGGGTGGTGGGGTCCGAGGCGACGGCGGCGTCCTCGGCGAGCGCGGTGACGCGCTCCGCCCACGCCGCGGCCGTGCCGTCGCCGAACCGGAGCTGGGTGCCGGTCAGGTCGTGCCCGATGCCGCCGGCCAGGTAACAGGTGTCGAGGAGGGTGAGGCGGACGCCGGCCTCGGCGGCGGCCTGTCGCAGGGCGTGGCCCATCGCGTTCGGGTCGGCGTAGCGGCGGCCGCCCGGCGCGTGGTGGAGGTAGTGGAACTCGCCGACGCAGGAGACCCCGGCGAGCGCCATCTCCGCGTAGGCGGCCCTGGCGAGGGCGAGGTAGCTGTCGGGGTCGAGCCGGTCCGCGAGCGCGTACATGGCGTGCCGCCATGTCCAGAACGTCCCGCCGTCGCCGTGGGTCCTGCCGCGCAGCGCGCGGTGGAAGGCGTGCGAGTGGGCGTTGGCGAACCCGGGGAGCGCCACGCCCCGCAGCCGGTGGGCCCCGAGCGGTGGAGTGTCCACAGTGGACACGTCAGAGATTCGCCCAGCGCCGTCGGCCCTGACCAGGACGCCGGAGGCCATCCCGGTCGGCAGCCAGGCGCGCTCACACCAGTACGCCACACCGGTCACCGCGCGCCTCCCGCCAGGTGCTCCAGCACCGAGACCAGGGCGGCGACCCCGGCCTCGCAGTCGTCGGGCTCGGCGTGCTCGGCCGGGGCGTGACTCACGCCGGTGGGGTTGCGCACGAAGAGCATCGCGGTCGGCACGCGCGCGGCGAGGATGCCGGCGTCGTGCCCGGCCCCGGAGGGCAGCGCGGGCGCCCCGCCGAGCACGGCGGCCAGGTCGTCCCGCAGCCCGGGGTCGAAGACGACGGTGTCGCCGTAGGACTCCTCGGTCACCTCGACCCGGCAGCCCTCGGCGGCGGCGGCCTCCCGCGCGGCGGCCGTGACGTCCTCGACGAGCGAGCGCGTGGTGCGGTCGTCGGCGGCGCGCGCGTCCAGCCAGACGTCCACAGTGGACGCGATCACGTTCGTGCCGCCGGGGACGGGGACCACGCGGCCCACGGTCGCCCTGGCCCCGGGGACGGCGGCGGCCGCGCCCCTGGCGGCGAGCACGAGGTGGGACGCGGGCAGCATCGGGTCGTGCCGGTCGCCGATCGGGGTCGCGCCCGCGTGGTTGCCCTCGCCGGTGAACCGGAACCGCCACCGGCCGTGCGCCAGGATCGACGACGCCACGCCGACCGGGCGTCCCAGGTCGACCAGTCCCCTGCCCTGCTCGACGTGCAGCTCCACGAACCGGCCGACGCGGGACAGCGCCTCGTCGTCCCTGCCGAGCCGGTCGGGGTCCAGCCCGGCGGCGCGCACCGCCTCGGCGAGCGTGGTGCCGTCCTGGTCGCGCAGCCGACGGGCCGCGTCCGGGTCGAGGGTGCCGGCGAGCAGCCGGGAGCCCAGGCAGGGCACGCCGAACCGGCCGCCCTCCTCCTCGGCGAACACGACGACCGCGAACGGCCGGGACGGGACGAACCCGCGCGCCCGCAGCTCGTCCACGGCGGCCAGCGCCGAGACCACGCCGAGCGGGCCGTCGAACGCGCCGCCGCCCGGCACCGAGTCCAGGTGGCTGCCGGTCACGACGGCGTCAGGGCCTGGCCGGCCCCACCACGCCCAGAGGTTGCCGTTGCGGTCCACCTCGACGTCGAGGCCCCGCGCGGCGGCCTCGGCCACGAACCACTCCCGGAGCGTCAGGTCGCTCCGGTCGAAGCCGTGCCGCGAGAAGCCGCCCCGCGCCCGGTCGACCCCGACGTCCGCGATCGCGCCGAGCAGGCCGGTCGCCGTAGCCATCCCACCTCCTGGTCCGGCGTGTGGCGTGCCGTCAGGCTCCCCACCCGCACGACACGCCACACGTCCTCGTCGTCACCGCCCGGTCGTCCCCACCCGGTCGTCCCCACCCGGTCGTCCCCGCACGGTCGTCCCCGCACGGTCGTTACCGCCCGGTCGTCCCCGCGCTGCGGGTCAGCCCCGCATCGGGATGCGGACGCCCTTCTCGTCGGCCACCTTCTCCGCGCGCTCGTAGCCGGCGTCAACGTGCCGGAGCACGCCCATCGCCGGGTCGTTGGTGAGCACGCGCTCCAGCTTCAGCGCCGCCAGCTCGGTGCCGTCGGCGACGGTGACCTGGCCGGCGTGCAGCGAGCGGCCGATGCCGACCCCGCCGCCGTGGTGGATCGACACCCACGTGGCGCCGGAGGCGGTGTTCACCAGCGCGTTGAGCAACGGCCAGTCGGCGATCGCGTCCGACCCGTCGAGCATGCCCTCGGTCTCCCGGTACGGCGAGGCGACCGAGCCGCAGTCGAGGTGGTCCCTGCCGATGACGACCGGGGCCTTCAGCTCGCCGGAGGCGACCATCTCGTTGAACCGCAGGCCGGCGAGGTGCCGCTCGCCGTAGCCAAGCCAGCAGATCCGGGCCGGCAGGCCCTGGAAGGCCACGCGCTCCCCCGCCATCCTGATCCACCGGGCCAGCGGCTCGTTGTCCGGGAACAGCTCCAGGATCGCGCGGTCGGTCGCGGCGATGTCGGCCGGGTCGCCGGACAGCGCTGCCCACCGGAACGGGCCCTTGCCGTCGCAGAACAGCGGCCGGATGTAGGCGGGGACGAACCCGGGGAAGTCGAACGCGCGCTCGAAGCCGCCGAGCTTGGCCTCGCCCCTGATCGAGTTGCCATAGTCGAACACCTCGGCGCCCCGGTCGAGGAACCCGACCATGGCCTCGACGTGGTCGGCCATGGACTCCCGCGAGCGGTCGGTGAACTCGTCGGGCTTCTTGGCCGCGTAGTCGTGCCAGTCCGCCAGGTCCACCCCCTTGGGCAGGTAGGCCAGCGGGTCGTGCGCCGAGGTCTGGTCGGTGACGATGTCGATCTCGACGCCGCGCCGCAGCAGCTCGGGCAGCACCTCGGCGGCGTTGCCGATCACCGCGACGGACAGCGCGCGCCGCTCCCGCTTGGCCGCCTCCACGCGCCGCACCGCGTCGTCGAGGTCGTCGGCGATCTCGTCGAGGTAGCGGGTCTCGACCCGGCGCCGGGCCCGCTCCGGGTCGCACTCGACGACCAGCGCGACGCCCTCGTTCATCGTCACGGCCAGCGGCTGGGCGCCGCCCATGCCGCCGAGGCCGGCGGTCACGGTCAGGGTGCCGCGCAGGGTCCCGCCGAACCGCTTCTCCGCGACGGCGGCGAACGTCTCGTAGGTGCCCTGGAGGATGCCCTGCGTCCCGATGTAGATCCAGGACCCCGCGGTCATCTGGCCGTACATGGTCAGGCCCAGCGCGTCGAGCCGGCGGAACTCCGGCCACGTCGCCCAGTCCGGCACCAGGTTGGAGTTCGCGATGAGCACGCGGGGAGCCCACTCGTGGGTGCGCAGCACGCCGACCGGCCGGCCGGACTGCACGAGCAGCGTCTCGTCCCCGCCGAGGGTGGTCAGCTCGCGCGAGATGGCCTCGAAGCTCGCCCAGTCCCTGGCGGCCTTGCCGGTGCCGCCGTAGACCACCAGGTCCTCGGGCCGCTCGGCCACCTCGGGGTCGAGGTTGTTGTGCAGCATCCGCAGCGGGGCCTCGGTGGCCCAGCTCCGCGCGGTCAGCTCGGCGCCGCGCGCGGCGCGCACGGTGCGTGGTCCCGGAGTCGTCACGGGTTCCTCCCGTCCACAGTGGACTTCAGAGCGGCGGCCGAGGCATCGCCGAGCAGGGGCTCGACGGCGGCCAGCAGCGCGCCGGAACGGATCAGCTCCTCGGCCGCGGCGATCTCCGGCGCGAGGTGGCGGTCGGAGCCGGGGCCGGCGACGTGCTCGCGCAGCGCGGCGACCGCGGCCGCCGTGGCCGGCGCCGGCCGCAGCGGGGCCCGCAGGTCCAGCGCCCTGGCGGCGGTGAGCAGCTCGACGGCCAGGACGGTGGTCATGCCGTCCAGGGCGCGGCGCAGCTTGCGCGCCGCGGACCACCCCATCGAGACGTGGTCCTCCTGCATGGCCGAGCTCGGGATCGAGTCCACGGAGGCCGGCACGGCCAGCCGCTTGAGCTCGGAGACGATCGCCGCCTGCGTGTACTGGGCGATCATGTGGCCGGAGTCGACGCCGGGGTCCTGGGCGAGGAAGGCCGGCAGGCCGTGCGAGCGGGCCACGTCGAGCATCCGGTCCGTGCGCCGCTCGGCCATGCTCGCCACGTCCGCCGCCGGGATGGCCAGGAAGTCGAGCACGTAGCCGACGGGCGCGCCGTGGAAGTTGCCGTTGGACTCCACGCGCCCGTCCGGCAGGACCACGGGGTTGTCCACGGCGGACGCCAGCTCGCGGTCGGCCACGGTCTCGGCGTGCGCGAGGGTGTCCCGCGCCGCGCCGTGCACCTGCGGCGCGCACCGCAGCGAGTACGCGTCCTGCACGCGGGTGCAGTCCGGGCCGCGGTGGCTGGCGACGATCTCGGAGCCGGCGAGCGCGGCGGTCATCCTGGCGGCCGACCTGGCCTGCCCCGGGTGCGGGCGCAGCGCCTGGAGGTCGGCGGCGAACGCGCGGTCGGTGCCCAGCAGCGCCTCGACGCTCATGGCCGCGGTGATGTCGGCGACGTCGAGCAGCGCCGCCAGGTCGGCGGCGGCCATCACGAGCATGCCCAGCATGCCGTCGGTGCCGTTGATGAGGGCCAAGCCCTCCTTCTCGGCCAGGCGCACCGGCTGGAGGCCGGCGGCGGCCAGCGCCTCGGCGGCGGGCAGCCGACGGCCCGTGGCGTCGACGACCTCGCCCTCGCCCATCAGGGCCAGGGCGATCGCCGAGAGCGGCGCGAGGTCGCCGGAGCAGCCCAGCGAGCCGTACTCGTGCACCACGGGGACGATGCCGGCGTTGAGCATCCCGGCGAGCGTCCGCGCGGTCTCCGGCCGCACCCCGGTGTGGCCGGTGGCGAGCGTGCTCAACCGGAGCAGCATGAGGGCCCGCACGACCTCGGCCTCGACGGCGGGGCCGGCGCCGGCGGCGTGCGAGCGCACGAGCGAGCGTTGCAGGGCGGCCCGCAGGTCCTGCGGGATGTGGCGGACCGCGAGGGCGCCGAACCCGGTGGACACGCCGTAGGTGGGCCGCTCGCCCGCGGCGAGCGCCTCGACGTGCGCCCGGCTGGCGGCCAGGGCGTCCAGCGCCTCGGCGGTGAGTTCGACCCGCGCGCCACCGCGGGTCACCGCGAGCACCTGGTCGCGGGTCAGGGCCCCCGTGCCGACGGGGACCGGACCCCCGGGGACCGGGCTCTGGGGAGTGGGGCCGACGGGGTCGGTCTGCTGCATGGACCCATCCCAACCCGAGGGGCCCGCTGGCAGAAGCCCGAGTCGGGTGACACTGTCTGGGATGCCAGACAGCACCCGGGAGGCTCCCATGACGCGCGCGCCGCTGCCCCCGCGCCGGCCCCGGCCCGGTCCCCGCCGTCGTCACCCGTCCGATGTGGACCGGCCGACACCTCGCCAGGGACGGCCCGCGCCCACGCCTCGCCCGGAGTGGGCGGCATGGGCGTGAGCAGCGACGTGCCGGCGCTGCGCCGGGGGCTGGCGGTGCTGCGGCTCCTGGCGAGCAAGGCCGGCCCCGTCTCGGCCGGCGCGATCGCCCGCGAGCTGGAGCTGCCCCGGTCCACGACCTACCACCTGCTGTCCGAGCTGGCCAGCGCCGGTTTCGTGACGCACCTGCCCGAGGAGCGGCGCTACGGGCTCGGCGTCGCCGCGTTCGAGCTGGGCTCGGCCTACCTGCGGCACGACCCGTTGGAGCGCCTGGCGCGGCCGTTGCTGCGGCGCCTGGTGGACCGGGTGGAGCGGACCGCGCACCTCGGCGTGTTGCACGGCCCCGAGGCCCTCTACCTGGTGCGGGAGCAGCCGAGGCAGCCCCAGACCCTGGTCACCGACGTCGGCGTGCGACTGCCGGCGCACCTGCCCGCCTCCGGCAGGGCGATGCTCGCCCACCTGCCGGCGGCGCAGGTGCGCGCCCTGTTTCCGGGCGCCGCGAGCTTCGTCGACCGGACCGGGCGCGGGCCGCGCGACCTGCCGGCGTTGCGCCGCCTGCTGGCGGCGGAGCGCCGCCGCGGCTGGGCCGTGGAGGACGGCTACGTGACCAGGGGGTTCGCCTCGGTGGCCGCGCCGGTGTTCGACCACGGCGGCCGGCCGGTGGCGGCGATCAGCGTGACCTTCCGGCACGACTGCGACCCGGCGGCGCCGCCCACGGCGCCCCTGCCGGAGTGCGGCGAGGAGTGGGCGGAGCTGGCCTCGGAGGTGCGCGCGGCCGCGACCGAGCTGACCACGCGGATCGGCGGGCACCCGGGAGGCTGAGGTGGTGTCCGGTTCCGGACACGGGCAGCGGGGCGGGGCCCGCCCGGCCGTCGGCGGTCCCGACGGCTCCCGCCGCGGCCCCTCGGGTCGTCGCGGTCAGGGCCTTCGCCGTTGCTCCCGGACCATGAGGGCCACGCCGCTGCCCATGACGAGCACGTACATGCCGGCGGCGACGACGAGCGCCAGCTCGGCCGACGCCGACAGCATCGACGACAGCAGTCCGACACCGAGGCCGGGGATCACGCCGGCCAGGGAGAGCTGCACCATCGCGGACGCGATGCTGCCGGGCGCCCTGACCGGCGCCTCCGACGTGGCCCTGACCCGGCCGCCGCCGGGCAGCCGGACCTCCACCTCCTGCTTCTGGAGCTCGCAGAGGACGTCGGCCCGCCCTCCGGGGTCCCCCTCTGTCTGGGTGAGATCGGTTTCCACACCTTTGCTCATTGCGGCTTGTCGCCTCTCGGATCCGGCCGTGACGCGGCGTGTCCAAGGTGTCCCCGAATGTCACGATAGCGGGTGATGTACAGCACCCATGTGCATGTCACTCATATGTCGTACAGACTTTTGCTTGACCCTGTGCGACCCCGGTGCGAACCTTGTGAGGTCGAGGTCCGTAGGAGGCGCGATGGGGCGGACGCTGTCCACGGCGCCTGGGGACGCGAGTCGCCTCCTGTCCCGGTGGGTTGGGGGTGGCTCGCACGAGGAAAGGCGAGCACATGCCCAGGAACGCTGGATCGGTGACGGACGACCGGCCGGGGGCCGGCCGGGGACACGGTTCGCTGGAGCGGGTCACGGTCAACCTCACGCCACGCTCGTCCAAGGCGTTGGAGCAGACCGTCGACCTCACCGGTGACAGCAAGACGGACACGATCAACCGCGCGCTCCAGGTCTACGCGTTCCTGGAGGAGATCATGCAGGCGGGCGGTTCCATCTACGTGCGGCAGAGCGCGGACAGCGAGCTGGAGCGCCTGCGCATCTTCTGAGCGGCTCCCGCGTGGTCGTCGGCGCCCGCGTGCTCGTCAGTGTTGAGGAGACGCGGCCCGCCGCGGGGATATCGACCATCCCGGTGATGATGAGCCGGGGCGCGTCGGACGCGGTTTGGCGCAGTCGGGCGCGGTCGGACGCGTTGCGCGTTGACAGCCTCCCCGAGCCGGCCAGGCCGTGGCGAGTTCCGGGTGTCCCCTTCTCCCGTTCCGCCACACCCCGATCGAGCGTGCGAGAGGAACCCGCGACGCGGGCGAGGAATCCGCGAGGAGAACGACAGCGGGCGCCCCGCGCGCCCGGGCGCCGACCTGATCGTCGGACCCGGCGACCCGCGGGACGCCCGCACTCCTCTCGTCCGTCCCCTCAACGGAACCTCAACGGAACCTCAGCGGAACGGGAAGCCGCGGCACGGCGGCCACCGGCTCCCGTCAGGGGCCGGACGCACCAGCGTCAGAAGCCGTTCTCCTTCAGGAACCCGGAGGCGACCTCGACCACGCTGGTCTTGTCCACCTCGATCCGGCGGACCATCGCCGCCAGCTTGTCGGTCGTCAACGCCGCCGAGACGCGGTTCAGCGCCTGCCGGCCCCGGTCGTCCACCGCGCCGGACCGCACCAGCGGCACCACGTTCTGCGCCGGATACATCTGCTTCGGGTCGGCCAGCTCGACGAAGCCGTTGACGCCGATCGCCGACGCCGTGGTGAACAGGTTCGCCACCTGGACCTGCCCCGACCGCAACGCCTCCACCGTCACCGGACCGGCCGGGTCGGTCGTGCGGATCTCCTTGAACGCGCAGCCGTAGAGCTGCCTGATCCGGCCCTCCCAGCGGCCACGCCACTCCCCCGCGGCGCCGAGCACGAGGTCACCGCACTTCGGGCCCAGGTCCTCCAGCGACGACAGCCCCCGCTGCTGGGCGGTCTCCTTCGTCACCACCAGGACGTCCTTGTCCTCGGCGGCGGCCTTCTCCAGCACCTCCAGCCCGGACGGGAGCTTCTGCCGAAGCTGGGCGTACACCTCGTCCGCCTTCGTCGCCGAGGCGTCCTTGTCGAGGTAGTTCAGCAGGTTGCCGGAGTACTCCGGCACCACCGCCAGCGACCCGTCCTGGAGCGCCCTGACCAGCACCTCGCGGCTGCCGATCCTGGGCCGCGTCTGCACCTGCGCCCCCGTCGAGCGCAACGCGCCCGCGTACAGCTCCATCAGCAGCTCGCTCTCGGCGAAGTCCGCCGAGCCGATCGCCAGCGGACCGCCCCCGCCACCGCCGCCGCCCTTCGTCGGGTCGCCCCCGCACCCGGCCAGCACCATCGTGGCGATCAACGCGAGCACCGCCCACGCGCGCTTCATCCGCTCGTTCCCTCCCTCGTCGCGGCGGCCGCCGCCACATCCGTCCCGCCCCGCTCGACCGCCCGCGCCGGCACGCGCCCCCGCCGGCCGGCCGCCAGTCGCAACCCCTTCGGCACGACCAGCCGCTGGAGCAGGGCGAGCAGCAGGTCCAACACCATCGCGAGGGCCGCGACCAGCACCGCGCCAGCGACCATCTTCGGGTAGTCGAAGGCCCTCAGCCCGTCGAGCAGGAAGCGCCCGAGCCCGCCCAGCCCCACGTAGGCGGCCACCGCCGTGGTGGCCACGATCTGGAGGACGGCGTTGCGGACGCCGCCCAGCAGCAGGGGCAGCGCGTTGGGCACCTCCACCCGCCACAGGCGTTGCCACCCGGTCATCCCCATGCCGCGCGCCGCGTCGACCACGCCCCGGTCGGTGTCCTGGATCCCCGCGTACGTGCCGGCCAACACCGGCGGCACGGCGAGCACGGTCAACGCGACCAGCGCCGAGACCTCGCCGCTGCCGAGCACGAGGAACAGGAAGGTCACCAGGCCGAGGGTCGGCAACGCCCGCATGGCGTTGCTCCCGCCGACCACGACCAGGCCGCCGCGCCCGGTGTGCCCGACGAACAGGCCGAGCGGGACGGCGACCAGCGTGGCCGCCAGCGCGGCGACCAGCGTGTACCGCAGGTGCTGGAGCAGGCGCACCGGGATGCCGTCGACGCCGCTCCAGTGCGCCGGGTCGAACAACCAGGAGAGCGTCATCGGGTCCCTCCCGCGCGGGCCCACGGCGTCAGCAGCCAGCGCAGACCCACCAGGACCAGGTCCATCACCAGCGCCAACACCAGGGTGAGCACGATCCCGACCAGGATCGGCGGCAGGTAGCTCGTCTGGAACCCCGAGGTGAACAACGCGCCGAGACCGCCGACGCCCAACAGCGCGCCGACGCTGGCGAGGCTGATGTTGCTCACCGAGGCCACCCTGACCCCCGCCACCAGCACGGGCACCGCCAACGGCAGCTCCACCGCCAGGAACCGGCGCAGCGGGCGGTACCCCATCGCGGTCGCCGCGGCGACGACGTGGGCGGGCACGGCGTCGAGCGCGTCGACGACCGGGCGGACCAACAGGGCCGCCGTGTAGATGCTCAACGCCGCGACCACGTTGACCGGGTCGAGGATCTGGGTGCCGATGATCCCGGGGATCACGACGAAGAACGCGAGCGAGGGCACCGTGTAGACGACGTTGGCCGAGCCGAGCAGGGCGGTGCGGACCAGCGGGTGCCGCTGGGCGAGCCACCCGAGGGGGATCGCCAGCACCACCCCGACCACCAGCGGGAGCAACGCGAGCGGGACGTGTTGGACGAGCTGGGTCAGGACCAGCTCGCGGTTGCTCTCACTGCCCAGGTACCGGGACAGGTCGTCGAGCATCAGCGGGTGCCTCCGGTGTGTTCCTCCGGCCCGACGCGGTGTTCGCGGAGCGCGGCGAGCACCTCCTCGGCGGTCACCGCCCCGGCGTAGCGCCCGTCCTCCTCGACGACGACGCCGAGCCCGGAGGGCGAGGACAGGGCCGCGTCGAGCGCGCCGCGCAGGGGCGTTCCCCTGGTGTAGAGCGAACCGCCGGGCAGCACGCGCTCCGCGGGTGGAGCACTGTCCCCTGTGGAGCGCGGAGGGAGCCAGCCGCGCGGCCGGTCCTCGCCGTCCAGCACGAGGGTCCACGCGTCGGGCGCGACCCGCTCCCCGGCCACCGCCTCCTCGCGGGCCGTGGGCACCTCGCGCGGCTCGATGCCTGTTCCCTCCACAAAGGACAGACGGCGGTACCCCCTGTCCCTGCCGACGAAGGACGACACGAACTCGTCCGCCGGCCGGGAGAGCAGCTCGTCCGGCTCCGCGTACTGCACCAGCCGGCCGCCCTGCCGGAACACGGCGACCCTCTCGCCGATCTTCACCGCCTCGTCGATGTCGTGGGTGACGAACACGATCGTCTTGTCCAGCTCGGCCTGGAGGCGCAGCAGCTCGTCCTGCAACCCCTCGCGCACGACGGGGTCGACGGCGCTGAACGGCTCGTCCATCAACAACACGGGCGGGTCGGCGGCCAGCGCCCTGGCCACCCCCACGCGCTGCTGCTGGCCGCCCGAGAGCTGGACGGGATAGCGCGAGCCCAGTTCCCTCGGCAGACCCACCAGCTCCAACAGCTCGGCGGCGCGGGCCCTGGCCTTCCGCCTGGTCCACCCGGACAGCAGCGGCACGGTCGCGACGTTGTCGAGGACCGTCCGGTGCGGGAACAGCCCCGCCTGCTGGATGACGTAGCCGATGCCGCGCCGCAGCGTCGCGGGGTCGACCCCCCGGACGTCCACGCCGTCCACCAGGACGGTGCCCGAGGTCGGCTCGACCATCCGGTTCACCATGCGCAGCGACGTCGTCTTGCCGCAACCGGACGGGCCGACGAACACCGTGATCGTGCCGGCCGCCACCGACAGGTCGAGGTGGTCGACGGCGACGGTCCCGTCGTCGAACCGCTTGGTCACGGCCCGGAACTCGATCACCGAGCCCCCCTGAGGTCGTGACGGCCACTCGCCGGCCGCCGCGGTCTGGTCGACCTTAGCCCGGATGGCTGACAACGGCACGCGTTCGGCGGCAGCGGCCCGCTCCGTGGGACCGCGGGCCACCCCGTAGGGTCAGGACCTTGTGAGCAGCACGGATTCCCTTGAGCAGACGGCGGCGCGCGTCGCCGCGGCCCGCGTGCACGGCCGGCGACTCCGACACGTGGTGGCACTGCTCACGGAGGACTGGCGCGATCTCGACGAGCTGGTGCGGCTCCCGGCCGTGCCGCGACGCACCGTCGAGGAACTCCTCGCCGCGATGGGTGACGACCTCGACCGCTCCGGCGACCGGTGGCGGCTGTCGCCGGACCGGGCCGCCGCGTACCGGGAGCGCCTCGGTCTCGACGCGTTGCCCACTCTGGACGAGGCCGGCGGGGTCCCCGCAGGGCACGTCGACCTGCTGGGCAGGGTGCGGGAGGACGTCGCCCGGGTCCCCCCGCCGCTGGCGGCCCTGGACCACGTGCAGGCCACGCCGGAATCCGTGCTGCGGCGGGCGTTGTGGCTGCGCGAGAACTACGACCTGGCCGGCGCGCGTGTGCTGCTGCTCGGCGACCACGACCTGACCTCGCTGGCGCTGTGCGCCGTGGTCCCCGACGTCTCGGTGACGGTCGTCGACCTCGACGAGCGCGTTCTGGAGTTCCTCGACCGCGCCGCGGCGGAACGGGGGCACGACATCCGGTGCCTGCACGCCGACCTGAGGTTCGGGCTGCCGCCGGCCGCGACGGAATGGGCCGACCTGGTCTTCAGCGACCCGCCCTACACGCCGGAGGGCATGGCCCTGTTCGCCGCGCGCGGGCTGGCCGCGCTGCGGGAGCCGGAGCTGGGCCGGCTGGTCCTCGTCTACGGCTACTCCGACCGCACGCCCGCGCTCGGACTGAAGGTGCAGCAGGAACTCCAGCGACTCGGGCTGGTGTTCGAGGCCGTCCTCCCCGCCTTCGACCGGTACCACGGCGCGCAGGCGGTGGGCAGCGCCAGCTCCCTCTACGTGTGCCAGCCGACCGCCCGCAGCCGCAAGGCCGTGGAGCGGCAACAGGTGGCGATCTACACGCACGGCCCGCAGTCGGTGGAGGGCTCCGGCGCGGCGGGCGACCGGGTGAGGGCCGAGCTGGTGCGCATCGCCGGCGCGGCGGAGTACCGCGTCGAGGGCGTCCGGGGACCGAGCTGGGATCGGCCGCTGCACGCGCCGGCGGGCCAGGCGCTCGCGGTGGACGCTTCGGCGGACCCGGGTCCGTGGCTGCTCCGGGTGCTGCTCGCCGCGAACGCGCGCCGGGTCGCCGTGCTGGTCGGCAACAACCACCCGAACGTGACGAGCGAGGAGGGGCAGCACGCGCTGGCCGACGCCCTCGCGACGAAGTTCCGCCTGCGGTACCTGCGGAGCACGCCCGAGCCGAAGACGGCCGTGGTCGTGGCGGAGGAGGTCCCGGTGGAGACGCTGGCTCCCGGGGACCGGGTGCTGCGCCACCTGCTCGACCGCGCGCACGGCAAGATCGGCAACGTCTGGCGGGAGGGGCTGGTCGCCGTGTCGGGCGGCGCGCTCACCAAGAACGCCGCCAGGGACCGCATCGCCGAGGCGGCGGAGGCGGGCGGGCTGCGAGCCCACGAACTCGCGGTTCGACTTGTCGACCTTCCCCGGCACCGGCTCGGCGCGCTGCTCGACGCGGTTCGCTCCACCCACTCGGGTTAGCCGCTTCGGCTTCCTTCCCGCGCTCCCCGAGCACTCCTGGGTGAGGCACTCGGCGGAGGCGAAGCTCTTCCGTGCCTTGGCGTCTCGGCAGACTCGGGCGGCTTCACCTCCTCGGCGGAAGGCACCTCCCCTTCTGTGTGCCCCGGTTACGCGGCGAGGTCCTGGCTTGGCGGGTTCGTTCGGGTGGAAGCGGGGCAAGGTGCCGGCTCCGGCTCGGGTTCGGTTCGGCTTCGGGCTCGGCTTCGGGTTCGGCTTCGGG
>NZ_JAMTCP010000010.1:0-101647 GCF_024171885.1 Streptoalloteichus tenebrarius | reverse complement strand
TTCGGGCTCGGGCTCGGTTCGGGTTCGGGTTGGGGCTCGGCGAGGCTTCGGCTTCGGCTTCGGCTTCGGCTTCGGGCGAGGCTCCGGTTGGTGCCACAGGCGGGTGTGAACATCGACCTCTTGCGCAAGCCTTCGCTGGGCACATCCTCCGATGTAGTGAACAACTTCACTCCACTGTGGACGAAGTTGTCCACAGCCCCCTGAGTTATCCACAGCGGACTGTTCCTGACTGGTGGCGCTCTGTTGTTCTTGGTTAGGCTGGAGCGGGGCTCGCCCCCCGGGACGGGTGGGGGCTGTACCCGGGTGGGAGAGCGCGAGGGCGTCGAGGCCGCCGGGAGTGCCGGGGACGAGGACGCGCGAAGGCCACCGAAGCCCAGGCACGGGAACCCAGGCGTGGGCACGGGTCAGTGAGTGCGCGTCGGTGAGACGCCCACCGGCAGCACCCCGTCAGTGGGAGCGCGGCCAGCGGGGGCGCGCCAGCGGGCACGGGTCAGTGAGAGCCCGTCAGCAGGAGCCCCGTCAGCGGGAGCGCGGGACGTGCAGCGGTCCCAGCCCCAGGAGGGTGCGGAACTCCCGCGCCGCCACCGCGCGCGAGAACAGCCAGCCCTGGTAGGCGTCGACGCCGACCCCGCGCAGCACGTGGAACTGGGTCGCGGTCTCGACGCCCTCCGCGACGCAGTGCCGTCCCATCGCTCTGGCCATGTCCACGACGGCCTTGGCGACCGCCAGGTCGGCCGGGTCGTTGCCCACCCCGGAGACGAACCGGCGGTCCACCTTCACGATCTGCGCCGGCAACTCCTTCAACCGGGCCAGTGACGAGTAGCCCGTGCCGAAGTCGTCGACCGCGAAGCGCACGCCGCGCTCCACCAGTTCCGCCATCTGCGCCCTCGTCCGCGACGGCAGGTCCACCAACGCGGTCTCCACCAGCTCCAGCACCACCCGGTCGAAGGCGACGCCGCTCTCCACCACCGCCGCGCACACCGAGTCCACGAAGTCGGGGTCGCCGGGCACCAGACCGGCCAGGTTCACCGCGACGGCCACGGGACGGCCGTCCTGGAGCGGCCACCGCGCCGCCTCGCGCAGAGCGGTGCGCAGCACCCACCGGTCCAGCTCCCGCAGCAGGTCGCCCTGCTCGGCCACGGGGAGGAAGACACCCGGCGCCAACAGCCCCCGGTCGGGGTGCGGCCACCGCACCAACGCCTCCGCGGTGAGCACCGCGCCGTCCGCGCCCACCACGGGCTGGAAGTGCAGCGCCAGGCCGTCCCTGGCCAGCGCGTCCCTGAGCTGCCCCTCCAGGTGCACCTGCCGGTCCGCGCTGGCCATCAGCGCGGCGCTGGCCAACGACACCTTGCCGGCGCCCCGGCTCTTCGCCTCGAACATGGCCGCGTCCGCGAACCGCAGGAGGTCCGCGCCGGTGGGCCGCGACCCGTTGGGCACGGCCGCGCCGATCGCCGCCGAGACGCGGACGAGCTGGCCGTGGACCGGCACGGCCGTGCGCAGCAGGCTGGCCACCTTCCTGGCCAGCGCCTCCACCCCGCCGACCCGGTCGACGTCGGAGCAGATGATCACGTACTCGTCGCCGGAGAGCCTGGCGGCCGTGCACCCGTCGGGCAGGCCGCTCTCCAGCCGTCGGGCCAACGCCACCAGCAGCTCGTCCCCCGCGTCGTGCCCGAGGGAGTCGTTGACCCGCTTGAAGTTGTCGATGTCGCAGAACAGCACCGCGACCTTCGAGCCGTCCTCGTGCAGCAGCCGGCCGAGGAGTTCCTTGACGGCGGCCCGGTTGGGCAGGCCGGTGAGGTCGTCGTGGGTCGCCTGGTGCCGCAGCGCCTCCGCCGCGCGCCGCCGCTCGGTGATGTCCTGGTGCACGACGAGCCAGAAGCGGCGCCCGTCGTCCTGGACGGACACCGCGATGTGCAGCTCGCAGTACACCGGCTCCCCGTCGGCCCGCATCAGCATCCGTTGGGGTATGCGGTAACTGCGGTCGTTGCCGGCGTTGATGCGGGACGCCGAGCGTCTGCGCTCCGCCCGTTCCTCCGGGTGTGTGAGCTGCTCGGCGGTCATGCCGCGGAGCTGGTCGAGGTCGTAGCCCAGGAGGTCGCACAACGCCTCGTTGGCGTCGACCAGGCGCTCGTTGCCGTCGAACAGTCCGATGCCGACGGGTGTGATCGACACGAGGTCGGTGAACCGCTGGCTGGACCGCTCCATCCTGGTCTCGGTGGCCCGTTGCTCGGTGACGTCCTGGGCGGTGCCGACGAGGATGACGCGCCCGTCCGGGTCGCGGACCGCGGCCCCGTGGCAGCGGAACACCCGCATCACCCCGTCCCGCCGCACGATCCGGTGTTCGCACACCACCGGGCGGTGGTCCTGGCGCAGCTCCCGCCACTTCTCGTCCACCCAGTCCCGGTCGTCGGGGTGGACCAGGGAGAGGTAGGTCTGGTGGGTGGTGCGCTCGGTGGTCGGCACGCCGTACAGCTCGTGCAGCATGTCCGACCACGCGGTCTCGTCGGTGGCCGGGTCCCACTCCCAGGTGCCCAGCCGCGCCACGCGCTGCGCGTCGTTGAGCCGCCGCCGCTCCTCCCGGAGCTGGCGCTCCAACGCGCGTTGCTCGGTGACGTCCTGCACGGTGCCCTGCAACCACGCGATCTCGCCGTCCGGCCCGCGCTCCGCCCTGGCGCGGCCCACGTAGACCTGCTCGCCGCGCGCGCCGCGGATCTCCACCTCGACGGTCTTGCCGTGCGGGCCGCGCAGGAGCTGGTCGCGGAGGGCGACGATCCGCGGCCGGTCGTCGGGGTGGATGCCGGCCAGCAGGTCGGCGAAGTCGTTGCCGGCGCCGGCGTCGGCGTACAGCTCGTTGAGCGCCTCGCTGCGGCGTACGACGCCGGTGGCGACCTCGTAGCTCCAGCTCCCCATGCGGGCGATGCGCTGGGCCTCCAGCAGGCGGGCGCGTTCGGCGGCCAGCTCGGTCTCGGCCCGCCACTGGTCGGTGATGTCCCTGATGTAGCCGGTGATGCGGACGATGCGCCCGTCGGCGTCGCGCTTGGCCTCGGCCTCGCCCCGGATGCGGCGCAGTTCGCCGTCCGGTCGCCGCACCCGGTACTCGATCTGGATGGGCGCGCCGCTGGCCTTGTGGTCGGACCAGTAGGAGAGGACCTTCTCCCGGTCGTCGGGGTGGATGAGGGCCAGGACGGCCTCGGCGCCGGGCACGACCGTGCCGGGCTCCAGGCCGAGCAGCTCGTAGTGGCTCGGCGACCAGATGGTCTCGCCGGTGGCCGGGTCGAACTCCCACGAGCCGATCCCGGCCACCCGCTGCACCTCGTTGAGGCGGCGCTGCTCGTCCCGCAACCCGGCGGCGGCGCAGGCCAGGTCCGAGACGTCGACGACCGCCACGACCCGGCCGCCGTCGGGCAGCGGCCAGGTCACCAGCCGCACGGGCAGGGGTCGCCCGTCCTGGCGGACTAACCGGGCGTCCTGGCCGTCCCCGACCACGAGGTCGTCGACCTTCGCGCCGACGAGTTCGTCGGGGGTGGTCCCGGCCAGGGCGGCCAGCTCCGGGGTCACGGCGAGCACCAGGCCGTGCGCGTCGCACCGCAGCGCGGGCCCGGACGGCAGGGCGGGGCGCCAGTCCGGATGCCGCTCGCCGGCCGCCGCTCGTCCCGCGTCGCCCACCACCGGAGCGCCTCCCGTCCGCTCGACCCGGTCGGCCACGTTCCACCCCTGTCGACTCCCCGCCACCGTGGCGGCGGTGGCCGGGCGGCGGCTGTCTGAGCAGTGCACCCCGGACCGGGCCCGGCGGGAGGCCCGAACCCGCAGGTACTCACCCGTCCGAAGGACAATCACCCGCCATCCGTCGTACACCCGCTCCGACCACCCACCACAGCGGACCGGCCGTGCCGACTAGTCTGGCGTTCAGGTGACGGGTCTGTCCCCCGTCCGGTGATGTTGCTGGTGGAATCTCAACGATTCCCGCCGGGCTCAGGCTACTCCGTCCTCCTGCGCCGCCCTGGCGACAGCGGCCGCGACCGCGGGGCCGACCCTCGGGTCGAGCGGGCTCGGCACGATGCGGTCGGGCGCCAGGTCGTCGCCGACCACGCCGACGATCGCCTCGGCGGCGGCCAGCTTCATGCGCTCGGTGATCCGACGGGCCCCGGCGTCCAGCGCCCCCCGGAACACCCCGGGGAACGCGAGCACGTTGTTGATCTGGTTCGGGAAGTCGCTGCGCCCGGTGGCGACCACGGCGGCGTGGCGCGCCGCCACGGAGGGGTGGATCTCCGGATCGGGGTTGGACAACGCGAACACGACGGAGCCCGGCGCCATGCTGGCGATCAGCTCCTCGGACACCGTCGACGCCGACAGGCCGACGAAGACGTCCGCGCCCTTGAGCGCCTCGGCGGGGCCGCCCGAGAGCCGGCGCGGATTGGTCAGCTCGGCGAGTTCGGCCTTGATCGGGTTCAGGCCGTCCCGGTCGGGGTGGACGATGCCGCGCGAGTCCAGCACGGTCACCTCGCCGACGCCGGCGGCCAGCAGGATCCTGGCGCAGGCGACCCCGGCCGCCCCCGCCCCGGAGATGACCACCCTCAGCTCGGGGAGCCGCCGGTCGAGCACGGTGGTGGCGCCCCGGAGCGCGGCCAGCACGACGATCGCCGTGCCGTGCTGGTCGTCGTGCATGACCGGGCAGTCCAGCGCCTCCACGAGCCGGTCCTCCAGCTCGAAGCACCGGGGCGCGGAGATGTCCTCCAGGTTCACCGCGCCGAACGACGGCCGGAGCCGGACCAGGGTCTCCACGATCTCGTCGACGTCGGTGGTGTCGAGCACCAACGGGATGGAGTCCAGGCCGCCGAACTGCTTGAACAGCGCGGACTTGCCCTCCATGACGGGCAGCGAGGCGCGGGGGCCGATGTCGCCGAGCCCGAGCACGGCCGTGCCGTCGCTGACCACCGCGACCAGGCGGTTGGTCCACGTGTAGCGGTCGGCGAGCGAGGCGTCCTCGGCGATGGCGCGGCTGACCCTGGCCACGCCGGGGGTGTAGGCGATGGACAACGCGCGCGGGTCGGTCAGCGGCGCGGTCACCTCGATCCCGAGCTTGCCGCCCTCGTGGGCGCGGAAGATCTCGTCGTCTGACAGCTCGGTGGATGAGGTGGAATGGTCGTTCACGGTGGTCACGGCGTCCCTCCTGCCGGTGCGGGGACGGACGGGGCGGCTCCCGTCCGGAGGCGGCGCGCCCAAGCCGGCCTTTCCTGCCGACGCAGCGGGGCGACGTCGACCGGTCGACGGGCGGCCCTGGGTGGGGCAACGCGCCGACGGACGCTGCGGTGCGGGACAGTCTGACAGCCGATCATCGGTGTGTCTGCGGTGGGGATCACAGTGCGGGACGGAATTTCTCCGCAGGTCAGAGGCAGTTTCACAAGACGTCTGTCCGGCTTGTTGAACTCGTCGGTCAGTCGCCGTCGGCGGGGCGCGCGGGGTCTGGGAAGATCATGTTCGCCGAGCCGTCTCGACGCCCTCTGGAGGGCCGGTGGAGCCGGGCGGCCTACGCTCGTCCGCTGTGCAGGTTCGGGAACTGACCATCAGCGGGGCCTACGAGTTCACCCCGCCCACCTTCCCCGACAACCGCGGCATGTTCACCGCTCCGTACCAGGAGCCGGCGTTCGTGGCGGCCGTCGGCCACCCGCTGCGCGTCGCGCAGACCAACCACTCGGTGTCCCGACGCGGCACCATCCGGGGGATCCACTTCGCCGACGTCCCCCCGGGGCAGGCCAAGTACGTGTACTGCCCGCGCGGCGCGCTCCTCGACGTCGTGGTCGACGTCCGGGTGGGCTCGCCGACCTTCGGGCGGTGGGAGGCGGTCCGCCTCGACGGCGCGGAGTGCCGGTCCCTCTACCTGGCCGAGGGCCTGGGGCACGCCTTCATCGCCCTCGAGGACGACACCGTCATGGCGTACCTGTGCTCGGAGGGCTACAACCCGGCCGCGGAGCACGGCACGAACCCGCTCGACCCGGCGCTGGAGCTGCCGTGGCCGGCGGACCTGGAGCCGGTGCTGTCGGAGAAGGACCGCACCGCCCCGACCCTCGCCGAGGCGGCCGACGCGGGCCTGCTGCCCCGCTACGAGGACTGCCTGGCCTACTACGAGAAGCTGCGCGGCTGACGCGCTCGGCGTTGACCGGCGCCCGCCGCGTCGGTCAACGCCCGTCCCACCTCACGGCGCCCCCACCTCACGGTGCCCCAGCCTCCGGCGGTGTGGGCACCCGCCCCGGACGGGGCCACAGGCGCCAGCGGACCACGCCCAGCACCGTCGCCGGTCCCAACGCGTGGGAGTCGGTGGACGCGAACGCGTTGTCGCCCACCACGAACCAGCCCCCGGCCTCGCGGCGCACGGCCCGCTTCACCGAGAGCTGGCCCGGCCGGGCCTGCCACCGCACGAGCACGACGTCACCAGGCCGAACTCCCTCGTCCGGACGGCCGAGGACCCGGACGAGGACGACGTCGCCGTCGGCGAGCGCGGGGGCCATCGAGGGTCCCCGCACCCGCAACCGCCGCACCAGCCACGGCCCCAGCTCCCGTGCCAACGATCACCTCCCGCCTGCCGACACCATGATCCAGGGGTAGGGTCTGCCGCGTCGGAGCATCCACTGTCAGGGAGGAAAGATGCGACTGCTGTCGCGCGTCCTCGGTCCGCGTCTGGAGGCCACCGCGCACTGCGACCTCCCGTGCGGCGTCTACGATCCGGCCCAGGCCCGGATCGAGGCCGAGTCCATCAAGGCCATCCAGGAGAAGTACCAGGCCAACGAGGACCCGGAGTTCCGCCAGCGGGCGATCATCATCAAGGAGCAGCGCGCCGAGCTGGTCAAGCACCACCTCTGGGTCCTGTGGACCGACTACTTCAAGGCGCCGCACTTCGAGAAGTACCCCCAGTTGCACGACCTGTTCAACAAGGCGACCAAGGCCGCGGGCGCCTCGGGCGTCAAGGGCTCCATGGACCCGGCCAAGGGCCAGGAGCTGCTCGACCTGATCGCCCAGATCGACAAGATCTTCTGGGAGACCAAGCAGGCGTGAGGCCGCGGCGCGGGGGAACGTCCCCGACCGGCGCGGACCGCGTCGCCGGGTGACGTCCCCCGTCCTCGTGCCGCCCTTCGGCGCGGCGCGAGGGGGCGTCCGAACAGGACGGTCAAACAGGACGGCCGGTGGTGTCGGGCGGGGAGACCCGTCCTGGCGCCGCCGGCCGTCCCGTCTGTCCACCATGTACAGCCGCCCGGCTCCCCCGCCTCGTCCCGCCGGCCGTCAGCCGATGCGGTGGCCGTGGACGGGTCCCCACGACGCGGTGAACCTACGATCAACGGGTGGGAGCGGACAGGGAACCTGCGGTCTACCTCATCCGGCATGGTGAGACGGAGTGGTCGGCGACGGGCAAGCACACCAGCTACAGCGACGTGCCGTTGACCGACAACGGGGAACGGGTCGCCAGGGCGGCCGGCGCGATCCTGACGCGGCTGCGGGGCACGGACGAACGTCCCGCCCTGGTGCTGTCCAGTCCGCGCCAGCGCGCGCTGCGCACGGCCGAGCTGGCCGGGCTCGCCCCGGACGAGGTGACCGAGGAACTCGCCGAGTGGAACTACGGCGAGTACGAGGGCCTCACCACTCCGGAGATCCGCCAGACGGTCGCCGGGTGGACGGTCTGGACACACCCCGTGCCGGGCGGGGAGGACCCCGGACAGGTGACGGACCGGGCCGACGCCGTCCTCACCCGCGCCAGGGCCGCGTTGGACCAGGGCGACGTCGTCCTGGTCGGCCACGGTCACTTCAGCCGCGTGCTGACGGCCCGGTGGATCGGCCTGCCCGCGACGGCCGGCGTGCACTTCGGGCTGGAGGCGGCGGGGATCGGGGTGCTCGGCCACGAACGGGGCGTGCCCCAGATCGGCCGGATGAACGTGCCACCATGGGAACTCGTCTGACCGGGTGAGCTGGAGGAGGTGGCCGTGGCCGACCCACGAGTGCGTCCCGTGCGCGAGTCGGACGTGGAGAAGGTCGTCGAGCTGGTCTACGAGCTGGCCGAGTACGAGCGGGCGCGGCACGAGTGCCACCTGACGCCCGACCAGTTGCGGGCCGCGCTCTTCGCCGAACGCCCGGCGCTGTTCGGCCACGTCGCCGAGGTCGACGGCGAGGTCGTGGGCTACGCCCTGTGGTTCCTGAACTTCTCCACCTGGCGCGGCACCCACGGCATCTACCTGGAGGACCTGTACGTGCGGCCGGGCCAGCGCGGGTCGGGGCTGGGCAGGGCCCTGCTCACCGAGCTGGCCGAGGAGTGCGTGCGGCGCGGTTACGCGCGCCTGGAGTGGTGGGTGCTGGACTGGAACACGCCGGCGATCAACTTCTACAAGTCGCTGGGCGCGGTCCCGATGGACGAGTGGACCGTCTACCGGGTCACCGACGAGGCCCTCGCGGCCCTGGGCGCCGCCGGCCGCGCCTGACCCACGTCCCGCACGAACCGAACAACGAGCCGGACGGCCTGACAGTGTCGGACCGTCCGGCTCGCCGCCGTTCGGAGCCGTTGCGGCGTTCAGCTCAGCGAGACCGGGACCGGTAGCGCCAAACCGTGCCCGCCGAACGGCGAATGTGCTTGCCGGTCCCGACAGGAACCCGAACGATGATCATGTCTTTGTCGCCTCAGGAAGGGACGAGCATGAGCCTCGGCAGGGGGATCGGCTCCACCACGCGAAGACTCCTCCGCGCGGCCACGGCGGCGGCCGTCGCCGGCATGGTGCTGCTGGGCACCGCCGGCACCGGCGCGGCGGACCAGATCAACTCGGGCGGGCGCGCGACGGACGTCACCTTGGACGGCTGGCCGGACCTGGTGGCCCGCAACGCGAGCACCGGTCACCTGATGGTCTACCCGCACTCGCGTCAGTTCAACGGCACGTCGACGTTCCAGGCACCGTTCAGCGTCGGTTACGGGTGGGGCGACGCGAACTGGATCGGCCGCGCGGACGTCAACGGCGACGGCCGGTCGGACGTCGTCGCACGCTTCAGCAACGGCGAGCTGTACGCCTACCTGCACAGCGGGAACCCCAGCGGGTACAACACCTTCTCCACGAAGATCCTGATCGGTCTCGGATGGAACATCAACGACCTGCTGACCATCGTCGACACCAACGGCGATGGACGAGACGACATCATCGCCCGCCGCGCCGGCACCGGCGACCTCTACCGCTACCCGAACACCGGCGCCCTCAGCACCGGGATGTTCGACGCGCCGGTCTACTTCGGGTGGAACTGGCAGGACAGCCGATGGCTCCAGTTCTCGGACATGAACGACGACGGCTACCTTGACATCATCACGCACGACGGCAACACGATGTTCGTCGTGCCCACGGAGCCTCCCCCCAACGAGCCGCGGATGGCGCCCAAGCCGAAGCTGAGCAAGATCCCGGCCGAGGGGCACTCCGCGCGAAGCGCCACCGCGGCGCGGAGCACTGCCGCGGCCGACGAGCCTCAGCCCGTGGTCACCGGCTGGGGCTGGGACGTCGCCGACACGGTGCTGATCGCGGACGTCAACAAGGACGGGTTCGAGGACATCATCGCCCGGATGAAGGACGGCAAGCTGTACGCCTACCCGCACAGCAGGTCGTTGAACGGCACCGCGACCTTCGGCGCGCCGGTGCTGTTGAGCTGGGGCTGGGAGGTCAACGACATCATCACCTGACAGGTGACATGAGCGAGGGGCGTGGCCGGTCGGCCACGCCCCTCGGCGTTCCTGGGTGGGCCCCGGCGTCAGTCCCGGTCGGGCGCGTCCGGGTCGTAGGGTCCGACTCCCATGGCCCACGCCCTGGACTCGGCGGTGAACAGCAGCACGATGATGGCCAGGCAGAACACGGCGACCACGACGCCGGCGACGTGCTGACCGGCCGACCCGAACGCGTACCAGGCCACGCCGAGCAGCACGAGCTGCACGAACAACGACGGCGTGCGCGCCCACCGACGACCGCGCAGCAGGCCGACGCTCGCCGCGAGCACGCCGGCGCTCAGCACCAGGAAGTAGGCCGCGGTGCCGAGGGCGCTGTAGGGGCCGTGCTCGTGGCCGGTCTGGGTGGCGAGCGCGACGGCGTATCCCACGCCGGCGACGCCCTGAAGGCCGGTCAACGCTCCGGCGACGCGCACGCCGCGCGGCGTCGGGGCGGCTTCGGTGGGCACTCGTCGTCCTCCTGGGAGAGGTGGCGGATGCGGAACGGACCACGTGGCGACCACGCCACGGGCGCATCCGCGATGCTATGCCCGCCCCGCGCACGACCTCGCGGCACGGCACCTCGCACCGGTCGGACAGCGCGCCCGACGCGCGCGCCGACCTCGCGCGACTGTGATACCGCCCTCCTCCTGGCCGACCGAGGCGGACGCCCGCCTCCGACCCTGACCTACGCTCGACTCGTGCGCGCCCTGCTCGTGGTCAACCCCCAGGCCACCGCCACCACGCCCGCCGGACGGGACGTGCTCGCCCACGCCCTGGCCAGCGCGGTGAAGCTGGACGTGCTGGAGACCGACTACCGGGGCCACGCCGCGGACGCGGCCCGCGAGGCCGCCGCGTCCGGGTTCGACCTGGTGGTGGCGCACGGGGGCGACGGCACCGTCAACGAGGTGGTCAACGGGCTGCTGGCCGAGGGGGTCCGGGACGACGCGCCCATGCTCGGTGTCGTCCCCGGCGGGTCGGCCAACGTCTTCGCCAGGGCGCTGGGGCTGCCGCGCGACCCGGTCGAGGCCACGCACCACCTGCTGCGCGCCGTCGAGGAGGGCTCCAGCCGCCGGGTCGGCCTCGGCAGGGTGAGCGGGGAGGGCGAGCAGGCCGCGCGCTGGTTCACCTTCAACGCGGGCCTCGGCTGGGACGCCGACGTCGTCGCCAGGATGGAGACGCTGCGGGCGAAGGGCAGGACGGCGACGCCGCTGCGGTACGCGCGCGTCGCGGTCACGAGCTACTTCCGGCTGGACCGGGGGCATCCCCGGCTGACGGTGGAGGTGCCGGGGTCGGAGCCGGTGGACGGCGTCCACCTGGCGTTCGTGTCGAACACCGACCCGTGGACCTACCTCGACGCGCGGGCGATGCACCTGAACCCGGGCTGCTCGTTCGACGGCGGGCTGGGCCTCTTCGCGCTGCGCACCCTGCGGATGCCGACGGTGTTGCGGCACGTCGGCCAGGTGTTCCTCAACCGTGAGCCGCGCGGCGAGAACCTGGTGCGGCTCGACGACGTCGGTACCATCAAGGTGACCTGCGTCGACCCGGTCCGCCTCCAGGTGGACGGCGACCACCTGGGTGAGCGAACGGCCGTGGAGTTCTCCTCGGCGTCCGCCGCACTGCGGGTCGCGGTGTGATCTGCGTACCCCCCGAACGGGATCGTGTGGCGATCTTCTCGGTGGACAGGTAGTAACGCAGAGAAACCCGCAGGTCAGGAAAGCCGATCTTTCCGGTGACGTGCCTCACCGGATCGGGGCTAAACCCTTGACATCGCGAGAGTTCGTGAAAGCATTCACAAGCACGTGAACGCATTCACAAGCACCCCGGACCACTGACTACCGGCGCTTCAACGCGCCTAGCGAGGAGCAAGGAACAATGGACTGGCGCCACCGTGCGGTGTGCCGTGACGAGGACCCGGAGCTGTTCTTCCCGGTGGGGAACAGCGGTCCTGCGCTCCTGCAGATCGCCGAGGCGAAGGCCGTCTGCCGGCGCTGCCCCGTCATCTCCGAGTGCCTGACCTGGGCGCTGGAGAGCGGGCAGGACGCCGGCGTGTGGGGCGGCATGAGCGAGGACGAGCGGCGCGCCCTCAAGCGGCGCAACGCCCGCACCCGGTCCCGTACCGGCGCCTGACCCCAGCACCACGCTAGAACCCCGGAAGGGGCCGGCCCACCCCGGGCCGGCCCCTTCCGCGTGTGGCGGGCAACCTCGGCGCCGTGGCCCCGCCGCCGTCGCCCAACCCCGCCGTCTTCGGTCACACCGTCTCCGGTCACACCGTCCCCGACCACACCGTCTCCGGTCACACCGTCCCACGGCGACAGTCCGCGCCGTCCGTCCGAGCCGGACTGTCCTCTGTGGAGTGTGCTGGGCCGGTCGGGCGCCGGCCGGTCAGCGGCGTCGCTGCAACGGCACCCGGAGCACCGCCTCGGTACCGCTGGGCTGCTGCCGTCGGCGCAGGCTCAGCGAGCCCCGCAGCTCCGACTCCACCAGCGTGCGGACGATCTGGAGCCCCAGCCGTTCGGTGCGCTCCAACGAGAACCCGGCGGGCAGGCCGCGCCCGTCGTCACAGATCACCACGTCCAGCCACTTCGCCGACCGGTCGGCGCGGACCACGACCTCGCCGCGCTGCCCCGGCGCGTAGGCGTGCTCGAAGGCGTTCTGCACCAGCTCGGTCAGCACCATGACCAACGGCGTGGCGACCTCGGCCGGCACCACGCCGAAGCGACCCTCGCGGCGGACCGCCACCCTGGTCTCGGTGACCGCGACGTCGCTCATCATCGGGATCACCCGGTCCACCACGTCGTCCAGGTCGACCCGCTCGTCGACCGACATGGACAGCGTCTCGTGCACCAGCGCGATCGAGGTGACCCGCCGCACCGACTCCTCCAGCGCCTGCCGCGCCTCCTGGTTGTTGGTGCGGCGCGACTGGAGCCGCAGCAACGCGGCCACGGTCTGGAGGTTGTTCTTCACCCGGTGGTGGATCTCCCGGATGGTCGCGTCCTTGGAGAGCAGCGCGCGGTCCCTGCGCTTGACCTCGGTGACGTCCCGGCACAGCACCAGCGCGCCGGCCGCCTTCCCCCTCGGGCGCAACGGCAACGCGCGGAACAGGACCGTCGCCCCCCGCGCCTCCGCCTCCATGCGCATCGACGGCTGCCCCTCCAGCGCCGAGCGGATGCGCTGGGCGACCTCGGCCGCGTCGAACGGGTCGGACACCAGCGAGCGGGTCAGCGGCGCCAGGTGGGTGCCGACGAGGTCGGCGGCGTGCCCCATGCGGTGGTACGCCGACAGGGCGTTCGGGCTGGCGAACACGACGGCGCCCGCCGCGTCCAGCCGGATCAGGCCGTCCCCCACCCGGGGGCTGGTGTGCACGCCCGGCGAGGGCTCGGCCGTGGGGAACGTGCCGTCGGCGATCATCTGGCACAGGTCGGCGGCGCTGCCGAGGTAGGAGATCTCCAACGGGCTCGGCACCCTGGGCACGGCGAGGTTCGTGTCCCTGCTGAGCACCGCGATCACCTGACGGCCCATCCGCACCGGGATGGTCTCCCGCCGGACCGGCACCCCCAGGTGCCAGCGGGGGTCCTCCTCCCGGCAGATGCGCGCCTCGGACACGGCCCTGCGGAGCTGTGGATGCTCCTCGGCCGTCACCACGCTGCCCACGGCGTCCTCCGGGTGCGCGGTCGGCGCGGTCGTCGGCCGCGCCTGGGCCACGCAGAGGAAACGGCCGCGCCCCGCCTGCTCGTCGCCCTCCAGCGGAACCCACATCAGGAAGTCCGCGAACGACAGGTCGGACAGGAGCTGCCACTCGGCCACCACGAGCTGGAGGTGGTCGACGGCGGCGCCGGGCAGACCCGTGTGCTCGGCCAGCAGGTCGGTCAACGTGGACACGACCGCAACTTACCCCGCGGCGCGGACGGGGCGTCCGACGTGGACTTTCCCCTCCCGCGCGGGCGTGCGGCGGCTCACACGGGGCCGTCGCCCCGCGCCGCCGTCGGACGTGGGGACGCCGCGCGGAGGACGACGCGTCACTCCACGACAGCGATGAGGTCACCCCGCCGCACCACGTCGCCGGCGTTGACCGCGACCCTGGCCACGACGCCCCCGACCTCCGTGATCACGGGGATCTCCATCTTCATCGACTCCAACAGCACCAGCGTGGCGTCCCTGTCGACGGTCTCGCCCTCGGCGACCTCGACGCGCAGCACGTTGGCCACCATCTCGGCGTGGATCTCCTCGGCCATGCCCGATCCCTTCGACGCGGCCGACCCCGGCTCGGCCTCCCGGCACGCCTCGGCCGGGCGGCGCGCTGAATCGAGCCAGGACCTCGACGCGCCCGATCCAACCACGGCGACCAGCGGGTCCGCCCTCCCAGAGCCGCCACGACCGGGCGTGCGACACTGGGGGGAGGCAACAATGCCCGACAAGCGGCCTGCCGTCGGCGACGGCGGCCGCGGGCGAGCACGAACCGAGGACGAGGAGAGCCCATGTCGAAGCGGGCCCGCAAGAAGCGCGACCGCAAGAAGCGCGGCGCCAACCACGGCAAGCGCCCGAACGCCTGAGGCGTCGCCGCGGACATGACGAAGGCCCCGGACCTGTTCGGTCCGGGGCCTTCGTCATGTCCGGGGTTCCGGGGCTGGTGGGACGCCGTCCCCGACCGGCCGTCAGGCGGTCACGGTCACGCCGTCACTCTTCGGTCAGCTCGACCCGCCGGGCCCGCACCTCCACGGTCGGCCCGTCCGGGTGGTGCTCCACCGTCACCTCGGCCTGCTCCAGCACGGCCTGCCGGATCGTGGCCCGCAGCCGCTGCTTGAGGGCGTCGGGCGCGTGGTCACCGCCGCACTTCTTGCCGAGGAGGGCCTTGATGTGCTCCTCCAGGCCGTAGTGCTCCAGGCACGCGCCGCACTCCTCCAGGTGGCGCTCCAGCTTCTGCCGACGGACCTGGTCGCACTCGTGGTCGAGGAAGAGCCAGACCTCGGCGAGGACCTCGTCGCACGGCGTCTCGTGCGGCTTGCCGCAGCTCACGAGGAAGCCACCTCCCGTTGGCCGTCGCGCAGGAAACCGCGGTCCCGGGCGACGTCGGTCAGCAGCTCGCGGAGCTGCCGGCGACCCCGGTGCAGTCGCGACATCACCGTACCGATGGGCGTGCCCATGATCTCGGCGATCTCCTTGTACGCGAAGCCCTCGACGTCGGCCAGGTAGACCGCCATCCGGAAGTCCTCGGGAAGCTGCTGGAGCGCGTCCTTGACGTCGCTGTCCGGCAGCCGGTCCAACGCCTCGACCTCGGCGGAGCGCAGGCCGGTGGAGGTGTGGCTCTCCGCCTGGGCGAGCTGCCAGTCGGTGATCTCCTCGGTCGGCTGCTGCTGCGGCTGGCGCTGCCGCCGGCGATAGCCGTTGATGTAGGTGTTGGTGAGGATCCGGTAGAGCCAGGCCTTGAGGTTGGTGCCCTCGGTGAACGAGGCGAACGCGGAGTAGGCCTTGAGGTAGGTCTCCTGCACCAGGTCCTCGGCGTCGGCGGGGTTGCGGGTCATCCGCAGCGCCGCCGCGTAGAGCTGGTCGAGGAGGGGCATCGCGTCGCGCTCGAACCGTGCGACGCGCTCCTCCGGGGTCTCCTCCACAGCGGTCGACCGGGTGGAATCCACATGTCCCTGGGTGCCGGGCACCAGGCTCCCTTCCCGCCGCCCTCGTGGGCCGGCGGCTGCTGACGTCGTTCCCATGCCGGACGACGCATGGGTACCCGCCAAGGATACGCGCCGGTCCCCCGGCCGACAGGGGGCCGAACCCCGCGGCGGACGGGTCAGGCCGCGGCGCTCCACGAGCTCGGTCGCCTGCTCCGGCACGGCTGTCTTCGGCACGTCGGTCACCACGTGGGGGACCAACGCGACGTTCCCGTCCCGCATTCCCGCCGCCCTGCGGGAACGCGGGACATCTCGGGATATCCCGCGCACCGGCGTCGTGGCGACGCCTAGGGTGACCCACCATGGCAGGACGGGGCACACCGGCGACGGCGCTCTTGGCCAAGCAGCGGGTTCCGCACGAGCTGCACGCCTACGAGCACGACCCGAGGCACGACTCCTACGGCACGGAGGCCGCGGAGGCGCTCGGGCTCCAGCCGGAACGGGTGTTCAAGACGCTGGTCGCCGAGGTCGACGGCCGGCTCACGGTCGGTGTGGTGCCGGTCGTGCGCCACCTGGACCTGAAGGCGCTCGCGGCGGCGGTCGGCGGGAAGAAGGCCAGGATGGCCGACGTCGCGGACGCCGAGCGGGCCACGGGCTACGTGGCGGGCGGGATCTCGCCGCTGGGCCAGAAGAAGCGCCTGCCGATCGTGGTGGACGTCACGGCGCGGGACTTCGAGACGATCTTCTGTAGCGCGGGTCGGCGCGGTCTGGAGGTCGAGCTGGCCCCGGCCGACCTGGTGCGGCTCACCGGGGCCGTGGTGGCGGCCATCGCCGCGTGACCTGCGCCCCACACGGCCCCGGAACCGGTGCCGGCCGGCGCTGGACGGTGTCGATCAACGCCGGTCGGTGAGTCAGCGCTGGGCGGTGAGTCAGCGCTGGGCGGTGCTGGTCGTGTGCTGGTCGTGTGTCGGTCGGTTTGAGGCGGTCGCTGGCAGTGCGCGTTCGTCGCGGCGGATCGGCTCACCGGTGGCCCGGTCGCAGGCTGCCAGGGTTGGCCGGGCCGCGGCGGGCCAGGGTGCGGTGCGCGGTGGCGGTGGCGGTGGTGACGCTGGTCCGGGCGGCAAGGACGCATCGGGCCGATCGTGTGGTCGCGTCGTGGTGTCACCACCGACTCCTCGACGGCATCCCGAGTCTTGCCAGGATCGCGGTGCGGGCGGCTGGAGCGGTCCACATGCCCGCCACTCCCCCCGCTTCGCCAGCGGGCCGCCGCGGTGTGGGAGACCTGGAACCGTTCCGCCGCCCTCGGCAATGACTAACCCCTCCACGACACACCGCGCCAGACGCGGCCGGCCCGTCGACGTCAGCGGGGCGTGACGGTGGGTCAGGAGGACCTCCCGTGGGCTCGTGTGAGATGTGGTGATCCACACCGGAACCCGGAGGTCCTCGCCCTTTCAGGATCATCGCTCGCGTGTCGCGTCACCAACGTCCCCGGACAGCAGGTTGTGCGGGTCGTTGTGGCCGACGTGGCTGTTGCCGTTGCGGTCGAGAGTCTTTCCCGGTGTGCGGGTGCGGTGACGTTTCCCGACCTGGCGGCTGGTGACCGATGCCCGCCGCCGTCGGGGATGGTGCCGAGCTTGGTGATATCGACGTGCACCAGCTCGCCGGGCCTCGCGCGTTCGGAGCGGCGCACCGGCTGTGCGGTGGCCCGATCGACATGGGCCAGCCGGGCCAGGCCGAACCGGGTCAGCACACGGTGCACCGTGGAGGGCACCAGGTGCAGCGGGAACGCGATGCGGGCCGGTCCCCACCGCCGTGCCAGGCGGACCCTGTTGATCCGCCGTTCGATCCGGTTCGGGATCCGGCCGGGACTCGTGTGCGGACGAGACGATCGGTCGGCCATGCCCGGCTCGCCGTCGTTCCGGTAGCGGTCGGTTCATCGTTTCGCGGTGCTGACTCCAGACCTGGAACCGCTCCGCGGCCCGCCGCAACGGCCAACCCCCGCTTCACGACCCACCGCGCCAGAAGCGGCCGGCTCGTCGGCGTCAGCGGGGCGTGGGCCAGGAGGACCTCCCGCTTGTGCGAGATGTGGTGATCCACAACCGAAACAACGCGGAGGTCCTCACCCCTTCAGGATCATCGCTCGCGTGTCACGTCACCAACGTCCCCAGACAGCACAGCCAGGCGGTGCTAGTCAGTGCGAGACGGTGCTAGGCAGCGCTGGGCAGTGTCAGTCCAGGGGACGGAGCACGCGGTCGAGCCACTCGCCGACCGCGCGCGCAACACCCTCCGGGTCGACCTTGAGCGAGTGGTCGCCGGGGAGCACGACGACCTCGCGGTGGTGCGCGGCCTCCGGCCGCCCGAACGGGTCCCGGTCCCCCTGCACGACGAGCACCGGGGCCTCGACCCCGTCCAGCTCGGCCAGCCGGTGCTTCTCCGGTCGGCCCGGCGGGTGCACCGGGAAGGCCAGGCAGAGCACGGCGACCGCCTGCCCGGCCGCCGCGGTGCGGCAGGCCACCCGCGCGCCCGAGGAACGCCCGCCGAACACCAGCGGCAGGCCGTCGAACAGGCCCGATCCGAGCGCCTCCGCCACCGCCAGCCACGCGGCGTCGAGCTGGCGGGCGGGGGCCGGCGCACGCCGCCCCGCCACGCGGTAGGGCTGTTCCACCAACGCCACGTGCACCCCGACCTCGCGCGCGGCCCGCGCGGCCGCGACGAGGTCGGGGGCGTCGATGCCGCCGCCCGCGCCGTGCCCGAGGAGCAGCGCCGCCCTGCCTTCGGGCGCGCAGTGGGTCTCGACCCTGGCCGGGCCGTGGGGGGTGGGCAGCTCGATGCTGGTCATGGCTGGTCGAAGAGGGTGAGTTCCGGCGGGTCGGGCACCACCCTGAGGCGACGTCGCCTCGCCTGGTCGGGGACGGGCGCCGGCTCGGCGTCCGGGTCCACCCGCTCCAGGAGGTGGGGACCGTTGTTGCGGACGTTGTTCACCGCGGTCGACACCGGGCGCAGCTCCAGTCCGGCGACGAACGCGTCGTCGGTCGGGTGGAGCAGCTCGTCGACCTCGGTGCGGTTCGGGTCCAGCCAGGCCGACCACAGGTCCCTGGGCAGCATGAGCGGCATCCGGTGGTGCACGTCGGCGAGCTGGCCCACCGCGTCGGTCGTGAGCACCGCGCAGGTGATGAGCGGCGGCGCGTCGTCGGCGAGGTCCGGGGAGCGCCAGGTCGTCCAGATGCCGGCCAGCACGAGGCTGGAGCCGTCGGGGGGCGTGACGTAGTAGGGCTGCCGCCGACCGCCCTCCTTCTTCCACTCGTACCAGCCGTCGGTGGGCAGCAGGCAGCGGCGCCGGGCGAGCGAGGTGCGGTAGGCCGGCTTCACGGCGGCGGTCTCCGCCCTGGCGTTGATCATCTGGGAGCCGACGCCCGGGTCCGAGGCCCACGCCGGCACCAGCCCCCAGCGCATCACCCGGATGCTGCGCTCCACGCGCGTGGGGTCGGGCTCGCCGCCGGGCTCACGCGGGTGCCGCTCGACCACGGCCAGCACCGGCTTGGTCGGGGCGACGTTGTAGTCGGGTCCGGGAGCCGTCCCGCCCAGCGCGTCCGTGCCGTCGACGGCGTCGAACTCCGCGGCCAGCGTCGCCGGATCCCGCGTGGCGGCGTACCTGCCGCACATCCCCAACCACCCCCGACACTCGTCGTTCGACCGTGGCGAGCCGTCCGCCGTGGTCGTTCCCGCGACCGGGCGCCCGCGCCCGACGCCACCGCGTCCCGCGACGCCCGTGAGCACCAGTGTGACGCGCGGGGTCCCCACCAAACCACGATCACCCGACAGTTCCGGGGCGTCACGGGGGACGTCCGCCGGCGCCGGCGAGCGCGACGCATCGCCCGCACCGGTCCTCGGGACGCATCGTGGCACGTCAGGCGGGCCACCGCGAGGGAGCGACGCGGGGTGCGGGATCATCGGGGCATGACACGAGCGTGGCTGGCACCCACCGCGGACGGACCCGTGCGCGCCACCGTGCGGGTGCCCGGGTCGAAGTCGATCACCAACCGCGCGCTGCTCCTCGCCGCGCTCGCCGACGGCCCCTCCCTGCTCCGCGCGCCCCTGCGCAGCAGGGACACCGAGCTGATGGCCGCCGCGTTGCGCGCGCTCGGCGTCCGGGTCGAGGACCGCGCCGGCAGCGGGGGCGAGGACGCCTGGCTGGTCACGCCCGGCCCCCTGCGCGGTCCCGCCGAGGTGGACTGCGGCCTGGCCGGCACGGTGATGCGGTTCGTGCCGCCGGCCGCCGCGCTCGCCGACGGCGAGGTGCGCTTCGACGGCGACCTGAGGGCCAGGGAACGGCCCATGGGGACGGTCCTGGACGCGCTGCGCGCCCTCGGCACCGACGTGCGGCCGACCGGGGAGAACCCGGCCGGCCTGCCGTTCGTCCTGCGGGGGCGCGGCGGACTGCCCGGCGGCGAGGCCGTGATCGACGCCTCCGCCTCCTCGCAGTTCGTGTCCGGTCTCCTGCTGTCCGGCGCGCGCTACGAGCGCGGCCTCACCGTGCGGCACTCCGGCCCGCCGGTGCCCTCCCAGCCCCACATCGAGATGACCGTGGCGATGCTGCGCGAGCAGGGGGTCGCGGTCGACGACGGCACCCAGGACGTCTGGCGGGTCGAGCCCGGCCCCGTGCGGGCGCGGGACCTCGACGTCGAGCCCGACCTGTCCAACGCCACGCCGTTCCTGGCCGCCGCCGCCGTCACCGGGGGCGAGGTCCGGGTGCCCGGCTGGCCCGAGCGGACCACGCAGGCCGGGGACGCGATCCGCGGCATCCTCGCCGAGATGGGCTGCGCGGTGGAGCTGCGCGACCGGACCCTGGTGGTCAGGGGCCCGGGAACGCTGCGCGGCGTGGACGCGGACCTGCACGACGTGGGCGAGCTGACGCCGACCGTGGCCGCGCTGGCCGCCCTCGCCGAGGGCCCCTCGCGCCTGCGGGGCATCGCCCACCTGCGGGGGCACGAGACCGACCGGCTGGCCGCGCTGGCGGCCGAGATCAACGGGCTCGGCGGCGACGTGACCGAGACCGAGGACGGCCTGGTCATCCGGCCCCGGCCGCTGCGGGGCGGGGGGTGGCGGGCGTACGCCGACCACCGGATGGCCACGGCGGGAGCCATCATGGGGCTGGTGGTCCCCGGGGTGGCGGTGGACGACGTCGCGTCCACCGGCAAGACGATCCCGGACTTCCCGGGGATGTGGGCGGCCATGCTCGAGGCGAAGGAGACCGCGGTGGAGGGTGTGTGAAGCAGCGGAGCTGGCGGGAGCTGGACGAGTCGGACGTGCGGGTGCGGCCGGGCCGTCGGGGGTCACGGCCCCGCACCAAGCGGCGGCCCGAGCACGCGGACGCCGCCGCGGCGTTGGTGATCGGCGTCGACCGGGGCCGGTACACCTGCGCGCTCGACGGCGACCCGCACCGGAGGGTGACCGCCATGCGGGCCAGGGAGCTGGGCAGGAAGTCGGTGGTGATCGGCGACGAGGTGAGCCTGGTCGGCGACGTCTCCGGCGAGCCCGACGCCCTCGCCCGCATCGTGCGCATCTCCGCCCGGCGCAGCGTGCTGCGGCGCACCGCGGACGACACCGACCCGTTCGAGCGGGTCGTGGTGGCCAACGCCGAACAGCTCGTGATCGTCACGTCCCTGGCCGACCCGCCGCCGCGCCCCGGGTTCATCGACCGGTGCCTGGTCGCCGCCTACGCCGGTGGCCTCAGGCCGCTGCTGTGCCTCACCAAGTCCGACCTGGCCGGCGCGGACGACCTGCTGGAGCTGTACGCCAACCTGGACCTCCCGGTCGTGGTCACCCGCTTCGACAGCGAGCCGGACGCGCTCCGCGCGCGGCTGGACGGGCGGGTGTCCGCCCTGGTGGGCCACTCGGGGGTCGGCAAGTCGACCCTGGTGAACAAGCTGGTGCCGGAGGCGGACCGCGCCACCGGCGCGGTGAGCGCGATCGGCAAGGGCCGGCACACGTCCACCTCGGCCGTGGCGCTGCCGCTGCCCGGCGGCGGGTGGGTGGTGGACACCCCGGGCATCCGCTCGTTCGGCCTGGCCCACGTCACGCCGGACGACGTGCTCGCGGCGTTCCCCGACCTGGCGGAGGGCGTGGAGGACTGCCCGCCCCACTGCGGGCACCTCGGCGCGCCCGAGGACCCGGACTGCGGTCTGGACGAGTGGGTGGCCGAGGGCCACGGCACGCCCCGCCGGCTGGCCTCGCTGCGCCGCCTGCTCCACTCCCGCACCGGCCGCGAGGACCAGGACTGAGGACCGGGGTGCGTCCACCCGCGTGACCGGGTGGGCGGCCAGGCGTACCGCCGTCCCCCCGCGGGTAGCTCCTCCAGCAGGACCTGGCGCTCCGCGCGGGAGGAAGCCGACGATGCCTCGTGCCCGGCCGCTCGCACTGACCACGCTGCTCGCCCTTGCCGCGTTGTGCGGCTGCGCCGACCAGCCGGTCGGCGTGCCCCCGGCGAGCACGAGCACACCGGCGCCCCGCCCGAGAGCGACACCCCACGAACTGGCGGACACCGTGCACGCCGCCGTGGTGGACGAGCGGTCGGCCCGGGTGTGGGGCGAGTTGTCGGACGACGCCGGCCCCGCCCGGGTGGACGGCTCGCTCCGCTTCACCGCCCAGGGCACCGACGTGGACGTCACGGTGGAGCGCACCGCCCGGCAGGAGGAGACCGACCCCGCGACACGGCGGACGAGGGTGGTGACCGTCGGCTCGACCACCTACCTGCGACCGCCACCCGGGGTCGCCCCGCAGGACCGCCCGTGGGTGCGGGTGGACCCCGGCTCCTCGGACCCGTTCCAGCGGTACGCCACGCTGTTTTCCACCACCGTGCGCTCGATGGTGGACCCGGACCGGCTGCTGACGGTCGCGGTGGCCGGCGGGCGCATCACCAGGGCGGACGTGGAGAGCCTCGACGGGACCGACGCCGTCCACTACGGCCTCCAGGTCGAACTGCCGGGCGGGACGCCCCATCCCGGGCAGTCGCCGGAGTTCCGGGCGCTGGCGGACGCGGGGGTGCGGTCGATGTCCTACGAGCTGTGGGTGGACGGGCGCGACCTCCCGGTGCGCGCCCGCGGCGCCCAGCGCGTCCCCTCCCTCGGCGACGTGACCAGCGACGTCCGCTTCCACGACTGGGGTCAGTCGGTCCGGATCGAGGCCCCGCCCAGGAACGAGGTCAGCAACCCGGCCTGACGCGCGGCGGCGCCTCTCCCCCAGCGGAATCCCGGCGAAACCCGGTGAAGCCCGGTGAAGCCCGGTGAAGCCTGGTGAAGCCCGGTGGCGGCCCCCAGTGAAGCGCCGGTGGAATGCCGGTGGGGAAAGGGAACGTCCCTCGGTGACGGAAGGGGCCGACGCGGCACTCCGCGTCGGCCCCTCGTCGGCCCTTCCGTTGGTCGGGGTGTTCCCGATCAGCCCATGTGCGGGTAGGTGTGGTCGGTCGGCGGGACGAAGGTCTCCTTGATCGACCGGGGGCTGGTCCAGCGGAGCAGGTTGAACATCGAGCCCGCCTTGTCGTTGGTGCCCGAGGCCCGGCTGCCACCGAACGGCTGCTGACCGACGACCGCGCCGGTCGGCTTGTCGTTGACGTAGAAGTTGCCGGCGGAGAACCGCAGGCGGCGGTGCGCCTCCTCGACGGCGGCCCTGTCGGTCGCGAAGACCGCGCCGGTCAGGCCGTACTGGGTCGAGCCGTCGACCTTCTCCAGCACGGACGAGTAGTCCTCGTCCTCGTAGACGTGGACCGCGAGGATCGGGCCGAAGAACTCGGTGGTGAACACCTCGTGCGTGGGGTCGGTCCCCACCAGCACCGTCGGCCGCACGAAGTAGCCCACCGAGTCGTCGCACGACCCGCCGGCGAGCACCTCCAGCGTCGGGTCGACGGCCGCGCGCTCCAGCACGTCACGGTGCTTGGCGAACGCGCGGGCGTCGATGACCGCGCCGCCGAAGTAGGAGAAGTCGGTGACGTCGCCGTACCGGATCGAGTTGGTGGTGTCGGCGAGCTGCTCCCGCAGGCCCTTCTCCCACAGGGAGCGGGGCAGGTAGGCGCGGGAGGCGGCGGAGCACTTCTGGCCCTGGTACTCGAAGGCGCCCCTGACCAGGCCGGTCACCACGGCGGCGGGGTCCGCCGACGGGTGGGCGACCACGAAGTCCTTGCCGCCGGTCTCGCCCACGATCCTCGGGTAGGAGCGGTAGGTGTCCAGGTTCTCGGCGATGGTGCGCCAGAGCAGCTTGAACGTCCTGGTCGAGCCGGTGAAGTGCAGGCCGGCGAAGTCGGGGTCGGTCAGGGCGACCTCGCTGACGGCCGCGCCGTCGCCGGTCACCATGTTGATCACCCCGGGCGGCAGGCCGGCCGCCTCCAGCAGGCGCATGGTGTAGTGCGCCGCGAGCTGCTGGGTCGGGGAGGGCTTCCACACGACGGTGTTGCCCATCAGGGCGGGGGCCAGCGGCAGGTTGCCGGCGATGGCGGTGAAGTTGAACGGGGTGATCGCGACCACGAAGCCGTCGAGCGGGCGGTGGTCGAAGCGGTTCCACACGCCGGGGGTCGAGATCGGCTGCTCGGTCAGCAGGCGCTGGGCGAAGTGCACGTTGAACCGCAGGAAGTCGATCAGCTCGCAGGCGGAGTCGATCTCGGCCTGCTGCACGGACTTCGACTGGCCCAGGATGGTCGCGGCGTTGAGGGTGTCGCGCCACGGGCCGGAGAGCAGGTCGGCGGCGCGCAGCAGCACGGCGGCCCGCTCGTCGAACGACAGGTCGCGCCAGGTGGGGGCGGCGTCCTTGGCGGCGCGCACGGCGGCGGCGACGTCCTCGCGCGTGGCCTGCGCGGTCACGCCGAGCACGTGGGCGTGGTCGTGCGGCTGCACGACGTCGATCGGGTCGCCGCCGGCCATCCGCTGCTCGCCGGCGACGGTCATGGTCAGCTCGTGCTTGTCCGCCTCGAGCTCGGCGATCCTCTTCTGGAGCGACTCCCGCTCGGGGCTGCCGGGCGCGTAGCCGTGGATCGGCTCGTTCGACGGGTTCGGAACGGACGTGACGGCGTCCATCGTGCGGCTCGCCTCCTGGAGATCTGGGCAGGTGGGTCCTGGTCCTGGGCGCGGTGTGACGCGCCGTGCGGGGCGCGCCTCGTGGCCGCGCCTCCTCACTCCATCCTGTCACGGCCGGAGCGGCGCCTCAGTCGTCAGCACAGGAGCAGAACGTTGCGCGTGGCCCCCGGATTCCGCAACGAACGATCGCGGTGCCGCGCGGCGGGGACCGACGTCGGGTCGACGCGGGGCGGTGAAGTTGACGCGCGGGCGTCGGCGCGGCGACCACGAGGTGAACGGGGTCGACGCGGACCCGGTGGATGGGTTCGCCACGGGGTTCCGCCGCTCACGCTCCGCTACGCTTCGCGACATGGCGCGGATCACAGGAATCGGCGGAGTCTTCCTCCGCGCGGGCGACGCCGACGCGCTCGCCGCGTGGTACCGCGAAACCCTCGGCATCCCCCTCGCCGAGCACGGCGGCGTCACCTTCCACTGGGCGATGGGGTCGACCCCGGAACGGCCGGGCACCACGACGTGGGCGCTGTTCCCGAGCCGGTCGAGCTACCTCGGCCGGCCCGACCAGCAGGTGATGATGAACTTCCGGGTCGACGACCTCGCCGGCCTGCTGGCGGACCTGCGCGCCAAGGGCGTCCGGATCCTGGACGACTACGAGGAGTCGGAGTTCGGCCGGTTCGCGTGGTGCCTCGACCCCGAGGGCAACCGCGTCGAGCTGTGGGAGCCGGCCGTCGGCATGTGACCCGGCCCGCCACCCCGCCCTGCGGACACCCCCCACCCGTCCCGGGGGGCGAGCCCCGCGTCCAGCCTAACGAAGTGCCACGCACCGTGACCAGGGCATTGCGTCGCGCTGTGGATAACTCGGAGGCCTGTGGATAACTCCGTCCCCGGCGGAGCGAATCCACTCACTCCACCGGGGACTCGTCCCCGTGTCCTCTTGACCACTCGCACGGCGTCAGGGCATGAGACCTCCGCGCGCCCGCACGCGTCCTTCCACGACCGCACCCGCCCGTTCACGCCCCGCCCGTTCACAGGCACGAGGTCCGTTGCCGACCGGCGGGTCGGCGTCCCACGACCGAGGACGACGCTCGGGCGTCACCCACCGAGAGGCACGCCAGAGAGTCACCTCAGGTCACATGAGTTCGAGGAGGAACGGCAGCTCCTGGGGGGCGTACCAGGCCAGCTCGTGGTCCTCGGCGTCACCGAGGGTGAACTCCGCGTCGGCGTCACCCAGGTCGGCGGCGTCGATGACGGCGGCGGCCGCGCGCACGGCCGGCTCCGCCGCCTCCAGGTCGACGTGGACGGCCGCGACGGAGCGCAGCGGCACCGGCCCGGACAGCCGGACCACGGCGTCGTCCAGGTCGGGGCGGAGCTGGACGTCGTCGACGTCGGCGGAGACGACCGCCCTCCTGGCCGGGGTGGCCGGGTCGGCCTCCAGCTCGGTGTTCAGCAGCCGCAGCGCGGCGCGCGCGGCGTCCATCATCGCGGCGTACTCCAGCTCCTCGGTGTCGCCGGTCGCGTAGGACTCCCGCAGCATCGGGGTGAGCGCGAACGCCGTCCCCCCGACCGGGCTCAGCTCGCCGTCGGCGACCAGCCGCCGCAGCATCGCCACCGTCGCGGGCACGTAGACCCTCATGCCGACACCGTCCCCATCAGCTCCTCCAACGACTCCTCCACCATGGCCGCGAGGACGTCCACATCGGACATCCCGTCCCTGTCGGCGTTGAGTCCGAAGTAGACGCCGCCGTCGTAGGAGGTCACCCCCACCGACAACGCCTGCCCCTTCGCCAGCGGCACCACCGGGAACATCTCCACCATCCTCGCCCCTGCCACGTAGAGCGGCACCTGCGGCCCCGGGACGTTGGTGACGACCAGGTTGAAGATCCGCCGGGAGAACGAGCTGGCGACCCGCGCGCCCAGCGCGTGCAGGGTGGGCGGGGCCAGGCCGGAGAGCCGGACCAGGGCGCCCGCCGCCACCGACTGGCCGGACTCCTTGTGCGCCCGCATCGCGTGGCTGACGTGGTGCAGCCGGACGACCGGGTTGGGTTCGCCCACCGGCAGGTCGACCAGGTACGCGGACACCTTGTTCCCCACCGTCGGCACGGTCGCCGGGTCTGCCTCCGGGTCCCGCACCGACACCGGGACCAACGCCCGCATCGTGGTGGACGAGGTGACCACCTCGCCCCGGGAGAGCAGCCAGTTCCGCAGCGCGCCGGCCACGACGGCCAGGACGACGTCGTTGACCGTGCCCCCGTGGGCCGACCGCACCCGGCGGTAGTCCTCCAGGGCGGTCCTGGCGACGGCGTACCGGCGTTGGGGCGAGATGCGGATGTTGAGCGGGCTCACCGGCGCGGGCCTGGCGGCGGCGCTCAGGGCGGAGGCCAGGCCACCGACGGCGTCGGCGACCTTGCGCGCCGTGGCCGCCGCGTCCATGGCGGCCGACCGGACGTTGTCGATCACCGCGCCCGGGCTGCGCACCGCCTCCGCCGCCGCGTCCAGCACGAGCTGGAGCGGGCCGGGCGCCGGCTCGGGCATCCACAGCTCCTCCGGCACCGCGCGGGGCGTGGCGGAGACGTCCAGGATGACCTGGCCGATGTCGATCGCGCTGATCCCGTCGACCATGGCGTGGTGGGTCTTGGTGACGACGGCGACGTGCTGCCGCGCCAACCCCTCGACCAGGTAGATCTCCCACAGCGGGCGGGAGTGGTCCAGGGGTCGGGACATCAGCCGGGCGACCAGCTCGTGGAGCTGGGCGTCGCTGCCCGGCCGGGGCAGCGCCGACCGCCGCACGTGGTAGGTGAGGTCGAAGTCCGGGTCGTCCACCCACACCGGGCGGGCCAGCCGCCCCGGCACGTGCACCACCCGCTGCCGGTACCGCGGCACGAGCGGGAGCCGCTGCTCGATGAGCGCGAGCACGCGTTCGTAGTCGAGGCCGGAGCGCGGCCGCCGCAGGATGGCCACGCCGCCCACGTGCATCGGCGTGGTGGAGTCCTCCAGGTACAGGAACGACGCGTCCAGCGCCGACAGGCGGTCCGGCATGACCCGATCCTGACACAGCGCGTCCCCTCACGACCCCGTTCCGTGGTCGGCGGTCGACGCCCGCTCCCCCTCGCGGGGTACCGGCCGGCCACGCCCGTGACATCCTGCTCGCATGCAGGACCACCCGTCCCCGAAGGACCGTTTCGTCACCGTCTACGGGCGCAAGCCGGTGCTGGAGGCGCTCGCCGACCCGGCGCTCGCGGTGGACAAGGTGATCCTGGCGGACAACGCCCACGGCCCGGCGGCCAGGGAGATCGTGACGGCCGCCCAGCGCAGGGGCGTCCCCGTGCGGCGGGCCACCGCGCAGCGCGTCAAGGTCCTCGCCGGGAACGGCCGCCACGACCAGGGCGTGCTGGCCGACGTGGTGGCGCCGCGCATGCGGACGCTGGACGCGGCGCTGGCCGGCGAGGCAGGCCGTCCCCCGCGCAGCGTGCTCCTGCTCGACGGCATCACCACGCCCGCGAACGTGGGCATGATCCTGCGGACGGCCACCGCGGCCGGCGTGGACGGGATCGTGGTCCCGCGCCGCGGCGTCGCCAGCATCGACCCATTGGTCGTCAAGGCCTCGGCCGGCGTCGCCTTCCACGCGCCGGTGCTGCGGTGCGGCACCGCGGAGGAGGCGGCGGCCGCGCTGCGTCGCGCGGGCTACCCGTTGTTCGGTCTGGCGGCCGACGCCCCGCGCACCCTGTTCGCGGCCGACCTCCCGTCCCGCGCGGCGTACGTGCTGGGCAGCGAGACCGCCGGGGTCAGCGGGGGCGTGCGGGCCGAGGTGACCGACTGGCTGGCGATCCCGATGTCTGGCGGGGTGGAGTCCCTCAACGTCGCGAGCGCGGCCGCGGTGCTCTGCTTCGACCTGGTGCGACGGCGCTCGGAGCGGCGTGGGGCGGGTGACGTCGTTCGGCCCCGGGAACGCACCCGAGTGGGCTAGCGTGGCCCGCGTGCGAGGAAGCGTGCGACGACACCCGGGCGCGGCGGCTCTGCCCGCCGTCCTCCTCACCGCGCTGACGGCGGCGCTCACCGTGGCGGGGTGCGCCACGACCACGGCGGGCACGCCCCGCGCGGCCCAGGACGCGGCCCCGACCACCAGGGCGAGCCGGCCGCCGGAGGGCCAGAGCCGGACACCCGGGCCGTCCGCCAGCGCCGAGCCGAGCAGCGGTCCGCTGTCCGGCGACGTGATCGCGGACGAGTGCCTGCTGTCGGCGGCGGACGTCAGCGCGCTCACCGGCAAGACGTACCTCGACGGGCAGAACGTCACCGTCGAGAAGGACGGGAAGCAGAACAAGTCCTGCTTCTACACCAAGGACGGCGACTTCGCGCCGAGCGCCCGGATCGACGTCTACCGCGTCAACGGGATCACGTTGCAGGAAGCGCTCGAACGCGTCGTGAAGAACTCCCCGAACAGCAAGCGGGTCCAGGGGGTCGGACGCGGGGCCGTGCTGGAGCTGGACAAGGACGGGGCGCCGCGCTCCACGTTGTGGATCGCCTCGGACAACCACCTGTGCGTGCTCTGGATCGCCGACTCCACGCCGGCCGAACCGGCCTGGGTGGAGGCCGGCAACAAGGTCGCCACCAAGGCCGGCTGACGGCGCCGCTCCCGGGGCGGCCGGGCGGCCGCCAGACCGAGGTCCTCAGTGGAGGGTCAGGCCGAACAGGATCTCCAGCTCGTCCACAGTGGACTCAACCGTGACGTGCCTGACGCCGACCATGCCGGCCCGTGCCGCGCCCCGCACGTTCTCGGCGAGGTCGTCGACGAACACGCACGCCTCCGGCGGCAGCCCGAGCCGCCGCGCGGTGAGCAGGTAGATCCCCCTGTCCGGCTTGGCCATGCCGACGGCGCCGGAGAGCACCACCTCGTCGAACAGCTCGTGCCACCAGGACGGCCACCGCCGGCGCGGGACGTCCTCCGCGTTGGACAGCAACGCCGTGCGCAGGCCGTGCGCCCTGACCAGGCGGAGCACCCCGACGAGCGGCGGCTCGGCCCCGGGACCGCGCGTCGCGTCCGCGCCGGGGTCCGTGAGCACCCCGCCGTAGTCCAGCACCAGTCCCGTCAGGTCCATCTCCCCACCTCACCACATCGGGTGGTCACCGCGCCGGCGCCGCCCGAAGTCGGGGTCGCTCCCGCTCTGCAACCACGGGGATCACGACGACGGGAGGGCGCGCCATGCTCCGGGACATCCTCGACGACCACCACGCCGCTCCGGGGCCGGGACTCGACCCGGGCCTGAAGCTCGCTCCCGCGCCGGAACTGGAACCACCGCCCGACCTCGGGGGGTGGCTCCGCCGACGCGACCAGGGACACCGCCGACCACCAACGGCTCCTCCCACCGGCGTCGACACCACACGCGCCACTGGCGTCGACACCACACGCGCCACCGGCGTCGACAGCACACGCGCGCCGGCGGACCCGTCCGGCGCCGAGCACACGGCGGAGTCGGCGCTCCGCATCGCCAGAGCCGTGCTGGTCGCGGTGGTGGAGGTGGCCGACGGCCGCCGCGGTCCGGCGCAGCTCGACCGGCTGCTCGCGCCCGCGGCACGAGAGGCGCTGGACGACTTCCCCCGGCCCAACACCCGCACCGGGCACCGCCTCCAGTCGGTCAGGGCGGGCTCACCCCGCCCCGGCGTGATCGAGGCCAGCGGGTCGGTGTGGTGCGGGACGCGGGTGCGCGCGCTCGCGGCCCGCATCGAGATCGACCCGACCGGTCCACGCTGCACCGAACTCCGACTGCTGTGAGCCCGTGCGCCGAACGGGCTCCCCGCTCCGGTGGGGAGCGGGGAGCCCGTCAGATCCGGTTCCGGTCGACCGCGGCGTCAGGGACGGCGCCGCCGCTGCTGCTTGGCCTGCGCCCGCGCGGCCGCGCGGCGCTCCCGACGGGTGCCCGACTGGCCGCCGTCCTCCTCGACGTCGCCGTGGCTCTCCACGCCGCCGCCCTCGGCCGGGCCGGTGAAGGTCAGCGGCTGGCGACCGGGGGCGTCGAGGCCGCGGCCCCGCAGGGCCGGCGGCACCTGGTCCTGCACCGGCGGCATGCCGAGCTGGCTCATGGCAGAGCCGGCCGGGGCGTGGGCGTTGCCCTTGGGGATGACCGTGGTCTCCTCCAGCTCCGACGGCGGCTCGACCTCGGGAGCGGCCGGGGCGGGCGGCTGCGGGGCGGGCTCCTGCTCGATCGGCTCCACCTGGAGGTTGAACAGGAAGCCGACCGACTCCTCCTTCAACGCGTCCAGCATCGCGTTGAACATGTCGAAGCCCTCGCGCTGGTACTCGACCAGCGGGTCGCGCTGCGCCATGGCCCGCAGGCCGATGCCCTCCTTGAGGTAGTCCATCTCGTAGAGGTGCTCGCGCCACTTGCGGTCCAGCACCGACAGCACGACGCGCCGCTCCAGCTCGCGCATCGCGCCCTCGCCGACCTTGCCGTCGATCTCGGCCTCGCGCTCGGCGTAGGCGCGGCGGGCGTCCTCGACCAGGGCCTCCAGCAGGATCTCCCTGGTCAGCTCCTCCCGCTCGTCGGCGAGCTCCTGCCAACTGATCGAGACCGGGTAGAGCGTCTTGAGGGCGGTCCAGAGCTGGTCGAGGTCCCAGTCCTCGGCGTAGCCGTCCGAGGTCGCGCCGGTCACGTAGGCCGTGATCACGTCGGTGAGCATGTGCTGGACCTGCTCGCGCAGGTCCTCGCCCTCCAGCACGCGGCGGCGCTCGGCGTAGATCACCTTGCGCTGCTGGTTCATGACCTCGTCGTACTTGAGGACGTTCTTGCGGATCTCGAAGTTCTGCTGCTCGACCTGGGTCTGGGCGCTGCGGATCGCGCGGGTCACCATCTTGTGCTCGATCGGCACGTCGTCGGGCACCCGCAGCCGGGTCATGACGGCCTCGACCATGGCGGCGTTGAACCGCCGCATGAGCTCGTCGCCCAGCGACAGGTAGAACCGGGACTCGCCAGGGTCGCCCTGCCGGCCGGACCGGCCGCGGAGCTGGTTGTCGATCCGGCGGGACTCGTGCCGCTCGGTGCCCAGCACGTACAGGCCGCCGGCCTCGCGGACCTCCTCGGCCTCGGCCTTGAGCTGGGCCCGCATCTCCTCGACGAGCTTGGGGTACTCGGCGTTGTACTGCTCGACGTCGGCCACCGGGTCCAGACCCTTGGCGCGCAGCTCCAGGTCCGCCTCGAACTCGGGGTTGCCGCCGAGCATGATGTCGGTGCCGCGGCCGGCCATGTTGGTCGCCACGGTCACGGCGCCCTTGCGGCCAGCCCTGGCGATGATCGCCGCCTCCCGCTCGTGGTGCTTGGCGTTGAGCACCTCGTGCGGGATCCCCTTGCCGCGGAGCAGCTTGGACAGGTACTCCGAGCGCTCGACGCTGGTGGTGCCGACCAGCACCGGCTGGCCCTTCTCGTGCCGCTCGGCGATGTCCTCGACGACGGCCTGGAACTTGGCCTCCTCGGTCTTGTAGACCAGGTCCGGCTGGTCCTTGCGGATCATCGGCCGGTTCGTCGGGATCGGCACCACGCCCAGCTTGTAGATCTGGTGCAGCTCGGCCGCCTCGGTCTGGGCGGTGCCGGTCATGCCGGCGAGCTTGTCGTAGAGCCGGAAGTAGTTCTGGAGCGTGATCGTGGCCAGCGTCTGGTTCTCGGCCTTGATCTCGACGCCCTCCTTGGCCTCGATGGCCTGGTGCATGCCCTCGTTGTAGCGCCGGCCGGCCAGCACGCGGCCGGTGAACTCGTCGACGATCAGGACCTCGCCGTCGCGGACGATGTAGTCCTTGTCCTTCTTGAACAGCTCCTTGGCCTTGACGGCGTTCTGGAGGTAGCCGACGAGGGGCGTGTTGGCGGCCTCGTAGAGGTTGTCGATGCCGAGCTGGTCCTCGACGTACTGCACGCCCTCCTCGGTGATGCCGATCGTGCGCTTGCGCTCGTCGACCTCGTAGTGGAGGTCCTTGCGCATCGCCGTGGCGAGCCGGGCGAACTCCAGGTACCAGCGGGAGGACTGGTCGGCGGGGCCGGAGATGATCAGCGGGGTCCTGGCCTCGTCGATGAGGATCGAGTCGACCTCGTCGACGATGGCGAAGTTGTGGCCCCGCTGGACGCACTCGTCCAGGCTCCACGCCATGTTGTCGCGCAGGTAGTCGAAGCCGAACTCGTTGTTCGTGCCGTAGATGATGTCGGCGGCGTAGGACTCGCGGCGCTGCTCCGGCGTCATCTGCGACAGGATCACGCCGACCTTGAGGCCGAGGAAGCGGTGCACCCGGCCCATCCACTCGGCGTCGCGCTTGGCCAGGTAGTCGTTGACCGTGACGACGTGCACGCCCTTGCCGGGGATGGCGTTGAGGTAGGCGGGCAGCACACAGGTGAGGGTCTTGCCCTCACCGGTCCGCATCTCGGGGATCTGACCGAAGTGCAGGGCCGCGCCACCCATCAACTGGACGTCGAAGGGGCGCTGGCCCAGCGTGCGCTTGGCGGCCTCCCTGGCGACGGCGAAGGCCTCCGGCAGCAGGTCGTCCAGCGACTCGCCGTCCTCGTGCCGCCTGCGGAACTCGTCGGTCTTGGCCCGGAGCTCGGAGTCGGACAGCTCGACAACATCGTCTTCCAGGTCGTTGATGTGCGCGGCGATGGCACGCAGCCGCTTCAGCATCTTGCCTTCGCCGGCGCGGAGCAGTCGGGACAGGACCATCCGGGGTCGACCTCGCTAGCTGATCGTGACGCGCCCGACACGGACGCCTTCGTTCCCATCGTACGGGCGTCCGGGCTGGATCTTCGAGAGTCCGCGCCGCCGGACGCCACGGAGGGTGGGTCCGCCGACACGGCGCGCGGCCCCCGGACGCCGTGGCGTCCGGGGGCCGCCGAACCGGGGAAGGCCTGCTCAGACGAGCCTGATCACTCCGTAGTCGAAGCCCTTGCGGCGGTACACCACGCTGGGGCACCCCTTGTCCGCGTCGTTGAACAAGTAGAAGTCGTGTCCGACCAGCTCCATCTCGTAGAGGGCCTGGTCGACGGTCATCGGCTTGGCCGGGTGCTCCTTCTCGCGCACCACGCGCCCTGGTTCGACGGCCTCCAACCCGTCGTCCCACCGTTGTTCGGGCACCGACGGCGCGGCGGTCTCCGTCGGGGCCGGCGCGGGCGCCTCCAGCACCGCGGCGCGGCCCCTGCGGCCCGCCCTGCCGTTGCCGGCGAGCTGGCCGACCCCGGTCGCCTCGGAGACCGACGGCGGCCGGTGCTGTCCGTGGTGGACCCGGCGGCGGTCGTGCGCCCTGCGCAGCCGGTTCTCCAGCTTGTGCACCGCCACGTCCAGCGCGGCGTAGAAGTCGCCCGCGCTCGCCTCCGCCCGGATCACGGGACCGCGTCCCTTGCCGGTGATCTCCACGCGCTGGCAGTTCTTCGCCTGCCGCCGGTTGGGCTCGTGGAACAACTCCACGTCGAAGGAGATGACCTTCCTGTCGTAACGCTCGAGGCGGGCCAGCTTCTCGGCGACGTGCGTCCGGTAGTGCTCCGGCACCTCGACGTTACGGCCCTTGACGACGATGTCCATACACGACCTCCCTCTGTGTCGTGCGGTGCTGACAGGTGACGCGGCGCCGGGGGAGGTGGGGGTTTGGTCAGCGCTCCACCGGCACCAGGGTCATGGGCTGCTCGCCTCCTCCCCGCGACCGGGATCGCTGAATGCGGTGCACGTTAGCTCGGGATCCGCCGATGCGACAGCCCCCTCGGCGGTCGATGTCAAGCCGCCACAGGCAGTGACCGCCCTCACCCGAAAAGCGGCAGGTCGGATTGCCCGAACCAGCCACTCGCGGGATCGTGACACTCCGTTCTCACCCGAAGGTGTGAACCGCGTTCCCACGACCGCCGGTGGCGTTGCTGCTTCTCGCGGACGCGGCCTCATGACCGGCCAACGACCGGGTTCCCTCACGGGTTCCCCGTACGACGAGCGACCACGCCCGTGCCCCGTCCGGGCGACGCGGGGGTGAACCGGGGTGTCTCGCCGGTGTCCCACGATCACCTCCCACGGCCGGAGGAACACAGGGCGATTACGGTGCGATGACGGGAATGGGCACAGCGTGCTCATTCGGGGCTGGCGGGGCAACTACGCGGAAGCATGGACGTTGACCAGCCGTCCCGGGGTTGACAGCGGCTGCCGCCCGCGCTGGTCGGCGCGGTCCGGTCACGCCGTCGCCCAGGGATGTCCCCCCACAAGCCGTCACCTGACCCGTCTGTCGCAACGAGCCGCCCGGAGGCCCGGAGCGGCGCCGGCCCGTCGCCCGGCGTCGCCGCGGGCACGCCTCGTCCCGCGATTCCGCCAAATCCCACCCGATCAGCGCAGCGATCCGCGCGTGTCGCCACGCCGGCCAACACCCCTCCCTCCACTCGGCAGCGAGCGAGCCCCGCCTGCCGCGTCGCACCCGCCGCGCCCCCGACGGCCCGGCCCGCCGGCGGACACCAGCGCGAGCACGGCGGCGACAGGGACCCCGACGGACCGCAGGGCCGCCACACCCGCCGCGGCCGTCGCCCCCGTGGTGATCACGTCGTCCAGCAGGACCACCGGCGTTCCCGGCGGGGGCAGGCCGCCCGGCCGCGGCCGCACCCGGCCCGCCAGGTTCGCGACGCGCCCTGCCGCGTCCAGTCCCACCGCGTCGACCACCCCACGGGCCAGCCGCAGCCCCGACGCCACCACCGCCGGCCGGCCCGACAGGGCCAGATGGGCGGCGCACCGGGTGGCGAGCCTGCGCACGTGGTCCCCGCCCCGCCGACGCGCCGCGGCTCCCCGCGAGGGCACCGGGACCAGCCACCACACGCCGTCCCGCGCCGGCCCCGCCCTCGGCAGCAGCGGCAACGCCGCCGCGAGCGCGGCGCCGAGCGGGTCCGCGAGGTCGCGTCGACCACGCTCCTTGTAGGCCAGCACCGCCGACCGGGCCACGCCCTCGTACGCGCCGACCGCGTAGGCCTCCGGCCCCCGGACCAGAGGGGGCCGGTGCACCGGGTGGGGCCGACCGAACGCCCCGTGACAGTCCGGGCACCAGGAGACGCCGGCGACGCCGCAGCCCGCGCAGCAGGCCGGGACGAGCAGGTCGAGCAGGCATCGGAGGAACCGCCAGGGGGCGAGGGCGCTGGGTTCCCTTGGCGTGGTGGACAGTGGCGGCGTCGCCGCTCGGCGCGTGGTCGTCATGGGGGCGACGATCCGAGAAGCCCCCGACACTTCCTGGCCCCTCTCCCCTCGGAAGGGGGAGAAATCCGGGAAATCTTCACCCTGCCCGGGAAAAGCGCTTGCGCCGCCCCGGCCAGACGGACGCGCTCAGCCCGGGTAGAACGGGATCGCCCCCGCCTGGGCGATGTTGCTGTCGTGCACCCGCCAGACCTCGGTGTCGTCCACCGTCGTCCACAGGCCCCGGCTGTCCGCGACGACGACCTGGCGGTTCGGCGCCGCCGCGACCGCCGTCACCGGCGGGGTCAGGTTGGACGCGTTGTAGAGCTTCCACTCCCTGCCGTCCACCGTCACCCGGACGACGGGCGTGGAGTTGCTGCTCGACGCGGCGACCACCGTGTTCGGCCCCTGCCAGTCGACGCTGGTCACCGTGTTGAGCACGTCGGGGAGCACCTTGCGCACGTTGCGGACGCTGATCTCGCCGCCGTTGTCCACGACGCTGCCGAGGAACAACCGGCCGCCCACCACGGCGGCCACCCTGATCCCGTCCCGGGACAGCCGCAGGTCGCTGATCGGGCCGTTGTTGGTCAGCTCGGTCGCGTTGACCTGCCGACTGCTCCAGCCGCCCTGACCGTTGGCGCTGACGCTGAGCACGGTGCTGCCCTCGGTGACCGTCCACACCTCGGTGGCGCCCTTGTCCCCGGCGGGCGGCATCCACGTCGGCCTGGTCATCTGCCCCACCGGCTGGGTGGCCTCGGACAACGCCTCCTCGGCCGGGCCAACCCGCAACACGACCCCGCCGCTGGGGACCCGCACCACGGCGGCCAGCTTCCCACCGTCCACCGACTGGGCGGCGCTGACGACGTCGTAGCCGCTGACCGGCCCCTTGACCGGCTCGCCCCTGGACAGCGAGCGCAGCCGCCCGCCGACGGCCACCATCCCGCGCAGGTCCTGGTTCGGCGCGGCCTCCGGGACGAACGAGGCCACGTCGCCGCGCCGCCAGTCCGGCTGGTCCGGCACGACCGGCACGTTCTCGCTGAGCACCTTGATCCGGGTGTTGGTCACCTTCTCCAGGGACAACACGATCTGCGCGACGATGAGCTGCCGGCTCTGCGGTGTCTGCTGCCCGAGGTCGCTGAGGTTGACCAGCATCGCGCCGTCGGTTCCCTCGGCCACGTTGCTCCTGGTCCGCACGCCCTCGGGGATCGCGCTGCGGACCGAGTCCCGCAACGCGCTGGACGGGCCGCGCAGCAGCATGTCGACCACCGTGTTGGCCTGGGCGCTGGCGGGCTGGGTCTGCACGTACCGCACGTCGGCGACCATCGTGTTGCGCCGGGGGTTGAGGAAGTAGACCGGCGCGGGGGTGTAGTTCTCGTTGAACCCGTCGATCGTGGTGACGACGCCGTCCGGCACCTCGGCCAGGCGCCACTCGCCGTCCTCCTTCTCCAGCCGGAGCTGGAGCTCGAAGTCGCCGGACTCGGGGAGGAAGGCGTTGTCCCTGACCAGCCGCCCCTTCCACTTGCCGCGCAGCAGGACCCTGGCCTGGTCCTCCGACCGCCCGCCGTCCCTGTCCCCGGTGTAGACGGTGTCGAACTCCCTGGCGATGATCCACACGGACGTGTCGTCCCGCCAGTTCCCCCTGGCCTTCCTGGTCAGGTACGCCTTGGCCGAGGCGTGCCCGCCCTCCGGGTTGGAGCTGGCCTCGACGTAGCGGCGGACGAGCGTGAGCGGGTCGGCGTTGCGGGGCGGCTGCGCGGTCTGCCCGCCGCGTCGGCTGTCGCCCCTGGGGCCGACCGCCTCCGGCTCCGAGGTCTCCGGGATCGTCGCGCAGCCGACCAGGGTCAGCGCGACCGCGAGCACCGCGAGCAGGCGGGCCGCCCCGCCCCGCCGCGTCCGTCCCCGTCCGTCGTGGCGTCTCACCCGGCCTCCCCTCGCTGCTGCCGGCCCGCGGCCAGCTCGGCCGGATCACCGGCCCCGGTCTCCTCCTCCTGGTCCCGCGCCGGCGCGTCGGGTGGCAGCGGCAGGGGGCTCCCGGTCAGCTCCTCGCCCTGCCTCCGGGGCACGGTGAGCCGGAAGCAGGCCCCCGCGCCCGGTTCGCCCCACGCCTCCAGCCAGCCGCCGTGCAGCCGGGCGTCCTCCAGGCTGATGGACAGGCCGAGGCCGGTGCCGCCGGTGCGCCGGTTGCGGGACGGGTCGGCCCGCCAGAAGCGGGTGAACACCAGCTCCTCCTCGCCGGGGCGCAGGCCGACGCCGTGGTCGCGCACGGCCACCGCGACCGCCCGGTCGTCGGCGGCCAGCCACACCTCGATCGGTTGGCCCTCGCCGTGGTCGACCGCGTTGGCCAGCAGGTTCCGCAGGATGCGTTCCACGCGCCGGCCGTCGACCTCGGCGGTCACCTCCGGCATCTCCCGCTCCCCGACCGGCCCGGACGCCGCGGCCGCGCCGGTCTCCCCGGTCGGGCCCTCACCGGGCGTCCGCAGGACGATCGCCACGCCGGCCTTCTCGGCGATGGGCCGCAACGAGTCCACGACCCGGAGCACGATGCCGCGCACGTCCACCGGCTCCGCGGCCAGGTCGGCCACGCCCGCGTCGAGGCGGCTGATCTCCAGCAGGTCGGCGAGCAACGCCTCGAACCGGTCCAGCTCGTCCACCATCAGCTCGGTCGACCTGGCCAGTCCCTCGGGGAACTGCTCGCGGGAGGCGTGCAGCACGTCGGCGGCCATCCGCACGGTCGTCAACGGCGTCCGCAGCTCGTGCGAGACGTCCGAGGTGAACTGCCGCTGGAGCTGGCCGAACTCCTCGAGCTGCCGGATCTGCCGCTGGATGCTGGCCGCCATCTCGTTGAACGACTCGGCCAGGCGCGCCACGTCGTCCTCGCCGACGACCGGCATGCGCTCGTCGAGCTGGCCGTCGGCGAAGCGTTCGGCCACCTCGGCCGCCTGGCGGACGGGGCGCACCACCTGCCTCGTCACCAGGTTGGCGATGCCGGCGAGCAGCAGCAGGAGCAGCAGGCCCACCACGACCAGCGTGTTCTGGACCAGGCTGATCGTGCGCTGCTCGGAGTCCAGCGGGAACAGCAGGTAGAGCTGGAGCGAGCGGCCCGCGCTGCGCACCGGGATGCCGACGGCGAGCACCGGGCTGCGGCCCGTCGCCCGCTCGACGGTGGTGTACTGCGTGGTGAACTGCTCGCGCTCGACCTCCTTGCGCAGCTCCGGCGGCACGTCGGTGAACGGGCCGGTCACGCTGGGGCGCAGGCCGTCGCCGGCCCTCCTGCCGTCGGCCAGGACCGGCTCGAACGCGCCGGCGGCGGCGTTGGCCTGGTCGTCGCCGCTCGGGCTGACCAGCTTGTTCACCGCGTTGGTGAGCTTGGCCTCGACGTTGTCCGAGTCCGGGTTGACCGCCACCAGCTCGCGCTCGATGGTGGACGCGCTGGACTCGGTCTGGCTGATCGCGGCCTGCCGCTTGGCGCTGAGCAGCCGGTCGGTGATCTGCGTCTGGAGCACCATGCCCAGCACGAAGACCACGGCCGAGGACAGGGCCAGCGTGCTGACCACCACCCGGAGCTGGAGCGAGCGCCGCCAGAGCGCGCCGAAGGCGGCCCAACGGCGCCTGACCTCACCGGCCAGGCGGTTGGACCGCCTCGCGACCTTGCGCGCCAGCCGCGCGCCGAACCGTCTCAACACGGCCGCCCGTGGGGGTCACCGGTCACGGCGGGCCGGCCTTGTAGCCGACGCCGCGGACCGTGAGCACCACCTCGGGGTGCTCGGGGTCCTTCTCCACCTTGGACCGCAGCCGCTGGACGTGGACGTTGACCAGCCGGGTGTCCGCGGCGTGCCGGTAGCCCCAGACCTGCTCCAGCAGGACCTCCCTGGTGAACACCTGCCTCGGCTTGCGGGCCAGCGCGACCAGCAGGTCGAACTCCAGCGGGGTGAGCTGGATGGCCCTGCCCTCCCTGATGACCTCGTGGCCGGGCACGTCGATGGTGAGGTCGCCGATGGTGAGCATCTCGGCCGGCTCCGAGTCGGTGCGCCGCAGGCGCGCCCGGATCCTGGCCACCAGCTCCTTCGGCTTGAACGGCTTGACCACGTAGTCGTCCGCGCCCGACTCCAGGCCGAGCACGATGTCGACGGTGTCGCTCTTCGCGGTGAGCATCACGATCGGCACGCCGGACTCGGACCGGATGGCCTTGCACACGTCGATGCCGTTCATGCCGGGCAGCATCAGGTCCAGCAGGACCAGGTCGGGCTTGAGCTCCCGCAGCGCCGGAAGCGCCCGGGTGCCGTCACCGACCACCGCGGTGTCGAAGCCCTCGCCCCTGAGCACGATCGTCAGCATCTCGGCCAGGGCCGGGTCGTCGTCCACCACGAGAACGCGTGCCTTCATGCCCAACATGGTTGCACTGCTCATCGTCCGACCGTGCACCCCCCGGCCGGCGACCGGCGCCAGCCCGTGCGGGTCCCCCTGCCTCCTCGCCACAGGGCCCCCTCCCAGTTCGTCGCCCCTGGTGGAGACGGCGCCCTCGGCGGACGCCGCCGGCGGCCGCGACACGGTCGTGGCCGCACGACACGTGGCGTCGCCGGTTCACAGCGCACCGTCACCCGGACGTCTCACGCAAGGGACTGGTCGGGTGGTGTGCGGCGGTCGCCTCGCCCACGCGGCGGCGCCGGGCGGGATCAGAGCCCGACACGGCGCAGCAGGTCGGCGACGTCCACGCCCGCCGAGCCGTCCACCACGTGCCACGGCGCCAGCCAGCCGGCGGCGGCCAGCTCGTCGTAGACGGCGGCGCACCGGGCCTGGAGGTCGGCGTCGACCTCGTAGTGGTCCCTCTCCCTGTCCGCCTCGTTGTTCGCGCGGTGCTCGGCGCGCTGGGCGGCGACGTCCACCGGCACCCGCAGCAGCAGGTGGGCGTCGGGCACCGGCACGCCGAACCGCTCCACCTCAAGCTGGCGGACCCAGGCGACGAACTCGCCGTCCGCGCCCTGGCGCAGCCGCGCCGCACCGTAGGCGGCGTTGGAGGCCACGTACCGGTCGAGCAGGACGAGGTCGTTGGCCAGCAGGTCGGCGCGGAGCTGGGCGGCGGCGTCGCGCCGGTCGAGGGCGTAGAGGACGGCCATGCCGTGGACCGAGTCGATCACGTCGCCGAGCCGGCCGTGCAGCGCGTCGCGCACCAGGTCGGCGTGCACGTTCTCGCCGTAGCGCGGGAAGGCGCGCCTGGCGACCCTCCTGCCCCGCTCCGTCAGCGCCGCGGTGAGCGCGTCGGCCAGCGTGCGCTTGCCGGCCCCGTCCAGTCCTTCGATGACGACCAACCGTCCCACGTGCGGAAACGGTATCCGCGTCGCCGGGGCGGGCCCATCCGGGGGCGTCCGACTCCACCATTCGGTCCACTGTGGACCAGACGCGCGCGGCGCGCCGGTCACGCCCCGCACAGGCCGCGCTGCGCCGTTCGGGTGTTCCTGTCCCGATCTTCGGGGAGATGTCCGGTTTCGGACACCACGCCGACCCCGGACCGCGCGAGTGTCGTTCCGCCGGGCTCCGCCCGGTTCGAGGGGAGGTGCGGCCGATGCCACCGGACGTCCTGCCCCGGAGGCACCGGGGGAACGCCGCCGGAACCGGCGCGTCAGGCATGCCGGTCGCGGGGTCCTCCGGCCCGGTCGTCGACGAGGTGGGCGTGGGGCGGACCGGCCGGCCGCGGGTCAGCGGCCCCGGGATGACGCGACCACCGCGCACCGACCCGAGGACGCCGTCAGGTGTCCACGACGGACTCGCTGTCCGACCTCGGAAGGACACAGTGGACAGTCAGGGCGGCCGCCGGGTGGGGCGGGTCGCCGCGCCACCGCCACCGCGAGGCCGGAAACCGCTGGCGACCCGGGCCGTGGCGACCGGGCCGCCCCGCGCACCCCCGCCGTGCCCCGTTCCGCGCTCTGGTCAGGGGCTTCCGTGACTCCGCCGTCACCGGGGACACTCCGGCGGACCGCCGTCACCCCGAGGCCCACGAGCGCCAGAGACCCGATCACGTCGAGAACCCCAGGAACGCGGAGCACGACGATGGGAACAGCCGATTGGTTCAGGCGGCTCTTCATGACCGAGCCCACCGGCTCCGGTCCCCGGTCCGCCCCCTACCCGCCACCCGACCCGTTCCAGCGACAGCCGCCGCCCAAGCCGACGGGCCTGCCGTCGTCGGTCCGACAGACCACCCTCGCCACGCGCGCGCCCAGCGACCTCCCCGGCGTCTGGTTCGACGCCGCCCTCGACCTGACCTGGCAGATGCTGCCCGACGGCGACCAGCGGCACGGGCGCCCCGAGGACCTGGTCCGCGGCTACGCCTACGAGATCCTCGCCCAGGTCACCCGCGCGCACTCGGTCACCGCCGTGACCGCCGCCCAGACCGAGGCCAACCGCCAGCTCGGGTGGGTGCGGGAGGTCGAGGGCGTGGTGTCGATGCGCGGCTCGGTCGAGCTGAGCGTCACCCCGGCGTGCGCGCAGGCGGCCGAGGAGCACGAACGGCTGCGCCGCGACCGGGAGGTCAGCCGGTTGCGCAGGGAGTTGGAGGCCGAGGAGGTCGACCACCTGCGCACGGTCGCGTTCGACCAGGTCACCAGCGCCCGGATCTGGTGGGTGCGGCAGCACCCCGAGCGGATCAGGGAGATCGCCGAGCTGGACGGGGTGTTCGCCCGGCTGTGCGGCGAGGAGCCGGGTCAACCGGTCGAGGTGACGCCGGTGGCGTCGGTGTCCTCTTCGGAGGAACGCCGACCCGACAGCGCGGGGTGGCGGACGCTGGAGCGGTTGGCCGCCGTGCTGGACCAGCTCGACGACAGCAGCCGCGAACGCCTGTGGGAACTCGCGGTCCACGTCGTGGACAACCTCGGGCGGACACTGGCCGACGAGCGCCGATCCCCGGTCGCCGCGCCGGACGCGCCGCTGCTGGACGCGGTGCCCGGCACGAGGCCGCCGGGGAGGCAGGAGCACGACCTGCCGCCGGCGCAGGCGAACGGGTCCGCGCCCGTCGGCTGATCCCCCGTGCCGCGCGGGTCCGCCCCCACCCGCGGAAAGCGGAACGCCGCCGACGCTTCGTCGGCGGCGTTCCGCTGGTCAACTCATGCGCGAACGAACGCACGGGGGCGGCCCCGCCGGGCCACGCCGGCGCTCCGGCATCGGGGGGGCCGGGATCAGTACCGGTAGTGCTCCGGCTTGAACGGCCCCTCCGGGTCGACACCGATGTACTCGGCCTGCTCCTTGGTCAGCTTGGTGAGCTTGCCGCCGAGCGCCTCCAGGTGGATGCGGGCGACCTTCTCGTCCAGCTTCTTCGGCAGCCGGTACACCTCCTTGTCGTACTCCTTGTGCTTGGTGAACAGCTCGATCTGCGCGATCACCTGGTTGGAGAAGGAGTTCGACATGACGAACGAGGGGTGGCCGGTGGCGTTGCCCAGGTTCAGCAGCCGGCCCTCGGACAGCACGATGATCGAGTGGCCGTCCGGGAACACCCACTCGTCGACCTGCGGCTTGATGTTGATCCGCCGGACGCCGGGCAGCCGGGACAGGCCGGCCATGTCGATCTCGTTGTCGAAGTGGCCGATGTTGCCCAGGATCGCCTGGTGCTTCATCCGCGCCATGTGCTGCGCGGTGATGATGTCCTTGTTGCCGGTGGCCGTGACGACGATGTCCGCCTGCTCGATCACGTCGTCGACGGTGGCGACCTGGTAGCCGTCCATGGCGGCCTGGAGGCCGCAGATGGGGTCGACCTCGGCGACGATCACGCGGGCCCCCTGCCCCCGCAGGGACTCCGCGCAGCCCTTGCCCACGTCGCCGTAGCCGCAGACCAGCGCGACCTTGCCGCCGATGAGTACGTCGGTGGCCCGGTTGATGCCGTCGATCAGCGAGTGCCGGCAGCCGTAGCGGTTGTCGAACTTCGACTTGGTCACCGAGTCGTTGACGTTGATCGCCGGGAACAGCAGCTCGCCCTGGGCGGCGAGCTGGTACAGGCGGAGCACGCCGGTCGTGGTCTCCTCGGTGACGCCGCGGATCCCGGCGCCGATCTTGGTCCACTTGGACGAGTCGGCGGCCAGCGAACGGCGGAGCACGTCCAGGATGAGCTTCCACTCCTCCGGGTCGTCCTCCTCCGCCGACGGCACGACCCCGGCCTTCTCGTACTGCGCGCCCTTGTGCACCAGCAGCGTGGCGTCGCCGCCGTCGTCGAGGATCATGTTCGGACCCTCGCCGTCCGGCCAGGTGAGCATCTTCTCGGTGCACCACCAGTACTCGTCCAGCGTCTCGCCCTTCCAGGCGAACACCGGCACGCCCTTCGGCTCGTCAACGCTGCCGTGCGGGCCGACGACCACGGCCGCGGCCGCGTGGTCCTGCGTGGAGAAGATGTTGCAGGAGGCCCAGCGCACCTCGGCGCCCAGCGCCACCAGCGTCTCGATCAGCACGGCGGTCTGCACGGTCATGTGCAGCGAGCCGGAGATCCGCGCCCCCCGCAGCGGATAGACCTCCGCGTACTCCCGCCGCAACGCCATCAGGCCGGGCATCTCGTGCTCGGCCAGCCGGATCTCCTTGCGGCCGAACTCGGCCAGTTCCAGGTCGGCGACGGCGAACTCCACGCCGTTGCGCCGCTGCAACCTCTCGGCGGTCATCGCGAGTTTCCTCCACGTCCTAGGGGGCCACCCCGAACCCTATCCCCCGCCACGCCGTTTGCCAGGAAAACCAGTCGAGGCTCCGTTACTTGGCGCAAGATTGACGAGGATCGACCTCTGTCCCCGCAGCGACAGCCACGACCAGGCAGTTCGAGGAGGCGGCCGTGCTGGTGCCAGGGCCGGACACGCGCGTGGTGGAGCTGCGCGTCCACGGGGTGATGGGGACCACCGCGGAGTCGTTGGTCGACTCGGTGGCCGCGGTGGACGTCTCCGGCGACGCGGTGGGCCGCGTCGTCCGGCCGGCCGACCGGATGCGCCGGCCGGCCCCGGGGCCGGTGCTGCACGCCGGCGGGCGGCCGGTGCCGCGGACCGTCGAGGGCTACGTCTGGGGTCGGATGACCTCCGGTGGCTGGTCCAAGGCGACGTGGGCGTTGCTGTTCCCGTTCTCGATGGCCAACGTCGCGCACTGGATGCTGCCGCCGGCGCGGGAGAACAACAAGACCAACACAGCCAACGCGGGCGACGCGGACAACACAGCCGCCACGCCGGACACGGCCAGCAGGGCCTCCGCGGTGCTGTGCCTGCTGTTGCGCGGCGTGCTGCGGCTGGCGGCGCTGCTGCTCACCCTGCTGTTCGTCGCCCAGTGCGCGGTGGTGACCGTCGACCTGGTCGCGGCGCAGTGCCTGGCCCCCGGCGCGTCCTGCCTTCCAGTGGCGCCCGGGTGGCTGCGTGAGCTGTCGGTGCCACGCGCCGTCCTGGGCATGCTCCCGGTGGCCCTGGTGATCCTCGGGCTGCACCGGGTCTCGTCCGTGGAGTGGCGGCCGCACGACGCGCGTCCCGACGCGCCGGCGCGGCAACTCCAGCAGATGCCGGCGGCCACCGTCGTGGCCGACCCGGACACGCCCGCGCTGCGCTCGCTGCACACCGTCGGCGCGCTCGCCGTGACGGCGTTCCTGATGACCGGCGGCCCCGCCGGTCCAGCCGTGACGGGCGCCGTGGTGGTGTTGTGGTGGGCCTCGGTGGCCCTGCTGGTGGTCAGCGTGGCCGGTGTGCTGGCGCTCGACGACCCGACGGGCGCGCAGAAGGACGACCGCGTCCGGCGCGCGCTGGGGCCCGGGCCGCGCCTGGTCCTGCTGAGCTGCGCGGTCGTGCTGTTCGCACTGACCGCCCTGACCCCGCCGCCGATGACCGGCGCCCTGCCCGGCTCCGACGACACGGTGCTCGCCGTCGCGGTCGGGCTGGCGGTGTGCTGCGGGCTGCTGGCGGCGCTGCTGGCGCCCTCCGCCTGGCTGGCGCGGCCCGGGTGGGCGGGACAGCCCCGGGAGCTCCGCCCCTGGGCGGGCGGGTGGATGGCCGCGCCGGTGCTGGTGCTGGCCGGGCTGCTCGGCGGCGGGTTCGGCGCCGGCTTGGCGATCACCGCGCGGCAGCTCCTGCGTTCACCCGAACTGGTGCTGCCGTGGGGGTACAGCGGCATCACCCTGCTGTGGGGCGCGGGCGCCGTGCTGACGCTGGTCGCCGCGCTCGGGGTGGCCGCGGCGCTCGCGCTCCTGCGCCAGGTCGCGGAGCGCCGGGGGCGGTTCGTGCCGCCCGAGGTGGAGTTGTTGCACGCCGGTCGTCCCGAGGACGCCAGGGTGGCCGCGGGGGCGTGGTGGCTGGCCGAGCTGGAGCGGCGGCACGCGCACCGGGTGTTGTTGGCGTTCACCGGGCTGCTCACCCTCGGCGCGGTCGTCGCGGCCGGGATCGGGCTCGCGGGGCGGGGCATGCCGGGGTGGGCCGAGCCGCTGTCCGCCGTCGGGGTCGTCGCGCTCGCCGCCCTCGCGGTGGGGTTGCTCCGGATCGTCTACGTCGCGGCCTGCCGGCCGGACACCGCCCGGCGGGTGGGGTTGCTGGCCGACCTGGCCTCGTTCTGGCCCCGCGAGGCGCACCCGACGGTGCCGCCCTGCTACGCGTTGAAGGTGGTCCCCGAGCTGACCGCGCGGGCGCTGGAACACCTGGAGCGGCCGGGGACCAGGGTCGTGCTGGTCGGGCACAGCCAGGGCAGCCTGCTGGCCGCGGTGGCGGTGGCCAGGGTGCTCCAGGCGCTGCCGGAGTCCGAGCGGGGCCGGGTGGGCCTGGTGACGGCGGGTTCGCAGCTCCAGTGGGCCTACCCGAGGGCGTTCCCCGCGGTGGTGCCGCACTCCTCGTTGGTCGAGCTGAGCGGCGAGCTGCGCGGTCGCTGGCGCTCGCTGTGCCGGGGCACCGACCCGCTCGGCGGCGCGGTGTCCACGTGGAGCCGGCAGGTCTACGGCGGAAAGCTGCTCGGCGTGGGCTTCCGGCAGGACGGGGCCGAGGGCCCGCTGCCGTCGGCGGTGCGCAGCGACACGGGCGCGTTGGTGCTGGGCGGGGACCACTGGTTGCCCGACCCGCAGTCCACGCCGGTCGACGGGCGCCGGTGGACGCCGGGCGTGCTCGGCCACTCGGACTACTACGCCGACCCGGAGTGGGACAGGGCGATCGCGATGGCGGCGGGCCTCGAACGGCCGCCGACGCCCAGGGAGCGCCGGCGGACGACGCCGGAGGGGCCGACCACGTCCGGCGCGCTGCCCAGGACCAGGACGGTCCTCACCCGGCCCGCCGTGCTGCGCCCTCCGGTTCCGGACGTGCCGGAGCAGGCGAAGCCACACTGACCACAGTGGACCGACCACAGTGGACGAACAGCCTTCCGTCGAGGCACTGGGGTTCAGGCGCACGGCCAGCACGGCTGGGTGATCGACAGGAGGCCGTCACCGCGGGCGGCAGCCCGGCGCCCAGGGAGGCGCTCGTGCCAGAGCTACCGGCCGACGCCAACACGCTCGCCGACTGGCTTAGGGCGTGTCCGCGGATCGTGATCGGGTTTTGTCTGATGTAGGGCGGATCCAATCGATGACCTCGACCAGGTCGTTGGTGGCTTGCCAGTGGCTGCCCAGCTTGTCGTAGCGGGTGGCCACCGCGCGGAACTGCTTACGGCGGTTGAACCCTCGCTCGATCTGGTCGCCCTGCGTGTACCGGGCGCTGTCGAACGAGGGCGGCTGTCCGCCGTGGGATCCCTCGCGTAGCCGGTTGCTGACCTGATCCAGGCGTTCGAGGATCACCGCCTTGCTCTTCTTGCCCCGCAGCAGAGCGCGATGGGCCTTGCTGCCGTAGGCCTTGTCTCCGGTCAGCGAGCCCGGACGCTGACGCGGACGACCGGCCGGGCGGGGGGCACCGAGAGGTCCTCCAGCAACGACTCTAGCTGCGTCATATCAGCGGCCTGACCAGGAGTGACACGTGCCGCCAGCGATCTTCCCCGCCCCCTCGACGACAGTGTGGATCTGGGACGACAGACCACCCCGTGATCGCCCAAGACCGTGGGCCGCCCGTGATTCCTCGGTGCTCAGCCCCCCTTGACGGGCGCCGCGGCGTGCTGGTGGGCGCGCACGATCATGGGGTCGACTGGGCGTTCCAGTCGATGTCTCCCTCGGCCTCGGCCCGCTCGCGGGACGACGTCGGCGCCCTACGCACGGCGATGGAGCAGCAAACCGTGGTGCTCCGCAGCGGCGACGCCGACGCCAACACGCTCGCCGACTGGCTCAGCGCGCTGCGAGGCACCCGGGTCCAGCTCCGGCGGCGAACGAGTGACCACAGTGGACAGTGAGCCGAGCGGCGCGGCCGGAGCGCGTTCTCAGGTCGAGACCGGGGAAATCGCCGCGACGCGGGCCACGAGGTGGGCGCGGAGCAGCGCGTCCGCGCTGGCCGACCTGCCCGCCGCGGCGAGCAGCCCCGCCGGCGCGAGGACGTAGCGCCGGTCCACCACGACCGCGGCGTGCCGCAACACCGGTCGCAGCACCGGGTCGCCGCGGAGAGCGCCTTCGACGACCTCCAGCGCGGCCGGGCCCGCGTGCCGGAACACCCCGCCCGAGAGCACGAGCAGCCCGGCGCCCCTCGGACCGAGGCGGCCGTCGACCAGCCGGAGGTGGCGGCGCAACGCGATGATGGCGGCCAGGGCGGCCAGCCGCGTGTCGAGCGCGGCCTCGTCGTCAGCGTCGGTCGCGTCGTCGGCGACGGTCGCGTCGGTCGCGTCGTCGGCGTCGGTCGCGTCGTCGCCACCGCTGACGCCCTCGCCGGGCACCCAGTGAACCCGCTCCGACCTCCGCCGCGCCGCCGCGTGCAGACGCTCCGCCTCACCAGGGGCGAGCAGCCGCTCGGCCTCCGCCTCGGCCACCACGCCGGGCGCCGACCACCGCATCCCCAGGTCCCCCTCGACGGTGCGGCGGTCGGGAGGCAGCTCGACCGTGCTCCTCCCGGTTGATTCGTCCACAGTAGACACGGCGGAGTAGACATCGGTCGTGGCGCCGCCGACATCCGTCACCAGGACGGAACCCGGGGCGTCCTCGCCCTCCGCCAGCACCGTCGCGAGCCGGGACACGCCGTGCAGGACGGCGTCAGGTGTCACGGCGCGGACCATCTCCCGGAAGCGCCGCCCCCGCGACAGCCCCTTCCCCCCGATCACGTGCCGGAGGAAGACCGCGCGGATCGCGGCCCTGGCCGGGCCGGGCGCCAACTCGCCCACGTCCGGCAGCACGTTGTCGGTCGCCACGACCGTGCGCCCGGTGGCCAGCAGCAACGCCTCGGCCTCCGCCCGGGACTCGCGGTTGCCGGCCAGCACGACGGGGCAGCGGACCCGGTTCGCGGCCAGCCGCCGAGCGTTGTGCAGCAGCACCCTGGTGTCGCCGCCGTCCGTGCCGCCCACCAGCAGCACCACGTCCGGCGACGCCGCGCGCAGCTCCCTGATCCCGGCGCCGGTCAGCTCGCCCGAGGACACGTGCACCACCCGCGCGCCGGCCGACAACGCCACCCGTCGCCCCGCCTCCGCGCTGACCAGGCGCTCCTGGCCCACGACGGCCAACCGCAGGCCCCCGCCGGCCGAGGAGCAGGCCAGCGAGGCGCACTCCTCCGCGCCCAGCTCGGCGGCCACGGCGCGCACGCCGTCCAGCACCTCGGGCGGGGTCGTCCGGTGCTGGGCCGTCCCCAGCAGCTCCCCGTCCGGGGCGAGCAACGCGCCCTTGGTCCAGGTCGACCCCACGTCCAGGCACAGCAGGCGGGTCACGCGCGCGTCCCGTCCGCGCTGGCCACCACGCGCACCGCGCCCGCCGCGCCGGCCGGGCCCACCGCGCCCACCACGCCGACCGCGCCGTTCAGGCCCACCGCGCCCGTCATGCCCGCCTTCGCCGACAACGAGGTCATGACCGGCACGCTACCGCTGGCGGCCGACCGGCGGTTGGGAAAAGCTGGCGGGGGAAGGACCATCGGGAGCGACGCCAACCCGGCCGACCCGGAGCGGCGAGGAGGAGCGATGCAGCAGCGCAGCATCGGCGGCGTGCACGTGTCCGAGATCGGTCTGGGCGCGATGCCGCTGTCGGTGGCCGGCCGACCCGGTCGCCAGCAGGCGATCGACACCATCCACGCCGCGCTGGAGGTCGGGATCACGCTCGTCGACACCGCCGACGCCTACTCGCTCGGCGCGGACGACTTCGGGCACAACGAGGAGCTGGTCGCCGAGGCGCTGCACAACCACCCGCTGGGCGTGGACGTGCTGGTGGCCACGAAGGGCGGGCACACGCGGGCCGCCGACGGCTCGTGGGAGCTGGACGGGCGCCCCGAGCACCTGGTCGCCGCGTGCGAGGCGTCGCTGCGGCGGCTCGGCGTGGAGGCGATCGGGCTCTACCAGTTGCACCGCCCCGACCCGAAGGTGCCGTTCGCCGAGTCGGTGGGCGCGCTCGCCGAGCTGCTGGACGCCGGCAAGATCCGGCTCGCCGGGGTGTCCAACGTCGACCCCGACCAGATCCGCGAGGCCGACGCGGTGCTCGGCGGCCGGCTGGCCGCCGTGCAGAACGAGTTCTCGCCACGCTTCCGGCACAGCGAGCCCGAGCTGCGGCTCTGCGCGGAGCTGGGGATCGCGTTCCTGCCGTGGAGCCCGCTCGGCGGGATGAACGGGGCCGGCGAGCTGGGCCGGCGGCACCGGGCGTTCACCGAGGTGGCCCGGCGGCACCGGGTGAGCCCGCAGCGGGTGTGCCTGGCGTGGATGCTGGCCAAGGCCCCGGTCGTCGTCCCCATCCCCGGGTCCACCCGCCCGGAGACGATCCTGGACTCGGCGGCGGCGGCGGAACTGCGGCTGACCCCGGAGGAGATCGCGACGTTGGACGCGTCGACGTGAGACCGGTCCGGGGGAAGCCGTCCGCGTGAACCGGTCGGTTCGCGCCGACCCTCGGTGACCGCTGCCCTCGGATGATCGGGGACGCCCGACCAGCGCCCCGTGATCCACGGCGGGGCCGCCGCCGAGCGCCGCCCGTGCCACCGTCTCCGGCCGCGCACGCAGCGCGGGGCCAGGCAGGGAACACCACCAGGAAAGGGACCGCGGCACCGCGGCGAATGTTGCGTGGTTCAACCAGATTCGGCCGCTTCTCGCCCCTGTGTGAGCTGGGTCGCGAGCGCCTCCCCTCACCCGGGATCACCCCCGCTCGGATGAGTAGGCTGCCGAGAGGTTGCCGACCGGTGGCCGCGACGACGCGGCGGCGAACGCCGCGCATCCTGGAGGAGGAACGTGCGAGCACTGCGCTGCGTGGCGTCGGCCCTGCTCGCCGGACTGCTGTTGGCGTCCTGCGGCGACCCGGGATCTTCCGCTCCGGCCGGCACCAGCACCACGACGAGCGCCGCCGCGCTGAAGGCGGCGGCGTTCCCCACCCCGCTGGAGGCCCCGAAGCCGAACCTCACCGACCTCCAGGGCCGGCCGTTCGACTTCGCCCAGCGACTGCGGGACAAGGTCACCCTGCTCTACTTCGGCTACGCCAACTGCCCCGACGTCTGCCCCACCACGATGGGCGACATCGGCCAGGCGGTGCGCAAGCTGGACCAGTCCCAGCGCCAGCGGGTGCAGGTCGTGATGGTCACCTCCGACCCGGCCAGGGACACCCCCGAGGCGTTCGGCACCTGGCTGCGCCAGTTCGGCCCCGACTTCGTCGGCCTCACCGGGAAGATCGACGACATCGTGGCGGCGGCCCACTCGGTGAACATCGGGATCGAGCCGCCGAAGACCGACGCCGCCGGCGACTACGAGGTCACGCACGGCGCCCAGGTCCTGCTCTACACCCCGGACGGGAAGGGCGCCGGCTACTACCGGAGCGGCACCAGCTCGGACGACATGCTGACCGACCTGCGCACCCTGCTCAATCGTTGATCGGAAGGAGAACTCACCCGATGGCGCGAGCCAGAACCCGACTGGTCCCGCTGATGGCCACGGCGGCCGTGGCGGCCGGCGCGTTGCTCACCGCGTGCAGCAACAGCGAGGAGGCCAGCACCCTCACCACCACGGTCACCCCGCCGAAGGTCACCCGGTCGACCAGCCACGCCGGGACGCCGGCCCCCGCGCTGGCCACCGCCACCGAGGGTCCGCTCCAGATCAGCGGCGGCTGGGTGAAACAGCCCCCAAAGAAGGACATGACCGCCGGCTATCTCACGCTGCGCAACAGCGGTCCGGCCGCGGATGCCCTGACCGGGGTCTCGACACCGGTCGCGGACAAGGCCGAGCTGCACACGATGCAGGCAACCGGTAACGGCGCCGAGAAGATGGTGCAGATCAACGAGATCCCGCTGCCGGTCGGCCAGGACGTCGAACTGCGCTCCGGCGGCCAGCACCTGATGCTGGTGGGGCTGAAGAAGGAGCTCGCCGCCGGCGAGCGGGTTCCGGTGGAACTGTCCTTCGCGAGCGGGAAGAGGATCAGCATGAGTCTTCCGGTCCTGAGCCAGGAGCAGGCTCCGCGCGCCTCGCAGTCCCCGTCGGGTGGGTCGGTGACCCCCACCTCGGGCTCCGGCCATGGCGGCCACTGAGGAGCCCCCGGCTCCGGCCGAGCGGCCGGCCGGGCGGCCCGTGGTGGGCCGCCGCCGGCTGCTCGGCCTGCTCGGCGCCGCGGGGGTGACCGGCGCCGCGCTCGGCGCGACCGCGGGCGCCGGGATCACCGTCGCCCGCCGGCCGTCGGGCACGCCGGACACGCCGGCCGCCGCGCCCGGCGACGCGCCCTCCTCGTCGGGCCCCTCCTCGTCGGGCCCGGTCCCGGCTGGCGACCCGCGCCGACAGCCGGGCGTCGCCACCCCGCCCCCCGCGCAGGTGCGCCTGCTCGCCTTCGACCTCGACCCCGGCGTGGCGGACCGCCGCGACCGCCGCGCCCTCTCCACCGCGCTCACCGACCTGCGGCGGCTCTCCGACCGGCTCCCCGGCGGCGAGCTGGCCCGGCAGGAGGAGGCGTTGCCGCTGGCCGGGCTGGCGACCGGCGGGGCAACGCTGACCATCGGCTTCGGCGCGAGCCTGCTGTCCCGGCTCGGCCTCGACGCGCAGCGCCCCGAGGCGCTGGCCGACCTGCCGGCCTTCCCCGGCGACCAGCTCGATCCGGCCCGCGGCGGCGGGGACGTGCTGGTGCAGGTCTGCGCCGAGGACGAGATGGTGGCCAGCGGCCTCGCCGACCTCGTGCGCCGCCAGGTCGGGGGGACGCTGCGCCTCCGCTGGGCCCAGCGCGGCTTCCGCGCGCTCGACCCCGCCCCCCAGCCCAGCCCGCCGCCCCGCAACCTGATGGGCCAGGTGGACGGGGTGAACAACCCGCGGCCGGGCAGCGGCCTGTTCGACTCCACGGTGTGGGTGCCGGAGTGGGAGCGTCCACAGTGGATGGTCCACGGGACCTACCTCGTGGTGCGGCGGATCAGGATGCTGCTCGACGAGTGGTACGCGCTGCCGATGGACCGGCGCGACGAGGTGATCGGCCGACACACCACCTCAGGAGCCCCCCTGGGCCGCGAGGCGTTGACCGACCAGGTCGACCTCGCGGTCAAGCGCCCGGACGGTCAGCCCTACGTCGCCAGGGACGCGCACGTCCGCCTGTCCAGCCCCAGCACCAACGGCGGGGCGCGGATGTTCCGGCGGCCGTTCAACTACGACGACGGCACCCGGCCCGACGGGACCAGGGACGCCGGCCTGCTGTTCCTCGCCTTCCAGGCCGACCCCCGCCGCGGCTTCGTGCCGGTGATGCACAACCTGGCCACCGCCGGCGACGCGCTCAACCGCTTCATCGTGCACGAGGCGAGCGCGCTGTTCGCGATCCCACCGGCCGGCGACCGTTACGTCGGCCAGTCCCTCCTGGAGGGCTGACCGTCCTTCCGGGACGGTGCGCCCACCGGGCACGCCGGCGGCGGCACGACACGCGCCGGAACGGGGAACGGACCCCGCCACCGTGGACGAGGTCCGTTCCCGTCAGGACCACGCGGTCGTCGGGCGGGCGTCAGCCGCCGGCGACGATCTCCGTGCCCTCGCGTTGCCGCCGCGCGAGGACCGAGTGGGTGCGGCCGTACAGGAAGTAGATGACCACGCCGGCCACCATCCACACGAGGAAGCGCACCCAGGTCAGCACGGTCAGGTTCAGCATCAGCCACACGCAGGTGAGGATCGCCAGGATCGGCACCAGCGGCACCCACGGGGTGCGGAACCCGCGCGGCAGCTCCGGCCGGGTCCGCCGCAGCACCAGCACCCCGGCGGAGACCAGCACGAAGGCGAACAACGTGCCGACGTTGACCATCTCCTCCAGCTTGCCGGCGGGGAAGAAGCCGGCCGCGACCGCCACCACGACGCCCACCAGGACCGTCGCCCGCACCGGGGTGCCGTGCTGGCTGGTGTGCGCCAGCCCCCTCGGCACCAGGCCGTCGCGGGACATCGCGAACAGCACCCGGGTCTGGCCCAGCAGCAGCACCATGACGACCGTGGTCAGACCGGCGAGCGCGCCCACCGCGATGATCTGCGCCGCCCAGTCCACGCCGTGCGCGGCGAACGCGGTCGCCAGGTTGGACTTCTGCTTGGTGCCGTCGGGCAGCGTCTTCGTGGCCAGGTCCTGGTAGGACTGCATGCCGGTCAGCACGAAGGACACCGCGACGTACAGCACGGTCACGATCGCCAGCGAGCCGATGATGCCCCTCGGCATGGCGCGCTGCGGGTTGCGGGTCTCCTCGGCGGTGGTCGCCACGATGTCGAAGCCGATGAAGGCGAAGAACACGATGGACGCGCCGGCCAGCAGGCCGTAGATGCCGAAGTGGCTGGTCTGCCCGCCGAGGACGAGCGAGACGAGCGACTGGTCGAGCCCGGTGTGGCCCGCGCTGGCCGGGGCGGCCGGCGGCACGAACGGCGTGTAGTTGTCCGTGTTGATGTAGCCGATGCCGAGCACGATGACGAACAGGACGACCGCGACCTTGATGGCCGTGATCACCTGGCTGACCCGCGAGGACAGCTTGGTGCCCAGCGCGAGCAGGACGCACAGCACGCCGACGAGCAGCACGGCGCCCCAGTCGAACTCGATCCCGCCGAGGTGCACCACCGTCGGCACCCGCAGGCCGAACAGCGTCGTCGTCTGGTCCAGGTAGCCCGACCAGCCCTTCGCGACGACCGCGGCGGCCAACGCGAACTCCAGGATCAGGTCCCAGCCGAGGATCCAGGCGACGAACTCGCCGAAGGTCGCGTAGGAGAAGGTGTAGGCGCTGCCGGCGACCGGGACCGTCGAGGCGAACTCCGCGTAACACAACGCGGCGAGTCCACAGGCGATCGCGGCGAAGACGAACGACAGCGAGACGGCGGGTCCGGCGACGTCGCCCGCCGTGCTCGCGGCGACCGTGAAGATGCCCGCCCCGACCACGACCGCGACCCCGAAGACCGTCAGGTCCCACGCCGAGAGGTCCCTGCGCAGTCGCGTGTCGGGTTCGTCGGTGTCCGCGATGGACTGCTCGACGGACTTGGTACGCCAAAGTCCTGTGCCCGGCACGAGTGCCCTCCTGTCGTGGTCCGGATCACGTACGAACGAGGGAACCACCCTAGCTGGCCAGGAGTGATGTTTCGCACCCAGTCCCCGGGAACCGTTCGGAAACCGGACGGATCGGACCGAGAACGCGGGTGAGGTGTCCGCCATGCGGACACCTCACCCGGTCGGCTCAGTCGGTCGTCGTGGGCCGTTCGCGGTACATGTCGGGTTCCAGGTAGATGAGCCGCGCCTCGGGCACCCTCGCGCGCACCCGGGTCTCGGCGTCGTCGATCGCCGTCGCCACGTCCGCCATGTCCAGCCCCGGCACCAGCGCCACCTTGGCCGCGACGAGCAGCTCCTCCGGCCCGAGGTACTGGGTGCGGATGTGGATGACGCGGTCGATCCGGCCCGCCTCCAGGGCCCCGACGATCCCGGACAGCACCTCCGGGGTGGCGCCCTCGCCGATGAGCAGGCTCTTGGTCTCCACGATGAGGGTGATCGCGATGACGCCGAGCAGCACGCCGATGCACAGCGTGCCGATCCCGTCCCAGACCGGGTCGCCGGTGAGCAGCGTCAGGCCGACGCCGCCCAGCGCGAGCACCAGACCGAACAGGGCCCCCGCGTCCTCCAGCAGCACGACCGGCAGCTCGGGGGTCTTGGCCTGCCGGATGAACTGGGTCCAGGTGGCCGAGCCCTTCAGCTCCCGCGACTCGGCGATGGCCGTGCGGAAGCTCCACCCCTCGAGCGCGATGGCGACCAGCAGGATCACCACGCCGACCACGGGGTTGTGCAGCGGCTCGGGATTCTCGATCTTGTGGATGCCCTCGTAGACCGCGAACACCGAGCCCAGCGTGAACAACAGCAGCGCCACCACGAAGGAGTAGAAGTAGCGCTCCCTGCCGTACCCGAAGGGATGGTCCGCTGTCGCCGCGCGCCGCGACTTCTTCCGCCCCAGCAGCAACAGCCCCTGGTTGGACGTGTCCGCCACCGAGTGCACGGCCTCCGCCAGCATCGACGACGAGCCGGTGATGGCGAAGCCGACGAACTTGGCGACCGCGATGCCCGCGTTGGCCAGCAGCGCCGCGACGATCGCCTTCGCACCGCCCCCTGCTGCCACGGTTACTCCTCGCTTCTCACGGCCTCGCGGCCGTCGTGCCCGGTTTGCCGGAGTGACCCTAGAACACGAACGGCCGCTCTCCCCTCGGATCGCCACGAGGAACGCGAAGGAAACACCTCACACAGCAAGGGGCGCGCGCGAAGGCCGGAACAGACCTCGGTGGACAGTGCTTGTCGGCGCCAGCCGCTGCCGGTCGGTGCTGGTCGGTGTTCCGGTGTTCGCCTCGGCGGGCGGGTCAGGCCACGCCGGCGGTCGCGCGGAAGAGCTGCACCCTGCCGCACTCGGCGAGGCCGACCGGCTCGACCAACACCGACGGGTCGGCGGCCGCCACCCACACCGACTGCCCGCGCGCCAGGTCGAGGCGGCGGCCGTCGGCCGTGGTCAGCCGCGCCGCGCCGGCGGTGCACAACAGGATCTGCGGGCCGGCCGAGTCGATCCACTCGCCCTCGACGTCTCCCGACTCCGATGTCCAGTCCAATGTGGACAGATGAAACTCCGGGGCGGGAGTCCGGTACGCGGTCAGGTGTCCCACGGCGTCACCCCGCAGCACGGGCACGTCGCCGCAGCGGAAGTCCAGCACCCGCAACAACTCCGGGACGTCCACGTGCTTCGGCGTGAGCCCTCCGCGCAGCACGTTGTCGGAGTTGGCCATGATCTCCACCCCGGTGCCGTGCAGGTAGGCGTGCAGGTTCCCGGCCGGCAGGTAGATCGCCTCGCCGGGGTGCAACACGATGCGGTTCAACAACAACGCGGCGAGCACGCCCGCGTCCCCCGGGTACGCCTCGGCCAGCTCCAGCGCGGTGCGGCACTCGCGGTCGAACGGCCCGTGGTCCCTCAGGTGCGCGACACAACCGTCCAGCACCTGCGGGACCAGCTTGTCCAGCGCCGGCTGCGGCAACGTGATCCAGGTGGTGAACAGGGCGCGCAGACCGTCGGCGTCCGGCTGCGCCGCGAGCAGCTCGATGTGCGCCCGCAGCGCCGGCACCTCCAGGGACTTCAACAGCTCCAGCGTGCGGTGCGCGTCCCGGAACCCGGCCAGCGCGTGGAACTCGGTGAGCGCGCAGATCAGCTCGGGCTTGTGGTTGGGGTCCTTGTAGTTCCGGTTCGGGGCGTCCAGCGGGATGCCGGCCGCCTCCTCCCTGGCGAAGCCCTCCGCGGCCTGCGCCGCCGAGGGGTGGGCCTGGAGGCTCAGCGGCTCGTCGGCGGCCAGCACCTTCATCAGGAACGGCAGCCGGCCGCCCCAGCGGCCGGCGCAGTCCGGGCCGAGCTGACCCGTCGGGTCCTCGGTCAGCCGGTCCAGCAGCGACGTCTCCGACCCGTCCTCGCCGACCAGCAACGACGGGTCGGCCGGGTGGGCGCCCAGCCACAGCTCCGCCTCGGGGTGCGGCGCCGGCACCGGGCGCCCGAGCAGGTCGGCGATCGCGGTACGCGACCCCCACGCGTAGGGGCGCACCGCGTTGCGCAGCAGATCCACGGTTGTCGTCTCGCTCCTTCGTCCGGCGGCCGCCGCGCCCACCAGGGCGCCGGGGTCGCTGCCTGCCCGCCGAGGTCCCCAGGTCGGGGACGACGGGGGCCGTGGTCAGCCGGTCGTCCCGACCGGCTGTCGATGCTGGTGTCGTCTCGGGGCGCGCCCACGCGCCGCGCCCGACCGTCGTGCGGGGCCGGGCGCCGCGAAGCCGTCTCGCGGTGACCACCCGCCCCGCGCCGGGCGCGCGGTGGCCCCGATGTCCAGTCCGGGAAACAGCGCTGTCAGCGCTGTCAGTTCTGTCGACGCCGTCAGTGCTGTCGACGCCGTCAGCTCTGCCCGGGTTGACAGCGCCGCGGCCAGGGAAGATCGAACGCCGACCGGCCGGTGGGGCACGGGAGCGTCCGTCTCACCAAGCCCCGGGCTCCCACCGCACCCACCGCGCCCGGCGCGCGCCACCGCCCGCGCCGGCCGCCACCCCGTGCCCTGCGCCCACACCCCCGGTCCGGGGTCCGGGAGGATTCCCGGAGGTGTGGGGTGAACCCCCACAGCCATCAGTCGACCACCGCGCTGAGCACACCGGGGCCGCCGAGCGTGCCGAGCGCGAGGCCGAGGTACAACGCGGCGGTGTCGAACCGCGACGCCAGCACCGCGGCGCACACCGCCTCGTCCCCGGCCACCTCCTCGGGCACGGCGACCACGTCCGCGCCGGGCAGCGTGTCCGCCGCGGCCCGCCGGGCCGCCTCGGCGACCGCGCCCCGGCGCACCGCCAACAACAGCACCCTGGGCCGACCGCTCGGCACCTCGTCCGGGTCGGCGAACAGGTCCTCGCCCGACCCCGCCCGCACGGCCGTGCGGTGCAGCACCGGACGGGTCATGGCCTGCGGGTAGCCGGCGGCGTCCGCGACCACCCCGGCGAACCCGGCCAGCGCGTCGGCGGCGTGCCCCGCCACCGTCGTCGCCGCCGGGTCGAGGCCCCACAGCAACGGCGTGCGCTCGGCCAGCCGCAACGCCAGCGCCTTCGCCGGGTTGACCAGCGACTCGTGCGCCACGTAGTTGCGCTCCGCCTCGCGGTCCAGCTCGTCGGCCACCGCCGACAGGTCCGTCCGCAGCAGGCCGAGCGCGTTGACCGCCAGCAGTCCGCCGGCGAACGCCCTGCTGAACGTCAGCCCGGTGGGCGAGGGCACCCTCGGGGCCAACAGGACCGCCTGCCCGGCGGCCGCGGCGGCCACCGGCCCCTCGGCCGGCGCGGTGAGCAACACCCGGCAGCCCCGCCGCGCGGCCAGGTCGACCGACTCGGCCAGCACCGCGTCGCCGGGATCGTCGGTGTGCGCCACGACGGCGTCCAGCGCGCCGACCCAGCTCGGGGCCGCGTCGGACAACACCACCGGCACCGGGCAGGACGGCCCGAGCATCGCGGCCAGCAGCCGCGACGCGGTCGCGCCCGCGCCGGGTCTGGTGACGAGCACGAGCGCCCTCGGGCGCTCGCCACCGAACGCGTCCAGGCCAGCCTCGGCGGCGCTCTCCACGGTGGAGCGGACCTGGGCGCCCGCACCCGCGGCCGCCCTGAGCAGCCCGCCGGTGTCCGCCTCGGCCAGTCGGTCGGGGTCGTCGAGCAGGCTGTCGTCCAGCACGGCTACCTCACCCCACCGCCGGGTCCCCGTCGCCCCTCGGTCCCGCCGCGGCCGTGGGCGGCTGCTCGGCCTCGTCGAGCAGCAGCACCGGGATGCCGTCCCTGACGGGGAACCGGCGCCCGCAGGCGGTGCAGGTCAGGTAGTCCGCCTGCGCGTCCTCCGGGGTCCCCGCCCTCAGCGGGGCGTGCTCCGGGCACGGGCAGGCCAGGATCTCCAGGAGCTGGGGGTCCAGTCGCACGGCCACGGTCTCTCCCTCCCGCAGGTCAGCCACGGACGATCGCCAGCACCGCGTCGCGCAGCGCCGCGACCGCCTCGGCGTCCCTGGCCTCGACGTTCAACCGCAGCAGCGGCTCGGTGTTCGACGGGCGCAGGTTGAACCAGGACCCGTCGGGGAGCTCCACGGTCAGCCCGTCCAGCTCGTCCACGGTGGCCCCCGGCACGCGCTCGTAGGCGGAGCGGACCTCGGCCATCCGCGCGGCCTGGTCGTCCACCGTCGAGTTGATCTCCCCGGAGGCCGCGTACCTGGCGAACTCCCTGGTCAGCTCGGACAGCGGTCGCTCCTGCTCGCCCAGCGCGGCCAGCACGTGCAGCGCGGCCAGCATGCCGGTGTCGGCCCGCCAGAAGTCCCGGAAGTAGTAGTGCGCCGAGTGCTCGCCACCGAAGATCGCCCCGGTCTCGGCCATCTTCTCCTTGATGAAGGAGTGGCCCACCCTGGTGCGCACCGGCTTGCCACCGTGCTCGGCGACGATCTCGGGGACCGCCTTCGAGGTGATCAGGTTGTGGATCACGGTGCCGCCCGGCTCCTTGGCCAGCTCGCGCACGGCGACCAGCGCGGTGACGGCGCTGGGCGAGACCGGCTCGCCGCGCTCGTCCACCACGAAGCAGCGGTCGGCGTCGCCGTCGAAGGCCAGGCCGGCGTCCGCGCCCACCTCGCGCACCTTCGCCTGGAGGTCGACGAGGTTCCTCGGGTCCAGCGGGTTGGCCTCGTGGTTCGGGAAGGTGCCGTCCAGCTCGAAGTACATCGGCACGACGTCCACCGGCAGGCCGGCGAACACCTCGGGCACGGTGTGGCCGCCCATGCCGTTGCCGGCGTCGACCACGACCTTCAGCGGGCGGATGCCGCCGAGGTCGACCAGCGTGCGCAGGTGCGCCGCGTACTCGCCCAGCATGTCCCGCTCGGTCACCGAGCCGCGCTGGCCCAGGAACTCGGGCACGCCCTGCTCGACCATCTGCCGGATCTCGGCCAGGCCGCTGTCCTGGCCGACCGGGGCCGCGCCGGAGCGGCACAGCTTGATGCCGTTGTACTGGGCCGGGTTGTGGCTGGCGGTGAACATCGCGCCCGGCAGCTCCAGCCGCCCCGACGCGAAGTAGAGCATGTCGGTGCTGGCCAGGCCGATGCTGACCACGTCGACGCCCTGGGCGGTGACGCCCTCGGCGAACGCGGTGGCCAGGCCCGGCGAGGAGTCCCGCATGTCGTGGCCCACGACCACGGCGGGGCCGCCGACGAGGCGGGCGAACGCGGCGCCGATGTCCCGCACCACGTCCGCGTCGAGCTGGTCCCCCACGACGCCCCTGACGTCGTAGGCCTTGACGATCCCGGACAGGTCGCGCACGCCTTCTCCCGTTGCTCCTCGCTCGTGCTGCCAGCGGCAGCCTACCGACGGGGGCTGGTCACGCGCTGCGCCACCGGTGGGCTCGTCACCTCGCGCGACGTCGCGCACGAGGTGGCCGCGTCAATCATCGGCCGGGTTGGGCAGCACCCGGAGATGACCACGTCGGCCGGTGCCGCTGGTCGGCTCCGGCGTCTCGACCGGCCGGTCCGCCCGGCCGGCCTCCCGCACCGCCTCGGCGAGCGCGGTCAGGTCGTCCACCGAGGGCTGCGGGACGGCGAACTCACCCTCATGCCGCACCACCTCCCAGCCGCGGGGGACGGTCAGCCGCATCGCGTGCTGCTCGCACAGGTCGTAGCTGTGCGGCTCCGCGTACGTGGCGAGTGGACCGACCACGGCTGTGGAGTCGGCGTAGGCGTAGGTGAGCGTCGCAACGGCCGGGTTCGTGCACCCGGTCCGCGAGCACCGCCTCACGCTCCGCACGGTGGCGACGATAGCGCCACCAGGTCCCCGAGCGTGGCAGGCACGCGGGTGACACGCACGGCGTACCCTCTCCGCCGTGGTGATGGCACGTGGTCCGGCCGGCTCCGCGGGGCACCCGTACCCGGGCCCCCCGCGACACCCGCGCCCCGGCCTGCCCGGACGCCCCGGCGGGGGCCACCGGCGCAGGGACCGCCGCGGCCGGGGGCTGCGCGGGCCGCTCTACCCCGCGTCGCTGCCGGCCGCCAGGACGAGGGCGGAGCGGTTCGACCAGCTCGTGCTGGAGGCCCTGGAGCCGATCGAGCAGCGCTGGCACACCGAGCTGACCCAGCTCGACGTGGCCGTGGACGACGTCCCCGAGGTCAACGTCACCTCGCCGGAGGACCTCATGTGGGGCAGCGACGTCGTCGAGGACGGCAACGTGCCGCTGGCCCGGCTGGTGCCGGCCGGCGTCGACCGGCGCGGGCTGCCGACCAGGGCCCGCATCGTGCTCTACCGCCGCCCGCTGGAGGCGCGGGCCAGGGACGGCAACGACCTCGCCGACCTGGTGCACGACGTGCTCGTCGAGCAGGTCGCCACCTATCTGGGTCTCGACCCCGACGTCGTCGAGGGCGAGTAGGCCCCCGCGTCGGCTCCCCGCTCCCCCGCGCGGGACGGGATCGCGGTGACCAGGCCGAACACCACGACCGCGAGCTGGACCAGCAGCAGGAACGGCCTGGCCCGCCCTGGCGGCTCCAGGCGGACCTCGGCGGCGCGCGCGGGCACCGGGGCCGCCACCTGGTGGCCCCACGCGGTGGCCAGGGGCACGGGGACGCCGTCGACCGTGGCCGACCAGCCCGGCTCCCGCTCGGCCGCCACCACCAGCAGCCGGCCCTCCCCGCCCTCGGAGGTGCGGACCGCGAGCGTCGGCGGGACCGCGTCGACGGGCACCAGGCCGGGCGTGTCCGGATCTCCCGGAGGCAACCCGCCCGTTCGGGCGTTCACCGCCTGTTCTGGTGACAGCAACAGCGCCGGGGCGTAGGGGGAGAGGACGCGGAGCACCGCCCGCCCGTCCGTGGTCGACGGGGCGTCGGCCACCCGCTCTCCGCCCAGTTCCCGCAGGCGGTCCGCCAGCTCCGCGCGCGGCAGGACCACGAACCGGACCCCGGCCGAGGCGACCTCGGCCAGTCCGGCGCGCACCGCGTCGCGGTCGCCCGTCCGCAGTTGGCCGGACCAGCGCTCCAGCCGCCCGGGGGCCGAGGGCACGGGCGCGAGGTCGTCGTCCCCGAAGGCGGGGAGGCGGCCCGCGACGAGCCGGACGCGCGCGTCGTCGAGCCAGAGCACACCGCACCCGCTCCGCTCCACCTCGTACGCGAGCGGGGCCGCCAGCGTCGGACGGTCGGTCGTCCTCAGTGGCCCGTCCCGCCCTTCCAGCAGGGCCGACGAGGCCAGCGCGAGGACCAACGCCACGCAGGCGACCGCGACGACCGGGGAGGGAACGAGCGTTCTCCGGGCTCTCCGGGTCCTCCAGCGCGCGCCCGAGGTCTCCCCCTCCTGGCAGGCGGCCAACACCGACCACGACAGGCCGCACGCCACGATCAGCAGGGGAACCCCGACCCAGCCCACCTGGGCCGCTCCCCCGGCGACGGGAACCACCGGCACGCACCGCACGACGACCGCCGCGAGCGCCCCGAGACCCGCGACAGCGAGCCCGGGAAGCACCGACCGTCGAGGACGCGTCACCACCACGGCCAACGCCGCGAGCACGACCGCCGCGCCCACCCAGGCCATCCCGCCCGCGCCGCGCGGGTGGAGCGTGACCAGCGCCGTGATCGGGGCCGGAGCCTCCGGAACCACGGCGCCCACACCGTGCGGCAGCAACGCGGGGTGGCGCATCACCTCCGCCGGCCACGGGAACAACGCCGCCACCGGCGCGAGCACCACCGCGAACAGGGCCACGACCCGGCGTCGGCCGTCGCCCCGCCGACCGGGCAGCGCCACGAACCCCGCCAGCGCCACCACCACCACGACCAGGTGCGTCAGCGGCGAGAAGGCGCCGATCACCGCGAGCGCCAGCGCGGTGCCCGCCGCGACGGACAGCCAGGAGCCCGTCCAGTCCTCCCTGGTGACCGGTCGGACCACGGCGACGACACCCGCCAGCACCGGAGGGAGAAGGAGGTGCACGACCACCGCGTCGAGCCGGCCCTCGGCGACCCCGGCGACGGCGGCCGGCGACAGCGCGTACATCGCGGCGAGGACGGCCCGCACCGAGCGCCGGACGGGGGCGCGCCGGGTCGCGGCGTAGGCGGCGAGGCCGGCGAGTGGCATCTCGGCCAGGAGCAGGAGGGCGACCGCTGTCGGCGGACCGCCGAGCACGCCGAGCACTCCCACGATCGCGAGGGCCGGCGGGGCCGGAGCGGACGTGCCACCGGCGACCGGGTGCCACGACGCGAGGTACGCGCCCCACGTGTCGGCCAGGCCCGCGAGCGGCAGCAGCCGGCCACCGGCCGGGTCGAGGCCGAGGCGCCCGACGTGCGTCGCCAACGCGAGCACCGACAGCGCGGCGACCAGGAGCACGGGCGGCGCGAGCAGGAACTCCCGCGCCAGTCGGCCGGGTCCGAGATCGACCATCACCAGGTCAGGTGGCCGCCGGACGCCGCGGCCGTCGCGCGGCACCGGTGAGGGCCTCGGGCTCTCGACGGCGACCGCGTCCCCTGACTGGCCGTCGAGCGGCACGACGACCGCGCGCGGGGGGCGGCGCAGTCCTTTGTGGACTGGACGTCCCCTCCTGCCCAGGGCCCCGTCGGGCAGTCCCTCCGGCCCGACCGGGCGTCGAGGGGCCGCGATCTCGGAAGGGCTCCACACCGTCACCCGGCCCGCGTTCGCGGGGAGCCGACCCAGCGCCGCGTCGGCCTGGACGCGACGCCGGACCAGGTGGACGACCGCACGGTGGAATCCGTTGCGGAGCCTGGTGATTCGCCCGACCAGCAGAGCGGCGGCGTCTCCTCGTCCCGCGCCCGTCGGGCGTTGACGAGACCGCCGGCCGGCCAGGAGGCGCGCTCCGCCGAAGAAGACGTACCTTGCCGCCACCCACTCGGCGTTGGCTCGCCGAAGGCGTCGCGTCGCCGCGAAGCCCAGTGTGCGTAACAGGGACAGCAGGAGAAGTCGGGGAACACCGAGGAGGAAAGACAGAAGGGAGCAATGTGTGAGAAACGTTCGGAGTCCGTGCGCGCGATCCGCCGCCCACGGGACGCCGCCGTCCGGTGGGCGGAGCGCCGACGGCAGGGCGTCGAGCGTCCGCGCGCCGCGAAGTCCCGCGCGCGCATGGCGAATCCGGGCCGAGGGAACGCAGAGCACCACGTGGCCCGCCTGGTTGGCCCGCCAGCCGAAGTCGACGTCGTCCCACAGCACCGGAAGGGCCGGATCGAAACCGCCGAGGTCGGACCAGACGTCCCGACGGACCAACATGCCGGCCGAACCGACGGCGAGCACCTCCGTGCTCTGCTCGAAACGTCCCCCGTGGTCCGGCGGTTCCTCCTCCGACTCCTCCGACCCCTCGCCGCGCCGCCGCAACCGGCCCCAGTCCGGCTCTCCCGGGTCGATCCCGCTCCGCCGGTGGCCCGCCGCGTCGGCCGACAACCCGGCCTCGACGACGAGTCGGGGATCGGCCCAGTCCAGCGCCAACGGTCCGAGCACGGCCGCCGACGGCGAGGCGTCGGCGGCGGCGAGCAGGGCGAGCAGCGCGTCCGGTTCGGGGGCGCAGTCGTCGTGCAGCAGCCAGACCCAGTGCCCGGGATCACCCCAGCGGTCGACCGCGTGCTCCACGGCGATCCGCGCGGCGGCGCCGAAACCGGTGTCCCTCCCCAGGGTCAACACTCCGTCGAGGAGCCGGCCGTCCGCCGCGTCCTCGGTCGCCTCGGCCAGCAGTCGGGCGGTGTCGTCCCGGGAACCGGTGTCCACCGCGAGGACATGGCGGGGACGGACGACCAGACGGCGCAACGCCGACAGGGCGGTCGGCAGCCACGGCTCCCCGTCGTGGCACACCACCACCGCCAGCACCGGCGCGGTCCGCAGCAGGGGCGGGGTTCGTCGCGACACCGGCCCCTCCCCGTCGCCTCGCCTCAGCCAGTCCGGGGTTCTCCCCTACCCCGTGTGGCTGCCCACGGTACGACTCCGGGAGGAAACCGGGGCGTGGCCCCGCTCACTCACACCGCGCGGCGCTTGAGCTTCCGTCGCTCCCGCTCGGACAGACCGCCCCAGATCCCGAAGCGCTCGTCGTGCGCCAGGGCGTACTCCAGGCACTCGGCGCGGACCTCGCACCCGGCGCAGATCCGCTTCGCCTCCCTGGTCGACCCGCCCTTCTCCGGGAAGAACGCCTCCGGGTCCGTCTGCGCGCACAACGCGCGCTCCTGCCAGTCCTGTTCCTCTGCCGCACCGAACAGTTCAGCCAGCACGTCCACGCTGGCCGGTTCGGCGCCCCCCCGCTCCGTCACCAGGCTCCCTAGGATCCACTGCTGCATGTCGTCCGCCTCCTCGCCTTCCGCACTCCCCGGTTGGCGGACTCGCCGTCCCTACAGCGAATGACACCGATGTGATTACACCTGTGTCACAGCAGCGACGCAAGCGGGGAACACCCGTCCGGGGAAGACTCCGAACGGAGTAGGTGGACCTCCGCTAGCTGGGCAGACTGGACCAGTGACGCGTTCTCACGTCCGACCCAGTCCCCTGTTCCTCGGCATCCTCGCCGCCACCGTGGCGGGCGGTGTCCTGACCACACTCGACACTCCCCTGGCGCGCACCGCCGGCATCGTCGTCCTCGTCCTCGGCGGATGGGCGGTCTCGTTGTGCCTGCACGAGTTCGGGCACGCGTTCGTCGCCTACCGGGGCGGCGACCACGCGGTGCGCGCGAAGGGCTATCTCACCCTCGACCCCCGCCACTACACCGATCCCGTGCTGAGCCTGGTGATCCCCCTGCTGCTGCTCGTGGTGGGCGGGGTTCCGCTGCCCGGCGGCGCGGTGTGGATCAACCACCACGCGTTGCGGTCCCGGGGCGTCGAGTCGCTGGTGTCGTTGGCCGGTCCCCTGGCGAACCTCGTCGTGGGCGGGCTGCTCACCGCCGTCGTCGCCGCCGTCGACCTACCGACGGGCCTGCGGTGGGGGCTGTCCTACCTCGCGCTGCTCCAGATCGCCGCGTTCGTCCTGAACATCCTGCCGGTGCCCGGCCTCGACGGCTTCGGCGTCCTGGAGCCCTACCTCTCCTACCGCGCGCGCGAGTTCGCGGCGAAGGTGCGGCCATGGGCCCCGCTCGCGCTGTTCGCGGCGCTGTTCGCCCTGCCCCAGCTCAACAGGGTGTTCTGGGACCTGGTGTTCGCCCTCTTCGGCACCGTCGGCGGCGACTTCTTCTCGGCCGCGGCCGGACTGCGGGAGTTCATGTTCTGGAGGTGACCCCTCCGGCCCCGAGCCGCCGTCCGCCGCCGCGTGCGAGGATCGCGCCGTGAAGGTGGTCGTGCTGGTTGGTGGCGTTGGCGGCGCGCGTTTCCTCATGGGCGTGAAGGCCGCGTTGGGCCTGCCCGCGGTGGGCGCGCCCGACGGGGAGTCGACACACGAGGTCGTCGCGGTGGTCAACACCGGCGACGACGTCTGGATGCACGGGTTGCGGATCTGCCCCGACCTCGACACCTGCATGTACACCCTCGGCGGGGGCATCGACACCGAGCGCGGCTGGGGCAGGGCCGGCGAGTCCTGGACCGTGAAGGAGGAGCTGGCGGCCTACGGCGCCGACCCGACCTGGTTCGGGCTCGGCGACCGCGACATCGCCACCCACCTCGTCCGGTCCCGGATGCTGCGGGCCGGCTACCCGCTCTCGGCGGTGACCGAGGCGCTGTGCGACCGGTGGCGGCCGGGCGTGCGCCTTCTGCCGATGACCGACGACCGGGCGGAGACGCACGTCGTGGTCGACGACCCGGAGACCGGCGAGCGGCGGGCGATCCACTTCCAGGAGTGGTGGGTGCGCCACCGGGCCGGGTTGCCGGCGCACGCGATCGTCCCGGTCGGGGCGGAGGAGGCGAAGCCGGCTCCCGGGGTGGTGGAGGCGATCGCCTCGGCCGACGCGGTGCTGTTCGCGCCGTCGAACCCCGTGGTGAGCGTGGGCACGATCCTGGCGGTGCCGGGCGTCCGCCAGGCGCTGCGGGAGACCCCGGCCAGCGTGGTGGGGCTCTCCCCGATCATCGCCGACCGGCCGTTGCGGGGCATGGCGGACGCGTGCCTCGACGCGATCGGCGTGGCCACCACGGCCGAGGCGGTGGGCCGGCACTACGGCTCCCGCAAGGAGGGCGGGGTGCTGGACGGCTGGCTGGTGCACGAGGGCGACTCCGCCGACGTGCCCGGCGTGACCGTGCGGGCCGTCCCGCTGTTGATGTCCGATGTGGACGCGACCGCCGAGATGGCGCGGGACGCGTTGCGACTCGCGGGGGTGTGGCGTGACTGAGCGGTTTCCCGGCGACCACGCGGCCGACCGGATCACACTGCTGCCGGTCCTCGGGCTGCCCGAGTTCCGCCCCGGCGACGACCTGACGGCGGCGGTCGCCGAGGCCGCGCCGTGGCTGGCCGACGGCGACGTGGTCGTGGTCACCAGCAAGGTGCTGTCCAAGGTGGAGGGACGGCTGGTGCCGGCCCCGACCGACCCCGAGGAGCGGGACGCGCTGCGCCGGGAGCTGGTCGAGCGGGAGGCGGTGCGGGTCGTCGCCCGCTTCCGCCGCACCCTGATCACCGAGAACCGGCTGGGCATCGTCCAGGCCGCCTCCGGGATCGACTCGTCCAACGTCTTCGGCAACGAGCTGGCCCTGCTGCCCGAGGACCCGGACGCCTCGGCCGCCCGCCTGCGGGCCGGGCTGCGCGAGCGGCTCGGGGTGGACGTCGCCGTCGTCGTCACCGACACGATGGGCCGCGCCTGGCGGGTGGGGCAGACGGACATGGCGATCGGCTCGGCCGGCCTGCCCGTGCTGCACCGGTACGCCGGCCGGGTCGACGCGCAGGGCAACGAGCTGTCGGTGACCAGCGTGGCCGTGGCCGACGAGGTGGCGGCCGCCGCCGACCTGGTCAAGGGCAAGCTGGGCGGCGTCCCGGTCGCCGTGCTGCGCGGACTGTCCTTCGTGGACGACGGGTCCACCGCGCGCGACCTGCTGCGGCCGATCGAGGAGGACATGTTCCGGCTCGGCGCCGCCGAGGCGATCACGCGGGGGCGGCGCGAGGCGGTGCTGGTGCGCCGCTCGGTGCGCGCCTTCTCCGACGAGCCGGTCGACGAGGAGGCGGTGCGCAGGGCGGTGGGCGCCGCGCTGACCGCGCCCGCGCCGCACCACACCCGGCCCGTGCGGTTCGTCTGGCTGCGCGACCGTCCACTGCGGACGAAGCTGCTGGAGGCGATGCGGGCCGCGTGGCGGGCGGACCTGGAGCGCGACGGCCTGCCGGCGCAGCGGGTGGAGCGCAGGGTGCGCCGGGGCGACCTGCTCTTCGCCGCGCCGGAACTGGTGTTGCCGTTCCTCGTCCGCGAGGGGTCGCACGACTACCCGGACGCCAGGCGGGCCACGGCCGAGCGGACCATGTTCACCGTCGCCGGCGGCGCGGCGGTGCAGGGACTGCTGGTGGCGCTGGCCGCCGAGGACCTCGGCTCCTGCTGGGTGTCCTCGACGATCTTCTGCCCCGACGTGGTGCGCTCGGTGCTCGACCTGCCCGCGACGTGGGAACCGCTGGGCGCGGTCGCGGTCGGGCGGCCCGCCGACGCGCCGCTGGCGCCCCGCCCCCCGCGGGAGCTGACCGAAGGACTGGTGGAACTGTGACCGGGGCACTGCACGCGGACGCGGTCCGCACCCTGACCTCGTGGCGGCCGGCCGACAGCGGGCAGGAGGCGCTGCGCCACGCGTTCCTCGCCTTCCTCGCCGCGCGCGAGGACGGCTGCCTGCGGTCCTGCGAGCCGGGGCACCTGACGGCCTCGGCGCTCGTGGTCGACGCCGCCGGCGAGAACGTGCTGTTGACCCTGCACCCCCGGGTCGGCCGGTGGCTCCAGCTCGGCGGGCACTGCGAGCCGGCGGACACCACGCTGGCGGGCGCGGCGCTGCGCGAGGCCACCGAGGAGTCCGGCATCGAGGGCCTGGAGATCGACCCGACGCCGCTGCACCTCGACGTGCACCCGATCACGTGCTCGCTGGGCGTGCCCACCCGGCACCTGGACGTGCGGTTCCTGGTGCGCGCGCCCCTCGACGCGGAGGCGGTGCGCAGCGAGGAGTCGCTGGACCTCCAGTGGTGGCCGACCGACGGACTTCCGTCCAATGTGGACACCGTCCCGGAGCTGGTCCGGTTGGCGTCGGCTCAGATGGCCCGGTAGTCGCGGGCGCTGAGCCGGGGTCCGCGGCGCGGGCGGCGGACCCCAGACGCCTCGATGTAGCGCACCGCGCGCTGCCGGTGCGGCGCGTACGGCGCCAGCACCTCCAGCATCCCGTCGTCGTCGAGGGAACGCCCGAGCAGGGCGTAGCCCACCACGGACGGGACGTGGTAGTCGCCGACGCTCACCGCGTCGGCGTCACCCCACGCCCGCTGCGCGACCTCCGCGGCCGTCCACACCCCGACGCCCGGCACGAGCCGCAGCAGCCGCCGGCCCTCCTCGCCCCGGAGCGTCACCGCGCGTTCGAGGCGGTTCGCCACACCCGCCACCGCGACGAGGGTGCGCCGCCGCGCGCCGTCGACCCCCGCCCGGTGCCACTCCCAGTCCGTGACGACCCGCAACGCCTCCGCCGTGGGCGGCACCCGCAGCCCGGCCGGGGCCGGTCCCGGGGCCGGCTCGCCGAACCAGCGGCACAGCTCGCTCCACGACCGCCACGCCTCACGCTGGGTCACCTTCTGCTCCAGCACGGCCGCGACCAGCACGTCCCAGACACGGCCGGTCGCGCCGAGGCGCAGCCCCGGGTTCCGCCGGCGCGCCTCGGCCACCAGCGGGTGGTGCGCCTCGAAGCCGCTGTCGTCGTCGTGCGCGCCGAGGAGCGCGGGAACGCCGTCGAGCGCCCACTCCGCGCCCGGCCCCCACGCCGTGGCCTCCACCTCGTCGCCGAGGCGGCCCAGGCGCAGGGTCGCCGGCCCGGCGGGGGTCGTCATCGCCCGCCACACGGCGCCGTCGGCCCCGACCCGGAACGCGGGATCACCCGTGCCCCGCCGCAACGGGGCCACCACCGCCAGCAGGTCCAGCGGGTGCGCCGGCCGCCACGTCCGGCTGGCCGGACGCTCCCCCACGACCTCGACAACGCTGGTCACCCGCGGAGTCTAAGCCTTCCCCCCGCGCTCCCCGCGCCGGCGCTGACCGCGCTGATCTGGGAAGACGCGACCCGTCGCCGTCGGCGACCCGGTCGCTCGGTGACAGGTCGGGGCGCGGGTCAGGTGTCGGTGGAGAAGCGGACGGAGCCGTCGGGCAGGGAGACGCCCGGCCAGACCCTGGCCCCGTCGAGCAGCTCGCAGCGCGCCCCGATGACCGCGTCGTCACCGATCACGACGCCCCGCAGGACGGCGCCGTCGCCGATCCGGGCGTTGGCGCCGATGACGCAGCGCTCCACGACCGCGCCCGCGCCCACGACCGCCCCGTCGAACAACACCGAGCCGTCGATCCGGGCGCCGCTGCCGACCATGCAGCCCGCGCCGACGGTGGAGCCGCCCACCAGCTCGGCGTCGTCCCGCACCAGCGCGCCGTCCAGCACGATCGCCCGCCCCGGCTCGCCGGGGAGCGCGGCCGACGGCGCGATGCCGCGCACGAGGTCGGCGCTGCCCTGCACGAACGCGGCCGGGGTGCCGAGGTCCAGCCAGTAGGAGGCGTCCACGTGCCCCTGGAGCCGCGCGCCGGCGGCGAGCAGGCCGGGGAAGGTCTCCCGCTCCACCGAGACGGGACGCCCTGCGGGGATCTCCTCGATCACGCCGCGCCGGAACACGTAACACCCGGCGTTGATCTGGTCGGTCGGCGGGTTCTCGGTCTTCTCCAGGAAGGCGGTCACCCTGCCCTCGGCGTCGGTCGGCACGCAGCCGAAGCGCCGCGGGTCGGTCACCTTCACCAGGTGCAGCGTGACGTCCGCGTTCACCTCGCGGTGCGTGCCGAGCACGGCGGGCAGGTCGACGCCGGAGAGGATGTCGCCGTTGAACACCATCACGTCGTCGGCGCGCAGCCGGTCGGCGACGTTGCGGATGGCGCCGGCGGTGTCCAGCGGCTCGTTCTCGACCACGTACTCCAGGTCGAGCCCCAACGCGGCCCCGTCGCCGAAGTGCTCCTCGAACACCGACGCCTTGTAGGAGGTGCCGAGCACCACGTGCGTGATGCCGGCGGCGCGGATGCGGGAGAGGAGGTGGGTGAGGAAGGGCACGCCCGCGGTCGGCAGCATCGGCTTGGGCGCGGACAGCGTGAGCGGGCGCAGCCGCGTGCCCTTGCCACCGACCAACACGACCGCGTCCACCCCCCGCAGCGGTTCCGGCGACGGACGCTGGGTGGCCGACATGCCGTTGACTCCTCCTCTTCCTGACGGGACCCCGTTAGGGGGAATACTCTGGCAGAGCAATCTCAGCACGCGGGCGTCGGACCCGCCGCAATACACCTGGAGAGGTCAGCGATGGACCCTCGCGAGCGTGCCGACGAACTCCTGGCGAGGGCCAGGGCCCGTGGTGGCTTCGTCGTCACGCCGGACTCCGCCACCTCGCCGATGGACGCGGCGAACACCGTCCAGATTCCGCGCATCGTGGTCGACTCGGTCGATCCGCGCAACGCGACGGACCTGGAGTCGACGCTCGTCCTCCCACCGACGCCGGCGCAGGGGCGCCCCCCGGCGCCTCCCCCCGGCGGTCACGGCCAGGTGCTGCCGCCACCACCGGGCCAGTCCGGCCACCTCGCACCGCCGCCACCCGGCCAGCCCGGCGGGTTCGGCCCGCAGGGCTCCCAGGCGGCGCCGAAGCCCTACGCGCCCCCGCAGCGACGGCCGCAGGGCGGGCGCTGAACCCCCCTCCCTCGCATCTCTCCCCGGGGATGATGACGTGTCCGACGGGGAGCGGGTGGCCAGCACCAGGGGAAAACGTGGCGAAGGCCACCCTGGCGCGGTCGGGCGCCGGAGCCGCGAGGCGCTCGTGACGCCCTCATCCGCCGCTGGCGCGAACCTCCAGCTTCGCGCGCACCGCGAGCCCGGCCCGCACCGCCAGACGCAGCGGAGCCCACAGCGGGCCGGGGTGCCGGTCGGCGATGAACTGGTAGGCGCTGCGGTGGTGCACCGCGAGCATGCGGGCCGAGGAGTGCCGGGTGGAGTGCCCGCCGATGTGGGTCACCTCGGCGCTGGGCACGTAGACGTTGAGCCACCCCGCCCTGCCCAGCCGGTCCCCGAGGTCGACGTCCTCGAAGTACATGAAGTACCTGGGGTCGAACCCGTCGACGGAGTCGAACGCGGAGCGCCGCAGCAGCAGGCACGACCCGGACAACCAGCCGGCGGTGCGCTCGACGACCTCGGTGTCGGACTGGCGGTAGGCCCGGCTCCAGGGGTTGCCCGGCCACACCTTGCCCAGCACCGCGTGCCCGATCCCCTTGCCCAGCGAGGGAACCAGCCGCGCCGACGGGTACACGGCGCCGTCGGGCTCGCGGACCAGCGGCCCGAACGCGCCGCCACGCCGCCACCGCCCGGTCGCGGCCAGCAACGCGTCCAGCGACCCCGGAGCCCACTCGATGTCCGGGTTGGCCACCACCACCCAGCCGACCTCGCGCGGTAGCTGCGCGACCGCGCGGTTCGCCGCGGTGCCGTAGCCCAGGTTCGCGCCGGTGCGGAACAGCTCGACGCCCTCCCGCTCCGCGGCGCGCTCCGGCGCGCCGTCCACCGAGCCGTTGTCGGCGAGCACGACCCGGAACGGGCGCGTCGTCGCCTTGTCGAGGCTGTCCAGGAAGCGCTCCAGCGCCTCTCCCGGCGAGTAGGTCACTGTCACGACGGCGAGCTGGTCGCCGTACGGCGCGGTGTGGGACACGGTCTGAGGCTGGCTCACGCCGCCACATTCTGCCGCTGGCCGACGCGGCGCACCCGTGCCCGGGGGCGTCAGCGGCCCCGACGGCGCAGGACGTGCGCCCGGTCGTACGCCTCCCGGTGACGCACCGCGCTGGCCGCCCACGAGAACTCCTTCGACCGCCGCTGCGCCGCGCTGGCCAGCGCCGCCCGCCGCGCCGGGTCGTCGAGCAGCTCGCCGAGCGCGGCCGCGATGTCCCCGGCGCCGACGCCGCAGTAGGCCACGGCGTCGCCGCCGACCTCGGGCAGGCTCAGCCGGCGGGTGGTCAGCACGCACGCCCCGCAGGCCATGGCCTCCAGCACCGGCAGGCCGAAGCCCTCGCCAAGGCTGGGATAGGCGACCAGCTCGGCCCCGCCGAGGAACCCGGCCAGCGCCTCGAACGGCAGGTAGCCGGCGCGGATCACCCGGAACCGGTGCGGCACCGCGTCGAGGGCGCGTTCCACCTGGCCGTCCCACCCCGGCTGCCCGGCGAGCACGAGGGCGGGCGCGTCCGCCCTGCCCGCGCAGGCCATGGCGAACCCCCTGATCAGGGCGGGCACGTTCTTCCTCGGCTCCAGCGCGCCGAGGAACGCCACGTACGGGGTGTCCCCCAGCGCCAGGTCGCGGCGGACGGCCGCGACGTCCTCCGGCGTCGGCGGGTGGAACCGCTCGGTGTCCACGCCGTGGTGGGCGACCTGGAGCGCCCTCCGGTCGGCCCCGGCGACGCGCACCAGCTCGTCCGCGGTCGCCCTGCTGGGCACGACGTTGATCTCGGCGCGGCGCAGGGACGCCCTGGTCCACGCCCGGAAGAACCGCGCCTTCACCGACGAGTGCAGCCCCGCGTCGGTGAAGAAGGTCGCGTCGTGCAGCGTGACCACGGAGGCGACCGGGTTGGCCAGCGGGGTGGTGTAGTGCGGTGAGTGCACCACGTCCACGCCCAGCCGGCGGACCAGCCGGGGCAGGGTGGTCTGCTCCCAGGTGAGGCGGGCGGTCCTGGTGGCGACGGCCTCGGCGGCGGGAGCCACCCTGGCCCCCGGGGCGAGCCGGCCGAACAGCTCGGCGTCCCTGGGCTGACAGACGACCGTCAGGCGGGCGCCGTCCGCGTCCAACGCGGCCACCAACGCGTCCACGTAGCGGCCGACACCCCCGCGGTCGGCGGGGATGGCGGTCGCGTCGACGAGCACGTGGGGATCGGCGAGGGGCACCCGGGAAGCCTAAGCCTCGTGGTGACCGCCGAGGTCCCGTTTGGTCGAGTCACACCCCACTTGGCGGCATGACCTCGGCCGCGCCCGGCCCGTCGTCGTCGCTCAGCGCGACCCTCGACGCACGGAGCCGTGCAATTCCAGGTGTATCCGCCAGACGGCCTCGGCGGCGTCCTCCCACCGGTGCCGCGCGGCCCGCCGACGCCCGGCCTCCGCCATCCCGGCCCGTCGGCCCTCGTCGTCGACGACCGCGCGCAGCGCGCGGGCCAGCCCCGCGGCGTCGCCGCGTTTCACCACGACGCCCGCGCCGCCGGCCACCTCGACCAGGGCCGGGGCGTCGGAGTGCACGACGGGCACGCCGGCGGCCATCGCCTCCAGCACGGGCAGCCCGAACCCCTCGGCCATGCTCGGCGCGGCGAGCACCGTCGCCCGGTGCAGCACGACGGCCAGCTCCTCGTCGCTGATCCGGCCGAGCAGGTGGAGGCGCTCCTCCGGCAGGTAGTGCCGCCGGGCCAGCTCCCTGGGCTCGACGCCGCCCCAGCCCGGCGCGCCGGCCAGGACCAGGGGCAGGTCGGGAGCGTCGGAGCGGCCCATCGCCTCGACGAGCGTCTCGACGCCCTTGCGGGGCTCGATGGTGCCCACCGCGAGCACGTACCGGTTCGGGAGGCCGAGCCGGGCGGTGACCCGCGCGACGGTCTCGTCCGACGGCGGCACGGCGAGCACCTCCGGCACGCCCTCGCCCACCACGTGCACCCTGGCCTGGCCGGGCGCGTGCCGGCCCAGCTCGGCCGCGACGGCGGCGGTCGGCACGACCAGGGCGTCGGCCCGGTCCGCCGCCCTGCGGATCACCTTGCGGTGCCAGAGCGCGCCCCGGCGGGTGAGCGTCTCGGGGTGCGTCCACGGCACGGTGTCGTGCACGGTCACGACGAGCCGCCGGCCCCGGCGCCCGGCGGGCGGCGCGAGCGGGGTGGGCGCGTGCACGGCGTCGCCGCCCGGCCACAGCGGCAGCCCCTGCTCCCACGCGGCGACCAGGGCGCGCGGGGGCAGCGGCAGCACCCGTGGTCCCGCGACGCCGGGGATCACGGCGGCGGCGGGGTCGGGGTGCCGGGCGACCACCCCGCCGACCTCCCAGCCGGCCGGCGCCGTCGCGGCCAGCGCCCTGGCCAGTTCCCGGGTGTAGCGTCCGGTCCCGCCCGGCACCGGGGCGAGGAGCTGCTCGGTGATCACGACGAGCTGGGGCACGCCGGTCAGCCTCGCACAGGCCGTGTCCGGCCCGACCGTGCCCGGCCCCGACCCCCGGTGCCCAGCGTCCCCACAGGTGTCCGCAGTGCCCACGTGCTCCCAGGGCCCACGTGCTCACAGCGCCCACGTGCTCGCAGTGCCCGCAGCCGACGGTGCTCCCCACGCGAGGCCCCCGGCCGGGGAGGACCTAGTGTTTGCGGCCGTGGCGGAACAGGCGGAGCGGAACCCGGCGCGCACCACGGTCGTGGTCGTGACGTGGCGGGGCCGCGAGCACGTCGGCGGGTGCCTCGACGCGCTCGCCGCCCAGGACCGTCCACACAGGACGCTCGTGGTGGACAACGCCTCCGACGACGGCACGGCCGACCTGCTCGCCGCGCACCCGAGCCGGCCACGGGTGCTCCGGCTCGGCAGGAACCTCGGCTACGCGGGCGGCCTCGCGGTTGCGCTGTCCCATGTGGACACTCCGTGGGTCGCGTGGCTCAACGACGACGCCGCGCCGGAGCCGGGCTGGCTGGGCGCGTTGGAGGACGCGCTCGACGCCGACCCCCGGGTCGCCGCCGCCGGCTCCCTGCTGCTGCGCGCCGACGGGTCGGTCCAGTCGGCGGGTGTGCGGCTGACCCCCGACGGCCACGGCGCGGACCTCCCGGAGCCCCCGCCCGGCGGCGAGCCCTTCGGCTTCTGTGGCGGGGCGGTGCTGATGCGGGTGGACGCGCTCCGCGCCGTCGGCGGCGTCCCCGCCGACTTCTTCTGCTACTACGAGGACACCGACACGGCGTGGCGGCTGCGTCTGGCGGGGCGGCGGATCGTGACCGTGCCGGCGGCCAGGGTCGGCCACCGCCACGGCGCGAGCACCCACCCCGGCTCGACCCAGTTCCACCTCTGGAACGAGCGCAACCGGCTGCTGACCCTGCTGCGGTGCGCGCCGGCCGAGGTCGCCGCCAGGGAGCTGACGCGCTTCGCCGTGATCACCGCCCTGCTCCCGGCGCGGCGCGCGCTGGGGCGCGAGGTCCCCGACGCGCGGAACTTCCGGGTCTCGCTGCGCCTGCGCGTGCTGGGCGAGGTGCTGGCGCGGCTCCCGGAGACGCTCTCGGCCAGGCGGAGGATCGGCCGGCGTCGCGTCGTCGGCCGTGGCGCGGTCTGGCACCGGTGGGCGGGCCGGTGACCACCGCGTTCGGGGGACCGAACCAGGATCCCCACGCGAAGCGTGTCCGACATCACAACGCCTGGGGCGCCGCCTGACCGCTGTTCGGCCGCCCAACCTTCCGGTACCCGCCCCACCACCCGTCGTGATGAGGCACGCTATGCCCACCGGAGAACCGCCCGCGGGCCCACGCGCGAGACCGCGCCCTGCCGTCGGTTCGAGGGAAAACCGACGTGACGGAAGGAGCCCGAGGTGCCGGAGCAGGGGATGCTGCCCCTGGTGTCCGTGGTGGTGGTCAACTACCGCGGGGCCGACGACACCATCACCTGCCTGCGCGCCCTGCGCTCGGAGGTGGACTACCCGGCCGACCGGCTACAGGTGATCTGCGTCGACAACGCCTCGGGCGACGGGAGCGCGGAGCGCCTGCGCGAGGCCGCGCCCGACGTCGAGCTGGTCGAGGCGCCGGAGAACCTGGGCTTCGCCGGCGGCTGCAACCTGGGCGTGCGGCACGCGCGGGGCGAGGTCGTGGCCTTCCTCAACAACGACGCGCGACCGGACCGCGACTGGGTGCGCGCCGCCGTGGCCGTGCTGCGGGCCGAGCCCACGGTCGGCGCGGTCGCCAGCAAGGTCCTCGACTGGGAGGGCCGGACCGTCGACTTCGTCGACGGCGGCCTGACCTGGTTCGGCATGGGCTACAAGCGGCACGCCGGGCAGCCGGTGGACGCGGTCTCCCCCGACCAGCTCGACGCGCCGAGGGACGTGCTGTTCGGCACCGGCTCGGCGATGTTCGTGCGCGCCGAGCTGTTCCGCGAGCTGGGCGGCTTCGACGAGCGCTACTTCATGTTCTATGAGGACGTCGACCTCGGGTGGCGGCTCAACCTGCGCGGCTGGCGCGTGCGGTACGAGCCGCGCTCGCTGACCTTCCACCGCCACCACGGCTCCATGGGCGGCGTGCACTCGGCGCGCGAGTTCTACCTGCTGGAGCGCAACGCGCTGGCGACCCTCTACAAGAACCTCTCGGACGAGAGCCTGGCGAAGGTGCTGCCGGCGGCCCTCGCGCTGGCCGTGCGCCGTGCGACCGCCAGGGGCGAGCTGGACGCCACCCAGTTGGAGATCACGCGCCGGCCGGCCGACCGGTCCGAGGACGACGCGCCGGTGGCCCTGTCCAGGGACGCGCTGGCCGGGGTGCTGGCCATCGACCAGTTCGTCGAGCTGCTGCCCTCCCTCGCCGAGTCGCGGCGGGTCGAGCAGTCCTCCCGCGTGCGCACCGACGCCGACCTGGTCCCGTTGATGCGCAAGGCGATGGAGCCGGCCTACCCGCTCCCGCGCTACCTCGCCGCGCACGACGTGCTGGTCGAGGCGTTCGGGCTGGAGGAGGTGTTCGGTCGGCCCCGGCGGATCGTCGTGATCACCGGCGACGCGATCGGCGAGCGGATGGCGGGCCCGGCGATCCGGGCGTGGCACATGGCCGACGTGCTCTCCGGCGAGCACGACGTGCGCCTGGTGACGGTCAACCCGCAGTGCGCGCCCCCGCGGTCGGCCTTCCCCGTCGTCCAGAGCCGGCCGAGGGACCTGGGCGAGCACGTCGACTGGGCCGACGTGGTCGTGTTGCAGGGCCACGTGCTGGAGATGGCGCCGAAGCTCAAGGCCGCCGACTCCACCAAGATCGTCGTCTGCGACGTCTACGACCCGATGCACCTGGAGCTGCTGGAGCAGGGCAAGGACGGCGACGACGAGCGGCGGCGGCTCGACCTGCTCGGCGTGACCGACGTGCTCAACGCGCAGCTCCGGCGCGGCGACTTCTTCCTGTGCGCCTCGCGGCGCCAGCGGCACTTCTGGCTGGGCCACCTGGCCGCGTTGGGCCGCCTGACCCCCGCGCTGTACGACACCGACCCCACGGTCCGGTCGTTGCTGGCCGAGGTGCCGTTCGGCCTGCCGGGCAAGGCCCCCGAGCGCACCGGCCCGGCCATCAAGGGCGTGGTGCCGGGCATCGGCGAGGACGACAAGGTCGTGCTGTGGGCGGGCGGGGTCTACAACTGGTTCGACCCGCTCACCCTGGTCCGGGCCGTCGACCGGCTGCGCGGCGCGCACGACGACGTGCGGCTGTTCTTCCTCGGCATGAAGCACCCGAACCCGGACGTGCCGGAGATGGGGGTCGCCGGGCAGACCCGCCGGCTCGCGCAGCGGCTCGGGCTCGTCGGCGAGCACGTCTTCTTCAACGAGACCTGGGTCCCGTACCACGAGCGGCAGAACTGGCTGCTGGACGGCGACTGCGGCGTCACCACGCACTACGAGCACGTGGAGACCGAGTTCGCGTTCCGCACGCGCGTGCTGGACTACCTGTGGGCCGGGTTGCCGATCGTCACCACCGACGGCGACTCGTTCGCCGACCTGGTGCGCGGGGAGCGGCTGGGTGTGGTCGTGCCCGCCGAGGACCCCGAGGCGTTGGCCGACGCCCTGGAGCGGGTCCTCTACGACGAGGAGTTCGCCGCCACCTGCCGGGAGCGGATCGCGCTGGTGCGGGAGCGGTTCACCTGGGAGAACGTGCTGGCTCCCCTGGTGGACTTCTGCCGCAACCCGCGCCCGGCCGCGGACCGGCTGCGGGGCAGCCACGCGCCGCTGGTGCGCCCGGCCCCGTTGGGCGCGGCCGGCCGGCTCAGGAGGGACATCGCGCTGGTCAGGGAGTACCTGGACGCGGGAGGACCGACAGAGGTCGCCAAACGCGCCGCCGGCCGGCTGCGTCGGCTCGCCGCGGAACGGTTGCGGGGCAATGGCTCGCGGTAGGCGACCGGTGCGGGTGCTGCTGGACGGCACCCCGTTGCTCGGGCACCGCACGGGTGTCGGCCGCTACACGGCGGCGCTCGCCGAGGAGCTGGCGAGCATGTCCACAGTGGACGTTCGTGCGGTGGCGTTCACCGTGCGCGGCTGGCGGGCGTTGCGCTCGGTGCTGCCCCACGGGCTGCGCGCGCGGGGCCTCCCCGCCTCCGCCCGCCTGCTGCGGCGGTGCTGGCTGCGCGCGCCCTTCCCCCCGGTCGAGCTGCTCGCCGGCCCGACCGACGTCGTCCACGCGACGAACTTCGTGCTGCCGCCGGCGTTGCGCGCCGGCGGCGTGCTCACCATCCACGACCTGGCGTTCCTGGACCAGCCGGACGAGCTGCCGCCGGTGGAGCGGGACCTGCCCGAGCTGGTGCGGCGCTCGGCCCAGCGGGCGGCCGTGATCTGCACGCCCACCGCCGCCGTCGCACGGGTGGTCGTCGAGCGGCTGGACGTGCCCGAGGACAAGGTCACGGTGACCCCGCTGGGCGTGGACCCGGCGTGGTTCGCCGCGCGCGCCCCCGGCGAGCAGCTCCGCCGCCGGCTCGGCCTGCCCGAGCGGTACCTGCTGTTCGTCGGCGCGGACGGGCCGCGCAAGGGTCTGCCCAACCTGCTGGCGGCGCACCGGGCGCGGCCCGAGCTGCCGCCCCTGGTGCTCGCCGGGCCGAGCGGCGGCCTGCGGGTGTCCCACGGGGACGGCCGGGTCCTGCGGACCGGCTACCTGTCCGACGTGGACCTGCGCGGCGTCGTGGCCGGCGCCGCCACGCTGGTGCTGCCGTCCCGCGACGAGGGCTTCGGGCTGCCGGTCCTGGAGGCGCTGGCGTGCAGCGTGCCGGTGGTGTGCTCGGACGTCCCCGCGCTGCGCGAGGTCGCCGGGGGCCACGCCTGGCACGTGCCGGTCGGCGACGTCGAGGCGCTGGGCCACGCCATGGTCGAGGCGCTGGACTCGCCGAAGGACGCCCCGACGCTGGCGGCCCGCCGGGGCAGGGCCGCCGAGTTCACCTGGCGGCGGTGCGCGGAGACCACCATCGACGCCTACCACCGGGCCGTCTCCTGACCCGGGGTCGTGGTCCGGTCCGGCGGGCCGGGCGTCCGGCCCGCCGGACCACGACCGCGAGGAACTCCTAGGCGGACGTCTCGGCGAAGGCCCCCGACGCGAACGCCGCGGCCAGCGCCTCCCGCCAGGGACGCGGCGGGGTGAGGCCGGCGGCGCGCCATGCCGCGCCGGACAGCACCGAGTACGCGGGGCGCGGGGCCGGCCGGGGGAAGTCCGCCGTGGCGCACGGGCGCACGCGCGACGGGTCCGCGCCCAACTCCTCGAACACGGCGCGGGCGAACCCGCACCAGGTGGTCTCGCCGGCGTTGGTGCAGTGCAGGACCCGCTGCTCCGGGCCGGGCCCGACGGCGACCCTGCGCGCCAGCTCCAACAGGCCGGCGGCGAGGTCGGCCGACCAGGTCGGGCTGCCGCGCTGGTCGTCGACGACGGTCAGCGTCTCCCGCTCGCGCTCCAGGCGGCACATCGTCTTCACGAAGTTCCCGCCGTGCGCGCCGTAGACCCAGGCGGTGCGCACGACCCAGCTCCGGTCCCAGCCGCGCAGCACCTCGCGCTCCCCCGCGAGTTTGCTGCGCCCGTACACCGACTTCGGCCCGGTCGGGTCGTCGGGCTCGTACGGCCGGTCGGCGTCGCCGGGGAACACGTAGTCGGTGGAGACGTGCACCAGCGGGACGCCCTGGGCCGCGCACGCGGCGGCCAGCAGGCGCGGCCCGTCCGCGTTGACCTGGAACGCGCGCTCCACGTCGGACTCGGCCGCGTCGACCGCCGTGTACGCGGAGGCGTTGACCAGGACCGGGCGCAGCCCCGCGTCCCTGGCCGAGGACGCCAGCGCCGCGACCGCGTCGTCGACCGCCTCCCGGTCGGTGACGTCCAGCTCCGCCGAGCCGGGGGCGTGCGTGAAGCCGACCTCCGCCGCGGTGTCGGCCTGGATCGCCAGATCCCGGCCGAGCTGGCCGCGACCGCCGGCCACCAGGAGTGCCAGACCCGTCATCACGTGACCTGCCTACGGGTTGTCGAGCCGAGGGGAGGGGGCGGCGTCAGCGCGCGGCGAGGGCGGCGCGGCGCTTGAGCGGCTCCCACCACTCCCGGTTCTCGCGGTACCACGCCACGGTGCGGGCCAGGCCCTCCTCGAACGGGACGCGCGGCCGGTAGCCCAGCTCCGTGGAGATCTTGGTGATGTCGACCGAGTAGCGGCGGTCGTGCCCCTTGCGGTCGGGCACCTGCTCCACCATGGACCAGTCGGCGCCCATCACCGCCAGCAGCCGCTCGGTCAGCTCCCGGTTGGTCAGCTCGGTGCCGCCGCCGATGTTGTAGACCTCGCCGGGTCGTCCGCCCTCCACGACGAGTTGGATACCCCGGCAGTGGTCGTCCACGTGCAGCCAGTCGCGCACGTTCAGGCCGTCGCCGTACAGCGGCACCGGCCTGCCGTCCATGAGGTTGGTCACGAACAGCGGGATGACCTTCTCCGGGAACTGGTACGGGCCGTAGTTGTTCGAGCACCGCGTGACGCAGACCGGCAGCCCGTGGGTGCGGTGGAAGGCCCGCGCCAGCAGGTCCGAGCTGGCCTTGGACGCCGAGTACGGCGAGTTCGGCTCCAGCGGGTGGTCCTCGGGCCAGGAGCCCTCGTCGATGGAGCCGTAGACCTCGTCCGTGGAGACGTGCACGAACTTGCCCACCCCGGCCTCCAGCGCGGCCTGGAGCAGGGTCTGGGTGCCCAGCACGTTGGTCATCACGAACTCGGTCGCCCCGAGGATGGACCGGTCCACGTGGGACTCCGCCGCGAAGTGCACCACCACGTCGACGCCGGTCATCAGCGTGCGGACCAGCTCGGCGTCGCAGATGTCGCCCCGCACGAACCGCAGCCGGGAGCCGGCCGCGTCGGCGACCGGGGCCAGGTTGGCCTCGTTGCCGGCGTAGGTGAGCTTGTCGAGCACCACGACCTCGGCGTCGGCGAACGCCGGGTAGGCCCCGCCGAGCAGCTCCCGCACGTAGTGCGATCCGATGAATCCGGCACCACCCGTGACCAGGACTCGCATGTCACCCTTCCTCCGCTGCCGAGCGGCCCGGCCCCGGCGCCGCCCTCGGCGCCCCGCTCCGGGCCCACGACGCCGGGGGGACGTCGTGGCACGGCGGACCCGGCCTCCTGCCCACGGGTGATTCCGCCGGTTCGTTCGTGTCGGAACGCGCTCGCGCGGGCAGTCCTCCGGTGCAGTCTGTCACGCCGGGGACAACCCGTACGGCGGGGTTGGCGTCTCCATGTGACGAGAAGCTGCCACGGATCTCACACGGGGTCGTTAGCCTGAACGCACACCGGCCCGGACGCGGAACGACCCGGGCCGGCTTCCGATGTCCTCACGGCGGACATGACGGCGGTCGCCGGTTCTGGGAGGTGCACGCGTGAACGAACGGCCACCGCGGCCGGGGGGAGCCGGTGGTTTCCCCGGCCAGGGAGTTCCGCCGCGCGGTCACCCTCCCCGCCCGACCCCGCCGGCCGGCCCACCGCCAGGCCAGGTTCGCGGCCGCCCGCTCCAGCGCCCGGTCGGCGACCCCGGGACGCCCCGGTCGCGCACGGGGCGGGTCCCGCCCTCGGCTGTCGAGCCGCCGGAGACCAGGGCGCTGCGCGCGCAGGACCAGCGCCCCCCGACGCGGGCCGGGCGCACGAAGGCACTGCCGACCGCCGAGGCCCTGGCGGCGCCGCTCCCCGAGCCCCCGGCCGGCCGTGAGCGCCCCCGGCACGCCGTGCGCGCCGCCCTGGTCGCCGGCAAGACCGCCACGGCCCTCGTCTCGGTCGTGGTGCTGGGCCTCACCGGGTACGCCTGGGCGACCTACCGGGACCTCAGCAGCGGGCTGACCACGACGGACGTGATCACCAGGCGCGAGGGTCCCAAGCCGGCCGACGGCGCCACCGACATCCTGCTCGTCGGCAACGACAGCCGGGTCGACGCGCAGGGCAACCCGCTGCCCAAGGAGGTGCTGGAGGAGCTGCGGGCCGGGGCCAACGAGGGCGAGCTGACCGACTCGCTGATCCTGCTGCGGATCCCGAACGACGGCCGCAGGGCCGTGGCGTTCTCCTTCCCCCGCGACTCCTACGTGCAGATCCCCGGTGGCTACGGCCAGCACAAGATCAACTCCGCCTACGGCAGGGCGAAACGGGACGCCTTCGACCGGCTCACCAGGGAGGGCGTGCCCAAGCAGAAGGCGGAGCAGGACGCGCAGGCCGAGGGCCGCAAGACCACCATCCGCACGATCGAGCAGCTCAGCGGGGTCACGATCGACCACTTCGCCGAGGTCAACCTGCTCGGCTTCTACAAGATCACGCAGGCCGTCGGCGGCGTCGAGGTCTGCCTCAAGCGGCCGACGAAGGACTACAAGTCCGGCGCCGACTTCAAGGCCGGGCCGCAGACCATCTCGGGCGGCGACGCGCTCGCGTTCGTCCGCCAGCGCGAGGACCTGCCGCGCTCCGACCTCGACCGCGTGGTGCGGCAGCAGGTGTTCATGGCCGGCCTCGCCAAGAAGATGCTCTCGGCGGGCGTGCTGACCGACACGAAGAAGCTGTCCGACCTCGTCGACGCGCTGAAGCAGACCGTGGTGCTGGACCAGGGCTGGGACGTGCTCGGCTTCGCCCAGCAGATGCAGGGCATCACCGGGGGCAGCATCAGCTTCGAGACCATTCCGGTCGGCCGGCCCGACCTGCCGACGCCCGCCGACGGCCTCGCGGTGCAGGTCGACCCGGCGCAGGTGAAGGCGGCGGTGGCCAAGGCGATCGGCGCCGACAACGCCGGCAACCCCGACCGGCCCGGCAGCTCCAGCACGTCCCCCTCCGCCGACAACTCGCGGGTCACCGTGGACGTCCGCAACTCCTCCGGCGCGGTGGGCCTCGCCACCCGCGTGCTGGAGTCGTTGGCGGGCAAGGGCTTCACGACGGGGGACGCCACGAACGCCCCGGCGAGGAAGAACTCGGTGGTCCGGCACGCCAAGGGCGACGAGGCCGTGGCGCGGCGCGTGGCCGACGCGCTGGGCGGGCTCGATGTGGAGCCCGACGTCAACCTGCCGGCCAACCGGGTCAGGGTCTTCCTGGGCAGCGACTACGCGGGTCCCGGCGCCAACGGCCTGCTGGGCGACGGCCTGTTGCTCCCGGACGGAGCGCCCCACCAGGCCCCGTCGGCCAACCCGGAGCCGCAGATCACCGCGAACGGGGTCGTCTGCGTCGACTGAGCGCACCCGACAGCGGGCAGCGGTGACGCGGCGCTGGCCCTCACCCGGTCGTCCGATCACGGGTACCCTCGTTCGGTTTACCCTCGTTCAGGGGGAACAACGCCGCGCGCGTGGGCGGCGAGGCGACCCGCGTCCGCGGTGGCGGACGCGGCAGGAGGAGGGGCACGAACGTGGAGGACCGGCCCGCACGGACCGGCTCTGGCGAGGAGCGACCCGAGGGGGAGGCGCGGCCGCCAGCACCCGAGGGGGTCGGGGGTGGCGTCGGGGGTGGCCCCGACGCGGACGACGCGCGCCACCCCGGCCGCGAGGACGACGGGACCGCGCCGGTCGAGGCCGGTTCGCCCCGCGAGCCCGTCGACGCGCCCACCGACGAGTCCGCCGAAGAGTCCGCCGAGGAGTCCGGCCAGGAGTCCGGCGAGCCGGGGGAGGGCGAGCGGGGACGCCCCGGCCGGGCCGGCAGGGTCGCGCTGGTGGCCGGGCGCACCGTGGTGGCGTTGGCGTCCGCGGCGGCGCTGACCGCCTCCGGCCTTGCCTGGTCCACAGTGGACAAACTCAACGACAGGGTGCCCACCACCGACATCCTCGGGGACGTCCCCGTGCTGCCGAGCACGCCGGCCGACGACGGGGCGACGGACATCCTCCTCGTCGGCAGCGACAGCCGCACCGACGCGCAGGGGAACCCGTTGCCGGCCCACGTGCTCCGCAAGCTGCGCACCGAGGGCACCAACACCCTCAACACCGACACGATGATCCTCGTGCGGGTGCCGCACTCCGGCGGGCGGGCGCACGCCGTCTCGATCCCCCGCGACACGTACGTCCCCATCCCGGACCACCGCGAGGACAAGATCAACGCCGCGTACGGGGTGACCAAGGCCCGCGCGGCGCAACGGCTCCGTGAACAGGGCCAGACCGACCCGACGCGGGTCGAGCAGGAGTCCGACCAGGCGGGCCGGCGCGCCCTCGTGCAGACCGTGCAGGAGCTGACCGGCGTGCGGGTCGACCACTACGCCGAGGTCAACCTCTACGGGTTCTACCTGCTCACCGAGGCCCTGGGCGGGGTGGAGGTGTGCCTGAACCACGCCACCAGCGACCCCAACTCCGGCGCCCGGTTCAGGGCGGGCGTCCAGACCGTCTCCGGCGGGGACGCGTTGGCCTTCGTCCGCCAGCGGGACAACCTCCCCCGCGGCGACCTCGACCGGATCGTGCGGCAGCAGGCGTTCCTGGCCTCGGCGGTCAACAAGGTGCTGTCCACCGGCACGCTGACCGACCCGGACCGGTTGTCCGGCCTGCTGGAGGCCGCCCAGCGGTCGGTCGTGCTGGACCAGGGCTGGGACATGCTGGGCTTCGCCCAGCAGATGCAGGGCATCAGCGCCGGCAGCGTCGACTTCGTCACGATCCCGGTGACGCAGGTGGGCGCCCGCAACGACCGGGGTCAGAGCATCATCACCGTCGACGCCGACCAGGTGCGGCGGTTCGTCGCCGACCTCGCGCCGCCGGGGCAGGGCTCCGGGCCGTCGTCCGGCCCGACCTCCGGGCCAACCTCCGCCCCTGCTTCGGGACCGGCTTCGGCCGGCCCGACGTCGGGCGGGACCACCTCGGGCACCCCGGCGAACGGACACCGCGTGGCCGGCGGGACGATGTTCCGGCCGGACGGCGCCGACGCCGGGTCCCCTGGCGGCCAGGTCCGACGCGGCCAGCCCGACGGCGGGGTCACCAACGCGGCCCCGCTCGTCTCGGGCGGCGTGCCGTGCGTGAACTGACCGCGGGGACGAGCCGCCGTCGGGGATGATCCGGCGCGGGACGGCACGGGTCCCGGCACGAGCGCGACGAGGGAGCGGGCCACGATGAGCATCACCGACAGGCTGCTGGGCAGGTTGCTGGCTCTGGACCCGGGTCGGCCGCTGATCACCCACTACGACGACGCGAGCGGCGCGCGGGTGGAGCTGTCCAGGGCGACGATCGCGAACTGGGCGGCCAAGACGGCGAACTGGCTCGTGGACGAGCTGGACGTGGAGCAGGGCAGCCCGGTGGCGGTCGCGCTGCCCGCGCACTGGCAGACGGTGGGCGTCCTGCTCGGCGCGTGGTGGTGCGGGGCCGAGGTGACCGACGACCCGTCCGGCGCGGCGGTGGCGTTCGTCCGGCCGGACGCCGGGTCGGTCGCCGCCGCCGGCGCGGCCGACCTGGTCGCGGCCGTGGCGCTCGACCCGATGGGCCGGGGTCTGGCCGAGCCGCCGGCCGGGTCGGTGGACTACGTCTCCTCGGCGCGGGTGCACGGGGACACGTTCCGGCCGCCGCTGCCGGTCGACGGCGACACCCCCGCGCTCCTGGGGTCCACTGTGGACGAAGTCATGGCGTCGGCGGCGGCCCGCGCCGCCGAGTTCGGCCTGGGGGCCGAGGACCGAGTTCTGTCCACTGTGGACTGGAACCTGCCGGGCGGCGTGCTCGACGGCCTGCTCGCGGTGCTGGCGGGCAGCGCCTCGCTGGTCCAGGTGAGCAACCCGGACCCGGGGGCGCTGCCCGCCAGGGCCACCAGCGAGCGGGTGACCGCGACGCTGGGCGTCGAGCTGCCGGGGGTCAGGCGACTGCCGGCTCCTGCGCGCGGCTGACCGCCCGCCGCCGGCCGAACAGCACCCGGTCCAGGCTGTAGGCCCCGCCGTTGAACCCCAGGGCGAGCGCGGCCGCGGCCAGCACCAGGACGTACTCGAAGCCCTTCGGCAGAAACAGCCCGCCGTTGAGGTGCACCATGAACAGCGCGCCCAGCATGGCGAACGCCTGGAGCAGGCCGACCAGCGGCAACAGGAAGCCGACGATCAGCGCGGCGCCGCCGGCGAACTCGACGAGCGCGGTGAACCAGGCCGACAGCGTCGGGACCGGGATGCCCATCTGACCGAAGGCGGTCGAGGTGGGCCCCATGCCGTTGGTGACGAGCTTCTGCCATCCGTGGGCCATGAAGACCACACCGACGGCCACGCGGGCGAGCAGCAACACGAGGTCACGGATCCACGCCGGCAACTGCATCTGTCATCTCCTCGGAAAGCGGGGTGGTGGCAGGCGACCAGCCAGGTCGGGACGCCCGGTCGGGAACGAGGGGATGTCGTGCGCCACGGCGGCTCGCCGATGAAACCGCAGGGCACGCGACCCGCACAAGACTGCCGGCGGGTAGGTGAAATTTCAATCAAACCTGTCGTTCCGTGGGCCCCGTCACTCGTCCGGCCGCATCCACCCCCGCCGACCTGGCGAAATCGAGGAGGCCGCCGGATGGGCGGTCGGCGCTCCCGCTCGCGACCCAAGCCGGCCGAAGTCAGCCGAAGTCAGCCGAAGTCGACGGGAGCCAACGGAGACCGCGGAGCCGAACGGAGACCGCGGAGCCCGTGGAGACGCCCCAGGACGGCAGAAGGCCCGGAGGCGGCCTGGTCGTGGGGACCAGGCCGCCTCCGGGCCTCGGGAGAACTCGCGATCAGCCCCTGAGCAGGGCGCGGGACATCACGACCCGCTGGATCTGGTTGGTGCCCTCGTAGATCTGGGTGATCTTGGCATCACGCATCATCCGCTCCACCGGGAAGTCCCTGGTGTAGCCGGCGCCACCGAAGAGCTGCACCGCGTTGGTGGTGACCTCCATGGCCACGTCGGAGGCGAAGCACTTGGCCGCCGCCGAGATGAAGCCGAGGTCGGGCTCGCCCCGCTCCGCCCGCGCCGCCGACACGTACACCATGTGCCGCGCGGCCTCGACCTTCATCGCCATGTCGGCGAGCATGAACTGCACGCCCTGGAAGTCGCTGATCGCGCGGCCGAACTGCTTGCGGTCCCTGACGTAGGCGATGGAGGCGTCCAGCGCGCCCTGCGCGATGCCCACGGCCTGCGCGCCGATGGTCGGCCGGGTGTGGTCGAGGGTCGCCAGCGCGGTCTTGAGGCCGGTGCCGGGCTCACCGATGATCCGGTCAGCCGGGATCGTGCAGTCCTGGAAGTAGATCTCCCGGGTCGGGGAGCCCTTGATGCCGAGCTTGCGCTCCTTGGGCCCCACCTCGAAGCCCGGGTCGTCCTTGTGCACGACGAAGGCGGAGATGCCCTGCGACGGCTTGGCCGCGTTCGGGTCGGTCACCGCCATCACGGTGTACCAGGTCGACTCGCCGGCGTTGGTGATCCAACACTTGGTGCCGTTGAGGACCCAGTGGTCGCCGTCCAGCCGCGCCCTGGTGCGCATCGACGCGGTGTCCGAGCCGGCCTCCCGCTCGCTCAGCGCGTACGAGGCCATGGCCTCCCCGCTGGCGACCGACGGCAGGACCTGCTTCTTCAGCTCCTCCGACGCCGACAGCAGGATCGGCATCGTGCCGAGCTTGTTGACCGCGGGGATCAGCGAGGACGAGGCGCAGACCCGCGCCACCTCCTCGATGACGATGCACGTCGCCACGGAGTCCGCGCCCTGCCCGTCGTAGGCCTCCGGCACGTGCACGGCGGCGAACCCGGCCTTGACCAGGGCGTCGTGCGCCTCGGCCGGGAAGCGCTCCTCCTCGTCGACCGCGGCCGCGTGCGGGGCGATCTCCTTCTCGGCGAGCGCGCGAACCGCCTCCCGCAGCGCCTCGTGCTCCTCGGCGAGCTGGTAGGTGCCGAAGCTCGGGTTCACCTTGGTTACCTCCCGGTAGCTGCGTCGCTGACCAGGATGTTAGCCCCCGTTCACACGGGGACACCTGTGCCCTGGATCGCAACCCCGAGCCTGCCCCGGTCGGGAGCGGGTGACAAGGCGGCCCGGCGCCGGGACGTCGTGATCGTCGCCCCGACGCCGGACCCGGCCTCGGAACCGGCCTCGGAACCGGCCTCGGAACCCGGGTCAGGAGCCGGCGACCCGCTCGCGCAGCGCGGCGTCCTTGTCCAGCACCATCCGCTCCAGGTCGGCCTGGAAGGCGGCCATCTTCTGCTGGAGGACCTGGTCGCCGGCGGCCAGCATGCGCACCGCGAGCAGACCCGCGTTGCGCGCGCCGCCCACCGAGACGGTCGCGACGGGCACGCCGGCCGGCATCTGCACGATCGACAGCAGCGAGTCCATGCCGTCGAGGTGCTTCAACGGCACGGGGACGCCGATCACCGGCAGGACGGTCGCCGAGGCCACCATCCCGGGCAGGTGGGCCGCCCCGCCGGCGCCCGCGATGATCACCCGCAGCCCCCGGCCCGCGGCCTCCCGCGCGTAGTCGAGCATGCGCTGCGGCGTGCGGTGCGCGGACACCACACCCACCTCGTACGGCACGCCGAACTCGGCCAGGGCCCGCGCCGCCGCCTCCATCACGGGCCAGTCGGAGTCACTGCCCATGATCACGCCGACCATCGGGTCGTCCGCCACGCCCTCCTCCTTCCGTTGGACCCCACGACCGCGGGGTTCGTCTGGTCCGGCGGCGCGCCCGGCCGTCCCGGCGCGGGCGACGCCGCACGTCGCCCACACCGGACGCGACGGACGTCGACGACGCCGGCGCTCAGTGGATCTGGTAGCCGTCCAGCCACTCGGCGTGCGAGAGCCAGTGCGCGGCGAGGCGGGCCTTCTCCCGCACCGTCTCCATCCGCTCGCCCAGCACGTTGACGTGGCCGATCTTGCGACCCGGCCGCTCCGCCTTGCCGTAGAGGTGGACGCGGGCGTCCGGGTACCGGGCGAACAGGTGGTGCAGGCGCTCGTCAACCCCCATCTCGGGCGTGGCCGGCGCGCCGAGGACGTTCGCCATCACCACGGCCGGCGCCACCGGGTCGGTCGCGCCGAGCGGGTAGTCGAGGACGGCGCGGAGGTGCTGCTCGAACTGCGAGGTCAGCGAGCCGTCCATCGTCCAGTGGCCCGAGTTGTGCGGGCGCATCGCCAGCTCGTTGACGAGGATGCCCGCGTCGGTGTCGAACAGCTCGACCGCGAGCACGCCGACGACGCCCAGCTCGTCGGCCACGCGCAGGGCGAGTTCCTGCGCGGACTCGGCGAGCTCCAGGTGGACCTCGGGCGCCGGCGCCAGCACCTCGACGCAGATCCCGTCCTTCTGCACGGTCTGCACCAGCGGCCACGCGGCCCCCTGCCCGAACGGCGAGCGGGCGACGAGGGCGGCGAACTCCCTGCGCAGGGGCACGCACTGCTCCACGAGCAGCGGCGTTCCCGCCTCCAGCAACTCGGGCACCGCGCGCCGCGCGCTCTCCGGGGTGTCGAGCATCCAGACGCCCCGGCCGTCGTAGCCGCCCCTGGCGGCCTTGAGCACGCACGGCCAGCCGAACTTCGCACCGAACGCCAGGACGTCGTCGAGCCGGGTGACCTCGGCGAACGGCGGCACGGGCAGGCCGAGGTCGGCGAGCCGGCGGCGCATCACCAGCTTGTCCTGGGCGTGCAGCAGGGCCTCGGGGCCGGGGTGCACCTTGACGCCCTCGCCGACCAGCACGCGCAGGTGCTCGTTCGGCACGTGCTCGTGGTCGAAGGTGAGGACGTCGCACCCCTCGGCGAAGGAGCGGAGCGCGTCGAGGTCGGTGTGGTGGCCCAGCACCACGTCCCTGGCGACTAGGGCGGCCGGATCGCTGTCGGCCACCGACAGCACGCGGAGGGACTGGCCGAGCGGGATGGCGGCCTGATGGGTCATCCGGGCGAGCTGCCCGCCGCCCACCATGCCGACGACGGGGGTTCCGGTGCGGGGGTCCACGGGTTCGTCAGCCTAACGGAGCAGGACAGACGGGCCGAACGGCACTGCCCGGTCCGGGCCGGGACCCCCATGCGACAACCCCCGTGCGACGGCTCCGCGCCACGCCTACCCGGCCGGTCAGACCCGGTGAGCCCGACGTCTCCGGACGCCCCTCACCGCGGGCCCTCCCCCGGCCCCGCTCTCCCATCACCCCAGGTCAGCCCCCACCCGCCCTGGGGGGCGAGCCCTGCTCCAGCCTACCGATCACCGCCCGGCCGCCGCAGCGGCAGCGACCGCACCTGTGGATAACTCGGGCACCTGTGGATAACTCCGACAAGTCGGCTGGATAACTCCGACAAGTCGGCCGAGAGAAATCACAGGCCGTGAAGAGAACGCACCTCCTTCGAGGAGCGGAACCGCACCGCCGGTCGTCACTCCACGGCGCGGGTCACCTCCCGAGCTGGTCGAGCACGGCGCAGGCCTCCGCGTGGGTCGCCGGCAACGGTTCCCACCACACCCGCACGAGGTCGCCCGATCCGAGTTCCGGGTCGGCCGCGAGCCGTTGGGCGAGCAGATCCCGGGTCATCACCAGCCGGTCCGTGAGCCGTGCGTTGCGGAGCGCGAGCACCACTCCCACGGACGGGCGAAGAATTGCGTGCGTCTCCCCCTCGTCGAAGACCGCCCGCAACACCTCACCCACCAGCGTCATCGCGACCAACCGCGCCCAGCCGGCCAGACCGGAGAGGGCGGAGACGTCCAGAGCCACCGCCACCAGCGCGTGGGTCCGGTCCACCGGCCGCCCGTCCGCCGCCCCGGCGAGGTACAGCTCCCGCAGCCGCGTCCGCAGGTAGGCGGGCGTGACCAGCCCGGTCAGCGCGTCCGTCACGCCGCCGGCCGCCGTCCGCTCGTCGAGCGTGTCCGCCCACCCCTCCGCCACCAGCCGCACCCACTTCGCGGGCACGCCGTCCGGGTCGGCCACCGCCGGCTCGGCCTCACCCCGGTCCACCAGCACGGCGTGCAGCGCGGCCAGGTCGACGAGCGTCTCCCTGAGCCCGACCCCCGCCCTGGCCCGCGCCCGCCCCAGCGCCGCGAGCGGCCCGGCGAGCGGCAGCCGCGCCACCACCGCCAGGCACACCTCGTCCACCTGCGGCGCCGCCCAGTCCCCCCCGAACGTCCAGCCGGACAGCATGCTCGCCGCGTGCCACCGCCGTCTGAGGCGCGCGACCAGCGCGGATCCCCCGCCGATCCGTCCGGGGTCCGTCGGAACGATCACCGTCGGTCCCCTCCTTCCCCCCGACCTCTCGGCCGAATACACCACTGGGGTGACGGTGTCCGCCCCAATTCGTGACGCTGTTCGGCGTGACGAAAACCCCCCTGGTTCGTCACACTGAGCGAGCAGGAGAGGGGAGGAGCCGGGTGTCCACTGCCTCCGCAGACGTCCACGGCCCCAGCGACGCCGAGTTGATCTCAGCGGTCCGCGCGGGCACCGTCGACGCGTACGGTCAGCTCTACCAGCGGCACGTCTCCGCGGCGCTCAACCTGGCCCGCCAGCTCTCCCGCTCCCAGGCGGAGGCGGACGACCTGGTCTCCGAGGCGTTCGCCAAGGTGCTGGACACGCTCAGGGCGGGGGGTGGCCCGGACACCGCCTTCCGCGCCTACCTGCTGACGGCGGTCCGGCACACCGCCTACGACCGCACCCGCAGGGAGCGGCGGGTCGAGCTGTCCGACGACGTCACCGCCGTCGCCCCGCCCTCGGTGACCAGCGTGCCGTTCCGCGACACCGCGGTGGCCGGCCTGGAGCGCTCGCTCGCCGCCAAGGCGTTCGCCCGGCTGCCGGAGCGGTGGCAGGCGGTGCTGTGGCACACCGAGATCGAGGGGCAGTCCCCCGCGCAGGTCGCGCCCCTCCTCGGGCTGACGCCGAACGGGGTGTCCGCGCTGGCCTACCGCGCCAGGGAGGGGCTGCGACAGGCCTACCTCCAGGTCCACCTCGCCGAGACCGGGGAGGCCCGGTGCCGCGCCACCGTCGACCGGCTCGGCGCGTGGACGCGCGGCGGGCTGTCGCGGCGGGAGACCGCGCAGGTCGAGAAGCACCTCGACGAGTGCGACCGCTGCCGGGCGCTGGCCGCCGAGCTGGCCGACGTCAACGGCGCGCTGCGCGCGTTCGTCGCGCCGATCGTGCTGGGTGGCGCGACCAGCGCCTACCTCGCGTCGGCCGCGACCTCGACCGGCGGCTGGGGCGCGGCCGCGGTCACCGCGTCCGGTGCGGCGGCGACCAGCCCGGCGACCGGTCCGGCTGGCCCGGCGGCTGGCCCGGCTTCGACGGGTGGCGGCTCCGGCGGCGCGGGGAGTTCGCTGCCCCGGCAGGCGGCCGGGACGGCGGCGTCCACCGCCGCCCTCGCCGCCGTGGTGGCCGTGGGCCTGGTGGCCGGCCCCGCCGGCATCGAGCTGCGGCTCGCGGAGCCGCCTCCGCCACCGCCGAGAACCCAGCAGCCCGCGCCCGCGACGCAGGCGCCCCCGCCGGTCTCCCCCGAGCCGTCGTCGCCCTCGGTCCGCCCGCCGGCGGCGGTCTCGCCGAGCCCCGCCGCGCCGCCGCTGGTCGCTCCGCCGCCCGCCGCACCGGAGACGCGGAACCCCGAGCCCGCCCCTGGTTCCGTTCCCGCGCCGGCCGACGCCGCCCAGCCTCCTCAGCCCGCCGATCCGCCGGCGCCCCCGGACCCCGGACGTCCCGAGCCGGGGGACCCGGACCCCGGGAACCCGCCGCGACCGGCCCCGAGCCTGGCGCTGAGCGCGCCCAGCTCCGTGACGTTGGCGCCGGAGCAGACCGTCGAACTGCCGATCACGGTGACCAACACCGGGGACGGCCCGTCCGAGCCGGTGCGGCTGTCCCTCGCCCTGCCCGAGGGCGTCACCGCGTCGCCGGCCCGCGCCTCCACCGCGCGGATGCTCTCCGCCGGGCCGACGCCCGCCGGGAGCGCGACGCCGCCCTCGGTGAGCTGCACCGGGAACATCGAGTGCGTCACCGACCGGGGACTGGCCGCCAGGGAGCAGATGACGTTCACCCTGGTGCTCGCCGCCGGCCCGCAGATCGGCGACGGCACGATCACCGGCGACGTCAGGGGCGGCCCCGGCGCGCCCATGCCGGTCAGGGTCGGCCTCACCGTGGCCCAGCGCCGGCACGGCGTCGACCTCGACGTGCGGGTCGTCCGGTGGGGGCTGCCGCCGGCCACCCGGCTGGAGATCACCGCGAACAACACCGGGGACCTGCCGGGCCGGCCGAGCGTGACCGTCGAGTCGCCGTGGCAGCTCCCCCCGATCTCCGTGCAGCCCGGCTGCGCGCACTCCGGGCGCACCCTCACCTGCACCGCCACCAAGGACGTCCGGCCCGGCGAGACCTACCGCTTCTCCGCGTGGTTCGTGGGCTGGGACCTCCACGGCGTCGTCCAGGTCGCCGCCCGACTCGGCGAGGCGGCCGTCAGCCGGTCGATCACCGTCGACCACCGGAACCCTGACCGGCCCAGCGAGCACCTCGCCGGCCCGGAGCGGCCGCCCGGCCCGCCGGGGCTGCCCGTCCTCGGCTCCATCCCCGCGTCGTCCGTGCTCACCGGGCCCTCAGCGCCTTCCGGGACCTCTGGGCCCTCTGGGTCGGGCTCGCCCCAGCCGTCCGACCGGCACCCGTCGACGCCGTCGCGACCGGAGGACGGCGACCGGCCCCGCCCCTCAGCGCCCAACCAGCCCAACCAGCCCGACCAGCCCGGACGGCCGACGACCACGACGAGCGAGCCGCCGCGCCCGACGACCACGAGCGGTCCGCCGGCGACCACCACGCCGGCTCCCTCGTCACCGCCGGCGCGGCCGTCGCCCGCCCCGTCCACCACCACGCCGAGCCCGACGACGTCGTCCCCGGCGTCCCCCGCCGCTCCGTCGGGTCCCGCCGCCACGCCCCGGTGCCAGGACCCGAGCGATCCCGCGCTCCTGCCGGGGCAGGCCGGCCAACGGTGTGAGGTGGCGCTCCCCGCGCCCCGGTAGCCGGACGGGGACACCGGATCTGTGACGAGAATCGCGTGCCACAGCGGGGAATGACGGTTGCGCGAACCGATCAAGTAGGTCTCCGTACACTCGGCGGAGTGTCCGTCGTCGATACCGTGATGAGCCGGATCCCGCCCCGCCTGCGGGAAGTGGCCTACAAGCACCGGGAGCTGTTGAAGTTCGCCATCGTCGGCGGAACCACCTTCGTGATCGACACCGCGATCTTCTTCCTCCTGAAGACGACGATCCTCGCGCCCAAGCCGGTCACCGCGAAGATCCTCGCCACCCTGGTGGCGACGATCGTCTCCTACATCCTCAACCGCGAGTGGTCCTTCCGGGAGCGCGGCGGGCGCGAGCGGCACCACGAGGCCGCGTTGTTCTTCGTGCTCAACGGGGTGGGGCTCGCGCTCAACGCGGCGCCGCTGTGGGTCTCCCGCTACGTCCTCCACCTCCAGGAGCCCGAGGTGGGCCGCCTGGTGCAGGAGATCGCGGACTTCGCCAGCGCGCAGATCGTCGGCACCCTGGTCGCCATGGTGTTCCGGTTCTGGGCCTACCGGAAGTGGGTGTTCCCCGACGAGAACGGCCGGGCCCGGCGGGGCAGCGTGCAGGAGGACGAGACGGTCGAGGAGCTCGGGCACTCCTGAGAACGCCAGGGCACTCCTGAGAGGTCCGACGTCGTCGAGAGGGCGGTGCGCGGGGACCCCGCGCACCGCCCTCTCCCGTTTCTCGCGGCGGCACGGACTCCGGTGCCAGCCCCGCACGGGACTCCGGCGCCAGCCCCGCCCGGGACTTCAGCGCCAGCCCCGCCCTGCTCCCTCCACAGTGGACTCGATGGGCTCGGTGGACCCACGCCGGGCGGCGGCGCCCGCTCAGCGCGGGGTCGCGTCGGACCGCCAGGGCACGCCGAGCACGTCGTCGGCGCGCGGCACCCGCAGGAAGACCGAGAAGGTGGCCGGGCGGGGCGAGTTCAGCTCCAGCCGGCCGCCGTCGGCCTCGACGAGCGCCCGCGCCAGCGCCAGCCCCACGCCGGTCGACCCCGCGCCGGACACACCCCGTTCGAAGATGTGCGGCACCAGCTCGTCGGGCACGCCGGGCCCGGAGTCGGAGACCTCCACGACGACCGTGCCCTCCCCCGGCCTGGCGGACAGCGTCACCGTCCCGTCCCCGTGGCGGAGGGCGTTGTCCAGCAGCACCCCGATCGCCTCCCGCAGGCGCGCCCGCGTGGCGCGGGCGAGCAGCCCGGACGGGACCCGCAGCCGCAGCACGCGCCCCTCCGCGCGCAGCGGCTCCCGCCAGTCCTCACCGATCGCGGGCAGCTCCTCGCCGAGGTCGAGCGGCTCCGCGCTGACCTGACGCGCCGCCCGCGCCGAGGCCAACAGGTCGTCCAGCGCGGCGGAGAGCCGTTCCGCCTGCTCCAGCGCGGCGCGGGCCTCATCGGCGGTGGCCGGCTCCGGGTGCGTCGCCAACGCCTCCAGCCGGAGCTGGAGCGCGGTCAGCCGGCTGCGGAGCTGGTGCGAGACGTCGCCGACGAGGTTGCGCTCCCGCTGGAGCAACTGGGCGAGCGCGGTCGCCGAGGCGTCCAGGGCCTCGGCCACGCGGTCCAGCTCGGCGACGCCGTGCCGTTTCGAGTCCGGCCGGAAGTCCCCGGCCCCGAGCCGGGCGGCCCGCCGCGCGACGTGCCGCAGCGGCTCGGCCATGCGGTGCGCGGTGAGCGAGGCGACGATCATCCCGACGCCGACCGAGAGCACCACGAGCAGGCCGACCAGCAACGCGACCTCGGTCTGCGAGTCGCGCAGCGGGCCCGAGGGGGCGGACAGCTCCACGCGTCCCTCGTGGACGATCGGCACCGTCTCCACCAGCGCGTCCGGTCCTGGGTCGCCGCCGTAGCGCTCCTCCCCCGTGGTGCGCGAGGTCACCACCAGCCGGCCGCCCTGCGGCACGGCCAGCTTCACCTCCTCCAGGTTGACCTCGGCCAACGTGGCGAGCTGGTTGTCCAGCGTCGCCGCGATCTGCTGCGCCCGGTTCTTCAGGTCAGCCCTGGTGATGTCCTCGACCACCCGCATCGCGGTGTAGCCGAGGGGCAGGCCGAGCGCCACCGCGGTCACCAGCACCGCGAGGAGGGTGCCGAGCAGGATCCGTCGCCGCACCGCCGGTCCCCCGCCCGGCTAGTCGGTGTTGAACCGGAAGCCGACGCCGCGCACCGTGGAGATGCGCCGCTCCCTGCCGTTGCCGTCGCCGATCTTGCGACGCAGCCAGGAGATGTGCATGTCCAGGGTCTTGCTGGCCTTCAGCTCGGGGTCGTGCCAGACCGTGGTGAGGATCTCGTCCCGGCTCACCACCTGCCCCGCGTGCTGGATCAGCACCCGCAGCAGCTCGAACTCCTTGTTGGCGAGCTGCACCTCGCGCCCGTCCACCTGCACCCGCCGCGCGGCCAGGTCCATGCGCACGCCGTTGACCTCCACCGCCTCGGGCATGCGCCGGCGCAGCAGGGCCCGGATGCGGGCCATCAGCTCGGCCAGCCGGAACGGCTTGGCCACGTAGTCGTCGGCGCCGGCGTCGAGGCCGACCACGAAGTCAACCTCGTCGGCGCGGGCGGTGAGCATGAGCACGGGCAGGTCCCGCCCCGCCGCGCGCAGGCGGCGACAGACCTCGAGGCCGTCCAGTTCGGGCAGGCCGAGGTCCAGCACCAGCAGGTCGGCGACCCCGTTCTCGGCCTCGCGCAGCGCGGCGGGACCGTCGCCGACCACGAGCACCTGGTAGCCCTCCCGCTGCAACGCCCTGGACAGGGGCTCGGCGATCGCCGGATCGTCCTCGGCCAGCAGCACCACGCTCACGGCCACAAGACTAGGCGTGCGAGCATGCCCCGGTGACCACCCTTGCCGAGGACCTGGACCTCGCCCTCCGGTTGGCGGACACGGCGGACGCGATCACGCTGGCCCGGTTCCGGGCGCGCGACCTCAGGGTGGAGCGCAAACCCGACCGCACCCCGGTCACCGACGCCGACGTGGCGGTCGAGGACGCGGTGCGCGCGGTCCTCGCCGAGGAGCGCCCGGCCGACGCGGTGGCCGGCGAGGAGCGCGGCGGCGAGGTCGGCGCGGGCCGGGCCTGGGTGCTCGACCCGATCGACGGCACCAAGAACTTCCTGCGCGGGGTGCCCGCGTGGGCCACCCTGATCGCCCTGGTCGACGCGGGGACGCCGGTGGTGGGGGTGCTCTCCGCGCCCGCGCTGGGGCGTCGCTGGTGGGCCGCGCGGGGCGCCGGCGCGTGGACGAGCGACCTGGACGGCACGCGCCGGCGCATCGCCGTGTCCGGGGTCACGGAGCTGGGCGACGCCTACCTCTCCACCACGCACCTCGGCTCGTGGGTGGAGCACCACTCGCGGGAGGCGTACCTGGCGCTCGTGGACTCCTGCTGGGAGAACAGGGCGTTCGGCGACTTCTGGCAGCACTGCCTGGTCGCCGAGGGGGTGATCGACCTCGCGGTGGAGCCGATCGTCAACCCGTGGGACGTCGCGGCGGTCCAGGTCCTGGTCGAGGAGGCCGGCGGCCGGTTCAGCGACCTGGCGGGAACGCCGCGCTACGACACCGGCTCGGCCCTGTCGTCGAACGGCGTGCTCCACGACGCGGCGCTGGGCGTGCTCGGAACCCGGTGACGCGCGCCTGAGGCCTCCCGGCGGCTCACAGGCTGGCGGCTCACAGGCTCACAGGCTCACAGCCGCTGGCCGCAGTGCTCGCGGCGCCACTCCCGCCTGGGGTTCTCCACGAACACGTGCCCGCTGGGATTCCTGGGGCACGTCGTCTCCTGGCTGGCGTCGCGGTCTCCTGGCTGGCGTCGCGCAGGGAGGGGCACCCGTTCGGGAGTGACGGCCTCCACGCACAGGTCGATCACCCGCTCGGGGCCGACCCGGACGTGGCGTAGGCGCTGCGACCCGCCGCGGCCTCGATGGCGAGCAGGGCGGCCCGCCGGCCGGCGTAGCTGGGGTCCTCGGTCCTGGCGTGCCAGTGGTGGACGTCGGGGGTCGCCGGGCGGAGCAGGCGGGACGCCTCCTCGTGCGCCCAGTGGGCCACTCCCGCCGGCTCGGTCAGCACGGCGGCGGGGACCTCGGCCAACCGCGCCTCGCGCCCGGCCGCCTTGCGGCTGTCACCGCGGAGCACGCGGTCCTCCACGCACGCGTGCCAGTGCACACACCGCGCACGCCATGTGTCCAGGTGCTCCCCGAACGTGGTCACGCCGCCGGAGTGATCCCGCCGCTGTCGTGTGACAGGGCAAGCCCGATCACCCGAGGGAAGCTCACGTCCCGCACCGGCGTCCGGGCGCGTCGCCACCCGGGTGATCGTCACAGAACGTGTCCGGAGATCCGGGTCACTCCGCCAACCGGAGTTGGCCCCGCACGGCCTGCGTCCAGGCCAGTCGACCGAAGAGGTAGAAGCAGGCCACCTGCTCGTTGGAGAAGCGGGCCCAGTCGTAGCGGTTGCCCTGCTCCCGCCAGTACACCTCCCACGCGGGCTCGCCGTCCTCCCCGAGGTTGTCGTCCCGCACCAGGCACCAGGCGTCGTCGGCCTCGACGCCGACCGACACCAGGCCGGGCGGCACGCCGAGGGACTCCAGCCAGCTCAGCACGGACTCCGCGTTCACGCCTGCGCCTCCGTCTCGCCGCCCCGACCCCGCGTCGGGGGCTCCGCGCCGTCAACCCGGTCCCGGTCCCGGTCCCGCGGACCGCTCCCGTCGTCGGCCGCCCCGGCCGGAGCGGCGCCGTCCCGGGCGACGACCGCGCCGTCGCCACTCAGCCCCACGTCCCCTGCCGGCGCGGGTTCCGGAGCCGGGGGCACCAGCTCGATCTCCTCCAGGTAGCCCAGCGCGACCAGCTCGACGACGGGGTACGTCGCGCGGTACCGGTCGCCGCCGCCGGGCTGGCCGAACCAGGGCGCGGTCGTCGCCCGCCACACGGGCAGGGACCGCAGCACCCGGTACCGGCGGTAACCGCGACGCAGGTGCTCCGGGGGGAGGCAGCGGAACCGGAAGGGCGTGCCGGCCTCGGCCAGCACCCGCCCCTCGGGGTCGCCGAAGCGGTCGAGCACCGTGCCCTCGTCCAGCACCCACGGCTCGGCGGGCTCCAGGCACCCCTCCGGGAACATCTCCGAGGGCGGCCAGTTGTACTCGGCGCGGCGGCCCGCGGCCGGGTCGGCGGGGCGCACCAGGAACCGGCGCTGCCAGTCGCGTTCGGCCACGTCGCCCAGGGGCTCGTGGTCCTCGGCCAACGCCTCCACCTCGGGGTGGTGGGCCGGCGCGGCCGCCGGGGCCGGCGGTGGCCGCTCCCCCGCCCTGACCCGCCGCAGCGCCTCGGCGTCCTCGACCATGCCGGACATCGGGTGGTCCTGCGGCGGGAACCGCAGGCCCGACGCGAAGTTCCGCTCGGACGCGGGGGCGCGGAGCTGTCGCTCCGGCCGCGTCGCCACCTTCGGCATGTGGCCGATCGGGAACATGTGCAGGTAGAACGCCATGATCTGGTCGTCCCGCCTTGCCGGCCGCACCGGGTCGCCGTGACCGGCCGGCGACGGGCCGTGCGGCGGCAGGTCCCAGGGCTGGCCAGGGAGCGGGGCGGGGACGGCCGTTCCGGGGAACGGGGAACCGTTCCCCGGGGCGAACGGGGAGGGGTGCGGAGCGACCGGGACGCCCGCGCCGGTCTGCGCATCACCGCCTGGTTGGGGGACGGCGCCCCCACCGTGCGGTGACGAGCCGAGGTTCGGCCCGAGGACGGGTTGCTGCACGCCGGGGCCGAGGGCGTGCGGTCGCGCCGGCCCGGGTGGCAAGCCGGACCCCGACGACGTCGCGAAGCCCTGCGGCGGCAACGGCGCGCCGCCCGGCGCGGGCGCCGGGGACGGCGTGAACACCGGCGGAGCGGCACCGCCCACCAGCGGCGCCCTTCCCCCGAGGCGGGGGTCGAAACCCGGCCGTTCGGAACCCGGCGGGCGTTGGCCTGGCTGTCCGGCCTGGCCAGGCTGTCCGGGCTGGCCAGGCTGTCCGG
>NZ_JAMTCP010000009.1 GCF_024171885.1 Streptoalloteichus tenebrarius | reverse complement strand
CTTCTCTACCGGCTTCGGCAAGTGAAGCCGAAGCACTCGACACCGCCTTGGTCGATCTCTACGAACGGGAGACGCCATGATCAGGCTTGCCATTAGTGGGCACCGCTTGTTGCCCGACGACACCGCTCGCCTCGTTAGTGTGGCGCTGCGGGACACGCTGCGCGGTCACGCTGAAGGTGGCTTGGTTGGTGTGAGCTGCCTGGCTGACGGTGCCGACACCCTGTTTGCCCAAGCGGTGCTCGACTTGGGTGGGGCGTTGGTCGTCGTTGTCCCGGCGCGTGCGTACCGGGACGATCTGCCCGAGTCCCACCACGCCACCTACGACGACTTGTTGGCTCGGGCTTCGAAGGTTGTGCGGCTGGAACACGTGGACTCGATCGCCAGGAGAAGCGCGATCCTGGCCGCGCAGGCCAAGCCCACCAGCGGCGGGTAGGGGAAGCCCTGGCCGGCCTGGCCCAGGAAGTGGGCTTGGGCGGTGAAGAGGAACCAGGGGCGGATCTGGTCGCCGCCAGGCACCGCGATCAGCAGGTTCTCAGCGAGAAGCACCCAGATCAACACGAAGCTGACCGTGGCGCTGCCGAACCACGCGGCCATGCTGAAGGCGAACAGAGCATCGATCACATACACCGCGCCTGGTCCCACCGCTTCCCGCCACTGCGTGGCGAGTGCAACATGAGAGCGACGCCAGAGTCGGCCAGCGTCGCGGCCAGCAGGACCGCACCCAACCCCTGGACCACTCCCAGGGCGCCTGAGATCCCGGCGACGACCGCGCCTTCGCGGTCAGGACCCATCACCGGCGGGGTGTGGCCAGGTAGCTCACCCGCAGGGTGCCGTAGCGGTGCTCGGTGGTGAACGAGAGCGCCGCCATCACCATCACGATGACTCGTCCCAGTCCGATCCCGGTTTCGACATCGGCCACTCGCGACCGCGAGCCCGGCGAGGCCAACACCGCACCCGGCGCTGCGTAGGCCCAGACCACCAGCGTCGACACCACGATGTATCACCAGGGCGCCCGGGTGGACATGAGCTTGATCCGCCCACCGCCAACTGGTTCACGGGCTCATCTCCTCGGCTGCCCTCGCGGGGACCGGTGCTCAGCCCGTGAGCAGACCCACCAACCTGATGGCACCTCGGACGAGCAGGATGCCGAACCCGAACCAGGCCACCGCCCACAGCGGCCGTGGTCGTGGGTCACGAACCAACCGGACGCCTGCGACCAGCAGCGCCAAGCTCACCACCACAGGCAGTGCCCAGTGCGCCCATAACTGCCCCGCCTGCGTCGCTCTGGACGTCAACATCAACCCGACGAGCGTGCTGGTCATGCCAACTACCGCCAGAACTCCGGCGGTGACACGTCGTCCCTGATCGGTCTGCGGCTGCCCGGTCACCCATCCTCCTCAGCACCCTGCTCGTCCTCATAGCGACGGTGGGTGGGGCCCGGGGGCGGTCCACCCACCGTCATGGGGGAGAACCTCAGCCGATTCGCGACCACTGAACATACAGCCTGGAAGATCTCCCAAGCCCCGCCGCCGGCGATCCACTCCACCGGCTCGCGGATCCTGCTGGTCAGACTGTTCCACCTGAGCGCCGCCACGTCCTTCGGCTGGCCGGGCCGGTTGGGGGAGGCCTGGCTCACCAGCGTCCGCAACCTCCCGTGTTCGGGTGGGTCGGTGAGCATCACGTTGCCCCTGGCCGACGTGTGGCTGTCTGGCACCACCCGGGTCACCTCCGAGGAGAAGGTGGCGGTGTCGGCCATGACCTGCCGCACGTCCTGGTAGCGGAACACCTGCCAGATCCCCGTCCTCGGGTCCTGGCACACGTGCGCGGCGCCGCGCATGGCACGGAGCCAGGCCAGCAGGACCGCGCCACCGCACGCGGCGCGGCCGAGCGCACACCCGCCTCGCGGCACGGGAGCCGCGGAACATCTCCCACCCCTTGCGGCCATCTCCACGGGAGGGCCAGATGGGGGCGGCCAGGGCCACGCTGGCCCGTCGGTTCGCCGCCGAGGTCGGCGAGCCACCCAGTGAGCTACCTGGCCGGCTGGCGTCTCGCGTTGGCGGCCGACCTCCTCCGCGAGACCGCCGCGACCGTCGGCTCGATCGCCCGCAGGGTCGGCTACTCCGACGCCTTCGCCCTCAGCGTCGCGTTCCAGCGACGGCGAGGCGTGACCCCACGGAACACCGCGCGACCGCGCGGGCCGTCCGTCCGGACCCTGTCGACGCCTGGGCGGGCACGTGGCTGCTGGCCGGGGAGCACACCGCCCGAACGGTCAGGGTGACGCCCGTAGACTCGCCTCGGCGCCCGCGACGGCCCCGGAGACGATGCCCCGGGGTCGCCGGTGCCCGTCCGAGACCAGCGTCGAGGGGAGACCCGTGGCCGTCCAGCCCGTCCGGCTCTTCGGCGACCCGGTGCTGCGCACCCGCGCCACCGAGGTCGTCGACTTCGACAAGGAGCTGCGGGTCCTGGTGAAGGACCTGTGGGACACGATGGAGGACGAGGGCGGGGCCGGGCTGGCCGCCCCGCAGATCGGGGTGGGCCTGCGGGTCTTCACCTACCACTGCGACGGCTTCGGCGGGCACCTGGTCAACCCGACCTTCGACGTGGTCGGCGACGAGGTGCAGGACGGCCCCGAGGGCTGCCTGTCCATCCCGGGCCTGCGCTGGGACTGCACCCGTCACCTGCACGTGGTTGCCAGGGGCTGGAACATGCACGGCGAGCCGGTCGAGGTCGAGGGCAGCCACCTGCTCGCCCGCTGCATCCAGCACGAGACCGACCACCTCGACGGCGTGCTGTTCGTCGACCGGCTGGACCCGGAGACCCGCAAGGCCGCCATGCGGGAGATCCGGCGCGCGGAGTGGTTCGGCGAGCCGGCCCCGGTGATCAAGCAGAGTCCGCACCCCCTGTTCGGGAAGGCACGATGAGGCTGGTCTTCGCGGGAACGCCCGCGGTCGCGTTGCCCGCGCTGCGGGCGCTGCTCGACTCGCCCCGGCACGAGGTGGTCGCCGTGGTGACCCGGCCGGACGCCCCGGCAGGGCGCGGTCGGCGGCTGGTCCGCTCGCCGGTCGGCGCGCTCGCCGACGAACGCGGCATCGAGGTGCTCACCCCGGCCAGGGCCGGGGACCCGGACTTCCTGGCCAGGCTCCGCGAGCTGGCGCCCGACTGCTGCCCGGTCGTGGCCTACGGCGCGTTGCTGCCGAAGTCCGCGCTGGAGATCCCGCCGCACGGCTGGATCAACCTGCACTTCTCCCTGCTGCCCGCGTGGCGCGGCGCCGCCCCGGTGCAGGCCGCCGTGCGGCACGGCGACGAGATCACCGGCGCGAGCACGTTCCGGATCGTGCGCGAGCTGGACGCCGGTCCGGTGTTCGGCACCGTGACCGAGCCGGTGCGGCCCAGGGACACGGCGGGCGAGCTGCTGGACCGGCTGGCCGACTCCGGCGCCCGGTTGCTACTGTCCACACTGGACGGAATCGAGGACGGCGCCGTCGTGGCCGTGGAGCAGCCGGCCGAGGGCGTCAGCTACGCGCCGAAGGTCACGGCGGACGACGCCAGGGTCGACTTCACGCTCCCGGCGCTGGCCGTCGACCGGCTGGTCCGCTCGGTGAGCCCGGAACCCGGCGCGTGGAGCGTGTTCCGGGGCGAGCGCGTCAAGCTCGGCCCGGTTCAACCGTCCGATGTGGACGGACTGGCTCCCGGCGAGCTGCGCGTGGAGAAGCGGCGCGTGCTCGTCGGCACCGCGACGACCGCGGTGGAGCTGGGCGAGGTCCAGGCGCAGGGCAAGAAGCGGATGGCCGCCCCCGACTGGGCGCGCGGCAGCAGGATCGAGGCGGGAGAACGGCTGGGATGAGCGAGCAGCGCAGGCGACCGGCCCGACCACACCGGTCCCGTCCGCCCCAGCGGCGCACCGGCCCCCGTCGCCCGCCGGTCGAGGACCCGGCCCGTCAGGCCGCCCTGGACACGGTGCGGGCGGTGCGCCAGCGCGACGCCTACGCCAACCTCGTGCTCCCCGGTCTGTTGCGGGAGCGGCGGATCACCGGCAGGGACGCCGCCCTGGCCACCGAGCTGGCCTACGGCACCTGCCGCGCCCAGGGCCTGCTCGACGCCGTCCTGAAGGCGTGCAGCGACCGCCCGCTCAACCAGATCGACGGGCTGCTGCTGGACGCGCTCCGGCTCGGCGCCTACCAGTTGCTGCGCACCCGCATCCCCGCGCACGCCGCTGTGGCGTCCACTGTGGACCTGGTCCGCGCCGACCTCGGCTCCGGCGCCGCCGGGTTCGCCAACGCCGTGCTGCGCAGGGTCGCCGAGCACGACGAGGAGACCTGGGTCAGGGAACTGGCCCCCGACGAGGCGACCGACCGCGTCGGCCACCTCGCGCTGGCCCACGCCCACCCCCGGTGGATCGTGCAGGCGTTCGCCGACGCCCTCGGCCCGGCCCGCGCCGAGCTGGCCGACGCCCTGGCCGCCGACGACGCCCGCCCCGCCGTGCACCTGGTCGCCAGGCCGGGCGCGGTGAGCGCGGAGGAGCTGGCCGCGATGACCGGCGGCGACGTCGCGCCGTACTCGCCCTACGGCGTGCACCTGGAGGCGGGGGCCGGGGACCCCGGCGACCTGGAGCCGGTGCGCGAGGGCCTGGCCGGCGTGCAGGACGAGGGCAGCCAGCTCGTGGCACTCGCCCTCACCAGGGTCGAGCTGACCGGCTCCGACGAGCGGTGGGCCGACCTGTGCGCCGGCCCCGGCGGCAAGGCCGCGCTGCTCGGCTCGCTGGTCGAGCTGAACGGCGGCGAGCTGGAGGCCGTCGAGCAGGCGCCGCACCGCGCCGACCTGGTGCGCAAGGCGACCAGGGACCTCCCGGTGAACGTGCGCGTGGCGGACGGCCGCGACAGCGGACTGCCCGAGGACTCGTTCGACCGCGTGCTGGTGGACGCCCCCTGCACCGGGCTGGGCTCGCTGCGCCGACGGCCGGAGTCCCGCTGGCGGCGTCAGCCCACCGACGTCGCCGACCTGGCCAAGTTGCAGCGCGAGCTGCTCATGGCCGCGCTGCGCCTGGCCCGGCCGGGCGGCGTGGTGGCCTACGTCGTGTGCTCGCCGCACCTGCCGGAGACGCTCGGCGTGGTCGCCGACGTGCTGCGCCGGACCAGGAAGTCCGGACCCGAGGTCGAGCAGCTCGACGCGCGCCCCTACTTCCCGGACGTGCCGCAGCTCGGTGACGGCCCGCACGTCCAGCTCTGGCCGCACCGGCACGGCACGGACGCGATGTTCTGCGCGCTGTTCCGGCGCGTCTGATTCGGCGCGTCTGATTCGGAGAGTCATTCGCCGCGCCTGATCTGGCTCGGCTGTTCCGGCCGGCCTCCCCTTCGGCACTGTCCACGTGGACTGTCCATGGGGGAGGTCGGCCGGAACAGGCCAGGTTCTCGTCGTGCGGGCGGGGTGCGTCGCCACCCCTCCGCGCCGTGTGTCTCGTGGCTTTCCCTCTCGCAGCTCGTGGCGTCCGGGGACGTGTCCTCTCTGCTCGGCGGCTCGCCCGCCGCTCCGGCAGCTCGCCCGCCGCTCGCCGAATCGATCCCGAGTCCATGCGCCGCGAGACTCCGAGCGACCGGCGAGTAACTCCCGTCACGTGCGCCGCGGGCGCCGCCGCCGTGACCAGGACGGATCAGGCCGGTCGGGCGGCCGAGCGGCCGCGGGCGGAACGGAGCAGGACATACACTGCGCGCGTGTCAGGCGCCCGCACCGATCGTCCGTTGATCGCTCCCAGCATCCTGTCCGCCGACTTCGCCCGGCTGGGCGAGGAGGCCGCCGCCGTGGCCGGCCCTCCGGGAGAGGGCGCGGACTGGCTGCACGTCGACGTCATGGACGCGCACTTCGTGCCGAACCTGACCCTGGGCCTGCCGGTGGTCCAGTCGCTGCGCGCGGCCACCGACATCCCGCTCGACTGCCACCTCATGATCGAGGACCCCGACCGGTGGGCGGTGGGCTACGCCGAGGCCGGCGCCTACAACGTCACCGTGCACGTCGAGGCCGCGGCCGACCCGGTGCGCATCGCCAGGGACATCAGGGCGGCCGGCGCGAAGGCCGGCCTGTCGATCAAGCCGGGCACCCCGCTGGACCCCTACGTCGAGGTGCTCCGGCACTACGACACCCTGCTGGTCATGTCCGTGGAGCCCGGCTTCGGCGGCCAGTCGTTCATCCCGGACGTGCTGGACAAGGTGCGGCGGGCCCGCCACCTGGTCGACACCGGCCACCTCACGCTCGTCGTGGAGATCGACGGCGGCATCAACGCCGACACCATCGAGGCCGCGGCCGAGGCGGGCGTGGACTGCTTCGTGGCCGGCTCCGCCGTCTACGGGGCCGAGGACCCGGCCCGCGCCGTGCGGGCGCTGCGGGAGCGGGCGGCGAACGCCGCCCACCGCGCGCACGCCTGAGCGGGGAGGCGACGTCGTGGCCGTCGACCCCTCCGGCGGATGGGACCACCCGGCGCACGCGGCGATGGCGCGGGCCGTCGCCGCGAGCGAGGACGCGCGCGGCACGACCAGCCCCAACCCGCCCGTCGGCTGCGTGGTGCTCGACGCGCGGGGCGAGGTCGCCGGGGTCGGGGCCACCCAGCCGCCCGGCGGACCCCACGCCGAGGTCGTCGCCCTGCGGGCCGCCGGTGACCGCGCGCGCGGCGGGACCGCCTTCGTGACGTTGGAGCCCTGCGCCCACCACGGGCGCACGCCCCCGTGCGTCGACGCGTTGGTCGCCGCCGGGGTGGCCAGGGTGGTGTACGCGGTGGCCGACCCCAACCCGAAGGCCGCGGGCGGCGCCGACGCGCTGCGCGCCGCCGGCGTGCGGGTGGAGTCGGGCCTGCTGGCGCAGGAGGTCGAGCGCGGGCCGCTGCGCGCCTGGCTGCACTACGCGCGCACCGGCCAACCCCACGTGACCTGGAAGTACGCGGCCACGCTCGACGGCAGGTCGGCGGCGGCGGACGGCACCAGCCGGTGGATCAGCTCGGCCGAGTCGCGGGCGGAGGTGCACCGGCTGCGCCGCCAGGTCGACGCGATCGTGGCGGGGCGCGGCACCGTGCTGGCCGACGACCCCCAGCTCACCGCGCGCACCCCGGACGGCGCGCTCGCCGACCGCCAGCCCCTGCGGGTCGTCGTCGGCGTCGGGGACCTGCCGGCCGGGGCCAGGGTGCTCGACGACAGCGCGGAGACGCTGCACCTGCGCACCAGGGACGTGGACGAGGTGCTCGCGGCGTTGGCCGAACGCGGCGTGGTGGACGTGCTGCTGGAGGGCGGACCCCGCCTGGCCGGCGCGTTCCTGGCCGCGGGGCGGGTGCGTCGCGTGCTGGCCTACCTCGCGCCGACGCTGCTGGGCTCCGGCCCGGCCGCGCTGGGCGACGCCGGTGTCACGACCATCGCGGACGCGGTGCCGCTGACCGTGGAGGACGTGACGTCCAGCGGCGGCGACGTGCGGATCAGCGCGGTGCCCGGTGAGCCGGGGCGGAGCCGGTGAGCCACGCCGGACGCCTGGGGCGCCCGGGCGCTCCACCCCGCCTCGGGTGGTCGTGGGGGCGGCGGGTGGGAGCGTGGGACGGCGCGCGGCTCCCACAGCGGCGGACGACGAGTTGACAGCGGGTTGAGGAGGCAGCGGGTGTTCACCGGGATCGTCGAGGAACGGGGCGAGGTCGTCGCCGTCGAGCAGTTGCCGGACGCGGCGCGGCTGACCGTGGCCGGCCCGCTGGTCACCTCCGACGCCAGGCACGGCGACTCGATCGCGGTCAACGGCGTCTGCCTGACCGTCGTGGAGGTCTCCGGCGGCGCGTTCACCGCCGACGTCATGCGCGAGACGCTGCGGCGCTCCAGCCTGGACAAGGTGGCCGTCGGCGACCAGGTGAACCTGGAGCGGGCCGCGGCCGTGGGCCAGCGCCTCGGCGGGCACATCGTGCAGGGGCACGTCGACGGCACCGGGGTGATCCTGTCCCGCGAGCCCGCGCCGCACTGGGAAATCGTGAGGATCGGGATGCCCGTGAACCTGGCCAGGTACGTGGTGGAGAAGGGCTCCATCGCCGTCGACGGCGTCTCGCTCACCGTGGTCGAGGTGACCGACGACGAGTTCACGGTCAGCCTCATCCCCACCACCCTGGAACTGACCACTTTGGGTCAGCGCCAGCAGGGGGACCTGGTGAACCTCGAGGTCGACGTGCTGGCGAAGTATGTCGAACGTTTGGCTGTGCCCCACCTCTCAGGACCCGGGGCCGGCCGTTCGGGGGACAATGGCCCGGGGTCGGTCAGCAGCGAGGAGGCCCGGTGACCCACTTCGACAGCATCGACGCGGCCCTGGCCGACATCGCCGCCGGACGGCCGGTGATCGTCGTCGACGACGAGTCCCGGGAGAACGAGGGCGACCTCATCTTCGCCGCCGAGAAGGCCACGCCCGAACTGGTCGCCTTCATGGTGCGCTACACCTCGGGCTACGTCTGCGTGGCGCTGACCGAGGACGACACCCGGCGGCTCGACCTGCCGCCGATGTACCACACGAACCAGGACCGGCGCGGCACCGCCTACACCGTCACGGTCGACGCGAAGGAGGGCGTGGGCACCGGCATCTCGGCCGCGGACCGCGCCCGCACCATCCGCCTGCTCGCCGACCCGGCGGCCACGGCCGACGACCTCGTCCGGCCCGGGCACGTCGTGCCGCTGCGCGCCAAGGAGGGCGGCGTGCTGCGGCGGGCCGGCCACACCGAGGCCGCGGTGGACCTGGCGCGGATGGCGGGGCTGCGCCCGGCGGGCGCGCTCTGCGAGATCGTCAGCCAGAAGGACGAGGGCGACATGGCCCGGCGGGACGAGCTGGCCGTCTTCGCCGCCGAGCACGACCTCAAGCTGATCACGATCGCCGACCTCATCGCCCACCGGCGCCGGCACGAGAAGCAGGTCGAGCGGGTCGCCGAGGCGCGCATCCCCACCCGGCACGGCAGCTTCCGCGCCGTCGGCTACGACAGCCTGCTCGACGGCATCGAGCACATCGCCATGGTCTACGGCGAGATCGGCGACGGCGAGGACATCCTGGTCAGGGTGCACTCCGAGTGCCTGACCGGCGACGTGTTCGGCTCGCTGCGCTGCGACTGCGGCCCGCAGCTCGACGCCGCCCTGGCCAGGGTCGTCGAGGAGGGCAGGGGCATCGTGCTCTACATCCGGGGGCACGAGGGCAGGGGCATCGGCCTCATGCACAAGCTCCAGGCGTACCAGCTCCAGGACTCCGGGCACGACACCGTCGAGGCGAACCTGGCGCTCGGCCTGCCGGCCGACGCGCGGGACTACGGCACCGGGGCGCAGATCCTCGCCGACCTCGGGGTGCGCTCGATGCGGCTGCTGACCAACAACCCGGCCAAGCGGGTCGGGCTGGAGGGCTACGGCCTGCGGGTCGTCGGCCGGGTCGAGCTGCCCGTCCGGCCGAACCCGGAGAACCTGCGGTACCTGCGCACGAAGCGGGACCGCATGGGCCACGAGCTGCACCACCTGGACCAGGGGCACGACCACCGCCCGCAGAACACCGGAGGAGGCGCGACCGCATGAGCGGCGCAGGACGCCCCGAGATCGACGTTCCCGACGCCACGGGCCTGCGGCTGGCGGTCGTCGCCACCCGCTGGCACGCCACGATCACCGACAGCCTGCTCCGGCGGGCGCTGGACGCGGCGGCGAAGGCGGGCGTGCACGAGCCCACCGTGGTGCGCGTCGCCGGCGCGGTGGAGCTGCCGGTCGTGTGCCAGGCGCTGGCCAAGCACCACGACGCCGTCGTGGCGCTCGGCGTGGTGATCCGCGGCGGCACCCCGCACTTCGAGTACGTCTGCGACGCGGTGACCGCCGGCCTGACCAGGGTCGCGCTCGACGAGGCCACGCCGGTGGGCAACGGCGTGCTCACCTGCGACACCGAGCGGCAGGCGCTGGACAGGGCCGGCCTGCCGGACTCGGTCGAGGACAAGGGCTTCGAGGCGTGCGTCGCCGCGCTGGACACCGCCCTGGTGCTGCGGGGGCTGCGGCAGCCGTGGACCGAGCAGGGGTTTGAATGAGCACCATGACCGAGCCTCTCGTTGTCCGTCCCCGGAAGGCCGTCGTGGTCGCCTGGGTGGTCGCGGTCGTGTTGGTCGCGGTGTTCACCGTGGTGGCCCTGCTGCTGAAGAACACCCCGACCGGCGTGTTCTTCCGGACCGCCGACCAGGTCGCGATGGTCGGGGTCGGTGTGCTGCTCGCGGCCGGGGTGTTGCTGTTCACCCGGCCGAGGGTGCGGGCCGACGCCGAGACCATCGAGGTGCGCAACATCTACGGCACCACGCGGTACCCGTGGTCGTCGGTGGAGGCGCTGAGCTTCCCCGACGGCGCGTCGTTCGCGCGGCTGGAGCTGCCCGACGACGAGTACGTGTCGATCATGGCCATCCAGTCGACCGACGGGGAGCGCGCCGTGCGCGCCATGCGGGCGCTGCGCAAGCTCTACCGCGCCAGCCGGGGCTGAGCCCGGCTGGAGACCCCGACGGCGGGGGCGATCCATGACGGATCGCCCCCGTTCGTGTTTTCTTCAACCTTTTTGTCCGGGAACCTCTCATGGTTCGGACAAAGATGAATCCGTGGGGTTGTCCGCAAGTTTCACGTTGTCCGGACATTCGGCGGTGAGGTCAGGTTGGGGGTTTCTCGTGCGCCATACCACGCGAGCGGTTCCGGTGGGGCGGATTCGACGTCTATTCACGGGAATGTCTGGATGATGTCTGGACCAGTTCCGCGACAACTGGCGGCCTCCGAGGGCGGTGGCGTGCCGGCTCCTGGCGAGCGCCAACGGGCTTCCGAACGCCGGAGAGCGGGCGTTTCCGCACGTGGTGGAGGGCTTGTGCGCCGAGGTGCCTCTCCTCGCGCCCTGGGGGCGAATTCTGGCGAGTGTTCCCCGAGTGCGAGTCGGGGCATAGCCCACTGAGCGCCGGCGCGGCGGTCCGCGGAGTGAATAGAAGAATTCTTATTGATCCCGCCGTGGTCCGGTGTCAATCTTGGCGCGTACCGCCGAACGGCGAGAAAAGGGGAAACCGACATGAGGAACACTGCCGGTCGTACGCGTCGGGCCATCGTGCTGGTGACGGCGTTCGTCGGCCTTGGGGGAGTGCTCTCCGCTCCGCTCGCGTCCGCGACGGAGGTCGCCGCGCCCGTCGGCGAGACGGTCGCCGTTGCCGAGGCCACCGCCTCGGAGACCGCCGTGTCGGAGGCCGAGGTCGCGGCCGCGCCCAAGGTCTCCCGGGACGAGGTGATCAACCGCGCCAAGGTGTGGCTGACCGCCAACAACGGCAAGCAGGTGCCGTACAGCCAGAGCAAGGTGTGGAAGGACGGCTACCGCCAGGACTGCTCCGGCTACGTGTCGATGGCGGCCAAGCTGGCCAAGCCCGGCCCGAACACCGTGGGCCTGTTCGACAGCCACACGGTCGCGATCAACAGGAAGGACCTCAGGAAGGGCGACCTGCTGATCGACAAGATCGGCGGCAGCAACAGCCGCCACGTGGTCATCTTCGAGAAGTGGGCGGACTCCGCCCACACCAAGTACTGGGCCTACGAGCAGCGCGGCGGTCACGGCACCGACCACCGCATCCTGTCCTACGGCATGTCGGACAACAGCCAGTACAAGGCCCGTCGCCTGAAGAACATCACCGGCTGACCCCGCGTCGCGTCGAGTCCGCCGCGCGCACCCGGGCGATCTCCCTCATCCGCCGCCCGGGTGCGCGCGGCCCCGTGTCCGGCCCCGGGCCGCGCGGCTGGCGCGGCCCGGGGTGGCGGACGACGCGGGAGCGGTTGTCCGGTCGCCGGCCGTCATGAGGAAGAATGAGCTGGTCAGGCAGGCGACGGCGAGGGAGCGACGGTGACGGCGATCACGGGTGTGGGCGGCGACCAGCGGCAGGGTGTGCGACTCGGGGACATCGTGCTGCGCAACCGCCTGGTCACCTCGTCGAGCCTGCTCGGCTACGGCGTCGCCAACGTGCCGCTGTTCCGCTGGGGCATGAGCCCCATCTCGAACTTCGTGCCGCTGAGCCGGTTCGGCGCGATCACCACGCGCACCCTGACCGTCCAGCCCCGCGACGGCCACTTCACCCTGCGGGACGACTGGAAGCTCTCGGAGCTGCCGAGCCTGCTCAAGCGCTACACGCGCGTGCTGCGCCACACGCAGGGCGGCTGGATCAACGCCTTCGGCTGGTGCAACGTCGGCATCGACGCCTACCTGCGCGACTACTACCCGCGCACCCGCGACCAGCGCACGATCATCTCCCTCGGGGGCTTCTCGGCCGAGGAGTTCGTGACCCTGGTCGACAAGGTCAACGCCGCCGTGCCGGCCGGCGACATCGCCGCCGTCGAGTTCAACGTCTCCTGCCACAACGTCAACTTCGACTTCAACCAGATCATCGAGTCCGTGCTGGCCGAGGCCGTGCCGCGCAGCAACCACCCGGTGATCCTCAAGCTCTCGCCGGACTACGACTACCTCGGCCACGCCCGGCTGGCGGCCAAGCACGGCGTGTCGGCGCTGACCGCCATCAACACGGTGAAGGCGCTGCGGCTGGACCCGAGGACGGGCGAGCCGTGGCTGCGCAACCGCTTCGGCGGGCTGTCCGGCCCGGCGATCAAGCCGATCGCGCTGCGGGTCATCGCCGAGCTGCGGGACGCCGGCGTCACGTTGCCGATCATCGCCACCGGAGGCATCCGGACCTTCGACGACTGCCGCGAGTACTTCTGGGCGGGCGCGGACGCGGTGAGCCTGGGCAGCGCCGCCTGGTTCGCGCACCCGATGGCGGGCTACGCCCTGGCCCCGCTGGCCGGCCTGCGCCTGCGCCGTCTGATCAACCAGGTCGAGAGGTTCACGCCGCCGGCGCGGTGAGCCGGGACCGGCCCGACGCGCCGGAGCGGGGAACAGGCGCGGGGCGCCGGACAGGTGACCGGCACGGTGCGCCAGGAGGGCGACCGGCGCGTCGGCGGGCCGGGACCGCGCGGGGCCGCCGCGCGGGAGCGGGGCCGACCGGACGCGGCCCGACGGCCGTTCGCCCCGGATGTTCGTGGTGATCCGTTCGACTACCGTGCGGACATGGAGATTCGGCTGGAGCGTCCCGCTGGTCACCCCCACGCCCCGCTCACGTTCGACGTGGTCGTCGACGGCCCGCCGACCGGCCAGCCCGTCCTCCTGCTGCACGGCTTCCCCCAGACCGCGCGCTCCTGGGACCAGGTCGTCCCGGCGCTGGCCGCGGCCGGCCTGCGGGTCATCGCCCCGAACCAGCGGGGGTACTCGCCCGGCGCCCGCCCCGCCGACCCGGCCGCCTACGCCACGCCCCACCTGGTCGAGGACGCGCTCGGCGTGCTGGACGCCCTCGGCGTGGCGGACGCGCACGTGGTCGGGCACGACTGGGGCGCGATGGTGGGGTGGCGGCTGGCCGCCTGGCGCCCCGAGCGCGTGCGCAGCCTCACGGCCCTGTGCGTCCCGCACCCCTCCGCCTTCGCGTGGGCCAGGGAGAACGACCCTGACCAGGCCCGGCGCTCCAGCTACATGGACCTCTTCCGCCAGGAGGGCCGGGCCGAGCAGACGCTGCTCGCCGACGACGCCCGACGCCTGCGCGCCGTGTTCCGCCCCCTGCCGGCCGGGCGCGCCGAGCCCCACGTCCTGGCCATGACCGAGCCGGGCGCGCTCACCGCCGCGCTCAACTGGTACCGGGCGGCCCGCCTCGACGCCCGGCCGGGCGAGGACGTGACCGTGCCGACGACCTACGTCTGGAGCACGGCCGACCCCGCCTTCGGCCCGGTCGGCGCGCGGCGCTGCGCCGAGCACGTCACCGGCCCGTACCGGTACGTCGAGCTGGAGGGCGTGAGCCACTGGATCCCGGACGAGGAGCCGGACGCCGTGGTCGAGGCCGTCCTGGCCCACGCGCGCGGCTGACCCCGGCCGGCGCCGCGCCGCGCCTCCGCCTCCGCCTCCGCCTCCGGCGTGGCCCTGCCCCGTCCCGTCCTCAGCCGCGCTCCGCGCCCCGGGGCCAGACCACCTCGACCGGCACCCCGCGGCCCCGCGCGTGCGCGACGACGTCCGCCGTGCCACCCGCGCCGTCGGCCGGCCGCCCGTCCCACACCGCCACCATCCGGTCCACCGAGGCGATGACCGCCTCGCTCGCCGCCAGGTAGGCGCGGCGGCCGGACCGGGGGAACGGCAGCACCCGGACGCTGCTGGCCGCCGCGAGCAGCGCGTCGAACTCGGGCCGCTGGGGCGGCCGCAGCCGCGCCCGGTAGTCGGCGGCCGGCAGCACCACCTCCAGCCGGCCGCCCATGTCGAGCACGACCCTGGCGAACACCTGGTCCGCCCCGGGGGCCAGGCAGCTCACCCCCGTGAAGCCGGTCGCGGGGGGATCGGCCAGCGCCGCCCTGATGCCCCGGTCCACCAGGGGCACGCTGGTCGTGGTCAGGTTGGAGTGTCCTGTGATGCCGACGCGCACCGGCGTTCCACCTCCGTCGTCGCGGCCGGTCACCGCGACGACCACCGGAGGACGGGGCGGCGTCCCAGGTCGTCCTGGGTCGTCCTGGGTCGTCCCGGTCGTGCCGGGTCGCCGTCACCCGTCCCGGCGGCCGTGCTCAGGCGGACAGCACGGTGCGGATCGCGTCGCGTGTCTCCCGCACCGGGGCCTCCTGCCGGTACCGGCCGGTCTCCCGCGCGAAGTCCTGAAGTTTCCGCAGCACCCGCCCCGAGTGCAGCTTGGCCGCGGTGGGGAGCACGCCCCTGACCAGCCGGCAGGCCTCCTCCGGCTCGCCGACGACCACCAGGGTGCGCCCCAGGCCGATCACGTCGAAGGCCCGGTTGCGGACCTTCGACGGGTGACGCAGGGCCAGCGCGCGCCGGATGTGCTGCGCCGCCAGCCCCGCCTGGCGCGGATCGTGCCGGGCCAGGTCGCGCATCCTGGCGCCGATCACGCCGGCCATCTCGGCCTCGTCGAAGTTGTCCAGCCAGGTCGGCTCGGCGGCCGGGTCCCGCGCGGCGAAGCACTCCTGCGCCATGCCGACCGCGCGGTGGAACTCCGCCACCCGCCCCATCTGCGCGTACGCCCACGCCTCCCGGGTGAACAGCAACGCCCGCAGCGTCGGCGACGCGCTGCGGCGGGTGCCGTACTGGCCGAGCTGGACCAGGTCGAGGCCGTCCTCCGGCCGGCCGAGGTCGAACATCTGCCGGGCCATGGCCGCCAGGCAGCAGGCGGCGAACGGGTCGTTGCGACCGGCCTTGGCCATCCGCACGGCGAGCACGTAGTACCGCTGCGCGGCCTGGTGCATGCCGGCGTCCCACGACATGGTCGCCGCGATCTTCGCCAGCTCCGCGCCCACGAAGAAGGCCCGGTCGGTGGTCGACCCGGCCGGCGCCCTGCGCAGGCGGTCGGCCAGCTCGTTGAGCTGGCCCAGCACCGCCTTGCGCGCGAGGCCGGCGCTGCCCCGCAGGCTCCAGCCGCGTAAGCCGGCGGCGACCCTCTGCAACGCGGCCAGCTCGTCCTCGCTGATGGCCGAGCCCGACGCCCACCGCGACAGCGGTTGCAGCGGGCTGAGCCACCGCTGCATGGGTTCCACCAGGGCGGGTCCGACGGCCACGGCGGCGGCTCCGGTGAGCGCCGCACGTCTGCTGATCGCCAAGTCGCTCCTCGTCGTCTCCTCGACCGATCGGGCGACGTTCGGCGCGTCCCACGGCGCGCCGAGCACGTCCGGCGGGGCCGCGGCGTCGCCGTCGTCCTGCCGGGACGGTCCCGTCCGGTCGAACCACAGCTTCTCCGGGGGGACGCCCAGCACCTCCGCGAAGTGCCGGAGCCGGTCCATCCGCTCGATCGGGTTCTGCCCGTTCTCGTACCTCGAGAGCTGCGCCTGGCTGATGCCCAGCCAGGCGGCCAGCCGGTCCTGGGTGATCCGGTGGACGTGGTGCGGGTGGTGGCGGTAGGCGGCCAGCAGCGCGCCCATGTCCTGGTCGGCGAACGCCTCGGCGAGCGCGGGATGGTCCCAGAAGGCGGCGGAGAGCTGCGGCGGACCGCCCACCTCCGGCCGGGCGTTCCTGCGGCACCCGTGACACAGTCGGTCAGGGTTGTCCGCCGCGATCAACGCTCCGCACGGACACACGCGCCTGGCGCTCGAACCTGGTAATCCGATCGGTTGCATGGCGTTGCCCCCGTCACTGACCGTTCACGCAGTGTATGCGCTGGTCAACGGGTGTCCATGCACGCGGTGCATGAAACGTAGTCGCCCCCGCCCGGGGGTGTGATCCCCTCCGTGCATCGGCCACAACCACCCGACGTGTGGAACGCGCTGCGACACCCGCGCACCCTGCTGCTCGCGGACGGTGATCGGGACGACCTCCCGGTCACCGGCCGCCCACCACCCCCGACACCGAAGGTGTTCCGCGATGGGAAGCGCACACAGTGCCGTGGCCGGCACGGTCACCCCGGAGGATCGTGCCGTGGACCGGTCGATGACCGAGGTCGCCGCGAGCTACGCCCGGCTGATGGGCTGGCCGGTGGTCGTCACCGAGAAGGGGATCCTGTTACCGCTCAGCTCGGCCCACACCGCGTTGTCCATGCCCGAGCACGTGGGCGTGGGGGTGCTCGCCGGGCTGCGGGCCAGGATGCTGGCCGGCCCCGTGCTCGCGGTGCCGGGACCCCAGCCCCACTGGATCTTCCTGGCCGAGCTGGTCGCGCTGCTGCCCACCCAGCTCACCACCCCGGCCGACGTGCGGTTCGTCCGCGCGCCGCACCAGGTCCTGCTCCCGCCGAGCCAGACCGAGGACGGCCCGATCACCTGGGCCAACCCGCCGACGGCCAGCCGCCGGTGGTTCCCGCCGTTCACCGCCGTGCTGGCGGTGGCGCGGACCGTCTCCCCCGAGTACTGACCCGGGTACCGACCCGCCCGAACGCCGCGCCACCCCCGGATGTGAGGATCGGGTGGAGCGAGCGAGGGAGGTTCCGGGGTGGACGACGCGGTGCGGTCGCGCCGGTCGGTGTTGTGCGGCCTGGCGGTGGCGCTGCTGGCGCCAGGGGCGTTGGCGGCCTGTGGTTCTCCGCAACCGGCCAGGAAGGGCGGGGTGGGGGACGCCAAGCCGGGGACCCGCGTCGCGGCCGTGGCCGACGTGCCGGTGGGCGGTGGCCGGTTGGTCGACGTGCCCGGTGGCGGCCGGTTGTTGCTCGTGCGCCCGACGGAGGCCGAGGTCAGGGCGTTCGACCCGACCTGCCCCCACCTGGGCACGCTGGTCTCCGAGCCGGCGAAGGGCGTGGTGACCTGCCCGACGCACGGCAGCGAGTTCGACGCCGCCAGCGGCGCGTTGCGCAGGGGGCCGGCCCCGCAGGGCCTGACCGCGGTGCCCGTCGCCGTGCGGGACGACCAGGTCGTCCTCGCCTAGGTGTGTTGTCCCGAGAGGTTGGAAGCGCGGCTGGCGGGTGAGAGGCCTCCGAGTGCGCTGTGACCGTGGTGGGGATGTATCGGTGTGCGGCCATCGCGGCAGTGCCGCACGGCGTTCGGTCTCTGACGGGTAGGGACGGGCGTAGGCCCAGTCGTTGATCAGAGCGCGGTTGAACCATTCGACCTTGCCGTTGGTCTCCTGGCCGGCTCGGATCGTGGTGCGCGGAACGGTGGCGCAGGCCCCCTTCGCGTCCGGGGACCCTGGTGACCGCCGCCGTCGGGAATGCTGCCCAGTTTCGTGATGTCGACGTGCGCCAGGTCGCCGGGCGCGTGGTGTCGCGGCGGATCGGCTCGCTGGTGGCCCGGTCCAGGCAGAAGGCCGGGCCAGGCCGTCGCGCACGAGGACCCGATGCGCGGCTGGTGTGCGGGCGTGAGGGCCGGTCGGTCATGCTTGCCGGGCCCTCCTCGCGGTAGCGACCGGCCCCTGTGGCCGCTCGGTGCTGACGACGGGGAAGCGTTGCGCGGCCATGCGAAGCGGCCATCCGTCGGCGACGCACCGGGCAGGACGCGCGCCGGCCCAACCCGGTCAGCGGCGCGTGAGCGTGAGGAATGAGGGCCTGCTGTGGCTTGGTGGGTGATGTCGCAATCCTCACCGAACCTGGAGGCCCTCCCTCATTTCACGATCATCCGGCTACGTGTCGGGCGGTTCGCAACCTCTCGGGACAACACAAGCAGATTGGGCTCGTGGTCGCGGATCGCCATGAGCGCCTGCCGCTCCTCGATCGTCGGGTCGGCCGGGGTGCGGGCCACGTGCGGGCGCGATCCCCAGAACCAGCGCGAGTGCGACCGGCGGAAGCCGTACTTGGCCCAGTCGGCCAGCTCGGAGCGCTGGACCGCGGGGCGGGAACCGCAGCCACCGAGCCTCGGAGGTGAACCCGAGCCGTGCCGGGGTCACCACGAGGGTGACCAGCTCGGCGTCGGTCGTTCTGGGGTGGTGTGCCGATGCGTGGTCTGGCCGCGAGGTGGTCGTCGGTCTTGACGGAGGGCGCGGTGTGAAGGGTGTTCAGGCCTGTCGTCGCATACAGATCTTGGGCAGCCTTCGGCCGTCTCCGGCTCCTGCCTCGACTGACGCATGACTCGGTTGGCCCCGGTCACCGTGCCGCGCGCGGGCGGCACGGCCTTTCCACCGTGCGCGTCACGGCCGAGGCCAGCGGTCTTCCCCGAAGGAGGTGACTCCGTCTTCTGATCACCTCCCAGTGGTGTCGGCCGCCTTGCGACACCGGCGCGCGTGGCGGTCCCATGACCGCGATCGCGACCACGCCAGAGCGAGGAGGTTGGCCATGGACGAGGTGGGCCCGAGTCGTCGCCAGGTGCTCCAGGGACTGGGCGCCGCCCTGGCGGCTCCCGCGCTGGCGGGATGCGAGGAGGGCGAGGAGCCGCCCCTCCCACCACCGGTGAGCGCCACCCGTGGGACGACGTCGAGTTCCCCGTCCTCACCGCCGCCACCACCCCCGCTGGCGAAGGTGGCGGACATCCCCGTGGGCGGCGGGCGCCTGGTGGACCGGCCCGGCGGCGGCAGGGTCCTGCTGGTGCGCCCGGCGGAGGCCGAGGTCGCCGCGTTCGACCCGACCTGCCCGCACCAGGGCTGCACGGTCACGCCGCCGGCCGACGGCGTGATCACCTGTCCCTGTCACGCCAGCCAGTTCGACGGCCCCACCGGGGCGTTGCGCCGCGGCCCGGCGACCAGGGGCCTGACCGCGGTCCCGGTGCGGGTCGAGGGCGAGCACGTCGTCCTGGAGTGAGGCCAGGAGTACGTCCGGGAGCGACTCCGGGAGTGAGCCGCCCCCGGCCCGCAGCGCCCCGGCCCGCAGCGCCCCGGCCCGCACCGCCCCGGCACGCACGCGGGGCCGTCGCCTCGCGGCCGCGTCACGGCGCGGCCGGCTGGTGGTCCTTCTGGTGCGGCTTCGAGCCGGGGAACAGCGAGCCCGCGACGTCGACGGCGGCCCCGGCGTCGACCAGTCCCGCGCCGCAGGCCGACCGCTCCTCCTCGGCGTCGCACGTCCCCGGCAGCACCCTGGCGCTGCTCTGGATCGCCCACTTCGCCAGGTACGGGGTCAGCCCCTGGCCGACCAGCAACGCGGCCAGCCCGGCCACGTGCGGCGTGGCCATGCTCGTCCCCTGGTAGTAGGCCCACCCCGGGGACTCGGGCGTGCGCTCCCCGGTGTTCACGGTGGACAGCACCCCGTTCCTCCTGGTCGGCCGGGTCTCCCCGCCGGGGGCGGCGACGTCCACCGGCCAGCCGTAGTTGGAGTAGGCGGCGCGGTTGCCCTCGCGGTCCAGCGCCGCGACCACGATCCTGGGCGCCGAGCAGTTCGCCGGGGTCTGCTGGTCGGCGGGGCCGGAGCCGTTGCCGGCCGCGATCACGCTCACCACGCCCCGCGAGTAGGCGCCCATGAGGGCCGCGTCCAGCGCCCTGGGGCAGGACTCCTGGCCGCCGAGGCTCAGGTTGATCACCCGGGCCGGGTTCGGGTTGGCCGGGGCTCCCGGCACCCGCAGGCCGGCCGCCCACGCGATGCCGTTGGTCACGTCCGCCGTGGTCCCGCCGCACGCGCCGAGGACGCGGACGGGCTGGATCCTGGCTCCCGGCGCGACCCCGGCGACGCCGTAGCCGTCGTCGGCCACGGCCGCCACGGTGCCGGCCACGTGCGTGCCGTGCCACGTGCTGGGGAAGGCCGGCGAGTCCGGCCCGCACTCGCCCTCCACGGTCCAGTCGCCCTCGTCGGAGGGGTCGTCGTCCCAGCCGTCGCCGTCCCTGGCCGACACCGGGTCGGTGATGAAGTCGTACCCCTGGACGTACTGGGCGTCCAGGTCGGGATGGGCGGTGCTGCCCGTGTCGACCACCGCGACGACGACGCCCCTGCCCGTCGCCCCCCACGCCCACGCGGCGGGGGCGTTGACGCCGGCGGGCTCCTCGGGCGGGCCCTGGAGGTGCCACTGGTCGGGGAACTTCGGGTCGTCGGGCTCCGGGCGCGTGCGCTCCGGCACCACCGGCGCGGGCAGGACCAGGTTCGGCTCGACGAACTCGACGTCCTCGTGCTCGGCGATCGACCGCATGAGCCGCTCGGCCTGCTGGGCGTCCTTCGGCGGGGGCGTCGCGCGCACCGCGACGTGGCCGAGCGCCATGGGCGTGGCCGGGGCGAGCTGGACGTCCTCGTGGACACCGAGGGTGGCCTGGGCCGCGCCCAGGTCGCCCTGCGCGGCCGGGGTCCCCTCGCGGTACCGGACGATGAACCCGCGGAACCGCGCCCCGTTGGCGAGCCCGGCCACGGACACCTTCTGGTGCGCCGCCTGGCGCCCGTCCGCCTGCTGGCTTCGCGCCGCGCCGTGGTCGGCCGAGGCGGGGGAGAGCGGGACGAGGACGGCGGCGGCGACCGCGCCGGCGGCGCCGACCCTGACGAACGCGGTGGCGGCCCTGGTCGGCGCGGGACGGCCGGTCCCGAGGACGGGACGGGATCCTCGGGGTGGCGGGGGCACGGGGGCGGACGACGACGCGAGGGACATGGCGGCGTTCTCCACTTCTCCCAGGGGGCGAGAGGGGCGCCGACGGCGTCCACCGACGGGTGGCGGCGCCCGGCGCGGAAGGGTGACTCGGCGGCGCCCGGCCGGCCTGCTCGGCGCCGCGCTGCGATCGGCTCCCGGTGTCGGCGCGGCGGCCTCCCCGCCACGCCCGTCGGCCGGCGCGTCAGTGACCACGCGTGAGGGCCGCGCCGGGTTCGTACCGGCCCGTCGAGGGATGGCGCTCGCCGACCGTGATTCGACGGTAGGTCGGCGTCCGGGCTCTCGCAGCGGCGGGTAGCGGAAGCAACACGGAGAGGTGACAGGCTGGGGACTGACGGATCATCGCCGTCGCATCGGCCTCAGGTCACCTGGCGGCGCTCGCCCGCCCGCCGACGCTCGCCCGGCGGCGCGGCGCGGGCCGGTCGTCCGACCTAGGTTGTGTCCTCAACGCTGGTGTGGCTGCTCTGGCGTGATCCCGCATGGTGGTGCGCAGGCACGAGTTGACCGACGAGCAGTGGCAGGCGATCGAACCGCTGGTGCCCGCCTCCGGCGCGAAGGGGCGTCCACGGGTGGACGACCGCCGGGTGATCAACGGATTGCTTTTCAGGGCGAAGACGGGTGCGGCATGGCGTGACCTGCCGGAACGGCACGGGCCGGGGAAGAGGTGTCGACCACCGGTTCTGGCGGTGGTCACGCACCGGAACCCTGACCACTCCGGGCCGACCCGCCACCCGCCGAGCCGGTGATCGCGGACAACGACTACTCCCACCGAGCCATCCGCTCCCACCTGCGTCGACGACACATCTCAGGCGACGATTCCCGAACGCCGTGACCAGCAGGCCCACCGGCTGCGCCGCAGCCGGGCCGCCGGGGCGCCCACCGGCCTTCGACCGCACTGACTACCCACGCCGCACTGTCGTCGAACGCTGCGTCAACCCGTCGCACGCGGTTCCGCGCGATCGCGACCGGTTCGACAAAACCGCGATCTCCTACCAGGGCGTGATCGATCTGGCCACGCTGTTCATCACGCTGTGAGGACGCGCCCCAGGCGACCCCGGCCGAATGGTCGGAACGCCAGGAGGCCAGCGCCGTCGCGACGCGGGAGTCGCCGGCGCGGTGGTCAGAGCGTCTCGGGTCAGAGCGTCTCGGTCGCGAACCGGGCCCGCAGCGCCGCCAGCCGCTCGCCGGTCAGCTCCTCACCGTGGGCCAACGCCCGGTCGATCGCCCGGAAGTAGTCCTCGTAACCGGCCGGGGTGAGCACGAACAGGCACCGCGCCCACTCCGCGCCCTCGTTGCGGAACCCGTGGGCCACGCCACGGGGGACGGCGACCGCGCCACCCGCGCCGACCGCGCGCGCTCCGTCGTCCAGGTCGAACGTGACCTCGCCGTCGAGGACGTAGAAGTACTCCTCGTGGCCGCGGTGCACGTGCGGCGCCGCGCCGAGCGCGCCTGGAGGGAACCGGAACTCCACGATGGACAGCGCGCCGCCGGTGGCGCTGCCGGGCAGCCGCACCACGTACTCACCGGCGGGAGCGCGCAGCCGCTCGCCGTCCTCGGGCAGATGGGCGAACGCGGTGGGCAGGGACGTCACCTGATCAGCTTATGCGGCGCGGATCACTCCCGGGGGAAGGATCTCGGAAACGTCACCCACGAATGGGTGGGTGACGGTGCCGGCCCGTAGGCTGAGGGCGTGGCCGACCCGTCGACCTATCGCCCAGCGCCGGGCACCATCCCGGACGCGCCAGGGGTCTACAAGTTCCGTGACGCGACAGGACGGGTCATCTACGTCGGCAAGGCCAAGAGCCTGCGCAGCCGGCTCTCCTCGTACTTCGCCGACCTCTCCTCGCTGCACCCGCGCACCCGTCAGATGGTGACCACCGCGGCCGGCGTCGAGTGGACCGTGGTCAGCACCGAGGTCGAGGCGCTCCAGCTCGAGTACTCCTGGATCAAGGAGTTCGACCCCCGGTTCAACGTCCGGTACCGCGACGACAAGTCGTACCCCGTGCTCGCCGTCACGCTGCACGAGGAGTTCCCCCGGCTGCACGTCTACCGCGGCCCGAGGAAGAAGGGCGTCCGCTACTTCGGCCCCTACGCCCACGCCTGGGCCATCAGGGAGACCCTCGACCTCCTGCTGCGCGTGTTCCCCTCGCGCACCTGCTCCGCCGGCGTGTTCCGCCGGCACCAGCAGATGGGGCGGCCCTGCCTGCTCGGCTACATCGACAAGTGCTCCGCCCCGTGCGTCGGCCGCGTCTCCGCCGAGGAGCACCGGGGGATCGTCGAGGACTTCTGCGACTTCCTCGCCGGCCGCACCGACTCGATGGTGCGCCGGCTGGAGCGGGAGATGACCGAGGCCGCCGAGGCGCTGGAGTTCGAGCGCGCGGCCCGGCTGCGGGACGACGTCGGCGCGCTGCGCAGGGCGATGGAGAAGCAGGCCGTGGTGCTCGGCGACGGCACCGACGCCGACGTGGTGGCCTTCGCCCAGGACGAGCTGGAGGCCGCCGTCCAGGTGTTCCACGTCAGGGGCGGCCGGGTGCGCGGCCAGCGCGGCTGGGTGATCGACAAGGTGGAGGAGGTCGACACCCCGGGGCTGGTCGCCCAGTTCCTCAGCCAGTTCTACGGCGAGCAGGCCTCGCTGGCCGAGCAGTCCGACACCGGCGGCGGCAGCCCGGTGCCCAGGGAGGTGCTCGTGCCGGAGCTGCCGGCCGACGCCGACGCGCTCGCCGACTGGCTCAGCGCGTTGCGGGGCGCCAGGGTCCAGCTCCGGGTGCCGCAACGCGGCGACAAGCGCGCCCTGATGGAGACCGTGGCCCGCAACGCCGCCGAGGCGTTCGCCCAGCACAAGCTGCGCCGTGCCGGTGACCTCACGGCGCGCTCCGCGGCGTTGCAGGAGCTCCAGGAGTCGCTGGGGCTGGAGACCGCGCCGCTGCGCGTCGAGTGCGTCGACGTCAGCCACGTGCAGGGCAGCGACGTCGTGGCCTCGCTTGTCGTCTTCGAGGACGGCATGGCCCGCAAGTCCGAGTACCGGCGGTTCTCCATCCGCGAGGGCGCCGAGCGCGGCGACGTCGGCTCGATCGCCGAGGTCGTGCGCCGCCGGTTCTCCGCCTACCTGAAGGAGACCAGGGAGGCCGCCGAGGGTGAGGGCCCGGCGGGCATCGACCCGGAGACCGGCCGCCCCCGCAAGTTCGCCTACCCGCCCAACCTGCTGGTCGTCGACGGCGGCGCGCCGCAGGTCGAGGCCGCGGCCGACGTACTGGCCGAATTGGGTGTCACCGACGTCGCCGTGGTGGGATTGGCCAAGCGGCTGGAGGAGGTGTGGGTCCCCGGGGAGGCCGACCCGCTCATCCTGCCGCGCACCAGCGAGGCCCTGTACCTGCTGCAACGGGTGCGGGACGAGGCGCACCGGTTCGCCATCGGCTACCACCGGCAGAAGCGCTCGAAGCGGATGACTGCCTCGGCGCTGGACGCGGTGCCCGGCCTCGGCCAGACCCGCAGGGCCGCGCTGCTCAAGCACTTCGGCTCGGTGCGCCGGCTGCGCGAGGCCAGCGTCGAGGAGATCAGCGCCGTGCCCGGGGTGGGCCGGCGGACGGCGGAGGCCGTGCGCGCCGCGCTCGCGGGCGCGGCGGGCGGCGCCGCCGAGGACGTCGGCGCCCCGAGGGGTGGGGCCGCCGACGGCGGGGCCGCGCACGAGGTCCCGAGCGAGGTCCCGGACGGGGGCGCCGGGGGAGACGGCGCCGGGGACGACGGCGCCGGCGGTGCCGGTGTCGGGGGAGACGACACGGCGAGCACGGACCCGGCCCCTGCCGGGTGGAACGGGGAGAGGTAGTGAGCGGGGAGAAGGCGGGCATCGAGGTCGCCGTGGTGTCCGGGCTGTCCGGCGCGGGGCGCAGCACCGCGGCCAAGTGCCTGGAGGACCTCGGCTGGTTCGTGGTGGACAACCTGCCGCCGGAGCTGATCTCCACGATGGTGGAGCTCGGCGCGACGTCCCGGGGCGCGATCACCAGGGTGGCCGTGGTGATGGACGTCCGCAGCCGGGCGTTCACCGAGGACCTGGCCTCCGTGATCAAGGACCTCGACGCCAGGGGCTACAAGCCGAAGGTGCTGTTCCTGGAGGCGACCGACGCCGTGCTGATCCGCCGGTTCGAGGCGGTGCGGCGCAGCCACCCGCTCCAGGGCGACGGCCGGCTGGCCGACGGCATCGAGGCCGAGCGCCGGCTGCTCGCCCCGTTGCGCGAGGAGGCCGACCTGGTGCTGGACACCAGCGGCCTGTCCGTGCACCAGCTCAGGGCCAAGATCGAGGACACGTTCGGTACCGAGGCCAGCACCCGCACCCGGGTGACGGTGCTGTCCTTCGGCTACAAGTACGGCCTGCCGATGGACGCCGACCTGGTGATGGACGTGCGGTTCCTGCCCAACCCGTTCTGGATCCCCGAGTTGCGCGAGCAGAGCGGCCTCGACGACGACGTGCGCAACTACGTGCTCTCGCAGGAGGGCGCCGACGAGTTCCTGGACCGCTACCACGAGCTGCTGCGGCTCATCGGCGCCGGTTACCGGCGCGAGGGCAAGCGGTACCTGACGCTGGCCGTGGGCTGCACCGGTGGTAAGCACCGGAGTGTGGCGATCTCCGAGGAACTGGCCAGCCGGCTGGCCACAGAGGACGGGATGGCGGTCAAGGTCGTGCACCGGGACCTGGGGCGCGAGTGACACCACGCGTCCCTGACCAGCACCCGACGTGTCCGCGCGCGGTCGCGCTCGGCGGTGGCCACGGGCTCCAGGCCACGCTGGGCGCGCTCCGGCGCGTGACCCACGACGTCACCGCCGTGGTCACCGTCGCCGACGACGGCGGGTCCTCCGGGCGGCTGCGGCGCGAGCTGGCCCTGCTGCCTCCCGGCGACCTGAGGAAGGCGCTGGTCGCCCTCGCGTCCGCCGACGGGGACGGCCGGCTGTGGTCCGAGGTGTTCCAGCACCGCTTCGGCGGCAGCGGCGCGCTGGCCGGCCACTCCGTCGGCAACCTGGTGCTCGCCGGGCTGCTGGAGGTCCTCGGCGACCCGGTGGCCGTGCTCGACCACGCCCGCCGGCTGCTCGGCGTGCGCGGCCGGGTGCTGCCGATGTCGAACGACCCGCTGGACATCGAGGCCGAGGTGACCGGCCTCGACGAGGACCCGCGCGCGGTGCGCCGCATTCGGGGGCAGGTCGCGGTGGCGACCACCCCGGGGCGCGTCCGCCGCGTGCGCCTGCTGCGCGCCGACGACCCGTCCGCGACGCCGCGCGCCTGCCCCGAGGCGGTGCGCGCGGTGCTCGACGCCGACGTCGTCCTGTTGGGACCCGGCTCGTGGTTCACCAGCGTGCTGCCGCACCTGATGGTCCCCGAGCTGCACGACGCCCTGGTGCGCACCACCGCGCACAAGGTCGTCGTGCTCAACCTGGAGCCCCAGCCGGGGGAGACCGCCGGGTTCTCCCCCGAGCAGCACCTGCACGTGTTGGCCGAGCACGCGCCCCGCCTCAGGGTGGACGCCGTGGTGGCCGACGAGTCGACGCCCACCCCGGACCGGTTGCGCCGGGCCGCGGCGGAGCTGGGCGCCAGGACGGTGCTGGGCCGGGTGGCCGCGGCGTCGGCCGGCTCGGCCCGACACGACCCGGTGGCGCTGGCCGCGAGCCTGCGGAGGGCCTTCCCGGCGGAGGCCGCCGCGTCGGCGGCGGGGAACAGCGACGGCGGCGGGGGCGTTTCCCCGCCGTCAGCGCCCCCGCGCGCCGCAGAGCGAGAGGAGGACGCCCCGTGGCGATGACCGCGGCGGTCAAGGACGAGTTGAGCCGCCTGAGCGTGACCAAGACCTGCTGCCGCAGGGCCGAGGTCTCCTCGCTGCTCCGGTTCGCCGGGGGCCTGCACATCGTGGCGGGGCGGGTCGTGGTCGAGGCCGAGCTGGACACCGGCTCGACCGCGCGCCGGCTGCGCAAGGAGATCCACGAGCTGTTCGGGCACACCTCGGACGTGCACGTGATCACCTCCGGCGGCCTGCGCAAGGGCACGCGGTACGTGGTGCGCGTGGTCAGGGACGGCGAGGGCCTGGCCCGGCAGACCGGCCTGCTCGACCCGAGGGGCCGCCCGGTGCGCGGCCTGCCGGCTCCGGTGGTCTCGGGCGGCGTCTGCGACGCCGAGGCCGCGTGGCGGGGCGCGTTCCTGGCGCACGGCTCGCTCACCGAGCCGGGGCGGTCCAGCGCGCTTGAGGTCACCTGCCCCGGGCCGGAGGCGGCGTTGGCGCTGGTCGGCGCGGCGCGTCGGCTCGGTATCCAGGCGAAGTCGCGCGAGGTGCGGGGCGCGGACCGGGTGGTCGTGCGGGACGGCGACGCCATCGGCGCGCTCCTCACCCGGCTCGGCGCGCACTCCAGCGTGCTGGCCTGGGAGGAGCGCCGGATGCGGCGCGAGGTGCGGGCGACCGCCAACCGCCTGGCGAACTTCGACGACGCGAACCTGCGGCGCTCGGCGCGGGCGGCCGTGGCGGCGGCCGCGCGGGTGGAGCGGGCGCTGGACATCCTGGGCGACCAGGCGCCGGACCACCTGGTGGCGGCGGGTCAGCTCCGGCTGAGCCACCGGCAGGCGTCGTTGGAGGAGCTGGGGCAGCTCTCGGACCCGCCGATGACCAAGGACGCCGTCGCGGGCCGCATCCGCCGTCTGTTGGCGATGGCGGACAAGCGGGCGCGTGAGCTGGGCATCCCGGACACCGAGTCGGCGGTCACCCCGGAGATGCTCGAAGCCGACGCCTGAGGCGTCCTTCGGTGGAGCGCTCCGGCGGCTGAGGCCGGAGCGTCAGAAGGCGCTGGGATCGCGCCGAGGCAGGAGACGCGGACCAGGCGCCCCGTCGTGAACGAGGATCGAGGGGGCTGGGCGTCGCGCGCCGCGCCCTCTCCCGGACCGACGCTGGGGGAAGCCGCGCGTCGCGATCGCTGACCGCTGTCCGGGGCTTTCCTGACCCGGGGAGCTGGGCGAACGGTGACGACCGCGGCGCGGCCTGGTCCGTGGCGTCGGGGCGCACACGGACCAGGCCGCGCCGGTGAGGGCGGTTCGCGCCGTCTGGTCGTGCCGGTCGGGTCTGGCCAGCCGGGTCGTGCCGGTCGGGTTTGGCCAGCCGGGTCGTGCCGGTCAGGTCTAGTCGGTGTTCTTCGGCAGGCCGACGAACGCCCACCGGTTCTCGGCCTTCGAGGTGTCCACCGAGTCACAGGAGACCTGGACGATCTCCCGCGTCGGCTCGACGCGCCCGCCCGACGGGACGACGCACTTGAAGCTGACGTTGCCGGAGCGGTCGCGGTGCACGACCTTCAGCACGACGCTGTTGTCGTCGTCGCGCTTGTCGAACAGGCCGAAGGTCACGCCGTCCCTGGTGCTCTCGCAGGGCACCAGGGCGAGCGTGCCCCGCTCGACGTTGTTGCGGCGGGGGACGCCGTAGCACATCTTGCGCTCGGGGGAGTGGCGCGGCTTCAGGTAGAGCGCCCTGCTCTCCTGGGGGTCGACGCAGGCGTCGAGGAGCTGGTGGTCGTCCCTGGTGAAGTGGTTGAGGCCGACGGGGGCGCCCGGCTCGGTCGAGCCGTCGCGGACCTCGGTCGCCAGCAGGTGCGGGTCCCCGGTCTCGGGGTGCTCCACGACCTTCTGGTTGACCAGGAAGTCGACCTGCGGGTGGCAGTTCGCCTGCGCCCGGTCGCCGGTGGCGGCCAGGGTGACGCTGCCCCGCCACGCGGTGTCCGCCGGGGAGGAGGGGCTGGCGCCGGCGGTGGGGCTGGTGGGGACGAGAAGCGCGGCCACGCCCATCAGGAACGCGAAGCCGAGCCCTGCCCTGCGGGGCGGATTGATCCTGCGCACGATGCTCCCTGTCGTTGGTGTCGGTGTGTCGTTCTGTCCTGTGTCGTTCTGTCCTTGTCGTCGCACCTCGGCCGCGGCGCCTCGTGGACCAGGCCGGCGACGTGGTCGCGGCGGAGGCGGCGTGCCCGACGCCGACGGTGTGGCGTGTTCGTGTCCGTGCCCGCGTCGGGCCCCGACGGTGCGTCGTGGTCCAGGGGCCCTGCGGCGGCGCCGGCCCCGGAACCGCGGACATCATGTCGACGCGCGGCGGCCCCGTCGCCGATGACGACGCCGGCGTCGGCGAGGTCCAACCGGACGTGTGATCGCCCGCCCGGCTGGGCGGGCGGAAGGGCCGAGGGCGCCGGGTCCGGACGGGCGTGGACGGCAGGAACGGGCGCGCGGCGGGCGCCGACCGAACGCCAGAAGGGGTCGGGCGAGCGGCGTGGTCGAAGGTCGACCCGGCGTCGTTCGACAATGTCGAACGCGGTTGTACAGTGATCCGCATGCCGGGGCCTATTCAGTCCATTGAGCGGGCGGCAGCGATCCTGCGCCTGTTGGCGAGCGGCGCGCGCAAGATGGGCGTCGCCGAGCTGGCCACCGCGCTCGGCCTGCCCAAGGGGACGGTGCGCGGCATCCTGCGGACCCTGCAACACGTCGGTTTCGTGGAGCAGAGCCAGGACACCGGCAAGTACCAGCTCGGCGCGGCGCTGTTCCACATCGGGAGCAGCTACCTCGACGTCAACGAGCTGCGCACCAGGGCGCTGAACTGGTCGGACTCGCTGGCGGCGCGGAGCAAGGAGAGCGTGCGGATCGGCACCCTGCACGAGGGGCAGGTGCTGGTCGTGCACCACGTGTTCCGGCCGGACAACAGCAGCCAGGTGCTGGAGGTCGGCGCGCTGCTGCCGGCGCACGCGAGCGCCCTCGGCAAGGTCCTGCTGGCCAACGACCCGCTCGACCAGCTCGACGACGCCGGCCTCGTCGGCTTCACGCCGGCCACCTGTACCGATCCCGAACGCCTCAGGGAGATGCTGGCCGAGGTCAGGGCCAGGGGATGGGCCAGCGACGTCGAGGAGATGGTCGAGGGCGAGGTCTCGGTCGCCGCGCCGATCAGGGACCGCAGGGGCGTGACCGTGGGCGCGATCGGGATCTCCGGGCCGATCGAGCGGCTGTGCGGGATGACGGGCGAGGACGCCAGGACGCCCCGCGTCGAGCTGGTCTCGTACGTGCGGGAGGCGGCGCGGGCGATATCCCGCGACCTCGGGGCGATCCCATGGTGATGAGCGCGGTGAGCACAGCGCGTGCGGTGAGCGCGACGGGGCGTCGCCGGCCCGGGGAGTCCCCGGGGGTTCTCGCGTGCCGTCGGCGACGACGATCGAGGTAACTGACCGGTAACCGGGTCTTGACTTCCCCGTTCGGGTGAGCAAAGAATCTGCGCCAACCGGCGTACGACATTGTCGAACGGCATTCGGACCCCCCGTACGCCGCCTCCCGTCAACGATGCCGGGCCAGGTTCCGGCCCTTCCCAACAAGGGATGCCCATGACCGACAAGTCGATCTTCTTGGGGGAGTTCCTCGGCACAGCGCTGTTGCTGCTGCTCGGCAACGGCGTGTGCGCCGCCGTGACGCTCACCAAGTCCAAGGCGAAGGGCGCCGGCTGGCCGGTGGTCACCTTCGGCTGGGGCTTCGCCGTTCTCTCCGCCGCGTACGCGACGCAGTCGCTGTCCGGCGCGCACCTCAACCCCGCCGTCACCATCGGCATCGCCACCAGGACCGGCGAGTGGGGCAAGGTCCCGCTCTACCTGGCGGCGCAGTTCCTCGGCGCCTTCGTCGGCGCGGTCCTGTGCTGGCTGGCCTACCTCGGCCAGTTCCGGGCGCACAACAAGGACGACGTGCTCGGGATCTTCGCCACCGGCCCCGAGGTGCGCAACGCCGGCCAGAACCTGATCACCGAGTTCCTCGCCACGTTCGTGCTGGTCTTCGTGATTCTGGGCAGCGGCCAGACCGAGGGGCTGAAGCTGTCCGGCGCTGGCACGCTGATCGTGGCCCTGCTGGTCGTCGGCATCGGCATGTCGCTGGGCGGCCCGACCGGCTACGCCATCAACCCGGCCCGCGACCTGGGTCCGCGCATCGCGCACGCGGTGCTGCCGATCCCCGGCAAGGGCGGCTCCGACTGGGGCTACGCCTGGATCCCGATCGTGGGCCCGCTCGCCGGTGGCGCCGTCGCCGGCCTGCTCGCCTCCGCCGTCTTCTGACGCCGCCCTCCGACCCCATGACGACGAACACGAGGAACGCCGCCGTGAGCCACCGCTACATCGCCGCCATCGACCAGGGGACGACCTCCTCCCGGTGCATCGTCTTCGACGAGGCCGGCAGCATCGTCTCGGTCGCCCAGAAGGAGCACCGCCAGATCTTCCCGAAGCCGGGCTGGGTCGAGCACGACGCCGAGGAGATCTGGGCGAACGTGCTCGACGTCGTGCACGGCGCGCTCCAGAAGATGTCGATCACCGTGCACGACCTGGCCGCGGTGGGCATCACCAACCAGCGCGAGACCACCGTGCTGTGGGACGCCGAGACCGGCGTGCCGGTGCACAACGCGATCGTCTGGCAGGACACCCGCACCGACCAGCTCGTCCGCGAGCTGGCCGCCGACGGCGGCCAGGACCGGTTCCGCGCGAAGTGCGGCCTGCCGCTGGCCACCTACTTCGCCGGCCCGAAGATCCGCTGGCTGCTGGACAACGTGCCCGGCGTGCGCGAGCGGGCCGAGCGCGGCGAGGTCCTGTTCGGCACGATGGACACCTGGCTGATCTGGAAGCTCACCGGCCGGCACGTCACCGACGTGACCAACGCCAGCCGGACCATGCTCATGGATCTGGCCACCCTGGACTGGGACGACGAGCTGCTCGCGGCCATGGGCGTGCCGCGCGCCATGCTGCCGGAGATCCGCTCCTCCGCCGAGGTCTACGGCCACGCGACCGGCACCCTGGCGGGCCTGCCCGTGGCCTCGGCCCTCGGCGACCAGCAGGCCGCCCTGTTCGGCCAGACCTGCTACGCGCCCGGTGAGGGCAAGTGCACCTACGGCACGGGCAGCTTCCTGCTGCTCAACACCGGGGAGCAGCCCGTCCAGTCGGCCAACGGCCTGCTGACCACCGTGGGCTACAAGATCGGCGACCAGCCCGCCACCTACGCGCTGGAGGGCGCGATCGCGGTGACCGGCTCGCTGGTGCAGTGGTTCCGCGACAACATGGGCCTGATCGCCAGCGCCCCGGAGATCGAGACCCTGGCCCGCACCGTCGAGGACAACGGCGGCTGCTACTTCGTGCCGGCCTTCGCCGGCCTGTTCGCCCCGCACTGGCGGGGCGACGCCCGCGGCGTGATCGCCGGCCTGACCGGCTACATCACCAAGGGCCACCTGGCCAGGGCGGTGCTGGAGGCCACCGCATGGCAGACCCGCGAGGTGGTGGACGCGATGAACGCCGACTCCGGCGTCGAGCTGACCACCCTCAGGGTCGACGGCGGCATGACCGCCAACAACCTGCTGATGCAGTTCCTGTCCGACGTCCTCGACGTGCCGGTCGTGCGACCGATCATCGCCGAGACCACCTGCCTGGGCGCGGCCTACGCGGCCGGCCTCGCGGTGGGCTTCTGGCCCAACACCGACGCCCTGCGGGAGAACTGGCACCGCGCCGCGGAGTGGCTGCCCTCGATGGAGGCCGGCGTCCGCGAGCGGGGCTACCGCAAGTGGCAGAAGGCGGTCCAGCGCACGATGGACTGGATCGACGAGGACGACGAGTGATGCAGGGGCCGGACCGGGGGACACCGGTCCGGCCCCACCTATCTGGAGCCGTCCGTGGTCGATCATCGTTTTCCCCTTGGCCACGGACGGCGACCGGGTGCGGGTGTCCCGCACAGAGACTGGAAGGAGAACCCCCGATGTCCGAGTCGGTGGCCGAGCAGCGCGTTCTGACCAGGGAGAGCCTGGGACGCGGCACGTTCGACGTCGCCGTGGTGGGCGGTGGCATCCTGGGCATCGCCACCGCCTGGGCGGCTGCCAGGGCCGGTCTGCGGGTGGCCCTGCTGGAGCGGGGTGACTTCGCCGGAGCGACCTCCAGCGCCTCGTCCAAGCTGGTCCACGGCGGCCTGCGCTACCTCGCCATGGGCGACGTGCGGCTGGTGCACGAGAACCACGTCGAGCGCCGCGCGCTGGGCGACCGGCTCGCGCCGCACCTGGTGCGCCCGCTGCCGTTCCTGGTGCCGGTGTTCGACGACGGCCCGCACTCCCGGCTGAAGCTGGGCGCGGGCGTCCTGCTCTACAGCGCCCTGTCCGGCTTCGGCGACGGCACCGGCAAGGTCGTCTCGCCGGCCCGCGCCCGCGAGCTGGCCCCCGGGCTGAAGATGGCCGGCCTGCGTGGTTGCGCCCTCTACTACGACCACCAGATGAACGACAGCCGCGTGGCGGTCATGTCCGCCCGCGCCGCCGTCGAGTCCGGCGCGGTGCTGCTCAACCACGCCGAGGTCACCGGCCTGCGCAAGGTCAACGGCAGGGTCACCGGCGTGGACCTGCGGGACCGGCTCGACGGGACCGAGTTCGGCGTGGACGCCAGGGTCGTGGTGAACGCCACCGGCCCGTGGCTGGACCACCTCCGCCGGATGGAGAACCCCAAGGCCGCCCCGAGCGTGCGGCTGTCCAAGGGCGCGCACCTGGTGCTGCGCACCGAGCGGCCGTGGACCGCGGCCGTCACCACCCCGATCGACGACGTCCGGGTGAACTTCGCGATCCCGTGGGAGGGCCAGCTCCTGCTCGGCACCACCGACGAGGCGTACGAGGGCGACCCGGCCGAGGTGCGCTGCACCGAGGCCGACGTGGACCAGATCCTGGCCGAGGCGGCGCTGGGCATCGACGCCGAGGCGCTGGACCGCGACCGGATCGCCTACACCTTCGCCGGCCTGCGGGTGCTGCCCGGCGGCCCCGGCGAGACCAAGAACGCCAAGCGCGAGACGGTGATCACCGTCGGCTCCGGCGGCATGCTGAGCGTGGCCGGCGGCAAGTGGACCACCTTCCGCAAGATCGGCGGCACCGTGCTGGCCAGGGTCGCGGCCCAGCTCGGGATGCCGGGGCTGGACAAGGCCCTGGACCGGCCGGCGGCCCCGCTGCCGGGCGCGGCCCAGCCGGACAGCGTCAGCCGGGTGCTGCTGGCCGCGGCCCCCGAGCTGCCCGACGACGTGGCGGCCCACCTGGCCACCCACTACGGCACGCACAGCCACGAGGTGGTCGCGCTGGCCGCCGCCGACCCGGCGCTGCTGGAGCGCGTCCACCCCGACGGCCCCGACATCTGGGCGCAGGTGGTGCACGCGATCGAGCACGAGTGGGCCTGCGACGTCGAGGACGTGCTGCGCCGGCGCACCACCGTGTCGGTGCGCGGGCTGGACACGCCCGAGGTGCGGGCGCGCGTGGCCGAGCTGCTGGTCGCCAGCGGAGCGCGCGCCGAGGTGGCGTGATGTCACGCTGATCACGCCGAGCGACGGACGCCGTCGCGGCGGGGGCGCGCCTCGGCGCGCGGCCCCGCCGCGACGGCGGAATGCTTTCAGGCGGAGGACGCAGGGCGACCATCCCCGCATTTGGTTCAGACCAATTGGGGGCTGGCGCCCCCGCCGCTCCACTGGTTCGATCCAGAAGGGCGGCGGCCCGTGTGACCAGGGACTCCGTCTGGCCGCTAGGGTGGCCATCGAGGACAAAACCCCGCCCGGTTTCCGGCCGGGTCGAGCCATAGGGAGAAAGAACCGTGACGGTTCGCGTAGGTGTCAACGGCTTCGGCCGCATCGGACGCAACTTCTGGCGTGCTGTCCAGGCCAGCTCCCACGACATCGAGATCGTGGCCTTCAACGACCTGGGCGACGTCGCGACCATGGCGCACCTGCTCAAGTACGACAGCATCCTGGGCAGGCTCGACGCCGACGTGCGGGCCACCGACGAGGGCATCGAGGTCGACGGCAAGACCATCAGGGCCCTCGCCGAGCGCGACCCGGGCAAGCTGCCGTGGAAGGACCTCGGCGTCGACGTCGTGGTCGAGTCCACCGGCTTCTTCACCAACGCCGCCGACGCGCGCAGGCACGTGGACGAGGGCGGCGCCAAGAAGGTCATCATCTCCGCGCCCGCCAAGGGCGAGGACCTCACCGTCGTCCTCGGCGCCAACGAGGAGAAGTACGACGGCTCGCAGACGGTGATCTCCAACGCGTCCTGCACCACCAACTGCCTGGCCCCGCTGGCCAAGGTGCTGCACGACGCGTTCACCATCGAGCGCGGTCTGATGACCACCATCCACGCGTACACGCAGGACCAGAACCTCCAGGACGGCCCGCACAAGGACCTGCGCAGGGCCCGCGCCGCCGCCCTGAACATCGTGCCCACCAGCACCGGCGCGGCCAAGGCCATCGGCCTGGTGCTGCCGGAGCTGAACGGCAAGCTCGACGGCTACGCGCTGCGCGTGCCGGTGCCGACCGGCTCCACCACGGACCTGACCGTGACGCTGTCCCGCGAGGTCTCCCTCGACGAGGTCAACGCCGCGTACCGGTCCGCCGCCGAGGGCTCGCTGAAGGGCATCCTGCGCTACAGCGACGAGCCGATCGTGTCCTCCGACATCGTCACCGACCCGGCGTCGTGCATCTACGACGCGCCGCTGACCAAGGTCATCGGCAACCAGGTGAAGGTCGTCGGCTGGTACGACAACGAGTGGGGCTACTCCAACCGGCTGGCCGACCTGGTCGCCCTGGTCGCCTCGAAGCTCTGAGGCCGCCGGTGAGGACGCTCGACGACCTGCTGTCCGAGGGCGTTCGGGGTCGGCGCGTGCTCGTGCGCGCCGACCTCAACGTGCCGCTGGACGGCGAGAGGATCACCGACGACGGTCGGGTCAGGGCGTCGCTGCCGACCATCCGGGCGCTGGCCGAGGCCGGCGCCCGGGTGGTGGTGACGGCGCACCTGGGCCGGCCCAAGGGCGAGCCGAAGCCCGAGTTCTCCCTCGCCCCGGTCGCCAGGCGGCTCGGCGAGCTGCTCGGCGCCGAGGTCGCCTTCGCCGCCGACGTTGTCGGCCCGTCTGCGAAGTCCACTGTGGACGGTCTGGCCGACGGCGGTGTGGCGCTGCTGGAGAACGTGCGCTTCGACGCCCGTGAGACGAGCAAGGACGACGCCGAGCGCGGCGCGCTCGCCGACGAGCTGGCCGCGCTGGTCGCCGGCGACGGCGGCCCCGGCGCGTTCGTGTCCGACGGCTTCGGCGTGGTGCACCGGAAGCAGGCCTCCGTCTACGACGTCGCCCAGCGGCTGCCGCACTACGCCGGCGGCCTGGTGCTGGCCGAGGTCGACGTGCTGCGCCGGCTCACCGAGGACCCGGCCCGGCCCTACGTCGTCGTGCTCGGCGGCGCCAAGGTGTCGGACAAGCTCGGCGTGATCGCCAACCTGCTCACCAAGGTCGACCGCCTGGTCATCGGCGGCGGCATGGCCTACACCTTCCTGAAGGCCCAGGGCCACGAGGTCGGCTCCTCGCTGCTCCAGGAGGACCAGCTCGACACCGTGCGCGGGTTCCTGAACACCGCGAAGGAGCGCGGCGTCGAGCTGGTGCTGCCGGTCGACGTGCTGGCCACCACGACCTTCGCCGCCGACGCCGAGTACCAGGTGGTGCCGGCCGACGCGATCCCGGCCGACCGCATGGGCCTGGACATCGGCCCGGAGAGCCAGAAGCTGTTCGCCAGCAAGGTGGCCGACGCCAGGACCGTGTTCTGGAACGGCCCGATGGGCGTGTTCGAGTTCGAGGCGTTCGCCGGCGGCACCCGCGCCGTCGCGCAGGCCCTCGTCGACGGCGACGCGTTCAGCGTCGTGGGCGGCGGCGACTCGGCCGCGGCCGTGCGTCAGCTCGGCCTGCCCGAGGACGGCTTCTCGCACATCTCCACCGGTGGTGGGGCTTCCCTGGAGTTCCTGGAGGGCAAGGAACTCCCCGGCGTCGCGGTGTTGGAGGACTGAGGATGGCCTCGCGCAAGCCGCTGATCGCGGGCAACTGGAAGATGAACCTCAACCACTTCGAGGCCATCGCCCTGGTGCAGAAGATCGCCTTCGCCCTGCCGGCGAAGTACTTCGAGAAGGTCGACGTCGCGGTCATCCCGCCCTTCACCGACATCCGCAGCGTGCAGACGTTGGTGGACGGCGACAAGCTGCTGTTGACCTACGGGGCGCAGGACATCTCCGCGCACGACGCGGGCGCCTACACGGGCGAGGTGTCCGGCCCGATGCTCGCCAAGCTCGGCTGCACCTTCGTCGTGGTCGGCCACTCCGAGCGCCGCGAGTACCACCACGAGGACGACGAGCTGGTCAACCGCAAGGTGCGGGCCGCGCTCAAGCACGGCCTGACCCCGATCCTGTGCGTGGGCGAGCGGATCGAGGTGCGCGAGCAGGGCACCCACGTGGAGCACTGCGCCGCGCAGCTCCTGGCCGCGCTCAAGGGCCTCAAGGCTGAGCAGGTGCGCCAGGTCGTGGTGGCCTACGAGCCGGTGTGGGCGATCGGCACCGGCCGCGTCGCCACCCCCGCCGACGCGCAGGAGGTGTGCGGCGCGCTGCGGGCCAAGCTCGCGGAGAAGTACGGCGCCGAGATCGCGGACGCGGTCCGCGTGCTCTACGGCGGCTCGGTGAAGTCCGGCAACATCGCCGACCTCGTCAAGCAGGACGACGTGGACGGCGCGCTGGTCGGCGGCGCGAGCCTCGACGGCGAGGAGTTCGCCAAGCTGTGCGCGCTGGCGGCGGGCGGCCCCCTGCCGTGACCCCCGACCCCGTCGTCCGGTCGGCCCCACCCGAGGGGCCGACCGGACGACGGGGTTCTCGTTCGTCGGGGCCACTGCGCTCCGTTGTCCGTCGGAGACGCTAAGTTGGTGTCGTGGCGGAGGGTCGAGCGGCCCGGGATCCGCTCCCGAAGATCGACTCATGGTTCAGCGGCGACCACCGACCGGGTAGTCTGTGACGTCGACCGCCTGACAGCGAGGGTTGAGGATGAAGCTTTTCCTGCAGATCTGTCTGATCGCGTCCAGCGTCCTGCTGGTGCTGCTGGTCTTGCTGCACCGCGGTCGCGGCGGCGGGCTGTCCTCGCTCTTCGGCGGGGGCATGCAGTCGAGCCTGTCCGGCTCGACCGTGGTGGAGAAGAACCTGGACCGGCTGACGCTGTTCGTGGCGGCCATCTGGGTGATCTCCGCGGTGGGCGTCGGGCTGTTGCTCAAGGTGAGCTGAGCAGGTCCGCGACTTCGACGAACCTTGGGGCAAGACCACCTGGTGGGGGTGTGAGGGTCGATGGCTGGTGGTAACGCGATCCGCGGGACCCGGGTCGGCGCGGGCCCGATGGGCGAGTCCGAGCGCGGGGAGTCCGCGCCCCGGCGCCGGGTCTCGTACTGGTGCGCCAACGGGCACGAGGTGCGTCCGTCGTTCGCGCTCGACGCGGAGGAGCCCGAGCTGTGGGACTGCCCGCGCTGCGGGCTGCCCGCCGGCAAGGACCAGGAGAGTCCGCCGGACCCGCCGCGCAACGAGCCGTACAAGACGCACCTGGCGTACGTGAAGGAGCGGCGCAGCGACGCCGACGGCGAGGCGATCCTGGAGGAGGCCCTCGCCAAGCTCCGCGCCCAGCGGGGCGAGTGAGACGGCGCGGGACCGACGGCTGGCCGTCGTCCCGCGATGATCGAGAGTGACCCGGTGGCCCCGGCGGCGAACGCGCCGTCCGGGGCCGCCGGCGTTCTCAGGGCGATGTCGGGCGGCGGGGACGCGGGCGGTCAGGACTGGCCCTGACGGCCCTGACCGGGGACCCCCGCGCCGCCCAGCGGGAGGCGGGCCACGACGACGAAGCCGCCGTCCTCGGTGCGGTCGGCCCGGAAGTCGCCGCCGAGCAGCTCGGCGCGTTCCCGCAGCCCGACCAGGCCGTGGCCGCCCGAGGGGAACGCGGGCGGCGGCGGGGCGGTCGTCGAGGGGTTGCCGTTGCGGACCTCGACGGTCAGGTGGTCCTCGCGCACGTCGAGCAGCACCGACGCCGTCGCTCCCGGCGCGTGCTTGCGGACGTTGGTCAACGCCTCCTGCACCGTGCGGTAGGCCGCGGTGGCCAGCGGGGCCGGCACGGGGTCGGGCAGGGCGCCCAGGGTCAGCTCGACCGGGACGCCACTGTTGGCGACCAGCTCGGGCAGGTCGTTCAACCCGGGGTGCGAGGCGGCCTCGGCGTCCAGCGCGGTCACCCTGAGCACGCCGACCATCTGGCGCAGCTCCTCCAGCGTGCGGACGCTGAGCTGGCGGATGGTGCCGGCGACCTCCCGCGCCTCGTCGTCCGGCGTGCAGGACTGGAGCGCGCCGGCCTGCATGGCGATCAGCGTGACCTGGTGCGAGACCACGTCGTGCATCTCGCGGGCCAACCGGGTGCGTTCCTGCGCGAGCACCGCGTGCGCGTGCAGGCGTTTCTCCCGCTCGCGCCCCTCGGCCAGCTCGCGGACGCGGTGGGACAGCTCGGTCCTGGTGCGCATCAACAGGCCGAGCGCGAACGGGGCCAGCGCCTGGAGCCCGCCGTAGAGGAACCGGCCGAGCACCTCGTGCAGCGACAGCTCCAGGAACGTGGGCAGGGGCCACAGGACGAACGACGACGCCCACACGGCCAGACAGCCGACGACGACCTGCCAGCCGAAGGGGCGGCGCCGGCTCACGGTGTAGAGCGCGACCTCCGCCGCCACGAGCGCGTAGCCGACCAGCAGACCGGGCACGCAGATCGCCAGCACCAGACGGGGGAACCGTCGGCGCAGCACCAGGGCCGCGCACGCGACCCACGACATCACGTGGGCGTAGGGCGGGACGTCGGTCTGGGGGTCGCCGATCGACAGCACCAGGTCGGCCGCGGCCAGCAGGATGGCGCCCGCGTCCCACGCGTGGGACCGCCACCGGCCCAAAGGCCGCAACACCCGGCGCCACCAGGGAACGCGCGCCGGGGAACGCCCACGCTGCCGGGGCACGAGCGGGGCGGAACCGGCCGGTTGGCCCGTCAACAGCTCGTGAGCGACCAGGACCGCTACCTCCTGCCACTCGAACGACGGAGGTAAAGGTACTTCGTCCGGGTGGTTAATCGCGAGCGGAGCGGCACACGGTCACCGCCATGGCCGTGTCCCCGCCCAGCCGGTGGGACAACCCCCGAAAGTCGTGTTCGCGTCAGGAAATGGTTCGCTCGTTCGGGTCTCCGGCCGCCGGGACGACTGTCATGATCCACGGGGGCCGGCCGGCCCGGTGTCGCCGCCGGGCTCGCACGGCGGGCTGGGACACTGGTCCCCGCGTCCGGTGATGGAGAAGGGTGAGGCGTGGCCGACCACAACGAGATCGAGAGGTTCCTGCGCCCCGGCGAACGGGTCGTCTGGTCCCTGCGGCTTCCGTTGCACCGCCCCAGGTTCCGCGTGCCGGGACTGGCGAAGGACGGCAGGGAGAACAACGCCCTCGGTTTCGTCCAGGGCATCGGGCGGACCGCCTTCCGGACGGCGAAGGCCGCGGCGAGCGTCGCGGTGGCGGTGATCGCCGACGACGCCTCGGGGGAGGCCTCCCGCGAGCCCAACGGCGAGGTCCACGGCGACCGCCCCGACTGCCTGGCCGTCGGGTTCACCAGGGCGGCGGCCGGGCGCTCCGTCGTCGCGCTCACCGATCAGCGCCTCCTCGTGCTGGCCGACCGGACGGGTCTGGCCGGCGCCGCCAGGGAGATCGGCGAGACCGGCCTCGCCGTCGGCCGCCGGGTGCTGGACATGGGCCGCGACCTGATCTCCCGGGACGGCGCGGCGGACCGCCAGGGGGAGACCGGCGTGGCGAAGGCCGGACCCGGTGAGGAGCCGGAGTGGGCGGGGGCCGCCGACGCGCTGCGCGGCGTCGAGATCGCCGACGCGCCGCGCACCCTGGAGAAGTTCCGCCTCGTCTGGCACTTCGCCGACGGCTCCCGGCTGGACCACCGCGTCGGTATGAGAATCGTCAACGACTTCGCCCAACAACCGGGGTTCTTCCGGCGCTGAACGTGAATCGCCGCACGATCCGCGCAAAGTCCCCGTCAGGGCCTCGAAGGACACCAGCGAGATCCGCCATGCTCGGGGTGCGGGACCGAACGGCGTGGAGGGACGACGCGATGGACCGGATCAGCGCGTGGGCGCGCAGCGCGGACGGGGCGGTCGCCGTGCGCGTCGGCGCGGGCGGCGCGGTGTGCGACGTCGAGTTCGGGCCCGGCGCGAGCGCCCTCGACCCGCACCGGCTCGCGGCGGTCGTGGCCGAGCTGTCCGCGCGCGCGGCGGCCAGGGCGGCCCGCCGCGTCGCCGGGCTGCGCCAGGTCGCCCAGCGGCCCGCCGGGGACGACTCCGGGGAATGACCCGCCCACCGGGCGACCCTCGGTCCGAGGTGAGGGAGCGGAGCGGCACATGAGCGCCCCCTGCACATCGCCCGCTCGGGCCGCACACCGTCGCGGAGAGGCTTGCCACCGACCAATCCGTGGACGGGCGTCGGCTTAAACTCCTGTGGGGTTGCTACGAGATCGGCCCGACACCGTCCAAGCGGCACCAGTACGCGGTCGGGGAACTGTTCGTGCTGCTCCGGGATGCCGTCCGCGCGACGCCTGGTCTCCCCGTCCTTCAGGGCGTCGCCGCCGGATCAGCATCGAGGGACGCAACCGTGTCATCCCCGACGTCATGGTCGTCAACGAGTGGGGAGAGGAAACCAACACCCACCCCGACGCCGTCCGCCTCGTGGTCGAGGTCTGGTCTCCGGGCAACACCAGTAAGAACCGCCGGGACAAGGTCGCGGCGTTCGCGGCCGCCGGCATTCCCTTCCTGCGGTCGGTGGAGTTCGGGCCGTGGGGCGAATGCCGGTTCGCGGCGCACGCGCTCGTGCACGGTCGCTACGTGCCCGAGGTCGAGGCGAAGCCGGGTGAGCGGGTCACCGTCACCGCCTCTCCTCTTCCCGTCACGTTCGACCCGGCCGACCTCAGCCCCTGACGGGTCCTGGCCGCCAGGACCACGTCGGCGCTCTGGTCTGTCCCGCGCCCCTCAGAGGTGGGGGAGCGGGTCCGGCGGCAGGCAGTCCGCGCCGGCGAGTTCGGCGTCCGCCGCGCGGATCACCGGGACGTACTCCTCGTCCACCTCCAGGACCAGCCCGCCCAGGGTGATCGTCGGGGTCAGGGAGGTGTCCACCGGCCCGAGGACCGTCGTCCTCGGGTACTCCGCCCACAGCGAGACCGGCCGGTGCCGGCGGAACCAGCTCCCGGCGAGCACCACGACCCGCCGGTCCGTGACGGCCACCAGATAGCCCGCCATCCCGAAGAGACTGCCCAGCGAGGTGCCGACGGACACGGCGGTGCCCGGGAACAGGAAGCGGATCTCCTCCTCGGACGACAGGAACGCCCGCACGCGGTCACGGACGGCGGAGGACAGGGGCATGGCGGCCTCCCGGAGATGTGACGATCAGGCCCTGTGGAGTTTCCCCGTCTGACTGCGAAAACAACAAGAACAGGTGACCCGCTATCGCCCATGCGTACGACTGGTCACCGGTGTCGGGTGTCCGTCACCTGCTCAGTTGTCCGGCTTTCCGGTCAGACCGGCCACCACGCCCGGCTCCCTCCACTGTGGACGGTGCCCGCCGCGCCCTGGTTCACCTCCCAGGTCGGCACCCGGGGGCAGGGCTGAGGGGAGTGACCACGCCGAGCGCGGCATCCAACTCGAACTGCTCACCGGCCCGCTGACCGGCGTCGACAACCCGCGTGGCATGGGCGCATGTTGTTCGTGCTCGGCGGCGTCCTTGCTGGACTTGATCACCAGCTTCTTCGCGACGTGCCCAGTTCACCCAACGGCCAGGCCACCGTTCGGTCGGTCCGGACGGGCTAACGCCAGCAACGCCTCGTAGGCGTGCTCGACTGCTACCACGGGGAGGCGGAGGCGATGGCATGGCGGACAGAGCGCGATGCCCTCCTCGAACGCGATCCCGCCCTCATCAGGCTGCCCGACCGGCGGTGGACAGCCCCACCTCGGCCTCGTGGACACCGGTCGATCCGCGAGGGTGGCGACCGATCGAGGAGGGCCTCCAGCGTCGCTTGTTGGACATGGTCTTCTGGTAGGAGATGGACTCCGCCGACGGGCACTACGGCAGGCCGCCCGGGCTGTCGCGGCTGCGACGGCCACGATCCCCCCCGATTCCGACATGTTTCTGTGGGTCGCCACCGGGGGCTCAGGGCTGAGGGGAGTGAATGTCCTGCTCGGTGACCTCGGGGAGCGCCGCGGCGATCGTCTTGGTTGCTCGCCGATGGTCGCTGTCGGCCTGGATCGAGGCGTTCTTGGGCGCTGCTACCAGGGAGAACAGGTCCCGCAGGGTCTCCTCCATCGCGTCGCGGTCCGCGAGGTCGCGCGCTGACCGCAGGCACTCCGTCCGGGGCGGAGCGCAGATGTGCACGAGGCCCCAGGTGACGCGGTCGAACCCGAGTCGCGCAGGGCGACGGCACGAGCCAGCCGCCACACCGCTGAGGTGCCTCGCGATGTGGTAGCGCTCGATCACGCCTCGTTCCCGCCAGGACGACGACCCTTGGTGGTGTGGTGGGCCGCCTCGGCCGCGTCGAACTGGCCAGCCGCCCCCCGGCGCCCCAGGTCGTCGAGCGCGCGCCGCCGCACGCCGTCGTCGGGCGACGTAGTCGGCGAGGGCGCGGTTCACGGTGTCCTCCTTGGTGACGGCGCCCGTCAGGCGCATGGCCTCGGCGAGGAGGTCGTCATCGACATCGATCTTGATCATGCTCATCCGGGTCTCCCGGTGCCGAGAGGTGAGGATTCGAACGGGGGCGAGCCGAGGTCGGGAGGAGAACGACGTGGCGGGTGGTCCGGGAGTTCGGACCACCCGCCACGTGCGAGTGAGGATCAGGCCGACGGGTGGGACGCGCCCGGCACCCGGCTCGCGGCCGCCCGGTCGAGCAGCCACAGGGTGCGCCGCCGGCCGCGCGCGCCCGCCGCCGGGATCTCGACCTCGTCGGCCCCGCCGAGGGCCATCGCGACCGGTCCCGCCTTGGTGGTGCCCGTGGTCAGCAGCCACACCTCGGCCGACTGCCGGATGGCCGGCAGCGTCAACGAGACCCGGGTGGGCGGCGGCTTCGGGCAGTCGCGCACCGCCACCACCGTCCGCTCGGCCTCGTGCACGGCGGGGGAGTCGGGGAAGATCGAGGCGGTGTGCCCCTCCTCGCCGACCCCGAGCAGGCAGACGTCGAACGTCGGCACCCCGCCGTGGTCACCCGGCCCCGCCACCGAGGCCAGCACCTCGGCGTAGGCCGCGGCCGCCGCGTCCGGGTCGTCCCCGAACCGGCCGTCGGAGGCCGCCACCGCGTGCACCCGCGCCGGGTCCACCGGCACGTGGTCCAGGAACGCCTCCCTGGCCTGCGTCTCGTTCCGGTCGGGGTGCCCGGCGGGCAGGAACCGCTCGTCGCCCCAGAAGAGGTCGACGCGCGACCAGTCCACCGCGTCCCGCGCCGGCGAGTCCCTGAGCTGCTCCAGCACCGCGATCCCCGTTCGGCCGCCGGTCAGCACCAGCGACGCCGCGCCGCGCGCGGCCTGGGCGTCGACCAGCGTGGTCACCAGCCGGGCCGCCACCGCCGCCGCCAGCAGCTCGGGGGTCTCGTGCACCACGACCTGGGGCTGGCTCATCGCTGGGCCCCGCTCGCCTTCTTGCCGGAGCGCTTGGCCGGCTTCGGCGCCGCCTTGCCCCGGCCCGCGGACTTCTCCGAGGTGGACTTCGCCCCGGACTTGGCGGACTTCCGCTCCGCCTTGCCGGCCGAGGCCGCCGGGGCGGAGGCCGTGGCCTTCGCCGACGTCGCGGTCGACGCCGCCGCCGCGACGGCCCGACGGGACTTCCCGGCCGCCTTCGGCTTCGCCGCGCCCGCCTTGGGCGTGGTCTTCGCGGCGGCCTTCGCCGCGCCCCGGTCCGCCGGCCTGCTGATCGTGCGGGCCTGCTTGACCTTCGGCAGCGCCCGCAGCGTCGCGTCGTAGACCTCGTCGGGGTCCAGCCGGCGCAGCTCCTCGATCAGGCAGTCCCGGTTCTCCCTGCGCTGGAGCGCCACCCGGCGCGGCGGCTGGCCCGGCTGGGTCAGCGTGCCCACGCTGCCGTCCGGACGCGACAGCTCCACCGCACCGGACTTGCGTTCCAGCACCACCGAGTGCATGCCCTCGCCCGCCGGCGTCTTCCGCCGGCTGACCGGGATGTCCAGGTAGGCGGCGAGCCAGCCGGCCAGCAGGTCGGTGGACGGGGAGTCGGCCCCGCCGGTCACCGTCGCCGAGGTCACCTTCTCGAAGGGCGGCAGGTCCAGCGCGGAGGCCAGCAGCGCCCGCCACGTGGTGAGCCGGGTCCACGCCAGGTCGGTGTCGCCCTCGGCGTAGGAGTCGCGCCGCGTCTCCAGCGCCTTGATCGGGTTCTTCTCGGCGGCGGCGTCGGTGATCCGCCGCGTCGCCAGTCGCCCGATCGGGTCCTCCGACGGCACGGCGGGCGCGTTGCCCGGCCACCACGCCACCACCGGGGCGTCCGGCAGCAGCAGCGGCACCACGCAGCTCGCGCCCTCGTCGGCCAGCGGGCCGTAGAGCCGGAGCACGATCACCTCGCTGGCCCCGGCGTCGCCGCCGACCCGGATCTGCGCGTCCAGCCGGGCGGCGGCCTTGCGCGGACCCCTGGCGACCACGATCACCCGGCAGGGGTGCTCGCGGCTCGCCTCGTTGGCCGCGTCCACGGCCGCCTCGGTCTGCTCGCCGTCGTCGGTGACGATCACCAGGGTGAGCACCCGGCCCAGCGCGACCGCGCCACCCTGGTCGCGCAGCTCGACCAGCTTCTTGTTGACCTGCGAGGTCGTCGTCGCTGGCAGATCAATGATCACGGTCGCCTCCTGTGCCATGCGGGACACCCGCACCCGGTCGTCGACCGTGAGCGGAAGAGAAGAGCGTCGCTCACGGTCGCCTCCAGTGCCTTGCGGGACACCCGCACCCGGTCGTCGACCGTGAGCGGAAGAGAAGAGCGTCGCTCACGGTCGCCTCCAGTGCCTGCCAGTCCTGGCCATCATCGCGTCAGCCGACTCAGGCCCCCAGGTGCCCGCCCGGTAGGGCTCGGGCGTGCCCTGCTCGGCCCAGAACCGCAGCACCGGGTCGAGGATCTGCCACGACAGCTCGACCTCCTCGTTCACCGGGAACAGGGAGGGCTCGCCGAGCAACACGTCCAGCAGCAGCCGCTCGTAGGCCTCCGGCGAGCTCTCGGTGAACGCGTGCCCGTAGCCGAAGTCCATCGTGACGTCGCGGACCTCCATGGCCGCGCCCGGCACCTTCGAGCCGAACCGCATCGTCACGCCCTCGTCCGGCTGCACCCGGATCACCAGGGCGTTCTGCCCCAGCTCCTCGGTCATCGTGGCGTCGAACGGCAGGTGCGGCGCCCGCTTGAACACCACGGCGATCTCGGTGACCCTCCGGCCGAGCCGCTTGCCCGTGCGCAGGTAGAACGGCACGCCCGCCCAGCGCCGGGTGTTCACCTCACAGGTGATGGCGGCGAAGGTCTCCGTGGTGGAGCCGGGCGCGATGCCCTCCTCCTCCAGGTAGCCCAGCACCTTCTGGCCGCCCTGCCAGCCGCCGGTGTACTGGCCGTACGCCGTGGTCTGGTCGAACGGGCCCACCGGCTTGGTCGCCGACAGCACCTTGATCTTCTCCGCCCGCAGCGCCCTCGGGTGGAAGGAGCCCGGCTCCTCCATCGCCATCAGCGCCAGGAGCTGGAGCAGGTGGTTCTGGATCACGTCGCGCGCCGCGCCGATGCCGTCGTAGTAGCCGGCCCTGCCGCCGATGCCGATGTCCTCGGCCATCGTGATCTGCACGTGGTCCACGTAGTGCGCGTTCCACAGCGGCTCGAAGAGCTGGTTGGCGAAGCGCAGCGCCAGGATGTTCTGGACCGTCTCCTTGCCGAGGTAGTGGTCGATGCGGAACACCGACTCCTCGGGGAAGACCTCGTTGACCACCCGGTTGAGGTCGCGGGCGCTGGCCAGGTCGTGCCCGAACGGCTTCTCGATCACGACCCGGCGCCACTGGTCCGGACCCTGGTCGGTGAGGCCGGAGCGGGCGAGCTGCTCGGAGACCACCGGGAAGAACGACGGGGGGATCGACAGGTAGAAGGCGTGGTTGCCGCCCGTTCCCCGCTCCTCGTCCAGCTCCTTGACGGTGGCCGCGAGCGTGTCGAACGCGGCGGGGTCGTCGAAGGTGCCGGGGACGAACCGGAAGCCCTCCGCCAGCCGGTCCCACACCGCCTGCCGGAAGGGGGTGCGCGCGTGCTGCCGCACCGCCTCGTACACCACCTGCCCGAAGTCCTGGTCGGCCCAGTCCCTGCGGGCGAAGCCGACCAGGCCGAAGCCCGGCGGCAGCAGCCCCCGGTTCGCCAGGTCGTACACCGCCGGCATCAACTTCTTGCGGGACAGGTCGCCGGTCACCCCGAAGATCACCAGGCCGCACGGCCCGGCGATCCGGGGCAACCGCTTGTCCCGCTCGTCCCGGAGCGGGTTGCGCCAGGCAGCCTGTGTCACGCCTTGACCTCCTGCACAGCCTTGATGAGGTGGGACAGGCCGGCGACCCGGTCGGTCAGGTGCAGGCGCAGCACGGGACGGCCGTGCTCGGCCAGGACCTGGCCGTCGCCGAGGGCCTGCGCCCGCTGGAGCTCGCCGAGCGTGTACGGCCGGCCCGGCACCGGCAGGTCCTCGTCGACCCCGCCGGTGACCTGGAGGAACACGCCGTTCTGGTGGCCGCCCTTGTGGTACTGCCCTGTGGAGTGCAGGAACCGCGGCCCCCACCCGAAGGTGGTCTGCACCCCGGAACGGCGCGCCAGCTCACGCCGCAGCAGCGAGGCCGAGGCGTCGTCGAGGCGGTCCAGGTAGGCCTGCACGGCCACGTAGCCGTGGTCCGGCGTGGCCGCGAGCAGCGCGCGCAACGCGTCGGCCACGCTGGCCACCCCGGGGGACAGCCAGGAGCCGCCGGAGGCGTAGATCTCGACGGGTCCGTCGACCGCGGTCGGGGTGACCACGGGGCCGGCCGGCGACGGCGCGTCCAGCAGCGCCCGGGCGGCCTTCTTCGCGGCCTCCACGTCCGGCTGGTCGAACGGGTTGATCCCGAGCAGCCGGCCGACCATGGCGGTCGCGTACTCCCACAGCAGGAACAGCCCGCCGAGCGTCCCGGTGGTGGTGATCCGCGCGCCGCCCTGGGCGGGGCCGAGCGCGACCGGGGTCGCGTCGTCGGCCGCGTCGGCGAAGCCCGGCGCGTCCGGACCCTCCACCGCCACCGGCAGCAGGCCGGTGCCCTGCTTGCCGGTGGACTCGGCGATGAGCTGCTCGGCCCAGTCGGGGAAGCCGGTGATGCCCGAGCCCGTGTCGGCGAGCACGACCTTCTCCGCGCCCCTGGCGTGGGCCGCGCCGAGCGCCGCCGCCAGCCGGACCGCCGGGTTGGCGGCGTCGTCGGCGGCCAGCGCGGGCGCCGCGGCCGCGGCGTCGTCGAGCAGCCCGGCGATGTCGGCGCCGGCCAGCCCCGCGGGGACCAGGCCGAACGCGGTCAGCGCCGAGTAGCGGCCGCCGACGTGCGGGTCGGCGAGGAACACCTTGCGGTACCCGGACTCCTCGGCCAGCGCCGCCAGCGGCGAGCCGGGGTCGGTCACCACGACGATGCGCGAGGCTGCATCGATTCCGTCTTGCGCGAAGGCGCGCTCGAAGATCCGGCGGTGGCTGTCGGTCTCGACGGTCGAGCCGGACTTCGACGACACCACGAGCACGGTGCGCCGCAGGTCGCCGGACAGCGCGTCGGCGACCTGGCCGGGGTCGGTCGTGTCGAGCACGACCAGCGGCACGCCGGCGGTCGCGCAGATGACCTCGGGGGCCAGGGAGGAGCCGCCCATGCCGGCCAGCACGACCCGGTCGACGCCCTCGGCCCGCAGCTCGGCGGTCAGGGCCTCGATCTCGGCCAGCAGCGGCCGGGAGGTCTCGTGCAGCGTGGTCCACGACAGGCGGATCGAGGCCTCCGGCTCGGCCTCGGGTCCCCAGAGGGTGGCGTCCTGGGCGGTCAGCCTGCTGGCGACCCGCTCGCCGACCAACTGGTCGGCGAGCGGGGACGCGTCAGCAGCGAGTCCACTGTGGACAATGTCGACCGCCACGGCGGCCCCGGCGTCGGCGCCCGACCCCGACGAGCGGATCTCGTTGCTCATCCGATCAGCCCCTCGTCCGGTCGAGCTGCTCGGTCACCGTCTCCAGAAGCTCGGCCCAGGACTTCTCGAACTTCTCCACGCCCTCGCGCTCCAGCACCGCGAACACGTCGTCGAAGTCGATCCCGGCCTCGGTCAGCGCGTCGAAGACCTCCTGGGCCGCCTCGCCCCGGCCGGTCACCGTGTCCCCGGTGATCTCGCCGTGGTCGGCGACGGCCAGCAGCGTCTTCTCCGGCATGGTGTTCACCACGCCCGGCGCCACCAGCTCGTCCACGTACCGGGTGTCGGAGTAGGCGGGGTCCTTCACGCCGGTGGAGGCCCACAGCGGCCGCTGCGGCCGGGCGCCGGCGCCGGCCAGCTCCCGCCACCGCTCACCGCCGAAGACCTCCTCGTACGCGGCGTAGGCCAGCCGGGCGTTGGCGATCGCGGCCTGGCCGCGCAGCGCCTCCGCCTCCGGCGTGCCCAGCTCGCCGATCCGCCGGTCGACCTCGGTGTCCACCCTGGACACGAAGAACGAGGCGACCGAGGCGATCTGGGACAGGTCGCGGCCCTTGCTCCTGGCCTGCTCCAGGCCGTCGAGGAACGCGTCCATGACCGCGCGGTACCGCTCGACGGAGAAGATCAGCGTGACGTTGACGCTGATCCCCTCGGCCAGCACCCGGGTGATCGCCGGCAGGCCGGCGACCGTGGCCGGGATCTTCACCATCAGGTTCGGCCGGTCGACCGTCTTCCACAGCTCGAGGGCCTCGGCCACCGTGCCCTCGGTGTCGTGCGCCAGCCTCGGGTCCACCTCGATGGACACCCGGCCGTCCAGCCCGTTGGTCCGCTCCCACGTGGCGCGGAACAGGTCGCAGGCGTTGCGCACGTCGGTCGTGGTGATCTCGCGCACGGCCTGGTCCACCGAGGCGCCCCTGGCGGCCAGCTCGCGCACCTGCGGGTCGTAGGACTCGCCCTTGGACAGGGCGGCCGCGAAGATCGTCGGGTTGGTGGTCACCCCGACCACGTGCTGGTCGCGCACCAGCGCGGCCAGGTTGCCCGACTCCAGCCGCTCCCTGGACAGGTCGTCGAGCCAGATCGAGACACCGGCCTCGCTCAGCGCGGCCAGTCGGTTGTTGCTCACGTCAGTCCTCCCTCACGCCTCGCGGGTCCGGCCCAGGCTCCGCCGGGCCGCGTCGACGACGGCCTCGGTGGTGAGCCCGAACTCGCGGTACAGGGTCTGGTAGTCGGCAGAGGCGCCGAAGTGGTCGATGGACACCGTCTCGCCGGCGTCGCCGACGAAGCGGTGCCACGGCATGGCGATGCCGGCCTCCACCGACACACGTGCCCGGACCGACGACGGCAAAACCTGCTCCCGGTAGGTCTCGTCCTGGGCGTCGAACCACTCCACGCACGGCATCGAGACCACACGAGCGGCAACGCCCTCGTCGGCCAGAACCTTCCTGGCCTCGACCGCGATCTGCACCTCGGAGCCGGTGGCGATGAGGATCACGTCCGGCCGGCCGTTCTCGGCGTCGGCCAGCACGTAGCCGCCCCTGGCCACGCCCTCCGGGTCGGTGCCCTCCAGGATCGGCACGTTCTGCCGGGTCAGCGCGAGGCCGGCCGGGGCGTCGGTGCGCTGGAGGATCGCCTTCCACGCCGCGGCGGTCTCGTTGGCGTCCGCCGGGCGCACCACGGACAGGCCGGGGATGCCCCGCAGCGCCGCCAGGTGCTCGATCGGCTGGTGCGTGGGGCCGTCCTCGCCGAGGCCGATCGAGTCGTGCGTCCACACGTAGACGACCGGGGCCTTCATCAGCGCGGCCAGCCGCACCGCGGGACGCATGTAGTCGCTGAACACCAGGAAGGTGCCGCCGTACGGGCGGGTGCCGCCGTGCAGCGCGATGCCGTTGAGGATCGCGCCCATCGCGTGCTCGCGGACGCCGAAGTGCAGCGTCCTGCCGTACGGGTTGGCCTGCCACTGGCTGGTGGAGATCTCCTCGGGGCCGAACGAGTCGGCGCCCTTGATCGTGGTGTTGTTGCTCTCCGCCAGGTCGGCCGAGCCGCCCCACAGCTCCGGCAGCACCTCGCCGAGCGCGGACAGCACCTCGCCCGACGCCTTGCGGGTGGCCATGCCCTTGGCGTCCGGCTCCCAGCTCGGCAGCTTGCTCTCCCAGCCGTCGGGCAGGGCGCGCTTGCTCAGCCGCTCCAGCAGCGCGCAGCGCTCCGGGTTGGCCTTCGCCCAGGCGTCGAACGCCTTCTGCCACTCGGCGTGGGCGGCCTTGCCCCGCTCGACGACGCCCCTGGCGTGCGCCAGCACGTCGTCGTCGACCTGGAAGGTGCGCCGCGGGTCGAAGCCGAGGATCTCCTTGATCCGGGCGATCTCGTCCTCGCCCAGCGCGGAGCCGTGCGACTTGCCGGTGTTCATCTTCGTCGGCGCGGGGTAGGCGATCACCGTCCGCAGGATGATGATCGACGGCCGTTCGGTCTCGGCCTTGGCCGCCTCCAGCGCGTCGAGGATGCCGACGACGTTCTCGCCGCCGTCCACGTGCTGGACGTGCCAGCCGTAGGCCTCGTAGCGCCTGCCCACGTCCTCGCCGAGCGCGATCCGGGTGTCGTCCTCGATGGAGATCCGGTTGTCGTCGTAGATGACGACCAGGTTGCCCAGCTTCTGCACGCCGGCGATGGACGACGCCTCGGAGGTCACGCCCTCCTCGATGTCGCCGTCGGAGGCGATCACGTAGATGTGGTGGTCGAACGGGCTCTCACCCGGCGCCGCCTCGGGGTCGTACAGGCCGCGCTCGCGGCGGGCGGCCATCGCCATGCCGACCGCGGAGGACAGGCCCTGGCCCAGCGGACCCGTGGTGATCTCGATCCCCGGCGCGTGCCAGTACTCCGGGTGGCCGGGGGTCTTGGAACCCCACGTGCGCAGCGCCTTGATGTCCTCCAGCTCCAGGCCGTAGCCGCACAGGTAGAGCTGGAGGTACAGGGTGAGGCTGGTGTGCCCGGCGGAGAGGATGAACCGGTCACGGCCGATCCACTCCGGGTCGGACGGGTCGTGCCGCATGACGCGCTGGAACAGCGCGTAGGCCGCCGGCGCGAGGCTCATCGCGGTGCCGGGGTGACCGTTGCCCACCTTCTGCACGGCGTCGGCGGCGAGCACCCGGATGGTGTCGACCGCGCGCCGGTCCAGCTCGGACCAGTCGGCCGGCAGGCTGGGGGTGGTCAGACGGGTGAGTTCGTCGGTGACGGACACGGACGCAGCTCCCACTTCACTTGATCGCGGGGGGCGTGAACGGCGTACGAGGGGATGTCGTCGTCCGGCCCTTCCCGCTGGTTCTCCCTCGTCCGCGGGTCAGCCTAGTCCGGGTCCGCTGATCGCGTGATCCGCACGCCACCACCCAGCCGGGGCGAAGCACCCCGGCGGGTGGACGGTTGAGTAGTGCGACTACCATTCGTCACGGCCCGATGTCCAGGGTCGACACCCGAACCGACGAGGAGTCCCATGCCGCCGGTGAGCGCTGCGCGGGGGGCGCTGTGAGCACCGCCGTCGAGCTGCCCACAGCCTCCCGAGCCCGCAGCCTGGGCGATCTGCTCCGGGCGTACGTGGGGCTGATCAAGCCACGGGTCATCGAGCTGCTGCTGGTGACCACCATCCCCGCGATGTTGTTGGCCCAGCGCGGACTTCCGCCGCTCGGGACCTTCTTCGCCACCCTGGTGGGCGGGATTATGGCGGCCGGCAGCGCGAACGCGTTGAACTGTGTCGCCGACGCCGATATCGACTCGGTGATGAAACGCACGAAGGTGCGGCCATTGCCGAAACACAGCGTGAGCACGCGCCACGCGTTGGTGTTCGGACTGGTGCTCGGCGTCGCGTCGTTCCTGTTCCTGTGGGGGACCACGAACCTGCTGGCCGGCGTGCTGGCCGTGGCCACGATCCTGTTCTACGTCCTGATCTACACCCTGGTGCTGAAGCGCCGGACGGCGCAGAACGTGGTGTGGGGCGGCGCGGCCGGCTGCATGCCGGTGGTGATCGGCTGGTCCGCGGTCACCGGCACCGTGGAGTGGCCGGCCCTGGTGATGTTCGGCATCGTCTTCTTCTGGACCCCGCCGCACACCTGGGCGCTGGCCACCAAGTTCAAGGACGACTACCGCAGGGCCGGCGTGCCGATGCTGCCGGTGGTCGCCGCGCCCGACCGGGTGACTCGCCAGATCGTGTTGTACACGTGGGCGACCGTGCTGTGGTCCCTGCTGCTGGTCCCGGCGACGAGCTGGCTGTACGCGGTGTCCGCGGTGCTGGCCGGCGCCTGGTTCCTCGTGGTGGCCCACCGCCTGCACACCGCGACCAAGCGCGGGCGCAAGGCCAACCCGATGAAGTTGTTCCACCTGTCGAACACCTACCTGATGCTGGTGTGCGTCGGGCTGTCGGTGGACTCGGTGCTCGGCTGGCCGGCGCTCGGCTGGCCGTTCTGAGGTCCGGTCCCGGCGAGAGGGGTCCGGCCCGCCGATCGGACCTGTGAGAGCCAACACCACGGGGGCCTTCCGTCATCTGACGGAAGGCCCCCGTGGTGTTTTTCCCGCGCGGACCGTGTTCGTTGACGCCGTTCGGTGTCGGCTCAGCGCTGGGTTCGCCGATCGACGCCGATCGATGTCTGTCGATGTCTGTCGATGTCGATCGGTGTGCCGGCCAGCGCTGTTCAACGCTGTTCAGCGCTGCTCAGCGGGGGAGGAGCAGGAGCTTGCCCGTCGTGCGCCGCCCCTGAAGGTCCTCGTGCGCGGTGCGCGCCTCGCCCAGCGGGTAGCGGTGCCCGATGTGGATGGTCAGCGAGCCCTCCGCGATCGCCCGGAACACGTCACCGGCCCGCCAGGTCAGCTCCTCCCTGGTGGCCACGTGGTCGGCCAGGGTCGGCCTGGTCAGGAACACCGACCCCGCGCGGTTGAGCCGCTGCGGGTCCACCGGCGGCACCGGCCCGCTGGCCGCGCCGAACAACGCCAGCACACCCCGACGCCGCAGGCTCGCCAGGCTCGCGTCGAAGGTGGTCGCCCCGACCCCGTCGTACACGACGGGCACGCCCTCGCCGTCGGTCAGCCGCCGCACCTCGGCGGCCAGCTCCTCCCCGCCGCCCAACTCGGTGTACCGGATCACCTCGTCCGCGCCGGCCTCGCGGGCCAGCCGCTCCTTCTCCTCGGTCGAGACGGTGCCGATCACCCGTCCGCCCAGCGCCTTCACCATCTGCGTCAGCGCCAGCCCCATGCCCCCGGCGGCGGCGTGCACGAGCACCGTGTCGCCCTCACGCACCGGATAGGTGGAGTGAGTCAGGTAGTGCGCGGTCATGCCCTGCAACAGCGCCCCGGCCGCGACCTCGATGTCCACGCCGTCGGGCACGGCGACCGCGTCGCGCACCGGCACCACCGCCCGCTCCGCGTAGCTGCCGAGGGTGTTGCCCCACGCGACCCGGTCGCCCACGGCGAACTCCGTCACGCCCTCGCCCACCGCGAGGACACGGCCCGCGCCCTCCAGCCCGAGCGTGACCGGCAGGGGGAGCGGGTAGGCGCCCGTCCGCTGGTAGGTGTCGATGTAGTTGACCCCGGAGGCCGCCACCTCGACGAGCAGCTCGCCGGCCCCCGGCGTCGGCTCGTCGACGTCCTCCTGCTGGAGAACCTCGGGACCACCATGGGACCGCACCACCACCGCCCGCATCGGACCTCCTCCTGGTCGTGATCTCTGCTCGTCGATCTCGCTCGCGCCAACGACGGCCCGTCCCGCGCTTGTTCCCGCCAGCGGCCGTCGGCCGGTGGTCGGATTCCCTCCGACGCCGCGAAGGACCGCGGGTTAGGCTCGCGCTCGTGTCTGATCAGACTCCTGCCAGCCAGAGCGTGGTCGCTCCCCCCTCGGCGGTGAACGCGGCCCGCCGGTTCGTCGCCGAGCACGGCAAGACCGGTCGCGCGGTCGTCCAGTACCTGGGCCGCAAGGGGGCCCGCGTCACCATGGTCGGCGAGGACGGCGCCCTCGGCGACGTCGTGGTGAAGGACGTGGCCACGGGCGAGGCCGTGGTCGCCGCCGTGGAGGGGCTGGAGCTGACCGGCTGGGACCGCGAGACCACGGCCCAGGTCCGGATCGGTCCGGCGCACCGGCACCGGATGGCCGGCCGATGAGCCGTCCCCGCGTGCTGCTGGCCACCTGCGCGGCGATGCCCGACTCCGACAAGGACGACGTCGGCGTGCTGCCGGCGTTGGCCGAGGTCGGCGTCGACGCGGCGTTCGCGCCGTGGGACGACCCCTCGGCCGACTTCGCAGGGGCCGACCTGGTCGTGCTCCGCGCGACCTGGGACTACACCCTGCGCCGCAAGGAGTTCCTCGCCTGGTGCGACGCGGTGCCCCGGCTGGCCAACCGGGCCGACCTCGTGCGCTGGAACACCGACAAGTCCTACCTGGCCGACCTCGCGTCCGACGGCCTCGCGGTCGTGCCGACCGAGCTGGTCCCGCCGGGGGCTGTCCCTGACTGGCCCGACGTCGACGTGGTGGTGAAGCCGGCCGTGGGCGCCGGCTCGCACGGCGCGCGCCGGTTCGCCCCCGACCAGCGGGAGGAGGCCGCGAGTCACCTCGCGGACCTGCACACCGACGGCGGCGTGGCGCTCGTGCAGCCCTACCAGCCGGCCGTGGACGCCGAGGGGGAGACCGCGCTGGTCTACCTCGGCGGGGTCTACTCGCACTCGTTCCACAAGGGACCGATGCTGGGCAACAGGGTCGACCCGTCCGGCCTGTTCCTGGCGGAGCGGTTGGGGCCGACCACGCCGACGGCGGAGCAGCGGGTGCTGGCCGAGGACACGCTGGACGCGGTGTGCGCCCGGTTCGGGATGCGCCGCAACGAGCTGGTGTACGCCAGGGTCGACGTGCTGCGCGGGGCGGACGGCCGGCAGCTCCTGCTGGAGCTGGAGCTGACCGAGCCCTCGCTGGGCTTCCGGCAGACCGGGCCGGAGGCCCCGGCCCGGTTCGCGTCGGCGGTGCGGTCCGCGCTGGCCGCTCGCTGAGCGCTTGTCGTCAGTGGAGGTGAGGGCTGTCGCGTGACAGCCCTCACCCGGACTGGGCTCCCGAGGACGCGGGGCTCTGGCCTCCGGCGGGAGCCGGGGGCGCGGGATCGCCGGGCGTCGGCTGGAGGCCGGTGGTGTCTGCCGGGATCTGCACGGCGGGCGCGGGTGCGGCCGGGGACTCCGGTGTGGCCGCTGGCGGCTGCGCGTCGGGTGTGACCGGGGTCGGTGTGGGCACGGGGGCGGCGGCGCTGGCCGGGGCCTGCGCCGCCCCGCCCTCCGGCTGGGCGTCCGGCGTCCCACCGCCGGGCGTCGCCCCTGTCGCGTCCGAAGTGGACGGATCAGGCGTCGGCTGGGACTGGTCGGTCAGGCCCTGTTCCTGCGGCGCGTGCTCCGCCTGCGCGGACTGCGCCTGGTCCGACTGGGCGTGCTCGGGCTGGGCGTGCTCGGGCTGGACTTGTTCGAACTGGTCCTGATCAGCGTGGGTCTGGCCGGATTGGTCCTGGTCGGCCGGCGCCTGCTCGGACCCGACCTGCTCGGGCGCCGGGGCCTCCGAGGAGGGCGTGGCCTCCTGCTGTCCGGCCGGCGCGGGCTCCGGCTTCGGCCCCAGGTCGTCCTTGTCCACATAGGACGAGTCCTGCAACTCCAGGAAGGTCTTCTCCTGCCGCCCCTTCGCCCACGCGTTGCAGCGGACCCAGCCCTCGTCGTCCGGGCAGAACCCCCCGCTGACGGTGCGCGTGGTGCGTTCGACGCACCCCTCGTGGTAGCCGTCGACCAGGTACACGTTGTTGCGGTCGATCTCGACGTAGCGCACCGTGTCCGGCCCCATGGTGACGCACTCGGGCCGCGCCTGCGCCGAGGGCGCCACGAGCAGCGCGGGCGCGACGGCCAGGCCCGCCGCGACCACGGCCGGGAGCTTCCCCCTCATCAATCTCCTCCGATCCTGTCTGAGCCAGACACGGATCGGACGGCTCGGTCCTGTTCTTGAGGAGCCGACCGGAACTCCCACACGAAGGGGCGGTCACGTCCCGGATGGGGAGTACACGTCGCCCTCGTGTGCACAGTGCGTAGGCCCGCCGAAGGCGGTCCGAGCGCGCCGTGTGGCCTCCTCCGGTGACAGGGACGGGCCGACGTGGGTGACGACGAGGCGTCCAACCCCGGCCCGTCGCGCGGTGGCGCCGGCGTCCTCCGGAGTGCAGTGCCAGCGCGGCTCGTCCGAGGGCCACGTGCTGGAGTCGGCCTCGCAGAGCAGCAGGTCCGCGTCCCGCGCGAGGTCGTCCAACGCGGGGCACGGTCCGGTGTCGCCCGAGTAGGCAAGGCTGTGGCCGCCGTGCTCCGCGCGCAGCCCGAACGCCGGCAGGCCGTGCTCGACCGCCCGGCTGGTCAGCCGCAGGCCACCCAGGGTGACCTCGTGCCCGTCGTGCAGTTCGTGCACCTCGAACACCCGGCTCATCGGGTTGGGCTCGCCGCTGGCCAGGAAGGCCTCCATGCGCTCGGCCCAGCCGGGCGGCCCGAGAACGGGGATCGGCGCGGTGGGGGACAGGTCGGCGAAGGCCAGGGCGTAGTACGCGGACAGCAGGTCGGCGGTGTGGTCGGCGTGCGTGTGCGACAGCCAGATCGCCGAGAGCTGGTCCGGCCGGACGTGGCGTTGCAGGTTGGCCAGGGTGCCCGGACCCGCGTCCACCCAGACGCGGATGTCGTCGGCCCGGAGCAGGTAGCCGGAGCAGGCCCGGTCCGGTCGTGGGTAGGGCGTCCCGGCACCGAGGACCACCAGTTCCATGCCCACCCCACAGTGCCACCCAGAAGACTGAGTGAGGGAGGGTAACCACGCCGTCCACGGCTTGTCGATCGAGACCACCCGGCTCGGCGCGCGCCGGCCGCATCACCTCGCGCGACCCCGCCACCACGCCCAGAGCCCCACGCCCCGGACCTTCCACCCCAGGTCAGCCCCCACCCGCCCTGAGGGGCGAGCCATCAAGCCCAATCTTGGCGCTGACCTGCTCTGACTACAGTCTGCGCAGGTCAGAGGGTATGTGAGAACGGCCACAGGCGGCCGGTGATGGCACGTGACGGCCATACCTGATCCCCTGTGATCCCACGGGATTTGGGGCGGCGGGGGTCACTGGTCGGGTTGCCACTGCACACAGGTGGGGCGTGCGCCACCGGTGGTGACGAACTCGTGCACGGCCTTGCATACGTCGGCTAGCGGTAGCTCGGCGTTGCCGGGGACCTGGCGGACGTGGCCCATGTAGTCGTAAGTCAGCGGTTCGTTCGTGGCGGTGGTGTTGTTGGTGGTGACGTAAGAGCCCGTGGCGTCGGTGTAGGTGAGGATGCCTCGGTCGGTGTTGATCCCAACGTGCAGCACGGCCCAGCCGTCCGGGTCACGACGGGAGAGCTGCATCAGGGGTGGTACCTGCATGGCCGCCCGATCGTGGGCTAGGCGGTCCAGGAAGGCGTCCGCGTCGGCGGTGGTGGTCACGGCAATTGGTTCGTGGTCGTTGTCCGGGTCGTACCACGCTCTTAGCGCCACCACGGCTTCGCTCCTCCGGTGAACCGCTTGCGGTAGTTCGGGGCGTGCACGGTCAGGGAGTATCCCTCGGGGAGGATGACCGGTAACAGCTCATCGCAGCTTGGGTCACCCTTGCAGGGGCGATTGTTGATCACGACTGTGAGGTGGCGCATCCTCGGGTCGGTTCTGCCCTTGTCCCGCATGAGCGCGGCTAGCTTCAGTTCCACGTCGTCGGCGGCGCGGGCGGGAAGCCAGGGGCACCCTTCGGCCTTCAAGATGTCGTTGACTCGGTTCGACCACTCGTCCCGACCGCTGACGATCGGGTGGGCCGTGCCGTCCGGCGCGATCCACCGGCCGTGCGTCTTCTGCCCGCTGCCTCGCACCACGGGCGGCGGCAGCTCGGCGCGGAGCTGTTCGACTCGGTCCCGGCTGGGAGTTGCGGGCTCGGGGACGGATGGGCGGGCCGGTGAGGGGGTCGGGCGGCTGGTGTCCCCAGGTGCTGGGGCGGCGTGGCCGGGACCGTCTGTGCCCAGGCTGTTCAGGTAGTGCTCTAGGTGGTTCTCAGCTTCCGCCGTGGTGCGGTAAGCGTCATCGATGCCAGAGCGGCCAGTGCCAGGATTCCTAGGACTTGCTGGGCTTCCGGGTCGTACGAGCCTTGTACGGCGTGGGCGAGGTACTGGGTGGCCTGGTCCAGCGACTCAGCGGCGTGCTGCATGCCCTGTCGAGCCTCCCTGAGCTTCCCGAGCACAGTCCGTAACGACGCGATGACCTCACCCAACGTGGAAACGCTGTGTCCCTCCCTTGATCACGTCGGGTGATCGTAGGTTCTGCGCGCGCCGTCCCGGCAGCCCGAGCGGACTACCGGGACGGCGTGTGGTCCGTTGGCGCCAGGTGTTTCACCGTGCGCGTCCATCACCCTCTTGAGCTGTAGGCGGACGGGGCCAGGAACAGACCGGGTGGCACCACCAAGTCATGACCGGAACCGGGCAGCCACAACCCCGAGGGCGCGCGTTTGGCCAGCCGGGGTGCTCCCGGCTCATGTGGCTTCGGCAGCTCCAACAGGGCGCGGATCGCGGACAGCGCGTTCCCGTCGTAGCTCCACACCACTTCGTCCGCGCCCGGTCGGGAGTTCATCACAGCGCGGGCCGCCGCCGCGTCGCGCTCGCCGTGAATGTGAATGCAGTCGTAATACTCCGACCATCCGTAGGACCCGATAATGACGCTCACGGCGCCTTGTCGGTCCCGAAGGTGCTGGAAGCGAAAACCGCGCTGGATGAGCGCGTTCAACCCCTCGTCAACGTTGTTCACTGGCTAACCTCGCGTGTCGACAGGACTGGGCGGCACATAGGGGCGAGGGGACAGCCAGCGAAAGGGTTGACAGCACCAGGAAGACAGCTCCCAGTCGACCGGTCACGCGCCGCCCGATCACAGGCTCAGCCCGATCACAGGCTCAGCCCGATCACAGGCTCAACCCGATCACAGGCTCAACCCGATCGCGGAGCCGGCCTGATCACAGAACCGCTCGACCGCAGAAACCCCGACCGCAGAGGCGCTCCAGTCCATTCACAGTGGCAACCAGATCACAGAGGCAGCCCGGTGCGGAGCCGCGGTAGGAGTCCTTTCGCCAGTAGCTCCTCCCGAGGTCGCCGCACCCCATCACCTGATCCGAAGGCGAACTCGCTCCCGCGAAGGCGAAGGCGAAGGCCGCTGACCGTGAGGGGATTCGTCAGGAGCTTGTCACTCGACGATCAGGGCATCGAGACATGCGCCCCGTGTCCTGTTGATCACACGAGACACTCTGGTTAGTCTGCGGTTTCAGTGCGAACTGAAACAGAAAGGGGTGGCCATGGCGCGGGAGGACCTGCTGGCGTCCTGGGTGGAGCACTTCGCCATGACCTTCGAGCGGGACGGACTCCCGCTCATCGCCGGCCGTATCCTCGGGTACCTGCTGATCTGCAACCCGCCCGAGCGCACCGCGGCCGAGCTGTCCGCAGCGCTGGAGGCGAGCAGCGGGTCGATCAGCACCAACCTGCGGCTGCTCGGCGGCTACGGCCTGGTGCGCAAGCAGACCCGCAGGGGCCGGCTCGCCGCCCTGTACCGGGTGGACGAGCAGCGGTGGGTGGACTTCGTGCAGGGCCGGCTGGAGGCGATCGCGGGCGTCCGCGAACTCACCGCCGGCGGGCTGCGCCTGATGTCCGGCGACCCCGAGCGGGCCGAGCGGCTCCGCGTGGTCGACGAGGTCTACGCCTCGCTGTCCGGCGCTCTCGACGACCTCCGGCGGCGGCTCCAGCACACCCGCGACGCCCAGCGCTCCTGACCCAGCGGCCCAGCGGCCCAGCGACCTCAGCGGGGTCGACCCGGTCATCGACCCGGCGCCTCACTCCGACGCGCCACGCCCCCGCACACGGCCAAGGGCTGGGCACCCGAGGCGAAGGTGGTCAGATGACCGAGGTGATCAGACCGTGGAGGTGACCGGGGACCCGGCCTTCGCTCCCTCGGCCGGGGCCACCGCCGCGGCGGGCAGGGGGCCGTAGTCCCGGGTGGCCGTCCAGAGCGCCGCCGTCGCGACGGTCACCAGACCCGCGCCGAGCACGTGGATCGAGGCCAGCACCTCGGGCACCCCCGTCCAGTACTGGACCATGCCGAGCACGCCCTGGGCGAGCACCACCGCGATCAACGTCCAGAACCGCGACCAGATCCGCCGGTCCACGCCGGCGGCGCGCAGGCCGAAGCCCAGGCCGACGAGCACGCCGAGGTACAGGAAGAGCAGGTCGGCGTGTACCTGGGCGAGTGAGGCGATGGGCAGGTCGAGCCGGGGCGTCCGCGCGTCGCCCGAGTGCGGGCCGGCCGAGGTCACCAGGGTGCCCGCGACCAGCAGCGCGGCCAACACGCCCGCGTTGAACACCTGAAGACCGCGCAGGGGGCGCGGCACGAGCGGCCGTACCGGCCCGTCGCCCTCGCCGACCGCCCGCACCAGGAGCACGGCCAGCCACACGAGGACCATCGAGACCAGGAAGTGCACCGCGACCGACCACCAGGCCAGTCCGGTCAGCACCGTGAACCCGCCGATCACGGCCTGCGCCACGACGCCGGCGGGCATGCTCGCCGCCAGCCACACCAGCCGCCGGCGCCGCGGGCGCACGAGCAGCGCGGCGACCAGGCAGGCGGCGCCGACGAAGCCGACCACGCCGGTGAGCAGGCGGTTGGAGAACTCCACCCACTGGTTGAAGGTCGCGAACTCGGGGTGCGCGACCGGCGTGAGGCTGCCGGGGAAGCACTGCGGCCAGGTCGGGCAGCCGAGCCCGGAGCCGGTCACCCTGACCACGGAGCCGGTCACCGCGATCCCCGCCTGGGTGACCACCGCGGCGACGGCGAGGGCGCGTTGCACGGCGACTGACGGGGTGGGCAGGCGGGAGAACCAGGAGAAGGCTGGCACGACGGCGATGCTAGGTGGTGTGCCTACATGTCGGCCCGGCGGGTCGTCCCCAGTGCGGCCCCGGTCACGCCCTCGCCGGACGGAGCGGGAGGCCGTCCCTCCGGGTCGGGCGAGGGCGAATTCCGCAGACCCCGAGACCCGCACACCCCGAGACCCCGCAAGGCCCCCGAGACCCGGCACCCGGCAAGGCCCCCGAGACCCGGCAAGGCCCCGAGGACGCACATCCGCACGCCTTGAGGACCCCACGAGCGCCGCGGACCCCGCGACGCGAGGCGTCAGGTGAGTCGGGTGGTGCGGGTGGCGGCCAGGCCGGCGACCACGGTCCAGCCCACCAGCACGGCCAGCGGCTGCCAACCGGGGAACGCGCCGTCGACGAGTGCCGTGCGCAGGCCCTCGGCGAGCGCGCTCGACGGCAGCAACTGGACCACGGCGGCCAGGCCGCCGGGCAGCGAGCTGAGCGGCACGACGATGCCGCCGGCCAGCAGCAGCACGAACCACACCGTGTTGGCCAGCGCGAGCACGATCTCCGCGCGCAATGCGCCGCCGAGCAACACGCCCAGCGCGCCGAAGGCGAGCCCGCCGAGCAGCACGAACAGCAACGCCCAGCCGATGCCGGCGAGCGCGGGCGACCAGCCGAGCAGCGCCGCGACCACGCCGATCACCACGAGCTGCACCGCGACCACCAGCAGGTTGGCCAGCACGCGGCCGGCGACCAGCAGCCAGCGGGGCAACGCCGTGGCCGCGAGCCGCTTGAGCACGCCGTAGCGGCGGTCGAAGCCCAACGCGATGGCCTGTCCGGTGAAGGTCGTGGACATCACCGCGAGCGCGACCACGCGCGGGGTCACCGAGTCGACCCTCGGGGCCGGCAGCGGCAGCACGTCGAGCACGCTCAGCCCGACCAGCAGCGCCAGCGGGATGAGCATCGTGAGCAGCACCTGCTCGCCGTTGCGCAGGGTCAGCAGTGCCTCGGTGCGCGTGTGGGCGGCGAGCATGCTGAGCAGGCGGCCCCGGCCGGGGGCGGGCCGGAACGTGCCGGCGGCGAACCGCGGTCCGGTCGGACCGGAGGCGTCCGTGAGCGACACGGTCATCCCTTCCTGCTCGTGGCTGTGTGTCCCCGCCGGTGTCGTCCCCGTGCCGCGGGGCCGTCCTGTCCCGCGTCGCGGCGGGTCACGGGCGCAGCTCCCGGCCGGTCAGCTCCAGGAAGACGTCCTCCAGGCTGCGCCGGGCGACCTGGAGTTCGCTGGCGAGCACGCCGTGCTGGGCGCACCACGCGGTCACGGTGGACACCACCTGCGGGTCGATGTCCCCGGTCACCAGGTACGAGCCGGGGCGCGGCTCGACGGCGTGGCAGCCCTCGGGCAGCGCCTTCAGCAGCAGGTCGAGGTCGAGCCCGGACCGGGCGCGGAACCGGAGCTGCCCCTCGGCCCGGTCGCTGGTGAGCGCCTCGGGCGTGCCCTCGGCGACGACCCTGCCGTGGTCGACGATCACCACGTGGTCGGCCAGCGTCTCGGCCTCGTCCATCAGGTGCGTGGTGAGCAGCACCGAGACGCCGTCGGCGCGCAGCGCGGACACCACGTCCCACACCGTGCGCCGGGCCTGCGGGTCCATGCCGGCCGTCGGCTCGTCGAGGAACACCAGCTCGGGCCGACCGACCAGGGCGCAGGCCAGGGACAGGCGTTGCTGTTGGCCGCCGGACAGCCGTTTGAACGGGGTGCGTCGGGCGCCGGTGAGCCCGAGCACGTCCAGCAGCCAGTCGACGTCGAGCGGGTTGGCCGCGCACGCGGCGACCAGGCGCAGCATCTCGTCGGCCCGGACCCCGGGGTAGGCGCCGCCGCCCTGCGGCATCACGCCGACCCTCGGCCGCAGCCGCTCGGCGTCGGCGACCGGGTCCATCCCGAGCACCCGGACCCGTCCGCCGTCGGGGCGCAGGAAGCCCTCGCACACCTCGACGGTGGTGGTCTTCCCCGCGCCGTTGGGGCCGAGCAACGCGAGCACCTGGCCGCGCTCCAGTCGGAGGTCGACGCCGTTCACGGCGGTCGTCGACCCGTAGCGCTTGACCAGCCCGGACACCTCGACTGCTGGTGACGGATCGGCGTTCGGGCTCACGGCGGGCAAGCGTAGGCGGTGCCGGTCGGCCGGCCCGACAGGGGGCCTGTCACCAGCGGAAACCGTGACCCGGGTCACCGGGTCGGGGGTAGGGGGGCGGCGGTGGGGAACCCCTGCTCGCGCAGCAGCACCCTGCGGACGAACCACAGCAGGAGCAGCACCACGATCACGGCGGCGACCACCGCCTGCCAGAGCACGTAGACGCGGTTGTCGAACGTCGAGCCGGGTGGCGGCACCATCAGCGCGAGGAACACGCTGATGCCGGTCGCGGCGGTGCGGAAGCGGGCCGAGTTCGTGGCTGCGGCCAGTGGGATCGCGGCCAACAGCAGGTACCAGGGGTGCACGACCGGCCCGAACAGGATGAACAGGCCGAGCGAGACGCCGAGGCAGGCCAGCGGCTCCCGGACGCGGTGCCGGCCCCAGCTTCGGAACGACAGCCAGAGCAGGCCGGCCATGGTCACCCCGCCGAGGCCGAGGCCGATCCCCCTGGTCAGGGCGATCACGGCGTCGCTGTGGTTGCCCAGGCCGAGCGCGATGCCGATGCCGCCGCCGAGCATGCCCAGCGCGGTCGCCGGCGACATCCAGCTCTTGACCTTGTTCGCGGTGTCGAGGGTCTCGGTCCAGCCGAAGCCGAGCCCGCTGAGCAGCGAGGCGGCCACCAGCCCCGCGACGAAGACCGCGGTGAGCATCAGGGCGACCCGCACCAGGTCGCTGATCCGGCCGCCGCGCCGGCGGGCGAGGGCGGCCGCGAGGAAGCCGAGCGCGGGCGCCGTCGTGATCTTGACCGCGGCGGCGCAGGTGATCAGCAGCGCGCCGGCCACCGCGGCGACCCGCCGGTGGCGCAACGCGATCTCGAAGCCGGCGAGCATCATGCCGATCGCCAGCGCGTCGTTGTGCACGCCGCTGACCAGGTGGAACAGCACCAGCGGGTTCAGGGCGCCCAGCCAGAGGGCGCTCACCGGCTGCACGCCGCAGCGGCGGGCCAGCCGGGGCAGCGCCCACACGATCAGCCCCACCCCGACCAGGGCCAGGACGCGGTGCAGCAGGATGCCCAGCTCCACGTTGTCCCCGGCGGCCCAGGTGATGATCCTGGCGAAGGAGAAGAACAGGGGGCCGTAGGGGGCGGGGGTGTCCCGCCAGATGTTGGGCACGCCCCTGGTCAGCGGGTGGTCGGGGCCGAGGGCGTCCACCGGGCCGACCACGTACGGGTCGAGCCCCCGCGCGGCGATCTCGCTCTGCGCGAGGTAGCTGTAGACGTCCCTGCTGAACATGGGCGGGGCCAGGGCGAGCGGCGCGGCCCACATCACCAGGGTGCGGTCGAGCTGGCTGCGGGAGATCAGCCGGGGGCGCCCTGGCCTGGCCAGCCGGCCGAGGGCGAGCCAGGCGAGCACCACCATGAGCAGGCCGGCGTAGGCGACGGCCAGTGACGCGGTGGGCAGGCGGGCCGGCAGGCCGAGCAGCCGCAGTCCCTGCACGGAGGGCACGACCGGGTTCGCGCCGGCGCCGAGCGCGCCGACGGCGAGCAGCAGGGAGCCGACGGTGCCGAACCGCCGCACCACGTCGAGCTGACGGCGTTCGCCCCTGTCGAGGGGGGCCGGCTCGTCCGGGGTGCCGATCCGTCCCGCCGCCGGCTCCGCGGTGGGGGCCCGTCGCTCGTCGCGCTCGTCCGCCACGTCCTGTCCGCCGTTCCCCGCGGTCCCGCTGTGCGCCGTCGCACTCCGCGTCACTGTGCACCTGCTTCGCCCGCCACCACGTCGCGAAGGGTAGCGAGGCGTCGCGCGTCCACCGGGTCCCACCTGGGATCGCCGGCCGTCGGGGCGGGGGTGGTCGAGATCATGCCGGCGGTCGCCGTGCGAGGTCGTTCCCCCGGTCCCCCGGTCGCGGGCGCTTCACCCGCGTGTGGGTGGACACGGGGTGGCGGGGGAGTCCGCTGGTCACCGGGCGGTGTCCGTCGCCGCCCGTCAGGGGCGCTGGCGCGCCGGCCGGAGTGAGTCGGAACGGATGACGCGTGACCCCGGTCACCGTCGGCGACCAGGGGCTTTGCCGACGTCTCCGAAATAGGTAACACTCGTGTTGTGAAAAACGCCGGGACCGCCGCATCGGCCGTCGCCACGGGCTCCGTGGCCGACGCGCCGGACGTCGCGCGCCCGGCGGACCCGACGCCCCAGGGCGTCGGGGGCGCACCGGCCGCCCAGCACCCGGACGGCAGCACCCGGCACACCGTGGCCCGCCTCCTGCTGGAGCGGGGGCCGGTCACCGCGGCCGAGGTGGCCGAGGAGCTGGGGCTGAGCCCCGCCGCCGTCCGGCGGCACCTGGACGCGCTGGTCGCCGAGGGCGAGGCGTGCACGAGGGACGCCCCCCGCAGGGGGCGGCGTGGCCGAGGCCGCCCCGCCAAGCTGTTCCTGCTCACGGAGGCCGGACGCGCCCGCTTCGGGCACGCCTACGACGACCTCGCGGTCGCCGCGCTGCGCTTCCTCGCCGAGCACGCGGGGGAGGAGGCCGTCAGGGCCTTCGCCGAGCGCAGGATCGGCGCCCTGGTCGACCGGCACCGCGCGGCGGTGACCGCCCGCCGCGGCCCCGACGAGCGGGCCAAGGCACTGGCCACCGCGCTGACCAGGGAGGGCTACGCTGCCTCGGCCCGCAGGGTGGGCATGGGGGAGCAGCTCTGCCAGCACCACTGCCCGGTGGCGCACGTGGCCGCCCAGTTCCCGCAGCTCTGCGAGGCCGAGACCGCGGCGTTCGCCGAGCTGCTGGGCACGCACGTGCAGCGCCTGGCGACCATCGCCCGCGGCGACGCCGCGTGCACCACCCACGTGCCGCTGGGGGAGATCCCGGCGACCGACGGCGCCGAGGGGACCGACGCACCCGAGGCGACCGACCACCCGACGTGCCCGGAACCGACTGCGGATGGTGCGCCGCAGGAGGCGGGAACAACCGCACGGATCCCGGCGCACGACCCGATCGCGGGAGGCCGCGGACACCGCGACCTGCCAGCAGGGTCGAGCCACCAACGCGAAGGGGAGCCCGCATGACTGCCGCTGCCGAGCAGCGCACACCCACCACGCAGCCGCTCAGCCAGGAGGAGACCCTGGCCACCCTGGGCCGCTACGAGTACGGCTGGGCCGACAAGGACGTGGCCGGCGCGAGCGCCCGGCGCGGCCTGGACGAGGACGTCGTCCGGGACATCTCGGCCAAGAAGGGCGAGCCCGAGTGGATGCTTGAGGCCCGCCTCAAGGCCCTGAAGATCTTCGAGCGCAAGCCGATGCCGAACTGGGGCGCCGACCTCAGCGGGATCGACTTCGACTCGATCAAGTACTTCGTGCGCTCCACCGAGAAGCAGGCCACCACCTGGGACGAGCTGCCCGAGGACATCAAGAACACCTACGACCGGCTGGGCATCCCCGAGGCGGAGAAGCAGCGGCTGGTCGCGGGCGTCGCCGCCCAGTACGAGTCCGAGGTCGTCTACCACAAGATCCGCGAGGACCTTGAGGCCCAGGGCGTGATCTTCCTGGACACCGACACCGGGCTCAAGGAGCACCCCGAGCTGTTCCAGGAGTACTTCGGCTCGGTCATCCCGGCCGGCGACAACAAGTTCTCCGCGCTGAACACCGCCGTGTGGTCGGGCGGCTCGTTCATCTACGTGCCGCCGGGCGTGCACGTCGACATCCCGCTCCAGGCCTACTTCCGGATCAACACCGAGAACATGGGCCAGTTCGAGCGGACGCTGATCATCGTCGACGAGGGCGCCTACGTGCACTACGTCGAGGGCTGCACCGCGCCGATCTACTCCTCCGACTCGCTGCACTCCGCGGTCGTGGAGATCATCGTCAAGAAGAACGCGCGGTGCCGCTACACGACCATCCAGAACTGGTCGAACAACGTCTACAACCTGGTCACCAAGCGCGCCAAGGCCGAAGAGGGCGCGACCATGGAGTGGATCGACGGCAACATCGGCTCCAAGGTGACCATGAAGTACCCGTCGGTGTTCCTGATGGGCGAGCACGCCAAGGGCGAGGTGCTCTCCATCGCGTTCGCCGGCGAGGGCCAGCACCAGGACGCGGGCGCCAAGATGGAGCACCTCGCGCCGCACACCTCCTCGACCATCGTGTCGAAGTCGGTGGCCCGCGGCGGTGGCCGCACCTCCTACCGCGGCCTGGTCCGGGTGCACAAGCGCGCCCACCACTCCAAGTCGACGGTGAAGTGTGACGCGCTGCTGGTGGACAACATCAGCCGCTCGGACACCTACCCGTACGTGGACATCCGCGAGGACGACGTGGCCATGGGCCACGAGGCCACCGTGTCCAAGGTCAGCGAGGACCAGCTCTTCTACCTGATGTCCCGCGGCCTGACCGAGGACGAGGCGATGGCCATGGTCGTGCGCGGCTTCGTGGAGCCGATCGCGCGCGAGCTGCCCATGGAGTACGCCCTCGAGCTGAACCGCCTGATCGAGTTGCAGATGGAAGGGGCCGTCGGCTGACATGACGGTGTCGAACGAAGAGCGGACCACCGCGCCGACCCGGCACGGACTCGGCGAGCACTCGCACGGTGGACCGGTCGTCCCCGAGGCGTCCCGCGCCGAGCGCTTCGCGTCCTTCGACGTGGAGGCGTTCGAGGTGCCCTCGGGCCGCGAGGAGGACTGGCGCTTCACGCCCATGCGGCGGCTGCGCGGCCTGCACGACGGCTCGGCCGCGGCGACCGGGACGGCCACCGTCGAGGTCACGGCCGCGCCCGAGGTGCGGGTGGAGACCGTCGAGCGGGGCGACGAGCGGCTCGGCGTCGCCGGCACCCCGGGTGACCGGGTGGCCGCGCAGGCGTGGAGCGCGTTCACCTCGGCGACGGTCGTGACGGTCCCCAGGGACACGAAGGCCTCCGGCCCGACCACCGTCGTGGTCACCGGCCCCGGCGAGGGCGGGGTCGCCTACGGCCACGTCCAGGTGCGGGCCGAGGCGTTCGGCGAGGCGGTCGTGGTGCTCGACCACCGCGGCTCCGGCACGTACGCCGACAACGTCGAGTTCGTGCTCGGCGACGGCGCCCAGCTCACCGTGGTCGCGATCCAGGACTGGGCCGACGACGCGGTGCACGTCTCCGCGCACCACGCCCGCATCGGCCGCGACGCCGTGCTGAAGCACACCGTGGTGACCCTCGGCGGCGACCTGGTGCGGATCAGCCCGACCGCCACCTTCACCGACCGCGGCGGCGACGTCGACATGCAGGGCCTGTACTTCGCCGACGCCGGCCAGCACCTGGAGCACCGGCTGTTCGTCGACCACTCGGTGCCCAACTGCCGCAGCAACGTGACCTACAAGGGCGCGTTGCAGGGCGAGGGCGCGCACACCGTGTGGATCGGCGACGTGCTGATCCGGGCGGCGGCCGAGGCCACCGACACCTTCGAGCTGAACCGGAACCTGGTGCTCACCGACGGGGCGCGCGCCGACTCGGTGCCGAACCTGGAGATCGAGACCGGTGAGATCGAGGGCGCCGGCCACGCCAGCGCCACCGGCCGGTTCGACGACGAGCAGCTCTTCTACCTCCAGGCCAGGGGCATCCCGACCGAGCAGGCCCGTCGCCTGGTCGTGCGCGGCTTCTTCGGCGAGGTGTTGCAGAAGATCTCCGTGCCCGAGGTGCGGGAGCGGCTGGAGAAGGCCATCGAGGCGGAGCTTGAGGCGGTGGGTGCGTGACCCGTGTGTGCGCCCTCGCCGAGCTGGAGGACCGCCAGCCGGTGAGCGTCGACGTTGACGGCACCCCCGTGGTGGTGGTGCGGGACGGCGACGAGGTGCACGCGCTGCACGACGTCTGCTCACACGCCGAGGTGGCGTTGAGCGAGGGTGAGGTGACGCGCAGGGGCATCGAGTGCTGGCTGCACGGGTCGTGCTTCGACCTGCGCACCGGCAAGCCCAACTCGCTGCCGGCGACCGAGCCCGTCGACGTGTTCGCGGTGAGCGTGCGGGACGGCGACGTCTACGTCGACACCACCGCTGTACTGAACTGAACAGACTTTCGCGGCACAGGAGAACGAAGAAACCGATGGCCATTCTGGAGATCAAGGACCTGCACGTCTCGGTCCTCACCGACGAGGAGCCCAAGGAGATCCTCCGGGGCGTGGACCTCACGGTGAAGGCCGGCGAGACCCACGCGATCATGGGCCCGAACGGCTCCGGCAAGTCGACGCTGGCCTACTCGATCGCCGGCCACCCCAAGTACGAGATCACCTCCGGTGAGGTGCTGCTCGACGGGGAGAACGTGCTGGAGATGAGCGTGGACGAGCGCGCCCGCGCCGGCCTGTTCCTCGCCATGCAGTACCCGGTCGAGGTGCCGGGCGTGTCCATGTCGAACTTCCTGCGCACGGCCGCCACCGCGGTCCGCGGCGAGGCCCCCGCCCTGCGGCACTGGGTCAAGGAGGTCAAGCAGGCCATGGCCGACCTCGACATCGACCCGGCCTTCGCCGAGCGCAGCGTCAACGAGGGCTTCTCCGGCGGTGAGAAGAAGCGGCACGAGATCCTCCAGCTCGCGCTGCTGCGGCCGAAGATCGCCATCCTCGACGAGACCGACTCCGGCCTCGACGTCGACGCGCTGCGCGTGGTGTCCGACGGCGTGAACCGGTACAAGGCGGAGAACGCCGAGACCGGCATCATGCTGATCACGCACTACACCCGCATCCTCAAGCACATCAGCCCGGACTTCGTCCACGTCTTCGCCAACGGGCGGATCGTGGAGTCCGGCGGCGCCGAGCTGGCCGAGCGCCTGGAGGAGGAGGGCTACGTCCGGTACACCGGCAAGCAGGAGGCCGCCAGCACCGGCGCGGCCCGCTGAGGCCACCACGTGTCAACCCCTGCGACACGATCGAACGGTGAGGCGAGAGGAGGCGCGGACGTGACGGCAGTCGCGGGCACGACGGCCCCGACCGGCGGCCAGGAGCCGCTGGACGTCGCGGTCGTCCGCAAGGACTTCCCCATCCTGGAGCGGACGGTCCGGGACGGCCACCGGCTGGTCTACCTGGACTCCGGGGCCACCTCGCAGCGGCCCCGGCCGGTGATGGACGCCGAACGCGCCTTCCTGGAGACCTCCAACGCGGCGGTGCACCGGGGAGCGCACCAGTTGTCGGAGGAGGCCACCGACGCCTATGAGGACGCCAGGGCGCGGGTCGCCGCGTTCGTCGGGGTCGACCAGGACGAGGTGGTGTTCACCAAGAACGCCACCGAGGGCGTCAACCTCGTCGCCTACGCCATGAGCAACGCCGCCACGGCCGGCCCGGAGGCGCACCGCTTCCGGGTCGGCCCCGGCGACGAGATCGTGGTGACCGAGCTGGAGCACCACGCCAACCTCGTGCCGTGGCAGCAGCTCTGCCAGCGCACCGGGGCGACCCTGCGCTGGTTCGGCGTCACCGACGAGGGCCGGATCGACCTGTCCGGGCTGGACGAGCTGGTCACCGAGCGGACGAAGGTCGTGGCCTTCAGCCACCTGTCCAACGTGACCGGCGCGGTCGGCCCGGTGGCGCCGATCGTGGCGCGGGCCCGCGAGGTGGGCGCGCTGACCGTGCTCGACGCCTGCCAGTCGGTGCCGCACATGGCGGTGGACTTCCACACCCTCGGGGTGGACTTCGCCGTCTTCTCCGGGCACAAGATGCTCGGCCCGACCGGGGTCGGCGTGCTCTACGGGCGGCGGGAGCTGCTCGCCGCGATGCCGCCGTTCATCAGCGGCGGCTCGATGATCGAGGTCGTGCGGATGGAGGGGTCCACCTTCGCCCCGCCGCCGCAGCGCTTCGAGGCGGGCGTGCCGATGTCCTCGCAGGTCATCGGGCTCGGCGCCGCCGTCGACTACCTGTCGGCGCTGGGCATGGACCGCGTGGCCGCGCACGAGCACGAACTCGCGGCGGCGGCGCTGGCCGGCCTGGCCGAGATCGACGGCGTGCGGATCGTCGGGCCGACGGACATGGTCGACCGCGGTGGCGTGGTGGCGTTCGTCGTGGACGGCGTCCACGCCCACGACGTCGGCCAGGTGCTGGACAGCCTCGGCGTGGAGGTGCGCGTCGGGCACCACTGCGCGTGGCCGCTGCACCGGCGCATGGGCGTCGCGGCGACCGTGCGGGCTACCTTCTACGTCTACAACGACAGGGACGACGTCCGCGCGTTGTTGGACGCGGTGCGGGAGGCCCGGCGGTTCTTCGGTGTGGACACGGAGCCGGCCGACGCGGCTGGTGCGGACGGCGAGGGGGTGTGAGTCGGGATGAAGCTGGACCAGATGTACCAGGAGATCATCCTGGACCACTACAAGAACCCGCACCGCCGGGGGCTGCGGGAGCCGTTCGAGGCCGAGGTGCACCACGTCAACCCGACCTGCGGTGACGAGGTGACGCTGCGGGTCCACCTGGTCGGCGACGGCGAGGACGCGGTCGTGGGTGACGTCTCCTACGACGCCCAGGGCTGCTCCATCAGCCAGGCCGCCGCGTCCGTGCTGACCGACCTGGTGGTGGGTCGCACCGTGGCCGAGGCGTTCGACAAGCACGCGGCGTTCCTGGAGCTGATGCAGGGGCGCGGGCAGGTCGAGCCGGACGAGGACGTGCTGGAGGACGGCATCGCGTTCGCCGGCGTCGCCCGGTACCCCGCTCGCGTCAAGTGCGCGCTGCTGGGTTGGATGGCCTTCAAGGACGCGGTGGCTCGGGTGGCCGAGCGGCAGCAGGGAGTGGGAGCACGATGACCGAGGACGTGACCCGGGGCGCGGCGGGTCTGCCGGAGCCCCCGGCTCCGGCGGCCGACGAGGCCGCGATCGCCGACCTTGAGGAGGCCATGCGCGACGTCGTCGACCCAGAGCTGGGGATCAACGTCGTCGACCTTGGCCTGGTCTACGACATCCGGCTGGACGACGACGGTGTCGCCACCCTCGACATGACGTTGACCTCGGCGGCCTGCCCGCTGACCGACGTCATCGAGGACCAGACGCGGGCCGCCCTGACCGGTGGTCCCGGCGGCGGCCTGGTGAAGGACTTCCGCATCAACTGGGTGTGGATGCCGCCGTGGGGTCCGGAGCGGATCACGGACGAGGGCCGTGAGCAGCTCCGCGCCCTCGGCTTCACCGTCTGACCCACCACCAACCCATGAGGGGCGGTCCCGTTCCGGGACCGCCCCTTTCGCTTTGTTGCTGAAGATGGAGCAGGTCGCCATCTCCGGCGAAGGAAGCCGCTCCGCTCCGTCGCATGTCGGCTCGCTCCTGTGGGAGCCAACCTGTGCCCACTCGCCCAATGGGAATCCTTCCCGTCAAGCTTGGGCTCTGTTTCCTGGTGGATGGGCCTCAGCGCCTCCTGACGACCATCTGGGCGGTGAAGCCGCGTCCAGAGTTTGTCCGTCTTTTTTCGGCCCAGGGATGCGAAACCGGCCACGAACCGGGACAGTGGCATCACCTGCGCGATACACCGCCAGTCTGAGGGGCCGCCGTACCGCGGGTAAAGCCGTACCCTTCCCGTCTGGGCTGTGGGCATTCTTGGAGTTGCTTTCCTTCGGCTTTGGCCGAGGCGGGTTCGAGATGCCCAGGAGCAAGTGTGCCCGTGGCATCGGGCGTCCGCAGAATCCGCCGCGCCTACAAGAGAAGCTCCGGCCTGGGGTCCCGCTTGTCCCATACGGTTTCAGAAGCGCGCGGCGATCGATAGGTTGCCTTCCTGGGAACTGGACTGATTCAGCGAATAGTGGCCTTGATCAACCTTTTCGGACAAAGTAGACATGTTGGCGAGTGTCTGTCGTCACACACTTTGATCTACCCGCCCAGGCGCAGTACGGTTCACCCCGGTTGATGGGGCAGTGCTCACAATGCGGGCGGAGCTGGTCGGGGAAGAAGGAATCGTCAGTTCGACGAGCAGCTGAACTCGGCTGACGGGCTTCGCTCTCAGATGTGTCGTTGGTTCAGCGTGTAACCCTTCGTTTGGTTGCACGCGGTTTTGTCATGCCTGGATTACGAAAGGAGAGAGTGTATGAGCGGTCGAAGAAGCCGGTTCCGCGCGGGCCGGCTCGGAACCGCCCTGCTGGCCAGCGCTTCGCTGATGGTCGGCATCGTCGCGGCTCCGCCAGCAGTGGCCGGAGGGCCTGAGCCGCCGACAGCAGATCCTGACAGTGACCGTGCGAGAGTAGCGGCGTTGTGGCGTACCGGTGGTCCGACCACACGCGCCGCCGCTGAGAAGGCCCTGCTGGGCTGCCGCATCCGCGCGTCAAGCTGCCAGCTATGCCCAGCAAGCGTACGCGTCGGCCCAACGCGCACGTGATTCCGCGAAGGCTGCCAAAGACGACGCCGCGGCCGCTCACACCGCGTACAAGGAGGCGTACGACGCCGCGATCAGCAAGATCCGGGAGAACGTGCTGGGCAACCTCGTCGCCAACCAAGCCGATGAGTGCACCAAGAACCGCAAGGACGCCCAGGCGGTCGCCGAATGTATCAGCCAGATCCCCAAGACGTTCGACGAACAGTCTCGGCGTGCTTTTGACAACGCCGACCGATGTTTCCTGAATCACAAGGAAACTCAGGAGTTCATTCCGGGTTGTGTGAGCTCGTCGTTCAGTATGAACTTCGAGCACACCAACACGCTCACCATCATCGCGCCCTTCGTGCAGATGATGGAGGCAGCGGCTTACTTCATGCTCGCCGCAGAGGTGACCCTTCTGGCTACTGTTTACTTCCCGGTCGCCGCTGAGATGCTGTTCTTCGCGACTCCGGAGAGCGCCGGCCTGATTCCCGTCGCCATGCGGGTCATCCCGGTGGCCACCGGCACGGCCGCCAAGGTCCTCCCCAAGGCTGCGGAGGCCCTCCAGGCGCAGCTGGAAGTCACCCGCGTCGAAACCGAGTACACCCGCGTGGTCGATGCGCTTGTTGAAGAGGCGCGGCCGGCGAAAATGACAGCTCCCCGTATCGAGGAACTTCCGGCGGAGACTCGTAACCTGATCGGGGAGAACTTCAAAGAATACTACGGAAACGGGAAGGACCTCGAGTGCCAGTTTCTCCGCGAGTTCACGGCGCGAGGACCTAACGGGGAGCTGTGGTGGAAATACCCAGCCTTCCCTGGGGTTAAAAGGGTACTATCGAGGAGGAGTACATCCCTCAGGCGGGTGAGGTTTGGGATCGGTTTGGAGGGCCTACGGGAACCTTTCTTTCTCACGCTGGAACCGCTTTTGAGAAGCGCGCACTTCCGCCTGGAAGTCTCCATCTGCCGTACCATGTTTATCGATGGGTCAAGAAGTGGGATGGATCTTTGGGCATAATTTGGAAGGGTGAGATCGCGCCGGGGTTCAGACAGGTTGGGGGAGGGATTCAATTTCGGTTGGATGGTATGAATGTCAAGCAGCTCTGCGAGGCTGGGTACATCATCCCGGTAAATAAGCCACACTGTTAGTCGCAGGTGGGGTCGGTGGAGGCGGCGCTCCACGCTCGCCTCTGACGACCCAGCTATTCAGTGCTATCATAAGCGAGAAATGGTCATGAATAGAGAGGGAGAGTAGTGATTTGTAAGGATGTGTACGAGGGTGGTTGCGATCGGGAACTTGAAGGGCCGACGTGGTGTCATGATTTCGAGTTCATCGTCGATATAGGTCGTGCGCCCCAGCCGCGTCTCCGTGACTGCCTCCCGGAACACGTCATCCGTACTGTGGCCAGGAGCAGCGAGCCCCATGTACGTAACGCGGTTGTGAGCTACAAGCAAGCTCCGCAGGAAGTTATCGACCTCTTCCTTGAGGATGAGAATCCCACCGTGCGTATGCTGGCGTACCGTAGGACAAATCGCATTGAGGCGCTTTACTGGGCTGCGCAAAATCTTCCGCGCCATATCAGGAAGGCGGTGATCGCTAATCCACATTGCCCCGATAGTCTCTTGCTGGAACTCGTCAGCGACCCGGACCCTGATGTCGCAAGATATGCCAGGGATATGCAGATGCGCCGAGATCGCGACCAGCGGTCTTATTGATCAACTTACGTTGACCGGTTGGTCTCGGCTGGTTGACGGATGGGGCGAGCGTGTTGTGTCGAGAGGTCCACGAGGACGGGTGTGACAGGGTTCTGAACTCTCCGTCGTGGTATCACGACGGAGAGTTCGTTGATGACTATCGTGGATATCCTCCACTTCCCCGCGTTCGTGAAGGCGTTCCGCAGGACGTTGTTCGAGTCTTGCGACCAGTGACCAGTATTTTGTGCGCAAGGCTGTCGCCGACTGTCGTGACACTCCACAGGATGTGATCACGAAGTTGGTGGACGACTCCGACGAGCTGGTTCGAAGCGCCGCGTTCGGCAGGACGGAGTTGGTCAAGGAACTTCGAGGCGCACACTCGACCTACCTCATCAGGTCTGATGTCGCAGGTAACCCCCACTGTCCCCCCGAGCTGTTGGAGTAGCTTTCTCGTGATCCTGATCCGGACGTGCGTGGAGGTGTGGTTCTCAACCGCGTCGTTCCAGGTCAAGAGCGTCGGTAAGACCACGTTCGAGGTCGCTGGGGCTTCGGGGAACATCAGCACGTGCAAGGGCGACGCCGGTGCCCCGGTGATCCGCGAGGCGAACGGAACCTCCGAGCTCGTCGCGGTCGATCACACCTCGTGGCAGAACGGTTGCCTCGGCGAGAGCCAGACCCGCCAGGGTGGCACCGAGACTCGCGTGGACGACCTCAACGACTGGATTCGGCAGCAGATCCCGGACCTGAGCATCGAGTGCAAGCCCGCGGTTCCGCTGTACGTGGTGCGTAACGACGGCGAGGTCCGCGAGTACCAGCACACCGACCCGAAGAACGGGTCCTTCAGCTGGGCCGACTACAACGGGCGGATCATCGGGGGCGGATGGCTCGGGGCGCGCACGGTCGCCGCGCCTGACGGGGTGTTCTACCTGGCCGTGCAGAACGGCGAGTTCCGCCGCTACCGCTGGAACGGCAACGGTTGGGACACGAACCAGGCCGGCTCCCAGTACGACGTCCTGGAGAACGGCAACGGCTGGGACCGCTACGTCACGCCGGACTACCGCAACCGGATGACCGTCGACACCAACGGTCACGTCTACACGATCGAGCCGGACGGCAAGCTGCACTGGCGTTCGTACGACCCGGCCAGCAAGAAGCTGGACCACCGGGTGCTCGCCGGCGACTGGGGGCAGTACGACCTCATCGTGGGCGCTGGCCCCGGCGTTCTCTACACCCGCACGCCCAACGGTGACCTGTTCCGGCACGTCTACGAGGCCAAGAGCGGGCAGTGGACCCAGCAGGCCAAGCGCAACGGTTCCGGCTGGAACATGTTCAACTCCATCATCTCCGTTGGCGGGGAGATCCTGTACGGCGCCCGGCCGGACAACAACGGAGAATTGCTGTGGTACCGGTACCAGTTCCTCAACGGAACCTGGGCCGACACCGGTCGCGACCTCGGCAAGCTGGTGGGCACCGGCTGGTACAACGAGTTCAACATCACGGCCGCTCCCGACGGCTGCCGCGTTGTCTGACGCTTGAACTAGAGGCATGAACGACGAGAGGGGCGGCCCTGACGGCCACCCCTCTCGTGTTGTTGGCGATTCGCGCCCTGTTCCATTTCTGGAAAACTGTCAAGGGGACGCGACAGAATTTGATCGGGATCTTCACGCGAGCGGAGTGATCCGAGCTGGATCGAGTGTGGCGCGCGGCCGGTCAGTGCGCTACCTTCGAGTATTGGGTGCGACAAAGTGGTCGTTGAATATCTGTCGTCATTTTAGTGAATTGGGGGGCGGCGTGTCAACCGAGGAAAGGGCGCGGGAGCAGGAATACGTCTCGATGCTCTACGGCCGGCTCGACGGTCAGCGGGCGGAGACCAGGGAACGGCTGGCCAGGGTGCTGCGGGAGCACGGGGAGGACCCCAGCGCCGTGGCGGAGCGCAACGCGGCCTCCACCCACTACGCCGACCAGCTCTCCCGGCTCGACGCGGCGGAGAACGGCCTGTGCTTCGGACGGCTCGACCTGGCCGACGGCGAGCGGCGCTACGTCGGGCGGCTGGGCATGTTCGACGAGGGGGCCGAGTACGAGCCGCTGCTCGTCGACTGGCGTGCGCCGGCCGCGCGTCCGTTCTACGTCGCCACGGCGGCCGCGCCCGAGGGAGTGCGGCGGCGGCGCCACATCCGGACCAGCGGCCGCACCGTGGTCGGGGTGGACGACGAGTTGCTCGACCTGGCCGGCCAGGACGGGGCCGGGGGCGACGGGCTCGTCGGCGAGGCCACGTTGCTGGCCGCGCTGAACGCGGACCGGACCGGCCACATGCGGGACATCGTCGAGACGATCCAGGCGGAGCAGGACCGGGTCATCCGCTCCGAGCACCAGGGCGTGCTCGTCGTGCAGGGCGGCCCCGGCACCGGCAAGACGGCCGTGGCCCTGCACCGCGCCGCCTACCTCCTCTACACCCAGCGGGAACGGCTCGCCCGGCGCGGCGTGCTGATCATCGGCCCGAACACGGGCTTCCTCCGCTACGTCAGCCAGGTGCTGCCCTCGCTCGGCGAGACCGGGGTCCTCCTGTCGACCATCGGCGAGCTGTTCCCCGGGATCGTCGCCAGGAGGACGGAGTCGGCGGAGGCGGCCGAGATCAAGGGCCGGCTGTCCATGGTGGAGATGGTGGCCGCGGCCGTCCGCGACCGGCAGCGGGTCCCGGACGAGCCGCTGGAGATCGACTTCGACGGGCAGGTCCTCCACCTGGACCCGGAGACCTGCGCCAGGGCCAGGGACCGGGCCCGGCGGACCGGTCTGCTGCACAACCAGGCCCGGCCGGTCTTCGTCGCCGAGATCGTGGACGCGCTCACCCACCAGGCCGTGGAGCTGATCGGCGCCGACGTGTACGGCGGCGGCAACCTCCTCGACGCCGAGGACAGGGCGGAGATCCGTCGGGAGCTGCTGGAGGACCAGGGGGTGCGGGCGGTGCTCAGCGAGCTGTGGCCCGTCCTGACCCCGCGCCGCCTGCTCGGCGACCTGTTCGCCAGCGCCGACCTGCTCTCCTCGGCCGCGCCGTGGCTCAGCGACGACGAGCGCGCGCTGCTGCTGCGGGAGCGCGCGGGCGGCTGGACGCCCGCCGACGTGCCGTTGCTGGACGAGGCGGCCGAGCTGCTCGGGGTGGACGACCGGATGGCGCGCCTGCGGGCCGAGCGCGAGCGGCGTGAGCGGCTCGCCTACGCGCAGGGCGTGCTGGACGTGCTCGCCGGCTCGGCGTCGCAGGACCTGGAGGACGAGGACGACCCAGAGGTGATCACGGCGGCCGACCTCGTCGACGCCACGGCGTTCGCGGAGCGGCACGAGCACCGGTCCGACCTCACGGTGGCCGAGCGGGCGGCCGCCGACCGGACGTGGACCTTCGGGCACGTGATCGTGGACGAGGCGCAGGAGCTGTCGGAGATGGCCTGGCGGCTGCTGATGCGCCGCTGCCCCAGCCGGTCCATGACGCTGGTGGGCGACGTGGCGCAGACCGGGGACCTGGCCGGCACGTCCTCGTGGGGTCGGGTGCTCGACCCGTACGTCGGCGACCGGTGGCGGCTGGAGCGGTTGTCGGTCAACTACCGCACCCCGGCCGAGATCATGTCCGTCGCCTCGGCGGTGCTCGCGGGGATGGAGCCGCCGCTCGACCCGCCCGCCTCGGCGCGGAGCAGCGGGTTCGCGCCCTGGCGGTGCGCCACGCGGCCCGCCGAGCTGGCCGGGCGCCTGGCGGAGATCACGGCCCGCGAGGTGGCCGAGGTCGGCGCGGGCCGGGTGGCGGTGATCGTTCCCGCCGGCCTGCTGGAGGAGGTGGGCGCGGCCGTGGTCGCGGCGGTGCCGGAGGCGTCGGTGGGGCCGGACCCGGACCTGGAGCGGCCGGTGGTGGTGCTGCCCGTGGCGCGGGCCAAGGGGTTGGAGTTCGACTCCGTGCTGGTCGTCGAGCCCGCCCTGATGCTGGCGGAGTCGTCGAGGGGGCGCAACGACCTGTACGTCGCGTTGACCAGGGCGACCCGCCGGTTGGGCGTGGTGCACGCCGACGGGCTGCCCGAGGAGCTGGCGGGGCTGCGGGAGCGCGGGGGCCGGCTCCAATGCCCCGAACGACGGGAAGGGCGCGGGCGGCGGAACCGGGACCTGAACTGACGTCCGACGTTCGGAGGGGCCAACTGGGCCGTCCCGGGGGTGGAGAACGTTCCGCATCCCGGGACGGCCCTGCTCACCACGCGCCGCCACTGTGACTACTCTACGTAGTCAAGTCCCTCGATTGGTCGGAAACATAGTGTGATGGGTCCGTCATTCGGATGACGAGCGGTTATCGGCGCTGGTCGCCACCGCGCTGTCCTGCGACGGAAAACCACCCGCCGTCGCCGGTCCGGGCGTTCGCCGGCGGATGTTTTGGTTGACGAAGCGACCTGTGATGCGAGTGGGTGGCATCGCGGCGCGCTCTCGTCACGCAGCGTGGAGAACTCGTCGGTAGCGAGCGGTTTCCTGACATCCGTGTCAGAAACCCCGATTCGTTGGAATGGAGCCTTGGCCGGGGGCGCCGGTCCGTGAGGAAATATCCCGGTCGTCGCCGCGCCCAGATGCGCGGGCAAAATGCACCTGGGAAGGGCCTGTGTATGGACGTGCGGTACGAGGCGTACTGCTTCGCTGATCCGCTGTTCTACGACGCGCCGACCCGTGGTAATTCCGCCGAGACGGTTTTCGAGGATTCCCTGCCCTCATTGCCGGTCGGCTGGTGGCGCACGGAGCGGGACGTGTGGACCGTCTGCCGCCCCCACGGCCACCGCCTGCCGGAGCAGGGCTGGAAGATCCACGTCTCCGCGACCGTCGACAACGCCCACCGGGTGCTGCGCCAGGTCTGGGACTACTGCACGGTGGGGCGCATCCCGTTCAAGTTCCTGCGCGGCCCCCGGGTGCTGCTGACCCGCAACGCCAAGTACGCGCCCAGGGAGGCCAGCGGCAAGCTGGTCACCATCTACCCGGACGACGAGGTCGCGCTGGAGCGGGTGCTGCGCGAGCTGTCCGGCCGGCTGGTCGGCGAGCCCGGCCCCTACGTCCTCAGCGACCTGCGCTACGGCCCCGGCCCGCTCTACGTGCGGTGGGGCGCATTCGTGGACATGTGGACGAATGACGCCGACGGCCACCAGGTGCCCGCGGTGCGGACCCCGGAGGGAAACCTCGTCCCCGACGAGAGGAAGCCGTATTTCCGCGTTCCGCCCTGGGTGCGGCTGCCCGAATTCCTGGAACCACACCTGGCCGCCCGCAGGAACGGCGATCCCGACGCCTTCCCGTACCGCGTCGAGGGCGCCCTGCACTTCTCCAACGGCGGCGGGGTCTACCTCGCCACGCCCCGGGACCGCGGCGACAGGGTGGTCCTCAAGGAGGCGCGCCCGTACGCCGGCCTCGACCGGGACGGCACCGACGCCGTGGCCCGCCTCCAGCGCGAACGCCGCGTCCTGCAACGGCTGGCCGGGGTGCCGGGCGTCCCGGTGCTGCATGACTACTTCACCGCGTGGGAGCACCACTTCCTCGTGCAGCAACACCTGCCCGGCATCCCGCTCGGGCAGTGGTTGGCGCGGGAGTACCCGCTGGCCTGGTCCGAGGACCGCGCGGCGTCCCCCAGGGCGCTCGCCGACTACACCGACCGCGCGCTGCGGGTGGTCGACGAGGTCGAGCGGATCGTGCACGCGATGCACGCCAGGGGGCTCGCCTTCGGCGACCTGCACCCGAACAACATCATGATCGACGAGGACGACCGCGTCGCGCTCGTCGACTTCGAGCTGGCCTTCGCCCTCGACGAGCCGCGCAGACCGGCGCTGGGCGCGCCCGGTTTCGCCGCGCCGCCCGACCGCTCCGGCGTCGCGGTCGACGAGTACGCGCTCGCCGCGCTGCGCCTGTGGCTGTTCCTGCCGATGAACCTGGTCGCCGCGTTGGAACCCGGCAAGCTCGCGCGGTTCGTGGACGTCGTCCGCGAGCGCTTCCCCGTGCCCGCCGACTACGGCGAGAAGGTCTCGCGCGAGCTGAGCCCCGCCCCGGACGCCCCACACCCGCTGACCGGGTTACCCGGACCCGTGGCCAGCGCGACGCCGTTCGACCCCGCGGAGCCGGACTGGGACGCGGTGCGCGCGGCGCTCGTCGAGGGCATCCGCCACAGCGCCACACCGCAGCGCGGGGATCGCCTGTTCCCCGGCGACATCGCGCAGTTCACCACCGGGGGCACGACCTTCGCCTACGGCGCGGCCGGCGTGCTGCACGCCCTGCACGTCACCGGCGCTGGTCGGTTCCCCGAGTACGAGCAGTACGAGCAGTGGCTGCTCGACAGCCTGGACACCGAGCCGCCCCGCCGTCCCGGCTTCCTCGACGGCGCCCACGGCCTCGCGCACGTCCTGGACGAGCTGGGGCACAGCACCGCCGCCCACGACCTGGTCGAGGCGTTCGGGCCGGCCGTGGCCGGGCTCAGGGACCACGGGTTGTCCGGCGGCCTCGCCGGCGTCGGCCTCAACCTCCTCCACCTGGGCGTCCGGTGGGACGAGGGCGCCTGCCTCAGCCAGGCGCTCGGGATCGGCGACCAGTTGGCCGAGCGCGTGGCCGGCGCGCCGCCCGAACCGGGCTCGCGGGGCAGGGCGGGCCTGTCCTACGGCTGGTCCGGCCCGGCGTTGCTGTTCCTGCGGCTGTACGAGCACACCGGCGACGAGGGCTGGATCGACGCCGCCGACCGCGCGCTGGCCTGGGACCTGCGTGAGTGCGTCGAGCGGGACGACGGCTCGTGGCAGGTGCGGGACGGCACGCTCCGCACCCTGCCCTACCTGGAGGTGGGCAGCGCCGGCGTCGCGCTGGTCCTCGCCGAGCTGGCCGCGGTCGCGCCGCACGCGCCCTCGGTCGAGCGGCTGGAGGGCCTGCTCCTGGCATGCCGCTCCGGGTTCGTGGCCCAGCCCGGCCTGTTCCTCGGCCGGGCCGGCTTGGTCGCCGCGCTGGTGGCCGCCGCCCGCCTCGGGGGAGCCGCCGACGACGAGCGGCTCGTCCTGCGGCACCTGCGGCAACTCGGCTGGTGGGCGATGCCCTACCCCGCGGTCCACGAGGAGGCCGGGCCGTCCTCCTCGGACAGGGTGACCGAGCCCCGCTGGACGCCGGGGCGGGGACTGGCGTTCCCCGGCAACCAGCTCCTGCGCCTGTCGATGGACGTGGCGACCGGCAACGCCGGTGTGCTGCTGGCCGTCGCGCACGCGGTGGACGGAACCGCCCCGCTGCCGTTCCTGTCCGCCGTCCCGCCGGCGCTCGGACGCCGGCTCCCAGACCAGCCAGCCCCGACGCTGGTTGGAACCCCCGAAAGTACGCAGTGAGGAGAACAGCCATGGAGTTCGTGCTGGACCTTCAGGCGATGGAGGCCCCGGAGATGGACGCGATGGAGCACGGCGGCGTCTCGAACGCCAGCGTCCTGGGCTGCACCCCGCAGAGCGCGCTGAGCCTGCTCGCCTGCTGACGACGGGTCATCTGAGGTGGGAGCGGCGCATCCGGACTGCGCCGCTCCCACTTCTCCCATGATTGCCCAGCCACGGCGGCGGAAGGAATTCCCCGTGCCAGCGAATCGCGCCGACCGGTTGCTGTGGCGGACGGCGTGCCGTTCGCCCGGGTGGCTCGTGTCGCTCGGGGGCGTCTCGGTCGTCGGGGCGGTCGCCGCGCTGCTCCTCCCCGACGCCGTCGCGCGGGCGGTCGACGCCGCCCTGGCCGTCGGCGACGCGGCGGCGGCATGGTCGACGCTGGTGCTGGCCGTGCTGCTCGTCGCGGCGGACGGTGTGGGAGAACTCGCGCAGGCCCACTGCGCCGCGTCGGGCACCGCGTGGCTGCGGCGCCGCCTCACCCGGCACCTGATGGCGCTGGAGATGCGCGAGCACCGCCGGTTCGCCCCGGGTGACATGGTCAGCCGGCTGAGCGGGGACGCGGCCGAGGCCGGCGGTGTGGGGCCGCTGTGCGTCCAACTGCTGACGGCGCTCGTCGTGTCGCTCGGCGCTGTCGTCGCGCTGGCGCTGCTCGACTGGTGGCTGGCCGTCGTGTTCCTGGTCAGTGTGCCCGTCGCGCTGCGGCTGGCGGGAACCCATCTGCGGCGCACGAACGACGACGTCGCCGCCTACCAACGTCTTTCCGGCGAGCTGTCCGCGCGCCTGCTCGACGCGGTGCGCGGTGTCCGCACCATCGAGGCGGCCGGCGCCGTGGAGCGCGAGGTCGGCCGGGTTCTCCGCCCGTTGCCCGCGCTCGCGGAGGCCGGGCGGGGAATGTGGCGGTCGCAGGCCGTGCTGGTGTGGCGCGCCGGGTTGTTGCTGCCGGCCGTCGAGGTCGCGGTGTTGACCACCGCCGGAATGGGTGTCTCAAGTGGACGGATGAGTGTCGGGGATCTGGTCGCGGCGGCCGGATATGTCGCCCTCGGGATGACCGCGATCCGCTACGGGCCGCACCTGACGCGGTTGGCGCGGGCCCGCGCCGCCGCCGCGCGGCTACTCGCCGTGCTGGACGTGCCGACGCGAGCCGGCGGAGGACGGCCCGCACCGCCGGGGGCGGGGCGGATCGTGTTGTGCGGTGTTTCCGTCCACGGCGAACGCGGAGAGCCGCTTCTGTCCTCTGTGGACCTTGTTGTGCCGGAGGGGGCGATGGTCGCGGTCGTCGGCCGCTCCGGCTCGGGAAAGTCCACGCTCGCCGCCGTCGTCGCCGGATTGCTGGAACCCGACCGGGGTCAGGTGCTGCTGGACGGCGTTCCCCTGCGGGACCTGCGTTCCGACGGGATGGGAGCGCTCGTGGCCTGCGCCTTCGAGCGCCCGACGTTGCTGGGCGCGACCGTGGCGGACGCGATCGCCTACGGATGTGACGTGTCGTCCCGGCCGTCCCCGGAGGCGCTCAGGAGCGCGGCGGCGGCCGCACAGGTCGATGACGTGATCGCCCGCCTGCCGCGTGGCATGGACACCCCGATGGACGCGGTTCCGTTGTCCGGGGGCGAGGCCCAGCGGTTCGGCCTGGCCAGGGCGTTGGCGCGCGAGGCCAGGGTGCTGGTCCTCGACGACGCCATGTCCAGTGTGGACGCCGCGACCGAGGCCCGCCTGACCCACGCCGTCACGTCGTCCCTGCCGGGCCGCACGCGGGTGGTGGTCACCCACCGCCTGACGACGGCCGCGCGCGCGGACCTCGTCCTGTGGTTGGACGGCGGCCGGGTCCGCGGCTACGCGCCGCACCACGACCTGTGGTGCGAGCCCGACTACCGCTCCGTGTTCGCGGTGCCGTGACCGGCAGGGGGTTGCGCGTGGGCAGGTCGTCCCGGTCGTCTCGCGTGGTGCCCTGGCGGCGGCCGGCCGCGCCGGGGGGTGCGTGGCGGCTCTACCGCCACGCCCTGTCCGGGTGCCGACGCCCCGTGCTCGTGCTGGCCGCGTGGTCTCTGGTGGAGGGGGTTCCCGGCGCGTTGTCCGGGCACCTGCTCGGACTGGCGGTGGACCGGGGCTTCGCGGCGGGCAGGACGGGAGAGGGCGTCTTCTGGCTGGCGTTGTTCGGCGCGGTCGCCGTGCTCGGCGCCCTCGGCGCGCGTCGGGTCTTCGCCGGCCTGGGCGACGTGGTGGAGCCGCTCCGCGACGCGCTGGTCACCGCCGTGACGCGTGGTGTCCTGGTGCGGGGGACCGGCGGGGGTCGGCTGCCCGAGGGCGCGGTCGTCGCGCGGCTGACCCGGCACGTCGAGGTCGTCAGGGACGTCACCGGCGGGTTGCTGGTGCAGGCGCGGTCGTTGGTCGTGACCGCGGTCGCCGCCGTGGTCGGCCTGGTGGTCGTGGCACGGGAACTGGCCTGGTTCGTCGTCCCACCGCTGGTGTTCGCGATCGGTCTGTTCGTGGCGTTGTTGCCGTCGCTGGTGCGCCGGCAACAGGAGGTGGTGTTCGCCGACGAGCGGGCGGCCGAGGCGGCGGCCACCGTGCTGACCGGGTTCAGGGACGTCGTCGCCTGTGGCGCGCGTCAGCAGGCGGCCGGTCAGGTGGTCGCCGAGGTGGACGCGCAGGAGCGCACGGCCGTGCGGCTGGCCTCGGCCTCGGCGTTGCGCGAGGTGGTCGTGGCCGTCGGCGGCTACCTCCCGCTCGCCCTGGTGCTGGTCGTGGCGCCGGGCCTGGTGGCCGCCGGTCGGATGAGCGCGGGCGCGGTGGTCGCGGCGGTCGCCTACCTGACGACCGGTGTCCAGCCGGCGTTGCGGAGTCTGGTGCAGGTCGTCGGTTCGGCGGCGGTCCGGCTCGTCGTGACGACGCGCCGTCTGGCCGAGGTCTCCGTTCCCAAGCCCGTCGCGGAAACGCGAGAACCGTCTGGAATCTCTGGGGCCTCTGGGTTCTCTGCGTCCTTTCGGGCCTCTGGGATCTCGGGAACGTCTGGCCCGTGCGGGGCGGTGGTCGTCCAGCCGCCTTCGTCACCGTTGTCGCCTCCCGAGGTGTCGGTGCGTGGGCTGACCTTCCGGTGGGGTCCGCGCGCGGAGCCCGTGATCCGAGATCTGGACCTCGACCTCCCGCCAGGGGAGCACCTCGCGCTCGTGGGGCCGAGCGGCATCGGGAAGTCCACTGTGGTCCGACTGCTGACCGGGCTGCTCCCCGTGGAGCGGGGCGAGGTCCTGGTCGGGGGAGTCCGTGTCGACCAGGTCGACCAGCGGGCGCTGCGCCGCGCGGTCGCGCTCATTCCCCAGGAGGCGTACGTCTTCGGCGGAACGGTGCGGGAGAACCTGGCGTTGCTGGCGCCGGGAACCGACGACGCGTCGCTCCTGCGGTCGGTCGCCGAGGTCGGTGCTCAGTCCATTGTGGACCGACTGGGTGGGCTGGACGGCTCTCTCGACCACGGCGGCGGGACGCTCTCGGCGGGCGAGCGCCAACTCCTGGCCGCGGCACGGGTTCACGCGAGCGCGGCGGGCCTGGTGATCCTCGACGAGGCAACCTCGCACCTTGACCCGCGCGCGGAGGAGCGGGTCGAGGAGGCGTTCGTGCGGCGGGGCGGGACCCTCGTCGTCGTCGCCCACCGGCTCAGCTCCGCGATGCGGGCGCGCCGCGTGCTCCTGCTGGACGGGGACGGCGCGCTCGTCGGTCGCCACGACGAACTCCGTGCGCGTTCCTCGCTCTACGCGCACCTCGTGGACGCGTGGCACACCGACGTCCCAGCGCCTGGAATGGTCCGGTCCTGAGCTTCGGTGCCGACCGTTCTCGCGACACTGGCCGCCGTCGCCATCTGTGGTCGTGGCCAGGGCGACACGTGATCTGCTGGTCATGGAATGAGGGAGGGTCTCCGGGTTCGATTGGCCACTGCGCCGGGCCGCACAACGTTTCCACGTCCCGATCAGCGCTGCCTCCCGCTGGGGCGCCCGTCAAGTGTGTTGTCCTGACAGGTTGGTGACGTGGCTGGCTCGTGTCTGGCCGTCGATGCCGGTGTGGGGTCGGTGGAAGTCGTGCCAGTCGAGGAAGACTGTGAGGGCGTGGTGGCGGCCGGCTTCTGAGGGGTAGGGCGGGTGGTGGGCCTCTTCGTCGCGCAGGGCGCGGTGGATGGTGATGCCGTGGGTGCTGAACCAGGCCTGTGCTCGGCGGGGGAAGGCGGCGTTGGTGGCGGCTTGCTCATCGGACGGTGTTTCGGTGTGGGCCAGGCGGGGGTGGTCGTCGATGGCGGTGTGCGGGCAGAGATGACCTCCGCCGGGAACGCGGGTCTGGTGGCCGCGGCCGAGTTTGGGGCCGAGCATCTTGTGGCCGCCGCCGTCGCCGGATACGCCCGAGTTTGTTCACGTTGAGCGGGTGGCAAGGACGGACCGGGCTGATCGTGTGGTCGCGTCGCGGTGTGGGAGACCTGGAACCGTTCCGCCGCCCACAGCAAACGGCCAACCCCGCTCCACGACACACCGCGTCAGACGCGGCCGGCCCGTCGGCGTCAGTGGGGGCGTGACGGTGGGGCAGGAGGACCTCCCGTGGGCTCGTGCGAGATGTGGTGATCCACACCGAAGCCAGGAGGTCCTCACCCCTTCAGGATCACCGCTCGTGTGTCGCGTCACCAACGTCCCCGGACAGCACACCCAGGGTCTGTCCTCAAAGCTGGTGTGGCTGATCTGGTGTGATCCCGCGATTGGGCGCGCAGGCACGAGTTGACCGGCGAGCAGTGGTAGGCGATCGAACCGCTGCTGCCCGCCTCCGGCACGAAGGGACGTCCACGGGTGGACGACCGCCGGGTGATCAACGGTTGGTCACGCCGTCGGCCGCTCCCGCGGCGGGCCGTCAACCAAGGCCTCTCTCGCGGGTGGCGGGCATGGCCAACCAGCGACCCCACCCACACGGGAGATCGTGGGCAAGGGCAACACCAGCCGTGTGCGGCGGACAGGACACCAGCGGGGCGAACGGGCGGGACGGCTGGCATGACCAGCCGCCCCAGCCGCCCGCACACCAGCCCCCAGCGCGCCTTGCCTCCCCTCGAACGGCAGATCATCAAAGTGCGGCGGACCGGCCGTTGGGGTCGGCCAGCATCGCGTACCTGCTCGGGCTCAACCACGCCACGGTTGACCGGCTGCTGGTCCACTCAGGACTGGTGCGAGTGTCCTATGTGGACAGGATCATGCCAGTGGACGATGCCCTCGCCCATACGGGCATCGTCCACACGCACCCGCCCGTGCCGGGTCAGAGACCGACGACTATCGCTCGCAGGCCACTCCGTCGCCGTCCCGGTCGAGGTGCTTCGCGTAGCCGGGGTCCCCGCGGTGCAGGGGCGCGGCCCCCGCCGCCCTCACCTCGGCGCAGTTCTTGTAGTAGACCTGCGGGGCGGGCGGCGGCGTGTGCGCGGCCGGGGGTGGCGGCGGTGGTTGCGTCGCCACCGGGGCGGGTGGCGGCGTGGTCGCCGGTGGAGGCGGGGTCGGCAGCGCAGTGCCGCCCTGGCACGGCTCTCCCCACAGCCCGGCCCGCGCGCTGCGCGCCGACTCCTCGGCCTTGCGCAGGGCCTCCGCGCGGTCGGCGGGCAGCGTGCCGGCCACGACGCGGGCGGCGCCCTGGGCGACCAGGGCCTCGGCGAGGTCGCGGCCGTCCGCCAGTCGCGCCCGCGCGAGGAGGCGGCCCTCGGGGTCGGCCTCCTCCTTCCCGCCGGTGTCGAGCGTGATCTCCTTGCCCTCCACCAGGGACGCCGCGGCGGCCCGCGCCTCCGCGGCCCAGCACTGGGCCTGGCCCCCGGTCGCCGTCGGGGCCGCGATCCCCAGCAGGCGCACGACCCTGGTTCCCGAGGGTCGGCTGATCTCGAAGCTGTCACCGCCCAGCACCTTGGCGACCGCGGTGGGCGGGGTGGTGGTGGCGGTCGGCGCGGTGGTGGACGACGAACTCCCGCTCGGGGTCGACGTCGCGGTCGGCGAGGCGGAGTTCCCGCTGGGGGAACACGCCGCGATGGCCAGCGCGAGCGGCACCGCGACCAGGAGGGCGGCGCCTCTCGCCGCGGCGCTCCCGTCGTCAGATCCCTTCTCCCGGGTTCTTCGACGTGAACCTCGTGTGGACACGAAAACCCCCAGAAACGCGCGACAATCGGACAAACCGGCGGAATGTGAACGGGGTCACGTCCGCCGGGCCGGCGCGAGCATACTTCTCCCGGACGCGGACCGGAAGGAGTCACCAGCCGTCGAGGGCGGCGCTGATCTCCAGCAGCCAGATCGCCACCTCGGCCGTCTGGTCGAAAACCGTCAGGGCCGGCTGGTCGGCCAGCCACGCGCCACTCGCGTCCTGTGTGGACAGGAGGTGGTCGGCGACGTCGGTGGCCAGGGCGAGGCAGTCCTGGTCCCCGGTGGTCCTGGCCAGCGCGGCCGCGCCCCAGGCGACCTTGTGGCTGTTGTGGCACCGGCGGATGTTCCCCGTGGTCCGCAGGGCGAAGTCGAGGTAGCCCCATGCCGCGTCGAGGTGGCCGGGGTTGCCGGTGGCGCGGTGCAGCGCGGCGAGGAACGCCATCGGGTAACCGACCATGAAGTACGCCTGCTCGGGCTCGGTCGCGCTGACGAGGTGGAACAGGGTCGCGTCGGCGGGGAAGTCCCGCACGAGCGCGCCCGAGCCGTCCCGACGCAGGTAGAGGCCGAAGTCCAGGTCCGGCTGCATGGCCAGCGTCTCCGCGAGCCAGTGCCCCGCGCCCTCCGCGCGCTCCATGTCGTCGAAGTACAGCGCCACCAGCCCGAGGTGGGCCGTGGAGAGGGCGTCGGTTCCGGTGTTGTGGGCGTGTTTCGGGCCCCGGGTGCGGAAACCGCCGGTGGCCGGCTGGTGGAACCAGCGGAGAAAGCGGAATGCCGGGTGCGCCACGTCGAACCGGCCCATCCGCTGGGCGGCCATCGTGATCCACCCGTTGGGGTAGGCCCAGAACTCCTCCAGCGCCGGGTTCGCGCTCTTGGCGTCCTCCCCGGTCAGGAAGTCGTGGTCGTGCTGGCCGAACCGGCTCTGGATCCGCGTCAGCAGGCGGTTGGCCTCGGCGGGGTGCCCGGCGAGGGAGAACAGGTAGGGCGCCTTGTAGTAGCAGCCGAGGTCGTCGTCGGCGGAGCGGAAGGAGCCGTCGGGCTCCAGCCGGTCGGCCAGCCACGCCACCGCGCGTCGGGCCGCTCGTTCGTACGCGCTGCTCACTGCGGCACCTCCGGCTGGCAACGTACCGCGCTCCCCACCGCGCCGCGCGTCCCGCGCGGACGCCGACGCGTGCCCCGGCGGTGGCCGGCGCGCGCCGGTCGTCGGTTCGGGTGGTCTGGCCGGGCCGAGGTGGCAGGAGGCCCCGAACCGTTCGACAGTCCGGTACGAGTGGCCAGGCCCGGGAGGGAACCATGACGATCCGCACCGCGCACACGGTCTGGAAGGGCGGGCTCCAGGACGGCTCCGGCACGGTGTCGCTGGACTCCTCGGGGCTGGGGTCGCACGAGGTGACCTGGCCCTCGCGGGCGAACGAGCCGGACGGGCGGACGAGCCCCGAGGAGCTGATCGCGGCGGCGCACTCCGCCTGCTACTCCATGGCCCTGGCGCACGAGCTGGGGGGACGGGGCGCGCGCCCGGAGTCGGTGGAGACGCGCGCGGAGGTCACCTTCGTCCCGGGGCAGGGCATCACCGGCATCCAGTTGACGGTCCGCGCGTCCGTGCCGGGCATGAGCACGCAGGACTTCGCGGCCGCCGCCGAGACGGCGGAGAAGAACTGCCCGGTGAGCCAGGCCCTGGCCGGGACGTCCATCCAGCTCCGTGCGGAGCTGGCGTCCTCGGGGCCGTCCTGAGCCCGTGGCGCTGACCCCTCGGAGCTGGCCTTCGCCAGCCCCCGGGGGCGATCCTCAGCGTGACCGTGCGTGTGCGGTTCGTGCTGAGGCGTGTCAGGAGGTCGGAACGGGCTCCGGCGGCGCGCCCGCCTCCTCCTGTCGGTCGTCAGGCCGCCTGACCAGCCACAACGCGGCGGCGCGCACCGCGAGCAGCAGGGGCAGCGACCCGTCCTCCCTGAGGAGTCGCGGGAGGTGGCTGGCCGTGAGCAGGTCGACCCCCGCGCGCAACTCCTTACCGAGCGCGACGAGATCGATCGGGACGGTGCGGAGCCCGGCGCTGTAGAGCTTCTCGTCCGAGGCCACGCGGCGGCGCGTGAGGTCGGCGGCGGCCACCGAAAGCCTGGTCAGGGCGAAGAACTCCGGTTTGGCCCCGCGCTCCATCCACCGGGCGAACCCGACGACCGTCGTGCTGACGATCTCCTCCGCTCGCAGCCCGGTCTCCTCCCGCAGCTCGCGCTCCATGCCGGTGCGCAGGATCTCCTGCGCGCTCCGCCCGGCGTCCGCGCCCGCCAGGTCGCGCGGCTCCAGCGAGCCGCTGTCGGACGGGGCGAGCAGCAGGGCGCTCGCGACGTTCCTCTCGGACTGCCGGACGAGCACGAGGGCGCCGTCGGTGGTCAGGGCGATCGTCGAGATGCCCACGACGTCGGCCAGCTCGCTCTCCGCCAGCGTCCGCAGCCGTCCGCTCGTGTCCGTGAGGCAGGCGGCGGCGCGGATCGAACTCCTCGCCGGTGTCCCGCCGCGTGATGCGCAGCGAGCACATCTCGTTCGAGCACTGGGCGTCGAAGAAGCGCGCCCGGTGCAGCCGGAGCGGGGCGCCGGGGCCGTGCGCGAGGGGGAGGGGGTCCCCGCGCAGGCCCACGACTCTGCCGTTGAAGACCAGCCGCCCCCGGTTGCGGACGGGCAGCACGTGCGGGGCGCTGGCCCTGAGCTGGCGGGGCAGCCGGTAGGGCCGCTCGTCGACCTCGACCGGCAGGGGGCGCGCGGCGAGCTCCCGGTCGATCCCGTCGCTGACCAGGGCGGTTCCCCGGTTGGGGACGTGCAGGTAGGAGGCGTTCGGGTACGTGGAGGGCGGCGGGACGTCCTCGGTGGGGAACGGCGCGGCGATCAGCGAGAACTCGTAGGACGCCCACCGGCGACGCAGCAGGCGGAAGTCCCTGGCGAAGGTCACCGAACCGAGGACCAGCGCGATCATCGACAGCGCCACGCCCACCGCGCTGGGCAGGATCGTCACCGCGCCGAGGAGGACGCCCGCGCCGGAGAGCACGACGGGCCACTCGCGGGACAGGAGGAACCCCACGTAGTCCGCCCTGGCCCTGACGAGGCGGCTGACCTTTCCCACGGCGTCCCTCCCGGCTCGTGATCACCCGGATCATGCCTCGGGGACACCTCGGAGCGGGCGCTGTCGGTGAAACTCGTCCTGAGCGGCCGGGCGCGGGTGGTCGGGAGCTGGCGGCGCGGTGGTGGGGAATCCGCGCCGGCGCCGGTGTTCCCGTTGTGGGGAAGGGGCGCGTCTCGTGCTGGTTCTGGGTGCGGAGTCACCCGACCGGCGGCGCTGACGGGCCGTCGACGCCGCGTTCAGGTCCACCGTGGACTGTTGCCCGTGTTGTTGGTGGGAGGAGGGTGTTTCTCCGGGTGAAGGCCAGCGGGAACGGGCGAACGGGCTTCTTCTGAACTGACGTGTTCGTGGTGGGCCATGCCACGAAGCCGGCCGTGGCATGGCGTCCGGCCCGCCGCTCGGGGTAGGGTCCCTGGTGTCGCCCGGAAACAGGTGCGACCGTGGTGGCGCACCCGCCCCGCTGTTCGCGCCTCGTCCGGGGGAATTCCATTCGTCGGGGAATTGTTCGTCTGTGGAGAGTGCGATGGCGACCTGTCGTCGTCTCCAGGAAGCGCACCCCGGGGACTGTGCTCTGAAGGACTGCGCCCCGAAGGACCGTGCTCTGAAGAACCGTGCTCTGAAGAACCGTGCCCCGAACGGGGTAGTCTGGCGCGCGATCGGCCCATCCGGCCGGAGGACCGCGCCGCGGACACCCATGATGACCTCGTGCTACCGGTGAACCGGATCTGGGAGGATGACCCGCACGTGCCCACCACTCCGGACATTGTCGACCAGTGGCTGGCCCTGCCCCGTGAGGCCCTGGTCGACGAGGTGCGCCAGATCGTCAAACGCAACGACGCGCAGGCCATGCGGACCTTCGCCGCGGTCAGGAAGGACGCGGTGCTGTCCGCCAAGGTGCGCGGCGCGCTCTCCGTCGTCCTCGCCGAGGCCAGGGGCACCCGCGACGAGGTCATGTGGACGATGTGGGTCAACAAGGCCCGGCGCGCCCTCGACGTGACCGACGTCGGTCGGGACGAGGTCCCCGCCGCCCCGGTGGCCACCGAGCCGCCGGTCGCGGAGGCCGAGGAGCCCAGGGAGATCCACCTGCGTCAGGAGCGGCGCGGAGCGCGGCCGCCGGCCGCGGCGTCGGTCCCTCCCGTGGTCTTCCGCGCGCCCGGCCAGTGAGGTGACCCCGGTGAGGTGACCACAGTGGACACTCGTCGTGTCCACAGTGGTCACGGTGTCCACAGTGTTCATACTGCCCGTGCTCTCCTCGACGGCCCCGCCGTCCTGCGCCGCCCGCGTGGCGTCGGACGACGGTCGGGCGACGTCGGACGGGACGGTGTTCCCCGGGGCCGTTCTCGCCGAGACGGTGTTCACGGTGCTTCTCCGAGGCGGTGGTCGGAATGCGGCGGACGGACGTCTCGCTGGAGTTCGCGCGGGACCCCGGGGTGGAGGCCGGACTGGTGCGGGAACTGCTCACCGCGCTGGGACAGCCCGCGCCGGACGAGGTTTCCTCGATCCCTGACGACGGCTGGCCGAGCCTGGTCGGCGTGGTCGTCGCCCGCCACGACTCGGCGCTGCTGGGCTGGACCCGCGTGTCCGCCCACGAGGAGGACGAGTCGGTGGCCACCGCCGACCTGCTGCTCGTGTCCCGGGAGGCGGTGCGCCTCTCCCCGGAAGTCCAGAGTGGACCCGACAGCCGTCCTCATGGGACCGCCGAGGACGTCGTGGTCGCCCGACTGCTGGCCGGCGCGGCGGACCAGGCCCGCGACGCCGGTTTCACCGCGCTGGAGTGGAGCGGGCTCGACGACAGCGCCGAGGGCGTGGCCGCCGGGCGGCTCGGCGCCGCCCCGCACCAGGAGGTCGGTCGGCACTGGGGCGTGGGCCTCGACGCGTGGTCTGTCTCGGCGACCCTCCCCGACGTGGCCACGCGGCGCGTGTTCCAGCCGGTCAATGACGATCTGCTCGCTGAGTACGCCCGGCTCTACCACGACGCCACCGGCCTGGAGTGGGACGCCGAGGACGTCGCCGAGTACCTGGGCGACGACGCGCGACCGCTGCTGACGCTGGACCTGCTCGACGGCCGGGGCGCGCCCCGCGCCCAGGTCACCGCCGTGGTCACCGGGCGGACGGCCCTCGTCGAGAAGGTCGTCCACCGGGCCGTGCCCGACGCCGACCTCGCCGCCCTGGTCGCCGCCCTGCTCACCGAACTCGCCGCCGCGCTCGGCGGGGGCCGCTCCGAGGTCGCCGAGCTGTCGGTCCGCGAACTCCACGACCCGGCCGTGGCCCGGGCCTGCGCCCTGGCCGGACTGCGGATCACGTCTCGCTGGCTCACCTTCCGCCTCCCGCTCTGACCACGCCACCCGCCGTTCCCTCCTGTCCGCCGGTCGCCGACGCGGGGCGGACCGTCGGGTGTCAGGACCGTTGGCCACCCGGTGGGCAGAAGGCCGTGGAGAAGATCCCCATGAGGTCCTCCGCCGACGCCTTGCGGTGGTAGGGGTTGTAGGACAACGTGGCCTGACGACCGTGGGCGTCACCCATGGCGTAGGTGAGGAATCCGAGCAGCTCCCCGCCGTGGCCGAAGAGGGTCCTGCCACAGGGCAGGTCGACCTGTTGCAGGCCGAGGCCGTACCGGAAGAGGGTGCCGGTCGCCACGGTCTCCCGCATGGCCGCGAGGGAGGCGGGACTGGTGAGCCGGCCGCCGAGCAGCGCGGCGAGGAAGCGGTCGAGGTCCGCGGTCGTGGAGATCATCTCGCCGGCGGCCCAGTCCAGCGACGGGTTCATCTCGGTCGCGTCGACGTCCTGCCCGTCCACCCGCGCGTATCCACGCGCGTGCGGCTCCGGCACCCTGGGGTCGTTTCCGGGGACGGACGTGTGAACCATGCCGAGTGGCCGCAGGATGCGGCGCTGGATCTCGGCCCCGTACGGCCGGCCGGTGAGCCGCTCGACGAGGAGTCCCGCGAGGAGGTAGTTGGTGTTGGAGTAGTGCCAGCCACCGCCCGGCGGGAAGTACGGCTCGTGCGCGAAGGCGACGGCGAGCAACTCCTCGGGGTGGTAGGTGCGGAACCGGGCCTCACCGCGCCAGCGGTTGGTGGAGTAGTCGCGTTCGTGGGCGTAGTCGTAGATCCCGCTCGTGTGGTTGAGGATCTGCCGGACGGTGATGCGGTCGCCGCCGGGCACCACGCCGGGCAGGTGTCGGTCGATCGGGTCGTCCAGTGCCAGGCGCCCCTCGTCGACGAGCTGGAGCACCACCGTCGCCACGAAGGTCTTGGTGACGCTGCCGATGCGGAAGTGCCCGTGCGCGGCGGCCGGCGTGCCCGAGGCGAGGTCCCGGACACCGGCCCGACCGGACCAGTGTGCGGGGCGGTGCTGGCCGTCCTGGCCGTCCTGGCCGTCCTGGACACGGAGCAGGGCGGCCGTCGCCGCTTCGCTCTCCACCAGGTGGGTCAGCCGTGACTGGAGTTCCCCGCGGGGTGGCAGTGACGGCGGGGATGCCGGGGACATCGGGGACGCCGCGGCCACGGCCGGACCGCCGACGGGGACGAGGGCGAGGACCAGGGCGGCCGCCAGGGCGACGGTGACGGCCACGGCCACGGTCACGGACAGGGACAGGGACAGGGGGAACGGGGATTTTCGCGCTCTCACACGGAAAACCGTAGGAATCGGCGCCGCCCGCGACCACGAGGTCGGCCGCAGAGCTGGCCTGGTGAACTCCACAGGTCCCGTCCTGCGGAAAACCGCAGGACGGGACCTGGTGCGGCCCCGGAGGCCGTGCGGCCCCGCCGCCACGGGACGTGACGGCGGGGCCGCGCCCCGATCGGTGTCGCCGAGGCGTCGCCGGTCGTCGTGGCCGTCAACTCCTGGCAGGGACGTTCTCGGCGCGGATCATCGGGGAGGAATGGAGAGGAATGGTCTTCCGGTGTTGGCGGTTGTTTTCCGGATCATCCCGCTCCACGCATCCTCCTCGTCATCCGCACACCATGGCGACGCACACGTCGACGTCCTCCACCGTGATGGCGATCGCCGGGTCGAAGGAGTCGTAGGTCTCGACGACCACCGACTTGAGGACGTCGACGTCGACGTCGGTGTTGTTGAGGGTGTCCTCCAGCACGGACAGCTCGGTGTCGCTCAGGGTGCGGTCTCCCTGGATCTTGATCGTCACCGGGACGACCCCGGTGGTGTCGTTGCAGGTCACGACGTTGGCCACGCCGTTGCTGCACTGGTGGCCCCCGGTGGCCTGCGCGGTCGCGCCTCCGCCGAGCAGGAGCGCGGCGGCGAGTCCGGCGAGCAGGGAGAGCGACATGGTCCGCTTCATCGTGGCGGCTCCTTCGTCGATGCGGGTGGCGTTTTCCTCGTGACGCCGCCGTCATGGAACCCGAATTTTTCGGGAACGGACCACACACCTCGGGCGGAAACACCCGGAAAGACGCCGCCGTTGTGGCGCCCGGGTGAGTGAGATGAATTCACGTTCCCCGGGGCGTGTGCGGCGGAACCGATTTTCCTCCCTCATGATCAGGAAGAACGGCGGGCGGGAAAACATTGGACGAGGGGGTCAAGAGGACGAACGGCCGCACGGCGTTGCTCCATTCGCTGTCCCCCGAAAGGCGGTGTCCCTCCTCGAAGGCAGCAGCGGACGGACCCGCGGTGTCACGAGCGGTGGCGGACCACCGCCGCTCGGCGACCGTCACGGCGCGGTCGAGGTGGTCGAGGCACTCGGCGAGCGTGTTGATCCACCGCACCGCGCGCCGGTGCCGGCACTCCGCCGTGTACCACCCGTGCCGCGAGGTGATCGTCAGGTTCGGCAGGTCCAGGTACGGCGCGGTGGAGCCCGTGACGTCCAGCGCGGCCCCCGCGATGGTCCCCTCGCACAGCGCGGACGCCAGCGCGTCCGGGTCGATCAGCTCGTCGGCCGACACGTTCACGACGACCGCGTTCCCGCGCATCGTCCGGAACCGGTCCGCGTCGAGCAGGTGCCGCGTGCGCGGCGTGAGCGGGACCGTGAGGACGACGACGTCCGACTCGCGCAGGAGCCGGTCGAGGTCGACCTGGCTGGCGAAGGGCACGTGCCTCGGGTTCGAGTTGGCGAAGAGCACGCGCATGTCGAAGCCGAGCGCGAGTCGGGCGACGCGTCCGCCCACGTCCCCGAGCCCGACGATGCCCATCGTCCGCCCGGCGAGGTCGAAGCCCAGGGTGTGCTCCTTCGGCCCGCCGAAGCGGGCGGTGGCCTCGGCGGAGGCGAGCCGTCGGGACCTGGCCAACAACAACGCGAAGACGTGTTCGGCGACGGTGGCGCCGGAGTACCCGGTGTTGTTGCGCACGACGACGTCGTGCTCGCGGCAGTAGTCGAGGTCGATGTGGTCGGTCGCCGTGCCGGTGGCCAGCACCAGCCGGAGCCGGGGGAACCGGGACAACGCGGCGGCCCCGAGTTCCTGGTGGCCCGTCACCAGCACCGACGTGTCCTCGGGGGTCCGGTGAGCCGGCAGGTCGGCGAGGTCCTCCGGCCACCAGGTGGGTTCGACCAGGCGCTCGATGCGGGGTGTCACCGTCGCGGGCACGTCGGTCGGGTCCAGGAGGAGCAGGGCCGCCGGTCGTGTTCGCCTCTCCGTCATGTCGGGCCCCTTCCGTCTTCCTGACGACGCGCCGCGCCGTCCCCCAGTGGCCGCAGACTACGACGGGTGGGGCGTCGTGAAGCCCGGTTCCGCACAACACGTGCCCCCGCTCGTGAGGAGCCGTGAACACCCTTGTGGCCCAAGGGAAATCGCTGGTGCCAGGGGAGTAGTGGGCTGCTCCCCTCGGAGGGGCGAGCCGGTCAGGAGCGAGGTCGGGAGTGTGCCGGCAGGACCCACCCGGGTCGACATCCGCGTCGGCCGTCGGAGCCCACCGACCGGAGGCCGGGGACGGTGCGTGACGAGCCTGGCGAGCACGGCACGGCGGACCCTCGCCTCTCGGCCGGAGGTGGTCCACTGAGGACGGGGGTTCACCTTGCGGGATGCGGCCCGCGGCATCGGAACCGATACGGCCAGGCACCGAGCGTGATCAGGCCCACGTTCTCCGGTCTGGTCGGTGGGGGTGCTGGCTACCATCCGCGGCATGACGGTGCCGAGGGAGGAACTGAGCCTGGCCGCCGACTTCCCGGCGCCCGGCCGCGACCAGTGGCGGGAGCTGGTCGCCGGGGTGTTGCGCAAGGCGGGGAGGGACCTGGAGAACCTCACCGGCCCCGTCGAGGACCTCCTGGCCACCACCACGTACGACGGCGTCACCGTGGCCCCGCTGCACACGGCCGAGGACGACGTCCCCGACCCCGGCCTGCCCGGCCTGCCACCGTTCGTGCGCGGCGGCCGGCCCGAGGGCGGCGTGGTGTCCGGCTGGGACGCGCGGCAGCGCCACGCCCACCCCGACCCCGCCGTGACCAGGGAGGCGGTGCTCGCCGACCTGGAGAACGGCGGGACCTCGCTGTGGCTGGTCCTGGGCGAGGAGGGGCTGCCGGTCGAGGCGCTGCCCGAGGCCCTCGCCGACGTCTACCTCGACCTCGCCCCCGTGGTGCTCGACGCCGGGGCGCGGACCGAGGAGGCCGCCGACCTGCTGCTGCGCCTGGCCGCCGACCGCCAGGTCCCACCGCACGCGCTCGCCGGCAACCTCGGGGCCGACCCGCTCGGCCTGCGCGCGCGCACCGGCGTCGACCACTCCCTGAGCGTCGCCACCGAGCTGGCCCTGCGATGCGCCAACGGTTTCGAGCGGCTGCGAGCGATCACAGTGGACGCCCTGCCCTACCACGAGGCGGGCGGCAGCGACGCCGAGGAGCTGGGCTGTTCGGTGGCGACCGGCGTCGCCTACCTGCGCGCGCTGACCGGAGCGGGGCTCGACGTCGACGCCGCGTTCCGGCAACTGGAGTTCCGCTACGCCGCCACCGCCGACCAGTTCCTCACCATCGCCAAGCTGCGCGCCGCGCGACGGCTGTGGGCCAGGGTCGGCGAGGTCTGCGGGGCCGGCGAGGCGGTGCGGGGCCAGCGCCAGCACGCCGTCACGTCGCCGGCGATGATGACCGCCCGCGACCCCTGGGTGAACATGCTGCGCACCACCGTGGCCTGCTTCGCGGCCGGCGTCGGCGGCGCGGACGCCGTGACGGTGCAGCCGTTCGACACCCGCCTCGGCCTGCCCGACGCCTTCGCCCGGCGGATCGCGCGCAACACCCACTCCCTGTTGCTGGAGGAGTCCAACGTGGCGCGGGTGATCGACCCGGCCGGCGGCTCCTGGTACGTGGAACGGCTCACCGACGAGCTCGCGGCGGCCGCGTGGGCGTGGTTCACCGAGATCGAACGGGCCGGGGGCATGGCGGCCGCCCTGGCCGACGGGCTCGTCGCCCGCCGGCTGGAGGAGACCTGGCGGCGGCGCGCGGACCGCATCGCGCACCGGAAGGACCCGATCACCGGCGTCAGCGAGTTCCCCAACCTCGCCGAGCGCCTGCCGGAGCGCGCTCCGGCGCCGGCGCCGTCCGGCGGGGGACTGCCCCGCCACCGCTACGCCGAGGAGTTCGAGGCGCTGCGCGACCGGTCCGACGCGCACCTGGCGGCCACGGGCTCCCGGCCCGCCGTCTTCCTCGCCACGCTCGGCCCGGTCGCCGCGCACACCGCCCGCGCCACCTTCGCCGCCAACCTCTTCCAGGCCGGCGGCATCGAGACGCCGACCAGCGGCGCGACCGCGGACCCCGGGGAGATCGCCACGGCGTTCACCGCGAGCGGCGCGACCGTGGCCTGCCTGTGCTCCAGCGACAAGGTCTACGCCGAGTCCGCCGCGCCCGTCGCCCGCGCCCTGAAGGCCGCTGGCGCCATCCGGATCTGGTTGGCCGGCAAGCCGGGCGAGCGGGCGGGCAGCGACGCGGAGTCCGGTGTGGACGGTTACCTGTTCGCCGGCTGCGATGCCCTCGACGTTCTCCGCACGACCCTGCGCGACCTGGGAGTGGCCTGATGGCGGACACGGTGATCCCCGACTTCGGGCACGTCGGACTGGGCGACGGCGAGCCGGTCGCCGACCTCGGGCGGTGGCGTGACGCGGTGCGCGAGCGCACCGGGAGCGACGTCGACGGCCTGGTGTGGGAGACCCCGGAGGGCATCCCGGTGCGCCCGCTCTACACGGCGGCCGACACCGAGGGACTGGACTTCCTGCGCACCTACCCGGGAATCCCGCCCTACCTGCGCGGCCCGTACCCCACGATGTACGTGACGCAGCCGTGGACCGTCCGCCAGTACGCGGGGTTCTCCACGGCGGCCGAGTCCAACGCGTTCTACCGCCGCAACCTCGCCGCCGGCCAGAAGGGCCTGTCGGTCGCCTTCGACCTGGCCACCCACCGCGGCTACGACAGCGACCACCCGAGGGTGCGCGGCGACGTGGGCATGGCCGGGGTGGCGATCGACTCCATCTACGACATGCGACAGCTCTTCGACGGCATCCCGTTGGACCGGATGAGCGTGTCCATGACCATGAACGGCGCGGTGCTGCCGGTGCTCGCCCTCTACGTGGTGGCCGCCGAGGAGCAGGGGGTGGCGCCGGAACAGCTCGCGGGGACCATCCAGAACGACATCCTCAAGGAGTTCATGGTCCGCAACACCTACATCTACCCGCCGGGGCCGTCGATGCGGATCATCTCCGACATCTTCGCCTACACCTCGCAGCGGATGCCGAAGTTCAACTCGATCTCCATCTCCGGCTACCACATCCAGGAGGCCGGGGCCACCGCCGACCTGGAGCTGGCCTACACCCTGGCCGACGGCGTGGAGTACCTGCGTGCCGGGCGCGACGCCGGGCTGGACGTGGACGCCTTCGCGCCGCGCCTCTCGTTCTTCTGGGCCATCGGCATGAACTTCTTCATGGAGGTCGCCAAGCTGCGCGCCGCCCGGCTGCTGTGGGCCAAGCTGGTCAGGGAGTTCGGGGCCACGAACCCGAAGTCGCTGTCGCTGCGCACGCACTGCCAGACCTCCGGATGGTCCCTGACGGCGCAGGACGTCTTCAACAACGTGGTGCGCACGTGCGTGGAGGCGATGGCCGCCACTCAGGGGCACACGCAGTCCCTGCACACCAACGCGCTCGACGAGGCGTTGGCGCTGCCCACCGACTTCTCCGCCCGCATCGCCAGGAACACGCAGCTCGTGTTGCAGCAGGAGTCGGGCACCACGCGGGTGATCGACCCGTGGGGCGGCAGCTCCTATGTGGAGCGACTCACCCACGACCTGGCGCTCCGCGCGTGGGGCCACATCCAGGAGGTCGAGGCCGCCGGCGGGATGGCGAAGGCGATCGACGAGGGCATCCCGAAGATGCGCGTCGAGGAGGCCGCCGCGCGCACGCAGGCCCGCATCGACTCCGGGCGGCAGCCCGTGATCGGGGTGAACAAGTACCGGGTGGACGCCGACGAGGCCATCGAGGTCCTCAAGGTGGACAACGCCGAGGTGCTCGCCCAGCAGGTCGAGAAGCTGCGCCGGCTGCGCGCCGAACGCGACGAGGACGCCTGCCAGGCGGCGCTGCACGCGCTGACCAGGGCGGCCGACGGCGCGCTGCACGGCAGGAGGCGGCCGGGGCTGGAGGAGAACCTGCTCGCGCTCGCGATCGACGCGGCGCGGGCCAAGGCGACCGTCGGGGAGATCTCCGACGCGCTGGAGAAGGTCTACGGCCGGCACTCCGGGCAGGTCCGCACCATCTCCGGCGTCTACCGCGACGAGGCGGGACCCATGAGCGACATCGAGCGGACCCGGCGGGCCGCCGACGAGTTCGAGCTGGCCGAGGGCCGGCGGCCGCGCATCCTGGTGGCCAAGATGGGCCAGGACGGCCACGACCGGGGGCAGAAGGTGATCGCGACCGCCTTCGCCGACCTCGGCTTCGACGTGGACGTGGGCCCGCTGTTCCAGACCCCGGCCGAGGTGGCGCGGCAGGCCGTCGAGGCGGACGTGCACATCGTCGGGGTCTCGTCGCTGGCCGCGGGGCACCTGACGCTCGTGCCCGCGCTGCGGGACGAGCTGGCCGAGCTGGGCAGGGACGACATCCTGATCGTGGTGGGCGGGGTCATCCCGCCGCAGGACCACGACGCGCTGCGCGCGGCCGGCGCGGCCGCGATCTTCCCGCCGGGCACGGTCGTGGCCGAGGCCGCGCTGGGGCTGCTACGGCTGCTCGGCGAACGGCTCGGGCACGACCTCGGCGGGGACGACCCCGACGGTCGTGTCGTCTCCGGCGGCCCTGTCGGCTCTGGTGGCCCTGTCGGCTCTGGTGGCCCCGACGGCCCTGTCGGCTCCGGCGGTTCTGTCGGTCCCGGCGGCCCCTCGGGGACCGCGCAGGGGACAGACGGCTGAGCCATGCCGGTCACCATCGACGTCGGTCAGTACGCGGAGGGGGTGCTCGCGGGCTCCCGCGCGTGGATCGCCCGCGCGATCACCCTCGTGGAGTCCCGCCGCCCCGACCACCGCGCCCTCGCGCAGGAACTGCTCGTGGAGCTGCTGCCGCATGCCGGCAAGGCGCGTCGGGTCGGTGTGACCGGGGTGCCGGGCGTGGGCAAGTCGACGCTCATCGACACCCTCGGCAGCAGGTTGACCGGGGCCGGCCACCGGGTCGCGGTGCTCGCCGTGGACCCGTCCTCGACCCGCACCGGCGGCAGCATCCTCGGGGACAAGACGAGGATGGCCCGGCTCGCCGCGGACCCCGCCGCGTTCGTCCGGCCCTCGCCCACGGCGGGGACGCTCGGCGGCGTCGCGAAGGCCACGCGCGAGACCATCGTGGTGATGGAGGCCGCCGGCTACGACGTGGTGCTTGTCGAGACCGTCGGCGTGGGGCAGTCCGAGGTGGCCGTGGCGGACATGGTCGACACCTTCCTGTTCCTCACCCTCGCGCGCACCGGCGACCAGCTCCAGGGCATCAAGAAGGGCGTGCTGGAGCTGGCCGACGTGATCGCGGTGAACAAGGCCGACGGGGACCACGAGCGGGACGCGCGGCGCGCCGCCAGGGAGCTGGCCGGGGCGCTGCGCCTGCTGCGGTCGCCGGACAGCGACTGGGAGACGCCCGTGCTGACGTGCAGCGGGCGCGACGACGTCGGGCTGGACACGATGTGGCAGCACGTGGTCCGGCACCAGGACACGTTGGCCGCCAGCGGGGAGCTGGCCGCGAAGCGGCGGCGACAGCAGGTCGGGTGGACCTGGACGATGGTGCGGGACCGGTTGCTGGGCGAGCTGCACGGGCACCCGGCGGTCAGGGAGATGGCACCGGACCTGGAGCGCCAGGTCAGCGAGGGCGTCCTGACCCCGACCCTGGCCGCGGACCGCATCCTCGCCGCCTTCCTCGGCACCCCACCCCGCGACGCCTGACCACACCGGCCCGTCCTCATGTGTTGATCTCCTCGCCGGGCTCGGTGTTCCTCTCCTTGCCGAGGGCGGTTCCCCACCGATGCCGGCTGATCACGCGCCGCCCCGCCCTTTGCCTCTCTGACCTGCCCCGCCCCTGCCGGAGGACACCCCCCACCCGTCCCGGGGGGCGAGCCCCGCGTCCAGCCTAGTGCCGAGCACCACGGGGCCACGAGACGAAACCGGTCCGCTGTGGACAACTCGGTGGCCTGTGGATAACCCGGCTCACGAAGGCGTGGATCTACCACCAGAACGAGTGCTCTGTCGCCCAACCACTTGCCCCCACAAGCGCAGCGTCGGTAGTCGAGCGGTTCGGTCAGCCGTAGCCGGCGGACGAGGTCGGTGAACCCGAACGCGTTGATGCGCCGGCATGTTCGGGGGTGGAAGGGGAAGCACGACGGGCACAGGTGTCGCGGCCAGTTGGCGCAGGATGGCTGCGAGATTGACGGGATTGTCGGCGTTCTCGGGCCGGTGGATGGTCGCCAGCACGAAGCCGCCCGACGTCAGCCCGAGGCTCGCCAGGACGTGCTCCTGTTCTCGCATGTTCGGCAGTGCGGTGGCGACGGCTTCGACGATGGTGTTGCCGGTGAACACGACTCGTTCCGGTGGGATGCGCTCAGCCAGGAGATTGTCCCTGGCCAGCGGCGTCGGAGCGCGGCAGAGGTCGGCGAGATGGTCAATGAGCACACGGTGGTGCTCTTCGGGCATTGCCCGGTCGAAGCTGCGCAGACCGGCTTCGAGGTCCACGAGGGGTGTGCTGGTGGCGTTGGCGGCCAATGCACCAGCGAGCGCCGAGGTGGTGTCTCCCTGAACCAGTACGGCGTCAGGTTCGTGCAGAGCGAAGACCTGGTCAAGTGCGGTCACCAGAACACCGAGTTGGTGACCTCGGCGAATGTCGTGGTGATGGTGGAATTCAAGGGAGAGGTCCGCCCAGACATGCCGGGGCTGAAGTGTTGTCCGGTGTTCACGATCAATGCCTCAGGGCCGAGAAGACCGGTGACCGGGGCGAGCTTTGATGGCTTCAGGACGGGTGAACACGACAACAGCGATCCGCATGGACAGGTCCGGAACAGTCACCAGAAAACGTGCGTGCGTTCGCCCGCGCAGAAACGGCGCGCGGCGACGAACAACCTGAGGTAGAGCTGATCGAGCGTGAGGTAGTTGGGGACGAGGTCGGCCGTGGACAGGGTGGCTTCGCCGTACTCGAGACCGGTCTCCGTGCGGGTCGCGTACCGGGCGGGCACGGTGCCGGTGTCCCCGTCGGCGAGCGCGATCGCGTCGTCCAGGGCGAGGTCCACCAGGCCGGACACCTCGGCGTCGGAGAGCGGGATGTCGTCCAACTCCCCGTCCAGGGGCAGCAGGTGCCAGTGTTGGAACTCGCGTTCGATGTGGTCGGGGGCGAGGGTGACCGCGGTCTGCCGTAGACCGATCGGGTGCAGGTCGCCGTAGGCGACCGGCAGACCGAGTTCCTCGTGAACCTCGCGCACGCCGTCGGGGATGCTCTCGCCGGCCTGGTAGTGGCCGCCGACCGTGATGTCGGCGTAGTCGGGCCGGTCGAAGCTGTAGCGGCCGGGAGCCTTCTTCTGGAGGATCACCCGCCTGGTGGTGGGGTTGATGGCGAGCGCGGAGAAGGTCCGGTGCCACAACCCCTTGGCGTGCGCGGTCTTCTTGTCCCCGGTGCCGATGGGCTCGTAGCGGTCGTTGAAGATGTCGATCAGCGTCACAGTCGTCCTTGGTGGTGAGCGGAAGGTTCGTCCTGGAGCCGCCAGTAGGTCCGGAGACATCAAGGTATGGTTCACGCCCAAGCCGATCAGTGAGATCCGCGAGCCGCGCCCTTCGGGCTGGTCCACTGCTGGGTGGCCCGGGTGACGGCGTCGGCGGGGTCGGTGGCGTTCTCGATACCGGGCACGGGTTTCCCGTCCGCGTCGAGGATGGTCCAGCCGCCGAGGCTGACCACCGGGATGTTGCCGCGCCGCATCGCCAACGCGACCTCGGACAGGGTGCCCCACGAGCCGCCGATGGCGATCACGGCGTCGGCGGACCAGACGATGACCGCGTTGCGCGCCTCCCCCATGTTCGTGACCACGACTGCCGAGAGGTCGGGGCACGCGCCCTCACGGGAGTCGTTGGGGCGAACACCGATCACCAACCCGTTCTCGGCGCGCACGCCCGCGGCGACGGCTTCCATGACACCGATGCCGCCCCCGCAGATCACCAACTTGCCCCCGCAAGCGCCGGTTTGGCACAGCGTTCCACGATCAGTCCGCCTACAACGTCTTGGGCGTGTCCCTGTGGCGGCGTTGGTGGCGTGACCCCCGCACCAGGATCGCCGGGCGGGCCTGGGCGTGTCCTGGCGCGGAGGGGAGCACGCCCAGGCCCGGGTCGGCGGGAGGGACGGGGTAGGAGGAGGGACGGGGTCAGAGGAGGGAGGGGGAGGTCAGTCCCATTCGAGGGCGCCGCCGTTCTGGTACTCGATGACGCGGGTCTCGAAGAAGTTCTTCTCCTTCTTGAGGTCCATCATCTCCGACATCCACGGGAACGGGTTCTCGGTCGGGCCGAAGACCGGGGCGAGCCCGAGCTGGGCGCAGCGGCGGTTGGTGATGAACCGCATGTACTGCTCGCACAGCTCGGCGTTGAGCCCGAGCAGGCCCCTCGGCATGGTGTCCCTGCCGTAGGCGACCTCCAGCTCGCACGCCTCGCCGAGCATGACCCGCACCTCCTGCTGGAACTCCTCGCTCCACAGGTGCGGGTTCTCGATCTTGATCTGGTTGATCGCGTCAATGCCGAAGTTCAGGTGGATCGACTCGTCCCGCAGGATGTACTGGTACTGCTCGGCGATGCCGACCATCTTGTTGCGCCGGCCGAGCGAGAGGATCTGGGCGAAGCCGGTGTAGAACCACATCCCCTCGAACACCACGTAGAACGCGACGAGGTCGCGGAGGAACGCCTGGTCCTTCTCCGGGGTGCCCGTGGTGAAGGAGGGGTCCTCCAGGTGCTGGGTGTAGTTCAGCGCCCACGCCGCCTTGTCGGTGATCGACGGCACCTCCCGGTACATGTTGAACAGCTCGCCCTCGTCCAGGCCGAGGCTCTCGCAGATGTACTGGAAGGTGTGGGTGTGCACGGCCTCCTCGAACGCCTGGCGCAGCAGGTACTGCCGGCACTCGGGGTTGGTCAGGTGCCGGTAGACGGCGAGCACGACGTTGTTGGCCACCAGCGACTCGGAGGTGGCGAAGAAGCCGAGGTTGCGCTTGATGGCCCTGCGCTCGTCGTCGGTCAGCCCGTCCGGCGACTTCCACAGCGCGATGTCGGCCTGCATCGAGACCTCGGTGGGCATCCAGTGGTTGTTGCAGCCGGCGAGGTACTTCTCCCACGCCCAGTGGTACTTCAGCGGCAGGAGCTGGTTCACGTCCGCCCGGCAGTTGATCATCGCCTTGTCGTCGACGGTGACCCTGGCTCCCGACCGGTCGATCTCGCCGAGGCCGGACTGGGCGGCGGGGCGCTGGGTGTCGGTCATCGTGCCTTTCCTCGTGTCGTGGGGTTGGGGAACGGGGGAGGGCGCGGTCACTGGCACGCCTCGCAGTCGGGGTCGGTGACCGAGCAGGCCGCCGGCGCCGACGGGAGCACCGGGGAGACGGCGTTGAGCTTGCCGTCGGTGCCGCGCAGGGTGCTCTTCTCGACGTGGGTCGCGCTCTGCGAGCGCAGGTAGTACGTGGTCTTCAGGCCGCGCACCCAGGCGAGCTGGTACAGCTCGTCGAGCTGGCGCCCGCTGGGCCGGGCCAGGTAGAGGTTGAGCGACTGGGCCTGGTCGATCCACTTCTGGCGCCGGGCCGCCGCCTCGACCAGCCACCGGCTGTCGATCTCGAAGGCCGTGGCGTACAGGGCCTTCAGCTCCTCGGGCACCCGGTCGATCGGGCCGAGCACGCCGTCGAAGTACTTCAGGTCGGCGACCATCGCCGCGTCCCACAGCCCCCGGTCCTTCAGCTCGCGGACCAGGTTCGGGTTCACCACGGTGAAGTCGCCCGACATGTTGGCCTTCACGTACAGGTTGCGGTACAGCGGCTCGATCGACTGGCCGACGCCGCAGATGTTGGCGATGGTGGCCGTGGGGGCGATGGCCATGACGTTGGAGTTGCGCATGCCCACCTCGCGCACGCGCTCGCGCAGCGCATCCCAGTCCAATGTGGACGAACGATCCACTTCGAGGTCCGCGCCCCGGTGCGCGGACAGGATCTCCAGGGAGTCGATCGGCAGGATGCCCCTGCTCCACAACGAGCCCTCGAACGACTCGTACCGGCCCCGCTCCGCCGCCAACTCACACGACGCCGCGATCGCGTAGTAGCTGATCTCCTCCATGCTGCGGTCGGCGAACTCCACGGCCTCCCACGAGGCCATGGGCAGCCGCAGCGTGAACAAGGCGTCCTGGAAGCCCATCAGGCCGAGGCCGACCGGACGGTGCCGCAGGTTGGACCGGCTCGCCTCCGGGATGGTGTAGAAGTTCACGTCGATGACGTTGTCCAGCATGCGGACGGCGGTGCGCACCGTGTTCCGCAACCGCTCGTGGTCGATGCCGTCCTCGGTCACGTGCCGGGCCAGGTTCACCGACCCGAGGTTGCACACGGCCACCTCGTCGGGGCTGGTGTTCAGCGTGATCTCGGTGCACAGGTTGGAGGAGTGCACGACGCCGGCGTGTTGCTGCGGCGAGCGCAGGTTGCACGGGTCCTTGAACGTGATCCACGGGTGCCCGGTCTCGAACAGCATGGTCAGCATGCGCCGCCACAGGTCCCGCGCGCGCACCCTGCGGAAGACCCGGATCTCGCCCCGGTCGGCGGCAGCCTCGTAGGCGCAGTACCGCTGGGTGAACGCCTGGCCGTAGAGGTCGTGCAGGTCCGGCACCTCGTCCGGCGAGAACAACGTCCACTCGCCGTCGGCGCGCACGCGGCGCAGGAACTCGTCCGGCACCCAGTTCGCGGTGTTCATGTCGTGGGTGCGGCGGCGCTCGTCGCCGGTGTTCTTGCGCAGGTCGAGGAACTCCTCGACGTCGATGTGCCAGGTCTCCAGGTACGCGCACACCGCGCCCTTGCGCTTGCCGCCCTGGTTGACCGCCACGGCCGTGTCGTTGGCGATCTTCAGGAACGGCACCACGCCCTGGGACCTGCCGTTGGTCCCCCTGATGTGCGCGCCGATGCCCCGCACCGGGGTCCAGTCGTTGCCCAGACCGCCGGCGTACTTCGACAGCAGCGCGTTGTTGCTGATGCCGTGGAAGATGCTCTCCAGGTCGTCCTCCACGGTGGTCAGGAAGCACGAGGAGAGCTGGGGCCGCGTGGTGCCCGAGTTGAACAGCGTCGGCGTCGAGCACATGAAGTCGAACGACGACAGCAGGTGGTAGAACTCGATCGCCCTGGCCTCGCGGTCGTCCTCGCGCAGCGCCAGGCCCATCGCGACCCGCATGAAGAAGGCCTGCGGCAGCTCGTACCGGGTGCCGTCGTCGTGCAGCAGGTACCGGTCGTAGAGGGTCTGGAGGCCCAGGAACTGGAAGTTGAGGTCGCGGTCGGGGACCAGCGCCGCGCCCAGCCGGTCGAGGTCGAACCGGGCGAGTTCGGGGTCGAGCTGGCCCAGCTCGACGCCCATGGCCACGAACGCCGCGAAGTAGGAGGGGTAGCGCCGGCTCATCTCGGCGTGGCTCGCCTGCTCGGCGCCCTCGCCGAGGTGGCGCAAAGCCTCCCCGCGCAGCTTGTCCAGCAGGAGCCGGGCGCACACCAGCGAGTAGTTCGGCTCGGTCTCCACCAGGGGGCGGGCCGCCATCACCGGGGCGATCGCCAGCTCCCGCGCGTGCATGCCGTCGTAGAGGTTGCGCAGGGTCTCGGCCAGCACCGTGTCGGCGTCCACGCCGCCCAGTCCGGCGCACGCCTCCCCGATGACCAGGGCCAGCCGGGCGACGTCCAGGGGGCGCGTGCGGCCGTCCTCGTGCCGCACGGTGAGCGAGGGGGCCGCCGGGGGCGACGGGACCTCGGCCGGCGCGACCGTCGCGGCGGCCTCGCCGGGGCGGTCGTCGATCCGGTCGACGAGGAGTTGGGAGGTGTGCGGGGACGACTCGGACATGCTCGGGAACTCCGTGGGTAGCGAGGGTGTGCGCGGGCGCTCCGACACGGCTCGTGTGCGGCCGTGCGGAGGTCGAGCTGGGGAAGACCGCGCGGCGGCGTCAGGGCGTGGCGCGGTGGACGGGAGGAGACGGACCGGGTCAGGCCGCTGACGCGACGAACACGGCGGACCCGACTGACACGGCGGACCCGACTGACACGGCTGAGACGACTGGCGCGGCCGGCAGGGCCGACGGCCGCGCTGGCGGCGGTGTCGGTGACGCGGACGCCGACGGGACGGCGGTGATCACGATCACGGCTCTCTCCTCGCGAGCTCGACGACGTGGCCAGGGGCCGACGCGGAGCGGGCGAGCACGACCGGGAGCGCACGCCGGGCGTGCGCCGGGTCGTCCGTCCACCCTCCCGCGAGGTCCCGGACCGACGCGCGCCGTGCGGCGCGCGTGCCGATGGCAGGTCTTCGGACTCGCGGGCACCCGCCGGTCTCCACCGGCGGACCTACTGGCCGTCGCTTCCCAGACTCGCGCCCAGTGCTTCATGACGGCGGTCGTTCCCGCTCACCGCTGCGGGGCAGTCCCGGACTCGCACCGGGTTCCCTCTTGCCTCATCGCGCCCCCCGAGGGGAGCCCGATGAACCATCGGCGGACCGGATACTACATGTAGTGCCGCGCGAGGCAACTCAACCCAACATGGCTGCGAGTCGTGGTCCGATCGGGTGAGCCCGCTCGCGATGGTGGCGCCCGTGTCCCGTCCGTGTCCGTCCGTGGCCCGGCCCGCCCGACGCCGCGGCCGGCCCACCGCGCCGAACCCGCCTCGGGACCTTCGACCCTGGTCGGCCCGCGCCCCTGATGCGATCTTCGTCGGGCAAGCATCGGGAGTAACCACATTCATGAACACCACGACACCCGACCGCGACGTCCTGCACGCCGCGGTCGCACTCGCGTGCCGCGCGCCGTCGGCGTACAACACGCAGCCATGGCTGTGGCACGCGGACCACACGTCCCTGCACCTCCACGCGGACCGGTCCCGCTCGCTGCGGTCGGCCGACCCCGGTGACCGCGAGCTGCTGCTCGGCTGCGGCGCGACCCTGCACCACATGGTCACCGCGTTGGCGATCCTCGGCTGGAACACCGCCGTCCACCGCCTGCCGTCGCGCCGCGACGAGGACCACCTCGCGACGATCCGGTTCACCGGCCGCCGCCCGCCGGGCGAGCACGACGCCAGCGTCCTCGCCGCGATCGAGGCCAGGACGACCGACCGTCGCCCGTACAGCGACCGACCGGCCCCGTCCGCCTCGCTCGCGGCGATGGCCGCCGTCGCGCGGGAACACGGCAGCGAGGCGTGGATCGTCACCGGCGACCGCCGCGCCGCCCTGACCGCCGCGTTCGCCGCGGCGGCGGAGATCCAGGGCAGGGACGCCGCCTACCGCGCGGAACTCGCCGCGTGGACGGCGCGTGGGGTCCACGCGACCGACGGCATCCCCGACGTGAGCACCCCGTCGTCCGGCCTGCGGTACGGCGACATGGTGATGCGGGACTTCGGCGCGCCGTCGAGGATGCACCGGCGTTGGGCCACTCCCGAGGAGTTGGGGCAGCTCGTGGTCGTGGGCAGCGCGGCCGACGACCGGATGTCCCGCCTGCGGGCGGGTGAGGCGGTCAGCGCGGTCCTGCTCACCGCGGAGCTGCACGGCTTGGCCGCGTCCCCGCTGAGCCAGGCGCTGGAGGTGCCGAGCACGCGCGAGTCGGTGCGGCGGGACGTCCTGGACGGCAAGGGTTTCCCCCAGCTCGTCCTGCGGGTCGGGTTCCGTCCTCCGGGGAGCCTGCCCCCGCTGCTCACGCCCCGGCGGCCGGTGCGGGAGGTCCTCCGCGAGGTTCCGTCCCGGCCGGTGGAAGCCGGAGCCGGGCGGGTCAGACCGCCGAGGGGTGGCGCCGGCGTGAGCGGGTGAACGACTTGTCGCGGGCCGTGGTTCGCCCACGCCCCGCCTACACCCGGCCCGGGACGGGTTCCCGGCACACGGGGTGAAGTCCCGGTCGGACCCCGGGACTTCCGCTGGCGCGGTGCGACCCTGGTAGCCATGCGTGAGCGAAGTCGTTCCCCGCGATCCTGTTCCCCGCCACGGCTTTCCGTGCCCTGAGCCGGCGCGGACGAGCGGGGAGTGAGCCGGGATGCGGCTGGTCGAGGGTGAGGCGTTGCCTCCCGACGCGGACACCGCGGCGACGCCGACCGACGCGGGCACCGTGACGGCGGGGTCCGACGTGGACACCGCGGCGACGAGCACGGCGTGCGGCGCGGCGTCCGACCTGGCGCCCGACCTGGCGCCTGACGCGGTGTCCGACGTGATGCCGCAGGTGATGTCCACTGTGTCCGTCGCCCCGCCGGTCGCGGGGCCGGTCGCCGGGCGGGGCACGGGGTCGGGCCTGGTGACCGCGACGCCGCCGGCGACGGTCCCCGCCCTGTTCGAGGAACAGGTGCGACGGACGCCGGGCGCGACGGCGCTGGCGCTCGCGGGGCGCTCACTGTCCTATGTGGAACTGAACGCCCGGGCCAACCGGCTGGCGCACCGGCTCGTCGCCGAGGGGGTGCGGCCGGAGCGCGTCGTGGGCCTCGCCCTGCCCCGGTCGGCGGAGCTGGTGGTCGCGTTCCTGGCCGTGCTCAAGGCGGGCGCGGCCGTGCTGCCCCTCGACCCTGGCCTCCCCGCCGGTCGGCGTGAGCGGCTGCTCGCCGACGCCGCACCGCTGTGCGTCCTGGCCACGGAACGGACCGCCGCCGCCGTGGCCGGCTCCGGGGTGGCCTGTCAGGTCCTCGACGACCCGGCGGCCCCCGGGAGACCGGACCGTTTCCCGGACACCGACCTGTCCGACCGTGAGCGGCGGGGCCCCCTGCGGCCCGCCCATCCCGCCTACGTCGTCTACACCTCCGGCTCGACGGGCCGGCCCAAGGGCGTGGTCGTCAGCCACACCGGGGTGGCCGCGCTGGTGGCCACCCAGCGCGAGCGGCTCGGCGTCGGCGCGGGCGCCCGGGTGCTCCAGTTCGCCTCGGTCAGCGTGGACGCGGCGTTCTGGGAGATCTGCATGGGGCTGCTGACCGGGGCGGCGCTCGTGCTCAGCCCGGCCGACGCGCTGTTGCCGGGCCGCCCGCTCGCCAGGACGCTCGCCGAGCACCGGATCACCCACGTCACCCTGCCGCCGTCCGCGCTCGCGGAACTGTCGCCCGAGGACGGCGACCTGGCCGGGGCCACCGTCGTCGTGGCGGGGGAGGCCTGCCCGCCCGACCTGGCCCGTCGCTGGGCCGCCGAGACCAGGGGCGGGACCACGTCGGCGGGGCGGCGGCTGGTCAACGCGTACGGCCCGAGCGAGACCACGGTCTGCGCGACGATGAGCGGTCCCCTGACCGGCGAGGGAATTCCCCCGATCGGGACGCCGATCCGCGACACGTGGGTTCGGGTGCTGGACGCGGGCCTCCGATCGGTGGACGTCGGCGCGGTGGGGGAGCTCTACGTAGGCGGGCCGGGGCTGGCGCGGGGCTACCTGGGCCGGCCGGCGCTCACGGCGGAGCGGTTCGTCGCCGACCCGTTCGGCCCGCCCGGAGCGCGCCTGTACCGCACCGGCGACCTGGTGCGGCGGCGCCGCGACGGCGCGTTGGAGTTCGTCGGCCGCGCCGACGACCAGGTCAAGATCCGCGGGTTCCGGGTGGAGCCCGGCGAGGTGGCCGCGGCGCTGGCCGAGCACCCCGCCGTCGCGCGGGCCGTGGTGGTGTCGCGGACGGACCAGGGGCGGGAGCCGAGGCTGGTGGGCTACGTCGTGCCCGACCCCGCCGCCGACGGCGCGGTGGCCGGGCACGAGGCCGACCGGCGGGTGGCGGAGTGGCGGGAGGTCTACGACGAGCTGTACGCCCGGTCGGGGGATCTGCCGCTCGGCGAGGACTTCTCCGGCTGGCGCGGCAGCCACGACGGCGAGCCGATCCCGCCGGAGCAGATGCGGGAGTGGCGGGACGTCACGGTCGAGCGGATCGGGGAGCTGCGGCCGCGCCGGGTCCTGGAGGTCGGCGTCGGGGCCGGCCTGCTGCTGGCGCGCCTGGCGCCGCGCTGCGAGGCCTACTGGGGAACCGACTTCTCGGCCGCCGCGGTCGAGAACCTGCGGCGTCAGGTGGAGGGCGACGCCGAGCTGGCCGGCAGGGTGACGCTGCGGGTCCAGCCCGCCGAGGTCCTCGACGGGCTGCCCACGGGGTTCTTCGACACCGTCGTGCTGAACTCCGTGGTCCAGTACTTCCCGCACGGCGAGCACCTCGTCGACGTCCTGGACCGCCTGCTCGGCCTGGTGGCCGAGGGCGGCGCGGTCTTCGTGGGCGACGTGCGCAACCTCCGCCTGCTCCGGTGCTTCCACACCGACGTCCACCTGCGACGGTCCACAGAGGACGGTCCCGTCGCCGCGAGCGCCCTCAGGACCGCCGTCGACAGGGGCGTGGCGACCGACCAGGAGCTGGTGGTCGACCCCGACCTCTTCACCGAGCTGGCGGCGCGCCACCCGCTCGTCGCCGGGGTCGACGTGCGGCTGCGCCGAGGGCGGCACCACAACGAGATGAGCCGGTACCGCTACGACGTCGTGCTGCGCAGGAACCCGCCACCGGTCGAGCACGACCGGTGTTGGCACGCCGAGCGGTTGTGCTGGGGCCGCGACGTGGCCGATCTGCGCGACCTCGCCGCGCGGCTGACCCGCCACCGGTCGCGGCGGCTGTGGATCTCCGGCGTGCCGAACGCTCGGCTGACGACCGCGCTGGCCGCGCTGCGCCTGGTGGAGCGGGGCGAGCCGGTCGACGCGGCGGGGCTGGAGCGGGTCGCGGAGGAGGACCCCACTCCGGTCGACCCGGAGGCGTTCCACGACCTCGGCGCGATCCTGGGGTACCGGGTGGCCACGACGTGGACCCCGGCCAGCGGGGACGGCCGGGTCGACGTCCTGTTCGAGGCGGACACCCGCGCCCCGTCGCCGGCTCTCGGCGCGTCGTGGCCGCTGGTGGACGGGACGCCGGCGCCCGACGTCGGCGCGAGCCAGGGGCGGTGGTTCACCCGGCACACCAACAACCCCACGGCGGCTCGGTGGGCGGGCGCGCTGCCGGCGCGGCTGCGCGCGCACCTCAGGGAGCGGCTGCCCGACCACATGGTGCCGGCCTCGATCGTCGTCCTCGACTCGTTGCCCCTGACCGTCAGCGGCAAGGTGGACCGGCGGTCCCTGCCGGCGCCCGACCCCGGCCTCGCGCCCGGCGGCCGCCCGCCGCGCACCCCGGTGGAGCGGACGCTGTGCGCGTTGTTCGCCGAGGTCCTCGGTGTGCCGGCGGTGTCGGTGGACGACAGCTTCGTGGACATGGGCGGGCACTCGCTGGCCGCCACCCGGCTGGTCAGCCGGGTCCGCACCGCCCTCGGGGCCGAGCTGCCCGTCCGCGCGGTGTTCGAGGCGCCGACCGTCGCCGCCCTCGTCGACCGGCTCGCCCACGGCCGGCTCCGGCCGCCCCTGACGCGCCGAGCGCGTCCCGACGCGGTGCCGATGTCGTTCGCGCAGCGGCGACTGTGGTTCCTGCACCGCCTCGAAGGCCCCAGCGCGACGTACAACGTCCCGTTGGCCGTGCGGCTGTCCGGTCGGCTGGACCGTGCGGCGCTGGCCGCCGCGCTGCGGGACGTGGTCGAGCGGCACGAGAGCCTGCGCACGGTCCTCACCGACGACGGCGGTCGACCGCGCCAGGTGGTGCTGCCCGAGGCCCGACCCCCGCTGGTGGTCCGGTCCGTGTCGGAGGCGGACCTGGCGAGCGCCCTGCGGGACGAGGGCCGCCGGGGGTTCGACCTGCGGACCGAGATCCCGTTTCGCGCGGCCCTCTTCGCCGTGCGCGCCGATGACGCCCGACCGCCGTCCGACTCGCGGGGCGACGACCCGGAGCGCGCCGAGCACGTCCTGCTGCTGACCCTGCACCACATCGCGTGCGACGGGTGGTCCATCAGTCCATTGTGGAGAGACATCACGGCCGCCTACGCGGCGCGGTGCCGAGGGGCGGAACCCGACTGGGCGCCCCTTCCCGTGCAGTACGCGGACTTCACGCTCTGGCAACGGGATCTGCTGGGAGTGACCGAGGACGGCAAGATCGACCCGGACGGCGTCGCCGCGCGACAACTCGCCTACTGGACGAAGGCGCTGGCCGGGATGCCCGAACAGCTCCGCCTGCCCACCGACCGTCCCCGGCCCGCCGCGTCGGCCTACCGGGGCGGAACGGTCCCGGTCGAGATCACGCCCGACCTGCACACCGGCCTGCTCGACCTCGCCCACCACACGGGGACCAGCCTGTTCATGGTGCTGCACGCCGGGCTCGCCGCCCTGCTGACCCGGCTGGGCGCCGGCACGGACCTGCCGATCGGCAGCCCGATCGCCGGGCGCACCGACGACGCGGCGGAACAGCTCGTCGGCTTCTTCGTCAACAACCTCGTGCTGCGCACCGACACCTCGGGCGATCCCCGGTTCCCCGAGCTGCTCGCGCGGGTGCGCGAGCTGGACCTGGCCGCCTACGCGCACCAGGACCTGCCGTTCGACCAGCTCGTGGAGGCGCTGACGCCGGCGCGGTCGCTCGCCCACCACCCGCTGTTCCAGGTCATGCTGGCGGTGCAGAACGCGCCGGTCGGCGACGTCCGGTTCCCGGGGCTGCTGACCAGGACCCAGCCGGTGGACCTTGGCACCTGCCGGATGGACCTGGTGTTCAGCCTCGCCGAACGACCCTCGCCGGACGGAGCCGCGCGCGGGATCACCGGGCTCGTGGAGTACGACGCCGAGCTGTTCGACCGCCCCACGGTCGAGACGCTGGTGGCCCGGTTCCTGCGGGTGCTGCGGGCGGTCGTCGCCGACCCGGGTCAGCGCCTCAGCGCGCTCGACGTGCTGGGTGAGGACGAGCGACACCGCGTGCTCGTCGACTGGAACGACACTGCTCGGGCACTGCCGGAGGCCCCGTTCCCCGCACTGTTCCGGGCGGCGGTCGCGCGCGCCCCGGACGCCGTCGCGGTGGTGTCGACGACCGACGGCGAAACCGGAACCGGAACGGGAGCAGGAACCGGGAGCGGGACCGGAATTGGGACCGGGAGCGGGACTGGGACCGGGACCGGGGCCGGGACCGTTGAACTGTCCTACGGCGACCTGAGCCGGCGGGTGAACCAGCTCGCCCGCCACCTGGTGCGGCTCGGGGTCGGACCGGAACGTCGTGTCGCGGTCGCGCTGCCGAGGTCCCGCGAGCTGGTGGAGGCCGTCCTGGCGGTGCTCGCGGCGGGCGGGGCGTACGTGCCGCTGGACCCCGACTCGCCGTCGGCCCGGCTCGCCCTGATCGCGGAGGACGCGCGGGTCGCGCTCGGCGTCACCACCCGGTCGGCCCTGGCCAGGATGCCGCGACGGCGCGCCGCCGGGGGAGACGGGTCGGAGACGCGGTGGGTCGTCCTCGACGACCCCGCGACGCGCGCCAGCATCGAGTCCTGTGTGGACGGTGATCTGTCCGATGCGGACAGACTCGCCCCGCTGAGGCCGGCCAGCCCCGCCTACGTCATCTACACCTCCGGGTCGACAGGGCGACCCAAGGGTGTCGTGGTCACCCACGCCGGCCTGGCCGCCGTGGCCGCCGTCCAGGTGGAGCGGTTCGGCCTCACCTCGGACAGCCGCGTGCTGTTGTTCGCCTCGCCCAGTTTCGACGGCACGGTCTGGGAGCTGTGCGGGGCCCTGCTGACCGGCGCGACCCTGGTGACCGCCCCGGCGACCCGCCTGGTCCCCGGTCCGCCGCTGGCGGAGCTGGTCGCAGAGCAGGGGATCACCCACGCCACCCTGCCCCCGGCCGTCCTCGGCGTGATGGCCCCCGAGGACCTGCCGGACGGGCGTTGGCTGATCGTCTCGGGGGAACCGCCGTCGCCGGGCACGACGCGCCGGTGGGCGGCGCGGCACCGGGTGCTCAACGGGTACGGGCCGACCGAGACCACGGTGTGCGCCACGCTCAGCCGGCCGTTGTCCGACGACCCGGTGCCGCCGATCGGCCGGCCCACGGTGAACGCCAGGGCGTACGTGCTGGACGCCCACCTGCGGCCGGCGCCGCCGGGGGTGGTGGGCGAGCTGTACGTGGCGGGTCCGTGTCTGGCCAGGGGCTACCTCCACCAGCCGAGCCCCACCGCCGCGCGGTTCGTCGCCTGTCCCTTCGGCCGGCCGGGGGACCGGATGTACCGCACGGGCGACCTCGCGCGCTGGCGCGGGGACGGGGAGCTGGAGTTCGTCGGCCGGGCGGACGCCCAGATCAAGATCAGGGGTTTCCGGGTGGAGCCGGCGGAGATCGAGGCCGTCCTCACCGGGCACCCGGCCGTCGCCCAGGCCCTCGTGCTGGCCCGCGAGGCGCCCTCCGGCGAGCGCCACCTCGTGGCCTACGTGACGCGCGCCGACCGGGCTGGTCGGGTCGTTGACGGGGCCACCCTCCGCGAGCACGTCGCCGCGGCGCTGCCGGACTACCTCGTGCCGTCGGCGGTGGTCGTGATGGACGAGTTCCCAGTGACCGCCAACGGGAAGATCGACCGCGATAGACTGTCCACTGTAGACATCGAGCGCGCCGCGGTCGGCCGCGCGCCCCGCACCCCCGCCGAACGCATCCTGTGCGCCGTCCTCGCCGAGCTGCTGGGACGCCCCTCGGTCGCCGTCGACGACAACTTCTTCGACCTCGGCGGCCACTCGCTGCTGGCGATCCGGCTCGTCGGCCGGATCCACCGCCAGCTCGGCGTCCGACTGCCGGTGCGCACGGTCTTCGAGCGGCCCACCGTCGCCGAGCTGGTCGCGGCCGTGGACGCCGTGCGGGCGGGGAGGCCGGGGGTCGACGCCCGGGAGCGGATCGTGCCCGACGCGCCCCCACCCGACGGGCAGGCCCCACTCGACGGGCAGGCTCCGCCCGACGGGCAGGCCCCGCCCGGTGCTCCCGCCTCCGTGGCCGACCCAGCCCCCGTGGCCGATCTCGCGGCCGAGCCGCCCCTCCCGCCCGACATCACCCCGGACCGCGGCCTTCCCGCCGACCTCGACCGCAACCGCCACCCCCGGCGCGTGCTGCTGACCGGCGCGACCGGGTTCCTCGGGGCCTACCTGCTCCGCGAGCTGCTCGACAGCACCTCCGCCGAGGTCCTCTGCCTGGTCCGCGCGGCCGACGAGGCCGAGGCCTCCGCCCGCCTGGCGCTGGCGCTCGCGCGCTTCGGCCTCGCCGACCCGGCCTCGGTCTCGGCGTCGGTGTCGGCGTCGGTGCCGGTGTCGGCGTCGGCGTTGACGGCGCGGATCATCCCCGTGGTCGGCGATCTCACCGAGCCCCGGCTCGGCCTCCCGCAACCGGTGTTCGACGAGCTGGCCGGCGAGCTGGACGCGATCTACCACAACGGCGCGCTGGTCAACGGCGTCGAGCCGTACTCCCGCCTGCGGGCCGCGAACGTGCTGGGAACGCGGGAGGTCCTGCGCCTCGCCACCCGCCGCCGGGTCACACCCGTGCACCACGTCTCGACCGCCGCGGTGGTCGTCGCGATCGACGCGCGGGGGGAGGTCGTGCGCGAGGACGACCACGTGCCGCCGCGCTCCCTGCTGCCCAACGGGTACGTGACCAGCAAGTGGATGGCCGAGCGGCACGTGTGGGCGGCGTCGGCGCGTGGCGTCCCGGTGACGGTCCACCGGCCGGGCCGCGTGGGCGGCCACAGCCGCACCGGCGCCGGCGGACCCGACGACGCCTTCTGGCAGCTCGTCCGCGCGATGCTGCTCCTGCGCGCGGCGCCGGAGCTCCCGCACGGCGACGCGCCCGTGGTCGACCTCGTGCCGGTGGACCACGTCGCGCGGGCCGTCGTGCACCTCGCGCGCTCGCCCTCCTCGTTCGGCAGGGCGCACCACCTGACCTGCCGCACGCCGCTGGCGTTCGCCACGGTCCTGGACGAGCTGCGCGGGCTCGGGTACGCGCTGGACCCGCTGCCCTACCACCGGTGGGTGCGCCTGCTGGAGGAGCGCGCCGACGAGCCGGGCGGCGAGGAGCTGGGCGTGGGCCTCCTGCTCGGCGAGGCGCTGCCCCAACTGGTCGGGCTGTCCCGCCTGCGCTTCGACCGGGCGAACACCGACGGCGGCCTGGCCGGCTCGTCGGTCGTCCTCGCCGACCCCGACGCCGGCTTCGTCCGCCGGTGCCTGCACTGGTTCGTCGCCAGCGGGTTCTTCCCCGAGCCGCCGACCCGCCCGGCCGCCGACGTGGCGTCCGGCGGGACGGGGGAGCGGACCGACGCACGAGGGAGAGGGTCAGGATGAGCGAACCGTCGCGGACCGCCGGGGGAGTGGCGGCCGAGGAGCCCGTGCCGTTCCCGTTCAGCCCCGTGATCGGACTCGACGTCGACCCGGCCTACGCCGCGCTGCGGGAGCGGCCGTCCCTGCTCAGGGTGAGCGTGCCGTACGGGCACGACGCGTGGCTGGCCACCCGGCACGAGGACGTCAGGGCCGTCCTCGCCGACCCGAGGTTCAGCAGGGCGGCCTCGGCGGACCACGACGAGCCGCGGCTGACGCCGTTGCCGCTGCGGACCAGCGTGATGGGGCTGGATCCCCCGGACCACACGCGGCTGCGCACCGTCGTCAGCCACGCCTTCACCATGCGCCGGGTCGAGAACCTGCGTCCGTGGGTGCACGCGCTCGCCGACCGGTTGCTGGACGAGATGGTCGAGCAGGGGCCGCCTGCGGATCTGGCGAACGCGTTCTGCGTGCCGCTGGCCGGGAGGGTCGTCTGCGCGTTGCTCGGGATCCCCTTCGAGGACAGGGAGAAGTTCCAGACCTGGCTGCGCGCGCACTTCACCACCACGGAGATGTCGGCCGACGAGGTGGCGGCCGGGATGCGGGCCCTGCGCGGGTACCTCGCGGAGCTGGTGGAGCGGCGGCGTCACGACCCGAGGGACGATCTGGTGACCGCCCTGGTGCGGGCCTGCGACGAGGAACGCCGGTGCACCGAGGAGGAGCTGGTCGGCCTGGTCAGCATCCTGCTCATCGCGGGGCATGACACGACCGCGTTCCAGATGTCCGCCTCGGCCTACGTCCTGCTGACGCATCCGGAGCAGGCGGACTTGTTGCGGTCGCGTCCCGAGTTGGCGTCGGGCGCGGTGGAGGAGTTGCTGCGGTACGTGCCGTTGATCGCGCACGTCAGCTTCGCGCGCTACGCGACGGAGGACGTCCTGGTGGGCGGGACCCTGGTCAGGGAAGGGGATGCGGTGCTGCCCGCCATTCCCTCCGCGAACCGGGACGAGGCCGTCTTCCCCCACCCGGACCGGCTCGACTTCCGTCGCGCGTCCAACCCCCATCTCGGGTTCGGGTTCGGACCGCACCGCTGTCTGGGGGCGGCGCTGGTCCGGATGCAGATGCGGGTGGTGTTGCCGAAGCTGCTCGCCCGGCTGCCGGACCTCAGGCTGGCCGTGCCGGCGGCGGAGGTGCCGTGGGCCACCGGCATCCAGGCCAGGACCGTGGAGTCCCTGCCGGTGACCTGGGGCGCGAGGAGGGCGGGGCGATGACCGAGGCGACGACCGAGGCGATGACCGAGGCGACGACCGAGGCGCCGACGCCGGTCCCGTACCCGTTCGCCGAGGCCGTGCGGCTCGACCTGCATCCCCGGTACGCGGAGCTGCGGGAGCGGGGGACGCTGCTCCGGGTCCGCGTCCCCTACGGCGACGACGCCTGGCTGGCCACCCGGTACGAGGACGTGCGGACCGTGTTGACCGACCCCCGGTTCAGTCGGGCCGCCGCGAGCCGGCACGACGAGGCCCGGCTGACGCCGCTGGCGATCAGGACCAGCGTCATGGGGGTCGACCCGCCCGACCACACCCGGCTGCGCAAGCTGGTGGCCAACGCCTTCTCCCGTCGGGGCGTGGAGCACCTGCGGCCCCGCGTCACCGACCTGGTCCGGCGGCTGACCGACGACATGGTGGCCCGGGGTTCCCCCTCCGACCTCGTCACGTCGTTCGTCACCCCGTTGTCCGGCCTGGTGATCTGCGAGCTGCTGGGCGTCCCGTACGAGGACCGGACCCGGTTCCGGCACTGGCTGGAGGGTTTCTTCAGCATCACCGCCCTGCCGGCCGACGACGTGGCCGCCCGGATCGAGGCGATGTACGACTACATCGCCGAGTTGGTCGCCCGCCGGCGCGCGGAGCCGGCCGACGACCTCCTCGGCGGGCTCGTCCGCGCCAGGGACCGGGACCGGAGCTGTTCCGAACAGGAGCTGGTGGACCTGGCCAACGTGCTCCTGCTCGCCGGCTACCACACCACCGCCGCCCAGCTCGCGTCCTCGCTGTACGTGTTGCTGTGCCAGCCGGAGCAGGCGGAGTTGTTGCGGTCGCGTCCCGAGCTGATGCCGAGCGCGGTGGAGGAGTTGCTGCGGTACGTGCCGTTGATCGCGCATGTCAGCTTCGCGCGCTACGCGACGGAGGACGTCCTGGTGGGCGGGACCCTGGTCAGGGCGGGGGATGCGGTGCTGCCGGCCATCCCGTCCGCCAACCGCGACGCCGAGGCGTTCCCCGACCCGGACCGGCTCGACCTCGCCCGACGACCGAACCAGCACCTGGCCTTCGGGGTCGGGCTGCACCACTGCCTGGGGGCCTCCCTGGTCAGGGTGCAGATGGAGGTCGCCCTGACGATGGTGCTGGGGAGGTTCCCCGACCTCGCGTTGGCGGTGCCCCCGGACGAGGTGGAGTGGTTGCGCGGCATGCAGGCGCGGACCCCGGTCCGACTGCCGGTGGTCTGGGGCGGTCGCGCGGCGGCTGCCGCGGGGCGGAGGGAGTCGGCCGCGGCCGGTGCGGATCGGGGCGCGGGGTGAGCCCGCCCGACGCGGCCACGGGTCCTGACGTCGACTCCGGGCCACCCCGCGCCTCTCCCTGGCCCGAGGAGGCCACCATCGCCGACGTCGCCTGCGACCGGCTCGGCCGGATCTGCCGCGCGTTGAGGTGGTCGGCGGCCCGGCGTTCCGCCCTGCTGGACGAGCTGCGCCGGCTGTGGGAGCCGTGGGGCGGCGCCCCGGTGGCGCGCCGCACGGGCTACCGCTCGGCGATCTCCCCGCAGGGCGTCCCGTTCGAGCTGGCCGTCGTCTGGCGGGGCGGTGGCACCGGGGTCCTGGTGGACTTCGAGGCGCTCGGCGAACACCCGTCGGCACTGTCCAGTGTGGACACCGGCCGGGAGTACGTGCGGCGCCTCGGCGACCGGCAGGGGACCGCGCTCGACGCCTACCTCAGCGTGGAGGACCTGTTCACCACCGCCCAACCCCAGGGCCCGTTCCCGTTGTGGCACGGGGTTTCCTGGTCGGCGACCGGCCCGCCCGTGTTCCACGTCTACCTCAACCCCGCCATCCACGGCGGGCGCCGGGCCGACGAGGTGACCGCCGAGGCCGCCTCCCGGCTGGGCGTCGGGCGCGCGTGGCGGGCCGTCCTCGACCACCGGGACCGGCTCGACGCGCCGCGCTGGCGGCCGGTGGGCGTGGCGCTGCGGCTGTCCGGCCCCGGCACCCGGCGGGTCCGGGTGTACGTGACGTCGCTGGCCGACGGGGCGACCCTGGACGCGCAGGCGGGGATCGCCGAGGGCCACGTGCCGGGCCGCATCGCCGCGGCCCTGCGGATCACCACCGGCGGTCGCGGCGCGGGCTGGGCCCGGCCGCCGACGCTGTGGTTCACCCTCGCGCCGGGGGAGCCGGTCCCGGTCGCCTCGGCGGTCGACATCCCGCTCACCACGGACAACGACGCGTGGGCGCACGGCAGGGTGTCCCGCCTGATGATCAGCCAGGGGCTGGAGCCCCTCGGCTACTCGACGGTGTTGGGCGCGGTCTGCGACCGGCCGTGGGTGGTGACCAGGACGCAGACGCTCGTGTCGTGCCGTCCCGGCGCGCCGGGCGGACGACCGGCCAGGGTCGCGGTCTACCTCGCGCCCGGCCCGTGCTCGCGCGACGGGGAGCCGGGGACGACCGCGACGACCTGAGACAACCGGACTGGGACAACTGGACTGGGACAACTGGACTGGGACAACCGAACTGGGACGAGCGGAAGGTGGTGCCCGATGCCCGTGCTCGACGGGAGGGTGGCGGTGGTGACGGGCGGCGCCCGCGGCATTGGCCGGGCGATCGTGGAGCGGTTCACCAGGGACGGCGCGGCGGTCGTGTTCAGCTACCGGCGCGACGAGGAACTGGCCAGGAAGGTCGTGGCGGACGCGGGGTCCATCGGCGGGCGGGTGTGCGCGGTGCGCGTCGACCTGACCGACCTGGACGACATCGTCGGGCTCTTCGACACGGCGGAACGGGCCTTCGGCGGCGTGGACGTGGTGGTGAACAACGCGGGGGAGGGCCGCGTGTGCCCGATCGCCGAGACCACCGAGGAGGTCTACGACCGGATGATGGCCGTCAACGCCAAGGGGGCGTTCTTCGTGCTCCAACAGGCGGCGCGCCGACTGCGGGACGAGGGAGCGGTCATCACCATCTCGTCCGCGAGTACGGTGATGGCCGAGCCGGGCGCGGCGGTCTACTCCGCGAGCAAGGCCGCCGTCGAGCAGTTCACGCGCGCCGCCGCGCTGGAACTGGCGCCCCGGCGGATCACCGTGAACGCGGTCTCGCCCGGAGCCACCGACACCGACATGCTGCGGGCCGGCAACAGCCAGGAGGTCCTCGACGCGGCGGTGCGGATGACGCCGCTGGGCCGCCTCGGGCTGCCCTCCGACATCGCCGACGTCGTCGCCTTCCTCGCCGGCCCGGACGCCCGGTGGGTGACGGGGCAGAACCTGCGGGTCACCGGTGGCCTCGCCTGAGGGCTCCGGCGGTGGGACGGCGGCGGCGCGGATCTTCTCCGCTCACCCACAGGAACCTCCGGTCCCCCATCACGACGGAACGGGGCCGGCCCGCCCCTCCCCGGAGTGGCGAACACGAGATCAGGAATGGTGGCGACGGCCCCGTTCGCGGGATTCCTCGTTCCACTGTGTGCGTTCTTGGTCAAATAGTTCACCCACGAGCGGCATTTTCGAGTGGGCGGCCCGGATGCACTCCGTCGTCGCTTGCCCGCCCCCGGGGCCCGTGGTTGTGTAAGCGCCGGGGTGAAGTCGGGGACGCGGGCCCGTCTCGGGCCGATGCGCCCCGATTCGGGACACAGGGAGGAAAACATGGCAGTGGCGTCCGGCGACCTCCGTCAACGGAAGATCGCCAAGAGTTTCGAGGCCCTCGACGTGACCGGGCGCGGCACGGTGTCCATGAGCGACCTGGAGGACCAGGTCCGGCGGATCGCCGCCGAGTTCGGCGCGGCGGCCGACTCGCCGCAGTTCGCCCGCCTGCTCGACGCCGACGCGCGGTGTTGGCGGGAACTGGTGAAGTGCGTCGGCAAGAGCCCCGAGCAGGAGCTCACCATGGACGAGTACGTCCAGGGCATCACGCGCCTGCGCCAGCAGGACATCCGCAAGGCGCTGACGCAGTACGCCGAGGCGCTGTTCGAGATGGTCGACAACAACCGCGACGGCAGGATCTCGCGGGACGAGTTCGTGCGGTACGCGAAGGCGATCGGCGTGTCCTCCGAGGACGCCGGCGCCGTGTTCCAGCGCATGGACTCCGACGGGGACGGCGAGCTGTCCAGGACCGAGTTCGCGCGCAACATGTACGACTTCTTCGCCGGCAGCGACGTGAAGGCCACCGGCAACGAGCTCATCGGCCGGCTCTGAGGTCCCGGCGGAGCGGCGCCGCCGTCGGCCACCCGTCCCGGTTCTCGCACCGGAGGAGACCGACGTGAACAATGCTCGGACCTCCTGACCGGAATCGACTGTCGTGCGATGGTGTCGACGGGAAAGAATCACATTGACGGACGCCGGGACCGGGCGGGATCCGGTTGGTGGTCGTCCATTCTTCCTCCCCGATCCCGGTGGCGCGCCCGCCGCGTCCGCGGCGTCCGTCGGGATCGGGGAGGAACCATTGCCGTTCGAGGGTCGGACCCGTTGTCGGACGGCGACCGGAAATGACACGCGAACACGTCCTCGACGACAGCGAACACCCCCTCGACCGGAACGGAGCCTTCCGTTGACCGTCATCGGCCTGCGCCCGACCATTCCCGTTGAGCGACCCGACGCGATGCGCGAACTCAGGGCGTTCTACGTCGACGTCCTCGGTTTCCGCGTCCTCACCGAGAGCGGGTCGGTGCTGCGGCTGGCCGGTCCGGCCGACCCCCGGTTCCGCCTCGACTTCCAGCGCACCGACGGCGGCGGCGCGACCCCCAGGGGCGTCCAGCTCACCGTGGACGTGCTCGACCTGGACCGGGCGCACGCGGAGCTGGTCCGCCGCGGCGCGACCATCGTCCGGCCCCTCGCGACCGAGGGGCTGCGGCGGTCCTTCGCCGTGGTCGACCCGGCCGGGCTGCTCGTGGAGGTCGTCTCGGAGGACCCGGCCCGCGTCTTCGGCGGCTCGCCCGTGCTCCGCCGGCTCACCGACCTCGTGGCGCCCTGCGCGGTCCGCGCGGCGGTCTGGCTGGGGGTGGTGGAGCTGCTGGCGGCCGGAGCGACGCCCGCGCCCGAGCTGGCCGAGCGGACCGGCTCGCACCCGGACGCGCTGGGCCGGCTGCTGCGCCACCTGGTGGGCTGCGGCGTGCTCGTCGAGGACCCCGCCGGGGTCTTCGCGCTCAGCGACGTCGGCCGGCTGCTGCGCGAGGAGGCCAGCGCGAGCCGGGTGGACTGGCTGATGCCGGAGGGCATCAGCACGCGGATGGACCAGGCCGTGCTGGCCGTGGTCCACTCGATCCGCACCGGCGAGGCGGTCTACCCGCGGTTGTTCGGCCGCTCGTTCTGGAAGGACCTGGCGAGCGAGCCCGACCTCGGCGAGGGGTTCAACGCCATGATGGGCGGGACGACCGCGACGGTCGCGCCCCGCATCGCGGCCTGTTACGACTGGTCGGCCGTCGCGCAGGTCGTCGACGTGGGCGGCGGCGACGGCACCCTGCTCATCGAGCTGCTGCGGGCCCACCCGCACCTGTTGGGCACGCTCGTGGACCTCCCGCACACCGCGACCGCCGCCAGGGCGAACCTGGCGCGGGCCGGCGTCGGTGACCGCTGCGTGGTGGTGCCGGGGAGCTTCTTCGACCCGCTGCCCTCGGGCGCCGACGTCTACGTCCTGTCGAACGTCCTGCACGACTGGGACGACCTGGAGGCGGAGCGCATCCTGCGCCGTTGCGCGGAGGCGGCCGGCCGGCGGGGGCGTGTCCTGGTCTACGACCTCCCGCTGGACGCCCCGGTCGAGCCGGAGCTGACCACGCGGCTGGACCTGGCGATGCTGGCGTTGTTCGCCGGCCGGCTGCGGACCGGCCAGGAGCTGGCGCGCCTGGCGGCCACGGTCGGCCTGGCCCCGGCGTCGACCCAGGTGGTCGCGGGCGTCGCCCAGCTCACGGAGTTCACCGCCGCGTCGCCGGCCTGATCCTTCCCCGCGCGCCGACCGAGGAACGGGAGCACCGTCGTGGCCAGTGCCCTCCAGGACACGCTCGTCGACCTGTCCGATCCGCGATCCTTCGTGGACGGTGTGCCCCACGGGGTGTTCGACCGGCTGCGCCGGGAGGCGCCGGTGCACTGGACACCCACCGACTGGGGGACGCCGTCCGGGGGTTTCTGGTCCCTCACCCGGCACGACGACGTCGTCGCGGTCTCGCAGGACCAGGAGGACTTCACGTCCGCGCTGGGCGCGATGTTCCCGAGCTGTCCGGACACCGTCGCCCTGCAACGCGGCGCGATGATCATGCGGGACCCGCCCGACCACACCCGGCTGCGCCTGCTGACCGCGCGGGGCTTCGGCCGGCGCGCGGTCGGCAGGCTGGAGGACTGGGTGCGCGAGCTGGCCGTCCCCCTGGTCGAGGGGCTGTGGCGGCGCGACACCCTCGACTTCGTCGCCGAGGTGGCCGCCGTCCTGCCGGCGCGGGTGATCGGCGCGCTGCTCGGCGTCCCCGACGCGGACCTGGACAACATGGTGCGGTGGGCGCACGCCATGGTCTTCGGCGGCGCGGACGCCGACGGCGTCGACGCGGCGCACCAGGCGGCGCTGGAGGCGTTCGAGTACGCGGACTGGCTGCGGGACCGGAAGCTGCGGCACCCCGAGGCCGACGTGATGACCGAGCTGGCCATGGCGGACGTCGACGGGGAGCGGCTGCGCGCCGAGGACTACAACGCGTACTTCCTGTTGCTGGTCACGGCCGGGATCGAGAGCACGCACACGCTGCTGGGCCAGGCCGTGCGGCTGGCGCTGGAGGAGCCGGGCGTCGAGCGGCAGATCCGCGCCGCCGCCACCGCGCGCCGGATGGACGGCGTGGTGGAGGAGTTGCTGCGCCACGTCTCACCGGTGATGCACATGGCCCGGCACGCCCGGCGGGACGTGCGGTTGCGGGACAGGACGATCGCGGCGGGGGACATGGTGCTGCTGTGGTACGTCGCGGCCAACCGCGATCCCGAGGTCTTCCCGGACCCGCACCGCTTCGACAGCGAGCGCCGTCAGCCGCACGTGGCCTTCGGTGGCGGCGGGCCGCACTACTGCCTGGGCAGCCACCTCGCCCGGCTGGAGACCAGGGTCCTGCTGGAGGAGTTGTTCACCCGAGGACCCCGGCTGGAGCCGGCCGGACCGCCGCGCCGGGGGTGGAGCGTGTTCGCCAACCACCTGCGTGAGCTTCCCGTCCGGGTGCGCCCGGCCTGAGAGGCCGACCGGAGAGACCGTCAGGAGAGGTCGACCGCACCCGTCTCGCGCCCACCCTCGCGGACCACCGTCGAGGACCACCGTCGCGGAGCACCATCGAAGACCACCTCTCGGGAGGAACGTCCACTATGGACAATCGGATCAGGAGGGTCGTCGTCCTCGGCGGCGGCACCGCGGGCTGGATGACCGCCGCGTACCTCGGCAAGGCCCTGCGGGGCACCGCGAGCGTCACGGTCCTGGAGGCCCCGGCGATCCCGAGGATCGGGGTGGGCGAGGCGACCGTGCCGAACCTCCAGAAGCTGCTGTTCGACTTCCTCGGCCTGCCCGAGGAGGAGTGGATGCCCGAGTGCAACGCCAGCTTCAAGATGGCCGTGAAGTTCGTGAACTGGCGGACCCCGGGGGAGGGGGAGCCGGTCGCGCGGCGGATCAACGGCGGCCCCGACCACTTCTACCACTCGTTCGGCGTGGTGCCGACGCATGACGGCATCCCGTTGTCGCACTACTGGGTCTACGACCGGCTGCGGGGCCGCACCGACGCGCCCTACGACCACGCGTGCCTGCGCGAGGTCCCCGCGATGGACGCCCTGAGCGCGCCGCGCTGGTTCGACGGGCGTCGCTCAGCGCCCTACGCGTGGCACTTCGACGCGCAGCTCGTCGCCGACTTCCTGTGCCGCCACGCGACCCGGCGGCTGGACGTCGCGCACGTGCGGGACGAGTACGTGGGCGCGGAGTTCGACGCGCGCGGGTTCATCACCGCGCTCCGGACGAAACAGGGCCGGCGACTGGAGGGCGACCTGTTCGTGGACTGCTCCGGGTTCCGGGGGCTGCTCATCAACCAGGCGATGGAGGAGCCGTTCCTCGACATGAGCGACCACCTGCTGTGCGACAGCGCGGTGGCCACCGCGGTGCCCAGCGACAGCGCGACCGAGGGCGTGGAGCCCTACACCTCGGCGATCGCCATGCGGTCCGGCTGGACGTGGAAGATCCCCATGCTCGGCCGGTTCGGCTCCGGCTACGTCTACTCCAGCCGGTTCGCCGAGCAGGACGAGGCCGTGGCCGACTTCTGCGCGCTGTGGGGGCTCGACCCGGAGACCACGCCACTCAACCGCATCCGGTTCCGCGTGGGCCGCAACCGCCGCGCGTGGGTGCGCAACTGCGTCGGCATCGGGCTGTCGTCGTGCTTCCTGGAACCCCTGGAGTCCACCGGGATCTACTTCATCACCGCCGCGATCCACCGCCTGGTCGGCCACTTCCCCGACCGGAGCTTCGACCCGGTCCTGATCGACCGGTTCAACCACGAGATCGAGACGATGTTCGACGACACCAGGGACTTCATCCAGGCCCACTTCTTCTTCTCGCCCCGGGTGGACACCCCGTTCTGGAAGGCCAACAAGGAACTGCGGCTGGCCGACGGCATCCAGGAGAAGATCGCCCTGTATCGGGCGGGCATGGTCGTCAACCCGCCGCCGACGCACGACGAGGACACGGTCTACGACCATGTCGACCTCGACTTCCGCAAGGTGTGGACCAACGGGAACTACTACTGCGTCCTCGCCGGGCTCGGGGCGCTGCCCGACCGGCCGATGCCCCTGCTGGCCCACCGACCGGACTCGGTCGCGTCGGCCGCGGCGCGGTTCGCCGAGGTCAGGCGACGGCAACGTGAGCTGGTCACCACCCTGCCGTCCCACTACGAGTACCTCTGCCGGCTGCACGGCAGGTGAACCATGGGCGTGGTGTCTCGGCGGAGCCGGCCTTCCGACCCGGAGGCGCTCCCGGCGTCGGCCCGGCCCGCCACGGTCGCCGTGGACGCGTTCCGCCGCATGATGAGCGCGTTCCCCACCGGCGTGGCCGTCGTGACGACCACCGACGAGAACGGCCGTCCTCGCGGCCTGACCTGCACGTCGCTGTCAAGCATCACGCTGTCCCCGCCGACGCTGATGGTCAGCCTGCTCAGCACGAGCGGGACCCTGCGCGCGGCGCGGGGCCGGGGCGGCTTCGCGGTGAACCTGCTGCACTCCCGGGGCCGGCGGGCCGCCGAGGTGTTCTCCTCGCCGGTGCCCGACCGGTTCGCCGAGGTCGGGTGGCGGCCGGTCGGCGACTCGGGGCTGCCGTGGCTGGCCCGCGACGCGTTCGCGGTGGCGGAGTGTCGCGTGGCCGGCTCGGTCGAGGTCGGTGATCACACGTTGGTGTTGGGCGAGGTGGTCCGCGTGCTCCAGACGGCGGACGTCCCCCTGCTCTACGGGCTGAGGTCGTTCTCCTCGTGGCTGTCGGGCTCCGCGCCACCACCGCCGTCCGACGCGCTCGGCCCCGATCATCGGGGGTGAGCCGGGGACCGGGCCGAGACCAGGGGGCGAGCGCGGTGGACAACGGTCGGGTGGAGACGGTCGGCGGCGGCACGGGCCTGCGACGGCGCCGGACCACGGTGAGGGTTGTCGCCGGAGTGCTCGGTGTCGGCACGCTCCTGGCGGTCGTCGTGACGGCGCTCGCCTCGACGGCGGGCATCTCCGAGTCCACAGTGGACACGAGTGGCGTCGATCCGGTGACCCGCCTTCTGCTGGCGGTGACGGTCATCCTGGTCACCTGCCACCTCCTCGGCGCGCTGTGCGCCCGGTTCGGGCAGCCACCGGTGGTCGGGGAGATCCTCGGCGGCCTGGCCCTCGGGCCGTCCGGGCTGGGACTGGTCCTGCCGGGCGCGCGCGAGTGGCTGCTCCCACCGGCGGTGGCGCACGCCGTGGGCCTCGCGGCCCAGCTCGGGCTGGTGACCTTCATGTTCCTCGTCGGCTGCGAGCTGCGCGTCGACCAGGTGCGGGCGCGCCGGCGCGCGGTCGGCTCGGTCGTCCTCGGCGCGACCGGGCTTCCCTTCCTCGCCGGCGTCGCCCTCGCGGTCGCCGCCGCGCCCACGCTCGGCGCCACGCGCGGCCCCGCCTCCGCCGTGTTCCTCGGCCTGGCGATGTCGATCACCGCGTTGCCGGTGCTCGCCCGCATCCTCACGGACATGGGGCTGGCCGCGACCCCCGTGGGCACGCTCGCGGTGGGCTGCGCGGCCGTGGGCGACGCGCTCGCGTGGGGCGCGATCACGGTCCTGCTCGCGACGACGACCGGTGGCCGGCACTGGACGTGGACGGTGGGCCTGACGCTGGCGTTCGTGGCGGTCGTGTTCGGGTGCGTGCGCCCGGCGCTGGACGCGCTCGTCCGCCGCGCCGGGACCCACCCGCCCACGCGCCACCTGCTGCTGCCCCTGCTCGCCGCCGGGGCGCTCGCCGCGGCCACCGCCACCCAGCTCATCGGCCTGCACCCGGTGATCGGCGCGTTCCTGTTCGGCGCGGCCGTTCCCCGGCACTCCTCGGTCGTCGACCGCGTCGACCAGCTCCTCCGCGGCTTCGCCGTGACCGTCCTGCTCCCGCTGTTCTTCGCCGGTGTCGGGCTGACCGCCTCCTTCGCCGCGTTCGGCGACTCGCCCGCGCACTGGCTGGTGTTCGTCGTCGCGCTGGTGCTGGCGAGCGGGACGAAGTTCCTCGGAGCCAGCGGAGCCGCCCGCCTGGCCGGGGTGCCCCGGGGCGAGGCGGTGTGCCTCGGGTCGCTGCTGAACTGCCGGGGCGTCACCGAACTGGTCGTCGCCAGCATCGGGTGGCAGCACGGGTTGGTCGACGCCTTCGGCTTCACCGTGCTCGTGCTGGTGGCCCTGGTCACCACGGCCGCCACCGGCCCGGTGACCCGGCTGGTCATGGCACGGACACCGGGACCGTGGACCCGACCGCTCCCCTCGCCTGCCCGTCCTCCCGCATGATCCGCTCCCGGTCCCGCCAGTGCGACCAGTAGGCGCCCCGGTACTCCAACGCCGTCAGGCGCAGCAGGAACGGGTTGTCCGCGTAGTTGTTGTCCTCCTCGGTCAGCCCCGGCTCGGTGGGGAGCATGACCCGGTGGTGCTGGTCGGCGGGGACGAGCGACCGCAGCAGCCGCAGGCTGTTGCGCCACCGCCCGGCGGGGGAGCGCAGGGTCTCCTCGTCCTCGGGCAGGTCGGGGGAGAAGTAGCACACCGGCCGGAACCGGCCGTGGTCGTCGAACAGGAACTGGCGTTCGTAGGCGACCCGGCTGGGGCACGCCGCCAGGGGAGTGAGCACGATCGGGTCGATCGCGGTGTTGGACTGGAGCCCGGGAACCGTGTGCCGCCCACCGCACCGCTCGGCGAGCTGGATGCCCAGCGGCGCGTAGGGGAAGATCCGGATGCCGAGGGTGTAGCCGACGACGGTGGCGTCCAGGTCGAGGGTGCGCCGCACGCAGTCGGTCATGGTCTCCGCCGTCTCGCCCGGCATCCCGAGCAGGACCTCCACCATGGTGGCGATCCCGCGCTCCCTGCCCAGGGCGCAGACCCGCTCCAGGTCGGCGCCCGTGTGGTACCGGGAGCCGCCCCTGGTGACCTTCCAGACGTCCAACAGCTCGTCGCGCACGTGGTCGGGCGCGACGTTGATCCCCGCGCACCCCGCCTCCGCCAACAGGTCGGCGAGTTCCTCGTCGAAGGGCGCCGGCTGCACGTAGACCCACAGCCGCATCCGGTGCAGCGGGGAGGCGGGATCGGCGTGTCTGCGCCGGGCGACCTCCCGCAGCACCGCCTTGCTGTGCGCGATGTTGAGGTTGAACTCGCTGTCGGCGGTGTGCAGGTCCAGCACGCCCTGCCGGAGCAGCGACTCCATCTCGTCCACCACCGCGCCGACGTCCCGCCGCGCGAACCGGTTGCCCTTGGCGTCGGGCTCCACGCAGTAGGAGCAGGCGAAGGGGCACCCGTTCTTGGTCAGGACCACGCCCAGCCCGCCCCGCCGGTAGTACTCCAGGTTGTCCACCCGCCACGGCCGCCCGGAGAGCCGGGTGTAGGCGGTGCTCCGGTTGACCTGCTCGACCCGGCCGCCGTCGGCGCGCTCCGCCGGCACCTGCCGCACCACCCCGCCGCCCTCGTTGACGATCAGGCCGGGCACCCGGTCCGGCGGCTCGCCCCGCACCAGGGCGTTGGCCAGTCGGACCAGCGGGACCTCGCCGGGCCCCTTGATCCCGAAGTCGAGGCCGAGGTGGTCGACGAGGGCGAACGGCAGGGTGGAGAACCCCACCCCGCCGCCGACCAGCCACGCCGCCGTGTGCGCCCTGATCTCGTCGACGATCTCGCGGTGCTCGTCGACGAAGCCCCGCTGTTGCTGGGCGTAGACCGTGTCGGTGTTGCGGATCGTGATCCCCACCAGCACCGGGCGCCGGGTCGTGAAGTAGGCGCGCACCGAGGGCCGCCAGTCGTCCCGCACGAACGTCAGGTCCAGCACCTCGACGGCGAACCCGTCGGCCTCCAGCGAGGTGGCGAGGATGTCCAGGGCGTAGGGCGCGATGGGGGGATGCACCTTGTTCGGATTGACGAGCGTGACGAGCACCTTGCCCATGTCTCTCCTCGCGGTGGCCGGGGCGGGTGTCCCTCGGCGCGGACCCGCCGCACGCCCGGACCAGTGTCGAAACGCGTGTTTCCCTCGGGCAAGGCCGCCGATCCAGCTCCGCCGGACCGAGTGACGGGGTTCCACCTACCGCCGGGGGACCGCCCCGCCCGGCCGCCGACCAGCCCCGACCGCCGGCGTCCCACCGGCGTCAACGTGGCCGACGTCACTCTTCCGAGTGAAGGGGAGGTCAGGGCCGATGTCGATCACCGTGCGCCGCGCGAGCGGTGGGGCGTCATGTGGGCGACGTGCCCCGAGCGGGTAGGGCCTCTCGGACAGGGGGCGGCTCCCGCGCGCCGACACCGGACGCGGGGCCGCCGACGTCGAGCGGAAGGAGCGCCGGTTGTCCGCGCGGTGGCAGGACGTGGTCGTGCCCATAGCGATGATGCTCGGCAGCGCCTTGCTCGCGCTGGCCGCCGTGGCCGTGGCGCACCGGGTGCTCCAGCGGCTGGGGCGGCGGTCGGAGCTGGTCGCCGAGCTGGCCACCAGGGCCTACCGGCCGGGGCAGGTCCTGGCCACGGTCCTCGCGGTCCACCTGGTCCTGCTGGGCGCCACGACCACCGGCACGTGGCGCGCGCCGCTGCTGCACGCCCTCCTCCTGGCGGTGATCGCTTCGACGGCCTGGCTGGCCGGCGCGCTGCTCATGGTCGTCGAGGACGTCGCGCTGGCCCGCGTCCGCACCGACGTCAGGGACAACCGGCACGCCCGTCGTATCCATACCCAGATCACCCTGGTCCGCAGGGTCACCCTGGTCGTGGTCGCGGTGCTGGCCGGCGGGACGATGCTCATGACGTTCCCCTCCGCGCGGGCCGCGGGAACCACCCTGCTGGCCTCGGCCAGCGTCATCGGCGCCATCGCGGCGCTGGCCGCGCAGTCGTTGCTGGGCAACGTCTTCGCCGGGATGCAGATCGCCTTCAGCGACGCGATCCGGCTCGACGACGTGGTGGTGGTCGAGGGGCAGTGGGGTCGGATCGAGGACATCACCCTCACCTACGTCGTCGTCCACCTCTGGGACGACCGGCGCCTGATCCTGCCCACCTCGTACTTCATGAAGACCCCGTTCGAGAACTGGACCCGACGCGAGTCGGCGCTGCTGGGCACGGTCGAGGTGGACCTGGACTGGACGGTGCCGGTGGCCGCGATGCGGGACGAGCTGCGGCGGATCGCGGAGAGCAGCGAGCTGTGGGACGGCCGGGTGTGCGTGCTCCAGGTGACCGAGGCGACCCACGCCCTGGTCCGGGTGCGGGCCCTGGTCAGCGCCGCCGACGCGCCCACCCTGTGGGACCTGCGCTGCCTGGTGCGGGAGGGGCTCGTGGACTGGCTGCGCCGGGAGCACCCGGAGTCGCTGCCCCGGGTGCGGGTCGCCGCTCCGGACCGACGGGCCGTCGCCGCCCACCCCGGCCCCACGCCGGTGGGCGAACGCAACGGCGACGGCGACGGCGATGCGCGCATGTTCGGCCAGACCGCCGACGGCGAACGTCGGGAGCAGACCTTCAGCGGCCCCCAGCGCTCCTGACGTCCGCGTGACGCCCGCGTCGGCGTACCCGGGTCAGGCCAGCCAACGACATGATCCCGGCCCAGTGCGGAACGCAGACATGCACGCATGCGCGCACGGGCGTGAGCGGGGACGTCAGTCGGCGACCATCCGCAGGCGAACGACCGTTCCCCGACCGGAACTCCGCACCTGCACCAGGTCGCAGAGCTGGTTGACCATCCACATGCCCCGGCCGCCGTCCTGGAACAGCGCGGGGCGCAGCCGCCCGACCAGCGGGTCCCGGATCCGACCGCGGTCCCCGATCTCGCAGACGACCATCGCCCCGGACTCGGTGTCCTCCCGCCAGACGCGCAGCCGGCCCCTCCCCCCGCCGTGCCGCACGCTGTTGGCGGCGACCTCGTTCACCGCGAGGACCAGGTCCCCGGTCCGGTCCGCCGACAGGCCGACCCACGCCGCGTACTGGATCACCAGCTCCCGCACCCCGCGCAGCGCGCCGTCCCGGAAGGTGAGTTCGGCGGCCTCGTCCGGCACCGGCGGCAGCGGGTGGTCGAGCAGTTGGTCCGCCGCCTCGGCCAGACCCACCCACTCCGGGCTCGGCCGGCTCGCGCCGTCCTCCACCAGATAGGGATGGGTGTGGCGGGTCCGCGCGACCACGCCCGGGTCCAGCGCGGCCGCGTCGTACGGGCACAGCAGCCACCACGCCGGCCACTCGTGGAACGCGACGTTGAGCAGGAACTCGTGCCGCTCGCACTCGACGAACTCGTCCTCGGTGCGGCCGGGGAAGGCTGTCTCCGCCACGCCCCGCGCCCGGCGGCCGTCCGGCGCCGACTCCGCCAGGAAGTCGTGCCACGCCGAGATGATCCGGCCGGGGTTGCGGCCCAGCGTCGCCATGTCGGCGAAGCAGACGCGGTCGGCGTCGCCGCCCAGCGCCGCGCGCAGCAGGTCGATCCTGGGCCCCGGCACCACGACCAGGACCGGCTCGCCCTCGGCGAGCGCCTCCCCGACGAACGGCAGCACGCCGGCGACGAACTCGTCCTCGCCGCGGTACAGGTACGCCTCGTGCCGGAACCCGGTCGGCCGTGGCGGCGCGTCGGGTCCCGGTGGCGCGCTCATGTCCCTGCCCCGGGCAGGCGCCCCGGAGTCCTCGGGGAGCGGGGGCGGCGGCGCCACCACGCCGCCCTCCTCCGACCGGCGGTCACGGCTGGATCTCCACTCCACAACTACCGTCCTGGTCGTAGCCGAGGAGTTCCCACCACCTACGGAACTTCCGCGGCGCCGCCTGCACCACCAGGCGCACGCCGGGGCGGTGGGACTGCGCCGCCAGCGCCAGCGTGCGCATCCCGGTCACGTCGATGAACCGCAGCCCGGACAGCCGCAGCCGCACCGTCGCCACCCTCGCCCCGGTCCTCTCCCTGGCGGGCGCGCCGCTGTGGGCCAGCGCCGTGTCCAGCGCGGCCCGGAACGCGGCCGCGTTGGAGAGGTCGACCTCGCCGTGCACCTCCCACACGTCGTTCCCGCTGCTCCACATGCGGAAACCCCGGTCGGGCCGGTCGGCTCCCAGTTCCAGGCCGTGCACGCACATCACCTGCGCGACCGTCAACGGGTCGAAGCGCCGTGTCCGGTAGGCGCACACCATGATCGCGCCGACCTCGGCCACGAGCCGGCCCAGCCGCACCTCGAAGTCGACCAGGGTCTCCAGCGGTGGCGTGGGCGGGTGGTCCAGCAGCCACTCCATGTCGGCGAGCACGCGCACGCCGCGGTAGCCCTCGTGGCAGGCGGCGGCCGTCTCCCTGGCGAACACACGGCCCATCGCCTCGGCGTCGAACGCGTCGAACGCGTCGAACGCGTCGTGCCGGGGGTGTGGCAGCGTCAGGTGTTCCGGCAGGTGCGCGGCGCACACGTCGTCGGTCCGCGCCCCGAGGACGAACAGCTTGTCCCCGCACCGGGCGCCGTCCGCCAGACACCATCGGGAGAGGCGGTCGTACTCCTCGGCAGAGTCGACGATCCAACCCACGTGGTCGCCCGGCCGGAGCGAGTCCAACCGGACGGCGTCGCGGGTCCCGGTCCCCACGTCCTCCATCCCGGCCGACACTACTCCCTGTGTCCCAGCCGCGACAGCACCGGACCACTTCCGGTGGTGTGGCGACCTGTTTGCATTCGCGTCGACCGCTCGTCCGCGCGCGTGAGGGCCGGGGGCTGATCTGTCCACTGTAGACAGTAGAGGGGGTGGGTGGCGGCCGGCGCGCTCCCCGGTCGGCGACGCACCGTGACGGCCGTCCTCAGAGGACGGTGGACCCGGCGGGGGAGCGGTGTCGCGGGGCGTTCGCCGGGCGCGGGCGCGGGAGGGCGCGCCGCGCCGACTCCGGGGCGTGATTGGCCGCAGGCCGGCTCGCGAGCGTTGTCGCCACCGCGAACGGCTCCGTGGACAATGTGGCGCGGAAAGGAGGCCGACGGTGCGCGGGAGGGGCGAGATCGTCAGGGCGACGAGGTCGGGGGACCACGACGACGGCTGGTCGCCGGCCCCGGGGAGCGGGTCAGGCGCCCCCGCCGTCGCGCGTGCGACGCGCGTGCCCTCCGGCACACCGGCAGCCCGTGATCAGCTGACGTGTTTGAGCGGAGAATGGCGCAGGTTCGAGATCCCCATCCCCTCCCCTCCGACCTTCCCGCGGCGGTGGCGGCCGCCGCCGAGGCGCTCGTGATCGCCTGGGGGCGCGGCGCGGAGGCCACGCACCCGAAGGTCTCGCCCTCCCAGCTCCGTGCCCTGCTCGTCGTGGAGCGGCACCGGAGCATCAACCTCGGCGGTCTCGCGGAGGAGCTGGGCGCGATCCCGTCCTCGGCCAGCCGGCTCTGCGACCGGCTCCAGGCCGCCGGCCTGTTGACCAGACGGGGCGGCCGGGTCGACAGGAGGGAGGTCACGCTGACCCTGACCGGGGACGGTCAGGAGGTGCTCAACCACCTGCGCACCGCACGGCACGCCGCACTCGGCCGGGTGCTGGAGTCGATGACGCTGGGCGGTCGCGCCGCGCTGCTCGCCGGACTGGAGGAGTTCCGCGCGGCGGCGGTCGCCCTGGGGTTGGTGCGCGAGGAGCGCGAGGGCAGAGAGGGCGGCGGGCCTCGGGAGGAACGCGGCGGCCGTGCGGGCCCGGGAGACGCCGTGTCGGCTCTCGGTTCCGACGGCCAGGGAGGGTCGGCGGGGGGCGGCGCTCGGTGATCCCGTGCCCGGTGCCGCGGTCGGTCGGGGGAACGGACGGCGGACCGGACGCCGACCCCGCGCGCGGGGAGCGCGAACCGGACCGGGAGCGCGGGACGCGGAGGACCGCGGGTCGCGCATCCGACACCTCCTCGGTCACGATCTTTGCCGTGCGACAAAAGCGTAGCGGACGGCCCGGGAGGCGCGGCGTCCACCACGCTGGGTGACCGGATCGACGCGGCTTTGGTTGTCCTGGGGCAAGAGTCGGCGTTACGGTCGGTTCCCGTCGCGTCGCATCGCGACCGGGCCGTGTGAAGGGACACGTGAGGCGAATTCATGGAGCCGACCAGCCACCAGGACCGGAGCGGAACGCAGGAACCGCCGCGCGCCGCGCCGCCGGTGCCACCGGGGCCGACCCTCGACCGGGACGTCCCGGCCGCGTCGGTCCTCACACTCCGCCACGAGTGGCACGGCACGGACGTCGTGGTGGTCTCCGCCGAGGGTGAGATCGACATGCTCACGGCGCCGTCGCTGCGGGAGGAGCTGAGCACCCACCAGGCGGCCGGCGCGCGGACGGTGGTCGTCGACCTCGGCGGCGTCGGGTTCCTCGCCTCCAGCGGGCTGGCCGTCCTCGCCACCGCGCACACCGAGCTGACGGCGTCGGGCGCGCAGCTCCGCCTGGTGGTGACCAACCGGGCGGTTTTCCGGCCGCTCGCGCTCACCGGGCTCACCACGGCCCTCGCGCTCTACCCCGATCTGTCCGCCGCGTTGGCCGGCGCCCCGACGCTGCCGACGGGCTGACCCACGGACAGGGGCGGACAGGGGCACAGGCCAGGCCAGGCGGGCGCGGGGTTCCGGCGTCGCGTCGGCCACCGCGGGCGCGGCCGGTGTCAGCCCGCTGTCAGGCGGGGTGCCGGTACAGCAGCAGGCAGACGTCGTCCTCGTGTCGCCCAGCGCCGAGCAGGGCGTCCAGCAGGTGGTGGGTGACACCCTCCACCGGCCCGCACGGCGCCGCGCGCCACGCCTCGGCGAGCCGGACCAGGCCCGCGTCCAGGTCGCTGCCCCGGCGCTCCACCAGCCCGTCGGTGTACAGGAGTACCTCGCCGCCCGGCAGCAGCTCGGTCCGGTGCTCGGGCACGGTGACGTCCATGGGCACGCCCAGCAACGGCGCCTGTGCGCGCTCCAGCGGCGTCACCCGCCCGTCGGCGTCGCGCACCATCATCGGCAGGTGTCCGGCGCTCGCCCAGCGCAGCACCGTCCCGCCGGGTTCGAGCACGGCGACCTGGGCGGTGGCGAACAGCCCGGTCCGCTGCTGGCGGAGCAGGTCGTGCACGAGCCGCAGCGTCGTGCCGGGACCGTGCCCCTCCACCGCGTAGGCCCGCAGGGCGTTCTGGAGTTCGCCCATCAGCACGGCGGCGTCCAGCCCGTGCCCGGTGACGTCGCCGATCGCCAGCACCAGCGAGCCGTCGGCGCGGAAGAACGCGTCGTACCAGTCGCCGCCGATGTTCACGCCCCGCGTCGCCGGGCGGTACTCGGCCCACACGTGCGCGTGTTCGCGCCGGGGCAGCGTCGGGAGCATCGCCCGCTGGAGGGTCTCGGCCAACTCGCGTTCCCGTTCGTACTCACGGGCGTTGCGCAGGGCCAGCGCGGCCCTGCTCGCGATGTGCGACGCCAGGTCCTGCTCGTCGGGCCGGAACGACGCGGCGGTGCGGCACAGCGCGAGCACGCCCAGCGGCTGCGGCCCGACCCGCAGCGGCAGCGACAGGCGTCGGCCGGCCTGTTCCAGACGGGCCGTGTCGGAGCGCAGGACCTGCGCGAGGTCCACCCCGTTCCCGCCGTGGTCGGGCCGCTCCCACCCGTCGGCCAGCGGCTGGTGCAGCCGGCCCCGCTCGTCGAGGGTCCAGATGTGGACCTCGTCGGCGAACTCCTGCTGGCGCAGCAGCCGGACGAGGGTGCCCAGCACCTGCTCGGGGTCCAGCGACACGGCCAGCTCGCGGCTGATCCGGTCCAGGAAGGCCAGGCGCCGGCGCTGTTCCTCCAACTGGGCGTGCAACGCCAGCAGGCCGGCGTTGGTCTGCTCCAGCTCGGTCTGGTGCCAGGTGAGCGCCTCGGCCTGCTGGTCGAGCAGGTCCAGCAGGGGGCGCAGCACGCGCTGGTCGACCGGCGCGCCCTCGGCGATCTCGGCGAGCTGGCGTCGGGCCTCGGGCGCGTCGCCCTCGACGCGCACCCGCACGGTGCCGCCCTCGGCCGCGAGCCGACGCAGCCAGGGGGTGGCCTCGGCGAGCAGCCGGGCGCGGTGCGCGGGGTCCAGCGGCAGGCGGGCCGCGGCCTGGGCGAGGGCGTCGCGTGCCCGCTCCGCCTCCTCGGGGCCGGTGACGCGGTAGTGGAGTGCGGTCATGGCGTCACCACCGGGCCCCGGCCAGCGCCAGCACACAGACGTCGTCGCGTCGTCGGTTCGCGTGCCACAGCACCCACGCTGCCACGGTCGTCGGGTCGTGGTCGGTCAGCCCCGGCCAGTCATCCAGCGACCAGCGTTCGCTGGCTCCGTCGGTGGCCAGCACGAGCAGGCTCTCCTGACCCCACGGGTGCACGGTGTCCGCCACCGGCGGCCTGGCCTGCCCCGCGCCGACGATCCCCGGCCGGGAGACCAGGCGTCGGCCCGAGGAGGTCCGGTCGGCGTACAGGCGCGCCGAGACGTTGCCCATGCCGACGAACCGCAGCCGGCCGGTGCCGTGGTGCACCTGCGCCACGGCCACGGCGGCCCCCCTGGTGCCCACCAGGCCGGTGCGCAGCGCGCCGAGCAGGGTGAGCGGGTCGGCGTCCGGGTGTTCGCGGGCCAGGGCGACCGCGCGTCGGCTGGCCGCGGCGGCGGCGGGGCCGTGCCCGAGCCCGTCGCAGACCAGGACCGTGAGCAGCCCGGCCCCACGGACCACGGTCCAGGCGTCGCCGGAGACCTCCTCGCCGGGCGCCGGCAGGCCCACCGCGCCCACGACCGGCCCGAGCCGCTCGGCCGTGCGCCACCGGGCCAACACCACCGTGCCGGCGTCGGGCAGGGAGAACAGGTCGAACTCGTCGGCCGCCCTGCGCACCGTGCCCAGCCCGGCCCCGAGCGTGCCCGCCGTGGAGAACCCGTCCCGCATGCTCTCGCTGATCCTGGCGATGCCGGGGCCGAGGTCCAGCGACAGCAACTCCATCCCCGCCGGGCCGTGGTGCGCCACCAGGCTGCCGCCGCCCGCGTGCCGGACCAGGTTGCTGGCCAGCTCGGTCGCGGCCAGCGCGACCCGGTCCACGGTCGCCTGGGGCAGCCCGGCCGCGCGCGCCGCCCGCACCGCGAGCGCCCTGGCCGGCCCCACGTGCCCCGGCTGGTCGACCCACAGGTCCGGTCGCGTCATCGGACGGCGCCGCCGGAGGTCGAGCTGATCGTCACGGTCGTGCCGCGGCCGGGCGCGGACTCGATGTGGAACTCGTCGACGAGCCGGCGCGCGCCGCCGAGGCCCAGGCCCAGCCCCGACCCGGTGGTGAACCCGTCGGTCAGCGCCTGGTCGAGGTCGGCGATGCCGGGGCCGTGGTCGACGAACACCAGCCGCACCCGCGTGCCCGTGCCCACCGGCTCCACCTGCACCGTCACCTCCCCACCGCCGCCGTGCACCAGCGCGTTGCGGGCCAGCTCGCTCGCCGCCGTGACCAGCTTCGTCTGTTCGACCAGGGAGAACCTGCCCCGTACCGCGACGTCCCGCACCGCCTGTCGCACCCGCACGATGTCCAGCTCGGTGGCGATCGTCACCACCCTGGCCTCCATCGCGGTGCTCACCACATCTCCCGCACCCGTGGTTCCCGAGGGAGGTGGTCGTGGGCGCGCGGGTCGTCCTCTCGCCCCCGATCACCACTCGGAAGCCGGCCGTCGGGGGAGACGGGGGAGCCCGGCGGGACGTGCGGGCGCTCCGAGGCGGCGCGCACGCCCAGCATCGCGAAGGCGGCGTTGACCGACGGCGCGGTGCGCACGCCCCGCAGCGGCAGTCCCAGCTCCACCAGGGTGATCGCGACCGCGGGGCGGATCCCGACGACGATGGCGGTCGAGGCGAGCATGGCCGCCGTGGCGCTGATGTCGTGCAGGACCTTGGCCAGGAACGAGTCGACGATGTCGATCGCGGAGACGTCGATCACGACGCCCCGCGCGCCGGTGTCGGCCACCTGCTGGGCCAGGTCCTGCTGGAGCCGCAACACCAGCTCGTCGTGCAGCTCGACCTGGATGCTGACCAGCACCACGTCGCCGAGCGTGAGGATGGGAACCGCTCCGGTGGGTCGCACTACGCGGTCTCCGCCCTGTTCACCGACAGCCCGATGCGGCGCAGCGCGTAGGCGAGGGCGTCGGCGAGGGTGCCCCGCGTGTTCACCTCGCCCAGCTCGATGCCGAGCTGGACCATGGTCTGCGCGATCTGCGGCCGGATGCCGCTGATGACGCACTCGGCGCCCATCAGCCGGGCCGCCATCGCCGTCTTGAGCAGGTGCTGGGCCACCATGGTGTCGATCGTGGGAACCCCGGTGATGTCCAGGATCGCCACGGCCGCCTGGTGGTCGACGATCGCCTGGAGCAGGCTCTCCATCGCGACCTGGCTGCGGGCGCTGTCCAGCGTGCCGATCAGCGGGACCGCGAGCACGTTGTCCCACAGCTTGATCACCGGCGTCGACAGCTCCATGAGCTGCTGCTGCTGGTAGGCGATGATGTCGGCTCCGGCGCTGAGCGCGGTCTCCACCACGGCCAGCCGCAGGGTGTCCAGCGCGGTGCTCAGCAACACGGTGTGGGCGACGTGGTTGGCCTCGTTGCCCCGGTGCCGCGTCCACAGGTCGAGCACGGGTTGCTTGAGCCGGCTCAGCTCCAGCGCGGTCTGGCTCGGTGACTCGCCGTGCCGGGTCCGCATCGCGACGAGGTCGCCGAGCAACGCGCGCACCTGGAGGAACCCGGGCGCGGCGGGGTCGTGCGCCCGACCGCTGCGCGCGGCGTCGGCGATGGCGGCCAGCACCGCCCGGCAGTCGGCCCTCGCCTGCTCGACGTCCTGACTCCCGTGCTGGGCGAAGAAACCGACGCGCAGCCAGTCCTCGGTGATGCGTTCCTCGTGCTCCAGAAGGAAGTCCGCGACATCGTCGTTGGCGTTCTGGTCGAACGTCATGGCCATTGTTCGCACTGCTCCGGCAGATCGGGGGCACGCTCGGCAACTCGCGGCGACCGCCACCCGTCTGGCGGACGGGCTTCATGTTTGCCGCACGGCAAACCTAGGCCATGGGGTGAGGATGGCTCAACGTCGGTGGTCGGAGGTGGTCCGGCGCACGGGGTTCACGGGGCAGAACCGTCCTCTGTGGACTGTGAAGTGGACTGTGAGGGGCGTGGCGGGGGAGACGGAAGGGACGCGTCGGGCCGACCGGACGAGTCGGGCGCGGGGCCCGTGCCGTCCTGGTCGGACCCGCCCGCCCTGATCACGGCCCACACGGTCTTCCCGCCGCCGTCGGAGTGCAGCACGCCCCAGTCGTCGGCGAGTTCGTCCACGATGCGCATCCCGCGCCCGCCCAGCCGCGTGGACGAGAACGGCTGCACACTCGGCGGCGCGGACGACCCGTCGGTCACCTCGACCCGCACCGCCGTGCCGTCCGCCACCCGGCCCAGCGCCACCGAACGCGGCGCGTTCGCGTGGAGGTAGGCGTTCGTGACCAGTTCGGTCAGCACCAGGTGCACGTCCTGCACCAGCTCGGGCGGGGCGCCCGCCAACCGCACGGTGGCGAACTCGCGGAGTTGCCGCAGCGGCGGAATCCCGTCCACCAGCGGAATCCGTGCCAGGGCCGGCGCGGGGCGTCGCAGTTCCGTCATGGCTCCTTCGGACGGCGCGCGGTGCGTGCCACGCACGTGCCGGCGCGCGGTTCGGGGTGGCCGCCGCCACGCGCCGGTGGCGGGACCACTCGATCGCGCGTCAGGGTACGCAGGACCGAGCGGGCTTGTCCGCCCTCTGCGGCGGCCGAGGCCGGTCCTCCTGCTCCCCGCGCGCGACCGGTTCCTTCCACGTCCCCGCCACGGCCCATGGCGGTGTCCGGACATCGGTGTCCCCCCGTCCTCATCACCCGATCGCCCTCCCACTCTTCTGGCCTAGGAGGTGGCCCGCGGGGGGCCTGGGCAAACCCGCCGGGAGTGAGACATAGCTCTCGTTCCGTCCATCGGGTTTAGCGGGCACCCGTGTCCGGGCACTAAGGGTGGGGCTCCCGGGCACGGGAGCCGCCGCGTCCCATGCCGGGCGCGGCCGGACGTGACCGGGGAGAGACCGGATGGCGACGGACGACCGCATCGAGTCGAACGGCACAGGACTGAGCGGCGCTGGATCGAACGGTTCCGCTTCGAACGGCGCTCGATCGAACGGCGCCGGATTGAGCGGCTCCGCGTTGAACGGAACGGCGTCGAACGGCGCTGGGTTGACCGGCGCTGGGTCGAACGGCGCTGGGTCGAACGGCGCTGGGTCGAACGGCGCTGGGTCGAACGGCTCGGGGATGACCGGTGCGGGGACGACCGGTGCCGCCGCGAGCGGAGCCGGGGCGTCGGCCACGTCGCGGGTCGAGGGCGCCCGAGGCGTCATCGTGTTGCACGGCGAGATCGACCACGCCTCCGTCGGCGAGCTGGACACCCACGTGAAGAAGGTGCTTGAGGCCGGTGTGACCGAGGTCGTGGTGTCGTTCGGCTCGGTCACGTTCTTCGACTCCGCGTGCCTGGCCGCGCTGGTGCGGGCCAGGGAGGCGGTGGTCGAGCGCGGCGGCAGGGTCGTGCTCAGCGACGTCAACCGGTACGCGCTGCGCATCCTGGAGCTGACCGGCCTGGACGCGGTGTTCACGATCGAGGGGCAGGTGCGGGCGTCGTGAGGGGCGGCGAGGCGCGGCAGGGCACGGCGACGGAGCCGGTGGCCCACCGCACGAACGGGCACGACGGGGTCAGGGCGAACGGGCGGACCTGGCGGACGGACCCGGTGAGCAGGGTGGAGCTGCGACTGGACGCGGCGGTGGAGAACCTGCCGCTGCTCCGGCTGGTGGCCGGCGACCTGGCCATGCGCCGGGACCACGACATCGACACGATCTCCGACGTCCAGATGGCGGTGGACGAGGCCGCGGCGGCGTTGTTGGACGTCATCGTGGGCGCGGACACGCTGTGCTGCCGCTTCGAGGCGGGGCCCGACGTCGTCCGGGTGTCGCTGGAGGCGTGGTCGGCCGCCGCGGTCGGGCCGGACCAGAACTCGCTGGGCTGGCGCCTGCTGACCGCGCTGGTCGACTCGGTGCGGGTCTCGGTGACCGCCGCGGCCGGCGGCGGGCACCGCGTGTGCGTGGAGTTCGCCAGGACCCCGGCCGGTTCGGAGGCGCCGTGACCACCATCAGGACACCCTCTCAGGACGTGATCGTGGGCGACGTGTCGCCGACAGCACCGACAGCACCGACAGCGCCGACAGCGCCGACAGCGCCGTCCCCAGAGACCACCACCGTGGGAGCCGCGGTGGAGACCGACGCCGTCGAGGTGGTCGCTGTCGAGACAGTCACCGTCGAGACCGCCCCGGCGACCAGTCCAACCTCGACGGACGGGACGTCGGCCGAGGCGACCGAGCCGGCGGAGCCGGTCGAGCGGGGCGAGGCCGAGGACGGCGGCCGGGGCGAGTACGACCACCTGGCCCCGGTGCTGCGCGAGCTGGCCGCGCTCGCGCCCGACGACCCCAGACGGGCCGAGCTGCGCGAACGGCTCGTCACCGGGTTCCTGCCGGTCGCGCGGAACCTGGCCCGGCGGTTCGCCCGCAGGGGTGAGCCCGAGGAGGACCTGGTGCAGGTCGCCACGGTCGGCCTGATCCACGCGGTCGACCGGTTCGAGCCCGACCGGGGCTCGGACTTCCTCAGCTTCGCCATCCCCACGATCAGCGGCGAGCTGCGCCGGCACTTCAGGGACGGCACCTGGGCGGTCCGGATGCCCCGGCGGCTCAAGGAGCTGTCGTTGGCGATCAACAAGGCCAACCGGGAGCTGTCCCAGCGGCTGGGCCGCGCGGCCCGGCCGAGCGAGCTGGCCGAGCACCTCGGCGTGCCCATGGAGGAGGTCTACGAGGGCCTGCGCGCGGCCGTGGCCTACCGGGCCGACTCGCTGGACGCCGAGCTGGTCGGCTCGGACGGCGACGGGATGGCCCTGGCCGACCGGCTGGGCGAGCGGGAGGTCGGCTTCGACCACGTCGAGGCCCAGCAGACGGTGGGGCCGCTGCTCGCGTCGCTGCCCGAGCGGGAGCGGACCATCCTGGTGCTGCGGTTCTTCGCGGGCATGACCCAGACGCAGATCGCCGAGCGGGTGGGTGTCTCGCAGATGCACGTCTCCCGGTTGCTCAGCCGAACCTTGGCGAAGCTGCGCGAGGCGCTGCCGGACGAATCCCCTCCACAAGGGACGTGACCGCGTCCCTCCCTTTCCCCTCCTCGTCTGGTCGGTGTTACCTGATCGGCCTTGACTGATCGGCGTTGTCTCTGGTCGGCCTTGCCCGGTCCGGTGCTGGTCATGTCGCCTGGTCTGGTCGAGGCCGCACCCTGTGGGGTGTTCCTGCCGGGTGTTTTGCCACGCCCCGACCAGAGCCATCGGTGTCGATCCGTGTCGGTGTCGGCGTGGGTGTCGGTTCAGTCGGTGCTGGTCGGTGGGACCCGCTGCGATCGGTCACGGCTGCCGCCACACGCGCTGCCGGACGACTTCCGCAGGGGACGGGACAACGTCCTCTTCCCTCCTTATCTCTTCCTCACGCTGTGCGTCGGCACTGGTGCCGAGCACCAGGCGGCCGGCTGGGTTGGCGGCGACGGCGGTGTTGACCGGTTCGGTGCTGGTTGTGTTGGTCTGGGGTGGTCGGGGTGGCACCTTGCGGGGTGTTCCTGCCGGGTGTTGGTCGCGCTCGGACCAGGAGTCATCGGTGTCGATCGGTGTCGGTGTCGGTTCAGTCGATCGGGCCGGCCGGCGCGGCGATCGGTCAGTGCCGCTGCCACTCCGGCGCGCCGCCGGACGACCTCCGCAGGGGATCTGACAGCGTCCCCTCTCCCACCTCATTTTTTTCCTTACGCTGTGCGTCGGGCACCAGAGCCGAGCGCGAGGCGGCTGGCCGGGATGACAGCCCGGGATGCGGCACGGGATCGCGGAGACGGTGGTGGTGTTGACCGGTTCGGTGCTGGTCGTGTCGGCCTGGTCTGGTTGGGACGGCACCCTGTCGGTCGGTGAGGCTGGCGCGGGGCCAGTCAGGGGCCGCCGCCACTCCGGCGCTGCCGGGCGAGTCCCCTCCGCTGGGGGACGGGACAACGTCTTCTTCCCTCCGCATCTTCTCCTCACGCCATGGGCCGGGCACTGGTGCCGAGTGCATGAGGCGGCCGGCTGGGTTGCGACGGCGGTGTTGACCGGTCCGGTTCTGGTCGTGTCGCGCCCCGACCAGAGCCATCGGTGTCGAGCGGTGTCGGCGTGGTGTCGGTTCAGTCGGTGCTGGTCGGTGGGACCCGCTGCGATCGGTCAGTGCCGCTGCCACTCCCGCGCTGCCGGATGACCTCCGCAGAGGATCTGACAGCGTCCCCGCCTTTCCTCCGCGTCTTGTCCTCACGCTGTGCATCGGCACTGATGTCAAGCACCAGGCGGCCGGCCGGGATGATGGCCCGGGACACGGTTTGGGATGACGGCGGCGGGCGTGTTCCTGCCGGTGTTCGTCGCGCCCCGACCAGAAAATCCAGACGAGGAGACCCTGTCACGGCAGGGATGGGCACGAAGGCCAGTCAGGGGCTGCCGCCACCTCGGCGCTGTGGGGCGCGTCCCCTCCGCTGGGGGACGGGACAACGTCTTCTTCCCTCCGCATCTTCTCCTCACGCCATGGGCCGGGTACTGGTGCCGAGTGCATGAGGCGGCCGGCTGGGTGGCGACGGCGGTGTTGGCCGGTGATGGGTTGGTCAGTGCTGTTCTGTCAGTTCGGGCTGGTCGGGGGTGGCGCCCTTCCGGAGATCCATCTTGCTGGGTGTCGGTCGCCCCGATCAGGAGACTCCATCGGTACCAGTCGGTGTCGGGCTGGCGCGGGGCTGGCCCGGGCGGCTGCTACTCCGGCGCTGCCGGACCGTCCCCGCAGGGGACGGGACAGCGTCCTTTCCCTTCTCATCTCTTTCTCACGCTGTTCGTTGGGTGCTGGTGTCGAGCACCAGGCGGCCGGCCGGGATGATGGCCCGGGACACGGTTTGGGATGACGGTGGCGGGGGTGTTCCTGCCGGTGTTCGTCGCGCCCCGACCAGAAGATCGAGACCAGGAGGCCCTGTCACGGCAGGGATGGGCACCAAGGCCAGTCAGGGCTGCCGCCACTCCGGCGCTGTTGGGCGCGTCCCCTCCACAGGGGAGGTGACCGCGCCTCCTCATCTGGGTGTTGTCTGTACGGCGTTGGCCGGTCCGGCGCTGGTCGTGTTGGTCTGAGCTGGTTGGGGTGGGGCCCGCCGAGGGGGCGCCCTGTGGGGTGTTGGTCGCGCCCCGACCAGGAGTCATCGGTGTCGATCGGTGTCGGTGTCGGCGTGGTGTCGGTTCAGTCGGTGCCGGTCGGTGGGGCTGGCCGGCGTGGGGATCGGTCAGGGGCGCCGCCACTCCGCGTTGCCGAGGTGGTGCGCGCCAGGAGCCGACATCAACATCAGGCCGCCATCGACCACCCACGACGCCCCGGTGACGTAGGCGGCGGCCGGTGAGGCCAGGAAGGACACGACCGCCGCGACCTCACGGGCGTCGCCGGGCCGGCCCAGCGGCACGCCGGGACGGGGCTGGGTGCGCGGGTCGACGTCGGTCTGCCCGGTCATCGGCGTGGAGATCTCACCCGGCGCGACCGAGTTCACCGTGATGCCGTGTTCGGCCAGTTCCAGCGCCAGCGTCTTCATCAACAGCCCCGCGCCGGCCTTGGCCGCGCAGTAGGGGGCCGCGCCGACCAGGGGCGTGTGCTCGTGGACGCTGGTGATGGTGATGATCCGCCCGCCGCGTCCGGCCGCGATCATCCGTCGCGCCGCGCGCATCGAGCACAGGAAGACCCCGTCCAGGTCCACCGACATCACCTCGCGCCAGGTGTCGAAGTCGGTGTCGAGCGCGAGCTGGTTGCTGCCGGTGCCGGCGTTGTTGACCAACACGTCGACCCCGCCCAGCTCGTCGGCGAGGTCGTCGATCACGTCCGCCGCCTCGGGGAGGCGGGTCAGGTCGAGCTGCCGGACCACCGCCTTCGCGCCGCGTTCGCTGACCTCCTTCGCGGTGCCCTGCGCTCCCTCCGCGTCCGCGTGGTACGTGATGCCGACGTTGACCCCCGCCCGCGCCAGCGCGCTGGCGACCGCCCGGCCGATGCCGGAGTCGGAGCCGGTGACGATCGCCGTGCGGGGGAAGCCGCTCTGCTCAGCGGGAGTGGGTGCGATCGGAGTTCTCGTCTCGTCCGCCATGGTGTGGAGGTACCCGGTCCGGGGGATTTCTCCACCCCTCGTCGACCGATCGGAGGCATCAGGCGCGAGCCCAGGACGGCGAAATCCCCTTGCCGGGCAAGGGAGAGAGCGCATGTGTCCGTAGTGGACGGACACGAACGTGTTGCACGGAAGGGTGGTCGTGGGCGTCGGCCGCGGCGCGTGACGGCGCTGGCGGACGGTTCCACCGCAGCGGCAAGACGACCGGAACGGGCGATAACCAGGACGCGTGTCACCGCGTGAGGAGGTCGTCGCGGGCAAGAAGGATGGTCGGCGGTGACACCGGTCGGTCCGGCGCCGCGCGTTCGGCTCGGTGACGGGCCGGCCGGGGAGCCGGGGCAACGGGGGCGTGGTAGGCCGCTCCCCGCACGACCGGGCTCGTCGTCGGAGGGGGTGGACCGACCAGGACGCACGCCGATCCGCCTGCCAGAAAGGACATGTTCCTGATGCTCACCGTGCCACGGCTCGGCCGTCTGATCAGCGCCGTCGCCCTCGCGCTCGCGGCGTCCGCCGGCGCAGTCGGCGCCGCCGGTGTCGCCCATGCCGAGCAGACCGTCTCCGACCAGGACCGCCAGTTCCTCGAACAGGCGCACCAGGCGAACCTCGCCGAGATCGACGCGGGCCGGCTGGCGCGCAGCAGGGGTTCCCGACAGCTCGTCCGCGACCTCGGCGCGCGGTTCGAGGAGGACCACACCCGGCTCGACGAGGCGCTCACGCAGACCGCCTCCGCGCTGGGCGTCGCCCTGCCCGACACGCCGGACCCCGACCAGAAGGCGGTGCACGAGCGCCTCCAGAACGCCTCGGACGAGGAGTTCGACGCGTTGTTCGTGCGGACCCAGACCGAGGGCCACGCCAAGGTGATGCGGCTCGGCGAGACCGAGCTGGCCCAGGGGTCCTCGGCCGAGGTCAAGAAGGTCGCCTCCGACGCCGCGCCGGTGGTGAAGTCGCACCACGACGCGCTGCTCGCGGCGGCCGGCGAGGTCGGAGCCCCCACGATGATCAACGCGGGGAGCGCGGGGCTGGCCTCCACGTCGGCCTGGCAGGGGCCGGGCGTGGTCCTGCTCGCGACGGGGCTGCTCCTCGTCGTCGCCGGGTTCGTCCTGCGCCGGGGCTTCGCCCGTCGGGACCGCGTCGTGCGGTGAAAGCCGCGCCGCCCGGTCGTGGCCGCCTCAGGGCGGCCACGACCGTCTCGGCGGTGGGGGTCGTGCTCGCCGTCCTCGGCGCGGCGCTCCTGCTGGCCTCCCCGTCCGCCCGACCCGAGGACGTGGGCGAGCTGCCCCCGCCGTTCGTCACGACGCCGCGCCCGACGCACGCGCCGGCCTCGCGACCCATGGTCGGCCCGCTGCTGCCGTCGGGTGTCGCGCCGTCGCCCGGCCCCTCGCGATCCGTCGCGCCGCCGAGCCCTCCCGCGCCCCCGCCGCGCCTGGCTCCCCTCGCGCTGGCCATGCCCTCCGTCGGCGTCACCGCCGAGGTCGAGCCCGCGCGGGTCAACCAGGACGGGAGTCTCGCCGTCCCGAGGGACGCGGGCAAGGTCGGGTGGTGGACCGGGGGAGCGGTGCCCGAGTCCCCGTCGGGAACGATGGTGATCGCCGGTCACGTCGACGACGTGCGGACCGGCGCGGGGGCGTTCTTCCGGCTGCGGGATCTCCGGCTGGGCGCGCCGGTGGAGGTCGCCACGGAGGCTGGGTCGTACCGCTACCGCGTCATCGCCCGGCGGACGCGGCCGAAGTGGGCGCTTCCGCAGAACCTGTTCGACCCGCGCGCGCCGCACCGCCTGGTGCTGATCACCTGCGCCGGGCCGTTCGACGAGTCCAGGGGCGGCTACCCGGACAATCTCATGGTCTTCGCCGACCCGGTGTCCTTCGCGCCGTGGGACTGACCCATCGGCCCCATCGGTCCTGCCAGTCCTGTCGGTCCCATGGGTGAAGGCGCCGGTGAGGACGCGGAACCCTGCGGGTCCGGCCGCGCGGACGGGGTGAGGCCCCGCGCCGGCTGGACCGACCCGGCCGCCGAACCGCCCCTGGCTGGGGCTGGCGCGGAATCGTGTCGGCTGGCTGCCGACACCCTGGTCGGGTGCGGCGGGCGGCCGTGCCGTGGTGCGACGGCGCGGCCACCGGACCTGTCGGTCCAGCCGGCGAAGTCCCGCGGTGGCGAGTCGCGCCGGGAAGGACGAGTCCTCCCGCTCTCCGTCGCGGAACCTCGGGTCCGGCGACGTGCCTGGAGGGCCGCCGCCGTGCTCCAGACGCTAAGCCCGACGCGGTCTCCCGCGTGGGTGTTCGTCCCGGCACGACCGGGTGAGATCGGCGGCGGGACGCCCCGACCCCGCCCGGCCGTGGGACGGACCAGAGGGATCCGACGGGATCAGAGTGATCGAAGGATCAGAGGGATCACACGGATCACACGGATTCAGACGGATCAGCGGCCGAACAGGCCGACCAGCGTGCCGCTGGCCATCTCGTGGCCCGCGAGCGCCACCCGCAGGTCCTCGACCGTGCAGCCCTCGCCCAGCCCGAGCGGGCGGTCCGACGCGTACAGGCGGAAGAAGTAGCGGTGCGTCTCGCCCACCGGCGGGCGCGGGCCGTCCCAGCCCACGTCGCCGAAGTCGTTGCGCCCCACGGTCACGCCCTCGGGGAGCGAGCCCTCCCCGATGCCGTGCACCGAGGGGTCGATGCCGGTGACGACCCAGTGCACGAACGTGCGGCCGGGGGCGTCGGGGTCCTCGACGACCAGCGCCAGTTCCTCGGCGCCGTCCGGGACGTGGTCCCACTCCAGCGGTGGGCTGGCGTTGTCGCCGTCGAGCGCGTAGTGGTTCGGGATCATCGTGTGGTCGTTGAAGGCCGCGCTGCGCAGCCCGATCCCGCCGCCCTCAGGGGGCTTCTCCAGGTCCTCGACCGAGAGGTCTCCCCGGCTCGTGCCCCTGGTGCCCAACGGGCCGGCGGCGCGGTCGGCGGGTCCCACCCGGCGGGGCGGGTGCTCGCGTTGGAGTTCCTCGTTCGCGGCGCGGTCGGCGTTCTGGTCGGGGACGCCCTGGTCGTCGTACTGGGCGCGCAGTCGCGCTCGCTTGATGTCGTACTTGTGGCTGCCTGGGTCCGGCATGACAAGTCCTCCCTGCCGGTGTCGACCTGACGTGCGGCCCCGGCTCCGGCGCACGCGGGCACCGGCCCGGTGACGCGCCCGCTGTCGGCCTACCCGGGGTGCGCGGAGAGCAAACGGCCGGGCGCCCGTCCGCCTTCCGGGGTTTGGCGGACAGGCACGGGAGGTATGCGGCGGGAGGGCGGGACGCCGGAGTGTGACCGGCGTGGCCGCTCGACCAAGGGACTTGTCGAACAGGGACTCGAACGGGGGAGGACGGCACTGATGACGGAACCGACCGCTCCGGACGACGTGCGCGCCGAGGAGGTCCACGACCACGACGACGCCGAGCGGGAGACCAGGGACGCGGCGGGCGCGGGGCTGGGTCTGGAGGAGCCGGTCGCGGACCGGGTGGAGCAGCAGCGCGACCTCGTCGACGACCGGGACCGCGTCGGAGGCAGCGCGCTTCTCGACGCCAACGAGGCCGACCTGGCCGAACAGGACCGCGTGGTCCGGGAGGACGAGGACGACTACCGAGCCGAGGGCTACGACGAGTACTGAGAGAAGCATCGCAGACAAGCACTGAGACGGGTGTTGACCCGCCCAGGGCTGGCAGGGCGGGCGATCGCGGGGGATTCCCTCAGCGCTTCTCGCGCCCCCGCCCCGGCTCGAAGTCGGTGGTACGGACGTTGCCCATGGGGTTGGCCTCGTCGTGCCGGGACGTCGAGTCGCTGCGCCCGGCCTCGGTGTCGCTGTCGTCGAACGCCTCGGAGACGTTCTCGGCGAGCGAGGTCCGGCTGTCCTGCTCGTACTTCTCCTCGCCGGCTTCGCCCCGCTGGTTCTGGTTCTGCTGGTCCCGCCGCTCACGTTCCACGCCCAGCGGGTACCCGTCCCCGCGACCCGACAAGCCGTGATCTACTCAGGGCGAAACCACGAGCACGGCACGAACGGGAGGCCCACCACGACCCGAGCCCACCCCAGGCCGAGACAAGAGGGGTCAAGAACGGGTGCCGCCTCCGGATCGGCGCAGGTCACGAAGGGTGCTCCCCGCGCATGCGGGGGTGAGTCTCGGGGCCAGTACTCGGGATCGCGGAGGTCGAAGTGCTCCCCGCGCATGCGGGGGTGAGTCCTTCGAGGACGTGGTGAGCTGGATCCACCGACAGTGCTCCCCGCGCATGCGGGGGTGAGTCGAACGCCAATGCGCGCGGCCGAACCTCCACGAGGTGCTCCCCGCGCATGCGGGGGTGAGTCGACCACCATCGCGAACGTGATCGCGTCGCAGTTGTGCTCCCCGCGCATGCGGGGGCGCCGTCGCGTGCCAGGACTACAGCAGCGCCTGGCACTGAGTGGAACGATGGACAAGCCGTCGGCGATGCGGACCAGAAGGTCGTAGGCCTGGACCTGGCGTCCTTGGACGATGTCGCAGATCTCTGACTGGCTCTGACCGGTCAGCGCGGCGATCTGACGTTGAGAAACCCCGGTCCTGCCCAGCAGGCGGTAGACCTCGCTGATGTCGCGCCGCGCTAGGGCGACTCGCATCCTGGGGTGCTCCCAGAGCGCCGGGTCGATTGGCCGGCCAGTGGGCAGGACGTTCATCAGTGCCCTCCACTGGTGTCCGGTGATCACGGTAGCCAGCGCCCGGCAGGGACGCGGCGTGGTGATCGGTCAAGCCGATCGGCAGCACCGATCACGGCGGAGGACAGCCATACCGAACAGCCGCTGACCATGGCGCGCCGGGCAATACTGCTGGCGTCTCTGTGACCGATCCGGATCCCACCGCTTGACCGGATCACCGATACTCCCTGGTCTCCTCTGCCTTTCCCAACTCTGCGGCCTGAAGAGCACGTTGAGCCGCATCGCGTATCTCGGCCAAGGGTGCTGGAGTAGAGCCGGTGTGGGGTTCGACTTGGCGGGCGGCCTGGTACAGGAGCATGGGAAGGCCGCCGATGACGGTGCTGCCCGCGCGGTGGGCGGCGCGGGCGATCGGGGTGGGCCAGGGCCGGTAGACGACGTCGAGGAGCGTGTTGCCCGCCGTCGGCCAGAGCGGCGCGAGCGGGTCGGCGGCGCCGGGCGACCCCGATGCGGTCGGCTGCGCTGGCCAGGTCAGTGGCCCGGCGAGGGGCCGCCGGTCCAGCAGCCGCAGGGCGATGCGGTGGGCGGCGAGGTCGGCGGCCAGGCGGCTGCCGATAGCCCCGGCCGCCCCCGTGATCAGCAGTGTCACGGCCGGTGGTGAAGCATCGCGGCGACTCCCTCGTCGCTGGCCTCGTACGCGATACCGCGCAGGACGGCGATGGGAACGCCACGTCCGCGCTGGCCGAGGATGATGCCGGCCACGGCGGCGACCAGGTCGGTGAAGGTCTCCTCCTGCCGCTTGCCGCCGTGGTCGGTGATCCGCAGCGGGGCGATCCCGGCGGCGCCGAGGGAGATGACGGTGGCCCCACGCCGGTCGGCGCGGCCGTCGGAATCGGCGATCACCACCGCCACCTCCGCCCCGGTGTGGGTGATCAGCGCGGCGCGCAGGGCGCGGGCGGAGGCGTCCGGGTGGACCGGCAGCAGCCAGGCGCCCTCGGTGCCGGCGCGGTCGATCCCGGCGGAGGTGAGTTGGTAGCCCAGGCGGTGTCGGGCGATGATCGGGCCTTGCTCGGTGGCCAGGACGTACTCGGTGGAGTTGTCCAGGATGAGCTGGACGATCTCGGCGGGCTTGCCCGTCCGGGCGGACAGTTCCACGGCCTCGGGGCTGGGGGTCACGGTGGCCAGGTCGACGTACCGCTTCTCCACGACGGACACGGCTTTGCTCGCGACGACGACGATGTCCCCGTCCCGTAGCGCGGTGCCGGTGCGGGCCAGGACGTCGGTGATGGCACCGGGCAGGTCGTCGCCCATCTGGAGTTCGGGGAACGGTTCCAGGGCGAAGGCGGCGAAGCCGGAGGTCGGGGTGGTCATCGGCGGGCTCCTGCGGGAGTAGCGCGCACCGCGCCAGGCGCGTGATCAGGTGAAGGGCACGTCAGTGCGGATGCGATGGATGAGATCCCGGGCGGGACCGTGGTCTTTCCAGGGAACCAGCCGGCGGGCGAGGTCGTGGGTGTAGTCGTTGGCTCGGGCCGAGCTGACGGTGGACAGCACGTCGAGAGCGTGCCGGCCGTACTTGCGGCAGGTCCGGTCGAGGAGAGGCAAGCGTGGCGGCCCAGTTGCTCACCGCGGTGGCCACCGGCATCGCCTATCCCCGTGGGCCAACGGCTGTTCGACACCCTGGTGCCGCCCAGGAAGCGCTGACCGCGCCCGGAACGCGGTGAGCCCGGCCCGACGTGGGCCGGGGTTCACCAGGTTCTACGAAGCCACGGGGCGGCGGCATGGTGACCGTTCAGGGCGTGAGGACCATGCGGACGTGGTGCTTGTCGACGACCACGCCGGCAGGCAGATCCTCGTCGGTCGTTCCGGCCGGGAAGGCGGTGATGACGGGCTGGGCGGCGCGGTCGCGGTCGAACCGGCGGATCTGTTCGACCAGCCGCTCGGCGAGCTGGGCGGCGGCGGGGCCGTGGCCGGTGGCGGCAAGTTCGAAGCGGCGCTCGCCGTCCGGGCCCGCCACGGGGCGGGGCTTGGTCAGGTAGGCCAGGGAGTCGCCCTCGACGATCGCGGGCGTGCGGTAGGAGAACGCGGGGCGGCAGATCCCGGCCTCGATGGCCTCGTCGTCGGCGTCGAGGCGGCAGGTGCCGGGTTCGGTGGCGGTCAACCACAGCCAGATGTGGTCGAATGGCTCGTTGGCGACCACGGAGGCGCCGGACCACATGGTGGTCTCGGGTCCGCTGAACACCTCGCGCAGGGCGTCCGGGTCGATGTTCTGGTCGGCGTCCCAGTGCAGCGCGACGTGCTCGATGATGGTGCCGGTCCGCTCGCCCGTGGGCACGATGCCGATCATGGGGATGAACCCGCAGAGCTGACTGTTCTCCGCCCGCAGATGGGTGTCGTGGCGGACGAAGGCGACGCTGCGGGCCTGACCGCGCCAGTGCAGCGGGACCACGAGCGTGCCGCCGGGGGCGAGCTGGTCGAACCAGGCCGGGGGCAGGTCCCACGGGCCGACCGTGACGATGATCTTGTCGTAGGGGGCGTGGTCCGGCTCGCCGAGGGCGCCGTCGCCGGTGATCACCCGCACCCGGTCGTAGCCGGTCTCACCCAGGGCGGCGCGGGCGTGGTCGGTGACGTCGGGGTGGATGTCGACGGTGGTGACGCTGCCGGTCGGTCCGACGAGTTCGGCCAGCAGGGCGGCGTTGTATCCGGTTCCGGCGCCGATCTCCAACACGCGGTCGCCGGGTCGCGGGTCGAGCTGGCCGAGCATCATCGCCACCACGGTCGGCACGGAGATGCAGCTCGCCGGCCGATCCTCGCCGGGCTTGATGGTGATCGCCTTGTTGGCGTGCGCCTCCTCGACCGAGGCGGCGGGCACGAACCGGTGCCGGGGCACGGCCCGCAACGCCTGCTCGATGCGCTCGGAGCGCAGGTGACCGGCGGTGCGGATGTGGCTGATCATCTGCTCGCGCAGGTTCTCGGGGCGGGTGCTGGGGGCAGTGCTGGTGAAGTCGGTCATCCGGTTCCTTTCGTGTGTTGTCACCGCTTCGG
>NZ_JAMTCP010000008.1 GCF_024171885.1 Streptoalloteichus tenebrarius | reverse complement strand
GCGCAGTGTTGTTGCATCTCAAAGGAACCCCATCATCGGGGGTATCCATCACTGGCATACATTCGGCACGCTGTTGAGTTCTCAAAGAACACACGCACACCCTCACCAGACACACAACCGCATGTCCCGATCCGGGGCGCTGTCTCACTTCATTCGCTTGTAACGCCCACCAACCCTAGCCGAACCAATTCACCCCGTCAAATCCACCCGCACCACGCGTTCGCGGCCACAGCGGACCCAACCGAGCAGAAGAACCCTCGAAAGGAGTTCCTCATCGGCCCGTTTTCGGTTTTGGTGTTTCCCACGCTATCCGGCCGTTCCGCGGACTGTCAAATCCACCCTCATTCCGAGAGAGACCCGGCAGCACCGCACCCGACCAGCATATTCGTGAGTAGCTTTCGGTGTTCACCAGCCCGGAGAGCCCACGCACATCCGCCCCACGAGGAGGAGATCTGGGATCCGAACCGGCGGCCGCCCACTCTACCACCATCCGGTGGGAGCTTGGTTCGCGGCTCTGTCATCCGCTCGTCCGCCGCGCTCTCCGACCTCCCGGCCGGGGCGTCCGCGTCCGTTCCGCGCTGACTTGGAGAAAGGTACGCGAGCGTCGCCGGGGCGTCAAATCGCCTGGTCGGCCGCTGGCGCCACGCGGGACCGTCACCCGTTTCCGCAGGTGGAGAGGGTGCGGCCCCGCGTGGGGACAACGCCGACGCTAGCGGACGACGTCCACGCCCGCCGTGTGACGCTTGCCACGGCGGACGACCAGCCAGCGTCCGTGGAGCAGGTCGGCCTCACCCGGCCGCCAGTCCTCGTCGCTGATCTTCGTGTTGTTGACGTAGGCGCCGCCCTCGTTGACCGTCCGGCGCGCGGCCCCCTTGCTGGGCGCGACGCCGCAGGCGACCAGCAGGTCGACGATGGTCGGCTCGTCGGCCAGCCGCACCGTTCCGGTCGGCGCCTCGGCCATGGCCGCGTCCAGCGTGGCCGCGTCCAGCTCCCGCAGCTCGCCCCGGCCGAACAGCGCCTGGCTGGCGGCCACGACCCTGCGGGTCTCCTCCGCGCCGTGCACGAGCGTGGTCAGCTCGTCGGCCAGCCGGCGCTGCGCGCCGCGGAGCTGGGGCCGGTCCACGACGTCCTGTTCGAGGGCGCGGATCTCCTCCTCGGTGAGGAAGGTGAACATCCGCAGGTAGCGGCCGACGTCGGCGTCCGCGGTGTTGACGAAGTACTGGTACCACGCGTACGGCGAGGTCATCGTCGGGTCCAGCCAGAGGTTGCCGCCGCCGGTGGACTTGCCGAACTTCCTGCCCTCCGAGTCCGTGACCAGCGGCAGGGTCACCGCGTGGGTCTGGACCGACTCGACCCGGCGGACCAGGTCGACGCCAGCCACGATGTTGCCCCACTGGTCGGAGCCGCCGAGCTGGAGCCGGCAGTCGTGCCGGCGGAAGAGCTGGAGGTAGTCGTGGGCCTGGAGCAGCATGTAGCTGAACTCGGTGTACGAGATGCCCTCGCCCTCCAGCCGGCGCTTGATCGTCTCCCTGCCGAGCATCACGTTGACCGTGAAGTGCTTGCCCACGTCCCTGAGGAACGCGGTCACCGGCAGGTCGGCGGTCCAGTTCGCGTTGTTCTCCACCAGCGCGCCGGTCGGCGAGTCGTCGAAGTCGACGAACCGCGAGAGCTGCGCCCGGATGCGCTCGGTCCACTCCGCGACCATGTCGGCGGAGTGCAGCGTGCGCTCACCCACGTCCCTCGGGTCGCCGATCAGGCCGGTGGCGCCGCCGGCCAGCGCGATCGGCCGGTGCCCCGCGAGCTGGAAGCGCCGCAGCGCGAGCAGCGGGACGAGGTGGCCGGCGTGCAGGCTGGGCGCGGTCGGGTCGAAGCCGGCATACAGCGTGAGCGGGCCCGACTCCAGGTCCCTGCGCAGGGCGTCGAGGTCGGTGGACTGCGCGATCAGGCCGCGCCAGGTCAGCTCGTCGAGGATGTGCTCGCTCACGCTCGGAATCTTCCCTCACCGGTTCAATGCGTTTGGCGGTCGGCCCCGCGTCCGGGCGGCGCGCGGCGGCGCCGGCCCCCGCGGGACCTCCGATGCCATCATCCCTGGTCGGCGAGGGTGGCGTCGGGGCGGGCCGGGACTACCATCCGGGGTACCCCCAGGTCGAGCCGTACCGTTCGGTCCGCACGACCAGGTATCACCCGTCGGGCGTCGTCGGCACGGCCGTGCGAGACACGGGAGCGGGCCATGGTCGTGGAAGCGGTTCTCGGGATCCTCGCCCTCCTCGCCCTGTGGGCGGGCTCGGGCGTCCGCGTCGTCCGCCAGTACGAGCGCGGGGTGGTGTTCCGGTTCGGTCGGGTGGTGTCCTCGCCCCGCGAGCCGGGCCTGCGGCTGATCCTCCCGGTCGCCGACCGGATGCGGAAGGTCAACCTCCAGATCGTCACGATGCCGGTCCCCGCCCAGGAGGGCATCACCAGGGACAACGTGACGGTGCGGGTGGACGCGGTGGTCTACTTCAAGGTCGTCGACCCGGTGCAGGCGGTGGTCGAGGTGCAGGACTACCTGTTCGCCGTGGGCCAGGTGGCGCAGACCTCGCTGCGGTCGATCATCGGCAAGAGCGAGCTGGACGACCTGCTGTCCAACCGGGAGCGGCTCAACCAGGGCCTGGAGATGATGATCGACAACCCCGCCCTGGGCTGGGGCATCCACATCGACCGGGTGGAGATCAAGGACGTGGCGCTGCCGGAGGGCATGAAGCGCTCGATCGCCCGGCAGGCCGAGGCGGAGCGGGAGCGGCGGGCTCGGGTGATCACCGCCGACGGCGAGCTCCAGGCGTCGCAGAAGCTCGCGCAGGCCGCGCAGGTGATGAGCGACGCGCCGGCGGCGCTCCAGCTCAGGCTGTTGCAGACGATGGTCGAGGTCGCCGCCGAGAAGAACTCGACGGTCGTGCTGCCCTTCCCCGTCGAGTTGCTGCGCTTCCTGGAGCGCGCGCAGGCGGCGGGCGGTCAGGCGGGTCACGCCGCCGTGCCCTCGGCGCAGCCCTCGACGGTGCCTTCGACAGTGCCTTCGACAGAGCCCTTGACGGAGCCCTCGACGGAGACCTCGACGGAGACCTCGGCCGCGCGGATTCCGGACAGCCGACGGGGCGAGCCGGCCGCCGACACGGCCGCCCTGCCCGATCCCGGGCAGACGGGGTCGGCGGGGTCGTCGGGGTCGGCGACGTGGGCTAGTGGGTCAGCTTGACCCGGCGGGCGCGCGTGCCCCTGCGGTAGGTGCTCACGGCGGGCGAGTCCACCCAGAAGCGCCACGGCAGGTCCATGGCGGTGGCGACGCCCACACGCGGGCCGACGCGGATCGCCTCGTCCGGCACGGTGTCGCCGGGCAGCAACCGGACGGCGGACGCGTCGTCGGTCACGTCGGCGCCGTTGTGCTCCCTGGCCAGGCCGAGCACGGTGGTCAGCCGGGCTGGCCCCTTGGCGAGCTCGGCGTCGTTGCGGGCGCTGGGGCGGCGCCGTCGGGCCAGGTCGAGGCCGTCGACGACCTCGCCGGCCCGCAGCAGGACCGCGCCCGGCTCGCCGTCGGTGAGGCAGACGATGTTGGCGCAGAAGTGCAGGCCGTAGACGAAGTAGACGTAGAGGTGGCCGGCCGGACCCCACATGACGTCGTTGCGGGGGGTGCGTCCCCGGTAGCAGTGCGACGCGGGGTCGTCACCCCCTCGGTAGGCCTCGACCTCGACCAGGCGGACGGCGACCGTGCCCTCCTCGGTCGTGGACTCCACCACGGAGCCCAGCAGGGACCTGGCCGCGACCAGGGGGTCGACGGCCAGGTCCTGCCGGCTCACGAGCTGTCGTGGCGCGGGCTCGGGCGCCGCGCTCACCGAGCCACCGGGGTCGCGCTGGCCCACGCGCGGTGGTCGCGGACCCGCTCCACCAGCCGGGCGCGTTGCTCGGCCACCCGCTCGGGGGCGGTGCCGCCGTGCGCGTTCCGTGACGCGATCGAACCCTTCACGGTGAGCACACTACGCACTTCCGGGGTGAGGTGCGGGCAGCACCGGGTCAGCTCCTCGTCGGTCAGCTCGTCCAGCCCCACGCCCCGGGCCTCGGCGGCGCGCACGCACGCGCCGGCGGCCTCGTGGGCAACCCGGAAGGGCACGCCCTGTCGCACCAGCCACTCGGCGATGTCGGTGGCCAGCGTGAACCCGGCCGGCGCGAGCTCGGCCATCCGGTCGGTGTCGAACCGCAGGGTGCCGAGCATGCCGGCCATCGCCGGCAGGAGGAGGTCGAGCTGCTCGACCGAGTCGAACAGCGGCTCCTTGTCCTCCTGGAGGTCCCGGTTGTAGGCCAGCGGCTGCGCCTTGAGGGTGGCCATGAGCCCGGTGAGGTTGCCGACCAGCCGACCGGACTTGCCCCTGGCCAGCTCCGCCACGTCCGGGTTCTTCTTCTGCGGCATGATCGAGCTGCCGGTGGCCCACGCGTCGTCCAGCACGGCGTAGCCGAACTCCGCCGTGGTCCAGATGATCACTTCCTCGGCGATCCGGGACAGGTCGACGCCGAGCATGGCGAGGCAGAACGCGATCTCGGCGGCGAAGTCCCTGGCGGCCGTGCCGTCGATCGAGTTCTCCACCGGCGCGGCGAAGCCGAGGTCGGCGGCGACGGCGGCGGGGTCGAGGCCGAGGGAGGAGCCGGCCAGCGCGCCAGAGCCGTAGGGCGAGAACGCCGCCCTGGCGTCCCAGTCGCGCAGCCGCTCCACGTCGCGCAGCAGCGCCTGGCAGTGCGCGAGCAGGTGGTGGGCCAGCAGCACGGGCTGGGCGTGCTGGAGGTGGGTCCGGCCGGGCATCACCGCGTCGGGGTGCCGCTCGACCTGCGCGACCAGCGCGTCGACCACGTCGAGGACGCCGGCGGCCACCCGGCGGGCGGCCTCGCGCAGCCACATGCGGAACAGGGTGGCGACCTGGTCATTGCGGGACCGGCCGGCGCGCAGCTTGCCGCCCAGCTCGGGGCCGACCCGCTCGATCAGGCCGCGCTCCAGTGCGGTGTGCACGTCCTCGTCGGCGGGGGCCGGGGTGAAGGCCCCGGTCCGGACGTCCTCGGCGAGCCGGTCGAGCCCGGCGAGCATGGCGGTCAGCTCGTCGTCGGACAGCAGGCCCGCGCGGTGCAGGACCCTGGCGTGCGCCCGGGACCCGGCGATGTCGTGCGGCGCCAGCCGCCAGTCGAAGTGGGTGGACAGGCTCAGGGCGGCCATGGCGGCGGCCGGTCCGGACTCGAACCGGCCGCCCCACAGCGCGCCACCGGCGGGCTGGGTCACTTGGCTCCCCTCAGGTCCCGCTTCGCCGCGATCTTGCTGGGCAGGCCCCAGAGCTGCACGAAGCCCTTGGCCAGCGACTGGTCGAAGCTGTCGCCCTCGTCGTAGGTGGCCAGGTTGAAGTCGTACAGCGACTGCTCGCTGCGCCGGCCGGTGACCACGGCCCGGCCGCCGTGCAGGACGAGCCGGATCTCGCCGGAGACGTGCCGCTGGGTCTCGGCCACGAAGGTGTCGAGGGCGTCCTTGAGCGGCGAGAACCACAGGCCGTCGTAGACCAGCTCGGTCCAGCGCTGCTCGACCTGCCGCTTGAACCGGGCGAGGTCGCGCTCCAGGGTCACGTTCTCCAGCTCCTGGTGCGCGGTGATCAGGGCGATGGCGCCGGGCGCCTCGTAGACCTCGCGGCTCTTGATGCCGACCAGCCGGTCCTCGACGATGTCGATCCGGCCGACGCCCTGGGCGCCCGCCCGCCGGTTCAGCTCCTGGATCGCCTGGAGCACGGTGACGGTCTCGCCGTCGATGGCCACGGGCACGCCCTGGTCGAACGTGATGACCAGCTCGTCGGGGTCCCTGGGCTCGGTGGGGTCCTGGGTGTAGCTGTAGACGTCCTCGATCGGGGCGTTCCAGATGTCCTCCAGGAACCCGGTCTCCACGGCCCGGCCCCAGACGTTCTGGTCGATCGAGTACGGCGACTTCTTGTTGACGTCGATCGGCAGGTTCCTGTCCTCGGCCCAGGCGATGGCCTTCTCCCTGGTCCACGCGTAGTCGCGGACCGGGGCGATCACCTTGAGGTCGGGCGCGAGCGCGCCGATGCCGACCTCGAACCGGACCTGGTCGTTGCCCTTGCCGGTGCAGCCGTGGGCGACGGTGTCGGCGCCGTGCATCTTGGCGGCCTGCACGAGGTGCTTGACGATCAGCGGCCGGGACAGCGCCGAGACGACCGGGTAGCGCTCCATGTAGAGCGCGTTGGTCTGGAGCGCCGGCAGGCAGTACTGCTCGGCGAACTCGTCCCTGGCGTCGGCGACGACGGCCTCCACCGCGCCGCAGGCCAGGGCCCGCTGCCGGATGGTCTCCAGGTCCTCGCCGCCCTGGCCGACGTCCACGGCGACGGCGACCACCTCGGCGCCGGTCTCCTGGGCGATCCAGCCGATGGCGACGGACGTGTCGAGGCCGCCGGAGTAGGCGAGCACCACCCGCTCGGTCATGGTCGTTCTCCTTCGTCACGCAAGCTTGTCGGGGTCGGTCAGTCGTTCTGGGGGCGGTTGCCCGCCGCCATGTCGGTGAAGCGTTCGGCGAGCTCCGCGCCGGTCAGCGGCTCGCGGGCGATGACCATGACGGTGTCGTCGCCGGCGATGGTGCCCACGACCTCGTGCAGGGCGGCCCTGTCGAGGGCGCTGGCCAGGAACTGGGCCGCGCCGGGCGGGGTGCGCAGGACGGCGAGGTTGGCCGAGGCGTCGGCGGAGACCAGCAGCTCGCCGAGCAGCCGGGCGAGCCGGGAGGTGCCGCCCTGCACGCCGCGCACCGGGCTGCCGTCCTCGGGGATCACGTAGATCGGGGCTCCGCCGTCGGCGCCGCGCAGCTTCACCGCGCCGAGCTCGTCGAGGTCCCTGGACAGGGTGGCCTGGGTGGCCTCGATCCCCTCGGCGGCGAGCATCCGCGCCAGCTCCGCCTGGCTGCGGATCGCGAAGTTGGCCACCAGCTCCACGATCCTGGCCTGTCGGGCGGCCCTGGTCGTCGCGCTGGTCATCGTCGCGCTCCTCCCCCGCTCATCAGCCAGACCAGCAGGGCCTTCTGCGCGTGCAGGCGGTTCTCCGCCTCGTCCCACACCGCGCTGCTCGGGCCGTCCAGCACCTCGTCGGTGACCTCCCAGCCCCGGTGGGCCGGCAGGCAGTGCAGGAGGATCGGGTCGGTGCCCGCCGCGGCGAGCAGCTCCGCGTTCACCTGGTACGGCCGGAACGGGCCGACGCGGTCCTTGCCGTCGTTCTCCTGCCCCATGGACGTCCACGCGTCGGTGCTGAGCACGTCGGCGCCGTCCACGGCGGCCTTGGGGTCGGTCAGCACGGTGACCGAGCCGCCGGTCTCCGCCGCCCTGCTGGCCGCCGCGTCGAGCACCCAGGGCAGCGGCTGGAACGCCTCGGGCGCGGCGATCCGCACGTGCATGCCGGCGGTGGCGCCGCCGAGCATCAGCGAGTGGGCCATGTTGTTGGCGCCGTCGCCGAGGTAGGTCAGGGTGAGGCCGGCGAGCTTCCCGCACCGCTCCCGCACGGTCTGGAGGTCGGCCAGGACCTGGCAGGGGTGGAACTCGTCGGTGAGCGCGTTGACCACCGGGACCCGGGAGGCCGAGGCCATGGCGTCGATGCGGGCCTGGGCGAAGGTCCGCCAGACCACGGCGTCGACGTAGCGGGACAGGATGCGCGAGGTGTCCTCGATGGTCTCCTCGCGGCCGAGCTGCATCATCCGGCCGTCGACGATCACCGGGTGGCCGCCGAGCTGGGCGATGCCCACCTCGAAGGACAGCCGGGTGCGGGTGGAGTTCTTCTCGAAGATCACCGCGACCGACCGGGGGCCGGCCAGCGCCCGGTTGCCCAGCGGGTCCCGCTTCAGCTCGTCGGCGAGGTCGAGCACGGCGAGCTGCTCGTCCGGCGACAGGTCGTCGTCCCTGAGGAAGTGGCGGGGAGTCATGACGTCGCCTCCGAGGGGGTGAGGGCGGCGTCGAGCACCGCCGGCAGGTCGGCCAGGAACTGGTGGGCGTCGGACTCGGCGAGCACCAACGGCGGGGCGAGGCGGATCGCGTCGGGCTGGACGTTGTTGACCAGGTAGCCGGCCCGGCGGGCGTGGTCGGCCACGGCCGCGGCGACCGGCTGGCGCAGCGTCACGCCCAGCAGCAGGCCCACGCCGCGGACCCCGGAGACGAGCGGGTGACCCATCTCCTCGATCCCGTTGGCGATCTCCTTGCCCAGCCGGGAGACGTGGTCGAGCAGGCCCTCGTCGCGGATGGCCCGCAGGACGGCGAGGCCGGCGGCGCAGCAGACGGGGTTGCCGCCGAAGGTGGTGCCGTGCTGTCCGGGCTCCAGCAGCTCGCCCGCCCCGCCGACGCCGATGCACACGCCCAGCGGCAGGCCGCCGCCGACGCCCTTGGCCAGGGTGATCACGTCGGGGACGATCCCGGCGTGCTGGAAGGCGAACCAGGCGCCGGTGCGACCGATCCCGGTCTGCACCTCGTCGAGCACGAGCAGCGCGCCGTGCCTGGCGGTGATCTCCCTGGCCCGCTGGAGGTAGCCGTCCGGCGGGACCAGCACGCCGTTCTCGCCCTGCACCGGCTCCAGCACGACGGCGGCCGTCTGATCGTCCACAATGGACTCCAGCGCGTCGGCGTCGCCGTAGGGGACGTGCACGACACCAGGCGTCAGCGGCTCGAAGGGCGCGCGCTTGGCCGGCTGGCCGGTGAGCGCGAGGGCGCCCATCGTGCGGCCGTGGAAGCCGCCCTCGGCCGCCACCACCGTCGGCCGCCCGGTCCGCCGGGCGATCTTGAAGGCGGCCTCGTTGGCCTCGGCCCCCGAGTTGCAGAACAACACCCTCGCCTCGCCGTGCAGGCCGGCGAGGTCCAGCAGGGTCTCGGCCAGCTCCAGCGTCGGCTCGGCGGCGAAGAAGTTCGAGACGTGGCCCAGCCGGCCGACCTGCTCGGTGACCGCCGCGACGACCGCGGGGTGCGCGTGGCCCAGGGCGTTGACCGCGATGCCGGACAGCAGGTCCAGGTACCGGGTGCCGTCGGCGTCCCACACGTGGGCGCCCTCGCCGCGCACCAGGGTGAGCCGGGGCGTGCCGTAGTTGTTCATCATCGAGGCCTGCCAGCGCCGCTGGCCGGCGTCGTTGCCGAGATCCATCACGCCCCCTCCCCCCTGGTCGGGACGACCATGGTCCCGACACCGGAGCTGGTGAAGACTTCGAGGAGAACCGAGTGGGCCAGCCGCCCGTCGATGACGTGCGCGCTGGGCACGCCGCCGCGCACCGCCCGCAGGCAGCCCTCCATCTTGGGCACCATGCCGGAGGCGAGCCCCGGCAACATCCGCTCCAGGGTGTCCGCGTCGACCCTGGGCACCAGCGAGGACCGGTCCGGCCAGTTCGCGTACAGGCCCTCGACGTCGGTGAGCACGACCAGCTTCTCCGCCCGCAACGCCACCGCGAGCGCCGCGGCCGCCGTGTCGGCGTTGACGTTGTGCACCACGCCGTCCTGGTCGGGGGCGACGGTGGAGACGACCGGGATGCGGCCGGCCTCCAGCAGGTCCAGCACCACCTCGGGGTTGACGTCCACGACGTCGCCGACCAGGCCGAGGTCCACCGACTCGCCGTCCACGACCGTGCCCCTGCGGCGCGCGGTGAACAGCCGCGCGTCCTCGCCGGACATCCCCACCGCGTACGGCCCGTGCTCGTTGATCAGGCCCACCAGCTCGCGCCCGACCTGGCCGACCAGCACCATGCGCACGACGTCCATCGCCTCGGGCGTGGTGACCCGCAGCCCGCCCCGGAACTCGCTGCTGATGCCGAGCCGGTCCAGCATCGCGCCGATCTGCGGGCCGCCGCCGTGCACCACGACCGGCCGCACCCCCGCCATCCGCAGGAACACCATGTCCTGCGCGAAGGCCCGCTTGAGCTGGTCGTCGACCATGGCGTTGCCGCCGTACTTGACGACGACCGTGGCGCCGTGGAACCGCCGCAGCCAGGGCAGCGCCTCGACGAGCACCGCGGCCTTGCCCGCGGCCTCGGCGATCCGGTGGTGGGCGTCGGTGGTCGCGGCCGCCGTCGCCTCAGGACGAGTAGGCACTGTTCTCCTCGACGTAGCCGTGCGACAGGTCGGAGGTGAGCACGGTCGCGCTTCCCCCGCCGATGCCCAGTTCGATGTGGACGTCGACCTCGCGGCCGGACAGGTCGGCCTCGGCGCGCTCGGCGGCCTTGGCGCCACCGCGGCAGAGCAGCACGCCGTTGATGGTCACGTCGAGGGTGTCGGGGTCCAGCTCGGCCGGGGCGGCGCCCGCGGCGGCCGCGATCCGACCCCAGTTCGGGTCGGAGCCGAACAGCGCGGTCTTCACGAGGCTGTCCCTGGCGACCCAGCGGGCCACGGTGAGCGCGTCGGCGTCGCTGGCCGCGCCGGTGACCGTGATCGTGATCTCCTTGGTGCCGCCCTCGGCGTCGGCCCGCATCTGGCCGGCGAGGTCCGCGCTCACGGAGGTGAGCGCGGCGGCCAGCTCGTCGGGCGCGGCGACCACGCCGGAGGCGCCCGAGGCGAGCAGCAGCACCGTGTCGTTGGTGGACATGCTGCCGTCGATGTCCAGCCGGTCGAAGGTGACGCGGGTGGCGGCGCGGAGCGCGGCGTCGGCCGTCTCCGGCTCGACCACGGCGTCGGTGGTGAGCACGACGAGCATCGTGGCCAGGCTGGGGGCCATCATGCCGGAGCCCTTGCCCATGCCGCCCACCGTCCAGCCCGACGGGTGACGCAGGGCGGCCTGCTTGGGCCGGGTGTCGGTGGTCATGATCGCGGTGGCCGCGGCGAGCCCGGCGCCGGCGTCCCCGCCGAGCGCGGCGACGGCACCGTCCACACCGGACAGAACAGCGGCCATGGGGAGCCGTTCGCCGATCAGGCCGGTCGAGCACACCGCGACGTCGATCGCGCCGACCCCGAGGGCCTCGGCGACCTTCTCGGCCGTGGCGTGCGCGTCCTGGAAGCCCTCGGGCCCGGTGCAGGCGTTCGCGCCGCCGGAGTTGAGCACGACGGCCCGCAACCGCCGCTGCCGCAGCACCTGCTGGGACCACAGCACCGGGGCCGCCTTCACCTTGTTCTCGGTGAAGACCCCGGCGGCGGTGTCGGAGGGCCCGTCGTTGACGACGAGCGCGAGGTCGGCGGCGCCGGACGCCTTGATCCCGGCGGCCACGCCGGCGGCGCGGAAGCCGAGGGGCGCGGTCACCCCGACAGTGCGGTCCACAGTGGACACAGTGGACACAGTGGACTCGGTGGCCACGGTGGCGTCGGTGGTCGGGTCGGCGACGGGCTGCGCGCTCACGGGGCGACTCCCACGGTGGACAGGCCGGTGGTCTCCGGCAGGTCGAGGGCGATGTTCATGCACTGCACGGCGGCGCCGGCGGTGCCCTTGGTCAGGTTGTCCTCCGCGGCGACCACGACCAGACGGCGGGCGTCGGCGTCGACGGCGACCTGGAGGTGCACGGCGTTCGCGCCGAGGGTCGCCGCCGTGGTCGGCCACACGCCCTCGGGCAGCAGGTGGACGAACGGCTCGTCGGCGTAGGCGTCGGCGTAGACCTTGCGCGCCGCCTCGGGGTCGGCGTCGGCGAGCAGCGGGGCCGTGCAGGTCGCGAGGATGCCGCGCGGCATCGGGGCGAGCACCGGCGTGAAGGACACGGTCACCGGCGCGCCACCGGCGGCGGCGAGGTTCTGCGCGATCTCCGGGGTGTGCCGGTGCACGCCGCCGACGCCGTAGGCGCTCGCCGAGCCCATGACCTCGGACCCGAGGAGGTTCGGCTTCAGGGAGCGGCCCGCGCCGGAGGTGCCGGACACCGCGACGACCACGACGTCCGGGGCGACCAGGCCGGCGGCCAGCGCCGGGGCGAGCGCCAGCGACGCGGCGGTCGGGTAGCAGCCGGGAACGGCGATCCGCCGGGCTCCCCGCAGCGCCTCCCGCTGCCGACCGCCACCCGCCAGGGGCAGCTCGGGCAGGCCGTAGGGCCAGCTCCCGGCGTGCTCCCCGCCGTAGTAGCGCCGCCAGGCGTCGGCGTCGGTGAGCCGGAAGTCGGCGCCGCAGTCGACGACCAGCACGTCGTCGCCGAGCTGGGCGGCCAGCGCGGCCGAGTGGCCGTGCGGCAGCGCGAGGAAGACGACGTCGTGGCCGGCCAACTGGTCGGCGGTGGTGTCGGCCAGGACCCGGTCGGCCAGCGGCAGCAGGTGCGGCTGGTGCCGCCCGAGCGGCGTGCCCGCGCTGCCGCCCGCCGTCACCGCGCCGATCTCCACCTCGGGGTGCGCGAGCAGGAGGCGCAGCACCTCGCCACCCGCGTACCCGCTCGCCCCGGCGACCGTCACCCGAACCGTCATGCGCATAAGTATGCACGCCCATGCAAAGTCTTACAAACCCATGCGAGGTGCGTCACCCGTTCGAGATCTGCCAGCGCGCTCGCCCCACCCCACGGGCAACGAGTTCCCCCGACTCGGCACGGCGTGTCGACGACGGAGATCGAGATGGCGATCAAGGGCCGAGTGCTGGCGAGACGGAACAAGAAGGACAGGTCAGGCGACTACCTCATCCGTGCGGTGACACACGGCGGAAGACTCGTCGGCCCGTGGTGGCCTGCTCCTCCGCCTCTCGCCCGACTCGTCCGATCACGGCTCGGGAGGTGTGACACGGGCAGGCGGCCCGAGGACATGACCGACGCCGAGGCCGCCAAGTACTACTCCACACACCGGAACGACCCCGATCTCTTCGCTGAGCCGGTCGAGGTGCGGACGCCGGGGAGGTGGTCCCGGGTCGTCTCCGTCAGATCCGATCCGGGCGAGGCCGAGGAGATCGCCCAACGGGCACCAGCTCCGCGTCGTGGCCGACCGCAGTGGGCGGGGGGCGGCAGGACTGGCCATGTCCGCCTTCGTTCGCCGAGCCGCGCTCAACGCCGTGCGGTGGGACGAGGAGAAGGTGACCCACGAGCCGACCGCACTCCAGAACGCGGTCTCCCGCATCAAGGATCGGCTCAGGGTGTGACGGGAGCCGGAGCGGGGTGAGGTCGGCTCAGTCCTCGGACACCAGCGCCGGCAGCGACGACACGAAGTCGACGACGACCTCGGCGAGCCGCTCCGGCTGCTGCATGACGAGGTTGTGCCCGCCCTCCACGGTGACGAGCCGGCGGTTGCCGCCGGCCGCCGCGACCCGCGCCATCTGCTCGTACCGGGTCCAGTAGAACCCCTGCGAGGCCATGACCAGCAGCATCGGGACCGTGACCCGGTCGTAGACCTCCACCGACGGGTAGATCTCCCCCTCCGGGGCCCTGCTGAGCCGGCGGATCTCGTCCATCGTCGGCCGGCGCAGCCAGCCGCCAGCCCCGTCCGGGACGAACGACCGCCGCAGGAGCGCGGTCACGGCCGCCGGATCGACCCCCTGGTACAGCCCGAGCGGGTCGGGCCGCGAACGCAGGTGCTCCGCCAGCTCGGCCTCGCTGGCCCGCCACCCGTAGCGGAAGGCCTCCCACAGCGACCGCTCCCACTCCGCCTGGTCGCGCAGGGCGGTCTCCTGCTCGACCCGCTCCCGCGGGTCCGGGACGAAACCGTCGACGGCGACGACCGCCGCGCACGCGCCCCCGGACGCGGCAAAGGCGGTCGCCGCGTACCCGCCCAGCGAGTGACCGACCAGGACGGGGCGCCGCAGGCCGAGCCCGGCCACGAGCGGGCCGATGTCCCGCCAGTACTGCTCGGCGTCCGAGGACTCCAGCATCGTCCGGCCGTGCCCCCGCAGGTCCACGGCCACCAGCCGCAGGCGGTCCCGCACCCGCGCGACGAACGGCTCCCACGCCTCCAGGTTGTGCCCGCTGCCGTGCAGGAGCAGGGCGGTGGGACCGCTCCCCCCGTGGTCCCGCACCGCGAAACCGCCCACCCGCGTGCCCACGACGCTGTCACCAGGCGAGGTCACGGCACGACCGTAAGCCCGCGCGGGGCGTCGCACCTCACGAGAGACGCCCCCGACCCTGAGGGGTCGGGGGCGTCCCGTGGTGTTGGCGTGCGGGCCGTCAGGCTCAGGCGCGCAGCGTGGCGCCGAAGCGCTCCGACGCGGCGGCGACGGCCGCGTCCCTGGCCTCGGTCGCCTCCTCGACGGTCAGCGTCCGGTCGGGGGCGCGGAACCGCAGCGCGAACGCGAGCGACCGCTTGCCCTCCCCGAGCTGCTCGCTCTGGTAGACGTCGAACAGCCGGACGTCCTCCAACAGCGCACCGCCACCCGAGCGCACCGCGTCCGCGACCTCGGCGACCGGTACCCCCTCGTCCAGCACCAGCGCGATGTCCAGCAGCACCGGCGGGTACGGCGACACCACCGGAGCGGGACGGCGCTCCACCAGCGGCAGCAGGTCCAGGTCGAGTTCCATCGCGCAGGTGCGCGGCGGCAGCCCGAGCGCCTCCACGACCTTGGGGTGCAGCTCGCCGGCGTGCCCCACCGGGGCGTCGCCCACCCGCAGCTCCGCGCACCGGCCAGGGTGCCACGGCGCCAGGTCGCCCGAGACGACCCTCAGCTCCACCCCGGCGGTGCCGGCGACCACGCGCGCGGCCTCGACCGCGTCCGCCCAGCTCGCCGCGCGGCCCTTGCCCCACCAGCCGGCCTGCTCGCGGTTGCCCGCCAGCACCACTGCCACGTGCGTGGGCTGCCGCGGCAGCGCCGCGTCCAGGCTGGCCAGCTCCTCGTCGGAGGGCCGCCCCGCGACACCCACGTCGGGGACCGGCACCTGCTGGGCGCGCGGCAGCACGACCTGGCCGATGTGGAACAGGGCCACGTCGCGCTGGCCCCTGGCGACGTTGCGCTGCAACGCCTCCAGCAGGCCGGGCAGCAGGGTGGTGGTCAGCTCGGCCTTCTCCGGCTCCATCGGGTTGAGCACCTTCGCCGTCCTGCGCCGCACGTCGTCGGCGGGCAGGCCGAAGGCGTCCCAGACGCCGGGGCCGGTGAACGGGAAGGGCAGCACCTCGACGTACCCGGCGTTGGCCAGGGCGCGGGCGACCGCGCGGCGGCGGCGCTGGGCCTCGGTCAGCCCCCTGCCGGCCGGGGCCGGCGGCAGCGTGGACGGGATCGTGTCGTACCCCTCCAGCCGCAGCACCTCCTCGACGAGGTCGGCGGGCTGGGTGAGGTCGGGCCGCCAGCTCGGCGGGATCGCGGTGACCAGCGCGGTGCCGTCGTCGGCGGTGGTCAGCTCCATCCGGCACCCGATCTGGCCGAGCCGACGCGCGGTCGCGCCCCGCTCGTACCGCACGCCGGCCACCCGGTCGGGCAGGGCCAGCGGCATGGTGATCGGGGTGGGCGCCGGCACCTCACCGACGTCGGTGCGGCCCCTGCCGAACCGGCCGTCGCCGTAGCGGACCAGGAGCTGGGCGGCCATCTCGGCGGCGGCCGGCGGCAGCGCCGGGTCGACGCCGCGCTCGAAGCGCTTCGCCGCCTCGCTGGGCAGCTTGTGCCGGCGGACCATCCTGGCGATCGTGGCCGGCTCCCAGGTGGCCGCCTCCAGCAGCACCTCGGTGCTGTCCGAGCCGATCTCGGTGCTGGCCCCGCCCATGGTGCCGGCCAGCGACACCGGGCCGGTGTCGTCGCAGATCACCAGGTCGTCCGGGTCGAGCACGCGCTCGACACCGTCCAGGGTGGTCAGCTTCTCCCCCGCCACGGCCCTGCGCACGACCAGCTCGCCCTTGACGAGGTTGGCGTCGAAGGCGTGCAGCGGCTGGCCGGTCTCCAGCATCACGTAGTTGGTGACGTCGACCGCGAGCGAGATCGACCGGATGCCGGCCAGCATGAGCCGGCGGCGCATCCACCACGGGGTGGGCGCGGTCGGGTCGACCTCGCACACCCGGCGCATCACGAACCGGCGGCAGCCGACCGGGTCCTCCACCCTGACCTGGTGGGCGTCGCCGTCGGCCTCGGGCACCTCGATCGCGGCGGGGTCGCCGTAGGGCAGGTCCAGCGCGCAGGCCAGCTCGCGGGCCAGGCCGCGCACGGAGAAGCAGTAGCCCCGGTCGGGGGTGATCGACAGCTCGATGACGCTGTCGTCCAGGCCCAGCAGCTCGGTGGCGTCGTCGCCGGGACCGGCGGTGCCGGTGGGCAGCACCAGGATGCCGGCATGCTCGTCGCCTAGGCCCAGCTCCCTCGCGGAGCAGATCATGCCATCGCTGATCCGACCGTAGGTCTTGCGCGAGGCGATCTTGAAGTCGCCGGGCAGCACCGCGCCGGGCAGGGCGACGACCACGAGGTCGCCCTCGCGGAAGTTGGTGGCGCCGCAGACGATGCCGCGCGAGTCGTCGGCGCCGTCCGGGCCGACCTCGACCCGGCAGAACCGGATCGGCTTCTTGAAGCCGGTCAGCTCCTCGATCTCGGCGACCCTGGCGACCACCAGCGGCCCGGTGACCGGGCCGACCGGGTGCACGCCCTCGACCTCCAGGCCGATGCGCACGAACGCGTCGGCGAGCTGCTGCGCGGTGACGTCCTCCGGAAGCTGGAGATGGGTCCCCAGCCAGGAAACGGGGATGCGCACGACTCAGGCCTCCGTTCCGAAGGGCAGGGTGAAGCGGACGTCGCCCTCGACCATGTCCCGCATGTCCGGGATGCCGTTGCGGAACTGGAGGGTGCGCTCCAGGCCCATGCCGAAGGCGAAGCCGGAGTAGACGTCGGGGTCGATGCCGCAGGCGCGCAGCACGTTCGGGTGGGTCATGCCGCAGCCGCCCCACTCGACCCAGCCGGGGCCGCCCTTCTTCTCGGGGAACCACACGTCCACCTCGGCCGACGGCTCGGTGAACGGGAAGTACGACGGCCGCAGCCTGGTCCGCGACTGCTCCCCGAACATGGCGCGGGCGAAGGCGTCCAGGGTGCCCTTGAGGTGCCCCATGGTGATGCCCTTGTCCACGGCGAGGCCCTCCACCTGGTGGAAGACCGGGGTGTGGGTGGCGTCCAGCTCGTCGGTGCGGAACGTCCGGCCGGGACAGACCACGTACACCGGCAGGTCGCGGTCGAGCAGCGACCGGATCTGCACCGGCGAGGTGTGGGTGCGCAGGAGGAGGCCGGATTCCTTCGGCGCCACGTAGAACGTGTCCTGCATGGTGCGGGCCGGGTGGTCCTTGCCGAAGTTCAACGCGTCGAAGTTGAACCACTCGGTCTCCAGCTCCGGCCCCTCGGCCACCTCGTAGCCCATGGCCACGAACACGTCGGCGACGTGGTCGGCGAGCTGGCTGACCGGGTGGCGCGCGCCGAGCGGGACGCGGTCCCACGGCAGCGTGACGTCGACGGCCTCCTCGCGCAGCACGCGCTCGTCGCGCTCGGCCTGGAGGGCCGCGCGCCGCTCGTCGAAGGCGGACTGGATCGCGGCGCGGGCCTCGTTGACGCGCTTGCCGGCCTCGGACCGCGCCGCCGGGGGCAGCGCGCCGATCTCCCTGCGGGCGGTCAGCAGCGGCGACCGCTCGCCGAGGTGCGCCGGCTTGGCAGTGGCCAACGCGTCGAGGTCGGCGGCGGCGGCGAACGCCGCCCTCGCCCGCTCGACGGCGTCCTGCAAGGCCTCCGGCGCGAGCGCCGCGACCTCCTTGGGGTCGTACGGGTCGTTGGCTCCGGACATGGTTGGTGGACAGCTCCCGGGGTCCGTGACGGCCACTACACGTCGTCGCGGCCCGAGGGCCACGCGCAACAGACCGATCCTATGTGATCGGTCCGAGTGGGATTGACGCAGTTGGCGCACGGGATCGTCACCCACGGTGACGGGGACGTGAATCGGCTGGCGTCACTGTCCGGGTGACGCAGTAACCTCGCCCCCGTTGATCTCGCACCGACGGTCCGATCACCCCTGAGGTTGCACCTTGACCCACACCTTCGGCGTCAACCTGCGTGGCGTCATCGACCTGTTGAGCCACCACCTCTACAGCAGCCCCCGGGTCTACGTGCGGGAGCTGCTACAGAACGCGGTCGACGCCATCACCGCGCGCCGGGAGGTCGACCCCGACTGCCCGGCCACCGTGGTGGTCGAACCCGCCGAGACCACGGGCACCGGCCGGCTGCGGATCACCGACAGCGGGATCGGCCTGACCGAGGCCGAGGTCCACTCGCTGCTGTCCACCCTGGGCGGCACCTCCAAGCGGGACGAGCTGGGCTTCACCCGCCAGGGGTTCCTCGGCCAGTTCGGGGTGGGCATGCTCTCCTGCTTCCTGGTGGCGGAGCGGGTCGAGCTGACCACCCGGTCGGCCAGGGGCGGCCCCGCCGTCCGCTGGGTGGCCGACGCGTCCGGCAGCTACTCGGTGGAGGTCGACGACACGGCCACGGCCGAGGTGGGCACGACCGTGGAGCTGGTGCCCCGGCCGGACGCCGAGCACTGGCTGTGCCGGGACGTGGTGACGGCCCTGGCCGAGGAGTTCGGCGCGCTGCTGCCGGTCGCGGTGGACGTGCGGGGCCCCGGCGGCGACCAGCGGGTCACCCTGGGCGAGCTGCCGTGGCTGCGGCGGGCCGACGAGTCCCCCGAGGAGCACGAGGCCCGGCTGGCCGACTACTGCGAGGCGACGCTCGGCTTCCGCCCGTTCGGCGTGCTGCCGGTGTCGGCGCCGGCGGCCGGGCTCACGGGCGCGGTGTTCGTGCTGCCCGGCGGCGCCCATCCCGGCAACCGGCAGGCGCACCGCGTCTACCTGAAGCGGATGTTGGTCGGGACGGCGGTGGAGGGGCTGCTGCCCGACTGGGCCTACTTCGCGCGGTGCGTGGTGAACACGGAGACGCTGCGCCCCACCGCCAGCCGGGAGGCCCTGTACGAGGACGAGACGCTGCTGGCGGTCAGGGACCAGCTCGGCGCGTCGCTGCGGGACTGGATCGTGCGGCTGGGGGCGACGCGGCCGGACCAGGCGGCGGAGCTGCTCGCCACGCACCACCTGGGGATCAAGTCCGTGGCGCTGGTGGACGACGAGATGCTGCGGCTGGCCGAGCGGTGGCTGCCGTTCGAGACCACCGAGGGCATCATGCCGCTGCGGCAGTTCCGGCGGCGCTACCCCACGCTCCTGTACACCCCGGACGCCGACGAGTTCCGCCAGCTCGCGCCGGTGGCCGAGGCCCAGGGCATCGGCCTGGTGAACGCGGGCTACGCCTACGACACCGAGCTGGTCCGCCGCCTCGGCGAACTGGAGGGCTCGGCCGTGGCGCGCCGGGTGGAGCCCACGGAGCTGCTGGCCGCGCTGGACTCCCCCGCGCCGGGGGTGGCGGCGGGCTTCGCCCCGGTGCTCTCGGTCGCCGAGAAGGTGTTGGCCCGGCACGACTGCGCGCCCGTGCTGCGCGAGTTCGACCCGGTGTCGCTGCCGGCCCTCCTGATCAGCGACCCCGCCGGCCAGCGGCGGCAGGACGCCGAGCAGGCGCGGCAGGACAGCGACCCGCTGTGGGCCGACCTGCTGGAGCGGTTGGTCGACGACGAGCCGACGGCCGGCCAGCGGCTCGTGCTCAACGCCCGCAACCCGCTCGCGCAGCGGCTGCCGGCCCTCGCCGGGGACTCCCTGGCCGAGCTGGTGGTGGAGTCGCTGTACGTGCACGCCGTGCTCCAGTCCCGGCGGCCGCTGCGCCCCAGGGAGACCGCGGCGCTGAACCACTCGTTCCTCGCGTTGCTCGACCGCGCCGTCCGGGGCTGACGGCGGACCGGCGCGAGCGACCCGACGATCCGGAAGGGCCGACCTGAGGTGACCGACGACTTCGACGCGTCCACCGCCGAACGGGAGCGCGTGCGCCAACTCATCGGCGAGGCGATGAGCATGCCGGTCGGCGACGCGCGGTGCGAGCTGCTGGAGCGCGCCGCCCGGCTGGCCGACGCCGCCGGCGACGTCCAGCTCGGTGTGCTCGCCAGGCTGGAGCTGGTGGACGCCTACTCCGAGCTGCGCCGCAACGACCTGATGCTCGCGCCGTTCGCGTGGTGCAGGAACGCGGAGCGGCGGACGCCCGAGGCGTTCGACGAGTCGATGACGCACTGGCTGAACTGGCAGCACAAGTGGCTGCCGGGGGCGCTCGTGGACGACCCCCGGTTCGGCCTCCGGCAGGTCGAGGCGCTGGTGGACGACCTGGCCGCGCACTACCAGCGGCAGGGGTTCTCCGCGCACCCCGTGCACGGCATCCGGGTGTCGGTGGCGGCCCACGTGGGCGACGAGGAGGCCGAGGACCGGCACTACGCCGCCTGGCTGGCCGCCGAGCCGGACCGGATGAGCAACTGCGCGGCCTGCGTGGTGGAGGCCCAGGTCGACCACCTCGTGCGGCGGGAGCGGTTCGAGGAGGCCGTGCGGCACGCCGAGCCGGTGCTGTCCGGCGAGACGACGTGCCGGGAGCAACCGCACGGCGTGCTGACGGCGTTGTTGCCGGCGCTGCTGGCGACCGGGCGGACCGACTTCGCCGCCCACGCGCACCTGGTGTCCTACCGCGCCGAGCGCGACGTGGCGCGGGGGCGCACCTCGATCTACCACCACCTGTGGTTCTGCGCGGTGACGGACAACGTCGAGCGGGGCCTGCACCTCCTGCGCCGGCACCTCGACATGGTCACCGACCCGCCGACGCCCCGGAACGCGATGTCCTTCGCGGCCAACGCGGCGTTGCTGCTGAGCCGGGTCCCCCTGTCCGAGCGGCGGCGGATCGAGTTCACGCTGCCGTCGACGTCCGGGAGCGCCGCGCGCACGGTGTCCGGCGAGGAGTTGCGGGAGGAGCTGGAGCGGACGGCGTGGGACCTGGCCGCGCGGTTCGACGCCCGCAACGGCACCGACGCGCAGAGCCGTCGGATCGCTCGCGTCCTGGGCGCGACGGAGGTCATCCCGGTCCAGCTCCCCGTCCCGGGGGCTCCCGTGGGCTCGTCGTCCACTGTGGACTTCAATCGTTTGGCGTCCACAGTGGATAGAGATAGCTCCACTGCGGACTCGTCGGTGGACTCCTCGGCCGCGTCGTCCGACGTGCCGGTCGGGGCTTCTGGTTCGGGTGGCGCCAACCCCGCCGACACCGCCGACGTCGCGGACCCCGTCACGCTCGCCGAGCGCGCGGTCGCGGCACTGGACGAGGGGGAGATGTTCGACGGCGCCCGCCTCCTCGAACGACTCCCCGCCGACCTCGACCCGCTGCTGCCCCCGGCGTTGGCCGCGCGCGTCGCCGCGCACCGGCTGTGGCGGGAGGTGGCCGCGACCCCGCGCGCCGAGATCCTCGCCGAGCTTGAGCGCCTGGTCGAACGGCTGCGCGCGGAGGGAGAGCACGTCTCGGCGATCCGCTTCGAGTGCCGCGCGATCGGGCTGCTCGACGCGCACGATCCCAGCACCTCCGCGCTGGCCAGGGCGGAACGGGCGCTGCGGGACGCGGAGGTCCTGGACGACCCGAGCGCGCTGATCGCCGCCCACCTGACCGTGGCCGACGTCCTGTCGCACCTGGAGTCCAGCGGTTCCGGCCCGCCCGAGCCGTCGGAGACGGCCGACACCGAGTCGGGCTCCGAACCCGACGCGGTCGCCGGCGACGCCGACGGGTCCGACGGCGGGAACGGCCGGCGCAGGGCCGAGCACCTCGACCACGCCGAACGCGTCGCCAGGGACCGGCTGCCCCGTCGACTGGGGTGGGTGCGGGTGGAACGCGCCAGCCTGCTCGCCGACCGGGGCGACCGGGCGGCGGCGCTGGCGCTGCTCGACCAGGTCCTGGCCGAGTCGGCGCCCGCCGCCACGCGGTACGCCGCGTTGCGCGCACGGGCGCGCCTGCTGCTCGACGGCGGCCGGATCGAGGAGGGCCTGACCGCGCTGGACGCGTTCGCGGAGTTCGCCGGCACGGTGGACGGCCCGTGGCACGCGCTCGCGCTGCTGGAACGCGCCTTCCTGCTCGACCACCTCGACCGGGGCGGCGACCGGGTCCCCGACCTGGTCGCGACCGTGGCCTCGGCCCGGCGGCACCTGCCGGCCGCGGCCGCCGCCACGGCCTGCCTCTACCTCGCCGGCGGCTACCTGTCCCAGGGGCGCAGCCTGGAGGCGGCCGAGACGCTGGAGGAGGGCCTGCGGCTGGCCGGGCCACGGCCCGACGAGGAGTTCGAGCTCAACGTCCGCTACCGGCTGGGCTTCGCCTGCGGCGCGCTCGGCGAGCACGCCGCGGCGGCGGAGCACTTCGGCGTCGTCGCGGAACGGATGGGCGACAACCAGCCGGGGCTGCTGGCCACGGTGCTCGACAACCTCGGCAGGGCCCGGACGATGACGGGCGACCCGGACGGCGCGGCCGAGGCGTTCCGGCGCGCGGCCGACCTGCGGGAGGGCGTCGGCGACCCGGTGGCGGCCGCGGGCTCCCTGGTCCGGCTCGCGCAGACGGTCACGCCGGACCTGGCCGCCGCCTCGGCGGCGCTGGACAGGGCGGTCGCGCTGACCAGGGAGGCCGGCGCGGGCGGGGCCGGCGGCGGGAACGTCGCCGACGGCGCCGTGGCCGAGCACGCCAACGCCGTCGGCTTCCGGGCCGCGCTGCTGGCCAGCCACGAGCGGTTCGACGAGGCGCTGGCCGCCAACGCGGAGGCCGAGCAGCTCGCCGTCGACCTCGGCGACCCCGACTGGCAGGCGTTCCTCGCCGGCCGCGCCGGGCGCATCCACCTCGCGGCGGGCCGGCCGGACCAGGCCGAGCAGGACGCGAGGCGGGCGGCGGCGCTGCTCAGCCAGGAGGCCGACGAGGACACCGTCGCCGGGGTCCTCGACACGCTCACCCGGGCGTTGTCCGAGCGGGGCCGGCCGGTGGACTCGGACCCGGTGGTCCGCGAGCTGACCGCCCGCCTGTCCGACTGAACCGCCTGCCGACCGAACCGCCTGCCCGAACGAACCGTCCGGCCGAACCCGTCCGACCGACCGCACCTGACTGTCTGACGGTGCCCGCCGGCTCGGGCTGCTGCCCGACGGCCGACGGCGTTTCATGGACGCGTGATGCGGGCGTGGTCGGTCCGACGACCGGGGCCGGCGCGGGGATGGCCGATGGTGCTGGAGCACCGGCCGGTGCCGGCCCCGGCCGACGACGAGCTGTTGGTGCGCGTGCGCGCGTGCGGGGTCTGCCGGACGGACCTGCACGTGGCCGAGGGCGACCTGCCGGTGCACCGGCCGGGCGTGGTGCCCGGCCACGAGGTCGTCGGCGAGGTCGTGGCGCTCGGCGCGGCCGTGACCGGGTTCAGCCTCGGTGAGCGGGTCGGCGTCGCGTGGCTGCGCGGGACCTGCGGGGAGTGCCGGTACTGCCTGGCCGGGCGGGAGAACCTGTGCCCCTACTCCGTCTACACGGGGTGGGACGAGGACGGCGGGTACGCGGAGTTCGCCACCGTCCCCGCGGACTTCGCCTACCGCCTGCCCGAGGGGTACCCGGACGAGAAGCTGGCCCCGCTGTTGTGCGCGGGCATCATCGGCTACCGCGCGTTGCGGCGGGCGGAGCTGCCGGACGGCGGACGACTCGGGATCTACGGCTTCGGCGCGAGCGGGCACCTCACGGCCCAGGTGGCGCTCGCCGCCGGCGCGCACGTGTCCGTGTTCACCCGCTCACCCCACGCGCGGGAACTCGCGCTCGACCTGGGCGTCGCCTGGGCGGGCGGGGCCGCCGACCGGCCACCCGAGCCCCTGGACGCGGCGATCCTGTTCGCGCCGGCCGGGGAGCTGGTCCCGCCCGCGTTGGAGGCGCTGGACTGGGGCGGGGTGCTGGTGCTGGCCGGCATCCACCTGACGGACGTCCCGCCGTTGAACTACCAGCGCCACCTGTACGGCGAGCGCACGGTGCGCAGCGTCACCGCCAACACCCGGGCCGACGGGGCGGAGTTCCTCGGGCTGGCCGCCCGGGTCCCGCTCCGGGTCCGCACCACCGCCTACGACCTCGGCGCGGCCGACCACGCGCTCGCCGACCTCGCCGAGGACCGCGTCACCGGCGCCGCGGTCCTGCTCTCGGCCTGACCGCTCCTGGCCGGCTCCGACCAGCTCCTGGTCAGCCGCGACGCTGCGCGCGGGCGCTGGTGTAGAGGCAGACCGCCGCCGCGGTGGCGAGGTTGAGGCTCTCGGCCGCGCCGTACAACGGCACGCGCACCACCTCGTCGACCGCGCCCAGCACCTCGGCCGGCAGGCCGTGCGCCTCGCTGCCGAACACCCAGGCGGTGGGGCGCAGCAGGTCGCCGAACTCCTCGGCGGCGTCCAGGTCCGTCTCGGCGTGGCCGTCGGCGGCCACCAGCCGCAGCCCGGCGGCGCGGCACGCGTGGAACACGGCGTCGACGTCCCGGCCGCGCACCACGGGGAGGTGGAACAGGCTGCCGGTGGTGGCCCGCACGCACTTGCCGTTGTGTGGGTCGACCGCGTCGCCGGCGAAGATCACCGCGTCGGCGCCGGCGGCGTCCGCCACGCGCAGCACGGTGCCGGCGTTGCCGGGGTCGGACACCCCGACCAGCACGGCGACGAGCCGGGGCCGGCCGGCGAGGGCCGAGGACAGCCGCACGTCCACCGGGTCGCAGACCGCCACCAGGCCCTGCGGGGTCACGGTCTCCGACAGCCCCGCGGCGGCCCGCTCGGTCACGGTGCTCACCGGGACCCCGGCGCGCCGCGCGGCGGCCAGCAGCTCGGGGTGGCGCTGGCCGGCCTCCTCGGTGGCGAACAACTCGTGCACGCGCCCGCGTCCGGCGGCGGCCCAGGCCAGGGCCTCCCTGACGGCCTGGGCGCCCTCGGCGAGGAAGCGCCCCGCCCGGTCCCGGCCGGCGCGGCGGGTCAGGTGCCGAGCGGCGGCGACCCGGGGGGTCCGCTCGGTGAACGGACCGTCCCCGGGTCGTCCGGTGCGCTGCTCGCGGATCAGGCCGCGTCCCCGGTGGGCAGGCTCTTGCGGGCCAGGTCGGCCAGCGCGGTGAACGCGGCCGGGTCGTTGACGGCCAGCTCGGCGAGGATCTTGCGGTCGACCTCGACGCCGGCGGCCTTCAGGCCCTGGATGAACCGGTTGTAGGTGATGCCGTTCTGCCGCGCGGCGGCGTTGATCCGCGTGATCCAGAGCTGGCGGAAGTCACCCTTGCGGGCACGGCGGTCCCGGTAGGCGTAGTTGAGCGAGTGGAGCATCTGCTCCTTGGCCTTGCGGTACAGCCGGGAGCGCTGCCCCCGGTAGCCGCTGGCCAGCTCGAGCACAGTGCGGCGCTTCTTCTGGGCGTTGACCGCCCGCTTGACGCGTGCCACGGGTCCGTCCTGTCGTTGTCTCGGGGGCGACGATCAGCCGCCCTGGCGGAGGAAGGTCTGGGAGGGCCTTCGGCCGTCAGCGGCCGAGCAGCTTCTTGACGCGCGCGACGTCCTGCTTGGCCAGGGTGTCGGTGCCGGCAAGGCGCCGAGTGCGGGTCGTCGGCTTGTGCTCGAGCAGGTGCCGGCGGTTCGCGCGCTCGTGCTGCAGCTTGCCCTTGCCGCTGACCTTGATGCGCTTGGACATCCCGCTGTGCGTCTTGTTCTTCGGCATTCGTCGTCCTCGTCGGTCTTCCGGGGGCCCGGCGGCGACGCCGGGCCCCTCATGCCACCGCCCGCGGGCGCGGGCGGTGTGGGCCGGCCGTACCGGCCCGTCAGGGGGGTGAGCCGGGGTGTCCCCGGCTCACTCCGCGTCGGTGGTGCTGGCGGTGCTGGCCTCCTCGGCGCTGGCCGCCGCCTTCGGGCGCTGCGGCTTCACGTTCTTGTGCGGAGCGAGCACCATGATCATGTTTCGACCGTCCTGCTTGGGAGCGGCCTCCACGAACCCCAGCTCGGCGACGTCGTCGGCAAGCCGCTGGAGGAGCCGGAAACCGAGCTCCGGCCGGGACTGCTCGCGGCCGCGGAACATGATCGTCACCTTGACCTTGTTCCCATGCTCGAGGAAGCGGGCCACGGCCTTCTTCTTCGTCTCGTAGTCATGGGTGTCGATCTTCGGTCGGAGCTTCTGCTCCTTGATCACCGTGAGCTGCTGGTTCCGGCGTGCCTCGCGGGCCTTCTGCGCGCTCTCGTACTTGAACTTGCCGTAGTCCATGAGCTTGCAGACCGGCGGGCGCGCCTGCGGGGCGACCTCCACGAGGTCGAGGTCCGCTTCCTGGGCGAGTCGGAGCGCGTCCTCGATGCGGACGATCCCGACCTGCTCACCCTGCGGTCCGACGAGACGGACCTCCGGGACCCGGATGCGGTCGTTGATGCGCGGCTCGGAGCTGATGGGGCCTCCTCGGTTCGGTCGGTGCTGCGGTGGACCCACTCCCGCGAAAGACGAGAGCCCCGGCGTCTGAGAACGCACGGGGCCCGCTTCCGACCGTTCGACGCCGCGCCAGGTGGCGCGCGCATCGCCATCACCGGCACGATGACCGGTGGTGGACCGGACCCGGCCTCCTGGATCGGTGGCTCGGGTGGGAGCGGGGGCTCCACTTGGCCGCCCCCGGCTGCGCGGGGGCTGGTCGCTCGTGACAGGGTAGCAGCCGTGTCCGAGTCCATGCGAACCGAGTCCGACCAGCAACCCGTCCGGGAGCTCGCCGAGGTGCCGAGCGTCGAGGTCATCAGCAAGGCGGCCGTGATGCTGCTGTCCGCGGCGGCGGAGAAGCTGGGCCTGGCCGACGAGGACCCGGACGCCAGCGAGCGCCGCGACCTCGACGAGGCGCGCCGGCTGATCACCGCGCTCGCCGGCCTGGTCACCGCCTCGGCCGAGTACCTGGGGCCGCACGCGGGGCCGCTGCGGGAGGGTCTCCAGGCGGTGCAGCGCGCGTTCCGCGAGGCCTCCCCGGTGCCGGACGAGCCCGGCAAGGGACCCGGCGAGAAGTACACCGGCCCCGTCTACTGACCCAGGACCACCGACCAGCGAACAACGGTCCCCCTCCCGCCGGAGGCTCTTTCCTCCCGGCAGGAGGGGGACTTCTCGTCTCGGGCATCACCGCTGGCCGCTGTCGGTCGGTGCCGGCCGGTGCCGGTCGGTGCCGGCTGGTGTCGATCGGCGCTGGCCGCTGCGCGTCGGTGCTGGCCAGCCCCGGTCCGTCTCGGTCAGCGCTGCCCAGCCCCGGTCCGTGTCGAACGTGTCGAACGTGTCGAACGTGTCGACCGTGTCGACGGTGTTGGTCAGGGTCGGTCGGCGCCGGTCGGGGCGGACAGCGGGGGCGGGCCACCCGGCCGACGCCGCAGACCCAGGGCGTCGAGCTGGGCCTGCGCCAACGCGGCGACCGCGTGTGGATCGCCGGAACGCCACGCCGTCGCCGGGTCCGAGGCGTAGCGGCCCAGACGCCGGGCGGGCAGGCGGGTCAGCGCGCGGAGCGCGAGCACGTCGTCGAAGCCGCCCCGGTCGGCGAGCTGGCGGACCGCCGCCGCCTCCCGCGCGTACCGCAGCCGGGCCGGCAGCCACACCAGGAGCAGCATCAGCACGGGGACCACGATCACCACGACGGCGAGCCAGGTGGCGGTCGTCTCCACCGCCGCGACCTGGCTGTGCCCCGCGGTCTCCAGCCGGGTCCCCGCCGCCTCTCCCCTGCCGAACGCCCTGGCCAGGGACTCACCGAGCAGCGGGACGCGCGCGGCGTGCTCGGCGGCGGCGCCGAAGGCCCCCTCCAGGTTGGCCCCGGCGTCGACCATCCGGTCGCCCGGCGCCCGCAGGCGCAGGACGTCGTCGCGCAGCCGGAGGGCCAGCACCACCCAGAGCGCGATCCACAGCAGCGTGAACACGTCCGCCGCGAGCTGCCTGGCCCTGCGGCCCGGATCGTCGGCGTACCACTTCATCCGGCCTCCCCACGATCATCGCCTGGGTCGACCGTACGGCCTGGCGGCCCGGCGCCGACTGGCGAGGAAAGACGAACCGCCCGACCCGCTGGCACGCGGTCGGGCGGTTCCCGGCGCGCCGGCCGGCCGCGGGGTCAGTCGCCGACGACGGCGAGCGCGTCGATCTCGACGAGCAGGCCCTCGGGCAGCCCGACGTAGACGGTGGTGCGGGCGGGGTACGGCTCGGCGACGAACTCGCCGTACGCCTCGTTCATCTCGGCGAAGTGCGCGGTGTCGGTCAGGTAGACGCGCAGCATCACGACGTCGTCCATGCTCGCGTCGGCCGCGGCCAGCACCGCGTTGACGTTGCGCAGGGCCTGCCGGGTCTGCTCCGCCACGGTGTCCCCGACGATCGCGCCGGTCGCCGGGTCGAACGCCACCTGCCCCGCCACCTGGAGGATGTTGCCCTTGCGCACGCCCTGCGTGAACCTGGCGACCGGCGTCGGGGCGTCGGCGGTGCGGATCTCGGTCTTGGCCATCAGTCGTCCTTCCTCGTGGTTCCCGGGACGCGCCCGGGGGTCGGGGTCCAGCCGCACTCGACGGAGGCGGCCTCCGCGGTGCGCACCAGGTCCGGCAGCAGCTCCATCAGGCCGTCGAAGTCGAGCAGCATCTGCGGCACCGACAGCGACACCGCGGCGACCACCCGGCCGCCCGCCCCTCGGATCGGCGCGCCGAGGCAGTGGATGAAGTCCTCGTGCTCGGCGTTGTCGACCGCGTAGCCCTGTTCGCGGACCCGCTCCAGCTCGTCGAGGTAGCCCTGGCTGTCGGTGATCGTGTTCGCGGTGAGCCTCGGGTAGTCGATCGAGGCGGCGATCGCGCGGCGCTCGGCGGCCGGCAGCGCGGCGACCAGGACCTTGGCCACGGCGGTGCAGTGCAGGGCGGCGCGTCGCCCGATCCGGGAGTACATGCGCACCGGGTGTCGGCTGTCGTACTTGTCGATGTAGACGACCTCGCCGTCCTCGTAGCTGGCGAGGTGGACGGTGTGCCCGGTCCTGGCGTTGAGGGCGCGCAGGTGCGGTTCGACGAGGCGGCGCACGTCGCGTTCCTCCAGCGCCTGGTTGGCCAGGTCGAACATGGCCGTGCCGAGGCGGTAGTGGCGGACGTCGTCGCGCTGCACGAAGCGGTGCGACTCCAGGGTGCGGAGCAGGCGCAACGCCGTGGACTTGTGGACGCCGAGGGTGCCGGCGAGCTGGTCGAGCGTGCGGGGGCCGCCGGCCAGCTCGGTGAGCATGGTCAACGCGCGGTCGAGGCTCTGGCTCATCGGCCCGTCACCCCCTCCCTGGTGACGCGGGCGGCCGCCCAGGTGGTCTCGTCGGCCGCGAGCAGGTCGGCGACCAGGTCGGCGGGCAGGGGCTCGGCCACGTCCTCGTGGCTGCACAGGGTGGCGGCGGCGAGCAGGTGGCCGGCGCGCAGGCGACGGGTCGGCTCCGCGCCCGCGAGCGTGGCGGCGAGGAAACCGGCGGCGAAGGCGTCCCCCGCCCCGACGGGTTCGACGACGTCCACGGCGAGCGCGGGCTGGAACACCAGCGCGTCGCCCTCGACGAGGGTCGCGCCCCTGGCGCCCTGTTTGACCACCAGGGTGGTCGGCGCGGGCAGCAGCTCGCGGACGCGTTCCGGGTCGCCGGTGCCCCACAGGGCCTCGGCCTCGTCCTCCCCCACGAACACCACGTCGGCGGCGTTGGCCAGTTCGGTCAGCACCCGGGCATCCTGGTCGCGCCACAACACCGGACGCCAGTTGACGTCGAACGACACCAGGTGCCCGCCGCTGCGCGGGGCCAGCGCGGCGCGCGACAGCGCGTGGCAGCTCGGGGACAGCGCGGCGGTGATGCCGGTGAGGTGCACCAGCCGGGTGGCGCTCAGGTCGAGCGCGGCGAGCAGGTCGGGGCCGAGGGCGGAGGCGGCCGAGCCCCTGCGGTAGTAGCGCATCCGGCTGCCGTCCGCGTGCGGCTCCTTCACGTAGAGGCCGGTCGGGCGTTCGGGGTCGATCCGCACGTCCGTGACGTCCACGCCGAAGGAACGCAGGTGGGCGAGCACGGCCTCGCCGAGGTCGTCCGCGCCGACCGCCCCGACCCAGCGCACCGGGAGGCCGGCCCTGGCCAGGTGGCAGGCGACGTTGGACTCGGCCCCGCCGACGGTGAGCAGGTAGCGCCGCGCCTGGTGACCGTCGGGGACGAACACGGCCAGCGACTCGCCGAGGCAGACCACGTCCGCGCGCCGGTCGCGGCCCCGCTCCCGGGGGTCGACCCTGTTCCCGTCCACACCGGACTGCCCCATGTGTCCCCTTCCGTGCACGGCCCACCACCGAGCGCGACGTCGTTGACCGGGCGGCCGCGGGAATGCTACACACCCCCGCATCACATCTTGCAACTGCCGTTGCACATCGTGCAACAGAGCGGAGGTGGGCGGTGCGTCCGGCCAACATCGACCGGGCCGCGGTCGCGGCGATCCGGTCCGAGCGGATCGACTGGCGCTTCAAGGGGATGCCCGCGTCGGCGTTCGGCGCCACGGTCGGTGAGCTGGCCGCCCGCCGGCCCCGCCTGTTCGCCGACGGGTTCGTCGGCCCGCTCGTGGTGATCGGGAAACCGGCGCTAGAGCACAACCTGCGCACGATGGCGGAGTGGTGCGCCCGGCACGGGCTCGCGCTGGCCCCACACGGCAAGACCACGATGGCGCCGCAGCTCTTCGCCGCCCAGCTCGACGCGGGGGCGTGGGCGATCACGGCCGCGACGGCGAGCCAGCTCCGCGTGTACCGGGCGTTCGGGGTCAGCCGGGTGGTGTTCGCCAACGAGCTGGTCGACGCCGCCGCGCTGCGCTGGGTCGCCGACGAGCTGGACCGCGACCCGGACTTCGAGTTCGTCTGCTGGGTGGACTCGACGCGGGGCGTGGAGCTGATGACGGAGGCGCTGGCGGACCGCCGGTCGGGCCGGCCCGTGGACGTGGCCGTCGAGCTGGGCGCCAGCGGGGGCCGCTCCGGGGTGCGCGAGGTGTCCGAGGGCGTGGCGGTCGCGGAGGCGGTGGCGGCCAGCCCGGCGTTGCGGCTGGTGGGTGTCGCGGGCTACGAGGGCGCGCTCGCCCACGAGACGTCGGGGGATGCACTGTCCACTGTGGACACCTATCTGCGGCGGCTGCGCGAGCTGGTCGTGCTCCTCGCCGAGGCGGGGCACTTCGCCGGGCTGGACCGGGTGTTCGTCTCCGCGGGAGGCAGCTCGTACTTCGACCAGGTCGCCGCCGCGTTCACCGAGCCGTGGCCCGGCGGGCTCGACGTGCTGCCCGTCCTGCGCAGCGGCGCCTACCTCACGCACGACGACGGCCTGTACCGACGACTGTCGCCGTTCGGCAGGGAACACCGGCTCTCGGGCGGCGAACCGCCGTTCCGTCCGGCGCTGCGGGCGTGGGCGCAGGTCTGCTCCCGACCGGAGCCGGGGCTGGCGTTGCTCACCCTCGGCCGCAGGGACGTCTCGTTCGACCAGGACCTGCCCGAACCGCGGGCGCTGCGGCCGGCCGGCGGGCCGGAGCGACCGCTCACCGGCTGCCGGGTCACCGCGCTCGCCGACCAGCACGCCTTCCTGGAGGTCGGCGCCGGGGTCGAGCTGGCCGTCGGGGACTGGGTGGGCCTCGGGCTGTCGCACCCCTGCACGGTCTTCGACAAGTGGCCGCTCGTCCCGGTCGTCGACGAGGACGGCGAGACCGTCGTCGACCTGGTCCGGACCTACTTCTGAGCGCCGGCGGGGAGGGCGGACACGTGGACATCGTCTTCAGGGACGCGACCGTCGTCGACGGGACCGGCGCGCCGGCGGTGCGCGCGGACGTCGGCGTCGCGGACGGCCGGATCGCGGCCGTCGACCGGGACCGCCGGCTCGGCGGCCGGCGGGTGGTGGACGCCGACGGGCTCGTGCTCGCGCCCGGCTTCATCGACATGCACTCCCACTCCGACCTCCAGCTCCTGGCCAACCCCGACCACCTGGCGAAGGTGTCCCAGGGCGTGACGCTGGAGGTCCTCGGCCAGGACGGGCTGTCCTACGCGCCGGTCGACGACGACGTGCTCGCCCAGCTTCGCGCGCAGCTCGCCGGCTGGAACGACGACCCGCCCGGGTTCGACTGGGACTGGCGCACCGTCGGCGAGTACCTGGACCGGCTCGACCGCGGGGTGGCCGTCAACGCGGCCTACCTCGTGCCGCAGGGGACGCTGCGGATGATGTGCCTCGGCTGGGAGGCGCGCCCGGCCACCGCCGACGAGCTGGACGCGATGCGCCGACTGCTCGCCGAGGGACTGGCCCAGGGCGCGGTCGGCATGTCCTCGGGCCTGACCTACACGCCAGGGATGTACGCCGACACCGACGAGCTGGTCGCGCTGTGCGAGGTGGTCGCGGCGCACGGCGGGTTCTACAGCCCGCACCACCGCAGCTACGGGGCGGGCGCGCTCGACGCCTACGCGGAGATGATCGAGGTGTCGCGGCGGTCCGGCTGCCCGCTGCACCTCGCGCACGCCACGATGAACTTCCCGGTCAACGCGGGCAGGGCCGGCGAACTCCTGTCCCTTGTGGACAGTGCGTTGGCCGAAGGGTGCGACATCACCCTGGACACCTACCCGTACCTGCCCGGCGCGACCTACCTGTCCGCGTTGCTGCCGAGCTGGGTGACCGAGGGCGGGGTCGAGGCCGCGCTGGTCCGCCTCACCGACGCCGCGACCAGGGAACGCGTCCGGCACGAGCTGGAGGAGGTCGGCTCGGACGGCTGCCACGGCGTGCCCGTCGACTGGGAGACCATCGAGATCAACGGCGTGCGCCGCGCCGAGCACGGCCACCTGGTCGGGCTGAGCGTCGCCGAGGCGGCGCGCCGGGCGGGCCGGCCGCCGGCGGAGCTGTACTTCGACGTGCTGGTCGCCGAGCGCCTCGGCACGTCCTGCCTGATGCACGTCGGGCACGAGGACAACGTGCGGGCGATCATGCGCCACCCCGCCCACACCGTCGGCAGCGACGGGCTGCTCGTGGGCGAACGCCCGCACCCCCGCGCGTGGGGGACGTTCCCGCGCTACCTCGGGCGGTATGTGCGCGAGCTGGGGGTGTTGAGCCTGGAGGAGTGCGTCGCCCACATGACCGGGCGGCCCGCACGCCGCCTCCGCCTGCGCGACCGGGGCCTGGTGCGCGTCGGGCACGCCGCCGACCTCGTCCTGTTCGACCCCGACACGATCACGGACACCGCCACCTTCGACGAGCCGAGGCGCCCCGCCGTCGGCGTGCGCCACGTGCTGGTCAACGGGGTGCCCGTGGTCGACGACGGCCGACCGACCGGCGCGCTGCCCGGCCGCTCGATCCGCCGCGGCTGACCCGCCACCCCGCTCTCCCCACGCCCGCCGCGTTCCGGCCGTGGGCGCGGACACCCCTACCCTGGAGGACTCTCGTGGCCGCATTGCTGGAGTGGTTGCGGCAGGACACGGCCGGGCTGCTGACCCTGTCCGCGCTCGGCATCGCCCTGCTGCTGTTCCTGATCATCAAGGTCAGGATCGAGCCGTTCATCGCGCTGCTGCTCGCCGGTCTGCTCGTCGCGCTCGGCGCCGGCCTGCCGGTGGAGCGGATCGTCGGCTCCGCGCAGAGCGGCAAGGAGTCGCTGCTGGAGGGCGGCTTCGGCGGCATCCTCGGGCACGTCACCGTGATCATCGGGTTGGGCACGCTGCTCGGCGCGGTGCTGGAGGCCTCCGGCGGAGCCGAGGTCCTCACCCGGCGCCTGCTCCACGCGTTCGGCGAACGGCGCGCGCCCCTCGCGATGGGGTTGTCCGGTCTGGTCTTCGGCATCCCGGTGTTCTTCGACATCGGCATCTTCGTGCTCGCGCCCCTGGTGTACGTGGCGGCGCGGCGCAGCGGGCGGTCGATCCTGCTCTTCTGCCTGCCGCTGCTGGCCGGCCTGTCGGTCACGCACGCGTTCCTGCCGCCCCACCCCGGGCCGGTCGCACTGGCCGGCCTGCTCAAGGTGGACATGGGCTGGATCATCATCATGGGCCTGGCCTGCGGCATCCCCGCGTGGTTCGTCGGCGGCGTCCTCTTCTCCTCCTGGATCGGCCGGCGGCTGCACCTGCCGGTGCCGGAGGAGGTGGGCGCCGGGGACGCCGCCCCGGCGGCCGAGGACCGGCCCGAGCCGCCGCTCGCCCTGGTGGCCACGATCATCGGCATCCCGCTGGTGCTGATCCTGGGCGCCACGTTCGGTGGGATGGCGCTGCCCAAGGGGTCCGCGGTGCTCGGCGTGCTGACCTTCCTCGGCTCCCCCGCGGTCGCGCTGACCATCGCGGTGCTGCTCGCGATCTGGTTGCTCGCCCTGCGCCGCGGCATGACCACGGCCGAGGTCAGCGGCCTGGCCGCCCGCTCGCTGCGGCCGGTGGGCATGCTCCTGCTCGTCGTGGGCGCCGGCGGGTTCTTCGGAGCGGTGCTGGCCGCCACCGGGGTCGGCAAGGCGCTGGCCGGCACGCTGTCCTCGGCCGGCCTGCCCCTCATCGTGCTCGCCTACGTGATCAGTTGCGCGCTGCGCGTCGCCCAGGGCTCGGCCACGGTGGCGATCGTGACCACCGGCGGGATCGTCGGCCCGCTGCTGACCGACGGGCAGTACACGCAGCCGCAGCTCGCGCTGGTCGCCGTGGCGATCGCCGCCGGGTCGATCATCGCCTCGCACGTCAACGACGGCGGGTTCTGGATCGTCTCGCGGTACTTCGGCATCCCGGTCAAGGAGACGCTGCGGACGTGGACCGTCCTGGAGACGATCCTGTCCGTGGTCGGCTTCGCGGTGGCGGGCCTGCTCAGCCTCGTGGTCTGAGCCTCGTGGTCTGAGCCTCGTCGTCTGGGGCCCGTGGTCGGGGCTCGTCGTCTGAGCCTCGTGGTCTGAGAACTCGTGGTCTGAGAACTCGTGGTCCGGTCCCCGGGGGTGGCCCCACCGGTCACACCCGGGGCGGTCACACCCGGGGCGCTCAACCCGCGTGGGCGCCGTCGGCCCGGTCCTGCGCGGCGAGGACGTCGTCGCCGTGCTCGTAGGCCCAACGCCCGAACGCCTCGATCGGCTCCACCAGCGTGCGGCCCAGCTCGGTCAGCTCGTACTCCACGCGCGGCGGGGCCTCGGCGTAGGCGCGGCGCAGGACGAGGCCGCTGTGTTCGAGGCGACGCAGGGTCTGCGTGAGCACCTTCGCGCTGATCCCCCCGATCCGGTCCGCCAGGTCGACCGGACGTCGAGGCCCCTGGCGCAGCGCCCAGACCACGACGGCGTTCCACGTGTTGCCCACCAGGTCGAAGGCGAGACGGGCGCGACAGTCGGCGAGGAACCCGTCGTCACCGTCCACCGCGGATCTCCCCTCCCGTCGACTCCGAACGTCCACTGTGTACCACTCGTTCCTTACCGAACGGTGCCTGTCGGTCCTCCTACCGTCGACGCGTCCCCCAACCAGAGGAGTACGGATGCGCATCGGGATTCTCGGAGCCGGCGACATGGCGGACGCGCTGGGCACGCAGTGGGTTCGCGCCGGCCATGAGGTGATGGTCAGCGGGCGGTCCCCCGAGCGGGCCACCGCGCTGGCGGACCGGATGGGACCGGCCGCCAGGGCCGGGACGTTCGCCGAGGCGGCGGCGTTCGGCTCGGCGACGCTCCTCGCGGTGCCCGCCTCGGCGGCGCTCGCGGTCCTGTCGGAGGCGGGCGCCGAGGAGGGGCTGCTGGGTGGCCGCGTGCTCGTCGACTGCACGAACCCGGTGGTGCCGGGCCGCTTCACGCTGGAGAGGCGGAACGGCGCCTCCCTGGCCGAGGAGATCGCCGGCACGACGGGAGCGCACGTCGTCAAGGCGTTCAACGTGTGCCACGTGGACGTGTGGCGGATGCGGCCGCCCGTCTTCGACGGCCGGCCGCTGGCCGTGCCGCTGTGCGGGGACGACGACGCCGCGCTGACGACGGTGCGCGACCTGGTCTCGGATCTGGGCTGCACGCCGATCGACGGCGGCGGACTGGAACGGGCGGGGTTGCTGGAGGCGACCGCCGCGTTCGTCATCGGGCTCTGGGTGGCCAGCGGGGCGGACGCGCAGGCGATCCTCCCGCCGGTGCGCTTCGCCGTGGGCGCCGACTGACACCGACTGGCACCCGGCACCGGCCCTGGGGATCACCGCTGGCCGTGCGCCCGACGAACCCGTCCCCCGCGCAGCCCCCGCCCTCTCCGGGGGGCGAGCCCCGCTCCAGCCTACCGCCGCACACCCCTCGACACAGGGCCACGCCAATCCTCTGTGGACAACTCCAGCACCTGTGGACAACCCTGTCCCCCAACACGGCGAAAGGGTTGACACAACACAGAAAACACTTACCAGAACCGGGCCCGCAGTCACTGCCCCAGTGGACAGCCCCCACCCGCCCTGGGGGGCGAGCCCCGCTCCAGCCTATCCAGGAACGACCGCCCGTCCAAGAGCATCAGCGCGCCCTGTGGACAACTTGGCGCCCTGTGGACAACTCGACCGTTACCAGCAATAAAGAGTTGCGCCCGGCCCCGGCGCTCCCCCCTGCCACCCCTGGCGACGGGACACGACGCCGGGACCCCGGTCAGCCGTGATGAACGAACAACGGGGCGCGCTCACTCAGGCGAGTGAGCGCGCCCCGTGCCGCTGGTGGGTGAAGATCAGGCGGACGCCGAGTCGAGCTCCGGCAGCCCCAGCACGTGTCGCAGGAACCGGCCCGTGTGGCTGTCCTCGTCCGCCGCGACGACCTCCGGCGTGCCCTCGGCGACCACCATGCCGCCGCCGGAGCCGCCCTCCGGCCCCATGTCGATGATCCAGTCCGCCGTCTTGATGACGTCGAGGTTGTGCTCGATGACGATCACGGTGTTGCCCTTGTCCACCAGGCCGTTGATCACGCCGAGCAGCTTGCGGATGTCCTCGAAGTGCAGGCCCGTGGTGGGCTCGTCGAGGATGTAGACCGTCTTGCCGGTCGAGCGCTTCTGGAGCTCGCTGGCCAGCTTCACCCGCTGCGCCTCGCCGCCGGACAGCGTCGGAGCCGGCTGGCCCAGCCGCACGTAGCCCAGGCCCACGTCGACGAGCGTCCGCAGGTGCCGGTGGATGGCGTTGATCGGCTGGAAGAACTCCGCCGCCTCCTCGATCGGCATGTCGAGGACCTCGGCGATCGTCTTGCCCTTGTAGTGCACCTCCAGGGTCTCCCGGTTGTACCGGGCGCCCTTGCACACCTCGCACGGGACGTAGACGTCCGGCAGGAAGTTCATCTCGATCTTGATGGTGCCGTCGCCGGCGCACGCCTCGCAGCGCCCGCCCTTGACGTTGAACGAGAACCGGCCGGGCTGGTAGCCCCGCACCTTCGCCTCGGTGGTCGCGGCGAAGAGCTTGCGGATGTGGTCGAACACGCCGGTGTAGGTGGCCGGGTTCGACCGGGGAGTCCTGCCGATCGGCGACTGGTCCACCTGAACCAGCTTGTCGACGTGCTCCAGCCCCTTGACCCTGGTGTGCCGGCCGGGCACCTGGCGCGCGCCGTTGAGCTTGTTCGCCAGCACGGTCGCCAGGATGTCGTTGACCAGCGTGGACTTGCCGGAGCCGGACACGCCGGTGACGGCGACCAGGCAACCCAGCGGGAAGGACACCTCGATCGAGCGCAGGTTGTGCTCCCGCGCGCCGACCACGGTGAGCTGGCGCTTCCTGTCGACCGGCCGCCGGGTCGCCGGCACCGCGATGCGCTTGCGCCCGGACAGGTACGCGCCGGTCAACGAGCTCGCGTGCGACAGCAGCCCCTCGACGGGACCGCTGTGCACCACCTGACCGCCGTGCTCGCCCGCGCCGGGGCCGATGTCGACCACCCAGTCCGAGGTGCGGATGGTGTCCTCGTCGTGCTCGACCACGATCAGCGTGTTGCCCAGGTCGCGCAGCCGGGTCAACGTCTCGATGAGCCGGTGGTTGTCCCGCTGGTGCAGGCCGATCGACGGCTCGTCGAGCACGTACAGCACGCCCACCAGCCCGGAGCCGATCTGCGTCGCCAGGCGGATGCGCTGGGCCTCGCCGCCGGACAGGGTGCCGGCCGCGCGGTCGAGCGACAGGTAGTCCAGGCCGACGTCGAGCAGGAAGCCCAGACGCGCCTGCACCTCCTTGAGCACCCGCTCGGCGATCATGCGCTCGCGCGGGCCGAGGGCCAGGCCGGACAGGAAGTCCGCGCAGTCCCGCACGCTCATCGCGCAGACCTCGGCGATGGAGCGCTCGCCCAGCTCGGCGTGCTCCAGCGTGACCGCGAGGATCTCCGGCTTGAGCCGGGTGCCCTGGCACGCGGGGCAGGGCACCTCCCGCATGTAGCCCTCGTACTTCTCACGCATGTACTCGGACTCGGTCTGGTCCAGCCGCCGTTCGAGGAACGGGATGACGCCCTCGAAGTTCGCGTAGTAGGCCCGCTCGCGGCCGTACCGGTTGCGGTAGCGGACGTGCACCTGCTCGTTGACGCCGTGCAGCACGGCCTTCTGCACCTTGGCGGGCAGCCGGCGCCACGGCACGTCCATGCGGAAGCCGATCGTCTCGGCCAGCGCCTCCAGCAGGCGGGTGAAGTACTCGGCGCTCTGGCCGCCCGCCCACGGCGCGATCGCGCCCTCGGCCAGCGACAGCTCGTCGTCCGGCACCACCAGCTCGGGGTCGACCTCCTTGCGCACGCCGATGCCGGTGCACTCCGGGCAGGCCCCGAACGGCGAGTTGAAGGAGAACGAGCGCGGCTCCAGCTCGTCGATCGCCAACGGGTGGCCGTTCGGGCAGGCCATGCGCTCGGAGAAGCCGCGCTCGCGCTGCGGGTCGCCCTCGGGCAGGTCGACGAACTCCAGCACGACGAGGCCGTCGGCCAGGCGCAGCGCGGTCTCGACCGAGTCGGTCAGCCGCTGCTTGGCGTTGCGCTTCACGGTGAGCCGGTCGACGACCACCGCGATGTGGTGCTTCTCCTGCTTCTTCAGCTTCGGCGGCTCGGTCAGCGGGTGGACCTCGCCGTCCACCCTGACCCGGGAGAAGCCCTGGGTCTGGAGCTGCTCGAACAGGTCCACGTACTCGCCCTTGCGGCCGCGCACGACCGGGGCGAGCACCTGGAACCGGGTGCCCTCCTCCATGGCGAGCACCTGGTCGACGATCTGCTGCGGGGTCTGCCGGCTGATCGGCTCGCCGCAGGTCGGGCAGTGCGGCTTGCCGGCGCGCGCGTACAGCAGCCGCAGGTAGTCGTAGACCTCGGTGATGGTGCCGACCGTCGAGCGCGGGTTGCGCGAGGTCGACTTCTGGTCGATGGACACCGCGGGCGACAGGCCCTCGATGAAGTCCACGTCGGGCTTGTCCATCTGGCCGAGGAACTGCCTGGCGTAGGCCGAGAGCGACTCGACGTACCGTCGCTGCCCCTCGGCGAAGATCGTGTCGAAGGCCAGGCTGGACTTCCCCGACCCGGACAGCCCGGTGAACACGATCAGGCTGTCCCGCGGCAGCTCCAGGTCCACGCCGCGGAGGTTGTGCTCTCGGGCACCGCGAACGACGAGTCGGTCGGCCACTGGGGCAGGTCCCTTCGGATCAGGTCCGTGCGGAGGGGCGGGCGGTTGTGTCGTGGAGCGCCGCCGGGCGCCGTCGACGCCCTCGGCGGCGTCGCGGACGGGAGTCCCACGACGTCGCCGGGGAACATCGACCCGGCGCCGACCGGCGAGGCGACGCGGCCCGACGCCGAAGCGCCGGACGTGCGCCGTCGTGCCCTGGCCGAACCGCCCAGGACGGCCGCCGACCACTGTAGGCCCGCCCACCGACAACAACCGGTGAGGCGGGTCGTTCTGTTCCGCCCGCAGGGACCCGGCTCAGCCCTTGTCCACCCGAACGAGGTCGGCGTCCCGCGTCTCCTTCCCCCTCAGGTACACCACCAGACTCACCAGGCACAGCAGGCTGAGGTACCAGGGGTAGAGCCCCCCGCGCCCCTGTGCGGCAAGCCACTCGACCACGTAGGGCGCGGTGCCGCCGAACAGCGCGACCGTGAGGGCGTACGGCAGGCCGACGCCGGCCGCGCGCACCTCGGTGGGGAACAGCTCGGCCATCGCCGCCGGGGCCACCGCCCCGTAGCAGGAGAAGAGCGCCAGACCGACGGTCATGACCGCGAACAGCGTGAACGCCGACGAGTCGAGCAGGGCGAACAGCGGGACGACGAGCACCACGAACCCGACGGCGAAGGTGATCAGCAGCGGCCGACGGCCCACGCGGTCCGACAACGCGCCGAGCAGCGGGAGGACGCCCATCATGACGAGCTGCGCCGCCACCGACGCCCACAGCGCCGACGACGTCGGAACGGCGTGCTCCTTCTGCGCGTAGTTCGGCAGGTAGACCGCGAACGTGTAGTAGGCGGTGGTGGCGCCGACCGTGAAGCCGACCACCCGCAGGGCGCCGAGCGGGTGCTTGCGGAGCAACTCCAGCGTGGGGCGGGACACCCGGCGCCCCCGGCCCTCCGTGTACGCCTCGGTCTCCTCCAGCGTGCGCCGCAGGTACAGGCCGTAGACGCCCAGCAGCGCGCCGATCGCGAACGGGATCCGCCAGGCCCACTCGGCCACGGCGGCCTTGCCGAGCGTCCCGGTGAGCACCGTGGCGAGCAGCGTCGAGAGGACCGTCCCCAGCGTGGTGCTCAGGTACAGGAAGCTCGCGTAGAACCCGCGACGGCCGGGCGGCGCCAGCTCGGCGAGGTAGGTCGAGGACGCCGCGAACTCGCCGCCCGTGGACAGGCCCTGCGCGATGCGGGCGAGCAGCAGCAGGACCGGCGCCAGCAGCCCCACCTGCTCGTAGGTCGGGCTCACCGCGATCAGCAGGCTGCCGCCGGCCATCAGCACCACCGACAGCGTCAGCCCGGCCCTGCGGCCCCTGCGGTCGGCGAACGCCGCGAGCAGCGCGCCCCCGAGGGGGCGGAAGAAGAAGCCGACCGCGAAGATCGCCAACGCGCTGAGCAGCGCCACGGCCGGGTCGCCCTTGGCGAAGAACTGCGGGGCGAAGAACGCCGAGAAGATGGCGAAACTGTTCCAGTCGAACCACTCCAGGGCGTTGCCGATGGACGCCGCCACCAGTCCCCTGCGTCGGGTACGCCCCTGTTCCGCCCGTGTCTCGGGCACCGTGCTGGTCACCGTCGGCCTCCGCTCAGCTCTCCCCCGGGAAGGAGAGCTAACCGGAGACGCCCGACAGGTTCCACCGTTCGGCGGTTTCGTTCCACTTGGTGAGAGTAGTTGCGCCACGCGACCGACCCCGCGTACACGCTCCGTCACCACCACCGGGCGACGATGGGCAAAACCAGTGGTCGGCAGCGGTTCAGCGACCCCGATCGGGTCTATCGGGGGGTTGCTCGTCGCACTTACCCTGTTCCCTACCGCATCCCTGCCGCACCCCGCTCACGCCACCCGCTCACCCCACCTCCAGGAGGGGCGCCATGTCCGCAGCGGAGACGCGACCGGACCTCCGGTCCCTGGCCCTCGCCCGGTCCGCGGCCGCAGCCCAGGCCGCCGGACGGGCCACCGCCGGACTGACCGCCCTGGACCACGCCACCGGCCGCCTCCTCGACGTCGTCGAGAGGATGGACGAGGCCACGGCGCACGGGTCGAGCCTGTGCCCGGGCTGGACCAGGGCCCACGTCATCACCCACCTGGCCCGCAACGCCGACGCGCTGGTCAACCTGCTCACCTGGGCGAGAACCGGGATCGAACACCAGATGTACGCGAGCAGGGCCGACCGGGACGCCGACATCGAGGAGGGCGCGGCGCGGCACTGGCGGCTGCTGGCCGAGGACCTGCGCGCCGCGTGTGAGCGGTTCACGGCCGCGGCCGCCCGGCTGACCGAGGACTCCTGGCGCGCCGAGGTGGTGGGCAGCCGAGGCCGCCCGATCATGGCCTACGACATCCCCTGGATGCGGTTGCGCGAGGTCTGGGTGCACCTGGTGGACCTCGACCGCGACGTGGGGTTCGGCGACATCCCCGACGACCACCTGAAGCCGCTGCTGGACGACGCCGTCGTCCACTTCCGCGGTCGGGCCGACGTGCCGCCGATGCGGTTGCACGTCGACCTTCCCGACGGGAGTCAGCGGGTGTGGGAGGTCCTCTCCCCGGTCAGCGGGAACCCGGTCTCGGTCAGGGGCCAGGCGGCCAGCGTGCTCGCCTGGCTGACCGGACGGGGTGACGGGATGGCCCTGGCCGGGGAGCTGCCCGACCTGCCGCCCTGGATCTGACCGGCCGACCCCCTGGGCGCGGGGAGCTGGTGGAGGCCCGCGATCCGCACCGCCCAGCGGAACCCGAGGGCCAGCGCCAGCCGCACGCCCCAACCGGCGCGCAGACCCGCCGCCCGGCCGGCGGTCGCCAGGCGGTCGGCGACCGGTCCGGTGAGCCAGCGGTGCGCCGGCCGCTCGACCAGGGTCGTCAGCAACCAGCCCAGCAGGATCGCGGCGGCGACCGTCGCCAGCAGGCGCGTCCACGGCCCCGCGCCCCGGTCGAGCAGGAGCCGGGCGAGCAGGTAGCCGATCTCCTGGTTGAGCAGGTACACGCCGTAGGAGATGCCGGCGAGGAACGTGGCCGGCTGGCGGAGGAACCGCGCGAAGGTCCAGTCCGGTCCCGCGGCCGCCAGACACACCAGGCCGAGCATCACCCCGACCGCGATGGTGGAGGGCCGGTCCTTCGTCTGCACCTCGTGGGCCAGGAGCACGGCGCCCAGCAGGAGCGTCAGGTGCCAGCCGCGCAGCCGGCGGCGGCTCCACAGCCAGATGCCCACGCCGGCGGCGAACAGGTGGGTGCGGTAGAGGCCGAGCCCGTCGTAGACGGAGCGGACGAGTTGGCTGGCGTCGTCGGTGCGCCAGGTGAGCCGGAGCAGCGTCGGGACGACGACGATGGCCCACAGCGTCAGCGGGGCGCGCCAGCCGCGCATCCAGCGCAGCGGCCACAGCACGGCGGCCGCCGTGAACGCGAGGAGCTGGACGGGCAGGGTCCAGTACGACCCGTCGACGTAGTGCACGTCGGGCCACCAGGCCTGCGCCAGCAGCAGGTTGCCCAGCAGGTCGCCGAGGGTCGGCCGGTACCAGTCGGGCGCCGCCACCAGGACGACGAGCGCGTAGGTGACCAGCACGGCGACCAGGTACGGCGGCATCAACCGGCTCACCCGGTTCCACCACCACCGCAGCGGCCGGGCGCGGCGCACCGTGCAGCACACGAAGAACGCCGAGATGACGAGCAGGGTGGCGGCGCCGGCCTGCACGGAGAACGTGAAGGGGGTGGGCCCCAGCTCCGGGTGGCTGATGGGGCCCTGATGGGTGGCGTGTTGGAGGACGACGGCCAGCACCGCGACGACGCGGAGCAGGTCCCAGCTCGTGCGGCGCCGGGAGCCGGTGGACGGGCGGGGGGACGGCGCCGGGTCGGGGAGGGCGCCTTCGGGGGAACGCTGTTCGGGAATCAAGGTCAGGGGTTTCCGGACGGGAACCGGCGGAACGGGCCGATTCGGGGTCGGCGGTTCGGGTCGGCAGTGGGGGTGCCGGTCGGGCCGCGCCCGTTGGGGGCGGCACGGGCTGGCGCGACGGCGTCGGGGACCGGGTGTCCTCGGCGCCGGGGCGTGCGCGTGCCACGGGCGCGGGTGTTTCCCACAGGAGGTCGTGCGGGCCGTCGGGGGTCAACGGCTCGCCCGGCCCGGGGAGGTGTCGGGGGACCCCGTCCCGCGGGGAGCGGCATCGGTCGGGCGATGGCCGCCCGCGGGACGGTGTGCGCGGTTGTCCCCGCCGCCACGGTCGGGTCCGGCGGCGCCGGGTCCGGCCGCCGGGGAACCGCCCGTTCCGGGACGGGGTCGGTCAGGGTCGGGGAGGTCGTGGTCAGGGAGGTCGTGATCGGGCTGGTGCGGGTCGGGTCGGGCACGGGGGACGGGCGTTTCGGTCGGCTCGGTCGCCGTGGCGCCACCGGGCGGGGAGGGCTCCGGTCGGCGCGCGCCGGATCAGACCACCGACGGCGGGAACCCGGACCGGTCGGGGTGCGTTCCCTCGGGTGGGAGCGCGCGGTCGGGCTCTCGGACGGGGTCGGACCCTCGGGCGGGGAGCGGACAGGGGGTGGCCGCCCTCGCCCCGGCGATCGTCGGGACTGGGTTGGTTCGGGATCGGGTTGGTTCGAGGCTGGGCCGTTTCGGACTGGGGTCGTTCGGGTCGGGCTGGTGGGGGTTGGGCTTCCGACGTCGGGCTTGCCGCTCCGTGGGGTTGCCCGGGTCGGGTGCCGGGTTTCGGGGGCGTGAACCGGGTGGCCAGGGCCGCGTCGTCGTTCAGGGCCGCGCCCCAGGGAAGGCAGGGAAGGCGGCGTGACGACCGACCGTCCTGGGACAGCGGGTCGTTCGCGAGCGACGGTCCCTCGCGCCGGTGGGGCCGGCTCGCAGGGTGACGGCTCGTGGCACCGGGTTCGGTGAGTCGTCCTCCTCTCGTCAAGATCTTTTGTGGCCAGCGTAGGGGGCGCACCTGAAGACGAGCTGAGAACTTCCGGTCACCCCGGTGAGAGATCCTCGGGGCAGCCCCCTGCCCGCCGGCGCGGTGCACTACGGTCGCGATCGTGGAGGTTCTCGACGACTACACCGGCCACGTCGAGCCCGGCGGCCCCGCCGCCCGGCGCACGCTGGCGGAGCTGACCATCAGCAAGATCTCGGTCGGCCCGATGGACAACAACGCCTACCTCCTGGTGTGCCGCCGCAGCGGGGAGGCCCTGCTGGTGGACGCGGCCAACGACCCGGAGCGGCTGTCCGACCTCATCGGGCACGACGCCGACCGGCCCCAGCTCACCACGATCGTGACCACGCACCAGCACGGCGACCACTGGCAGGCGCTGGGCGCGGTGGCCGGGGCGACCGGGGCGAACACCGTGGCCCACCCGGCCGACGCGGAGGCCCTCCCGGTGCCGCCGGACCAACTGGTCGAGCACGGCGACGTCGTGCGGTTCGGCCAGTGCGAGCTGGAGGTGATCCACCTGCGTGGGCACACCCCCGGCTCGATCGCCCTGCTCTACCGCGACCCGCAGGGGCACCCGCACCTGTTCACCGGCGACTCGCTCTTCCCCGGCGGCGTGGGCAAGACGACCAGCCCCGAGGACTTCACGTCGCTGTTCACCGACGTGAAGGAGCGGATCTTCGACGTGCTGCCGGACGACACCTGGTTCTACCCCGGCCACGGCGACGACTCCACCCTCGGCGAGCAGCGCCCCCACCTCGCCGAGTGGCGCGAACGCGGCTGGTGATCCGAGGATCTTCCCGAACGGGGCCGCCTGGCACCTCAGGCGGCCCCGTTCCGTTTCGCCAGGGTGGTGTCGAGGGCGGCCGAGGGGAGCGGCGGGGCTTCGCGGGGCGGGTCGGTATGGTCCGGGTGTGACGGAGCTCGGGACCAGGCCGACCGTGGACATCTACACCGACGGTGCGTGCAGCGGGAATCCCGGGCCCGGCGGCTGGGGCGCGGTCCTGCGGTCCGGCCGGCACGAGAAGGAGCTGTACGGCGGCGAGCCGGGGATGACGACCAACAACCGGATGGAGCTGATGGCTCCGATCCAGGCGTTGGAGTGCCTGAAGCGCCCGAGCGTGGTCCGGCTGCACACCGACAGCACCTACGTGAAGAACGGGGTCACGTCGTGGATGCCCCGCTGGAAGGCCAACGGCTGGCTGACCAGCGAAAAGAAGCCGGTGAAGAACGTGGACCTGTGGCAGCGGCTGGACGCCGCGATGGCCCCGCACGAGGTGGGGTGGTACTGGGTCAAGGGGCACGCGGGGCATCCGGAGAACGAGCGCGCCGACCGCCTCGCGGTGCGTGGTCTCCAGGAGACGCGCGACGCCGGACCCGGCTCGCCCGGCCCGACCCCGCGTCGAGCCGCCGAGCCGGCGCATGAGGAAAGCCTGTCGCTGCTGTCCGTGCCCTCGCACGACGGCGAATAGAGAACGGGCAGAGGCGGGCACGGCCGACCCCGGACCTCGATCGCGGAGATCAACTGATCGGGGGTTTCTGACCGGTTTCCGCACTCACCAATCCGTCACTTCCCTTCGAATACCCGGGATCCCGGATGGCGAGGGAGGAGCCGGATGGCGGACCGGAGGATCGGCGGGGCGGGCGGCGGCTCTGACCCCGCGCCGCGTCGCGGGAAGGCCGCTGTGTTCGTCGCGGCCGCCGTGACCGCCGGCCTCGTCGCCGCGAGTGGCGGTGCCGGAACGGTCGGTGGCATGACGCTGGGGTCCTCGGGCGGGGCCACGGCCGGGTCCTCCGGCGCCGGTGGGTCCGCGGCGGGGCGGAGCGTTCGGGCGCGGAAGTCCGAGAGCCGCGAGGCCGCGCGTCGGGGTGACGCCGACGAGGCGTGGCGTCGCCTGGGGATGCGGCGGCTCCGGCAGGCGGCGCGGCGGGATCTGGACTGCCTGCGCAACTCGTTCGGAGAGGTCCAGCGGTTCTTCGCGCGGACCCCGTGCACGTCGCTGGACCGGATGCTGTTCGCGGTGGGCGACGGCCAGAACACGGCGGTGGTCTCGGTGGTGTGGGTCCGCTTCCCCCGCAGGGACGACGTGCGTCGTTTCAGGAGCGTGATGGACGTTCACGGGAGCGGGGACGTCAGACCGTTGGGCAGCGGGTTGCTGGGGATGGCGGAGATCAGGTTCACCGGACGGCACTACCACCCCCACCCGAACGGCGACACGATCACGATCGCCGAGACCGAGCGGCTGGGCGGGACCGTGGACGACGAGGTGCTCGGGGCGCTGGCGGAGGTCGCCTCGTTCCTCCCGCGCCCCTGACGGCGCTCGGGCGGGGGCCGTCCCTCCCCCGTGGGCGGCCCCCGCCGGCGACGTCCCCGGGTGGGTCAGCGGGCGACGAGGGTGTTCTGGCGGGCGGCGACCCACCAGCGGCCGTCCTCCTTCACCAGGACGTAGATCGCGACCATGGCGTGGTCGGTGTCGATCAGCTCGCCGTCCGGCGTCGTCGCCCACGCGTGCTTGTGGGCGACCGCGACGTCGGGGCGGAGGAAGACAACGTCGGTCATGCGGTACCGGGCGTGCTCGTCGCGGAGGAACCCGGACAGGCCGCGCTGGTTGGCGTCCTGGATGGCCTCGCGCCCCGTCATCTGGACGCCCATCGCGTTGACGACCGACGCGTTGCGGGCGAAGGGGGCGGTCAGCAACTCGGCGTCGTTGGTGTTGAACGCCTTCTCGGCGTCGGCGATGATCTGCCTGATCGCGGCGACGTCCCGCTCGTGGTCCACGGTGGAGTCCTCGATCAGGGGCGGCCGCGCGTCCGTCGTTGTCATGCGCCCAGCCTCCAACCTCAAGTAATCAGGAGGTCAACTCGTCCTCGTCTTGACGGGCGTCACAGCGCGGCCGTTCGGCGGGCGCCCCGCGTCCGGGGGATCGCCGGGGATCAGAGTTGGCGGAGGGCGCCGGGGAGGCGCAGCCTGGTTGCGCCGGACGGAGGAGGACGAGATGACCAGCGGGCTCGCCGAGGCATGGGAACGGTACTGGCACGACCTGCCGACGACACCGGGCGCGGCGCCGTGGGACGGGGACGCCACGGCGCACGTGGCCGAGCACGTGCCGCTCTTCGAGCCGTACTTCGAACGCGACCTGCCGCTGCTCGACATCGGGTGCGGCAACGGCAGGCAGACCCTGTTCCTGGGGACGTGCTTCCCCCGGGTGATCGGGCTCGACGTCTCGGAGTCGGCGGTGGAGCGCGCCAGGGCCGGGTACGTGCCGGACAACGTGGAGTTCCGCCGGCTCGACCTGCTCGACACCGCGGCGGTGGCGGACCTGTCCGCCGAGCTGGGCGACGCCAACGTCTACATGCGGGCGGTGCTGCACCAGCTCCCGCCGGAGAGCAAACTGGCGGCGGCGGCGAACCTGGCCCGGCTGCTGGGCGAGCGCGGCCACGTGTTCGCGCTGGAGCTCACGCCGGAGGCCGGCGACCTTCTCGACTCCGCGGCGGGAGAGGAGGAGGGAATTCCCAAGGTGAAGCGGGTGATGGGGTACGGGATCGTCGCCGCGCAGTGGTCCGACCTGAACGAGCGTCGCCTGCTGGAGGCGGCGGGCCTGCGCCTGCTGGAGACGGGACGGGTCACGCTGCGCACGACCGACCGGCTGGCGGACGGCAGCCCGTTGGACCTTCCCGCCGAGTACGCCGTGGCCACCCGCGCCTAGGGCGTCGCTGTCTGTTCGGTGGCTGACCAGATCATCATGCTGGTGATCGTGAGGGCGGCCGGGTAGGACTGGGCGGTCTGTCGTATCGGCTAGCCAGGCTGCGCCCTTGCGTGACGCGGTTGGTGCGACCTTTCACGGTGTTCGTGGTTCGCGCGGGTGTCGTGGGCCTCGTTGGTGAGCACCCGGTCTGGGTGGGTGGGGATGCGTCCAGACCAGGTGTGACAGGGGATGCCGGCCGTCAGACCGGTGAAGCGTGGCGCGGCGTGCAACACGGTGTCCACGTTGGTGGTCCGCTTTACCCCTGCTGGTGGGGTCGTCAGAAGCCTGCGCGTACTTCCGGTAACCGCGCTCAGCCTGCCGTCGGCTTGTCCACGCTGGAACCGGGACCGACTGTCATAGCCCCGAGCGTTCGGCCATGGGCGGCAGCGGCTTGATCCGTACTCACGCCTGTTCGGTCAGCTCCCCACGAGGCACCCAAGATCAACTACCAGACCACGGCCTGGCCGACGACGCCGGGGCGGGCCGCCCCACCTCGGGATGGGGCGGCCCGCCGACGGTCGCGACGCGGGGAACGGTCAGCCGACGACGTCGAAGGTCTCCGGGTCGGGGCCGTTGCGCTTGCCGGTCTCCAGCCGCGCGATGGTCGCCATGTCCTCGTCGTCCAGCTCGAAGTCGAACACCGCGATGTTCTCCCTGATCCGGGACGGGGTGACCGACTTGGGGATCACGATGTTGCCGAGCTGGAGGTGCCACCGCAGGACCACCTGGGCCGGCGTCCTGCCGTGCTTCTCGGCGACACCGGCGAGGGAGGCGTCCCTGAGCAGGTCTCCGCCCTGGGCCAGCGGCGCCCACGCCTCGGTCGCGATGCCGTGCCGCGCGTGGAACTCGCGCAGCTCGGTCTGCGGGAAGTTGGGGTGCAGCTCGATCTGGTTGACGGCCGGCACCACGCCCGTCTCCTCGATCACCCGGGTCAGGTGGTCCTGCGTGAAGTTGGAGACGCCGATCGCGCGGACCCGCCCCTCCTCGCGCAGCTTGACGAACGCCTTCCAGGTGTCCACGTACCGGTTCAGCGACGGGACCGGCCAGTGGATGAGGTACAGGTCGAGGTAGTCGAGCCGCAACTGCCGCAGGCTCTCGTCGAAGGCCCGCATCGTCGCGTCGTAGCCCTGCTCGCCGTTCCACAGCTTGGTGGTGACGAACAGCTCGGAGCGCGGCACGTCGGACTCGGCGATGACCCGCCCGACGCCCTTCTCGTTCTGGTAGATCGCCGCGGTGTCGATGCTGCGGTACCCGGCTTCGAGCGCGGCCCGGAGCGCGACGTCGACCTCCGCGTCCGGGACCTGGAAGACGCCGAAGCCGAGCTGCGGGATCTGCACGCCGTTGTTGAGCTCAACGTTGGGAACCGTGCTCATCAGGGAGAGTCCTCCACCATCACGTCCACGGGAAACAACGGTCATGACAACGCGGTACCACCCGAGAGGTATTTCCTCGGGTGACGTTGCTCTCGCCGGCACCCTACGCGCCCGGACCGGACCCCGGTACCGACCAATGGTCCGGACCACGTGACACCGGGGCGGGCTTCCCCGGCGTCACAACGGCTTCCCCGCACGCCGCCGCCCACACCTCGACGTCCACAGTGGACGCTTTCGGGTGACGGGGGCGCGGTCACCCGAACTGGACGGAGCGCTTCGACAGCCCGTACCAGTAGCCGTCGATGACACTCCGTTGCTCCTCGGGGCGGTCCAACGCCGCGCCCAACGCGACGAAGAGCGGGGCGAAGTGCTCCGTCCTCGGGTGGGCGGTCCGCGCGGCGGGCGCCTTGTGCCGGAAGTCCAGCAACGCGTCCACGTCCTGGGCGCTTAGGGCGCGCTCCACCCAGTCGTCGAACTCCGAGGACCAGGTGGGCGGGGCGTAGTCGGGTTCCCTGCCCAGGTCCACCGCCCGGAGGTTGTGGGTCATGAACCCGCTCCCCACGATCAGCACGCCCTGGTCGCGCAGCGGCGCGAGCCGACGGCCGAGGTCCACCAGGCCCCGGGGGTCGAGGGTGGGCATGGAGATCTGGAGCACCGGGACGTCGGCCTCCGGGTACATCTCGACGAGCGGGACGTACGCGCCGTGGTCCAACCCCCGCTCCGGCTCGTCGTGGACCGGGGTCGCCGGCGAGCGGAGCAGCTTGCGGACGTCCTCGGCCAGGCGCGGCGCGCCGGGCGCGGGGTACCGGACCTGGTAGTACCGCTCGGGAAAGCCCCAGAAGTCGTAGACCAGCGGCACGGTCGTGGTCGCCCCGACGGTGAGCGGGGCCTCCTCCCAGTGCGCGGAGACGATCAGGACCGCCTCGGGGCGGGGCAGGTCGGCCGCCCATCCGGCGAGCTGTCGCGTCCACAGCGGGTCGTCGGCCAGGGGCGGCGCGCCGTGGCCGAGGTAGAGGACGGGCATCCGCCCGCCCGGCGCGGTCGACGTGGTGGTGGCTGTGGTGACGGTGGGGTCCATGGCCGCCTCTTCCTGGGTGCCGAGGGTGACGTCCCCACCATGACCGGAGTTAGTTGAAACTTCAACCGCGTGCGCGCGGCGTCACGGACGGCGTGCCCCGACCAGTCGGGACTGGTACGGAGGAAGAGTGGAACTGCTGAGCAGCCGGGTGATCCTCCGGCCCCGCGACCCCGCCCGTTCGCTCGCCTTCTACCGCGACACCCTGGGCCTGGCCGTCTACCGCGAGTTCCCCGGCGGGACGGTGTTCTTCCTCGGCCAGGGCCTGCTGGAGGTGTCCGGCCGGGGCGCGTCCGCCCCGGGCGACGCCCTCGCGCTCTGGCTCCAGGTGCGCGACCTGGCCCGCACCGTCGAGGACCTGCGCGGGCGCGGCGTCCCCGTCCTGCGGGAGCCGCGCCGCGAGCCGTGGGGCCTGCACGAGGCGTGGATCAGCGACCCGGACGGGCTGCGGCTGGTGCTGGTCGAGGTGCCCGAGGGTCACCCCCTGCGCACCGACCTCCGCGACCCGCCACCCTCCTGACCGCGCCCCGGCCCCGAGGTCGCGCCGTCACCGCTCGCAGACCGCGAGCCACCCGATCGTCCGCGCCTCGGCGCCCTCCCCCTCGGGCTGTCGTCCGCTCGCCGCCAACAGCTCGTTCGGTGTGAACAGGCGGACGTGCCAGCCGTGGCCGCGGAGCCAGGCGACCGGGTCGTCGACGTGGGACCGCCACTCCGCCCTGCGCCGGGCCAGCTCGGACCGGACGCCGCTGAGCGTGACCGAGCCCTCGACCTCCCGGGTGATGTGCTCGACGACGAACCGCCCGCCGGGCGCGGTCCGCTCCCCGAGCGCGACCATCACCCGGTCCCCCTCCTCGGCGGTCAGGTAGTACAGCACGCCCTCGGCCGACCAGACGGTGCGCTCCGCGGGATCGAACCCGGCGTCGACCAGGGCCGTGGCCCAGCCGGCGGTGAGGTCGGCCGGCACCACCACCCTGCCCGAGCGCGGCGTGGCGGCGCACCGCTCCAGCACCGACTCCTTGAACTCCAGCACCGCCGGCTGGTCGATCTCGAAGACGGTGGTGTCCGCCGGCCAGTCGAGGCGGAACGCCCTGGTGTCCAGCCCCGCCCCGAGCTGCACGACCTGCCGGCAGCCGAAGTTGGCCGCCTCCACCAGGCTGTCGTCGAAGAAGCGGGTGCGCACGGCCAGGTAGTCGGCCAGCGCGGTCCGGCGGGCCCCCGACTCCATCGGCAGGTCGGGCAGGGCGGGCGCGGCGGCCGCGAACTCCGCCGCGTAGGGGTCGGTGAACAGCCGGTCGGGCCGACGGCTCTCCGCCGCGCGGGCCACCGCGAGCAACAGGGACGTGCTCCCCACGCCCTCAGCCGAGACCACCCGCATCACCGTCCGCCCGCGCGCCGCGATCCTCGCCGGGTCAGGCAGGGACGACGCGGGACCGAGGCGCGCCGAGCCGCCCGTCGAGCTGCGTCCTTCTTAACACCGATCGGGCCGTCCCTCACCCGTCGTGCCCCATTCGAATGATCTTGATCCTCCCGGTGGCCCAGCCGAAACCCGCGTGCGGCAGCGCCGCGACCTCCAGCACCATCCCCCGGGCGGCGGCCGGGTCGGGAGGGGACGTCGATGGCGCGCGGGCAGCGGTTGCGGGACAACCGGGACTTCCGGCTCTGGTGGGGCGGCACGGTCGTCTCCTCGCTCGGCGACGAGATCACGATCGTGGCCTTCCCCCTGGTGATCCTGCTGCTCACCGGGTCGCCGCTGCACGCGGGTCTGGTCGGCGCCGTGGAGGCGGTCCCACCGCTGGCGCTGGCGTTGCCCATCGGCGTGCTGGTCGACCGGACGTCCCGGCGCGCGCTGCTGGTCGGCTCGGCGGCGGTGAGCATGGTCTCGATCACCTCGGTGGCCCTCGCCTTCCTCGGCGGCGAGCCCGCCCTGCCCCACCTCTACGCGGTGGCCTTCGTCAACAGCCTGGCGTCGACGGTGTACCGGATCGCCGACACCGCGGCGCTGCCCCGGATCGTGGGGAGGGACCAGCTCGGCACGGCCGCCGGCCAGAACGAGGCCATCTGGGGCGTTTCCGCGGTGACCGCCCCACCCCTGGCCGGCCTGTTGTTCGAGTGGGCGCCCGCCGCGCCGTTCCTGGTCGACGCCGCGACCTTCGCGGTGGTCGCCGGGTGCGTCCTCGGCATCCGGACCCGTCTCGGCGCGGACCGCCCCTACCCGTCCGTGCGCTGGCGCCGGGACCTGACCACCGGGGCGCGCACGGTCCTGCGACAGCCGACCGTCCGCGCCCTGACCCTGCTGACCGTCGTCGGCGACGTCCTGTTCGCCGGGATCGGGCTGCTGATGATCGTCCTCGTGCGGGAGCACGGGGCCTCGGCCGCGCAGACGGGCCTGGTGCTGGCCGCGCCGGCCGTCGGCTCGATCCTCGGCTCGCTGCTCGCGTCCCGCCTGGAGGACCGGCTCGGCCTGCTGCCCGCGGTCGTCGGCAAGCACTGGGCCACCGCGGCGTTGTTCGCCCTGTTCCCGCTCGACCTGCCGAGCTGGGGTGTCGCGCTCGTGCTCGGCGCGATCTCCCTCCAGGTCGCGGTGCTCAACGTGATCCAGTCCAGGTACCTGATGAGCCTGGTGCCGCACGGGCGGATGGGTCGGGTGGAGGGGTTCCTCACCTTCCTGGGGGAGGGTGGGACGCCTCTGGGCTACGCGCTGACCGGCGCGGCGCTGGACCGGCTCGGCGCGCACGGGACCCTGCTGGCGTTCGAGGTCGTCCTCCTCGCGCTGGCGGTCGCGGCGACGGTCAGCCGGGGTCTGCGCGCGCCCGCCCTGACGGAGGCGGAGGAGGGCACGGGTCAGAGGTTGGCCTCGTAGGCGCGTCGGAGCCAGTTGAGCACGTCGTCGTCGACGTCCCCTGGCGCGGACAGCGGGATGCGCGTGTTGATCGTCTCGTTGCCCAGGGAGCGGGCCGCCAGCAGACGCCCGGTCGGCGCCTGGCCGGGGAGGCGGAGCCCGAGGTCGACCCGCTGCTTCGTGGAGGCGCGCACCAGGGCGAAGGTCCGGCGGGGCCCGACCAGCGCGACGTAGCCCTTGCGCGCCTGGACGTGCAGGGGACCGAGCCCGGCGGCCACCTCCACCACCCGGTCCAGGACCTCACGCAACGCGGGCCGGTCGGCGTACTGGCCCTCGATCAGCTCGTCGGCCGAGGCCAGCAGGTAGCCGGGGTAGCCGAAGCGCTCCATGACGAGCACCGTCTGCGGGTAGCCCGTGACGCCGCGCGTCGCGAGCCACTCCCGCAGCTCGCTCTCGGAGCGCGGCTCGGCCGACCGCACCCGTCGGTTCCACTCGGCCAGATCGACGCCGGTCCGTCGCCGGAGGAGTTCGGCCGTCCGGTCCCGCAGCTCCCGCCAGTCCCTGCGTTCCGCCATTCGGCCCTCCTCACTCACCAGATCAGCATGCGCCTCGCCGTCCCGAACGCGTGACGCGGCCCACGGGGACCGCGCGGACGCCTGGCGGGCGCCGCGGTCTGGCGGGTGTCCCGGGGTGGGCGCACCCTGGACGGGAAGGGGAGGTGAGCGTGATGCAGCCAGTCGGATGGCACGTCGAGGTGGAGTTCGACGAGGACGACTCGCACACCAGGGCGGCCGCCCTGCTCCGCCTGCGGGACGGCAGCGAGCTGCGGGCGAGGGGCCGCGCCAGCCGGGAGCCACGGGACCCCAACGAGCCCCGCATCGGCGAGGAGCTGGCAGGGGCCAGGGCGCTGATGGACCTCGCGCAGCAACTCATGGCCAAGGCGGGCACGGAGGTCAGCGACCTCGAACGCGCGGGGAGCTGACCACCGCGCCGGCGGTGGCGCGCCGCGTGATGACACGTGACGACGCGCGCGCTGAATTGCGCGCACATGATCCACGAATATGTCGGACCCGGCGGGAGAAGAGTCTGTTCGGGCTCTTGCAATTCGGCGCGCGGGCGCTCGCGATGTCCGCGGTTGACCAAGACGCCGGGGATCGACAGATCTGTCATACCGAGGGCGGTGTCCGTTGTGCGCGCGGTCGGCGCGGCCGACCGGCGGATCGACGGAGAGGGATCGATTCGCGCGCCGGCGCGAACACGGCGAGTGACGAATCGGCGGTGGAAGCGAATCGTGGGCGTCCCTCGGCGCCCGGCGGCGCCCATTTCTCGCCGGACGGCCGGAGGCGGGTTTCGGGCCGGACGCCCCCGGCGATCCGACCAGGGAGGTCGGAGCGAGGAGGCCGTCATGGGTGAGCTGTTGCTGCGCCGGTGGTGGATGCCGGTGGTGCGCGGGGTCGCCGCGATTCTCTTCGGCGTGCTGGCCCTGGTCTGGCCGGGCGTCACGCTGCTGGCCCTCGTGCTGCTGTGGGGCGTCTTCGCCCTGGTCGACGGGGTGGTCGCGCTGTCGATGGTGGCCACCGACCGCGGGGTGCCCGGCGTCGACCGCTGGACGTGGGGCCTGCTCGGCGTGCTCGGCCTGTTGGCGGGGCTGGCGGCCCTGGTCTGGCCGGGGATCACCGCGCTCGCGTTGCTGCTCGTCATCGCCGCGTGGGCGGTGGTCGTCGGGGTGCTCCAGATCGTCGGGGCGGTCCGCCTGCGCCGGGTGATCCGCAACGAGTGGCTGCTGGGGATCGCGGGCGCGCTCTCCGTCCTGTTGGGGGTGTTGCTGTTCGTCCAGCCGGGGGCGGGCGCGCTGGCGCTCGTCACGGTGATCGGGGTCTTCGCGATCCTGTGGGGTGTCGCGCTGGTGGTGCTCGGCCTCCGGTTGCGCGCCCTCACACGGGGAAGCACGGGGGCCATGTGAGCGAGTCGAGCACGACAGAATCACCCGAACAGAACAACGCATTGTAGCGGTGTGCGCGCGTATGGTGAAAGCAGCAGGTTGATTTGGCCACAAGAGCGCACGAATGCGCACAGCCGCTATAAACTGTGCGCATGACTGTCGCGCTGGAGACGGTGTTGGCGAGAGCTGGTCTGAAGGCCACCGCCGCCGAGTTCCTCGAACTGGTGGAGGACGCGGCCCGCAGGCTCGCCCCACCACACCCGACCCCCGGCGCGTACTTCTCCCCCGACCAGCGCGAGGCGTTGGCGGAGGTCGGCCTCGACCTCTCGCCGCGCGTCGACGGCGACCCAGACCCCAGGGCCAGGGCCGTGGCCACCCAGGCCGTCCTGCGGGACACCGCGTTGTCCGTGACCGAGGTCGCGGCCCAGCTCGGCGTCGACGCGAGCCGGATCCGGCACCGGCTCGCGGACGGCCGGCTGACGGGCTGGAAGGACCGGGGCGGATGGCGGCTGCCGGCGTGGCAGTTCGCCGACGCCAGGGTGCTGCCCGGCCTGGACGTGGTGCTCCCCGCCTTCCCGCCGGACCAGCCGCCGCTGGTGGTGGCCGCGTTCATGACCACCCCGCAGGAGGACCTGCCGATCGGCGACCGGCAGGCCACCCCCAGGGAGTGGCTGCTCGCCGGCGGCGACCCGCAACGCGTGGCACGGCTGGCGTCCGTCCTGGGCAGCCCGGCCTAGCCCGGGTTGACCACCCCCCTCCCGGCCCACGACGAGACGACTGGACGCGCATGGCACGGCTCCCCCAGCCGCCCCCTCCGGCTGTCCTCCAGGCGCTGCTGCGCCGCACCGAGGACGTGGTCGCGGTGCACCGCGCCACCCGACTGGTGCGGGTCTTCACCGCCGCCGGCCGACACCCGCAGCAGTGGAACACGTTCCGGTTCTCCGGTCCGCTGCCGCACGCCCGCTTCGACCCGCACCCCATCGCGCCGGACGGCAGTCCCAGCGGGACGAGGGAGCACGGCGTGCTCTACTTCGGCCTGTCGGTCCGCACCAGCGTCGCCGAGGTCTACCAGGCGACGTCCACTGTGGACAGACGAACCCGGCAGCCCCACCTCGTGGTGCTGCGGCCCCGCCGCACGCTGCGCCTGCTCGACCTGGCCGGGCTGTGGCCGACCAGGGCCGGCGCGTCGCAGGCGATCTCCAGCGGCCCCAAGGACAGGACGCAGGCGTGGGCCAGGGCGATCCGCGCGGCCTACCCCGAGCTGGACGGCCTGTGGTACCGGTCCTCGATGGACTCCGGAAACCCCGCGATCTGCCTGTGGGACCCGCCGGGCGCGAGCGCGCTGCCGGACACGCCGGACGTGTTACTCCCGCTGGAACACCCCGGCCTCGACCTCCCGCTGGCCCGGATCTGCGAGGAACTGAACTACACGCTCCTCGGGTGAGCCCTCGCCCTCCCCGCTCAGCCGAGTGATCGCGAGTACCGGACCTCCACGACGTCCTCACCGGCCATCCGCAGGTTCTGGACCACGTCGTCGCACCGCCAGCCGTGGGCCTCGTAGAAGCGGCGGGAGGGCGCGTTGTCGACGAGGACCCACAGCACGGCGTGGCGGAACCCCGACGCCGCCAGGTGTTCCCGCGCGTGCTCGTGCACCGCGTGCCCGGCTCCGGTGCCACGCAGGTCAGGTGCGGCGTAGATCGCGAAAAGCTCACCGGTGGGGAGATCCCGGTGGGCGTCGGCGTCGAGGCGGACGGCGCCGACCGAGCAGTAGGCGCCGATCCGCCCGTCCGCGCGCACCGCCACGAACAACGCCGTGGGCTCCGGTTCGCGGAGGAACCCGCTCCATCCCGCGGCGCGGCGCTGCTCGGACATCCCGTCGAGCACGGCCTGGGGCACGATCCCGCGATAGGCGGACCGCCAGGCCGCCACGTTGATCGAGGCGATCTCCGGGACGTCCTCCGCCACCGCGCGCCGGGTCCGCCACTCCATGCCGGTCATGGTGCCGGACGAGGTCGTCACGAGGAGGCGGAATCCGTCAGGCTGTCGTCGGCAGCCAGGTGAGGGCGTCCCTGGCGGCGGCCACGAGGTAGCCGGCGGCGGGCTGCCAGTCGACGCAGGTCGGCCGCGCGCCCGTGCGCTGGAACTCGTGCAGCGCCTCCCGGACGTCGGGCAGGGCCAGGATCGAGTTCGTCGGGAAGCGGAGCAGGCTGCCGCAGTCGGCGTAGAGCGTGGGCGGCTCGACCAGGCGCAGGGTCGAGCGGCTGAACCACGTCCCGCCGACGTCGGTGGCGTCGGCGACGAAGGACAGGGCGCCCACGCGCCCGGACCGGTCGACCACCACCCGGAGTTCGTGGTCGGGCATGCCCATCCCGCCGCCGGCGAGGTAGAGCAACGCGTCGTGGTCGGCCCGACGAGCGACGTCCCCGCCGGGATGGCCGGCGGGGACGCCCGAGAACAGGTCGTCGACGAGCTGGTCGAGCTCGTCGGGTGTGGACAGCAGGACCGGGCTCACGCCCCGCGGGTTGGCGTAGAACGCCTCGATCGTGTAGGTCACGGCCGGCAGATTGCTCCGTCCGAGGTAGGTATCTGGTCGCCAACCCGTACTCAACCGTTCCCGCTTCACCCGATCAGGGCTACTTCTGCCGGCCGAGCAGGTGCCGTTCCCACCACTCCAGGACCAGGTCGAACCGCTGCCTGCGGTGCCGGGGCCGACCCGACCGGGTCAATTCGTGCCCCTCTCCGGGGAAGAGGACCATCTCGGCCGCCACCCCGTTGAGCCGGAGCGCGACGAACAGCCGCTGCGCCTGCTCCACCGGGCACCGCCAGTCCGCCTCCGAGTGCACGACCGCGAACGGGATGCGGATGCGGTGGGCGTGCGTCAACGGGCTCATCGCGCGCTGCGCCTCGGGGTCGGGGCCGCAGTAGGCGTCCGCGAACCACCAGCCGATGTCGGAGGAGCCCCGGAAGGAGTCCCAGGCGTTGACGGCCCGCTCGCTCCACGCGGCGCGGAACCGGTGGCCGTGGTGGGCGGCCAGCCAGGTGGTGAGCAGGCCCCCGTACGAGCCGCCCATCACGCCGACCCGCTCCGCGTCGCACTCCGGGCGCTCCAGCGCGGCGTTGAGCAGGGCCAGGACGTCGTCGACGTCGACCGTGCCGAACCCGCCGATCACGGCGCGTCCGTGCTCCTGGCCGTAGCCGGCCGACCCCCGGGGGTTGGGCAGCACGACCGCGTAGCCGGCCGCCGCGTAGACCTGGGCCTCGTCGAAGAAACCCCAGCCGTGGTACTGGAACGGGCCGCCGTGCACGCACAGCAGGACCGGGTGCGGCCCCTCGCCCTCCGGCGCCACCAGCCACCCGTGCACCGGGTAGCCGTCCGGCGCGGTCGCGGTGATCTCGCGGGCCGGGCGCACGCCGGCGGCCCGCAGCGGCGCGCTCCAGTTCGTGAGGGTCCTGGCGGCGCCACCGGCCTCGACGAGGACCACCTCGCCAGGGGTCTCCGGCGTGGACACCACGGCCGCGATCCGGTCGCCGTCGACCTCGAACGCCCGCACCGCGGCCCGCTCGCCCACGAGCACCGGCAGGTCCGCCAGGGTCGCGCCCTCGGCGTCCAGCGGCACCCGGCGCAGCTCCACCGCTCCCCGGTCGCGCACGGCCACGACCACGCCGTCACCCATGGGCACGGGCGGACCGGCCAGTTGCTCGCAGTCGACCGTCTCCACGTCGGTGAGCCGACGCGGCGCGGCCTCGGCCACGCACTCCTCGCCCAGGCGCAGCGGCACCGCCCACAGGCCGGTGTTCCTGGCGACGGCGTGGATCCCCTCGAACTCGGAGCCGAGGTAGAGCAGGACGCCGTCCTCGGTCACGACCGGGTGCTCCGCCCGGCCGTGGGTGCGGACCAGCGTCGTCGCGTCGCCGCCGTCGGCCGGCACGGCGAGGAGGTCGCTGTGCAGGCTGTCCTCGGGCCGTTCGCCGTCCCGCTCGGTCTCGACGACCAGGTGTAGCCCGTCGGGCGTCCACGCCGGGCCGGAGACGCTGGTCGGGACGGTGGTGAGCTGGCGGGGCGCGGGGTCCTCGGCGGCGGCGTCGACCACGAAGAGCTGCGTCGGCCGGTCGAGCAGGAAGCCGACGTCGTCCAGGCGGTAGGTGAGCCGGGTGATGCGCCGGGGCGCCTCCGCCTCCGGCCCCACGCCCTCCTCGGTGCCGTACCGGCCGGGCTCGGGGACCCTGGCGACGAAGGCGATCCGGCGGGAGTCCGGGGCCCACACCGGCGAGCCGACGCCCAGCGGCAGGTCGGTGAGGCGGCGGGCCTCGCCACCGCCGGTCGGGATGACGTGAAGCTGGGGCCGCCCCTTCGCCCCCTTGCGGAGGAAGGCCACCCAGCGGCCGTCCGGCGAGACGCGGGGCGCGCTGTCGCGCTCGCCCCTGGTCCACTCCTCGGGGTCCCCGGGGCCGCCCTCGGCCCGGTCGAGGGGCACCCGCCAGACCGCGCCGCGCTGCTCGTCGGCGGCGAGGTCGGGCCAGGCGACGTCGACGAGGAGGAGGTCGCCGCGCAGGGCCGGCCGGCCGATCGTGGGGATCAGGGTGAGGTCCTCGGGTCGCATGGACGGCGACGCTACCCGATCGTTAGCAAGGCTCACGACCCCTCGGGCCGACTCCGCGCGGCCCACCACGACCGGGCCCCCGTCGACCGCCCCGGCTTCGCGGGGGCCGACGGGGGCCCGACGAGGAACGCGCGCTCAGCCCACCTTCTTGACCGCGCTCGGGTCGCGGCGGACCTTGAGCAGGCTCGCGACCGTCGTGATCGTGAGCACCACGACGATCACCGTCAGCGACACGGTGATGCTCACCGTCGGCACCGGCAGCGGCTGACCGCCGTTGAGGAACGGCAGCGAGTTGGTGTGCAGCGCCTCCAGGATCAGCTTCACGCCGATGAAGCCGAGGATCACCGACAGGCCGATCGACAGGTAGACCAGCCGGTTCAGCAACCCGCCGATGAGGAAGTAGAGCTGGCGCAGGCCCATCAGGGCGAACGCGTTCGCCGTGAAGACCAGGAACGGCTCCTTGGTGAGGCCGAAGATCGCCGGGATCGAGTCGAGCGCGAACAGCAGGTCCGTGGTGCCGATCGCGACCATCACCACGAACATCGGGGTGACCCAGCGGCGACCCTCGATCCGGACGAACGAGCGCCCGTCGTGGTAGGTGTCGGTCACCGGCAGCACCCGGCGCAGCACCCGCAGGACCGGGTTCTCCTTGAACTCCTCGTCGCCCTCGTCGTCGGAGGTGGCCAGCTTCCACGCGGTGTAGATGAGGAAGGCGCCGAACAGGTAGAAGACCCAACTGAACTGGGCGATGACCGCGGCGCCCGCCGCGATGAAGATGCTCCGCATGATCAACGCGAGCAGGATGCCGACCAGCAGCACGCGGTGCTGGTGGATCGGCGGCACCGCGAACTTCGCCATGATGATGACGAAGACGAACAGGTTGTCGACGCTCAGTGAATACTCGGTGATCCACCCGGCGAAGAACTCGCCGGCGTAGGAGCCCCCGGCGAACGCCCAGATCCCGACACCGAACAACACGGCGCACGCGATGTAGAAGACGACCCAGCGGGCGGCCTCGCCGACGGTGACCTCGTGCGGCTTCCGATCGACGATCACCAGGTCGACCGCGAGCAGGACCAGCAGGCCCGCGATGCTCGCGAACCAGACCCACACGGGCACGTTCATGTCCACCTCCGGTACAGGGCATGCGCCAGTGACCGGAGGTCTCTTCCACCGACGGCCAGCCGGTCGACGGCACCGGGACCCGGAGGTCCGTGATGACGATGCCGCCGCGAAGGAATACTCCCCTCCACGCTGGCCAAGATTGTCACTGACCCACGTCCCCGCACACCAGCGGGGGTGACCATTCACACGGTCTTGAACACGGAACGCACCCGGTTGGCGGCAGGCGCGCCGGATGCGGCGCCCCCAACCTGCGCGATTCAGACACAGTGGGTAGCCATTTCAGCACATTTTCCTCACTCACCGGAAGATAGATCACACTTTTGGCCTAATCGGGGGCGGACAGCGCCACACGGGTCGTGCGACCATCACCAGGTGGTCGTGACCGTGGTGGAGCTGCTGATCCGCAAGGGGGCGGAGGAGGCCTTCCTCGCCGCCTACCGCGACGCCTCGCAGCACGTGCTCGCGGTCGGCTGTCGCACCCTGCGCCTGGTCCGCAGCTCCAGCGACCCCCGTCGGTTCCTGGTGATCGGCGAGTGGGACTCCGTCGACGACCCCAGCGCCGTGTTCCAGGGCTCGGACGGCTTCGTGCGGTGGCGGGAGGCGGTCAGCGAGTTCTTCGCCGAGCCGCCGTTCGTCGACCAGGGCGTCCAGCTCCACTGCGAGACCGTCCCCGTCTCCCCCGACGGCCCCGCCAGCGCTGACAGGGCCGAGGAGGCTGGCGCCGCCGACCAACCGGCCGCCGCCAACGTCACCACCGCCGCCACGACCTTCGCCGACAACTGAGCCGCCGGCGCGGTAGCCCGACCCGGGCAGTCCGCGTGCGCGTCGCCACCCTCGGCGACGACCCGGGACGGGGAGTCGCAGGTCGGCCCGGTCCGGCGGGCTGGTGCCCCACGACGGGGCGTGGTCGCCTACCGTCGATCGTGTGGCCCCCTCCCCCCGCAGCCGCCGGACGCTCGCCCTGCTCGCGGTCGTCGTCGTGCTGGCCGGCGTCGCCGGCGCCGTGGTGTGGACCCGCGCCGACGACGGACCACCCCCGGTCCGCACCAGGGACGTGCGGATCGACGTGGCCGACGGCCCCGGCAGGGACCAGCCGGTCCAGCTCGACGCCACCCTCCACCTCCCCCAGCGCACCCCGGCGCCGGCCGTGCTCGTCGCGCACGGCTTCGGCGGCGACAAGGACGCGGTGGCCGCGGACGCCAGGGAGCTGGCCGAGCGCGGGTTCGTCGCCCTCGCCTACTCGGCGCGCGGCTTCGGCCGGTCCACCGGCCAGATCGCGCTGAACTCCCCCGACTACGAGGTGGCCGACGCCCAGCAGCTCCTGGACTGGCTCTCCCGGCAGCCCGAGGTCACCACGGACGCCCCCGGCGACCCGCGCGTGGGCGTGACCGGCGGCTCCTACGGCGGCGCGCTCGCCCTGCTGCTGGCCGGGGTCGACCCGCGGGTCGACGCCATCGCCCCCGTGATCACCTACAACGACCTCGGCCAGGCGCTGCTGCCCAACGCCGGCACCACGGGCAAGATCACCCCGAGGACGCCGGCCGCCGGCGCCTTCTCCGCCGACGGCGTGTTCAAGCGGAACTGGGCCGGGCTGTTCTTCGCGGCCGGCCTGGGTCCCGGCGGCGGCGCGACGCCGAAGGGCCAGGCGCCCGAGCCGGGCGCGGCCCCGACGCCCAGCCCGACGCAGGGCGGCCAGTTGGACCAGGGAAGCCGGCCGGACAGGGGCGAGGCCCCCAGGACCGGCCAACCCGTGCCCCAGCAGGGGCCGGCGACCTGCGGCCGCTTCCGCCCCGAGGTCTGCCAGGCGTACGTGGAGGTCACCACAACCGGCAGGGCCAGCGCCGCCACCGTCGAGCTGCTGCGGCGCTCCTCCCCCGCCAGCGTGACGGAACGGATCAAGGCGCCCACCCTGCTGGTGCAGGGCGAGCAGGACACCCTGTTCGGACTCGACCAGTCCGACGCCACCGCCCGCCAGATCGCCGCGGGCGGCGGCACGGTGAAGACCGTCTGGTACAGCGGCGGCCACGACGGCGGCAACCCGGGTCCGAGCGTGCGCGGCCAGATCGCGGACTGGTTCGCGTTCCACCTCAAACACACCGGCCCCGATCCGGGGACCGGCTTCGAGTACGCGGTGCAGGGCGCGTTCCGCAGCGGCGGCCCCACGGTCCGGGTCGCCGTGGCCGACCGCTACCCCGGCCTGGACGGGCCGGACGACCAGGGCGTGGAGCGGCGACCGGTCGCGCTGCGCGGCCCCGCGCAGGTCGTGCTCAACCCGCCTGGCGGCAATCCCGCCTCGCTCAGCTCGTTGCCGGGGCTCGGCTCCCGACTGTCCGGGGCCGGCTCGGGGGCCGCCGCCCTGGCCGGGGGCCTGGCCGCCGACGTGCCGGGCCAGACCGCGGTGTTCACCAGCGAGCCGGTCGACGCGCAGGTGCTCGTGACGGGGTCCTCCCGCGTGCGGCTGCGGGTCTCCTCGGTGCCCGGACAGCCCGCGACGGGCGAGGCGGTGCTGTTCGTCAAGCTCTACGACGTGGGGCCGGACGGTCGGCGCACCCTGCCCGGTAACGCCGTCGCCCCGGTGCGCGTCGGCGGTCTGCCGGCGGACGGCACGCCGGTCGAGGTCTCGGTGACGCTGCCCGGCGTGGTGCGGCCGGTGGAGGCCGGCCACCGGTTGCAGCTCGCGGTCACCACCACCGACCAGGGCTACGCCGGCCCCACCGCGCCCGCCGTCCACCGGATCGAGCTGGCCGGCGACGGGCAGCTCTCCGTGCCGACGGTGCCGGGCCGGCGGGCCGCCACCGGCGGGACGCCCGCCCTGCCGCTGCTGGGCGTCGGGATCGTGCTGGCGGTCGTGGCGCTGGTCGCGCTGGGCGTCGCGGTCCGCCGCCGGCACCTCGACGACGTCCACGAGGAGCTGGCCGACGTCCCCCTGGTGATCAGGGACCTCAGCAAGTCCTACCGGGGCGGCCTGAAGGCCGTGGACGGGCTGTCGTTCCGGGTGGAGCGGGGACAGGTGCTGGGCCTGCTCGGTCCCAACGGCGCCGGGAAGACCACCACGCTGCGCATGCTGATGGGCCTGGTCCGCCCGAGCACCGGCGAGATCAGGGTGTTCGGCCACCGGGTCCTGCCCGGCGTGCCCGTGCTGTCCCGGATCGGCGCGTTCGTCGAGCGCACGGGTTTCCTGCCGCACCTGTCCGGCCTGGACAACCTCCGGCTGCACTGGGCGGCCACCGGACGGCCCGCCGAGCAGGCCCACGCTGAGGAGGCGCTGGAGATCGCCGGGCTCGGGAAGGCCGTGCACCGCAGGGTCGGCACGTACAGCCAGGGCATGCGGCAACGCCTGGCGATCGCCCAGGCCATGCTCGGCCTGCCGGACCTGCTGGTGCTCGACGAGCCGACCAACGGGCTGGACCCGCCCCAGATCCACCACATGCGCGAGGTGCTGCGGCGCTACGCGGCCACCGGGCGCACCGTCGTGGTGTCCAGCCACCTGCTCGCCGAGGTGGAGCAGACGTGCACCCACGTCGTCGTCATGCACCACGGCCGGCTGGTCGCCGTGGGCGAGGTGGGCGAGATCGTGGACGGCGGGGAGGTCGCGTTCCGCGTCGACGACGTGGAGCTGGCCGCCGACGCGCTGCGCGGGCTGCCCGGGGTGGGCGCGGTGACCCCCGACGGCCAGGTCGTGCACGCCGACCTCGGGGTGCTGCCGCGGTCCGCGGCGGTGGCCGCGCTGGTCGCGGCCGGTGTCGCCGTCGACCAGGTGGGACCGCGCCGCCGGCTGGAGGACGCGTTCCTCCAGCTCGTCGGAGAGGAGGCGGTGGAATGAGCGAGGGTCACACCGGCCACGTCGTGCCCGAGCTGCCGGAGCCCGGCGGGGCCGGCCCCAACCCGGACGGCTCGGCCGAGGGCTACCGGGCGCGGCACACGCTGCCGCTGCGGGTGGAGCTGGTCCGCCAGCTCCGGCGGCGGCGCACGCAGGTCACGCTGGGGCTGCTCGCGGCGCTGCCGTTGCTGTTGTTGCTGGCCTTCGAGCTGGGGTCGGACGAGCGGAACCGCCGCTCGGGAGGTCTGGTCGACCTGGCGACCGCCAGCGGGGCGAACTTCGTGTCGTTCGCGTTGTTCGCCTCGGCCAGCTTCCTGTTCGTCGTCGTGGTGGCGTTGTTCTTCGGGGACACGGTCGCCAGCGAGGCGTCGTGGTCGAGCCTGAAGTACCTGCTGGCGATCCCGGTGCCCCGACATCGGCTGCTCCGGCAGAAGGCCGTCGTCTCGGGTGTGCTGTCGCTGCTCGCGCTGGTGCTGCTGCCGCTGGTCTCGCTCGGCGCGGGCGTGCTCTGGTACGGCACCGGCGAGCTGGTCACCCCGACCGGCGAGGCCCTGCCCTTCGGCGTCGCCGTGCTGCGGCTCGCGGTCGCGGTGGTCTACCTCGCCGTGCACCTGAGCTGGGTGGCCGGGCTCGCGCTGCTGCTCAGCGTGTCGACCGACGCGCCGCTGGGCGCGGTCGGTGGCGCGGTGCTGGCGTCGATCCTGTCGCAGATCCTCGACTCGATCACCGCGCTCGGCGACCTGCGGGTCTACCTGCCGACGCACTACTCGTTCGCCTGGTCCGACGTGTTGACCTCGGAGGTCGAGTGGACCGACATGGCGCGCGGCGCGTTCTCGGCCGTGGCCTACTCCGCGGTCTTCCTGCTGCTGGCTGGCCGGCGGTTCGCCACCAAGGACATCACGAGCTGACGGCGTCGCGGCCCCTGGCACCGCGCGTCGCGTGCCAGGGGCCGCCGCGACACGTTGGCCCGGGGCGCGTTGGCCGCGGGCCGCGAGCGGCGCCGACCGTCCGTGTCGAGGGCGTCAGCGCAGGGCGGCGAGGTTCGGGGCGCTGGGGTACTGCCGCCACCGCTCCTCGCTCACCTCGCTGACCGGCGAGGAGTTCAGGGCCGCCACCTGCTCCGAACCCACCAGCCACAGCCGCCCGTCGTCGAGCAGCATGCCCAGCGGGCGGCCCGGCGCGCGGACCGCGGGGACACCGGCCGACATCCTGGCGGTCACCGGCAGCTCCTCCAGGATCGCCGGGCGGTGGTCGAGGACGCGGACGGCCAGGGCGGAGGCCACGCTGCGCCGCTCCACCCGCACGAAACCGCCGCCGACCACCAGGTCCACCGTGCGTTCGGGGGACGGCACCGCGAAGCCCTCCAGCACCTCGGCCGCCCGTCCCCGGTCGCGGCAGGCGTTCACCCCGTGCACCTCCAGCCCGAAGTGGGCCAGGTCGGTCGGCACCTCCTGCGGCACCGAGACCGTGCGGGTGGCACGCAGGACGTCGATCGGGACCCGGCCGCACGGGTCCTCCCGCGACACGGGCGCGTGCCCGTCGGCCCGGCGCACCAGGCCGGGCCCCTCCCGCCACGGCCCCTTGACCACCAGCGGCTGGTACGGGTTCCTGGTGAAGTCCCTGTCCCAGAAGGTGATCGTGGTGCCCTGCTCGGTCTGGTGGGCGATCGCGAAGGCGTCGAGGGCGTCGACCCACATCCAGTCCGCGCTGAACGCGTCGACGATCGAGCGGGCGCGCGGGGCCTTCTCCGAGGTGACGGCGGTGAAGCCGGACTGCCCCAGCGCCTGCACCCCGGTCTGGAACGCCGGGTCCTTGGCGCGGAGCACGAACTGGCCGGCGCCGTTCCAGCCAGCGCCCTTCGCGCTGGTGTCGGTGAACATCAGGTAGAACCAGCCGTCGAGGTACAGCGCCGAGGGCTGCCCCGCGCCGTAGGCGTTCTTCCGGACGGTGTCGCCGGCCGGCGTGACGATCGGCTGGCCGTTGGCCATGCGGGTCCACGTGAGGCCGTCCGGGCTGCTCGCCACGCCGATGGCGTTGCCGTGCGCGTGGTCGTCGCTGGCCGCGCCCGTGTAGTAGAGGTAGTAGGTCCCGTCGACCTTGATCACCGACGGGTCGCAGGTGTGCATCCCGTCGAAACCCGAGCCGCTGCCGCTGAACACCGGCACGGCGGGCGCGCCACCGGCGGCGGCGAACGGGCCGTCGATGCTGGTGGACTCGGCGTGGAGCACGTCGTCGCCGGCCGGTCCCGCGCCGGGGAGCTGGCTGCACCACCACACCCGGTACCGCCCGCCCTCCTGGAGGACCGTGGGGCCGTAGTTGTACGGCGCGCTCGGGCCGCCCGAGGCGACCACGCCCTGGCTCTGGCGCGCCCGGTCGACCTGCAACGCCACCGCCGACGCCGGCCGGTCCTGCTTCTTGGAGGCGCTGGGCTGGCCCGACGCCGACGGCGCGGGCGGGGGCTCCTGCTGCGGCGAGCCGTCGGCGTTGCCGCACGCGGCGAGCAGCACGACGCCAAGCAGCGGACCAGCGGCACGCGGGGCTCGGCGCGGCTTGCGCATCGTGTTCCTGATCCTCCGTCAGCTCGGGTGTCCCGGCCCGTGCCGGGACCCGGGAGCCGATGCCGCCCGGGTCCCGTCAGTCTAGGGACCCCTGATCACCCGAGTGGGGGAGTTGGCCCGGTACTTCGTCACGCCTGCCTACCGGCCGTCACCGGGAACGGGCGCAGCGGCCGGTGACCCCGCTCGGAATCACCGAGCGGGGTGTCACTCGTGCGTGGTCACTCGCTGACGGTCTCCGCGAGCCAGCGGAGCGCGAGGGCGTACCCGGTGACGCCGAGACCGACGATCACCCCGGAGGCCACGGCCGAGATCAGGCTGTGGTGCCGGAACTCCTCGCGCTGGTGGACGTTCGAGATGTGCACCTCGACCAGCGGGGCGGTGAGCATGGCGCAGGCGTCGCGGACGGCGACCGAGTAGTGCGTCCACGCGGCCGCGTTGAGGACCACGGGAAGCCGCCGGTCCGCGGCCTCGTGCAGCCAGGCCAGCATCTCGCCCTCGTGGTCGGTCTGCCGGACCTCGACCTCCACGCCCAGCTCGGCCGCGGTCCGCTCGCAGAGCACCACCAGGTCGGCGTGCGTCGTGCGGCCGTAGATCTCCGGCTCCCGCGTGCCGAGCCGACCCAGGTTCGGCCCGTTGAGCACCAGCACCCTCACCGCAGCACTCCCTCGCCTCGGTCCGCCTCGGTCCGCCTCGGTCCCTCGCGCCGCCGGCCCCGGCGGCTCAGAGCAGGATCGTCCCACCGCCCGAGCCGCCCCCGGCGACGGCCGAGTAGGCCGCGGCGATCAACGTCGGGTCCGGCCCCTCCAGACGCCCCGGCTTGGCCAGGCCGTCGAGCACGACGAACCGCAGCACCCCGGAGCGGTTCTTCTTGTCGGCCCGCATGCCCTCCATGAGCTGGGGCAGCGCGTCGGCGTCGTAGGTGGTCGGCAGCCCGAGCGCGGACAGCACCGCGCGGTGCCGGTCGGCGGTCTCGTCGTCCAGCCGGCCGGCCGCCCTGGCCAGCTCGGCGGCGAACACCAGGCCGACGCTCACCGCCGCGCCGTGCCGCCACCGGTACCGCTCACGCCGCTCGATCGCGTGCGCCAGCGTGTGGCCGTAGTTGAGCACCTCACGCAGGTGCGACTCGCGCAGGTCCGCGGAGACGACGTCGGCCTTGACCTGGATGGCGCGGCGGACCAGCTCGCCGAGGACCTCCCCCGTCGGGTCGGTCGCCCGCTCCGGGTCCTCCTCGACCAGCTCCAGGATGCGCGGGTCGGCGATGAACCCGGCCTTGACCACCTCGGCCATGCCGGCGACCAGCTCGTTGCGCGGCAGCGACTCCAGGGTCGCCAGGTCCACCAGCACCGCCGTGGGCTCGTGGAACACGCCGACCAGGTTCTTCCCGGCGTCGGTGTTGATCCCGGCCTTGCCGCCGACGGCGGCGTCGACCATCGCCAGCAACGTGGTCGGCACGTGCACCACGCGCACGCCGCGCATCCAGGTGCCGGCCACGAACCCGGCGAGGTCGGTCACGGCCCCGCCGCCCAGCGAGATCACCACGCCGCCGCGGTCCATGCCGATCCGGCCGAGCACCTCCCAGCAGAAGCCGGCCACGGCCAGGCTCTTGCCGTCCTCGGCGTCCGGGATCTCCACGCGGTGGGCGTCCACCCCCGCGTTGGCCAGCTCCTCGCGCACCGTCTCCGCCGTGGCGGCCAACGTGGGCTGGTGCACGATGGCGGCGGTCGCGACGCCCTTCAGCGTCTCGACCAGCTCGCCGAGCAGACCGCGCCCGACCACCACGTCGTAGGGCCGCTCGGCGGCCACCCTGATGCGCACCGGTTCGGACATCACGATCCCTTCACTCTCCCCGCCGGACCGCTCCCCATCCCACCAGATGACCCCCGCCCGTGGAGGGACAGGTCCACGCGGCGAAGCGCCCGACCGCGGGCTCATGGGTCCGCCAGCTCCTCGACCGCCTTCCAGAAGGCGCGGAAACTGGGAGACGTGTTCCGCTCAGGTTCCAGGTGCGGTGCGATCCTCTTCGCCCACGTCGGCTTCGACTCCAGCCTGATGCCGGCATCCCTCAGGACACCCACGAAGGCCTCGGACGTCTTCTTCGCGGCACAATCCGGGTTGTTTCGGTAGGACGCGGGCGGACGCTCCGCGACCTGCGAGAAAGACCGCCTGACCGCCGTCCAGTCACCGAAGTACCAGTTTTCGAGCTCCCGCGCGGCGATGCGTGTGGCGACCACCCATTCCGTCGGAGAGGTGGCCCTCGTCACCAACCTGGCCGACCGCGCTTCCTTCTCCAACCGCTCCTTCAGTTGTGCGCAGTCGTCGCCGTCGCGGTCGATGAGCACGATCACCCGCACGTCTCACCCGGCGTGATCGGACGCGGTACGTCGAAATAACCCTCCTGCCAGAGGTGTCCGAGCTTCCCCCCACTTTCCAGCATGGCGCGAACCGACGGGTTATGAGCAGCCGGAACCGCTCGGGTGAAACCGTCGGACTCCCGGTACAACGCGATCACCTCGTTGGGCTGACAAGCGTTGACGAACTCGTGCGAATGCGTCGTGACCAACACCTGAGAGCGATCCGCTGCCTGCCGACAGAGGTCGGCGAGTCCGGGAAGCAGAGAGTGGTAGAGCTGGTTCTCGGGCTCCTCGATCCCGATGAACGGCGGCGGAGTGGGGTCGGACAGCAACACGAGATAGGCGAGCATCTTCACCGTGCCGTCCGAGGCGAACTTCGAGAGCACCGGCTGCTGGAACGGCTTGTCCTTGAAAAGGACGACAAGACGCCCGTCAACAGTGGTCTCGTAATCGGCTCGTTCCAGTCCAGGGACGGTGTCGCGCAGCGCCCCGAGCACGGACCGCAGCCGCGACGGGTCCCGCTGCTTCAGGTACTGAAGAACGTTTCCCAGGTTGTCGGCCGTGCGCGTCAACCGCTCCTGGGGGCCGGACCGGGGCACCCCCCGGGCCTCCTCGGACGAGAAGTACGAGAGATACCAGCCCGAGATGAACCGTCGCAGCGCCTCGATCCTCGGGTGCCCCTTGAGTTGTCCCAGAGTGTTCACCGCGAGCATGTCCGGCTCAGCCAACGCCTCCTCGCGGCGGCTTCCACTCCCCTCGTCGAAGACCTCGCCCTGGCCGTTCTCGAAGTTCAGGATGGACCTGCTCCGGCCCGGTCCTGGGTTCCCCTTCCAGCGCAGCGTCTCCCGCGAGACGACGGGACGCCCATCCCGCTCGTCGACCTCCAACTGATAGTGGAGCAACCGCCCCTGGGGGCCGAAGTCGGGAGGCCACTCGCGGTACTCCAGCTCCACCGCCACGGGACCGTGGGTTCCCCTGGACCTGATGTCACCGAGGCCGCCTCGTTCCTCGCAGGCGGCCCAGACCCCTTTGGAGAAGCAGGCGTCCAGGAAGGCGAACACGTCGAAGAGGGTCGACTTCCCACTCCCGTTCGGCCCGATGAGGACCGTCATGCCAGAAAGCTTCTCGAGCTGGATGTCCCGGAGCGCCCGGTACCTCCTCACCCTCAGGGTGATAATCCGCGGCGGGCGTGACCGCGTTCGGAGGGGAAGATCCCGGAAGCTCCCGCTGTCGCCGGTCGTCACTGTGTCCCCGCTCCTGTCACGGACGATTCGGGTTCATCGCATCACCGCGTCAGCCGCCGCACCCCGACAGGCCGGCCAGCACCGAGTCGGCCACCTCGTCGGGCGACCGCTCGTCGGTGGTGACCTCCACCGAGGCCACCTCGCGGTAAAGCGGGAGGCGGGCCTCCAGCAACGTCCGGAACGTCGCCCTCGGGTTCACCCCGGCCAGCAACGGCCGGGCGGTGGACAGGCCGGTGCGGCGCACGCCCTCGGCCAGGCCCACGTTGAGGAAGACGACGGGGTGCCCGGCGAGCCGCCGCCTGGTCTCGGCCGACAGCACCGCGCCGCCGCCGAGGGCCAGCACGCCGTCGTGCTCCGCCAGGGCGGCGGCCACGGCCCGCTCCTCCATGGCCCGGAACACCGGCTCGCCGTCCTCGGTGAAGATCTCCGACACGCTCCGGCCGGCCGTCGCCTCGACGTCGGCGTCGGTGTCGCGGAAGGCGACGCCCAGCCGCTCGGCCAGCAACTCGCCGATGGTGGTCTTGCCCGACCCCGGCGGGCCGACCAGGACGACCACCGGACTCATCGCCGGTCCTCCCCCTGGGCCGCCGACCCGGCCTCCTGGTCCACAGTGGACTGGGCTCGGCGCTCGGCCGCCGCGCGCAGCTCCGCGAGGTAGGACTCGGCGTTGCGCCGGGTCTCGGCGATCGAGTCGCCGCCAAACTTCTCCAGCACCGCGTCCGCCAGCACCAGGGCGACCATGGCCTCGGCCACCACCCCGGCCGCCGGCACGGCACACGCGTCGGAGCGCTGGCTGATCGCCACCGCCGGGCCCCCGGTTGCGACGTCCACAGTGGACAGCGCGCGGGGCACGGTGGAGATGGGCTTCATCGCGGCGCGCACGCGCAGTGGCTCGCCGTTGGTGATGCCGCCCTCCAGCCCGCCGGCCCGGTTGGACCGCCGGGTCACGCCGGTGACCCCGCCGGCCGGCTCGATCTCGTCGTGCGCCCGGCTGCCCCGCCGGCGCGCCGTGGTGAACCCGTCGCCGACCTCGACACCCTTGATCGCCTGGATGCCCATGAGCGCGCCGGCGAGCCGGGAGTCGAGCCGGCGGTCCCAGTGCACGTGCGAGCCCAGCCCCGGCGGCAGGCCGTAGGCCAGCACCTCGACCACGCCGCCGAGGGTGTCGCCGTCCTTCTTCGCGGCGTCGACCTCGGCCACCATCGCCTCGCTGGCGCGCTGGTCGAAGCAGCGCACCGGGTTCTCGTCGATCGCGGCCAGGTCGCCGGGGCCGGGCAGCACGGCGTCCTCGGGCACGTCGACCTCGCCGATCGAGACCACGTGGCTGAGCACCTCGACGCCCAGCGCCTGCCGCAGGAACGCCCTGGCCACCGTGCCGAGCGCGGTGCGCGCGGCGGTCTCCCTGGCGCTCGCCCGCTCCAGCACCGGCCGGGCGTCGGAGAAGCCGTACTTCTGCATGCCCGGCAGGTCGGCGTGGCCGGGACGGGGCCGGGTCAGCGGCGCGTTGCGGGACAGGTGGGCGATCTCGGCGGGGTCGACCGGGTCGGGAGACATGACCTTCTCCCACCGGGGCCACTCGCTGTTGCCCACGCGCACCGCCACCGGGCCGCCCATGGTGCGCCCGTGCCGCACGCCGCCGAGGAACTCCACCTCGTCGGCCTCGAACTTCATCCGGGCGCCCCGGCCGTGGCCGAGCCGGCGGCGGGCCAACTGCGTGGCCACGTCCGCGCTCGTCACCTCGACCCCGGCCACCAAGCCCTCCAGCACGGCGACCAGCGCCGGCCCGTGCGACTCCCCAGCGGTCATCCAGCGCAGCACCCCCCGATCCTGCCATGTCCCGGGCGGGGGACCGCCCGCGAGGTCACCACGGGGACGTCCGATCACCTGCGAAGACCGCCTCGCCGGGGAACGCGGCGACCAACCAGGTGGCGGCGAGGAGCCCGGGTCCGTGCGGCACCGCGCGCGCCCCGGGGGACGACGCCGGTCCGTCCCGGCACCGCGCCGGCGTCAGGAGGCCGAGGAGGGCGGTCAGCAGGTTCGCCCCGAACGCCGCGACGAGCAGGGCGGCCCAGTCCACCGCGGCCAGCACGGCGCCGAGGACCCCGGCGAGCTTCACGTCCCCCGCGCCCATGGCCGAGGGCGCCGCGAGGTGGACCAGCGCGTGGGCGCACCCGAAGACCGCCGCGCCGGCCAATGCCCGCCCGACGAGGCCGGGGCCGGCCCCGCCCCAGGCCGCGACGCCGAGGAGTGCCGCCACGCCGGGGTAGGCGGGCAGGGTCAGGGCGTCGGGGAGCCGGCGGCGGGCCAGGTCCGTCGCGGTGAGCAGCACGGCGAGCCAGCCCAGTGCGACGGGAACCGGCGCCCATGTCGGCGTGAGGTGTCCCGCCGTGGCGCGGGCGCCGACGACGGCGGTGAGCCCGCCGACGGCGATCTCGCACCATGGGGGTCGCACGGCGACACCGCGTCGGAGCCGGCGCAGGAGAAGGCGTCCGCCGACTCCCAGGAGCGCTCCCACGCCTGCCGCCACCACCGTCAGAACAACTGCGCGCATCGTCTCGGTCATGCCGACAGGGTGCGGCCGAGCCACGACAAATTCGCGCTGGTCAGGGCGGGTCGCCGCGTGTCATGCGAATCCGTCGCCACCCGTGCCACACCGGCGGGCGAACCCTCGTTCTCGCGACACCACGGATCGATTCAGACGACGGCGCCGCGTGCGAGCGAACGAAGGGGACGCCCCACCGGACGTCCCCTTCGCGTCATCGCCTCCCGAGGCGGCTCAGCGCTGCCAGGTGAAGAGCGGCTCGCCGGCCGCGACCGGGCCGTTCGCCCGCACGTCGACCAGCGCCTCGGCCGGCGCGTCCAGCGCGATCACCGGGCAGACCGGGGACTTGCCGCCGGCCTCGATGGCCGAGGGGTCCCAACTGATCATCCGCTGGCCGGCGCGGACGGCCTCGCCCTTGACGACGTGCAGGGTGAAGCCCTCGCCCTTGAGCTGGACGGTGTCGATCCCCAGGTGCACGAGCACCGCCGCGCCGCCCTCGGTGGCCACGACGAACGCGTGCGGGTGCAGCGTCACGACCGTGCCGTCGACCGGGGCGACCGCGTCGCCCGCCGCGCGGTCGGGGTCGACCGCGATCCCCGGGCCGACCATCGCCTGCGCGAACACCGGGTCGGGCACCTCGGTCAGCGGCACCACCGTGCCCGCGACCGGGCTCAGGACACGCAGGGTCACCGCAGGTCCTCGATGTCCTCGGCCAGGGTGTCGGCCTCCGGGCCCACCACGACCTGCACCACGGTGCCCTGCTGCATCACGCCGTGGGCGCCGGCGGCCTTCAGCGCCGCCTGGTCCACCAGCGCCGCGTCCTTCACCTCGCACCGCAGCCGGGTGATGCAGGCCTCGATCTCCTCGATGTTGTCCGATCCGCCGAGACCGGCGAGGATCGCCGCCGCCTTGTCTGCCACCTGGTCCTCCTGGAAGTCCGTTCGCCGGAGCGGCCGTGCTCCGGCTGGTCGCGCCGGGTGTCGGGTCGAGCGCCCGCAGGTTACGGCTCGGCCAACGTCCGTCGGCCCGCAGTTGACACCCGTTCGGGTGGAAGCGCATCCTGCCGGGCGCAAACTGGTTTAGACCGGACCGTACCAATGGCGGACGGCCGGTGACCACGGGGGCGGGACACGTCCGGCGCCCCGGTCGACCACGCCGACATCCACGCAGGCCAGCACAGGGAGGTGCGCCGTGCCCGACGAGGCACGCCCGGGAACGGGGTCCCCCGACTCCGACCACCCGGCCACCACTCCCCGTCTGCTGGACGGCCCCACGCCCAAGCACGCGCAGCTCCGCGAGATCCTGCGCCGGCTCGCCGAGCACGAGCTGCCGCCCGGCTCCCCCGTGCCGTCCGAGCGCGAGCTGGCCGCCCGCTACGGAGTCTCCCGCCTGACCGTCCGCGAGGCGATCGGCCAACTGGTGGCCGACGGGCTGCTGACCAGGGCCAGGGGCAGGGGCACGTTCACCGCCCGCCCCCGCGTCGAGGCCCAGCTCTACCTGGAGTCGTTCACGGAGGATATGCGGCAGCGGGGCATGGAGCCGGGCACGGTCGTGCTCGCCGCCGAGGAGCGGGTCCCGCCGCCGGCGACCGCCCACGCGCTGGCGCTCTCCCCCGGCGAGCCCGCCTACTGGCTGGAGCGGCTGCGCACCGCCGACGGCACCCCGATCTCGGTGGAACGGGGCTGGTACGGCCCCCGCCTGCTGCCCGGCCTCCTCCGCCACGACCTGACCGGCTCGCTGTACGGGCTGCTCGCGCAGGAGTACGGCGTGGTGCTCGACAGCGGCCGGCAGACCGTCTGGGCCGAGACCGCCGACCCCGCGACCGCGCGCTCGCTCGACGTCCGCCCCGGCAGCCCGCTGCTCGCCTTCCGGCGGGTGGCCAGCGCCCACGGGGAGCCCGTCGAGGACATGACGTCCTGGTACCGGGGCGATCTATACCAGGTGACCATGCAGCTCGACCGGAACGTCCCGGGTTCCGGTCCCCACCCCGCCCAGGGAGGTTCCCGATGAGCGCCAATCCCGCGGGAGCACGCGACATCAAGGGCCTGGCCGTCCTCCAACGGCTGGGCCGCAGCCTGATGCTGCCGATCGCCGCGTTGCCCGCGGCCGGTCTGCTGCTCCGCCTCGGCCAGGACGACCTGCTCGGCCGCTTCGAGGTGCTGAGGACGCTCAAGGTCGCCGAGATCATCGGCGGCGCCGGCGGCGTCCTGTTCGACTACCTGCCGCTGCTGTTCGCGGTGGGCGTCGCGATCGGCTTCGCCCGCAAGTCCGACGGCTCCACCGCGCTGGCCGCCGTCGTCGGCTACCTGGTGCTGAGCCGGGTGGTCATGACGTTCGACCCGCAGCCGGTGCCCGGCAAGCCCGACGCCACCGCGATCGCCGACGCCGTGGGCGTCATGCCGCAGAAGTGGCCCTACGGCGTGCTGACCGGCCTGATCGCCGGTCTGGTCTCCGCCCAGTTGTGGCAGAAGTACCACCGGGTGAAGCTGCCGCCGTACCTGGCCTTCTTCGGCGGCCGGCGGTTCGTGCCGATCATCACCGCGGCGGCCATGGTCGTGCTCGGTGTCGTGCTCGGCCTGCTGTTCCCGCTGTTCGACGCGGGCATCACCGGGATCGGTGAGGCGATCACCGGCAGCGCGGTGATCGGCGGCGCCGCCTACGGCGTGATCAACCGCCTGCTGCTGCCGTTCGGCCTGCACCACATCATCAACACCTTCGTCTGGTTCGTCTTCGGCGAGTTCGGCGGCGAGAAGGGCGACATCAACCGGTTCATCAAGGCCCACGACCCGGACGCCGGCGCCTTCCAGAGCGGCTTCTTCCCGATCTTCATGTTCGCCCTGCCCGCGGCGGCGCTCGCCATCTGGCAGTGCGCCAGGCCGAAGCAGCGCAAGGTCGTCGGCGGCATCATGCTCTCCGCCGCCCTGACCTCGTTCCTCACCGGCGTGACCGAGCCGCTGGAGTTCTCGTTCATGTTCGTGGCGTGGCCGCTGTACTTCATCCACGCCTTCCTGACCGGCACCTCGCACGCGCTGATGAACGCGCTGGACGTCCACACCGGATTCACGTTCTCCGCCGGCGCGATCGACTACGTGCTGAACTGGGGCATCTCCACGAACGCGTGGCTGGTCATCCCGGTCGGCCTCGGTTACGCGGTCATCTACTACGTCGTGTTCCGGTTCGTGATCAAGAAGTGGAACCTGCGCACGCCGGGCCGCGAGGACGAGGACGCCGCCACCGACGTGGAGACCACCGGCGAGACCACCCGCACGACCCGGGCCACCAGGGCCTGAGCGTCGCCACCCGACCGAAGGAGAGAGGGATCAGCATGCCGGAACGACGGGTCGTCGTCGCCAGCAAGGTCGGCCTGCACGCCCGGCCCGCCGCCGTGCTCGCCAGGACCGCCGCCGAGCAGCCGGCGAAGGTCACCATCCGCAAGGAGGGCGGCCAGCCGGTGGAGGCCGCCAGCGTCCTGGGGCTGATGACGCTGGGCGCCATGCACGGCGACGAGGTCGTGCTCGCCGCCGAGGGCGAGGGCGCCGAGACCGCGCTGGACGCGGTCGCCGCGCTCATCGCGACCGACCTCGACGAGAGCTGAGCGCGAGAACCACAGTGAGGCCCGGCCCCGCGCCGGGCACGGGGTCCCACCGTCCGAGCCCCCGACCGGACGGTGGGACCCTTCACTTTCCGGTCTTCGAGCCGGTCCCTGCGGCAGTAGGCGCGACGCTCGCCTCCTGGGGTCTGTCCTCACGCCTGCCACTGCTCGTCGGTCAATTCGTGCCTGCGCACCACGCCCCGGGAGCAAACAGATCGGCCACACCAACTTCGAGGACACGTCCTGGTGGTCCTCCGAGTGGTCGCCGCCGCGCGCTCAGTCGAGGGGAAGCGGCAGCACGTCGCCGGTGGCGGAGCGCAACGCGTCCCGCATGGCGGCCTTGGGGGCGCTCCGCCCGGTGAACTGTTCGACCTGCCCGAAAGCCTGGTGCAGCAACATGTCCAGCCCGGTGGCCAGGCGTCCCCCTCGGGCGGCCACCGCGCTGGCCAACGGCGTCGGCCACGGGTGGTAGACCACGTCCAACACGCAGGGCGCCTCGGCCAGCCGCTCCGCCTCGGCGTCCGCGACCCCGGCCGGCACGGTGCTGATCGCGACGTCGGCCCCGGCCGCCAACGCGCCGAGGTCCACCTCGGCCCAGCGCAGCGTCTCCAGGTGGAGCCCGAGGCGCTCCGCGCAGCGCGCCGCGTCGCCCGCCCTCGCCGGCTCCCGCACCACCAACCGCGCCTCGGTCACGCCCAACTCCACCAGCCCGGCCAACGCGGCCAACGCCGTCCCGCCGGCGCCGAGAACCACCGCCGAACCACCGGCTCCGCGCCGGTACCCGCCTGCGGCCCTGAGCGCGCCCACCACGCCGTCGACGTCCGTGCAGTCCGCGCGCCAGCCGCCGCCCGGCAGCCGGACCAGGGTGTTCGCGGCGCCCACGACGTCCGCGCGCTCGGTCGTCTCGTCGGCGACGGCCAGGGCGACGCGCTTGCCCGGCATGGTCACGGAGAGCCCGGCCCACTCCGGGCCGAGCGAGGCGAGCAGCGCTGGCAGCCGGGTGTCGTCGCACTCGACGCGGTCGTAGGTCCAGCCGTCGAGGCCGAGGGCCGCGTAGGCGGCGCGGTGCAGGACCGGGGACAGCGAGTGCTCGATCGGCGACCCGACGACCGCCGCCCTCCGAGATGTCACGCCCACCAGCCTAGGGAGTGCCCGTCCCCCGGCTCAGTACACCCCGTTCGCCCTGGCCCTGCGCTCGTTCTCCTGCTGCTCCGGGTAGGTCTCGGAGAAGCAGCTCGTGCCGTCCTTCTCGCAGGCCACGAAGTAGAACCACTTGCCGGCCTCCGGCTTGACCGCCGCCTCGATCGCCTGCTTGCTCGGCGCGGAGATGGGGGTCGGGGGCAGGCCCTTGGAGACGTAGGTGTTGTACGGGCTGGGGTCGGACCGCGCGTTGCCGTCGGTGGTGATGTGCTGCTTGTACAGCAGGTAGTTCACGGTCGAGTCGAACTCGAGCTTGTGGTTCACGGCGAGGCGGTTGTAGATGACCCTGGAGATCTTGCCGAAGTCCTTGGTGATCGCCTCGCGCTCGATCAGCGACGCCATCACCAGGATCTCGTACGGGCTGAACCCGGTGTCGGCCGTGTTGTCCGGCATCCCGGCGGCCTGCAACCGCAGCGCGGAGGACCGGAGCACCTCGCGCAGCAGCTCCTCGGCGTCGGAGCCGGGCCGGACGTCGTAGGTGCCGGGGACGATCAGGCCCTCCAGCCGGCGCCTCGGCTCGGCCCTGGCCACGTTCGGCACGGCCCAGCTCGGCACGCCCAGCGCCGAGGGGTCGGTCTGCTCCGCCGTGGCCTTGAGCTGGTCGGCGGGGACGCAGGTGTCCTTGCCGTTCAGGGTCGCGCAGCTCGCCTTGGAGATCTTGGTGAAGATCCCCTCGTAGATCTTGCCGGCGTTGTCGGTGGTGTCGTCGAGCTGCTGGCCGCCCCGCACCTCGAAGGAGCCGACCCTGGACTTGGGGTCGACCAGCCGGGCCACGGCGGCCTCGCCGGACATCTTCGTCTTCAGGACGTAGTACCCGGCCTGCACGGCGCTGGCCTTGCTGTTCTTGTCCGCGGCCCTGGTGAACGCCTTCACGCTGGCGACGACGCCCTGCTGGTTCAGCCGGCTGCCGATCTTGGCGAGCAGGTCGCCCTGCTCGACCTTGACCACGACGTCCTGCTCGCCGGAGCCCTCGTAGTCCTCGTACCCGCCGAGGCCGCCGAACAACGACATCGCGTACCAGCCGCCGCCACCGATGATCAGCAGGCCGGCGACGACGAACGCGATCGTCGTGAGCCGGCGCCGCTTGCCCCCGCGGCGCCTCGACGGCGCGTCGTCGCCCCCGCCCGAGCCGGCGTCGTCCGAGGAGGTGTCGGTGAACAGGCCGAGGTCGTCGGTCACGAAGCGCCCTTCCGCGCGTCCAGCCAGGACTGGAGGATCTCCACCGCGGCGGCCTGGTCCACGACCGCCCGCTGCCGACGGCCCCTGACCCCGCGCTGGGACAACATCCGGGACGCGGTCACGGTCGTCAGCCGCTCGTCGGCCAGCCGCACGGGCACCGGGGCGATCCTGGTGGCGAGGGCCTCGGCGTAGTCCACCGCGGCCTCGGCCGCGGGGCCGTGCCGGCCGGCCAGCGTCCTCGGCAAGCCCACCACCACCTCGACCACCTCGTGCTCGGCCACGAGCGCGGCCAACGCGTCGAGGTCGGCGCCGGCGGCCGCGTCCCTGGCCAGGGTAACGAGGGGACTGGCCAGCAGCGGGGCCGGATCGCTCAGCGCCACCCCGACGCGTACCGCGCCGACGTCCACGCCGAGCCGCCGGCCCGGCCCGGGGTCGTCCGTCCCCGGGCGGTCGGGCTGGCGGCCCGGCCCGGGACGGCTCACGCCCCGGCCACCCCCTCGAGGGCGGCCCGCAGCGCGGCGATGGCGGCCGGCACGCCGGCGGGGTTGGTGCCCCCGCCCTGGGCCATGTCCGGCTTGCCGCCGCCCCGGCCGCCGAGCTCGGCGGCGAAGGCGGGCACCAGCTTGCCGGCGGCCAGCCCGGCCTCCCGCGCGGCGGGGGTGGTGGCGACGACGAAGTTCACCTTGCCGGCGGCCTGGTCGGCGGAGAACAGCGCGACCACGCCGGGCTTGCCGCCCAGCCGGTTGCGCACCTCCGTGGCGACCTGGCGCAGGTCGTTGCCGCCGACGCCGTCCGGGAGGGCGGCCGCGACGAGCGCGGTGCCCCGCACGTCCTGGGCCGTGTCGGCGAGCTGGCCGACCGAGGACAGCAACTGGGCGGCGCGCAGCCGCTCCAGCTCCTTCTCGGCGGCGCGCAGCCGCTCGACCAGGCTCTCGATCCGGCCGGGCAACTCCTCGTTCGGCACCTTGAGCATCCCGGCGATGTTCTGCACCAGCGCCCGCTCCCTGGCCAGGTAGCGGAACGCCTCGATGCCGACGTAGGCCTCCAGGCGCCGCACCCCGGAGCCGACCGAGGACTCGCCGAGCAGCATCACCGGGCCGATCTGCGAGGAGTGGTCGACGTGCGTGCCGCCGCACAGCTCGCGCGACCAGGGCCCGCCGATCTCGACGACGCGGACGGTCTCGTCGTAGGTCTCGCCGAACAGCGCCAGGGCGCCCATCTGCTGGGCCTCCGGCAGCGAGGTGTACAGGACCCGCACGGGCAGGTCGCGCCGCACCGCGAGGTTGGAGACCTCCTCGATCTCGCTGCGGGTCTCCGGCGACAGCGCCGAGGTCCACGCGAAGTCCAGCCGCAGGTAGCCCGGCTTGTTGTACGAGCCGCTCTGGAGGGCGGACGGACCGAGCACCTCGCGCAGCGCCGCGTGCACCACGTGGGTGCCGGAGTGCGCCTGCCGCGCGCCGACCCGCCACTCCTGGTCGACCTGGGCGATCACGTGCTGGCCCTCGGCGATCTCGCCGTTGCGCACCCGCACCTGGTGGACCCACAGCTTGCGGGCCACCTTCTGGACGTCGAGCACCTCCAGCTCGGCGTTGGGCGAGGTGATCGTGCCCGCGTCGCTCTCCTGGCCGCCGGACTCGGCGTAGAGCGGGGTGCGGTCGAGCACCAGCTCGACGATCTCGCCCTCGCCGGCGGAGCGGACCCGCTGGCCGTCGCGGACCAGGCCGCGCACGGTCGCCTCGCTGGCCAGCTCGTGGTAGCCGGTGAACTCGGTGGCGCCCAGCTCCAGCAGCTCGCGGTAGACGGTCTTGTCGCCGTGGCCGGTCTTGCGGGCGGCGGCGTCGGCCTTGGCCCTGGCCCGCTGCTCGGCCATGAGCTTGCGGAAGCCGTCCTCGTCGACGGTCAGCCCCTGCTCGGCGGCCATCTCCAGCGTCAGGTCGATGGGGAAGCCGTAGGTGTCGTGGAGCTGGAACGCCTTGTCGCCGGTGAGCAGGCTGCGCCCGGCCGACCTCGTCTCGGCCACCGCCATGTCGAAGATCTTCGTGCCGGTGCTCAGGGTCTGGAGGAAGGTGTTCTCCTCGGCGGTGACCACCCGGTGGATGCGCTCGAAGTCCGTCACCAGCTCGGGGTAGGCCGGGCCCATCGCGTCCCGCACCACCTCGGCGAACGTGCCGAGGACCGGCTCGGTGGTGCCGAGCAGGCGGGCCGAGCGCACGATGCGGCGCAGCAGCCGGCGCAGCACGTAGCCGCGCGCCTCGTTGCCCGGGGTGACGCCGTCACCCACGAGCATGACGCCGCTGCGGGCGTGGTCGGCGATGACCCGGAACCGGACGTCGTCCTCGGGGTTGGCGCCGTACCGGCGGCCGGTCAGCTCCTCGGCCCTGGCGATCACCGGGCGGACCAGGTCGGTCTCGTAGACGTTGTCCACGCCCTGGAGCAGGTAGGCGACCCGCTCCATGCCCATGCCGGTGTCGATGTTCTTGGTGGGCAGCTCGCCGATCGGCGGGTGGCCCTTCTTCGGGCTCAGCTCGCCGCGCTCGTCCTGCATGAAGACGAGGTTCCAGATCTCCAGGTACCGGTCCTCGTCGACGACGGGTCCGCCGTCGCGGCCGTACTCGGGGCCGCGGTCGAAGTAGATCTCGGAGCAGGGGCCGCCGGGGCCGGGCACGCCCATGTCCCAGTAGTTGTCCTCGCCGCCCCGGCGCTGGATGCGCTCCTCGGGCAGGCCGGCGACCTTCTTCCACAGGGCGATGGCCTCGTCGTCGTCCTGGTAGACGGTGACCCAGATGCGGTCGGGGGAGAAGCCGTAGCCGCCCTCGTCCTGGCTCTTGGTCACCAGCTCCCAGGCCAGCTCGATGGCGCCTTCCTTGAAGTAGTCGCCGAACGAGAAGTTGCCGGCCATCTGGAAGAACGTGTTGTGCCGCGTGGTGAGGCCGACGTTGTCGATGTCGCCGGTGCGGACACACTTCTGGATGCTGGTCGCGCGCCGGTAGGGCGCGGGGGCCTCGCCGAGGAAGTACGGCTTGAACTGCACCATCCCGGCGTTGACGAACAGCAGGTTCGGGTCGTCCAGGATGAGCGACGCGCTCGGCACGACGGTGTGGCCGTTGCGCTCGAAGTGCTCAAGGAAGCGCTTGCGGATCTCGTGGGTCTGCACGGTGGTGTTCCTCGTGGTGGGCTGCGTCGACGGTACCTCTCCCGCCGACGTCAGCGGTGGCTGTGGCGGGCGGGGGCGGCGGGAGGCGCCGCGCGGGGCGCGGGTGCTCATCGGGGGCGGCCACCGCCGGGCGGCGGTGGCGACGCCCTGGGGGGAGCGGGATCAGCCTCCCGCCCGGCGCGCTCGCGCGCCGGGGGACCGGCGGGCCGGCGAGCGCCGCGCGGTCCGGTCCTGCCCGAGGTCGCTGCCCGCCCAGGGCAGCGCGGCGGGCGGGGTCCAGCCACCCTCGACGGCGCCGGCGGGGCCGCCGGTGCGCCGCTCCACGACGGTGTGCAGCTCCCGCTCCCGCTCCGACATGCCGGCGCGCACCTCGGCGCCGAAGGAGCCGACCGCGCCGGCCAGCTCGCGGAGCGCGTCCGAGACGTTGGCCGCGATGCCGGCCGGGGTGGCCTGGCGCGCGGTCTCGGTCGCCTTCCTGGTGACCATGACGCCCGCGGCCGCGCCGAGGGCGAACCAGAACAGACGGCTCACTTGCGACCTCCCCGAGCGCGACGGGAGCGGCGGCCCGCGTCGGCGTCGCCGCCCTTCTTGGCGCGCCGGGCGCGCAGGGCCTTGCTCACCCCGTAGGACAGGGCGGCGGCCTTGACGAGCGGGCCGCCGAGGGTGGCGGTGAACAGCGAGGTCAGCGCGGAGACGTTGCCGGTGACGGCGCGCGCGTTCGCGGTGATGCCGTCGACCCGCTCAAGCTGGGTGTTGACGTGGTTCAACGTGGTGTTGGCCTCGACGAACAGCGGGGTGCTGTTCTCGTGCGCCTTGCGGATGGCGATGGTCGCCTCGTCGAGGGCGCGCCCCAGCTTGACCAGCGGGATCGCCAGCAGCAGCACCAGCAGCACGAAGGCGCCCGCTGCGATGAGCGCCGCGATCTGCCCTGGCGACACGTGCCCTCCTGAGTTGTCAGCCTGGACGGCCGATGGTGGGCCCACCGGTCCGTCGGTGTCCGTTTGCGTTGCGTTGCATTGTCGCGCGCTCGCCCAACCGGCCCGCGCCGGCGGCGCCACGCCGGCCGACGCGAGGCGTCTGCCGTGATCGCGGGTCAGGCTACCGCGCCGCCCTGATCGCGTGACGTACGCCCGCCCTCACGCGTTTCCCCCTTGACAGGTGTCACCGCAGTCACTGAGGTAAGGCTTACCTAAGTCAACTCAGGCTGCTCCGTTCGTCCCCCGCCGGAGGTGCGGTGACCCACACCACCCCCCACCCGACGACCCCCGCCCGTCTCTCCCCCGACCCCCTTCCCCGGTTCGCCCCCGACCTGCTGGCCGGCTCCCCCGACGGCCTGCTCGCCACCTCCACGGCGTTGGCCTCGGCCGTGGGCGCGGCGCTGGCGGCGCCCCGGTCCGGCGGCCCGCTGCCGGTCGGCGCCCCCGCCGACGTGCTCCGGTCCGCCGCCGACGCCCTCGGCCCCGCCGTCCTGCCCCTGGTCGGCGTCGGCGAGGACGCCGCGCTGCACCGGCTGGCCCGGGTGCTGGTCGGCCACGGCGTCGACCTGGCGCACCCCCTCGCCGCCGCGCACCTGCAACCCCCGCCGCTGGCGGTGGCGGTGGCCGCCGACGCGCTGGCCAGCGCGGGCAACTCCTCCCTGGACACCTACGACTCCGGCCCGGCCACCCTGGCCGTGGAGCGGTGGGTGGTGGGCGCGCTGGCCGGGCTGGCCGGCCTCGGGGACCGGGCTGACGGCGTGCTCACGCCCGGCGGGTCGCTGTCCAACCTGCTCGCCCTGCTGCTGGCCAGGGACGCCGCCGCCACCCGGCTGGGCATGGACGTCCGCCGGGACGGGGTGGCCGCGCTGCCCGGGCCGGTGGTCCTCTGCTCCGAGCTGGCGCACTTCTCGGTGCACCGGGCGTGCGCGGCGCTGGGCCTCGGCGAGTGCGCGGTGCGCCCGGTGCCCGTCGACCACCGGCGGCGCATGCGGGTCGACGTGGTGGCGGCGCGGCTTCGCCGCCTCGGCGCGGGGCACACCCCACTCGCGATCGTCGCGACCGCGGGCAGCACGGACTTCGGCGTGGTCGACCCGCTCCCCCAGCTCGCCGAGGTGGCGGCCGAGCACGGCGTCTGGCTGCACGTCGACGCCGCCTACGGCTTCGGCGCCCTGTTCTCCGAGCGGCTCGCGCCGCGGCTGGCCGGGCTGGAGCTGGCCGACTCGGTCACGGTGGACCTGCACAAGCTGGGGTGGCAGCCGGCGGCGGCCAGCGCGCTGCTGACCGCCGACGCGTCCGCGTTCGCCGCGCTGGACCGCGAGGTCGCCTACCTCAACCCCGCCGACGACAGCCTCGCCGGCTACGACGGGTTGCTCGGCCGCAGCCTCCAGACCACCCGCCGGCCGGACGCGGTGAAGATCGCGGCGACGTTGCTGGCGCACGGCCGGCACGGGTTGGGCCGGATGGTCGACGCCTGTCACGCCCTGGCCGGGCACGCGCAGCGGCGGATCGCCGCCGAGCCGGAGCTGGAGCTGGTCGGCCCGGCCGAGCTGACCACCGTGGTCTTCCGCTACCGCGCGCCCGACCCCGCGTGGGACGACGATGTCAACGCCGGCCTGCGGCGGCGTCTCGCCGAGGAGGGCCACGCCCTGGTCGGCCGCACCGCCGTGCGGCTGGCCGGCCCGGGGTCACCGCGTCGGGTCTGTCTGAAGTTCACCCTGCTCAACCCGACCGCGACGCGCGAGGACGTGGACGCCCTCGTCGACGCGGTGCTCGACGCCGCCCGCGCGTGCGTGGCCGGACGCGCCGGCCGACCGAGGAGGGATCGCGCCATGCCGGAACCCGTCAGCGATGCCACCGACGCCGCCCTGACGACCCCTGACCCGACCTCCGCCCTGACGACCGAGGAGGGGGCCGCGTGACCATGCTGGCCCGCACGACTGACCTGCTGCACGAACTGCCGGCGCGCGAGGCGGCCGAACACGCCCACCTGGAGGCGCTGTTGCGGTGCTGGCTCCGGGAGACCAACACCCCGGTCACGGAGGGTCCGCTGCGGATCGAGCTGCCGGCGACGGGCCGGGCGGTGGTGACGGAGGTGCGGCACGCCTCGCCCACCGGGTGGCACCGGTTCGGGCCGGTGTCCCTGGCCCTCCCGCACGGCGGACCGCACGAGCCGAACCCGGCGGACCCGGTCATGGTCGCCACCCTCCTGGCCGGCGAGGCCGGCGCCATGGCGGGCGGCGTCGACACCGCCGAGATCACCGACCTGGTCTCCCGGGTCGTCGACTCGGTGCGCCAGGTGACGGCGTTCCTCGCGTACCGCGCGGACCGCCCGGCCCCTCCCCCGGAGGTGGACGGGTTCCTGGACGCCGAGCAGGCGTTGGTGCTGGGGCACCTGCACCACCCGGCCCCGAAGAGCCGGGACGGGGTTCCCGTCGCGGAGTCCGCCGGCTTCTCCCCGGAGACGCGCGCCGCGTTCCCGCTCTTCTGGTTCGCCGCCGACCCGGCCGTCGTGTCGCAGGACGCCGTGGCGGGCGCGCCGGCGTTGGGCGGCCGGGACTGCGCCACCCTGTTGGCGGACCTGTCCGGGTTGCGCGCGGACGGCAGGGTGCTGGTGCCAGCCCACCCGTGGCAGGCAAGGGACCTGATCATGCGGCCCCGGATCGCCGCGCTGGTCGAGGCCGGTCTGGTGGAGCCCCTCGGGCCGGCGGGCCCTCGCTGGTGGGCCACGTCGAGCCTGCGGACCGTCTACCGGCCGGACGCGCCGGTGATGCTGAAGCTCTCGCTGGGGCTGCGGATCACCAACTCGCGTCGCGAGGCGACCAGGAAGGAGCTGCGGCGGGGTCTGGAGGTCAACCGGCTGTTGGACGCCGGATACGCGGCGGGCACGCTGCGCGCGCACCCGGGCTTCTCCATCGTGCGGGACCCCGCGTGGCTGGCGGTGGACGAGCCGGGCCGGCCGGAGGGCCCGGAGGTGACCGGGCTGGACGTGGCGGTGCGGGAGGTGCCGGGCGGCGTCACCGACCTGCGCTGCCTGGCCGGGCTCGTCGCCCCGCGACCGGGGGTCGGGCGGAGCCGGCTCGGACAGCTCGTGACCGGGATGGGCAGCGGCGGGGCGGCGCGGTGGGTGGCCGACTACGTCGACCGCGTGCTGGTGCCCATGCTGCACCTGTACGCGGCCACCGGGATCGGGCTGGAGGCCCACCAGCAGAACACGCTGGTTCGGTTGGCCCCCGACGGGTCCGTGGCCGGTGGGGCGTACCGGGACAACCAGGGCTACTACCTGGCGGAGTCGCACCTGCCCCGGGTGCTGGACCTGCTCGGCGGGGACTCGACGACCCTGGAGGCCGTCGCCGACCCGATCGTCGACGATCGGCTGTCCTACTACCTGCTGCGCAACCAGGCGCTGGCGGTCGTGGGGTGTCTGGGCGTCGACGGGCTCGCGGACGAGCGCGAGCTGCTCGCGGTGGTGGCCGAGCGGCTGCGCGCGGCGCTGCCGGCGTTGGCGGCCGCCGGACCGGACGGCGACCGGCTGGCCCGGCGCTGGCTGGAGGCGGACGCGCTGCCGTGCAAGGCGAACCTGCTGACCCGGCTGCGCGGCATCGACGAGGTGCTCGCGCCGGTGACCGCCCAGTCGGTCTACCTCACCACGCCCAACCCGCTCCGGGAGGTGGCCGCGTGACCTTCTCGGAGCCCCTCTCGGGAAGCGCGTCGAGAACCGCGTCGGGGACCACACTGGAGTCCACAGTGGAATCCGCAGTGAAGTCCACAGTGGAGTGCACAGTGGAGTCCATAGTGGACATGCGGCGACCGGCGCGGGGGCCGGTCCCGCCCGCGCCGCCGCTCCCGGTGCTCGGCCCGCCGTGGACGGTGTGGCCGGCGCGCCCCGACGGACCCGACCTGGAGCTGGTGCACCGCTGGATGAGGGCCCCGCACGTGGCCGCGTTCTGGCGGCAGGCGTGGCCGCGCGGGCGGTGGGCCGAGGAGCTGGCCGCGCAACGCGCCGGCGACCACTCCCTGCCGTGCCTGGTCGCGCTGGACGGGGAGCCGGTGGCCTACCTGGAGGTGTACCGGGTGGTCAGGGACCGGCTCGCCGGGCACTACCCGCACCACCCGCACGACATCGGCGTGCACGTGGCCGTGGGCGAGCTGGGGCGGACCGGCCGGGGGCTGGGCCGCGCGCTGCTGCGCGCCGTGGCCCGCGGCCTGCTGGACGCCGACCCGGCGTGCCGCCGCGTGGTGGCCGAGCCCGACGTGGGCAACGGCCCGTCGATCCGCGCCTTCCTGGCGGCGGGCTTCGTCGCCGGCGGCGTGGTCCGCCTGCCGGACAAGACCGCCGAGCTGCTCGTGCACCCGCGCACCGAGGAGGACCTGCCCCGTTGAGCACCCGAACCGCGAGCGACACCGTCCCGACGTCCGTCCACGACGTGGTGGCCGTGGGCTGCGGCCCGTGCAACCTCGGGCTCGCCGCACTGGCGTCCACAGTGGACGACCTTGACCTCGTGGTGCTGGAGGCGCGGCCCGAGCTGCGCTGGCACCCCGGCATGATGTTCGACGACGCCGCGCTCCAGGTGAACTTCCTGGCCGACCTGGTCACCCTGGTCGCGCCGACGCACCCGCTGTCGTTCCTGTCCTACCTGCACGACCAGGACCGGCTGTACCCGTTCACGATCCGCCAGGACTTCCACCCCAGCCGCAGGGAGTACGAGGACTACCTGCGGTGGGCGGCGGCCCGGCTGCCGTCCGTGCGGTTCTCGCACCGTGTGGAGGGCGTGCGGTGGTGCCCCGAGGCCCGGCGGTTCGCCGTCCACGTGGTCAGGGGCGACGGCGCGCGGCTGCGGATGCTGGCCGCCGACCTCGTGCTCGGCGTGGGCACCGAGCCGTTCGTGCCACCCGCGCTGGCCGGCGTGCCGGGCGAACGCCTGACGCACACGGCGGACTACCTGCACCGTCTGTCCGATGTGGACAAAGCAGGGCATGTCACGGTCGTCGGCTCCGGCCAGTCCGGTGCGGAGGTCGTGGTGGACCTGCTGCGCCGCAACCTGGCCGGCGGCCCCTCGGTGACCTGGCTGACCAGGACGCCGTCGTTCGCCCCGCTCGACTACACCAAGCTGGTGCTGGAGATGACCACGCCGGCGTACATGCGGTACTTCCACGCGTTGCCGCAGGAGCGCAGGGACCAGCTCACCGCCGAGCAGTGGCAGTTCTACAAGGGGATCTCGACGACGACGTTGGACGAGATCCACGAGCTGCTCTACCGCAGGGAGCTGGAGCACGGCCTGGCCGACGTGGAGCTGCGGTGCGGGGTCGCCGTGGAGTCCTCGGGGACCGACGCGCGTGGTCGCCCGGTGCTCACCTGCCGGCACCGGGACACCGGACGCGTCTTCGAGCACCCCACCGACCTCGTCGTCGCGGCCACGGGCTACGCGCCGCGCCGGCCGGCGTTCCTCGCCCCGGTGGAGCACCTGGTCCGGCGGGACGACCGGGGACGGCCGGTGGTCCGCCTGGACCACTCGCTCGAGCTGGCCGACGAGGTCGGCGGCTGCCGGGTGTTCGTGGCCAACGCGGAGCTGCACAGCCACGGCGTGTCCTCGCCGAACCTGGACATCGCCGCGGTGCGCAACGCCACGATCCTCAACGCCGTGACCAGCAGGGAGGTCTACCGGCTGCCGAAGCGGACCGCGTTCACGACCTTCGCCGCCCCGGGAGGTGTCCGGTGACCGACGACCCGTGGCGGCGCGCCAGCCGGGCGTTGCTGGCCAAGACGATCGGCGAGCTGGCCTTCGAGGCGATGCTCGACCCCGAACCCCTCGGCGGCGACCGCCACGCGCTGCGCCTCCCGGGGGCCACCTACACCTTCCTGGCGCGTCGCACCGCCTTCGGCGGCTGGCTCGTGGAGCCGGGGTCGGCGCGGCGGACCGCGACGGGCATCCTCGGCGACGACGTCGGCCAGGTCGCCGAGGACGTGCGGCAGTTCCTGGTCGACGCGGCCCCCGCCGTCGGGATCGCGCCGGCCACGCTCGCCGGTTACCTGAACGAGGTGACCGCCACCCTCACCGCCGACGTGGCCATGGCGGCCACCGCGCGGCCGGCCGCCGAGCTGGCCGAGTTCGGGCACGCGGAGTTGGAGGGCCACCTCACCGGGCACCCGTGGCTGGTGGCCAACAAGGGCAGGGTGGGGTTCTCGGCCGAAGACCTCGCTGCCTACGCCCCGGAGTCCCGACGGCCGCTGCGCCTGCCGTGGCTGGCCGTGCACCGGGGACTGGCCGAGTTCCGGGGCACGCCCGAGCTGTCGGAGCGGGGCGTGCGGGACCGGGAGCTGGCCCCGGAGACCGTCCACGCGTTCGAGGAGCTGCTGCGGGGCCGCGGTCTGGACCCGGACGCCTACGTCTGGCTGCCCGCGCACCCCTGGCAGGTCGACCACGTGGTCCGCACGCTGTGGGCGCCCGAGCTGGCCACGGACCGGATCGTGGAGCTGGGCGAGGCCCCCGACCGGTACCTGCCGACGCAGTCCGTGCGCACGATGTCCAATGTGGACGATCCAGGCCGGTTCCAGGTCAAGCTGCCGCTGCGCGTCCTCAACACCGCGGTGTGGCGGGGAATCCCCCCGCACTGCACGCTGGCGGCCCCGGTGGTCACGCAGTGGCTGCGCGGGCTCTGGCGAGCGGACAAGCTGCTCGCGGAGTGGGGGACGGTGTTGCTCGGCGAGGTGGCCTCGGTGACGGTGCGCCACCCGTTTCTGTCCTCAGTGGACGGTGTCCCGTACACCTGGCTGGAGACGCTGGGCTGCGTCTGGCGCGAGCCGGTGGAGCCGGCGCTGGCCCCCGGCGAGCGGGCGTGGCCGCTGGCGGCCGTCCTGCACGTCGACCCGGACGGCCGGCCCCTGGTCGGCGAGTACGTCGCGCGGGCCGGCGGCGACGCCGAGGCGTGGCTCGCGGCGCTGCTGCGGGCGCTGCTCCGACCGTTGCTGCACGTCCTGTACCGCTACGGGATCACGGTGAACCCGCACGGCGAGAACGTGCTCGTGATCGTCGGCCCCGACGGGCTGCCCCGCAGGGCGGTCCTCAAGGACCTCGTCGACGACGTCAACGTGTCGGCGGAACCGGTGCCCGAGCGCGGCCCCGAACCGGACTCGCACGACCGCGTCCTGCCCCGCAAGCCCTGGCGCGTGCTCCGGCAGTACCTGGTGGACGCCCTGCTCGTGGGCGTGCTCCGCCCGCTGGCGGTGCTGCTGGCCGAGCACCACGGGCTGCGGGAGGAGCGGCTGTGGGGGCTGGTGCGCGGCGAGGTGGAGTCCTACCGCCGCCGTCACCCGGACCTGGCCGACCGGATGGCGGAGGGCGACCTGCTCTCCCCCACCTTCGCCCGCTACCCGCTCAACGGCGACCGCCTCCTCCAGACCGGGTACGCGGAGCTGCCGCACCGCCACGCGATCCAACCCCGGGGAGAGATCCCCAATCCGCTGCACCGCGTCGCCACGCTGCCGCCGCCCGACGGCTGGTGACCACCGCCGCCGGCCCGGCGCCCCCCACGCTCGGGGACGCCGGGCGCCCGGTGGGCGGCGCGACAGCGGGCGAGCGGGGTGTCAGCGGCGCGGCGCCGGGCGGTCCCGCCGCGTCGGGCGCCAGTCGCCCGGCCCCTCCGGCAGCAGGTCGAGCAGGCCCCACGCCGCGCACAGCGACCGCACGAGGTCGATCTCCCCGTCGGGCTCCCCGGCCGGCTCCCCGGCCGGCTCCCCGTCAGCCTCTCCGGTGGCCCCGGCCTCGCGGCTCGCGGAGCCCACCTCACCGGCCGGCCCCTGCCAGTGCAGGCGCACCCGACCGTCCTCACCCCAGTGGAAGACCGACAACACCGCCGTCGGCCGGCCGTCCTCGTCGCGCGCCCCGAGCCGGTCCAGGAGGTCGCCGGGCTGGGTGGAGGCCACGGGGACCCACGTCCACGCACGACGCGCCGCGACGGCGGCGAGCTGGCCGGGGCTGGCCGGGGCCAGCACCGCGACCCCGGCGCGCTCGGCCAGGTGCGGCGCGACGCCGTCCAGGCCGTCGACCCACATCGCGCAGGTCGGGCAGGGCTCGTCCCACCCCTCGTCGAACCGCATCCCGTAGGTCAGCAGCGTCCGGTGCGGGCCGAACAGGCCGCCCAGCGTGACCGGCTTGCCGCTGGCCGTCGTCAGCGGCGTGGCCGGGTCGACCTCGGGTCCCGGCGGGAGGGACCGGCGCAGGGCCGCGACCCGCTCGGCGGCGGCGCGGAGCTGGCGTTCGGCCGCCGCCAGCTCGGCGCGCGCCGCGCGGTGCTCCGCGGTCGCCGAGGCATGCACTGTGCGCACTGTGTCCACGGCCAGGGGACGCTACCGCCCTGACGGCCCCGTCCGCCTACGAGGAGCCCTCGCCCCGCACCATCCGCCGCAGCTTGGGCACGCGGTCGGCGAGCACGCGCTCCGCGCCGCGCGAGGTGGGCCGGTAGTAGTCCCGGCCGACGAGGCCGTCCGGCGCGTACTGCTGGGCCACCACGCCTTCGGGCACGTTGTGCGGGTAGCGGTAGCCCTGGGCGTTGCCCAGCCGGTTCGCGCCCGCGTAGTGGCCGTCGCGCAGGTGCGGGGGGACCGTGCCGGCCTCGCCCTTGCGGACGTCGGCGGCCGCGCTGTCGATCGCGGTGATCACCGCGTTGGACTTGGGCGCGGTCGCGAGGTGGATCGTGGCCTGCGCCAGCGCGAGCCGCCCCTCGGGCAGGCCGACGAGCTGCACGGCCTGCGCGGCGGCGACCGCGGTCTGCAACGCCGTCGGGTCGGCCATGCCGACGTCCTCGCTGGCGTGGACGATCAACCGGCGGGCGATGAACCTCGGGTCCTCGCCCGCCTCGATCATGCGGGCCAGGTAGTGCAGCGCGGCGTCGACGTCCGATCCCCGGATGGACTTGATGAACGCGCTGGTGACGTCGTAGTGCTGGTCGCCGGAGCGGTCGTAGCGCACGGCGGCCTTGTCCACAGTGGACTCCAGCGTGGGCAGGTCGATCACCCGCGCCTCGGTCGACGCGGCGGCGTCGGCGGCGGCCTCCAGCGCGGTGAGCGCCCGCCGCGCGTCGCCGCCCGCGAGGCGCACCAGGTGGTCCTCGGCGTCGGGCTCCAGGGTGAGCGCGCCGCCCAGCCCCCGCTCGTCGGCCAGCGCGCGGCGCACGAGCGCGCGCACGTCGTCGTCGGTCAGCGGGCGGAGCTGCAACACCAGCGAGCGGGACAGCAGCGGCGAGACCACCGAGAAGAACGGGTTCTCGGTGGTCGCGGCGACGAGCAGCACGACCCGGTCCTCCACCGCGCCGAGCAGGGCGTCCTGCTGGGTGCGGGAGAACCGGTGGACCTCGTCGATGAACAGCACGGTGGCCTCGCCGGAGCGGACCAGCCGGCGGCGCGCCTCCTCGATGACGCCGCGCACCTCCTTGACCCCGGCGGTCAGCGCCGACAACGCCACGAACCGGCGGCCGGTGGCCTGGGAGACCAGGGTGGCCAGCGTGGTCTTCCCGGTGCCCGGCGGGCCGTAGAGCAGCACGGACGCCGGAGCGGCCCCCTCGACCAGCCGGCGCAGCGGGGCGCCGGGGCCGAGCAGGTGCCCCTGCCCGACCACCTCGTCCAGCGAGCGCGGGCGCATCCGGACGGCCAGCGGGGCGTTCGCCGCCAGCCGCTCGCTCCCCGAGCCGGACGGACCGGGCGCGCCCAGTCCCACGACCGGCGCGGCGGCCTCCTGCCGGGAGCCGGGGCCGCCGACGTCGAAGAGGCCCTCGTCGAACAGCGCGTCGTCCACGACGCCGACGCTACCGCCCGCGCCCGACACGACCGGGGTTTGGGCGACTCACCCGAACGTGCGACACTCGTTGCCCGTGCCGTCACCCGCCGTCGAAGCCAGGCCCGCCCAGGTCGTTCTCCTCGCCGGGCCCTCCGGGTCCGGGAAGTCCACCCTCGCCGCCCGCCTCAACTGGCCCGTGCTCCGGCTGGACGACTTCTACCGCGACGGCGACGACCCGTTGCTGCCCAGGGACGCCGAGGGCAGGGTCGACTGGGACGACCCGGACGCGTGGGCGGTGGACGAGGCGTTCGAGGCCATCGCCGAGCTGTGCGCGCACGGGTCCGTGGCCGCGCCGGTCTACGAGATCGGCGCCGACCGCAGGGTGGACACGCGCGAGCTGCGGCTGGACGGCGCGCCGGTGTTCTTCGCCGAGGGGCTGTTCGCCGACCGGCTGGTCGGGCGGTGCCGGGAGGCCGGCCTGCTGGCCGACGCGCTGGTGCTGGCGCCCCGCGCGAGCGTGACGTTCGTCCGCCGGTTCGTGCGGGACGTGTCGGAGGCGCGGAAGCCCGTCCCGGTGTTGGTGCGGCGGGGGATGCGCCTGTGGCGGGAGCACCGGCACGTCGTGGACCGGTGCCTCCGTGCCGGCATGCGGGCCTGCCTGGCGCACGAGGCGGCGCGGGAGATGGCCGCGCTGCGGGCCGAGCTGGCGGCCCCGCCGCTGGTGGAGCCGGTGGCGGGGGCGGGTGTGGCCGCGCCGAACGCCACTGGTCCGATCGGTGATCGTCTCGTGAACACCTGATCCGAAGACTTTTCATCTTCGCTCGGTTACCCCACAGTAACGGGGTGTGAGCACCCCGTGGGACCGGCGCACCCTGTTACGCGCCACCGGAGCCGCCGCGCTGGGCGTCGCCGCGGCCGGCACCCTCCCGTCCGGCGCCCACGCCGCGACCGCCGCGGCCAGCACGTTCCAGCACGGCGTCGCCTCCGGCGACCCCCTCCCGGACGGCGTCCTGCTCTGGACCAGGGTCTCGCCGACCGAGGACGCCGTCCCCGGCTCCGGGGTCGGTCCCGAGGTCGAGGTGCGGTGGGAGGTCGCCACCGACGCCTCCTTCGGCGCGGTCGTCGCCTCCGGCGTCGTCCGCACCGGTCCCGACCACGACCACACGGTCAAGGTGGACGTGGGCGGGCTCGCCCCGGCCACGCGCTACGCCTACCGGTTCCACCACGGCGGCCAGACCTCCCCGGTGGGCTTCACGCGGACCGCGCCCGCCGCCGACGCCCCCGTGGCGCGCCTGCGCTTCGGCGTCGTCTCCTGCGCCAACTGGCAGGCGGGCCACTTCGGCGCGTACCGCTTCCTCGCCGAACGCGCCGACCTGGACGCCGTGCTCCACATGGGCGACTACCTCTACGAGTACGGGCCCGGCGGCTTCCCGCTCGGCTACTCGGTCCGCCCGCACGACCCGCCGCACGAGGCCGTCACCCTCGCCGACTACCGGCGGCGGCACGCCCAGTACAAGACGGACCCGCACCTCCAGCGGCTGCACGCCACCCACCCCTTCATCGTCACGTGGGACGACCACGAAGTCGCGAACGACGCGTGGTCCGGCGGAGCGCAGAACCACAGCCCGGACACCGAGGGCGACTACGCGACGAGGAAGGCCGCCGCGCACCGCGCGTACTTCGAGTGGATGCCGGTGCGCAACGTCGGGGACCGGATCTACCGCCGGCTCCGGTTCGGCCGACTGGCCGAGCTGTCGCTGCTCGACCTGCGCAGCTACCGGTCCCAGCAGGCCAAGCCGTTCGACGGCGCGGTGGACGACCCGAAGCGCACGATGACCGGCGCGGAGCAGATGCGCTGGCTCGTCGACGGCCTGGTGGGCTCGACCGCGCAGTGGAAGCTCGTCGGCACCTCGGTGATGGTCTCGCCGGTGCTCCTGCCGCCGCTGCCCGCCGAGCTGACCGCGCCCGTGGCCGAACTGCTCGGGCTGCCCAGGGAGGGCGGCGCGGTGCTCACCGACCAGTGGGACGGCTACGCCGCCGACCGCCGCACCCTGCTCCGCGCGCTGGCCGACCACCACGTGCGGGACACCGTGTTCCTCACCGGGGACATCCACTCGTCGTGGGCGTCGGACGTGCCGCTGGACGCCGGCACCTACCCGCTGAGCCCCTCGGTGGCGACCGAGCTGGTGTGCACGTCGGTCACGTCGGACAACATCGACGACTTCCTGAAGGCGCCGCCGCGCACCGCGTCGGTCCCGCTGGAGGCCGGGATCATGGCCCTGAACCGGCACATCCGGTGGGTGGAGCTGGACTCGCACGGCGCGTCGGTGCTGGAGGTGACGCCCGTCGCCGCCCAGATGGACTGGTACTACCTGGCGGACCGGAAGAAGGCGGACAGCGGGGTGACCCACGCCCGCTCCTACCGCGTCCGCGCCGGCACCCAGCGCGTCCAGCGGAGCTGGATCCCGCTCGACTGACTCGTCTCCCCCGGGCCGCCGGCGAGGAAACAGCCAAGGCCGAAGGCGGGGCCGACCGGGCCAGACGTCGGGAGGGGCAGACCTCGGGAGGGGCAGGGGCGTGGGTGGGGAACCGCCGTTCCCCACCCACGCCCCGCGCGTCACGCCCCTGACCTCACACCCCGACCTCGACCGGCGGCGACACCCGGACGTCGCTGTCGCCCCTGCGCCGCTGGGCGGCCCAGTTCTCCACGGCCTGGCGGCACGCCCGGTCGAGGTGCCGCACGCCGGACAGGTCCAGCCGGACCCGGCGGGCGGACGGCACCTCCTGCAACGCGGCCAGCAGCCGGGGCAGCCGCAGGAAGGTCGCGTTGCCGCTGAGCCGCACGAGCAGGTCGTCGCCGTCCTCCTGCCACGTGACGTGGAAGTGCGAGACGTCCCACGCCGCCTTCGCGACCGCCGCCGCCAGGCCGACCAGCACCCCGACGAGCAGGTCGACGGCGGCGATCACGCCGGCGGTGAGCACGACGATGCCGGCCTCGGCGCGGTGGGCCCGCGCCAGCGCGGCGAGCTGGCGCAGGTCGAGCAACTTCCAGCCGGCGTGCAGCAGCAACGCCGCCAGGGTGCTGAGCGGGACGAGGGCGAGCAGGCCCGGCAGCCAGACCGCGAAGAGCAGCAGCCAGGCGCCGTGCAGGACCCGCGACGCCTTCGTGCGGGCCCCCGCCTGGACGTTGGCGGCGCTGCGCACGATGACCGCGGTCATGGGCAACGCGCCGAGCATCCCGGCCGCGGTGTTGCCCACCCCCTGCGCGATCAGCTCGGTGTTGTACCGGGTGGGCGGGCCGGAGTGCATCCGGTCGACGGCCGCGGCGCTGAACAGGCTCTCGGCCGAGGCCACCAGGGCGAAGGTGACGGCCGCGCCGAGGACCGCGGGATCGGCGAGCATCCCGAACCGGTGCGGCCCCGGCGGGTCGATGACGGAGCCGAGCCCGCCGACCTCGACCGTGGCCACCGGCAGGCCGAACACGGCCACCGCCGCGGCGGTCAGCACCACGGCGACCAGGGCGCCGGGCACCACCCGCAGCCGGGCCGGCATCCGCTGCCAGCCCACGACCACGGCCAGCGTCAGCGCGCCCACGCCGAAGGACGCGGCGACGCTCGCCTGGTCCAGCCCGCCGACCAGGCCGGGCAGGCCCAGCAGCTTCTCCGCCGTGCTGCCCGGCTGCCGCGCGCCGAACACCGGGTAGACCTGGCCGAGCAGCAGCACCAGGCCGATGCCGGCGAGCATGCCCTGGACGACCGAGGGCGAGATCGCGCGGAACCAGCCGCCCAGCCTGGCCAGCCCCATCAGGACCTGCATCAGGCCGCTGGCCGCCACGATCACGCCGAGGGCCGGCAGCCCGTGCCGGGCCACCGCCTCGGCGACGAGCACGGTCAGCCCGGCCGCCGGCCCGCTGACCTGGAGGCTGCTGCCGGGCAGCACGCCCACCACCAGGCCGCCCACGATGCCGGTGACGATCCCCAACTCGGCGGGGGCGCCCGAGGCGACCGCCACGCCCACGCACAGCGGCACGGCCACCAGGAACACGACCAGCGACGCGCCGAGGTCCGCCACCGCGTCCCGACGCCACCACAGGGAGATCCGGTCCACGTAGTTCACGACACTCATGGCTTCTCCCCGCTCAGAGTGGCTGGAGGGCGGGCTCGGCCGGTTCGGCCCCCGGAGGGCACGACCAGACCACCCCGGTGTCCAGCTCGTAGAACCAGCCGTGCAGCCGGAGGTCGCCGCGCTCCACCCGGGACCGCACGAACGGGTAGTCGGCGAGCGTGGCGAGCTGTTCGGCGAGGTGGCGCCGAGCCGCCTCGCGCACGGCGGGGTCGGATTCGGCCACGGGCGCGCCGGGTCGCCCGGTCGTGAGGCGGAGCCAGTCGCGGACGGCCGGCAGCCGGTCCATCTGGTCGATGCGTTGCCGGGCGGCCACGGCCCCGCAGTGCGAGTGGCCGCAGACCACGACGTCGGAGACGCCCAGTTCCTCCACGGCGAACTCGATGGTGGCGATCTCGCTGCTGGGCCGGTCCTCCTGGTAGGGCGGCACGATGTTGCCCGCCGTCCTCAGCTCGAAGAGCTGGCCGGGGGCGGCGCCGGTGATCAGCGTCGGGACGACGCGGGAGTCGGAGCAGGTGATGAACAGGGCGACCGGTGACTGGCCGGCCGCGAGTCGGCGTCGCTGGGCGACGGGGATCCGCGCCTGGTGCGCGCGGGCGTTCTCGACGAGTTGCTCGAATGTCATCTCTTCGCCTCTGGGTCACTCGTTGTCCGATCGGGCCGAGGGAAGGCAGGGAACGGCCCGGTTTTCCAGCGGTGAACGCGGCGGCACGTGGACGGCGACAATGGCGCCCACGAAGGAACTCGGGGCGCTGCGCCATTCGCACCCGAGTCGTGCGGAACGAATCACCCGAACCGACCGAACGACGGCCGGTTGGAACCCCCGTCACCGCACTTCGATCATCAGCCTAGCGGAATTCCTCACCCGATGGGACAGATCGGTCGAACGTCATGAAGATCCACGAAACGGACAGCGACGGGAGTGGAAGCCGCACGTCAGGCGGACCCATCTGGTTGGCCCGCCGGTCTCTCAGCGGACGAAAAGGGACGCGCCCCAACGAGCGGCGTCGATTGACGAGGGGATTTCCCTCTTGTTTCCACGATGTTTCCGAAAGCGCACCCGACAGAAGCCGATCAGCGTCGGAACACCTGAAGCGCGGCGGTTGTCCGCGACACGGGGAGCCGTTCGGCGGACCCCGTTGTCATGAGATTTCCTCGACCGTGACAGGGAGGGCGACCGTCGTCCCGGGGAGCGGGACCGCGTCGCGCGACCCGACCCCGGGGAACGGCGCGACTCCGGAGCGAGGCGTCGGCCGACACCTCCCGTTCCGGTCGCGTCGCCTCGACCTCGCCGCACGGGGCGGCGGACGAGAAGGGCACCGAGGGCACCGCCGCCGAGGAGGACGGCGCCAACCCGAAGCCGACCAGGGCGAGGGCGAGAAGGCCGAGGACGACCACCCCGGCCGCACGCACCCCCCGCCAGCCCACGCCGCCCCCGTTCCGTCGGTCCGCCCGATTACCCAAAGTAGTTGATCGGTTGCCGAGCCTACCCGACTCCGTGAGTCAGATCACGACCTTTCCGACGAATCGGACACGAAATGGTTTCACCTTCTTGTGTCGGAGCGTGCCCTGATCTTCGATGCGCACCCCGTGTCCCATCAGCGGGCACACAGGGAGTGAGCAGCACGGACACGGCGCGGACCCCGGCTCCCCGCGCCCTGGTGTCGTGGAAGGCCGGACGCCCGTGGATCACGCGAGCAGCAGCGGGCCACCGCCACGACTCCACCCGATCAGGTGAACTCGTCAGGGGGGCGACACGTCGCCCGACCGTGGCGAGCAAGGTTCGGAAGGCCGCTGGTGTCGGGGAGCACTCCCACCGACGCCCGCCGCCAGGTGACCCGCCTGACCGACAGGTGGCCCGCCCGACCGAGAGGGGCAACCCGACGGGGCAATGGTCGCGCTCAGCTCACCGCCTGCCCGTCAGGTCAGGGCAGGCGCGGTTCAGCGGAACGCCGGGTACAGCGGCAGCTCCTGGTCCCCGAGGCCGAACCGGAACCGCAGCGCCGCCGCCACGGCCTCGGCATGGCCCGCGCTCTCCGGACACACCGGCCGGAGCTGCCCCGCCAACCGCTCCCACCGGTCCACCAGCGCCAGCGACCGGCGCGGCGACGGCAGGTGGGCGTCCACCGGGCGGTCGGGCTCGGTCGACCTGGGCAGGAACCACCACGTGGACACCCACACCCACAGGAGCTGGGCGTCGAGCAGCCGGGGCAGCACCGCCTCCTCGCTGAGGTCGGGCCAGGCCATCCGCACCTCGGCCTGCCAGGCCGCGACCATCGCCTCGGCCATGCCCGGCGGCAACGCGAACACGCACCAACAGGACGGGAACGGCACCCGCAGGTAGGCGGCGTCGAGCGCGACGTCCCGCACGCTGCCCCACTCGAAGTCGAGGAACCGGACGCCCCTGCTGGTCACGAGGTTGTTGTCCGGGCAGATGTCCGACGGGCTGAACGCCCGGTAGCGGGTGCCGCCGAGCAGCCGCGCGGTGCGGTGCGCGCGCTCCACCACGCGGTCCGGCGTCGGCACCCCGAGCGCCGCCGCGAGCAGGTCCGGCAGCTCGGTCAACGCCACCCTGGCGTGCCGGGCCACCGGGTCGTCCGCGCCAGCCCGGCCCAGGCGCCGCGCCAACGCCTCGAAGTCCGCCTCGCGCCCCGCGGTGGTGGCGTGCAGGCGGCCGAGCGAGCGCGCCCACCCGATCAACGCGCGCTCCGCCGCCCTGGCGTCCCCGCCGAGCAGCTTGTCGGCCAGCGTCGGCGCGCGGCCCAGGTCCTCCAGGACCAGCAGCCGCTCGTCCGCGTCGTAGGCGACCAGCTCCGGCCCGACGCGCTCCTCGGCCGCCATCGAGGTGAAGAGCTGGCAGCTCGCCACCTCCCTGGTGAACGCGTCCACTCCCTCCGGAGGCGCGCCCTTCCTGGCCACCGGCACCCGGTCGTGGTCGGGCAGCGAGCACGGCCGCCCCCGGACCGGACCCGCGCCGCCCGCGCCCCGGTAGTGCTTGACCACGAGGGTCCTCGGCAGTGAGAACGGGGTGGCGGCGACCTTGACCCGCGCGACCACCGACCGGCCGCTGCCGCCGAGGTCCTCGGGGTCGGCGAGCCGCACGGCCGCGCCGAACCGCCGGCTGAGCACGGCCTCGGCCGCCTTCACCGTCGCGGCCACCTCCGGACCGACCGGGTGCTCGTCGGCGATGTCCGGCGGTCCGGTGGTGATCTCCACACTCATCTCCTCCGACCCTACTCCCGATGTCGGCCCTCGGATCGTGACCCCGCGTCCCCGATCCGTTCCCCTCGGTCAACGAGCCCGACCGCGTCACCGTGATGAACGGTGGAACGGGGAGACAGTGTGACCGCGCGGGGTGCACGGACGGACACACAGAGGTAACGGTCGAGTGGGCGGACGGTTGCCCGCCGAACGGCCTAACCGGCGGCCAGCGGACGGCCGTTATCACCCTGACGGGTGTTCCGGGCGCCGCGCCGGCGCAACACCAGCACCAGCCACGCGGCCAGGACGATGCCCACCATGTTGACCGCGAGCTGGGCGAACGACCGGGCGCACAGGTCCCAGCGCCCAAGCACGGCGGCCACCGCCGCGAACCCCGCCGCCGGGACCGTGGTGACCGAGATGAACACCCCAACGAGCGCGGCCGACTTCGCCGAGGTCATGGCGAGCATGCCGGCCGCGCCGGCGAGCATCGCCACGATGAGGGAGAACGGGCCGACCTGGAACACGAAGTCGACCTGGGCGGCGCCCCGGTCGAGGACGCCGGGGCCGAACAGGCCAACGCCCTCGGCCAGCAGCGTGGCGCCGGCGGTGATCCCGGTGGCCACGAGGAAGCCCAGGAGCAACGCGACCACGGCGCGGCGCACCAGGTCCCAGCGCCGGCCGACCAGGCCGACCGCGACGGCGGCCAGCGGCCCGAACTCCGGGCCGACCACCATCGCGCCGACCACGGTGACCGCGGAGTCGGTCACCGCGCCCACCGCGGCCAGCAGGCACGCGATCGTGAGGAACGCCTGGAAGGTGGCGTTGAGCCGGGACTCCTCGCCGGTGCGGGAGATCAGCTCCTCCCACACCACCGCGTCGGCGCCCTCGCCGGGCGCGGCCTCCTCCGCCCGGTCCGCCGCGTCGGACAGGGCGGTGTCGATCGACTCCAGCGTGATGCCCCCGCTGTGGTCCACCCCGAGGCGACACAGCTCGGTCAGCACCTCGTCGGTGGCCTCGCGGGCCACCTCGGCCTCGACCACGTCGCCCTCGGGGTCGAGGGCGGCGCCCCGCAGCAGCACGAGGTGCGTGGCTCCGGGCACCTCACGCAGCACCCGGAGCACGTCCTCGGTCTGGTCCGCTGGGCAGACCACGCGGAGGTGCAGCACGCGGCGACTACACCTGGTGCGTCGGCTGCGCGTGCTTCGGCAGCTCCAGCGGGGCCTGCGCGGTCGCCGGCTTGGCGTCCACGCCCGCCTCCTTCCGCTGCTGCTCGGTGATCGGGGCCGGCGCCCCGGTCAGCGGGTCGAAGCCGCCGCCGGTCTTCGGGAACGCGATCACGTCCCGCAGCGAGTCCGCGCCCGCCAGCAGCATGCAGATCCGGTCCCAGCCGAAGGCGATGCCGCCGTGCGGCGGCGGGCCGTACTTGAAGGCGTCGAGCAGGAAGCCGAACTTGTCCCTCGCCTCCCGCTCGCCGATGCCGAGCAGGGAGAACACCCGCTCCTGCACGTCGCCCCTGTGGATGCGGATCGAGCCGCCGCCGATCTCGTTGCCGTTGCAGACCAGGTCGTAGGCCCAGGCCAGCGCCTGGTCCGGGGCCTGCTCGAACCGGTCGACCCACTCCGAGGTCGGCGAGGTGAACGGGTGGTGCAGCGCGGTCCAGCCGCCCTCGTCGTCCTTCTCGAACATCGGGAAGTCCACGACCCAGACGAACGACCAGGCGTTCTCGTCGACCAGGCCGCACCGCTGCGCGATCTCCAGCCGGGCCGCGCCGAGCAGGGCGCGGGCCTCGCGGGCCTCGCCGGCGGCGAAGAAGACGCAGTCGCCCGGCTCGGCGCCGGCGGCCTTGGCCAGGCCCTCGCGCTCGGCCTCGGACAGGTTCTTGGCCACCGGGCCGCCCAGCGTGCCGTCGCTGTTGACCAGCACGTAGGCCAGGCCCTTGGCGCCGCGCTGCTTGGCCCACTCCTGCCAGGCGTCGAGCTGCTTGCGCGGCTGGCTCGCGCCGCCCGGCATGACCACCGCGCCGACGTACGGCGCCTGGAAGACCCGGAACGGGGTGTCCTTGAAGTACTCGGTCAGCTCGGTCAGCTCCAGCCCGAACCGCAGGTCCGGCTTGTCCGAGCCGTACTTCGCCATCGCCTCGGCGTAGCTGATCCGCCGGATCGGGCCGTCGATCTCGTGGCCGGCCAGCTCCCGCCACAGCGCGCCGACGATCCGCTCGCCCAGCTCCATCACGTCGTCCTGCTCGACGAAGCTCATCTCGATGTCGAGCTGGGTGAACTCGGGCTGCCGGTCGGCGCGGAAGTCCTCGTCCCGGTAGCACCGGGCGATCTGGTAGTAGCGCTCCATGCCGGCGACCATCAGGAGCTGCTTGAAAAGCTGCGGCGACTGCGGCAGCGCGTACCAGCAGCCCGGCTGGAGCCGCGCCGGCACCAGGAAGTCACGGGCGCCCTCGGGCGTGGAGCGGGTCATGGTCGGGGTCTCGACCTCGACGAAGCCGCGCTCGTGCAGCACCTCGCGGGCGACGCGGTTGGCCTCGCTGCGCATCCGCAGCGCGCGGGCGGGGCCGGAGCGGCGCAGGTCCAGGTAGCGGTGCCGGAGCCGGACCTCCTCGCCGACGGTGAGGTGCTCGTCCAGCGGGAACGGCAGCGGGGCCGCCTCGCTGAGCACGTCCAGCTCGGTCGCGGTCACCTCGATGTCGCCGGTGGCGATCTCCGGGTTCTCGTTGCCCTCGGGGCGGCGCGCCACGGTGCCGACGATCCGGACGCAGAACTCGGCGCGCAGCCGGTGCGCGCGCTCCGCCATCTCGCCCTCGCGGAACACCACCTGGGCGACGCCGGAGGCGTCCCGCAGATCGATGAAGATCACGCCACCGTGATCGCGCCGCCGGGCCACCCAGCCGGTGAGGGTGACGGTCTGCCCGGCGTGCTCGGCGCGGAGGGTTCCGGCCTCGTGCGTACGCATCACGGGTGTCGATCTCCTTGTTGGTGCCTGTGGTGACGCGCGCGGTGTAGGGGACACGCGCGCGGTACGACTCGAAAAGGCTAACGAACGTCCGTGGCGCGCCGCCCAACAGGTTTCCGGCCGCGTCGGACGGTCGCCACCCACACCGGTCACGTTCGGTCACGAGTGCACAACGAGGCGGTTGCAGGTGTAACGCCGGGGCGCGGGAACGGGTTTCGGAATCGGTACCGTCACGGTGGGTGGGGCGTCCGTTGCGGGCGCCCCTGTTCATGTCCCGACCCCGGTTGGTGTGGAGGCTCCGATGTGGCAGTGGGTGGCGGCATCCGTCGTGGTCCTGACCCTGGCGGTGCGCGTGGTCGTCGCGCTGCACGACCGCCCGTCCCGGCCGAAGGCCCCGGCGACACAGCAGGACTGATCACCATCGGGTGAACCGGACCCGAGCGCTCTTCCGGCAGCGCGGGCGGCGGCTACGAACAGCCGCGTGAACGCCCCGAGGCAGTCGCGGCGAGAGCCCGCTCCGTGACACCTGAGCCCCCTGTCGAGCGGCCGCTGGTCCAACCAGCGCTGTTCCGGTCACTGACCGTCGACGAGTACCTGGCGCTCGGCGAGGACGAGCACGCCCGCTGCGAGCTCCAGGAGGGCGACCTCGTCATCGCGCCCAAGCCGGTGGCGCGCCACCAGATCGCGTCCCAGCGGCTGACCTTCCAGCTCGAACAGCAGATCCCCTCCCACCTGGAGGTCGTCCAGGGCATTGACGTCGATCTCGAACTCGCCCCACCGGACGGCCCCGGCACCGTCCGCTGTCCGGCCCTCGTCGTCGTGGACAGGCGACCTTGGAACGGTTGGACGAGGAAGGCGGGATCGCGCGCGCCTCCAAGATCCTCCTGGCCGTCGAGATCGTCTCCCCCGGATCACGACGCATGGACCACAAGACCAAGCACACCGAGTACGCCGACGCCGGGATCAGGCACTTCTGGATCCTGGATCTCCAACGTCCGGTCTCGCTCGTCGCCTGCCACCTGACCGAAGAGTTCGGTTACCAGGACGCGCCCACCGCCACCGGCACCTTCACCACGACCGACCCCTTCCCGGTCACCCTCAACATCGACCGTCTCACGATCGAGGGAACCCGTTCCGAAGCTGAATTCGACGGCGCGCACCCCCTCTAGAACAACGCGCGCCGTGAAGAACCCGCCTGGCAGACACGAGGAGAAGCCGTGACAGCGATCCCGGAACCGCCAGCCGAGCCCGCGCTCTCGCACCTCCTGGCCGGCGGAGCATGCCTGCTGACGGTGGAGGAGTACCTGGCGCTCGGCGAGGACGACCGCGTCCGCTGGGAGCTCCAGGAGGGCAACCTCGTGATCTCACCCGGCCCGGTGATGGACCACATGATCGCGTCCTTCGAACTGTGCGACCGGATCAAGCAGCAACTTCCCGGCCATCTCACGGCCATCCAGGAAGTCGACGTGAATCTGGAGCTCGCGCCGTCGGACGATCCGGGAACCGTACGCCGCCCAGACCTCGTCGTCGTCGAGAAGGCGACCGTCGAGCGGGTGCGGCGGGAGCGCGGGATAGCACGGGCTTCTGAGGTTCTCTTAGGTTCTCCTCATTGTCGAGATCGTCTCGCCCGGATCCCGACGCATGGATTACAAGATCAAGAGCGTGGAGTACGCCGACGCCGGCATCCCCCACTACTGGATCGTGGACATCGAGCACCCGGTCTCGCTCGTCGCCTGCCACCTGACCGACGAATTCGGCTACCAAGACGCGCCCGCCGCCACCGGCACCTTCACCACGACCGACCCCTTCCCGGTCACCCTCGACCTCGACCAGCTCCTCTGACCGCTCCGTCCGGCGCGGCTACAGCAGCGTGAGCTGCTCCGAGCCGCCGGGCGGGGCGCAGGGGGTCGAGGGAAGGTCGTCGGCGCCCGGCAGCGCGCCGTCCGGCCAGTCGCCTTCCTCGTCGCCGGGGATGCCGCGCAGCGGGCTTCCCTTCCGGGCGGTGGCGCGTGGCTCCAAGCCGTGTCTGCGGACCAGCGGGCGCACGCGTTCGGACAGCCACTTCCGGTAGCGCGGGTCGGCGTAGGAGCCGCGCGCGTAGAGCCGGCGGTAGCCCGGCACGAGTTTCGGGTGCTCCCGTTCCAGCCAGGCCATGAACCACTCGCGGGTGCCGGGCCGCAGGTGCAGCGGAAGCACCGTGACGCCGGTGGCCCCGGCCTCGGCGATCGACCGGAGCAGGTCGTCCAGCACGTCCACGGAGTCGGTCAGCCACGGCAGCACGGGCGCGACGAACACCCCGCAGGGCAGGCCCGCCTCGCGGGCCTTGCGCACCAGCTCCAACCTGGCCTGGGGGCTGGGTGTCCCCGGCTCCAGCGACGCCTGCGCCTCGCGGTCCACCAGCGCGATCGACACGCCGAGGCCGACCGGGACGTCCTGGGCGGCGTCGACCAGCAGCGGCAGGTCCCTGGCCAACAGCGTGCCCTTGGTGAGGATGGAGAAGGGCGTGCCCGACCCGGCCAACGCGGAGATGACGCCGGGCATGAGCTGGTAGCGCCCCTCGGCGCGCTGGTACGGATCGGTGTTGGTGCCCATGGCGACGTGCTCGCGTCGCCAGCGCGGCGCGGCCAGTTCGCGCGCCAGCACCTCGGCGACGTTGACCTTGACGATCACCTGGCTGTCGAAGTCCCGCCCGGCGTCGAGATCGAGGTACGTGTGGGAGCGCCGGGCGAAGCAGTAGACACACGCGTGCGAGCAGCCCCGGTAGGGGTTCACCGTCCAGCGGAAGGGCATCGCGGACTCGCCGGGCACCCGGTTGAGCGCCGACTTGGCGGCGATCTCGTGGAACACCATTCCCTGGAACTCGGGGGTGCGGACGCTGCGCACCAGACCGGGCAGGCCGGGCAGCGTCGGCGCCGTGACGAGGTCGCCGTCGGCCACGCGTTGCCCGTTCCACCGCATGGCCTAATTCGAACACGCGTTCGACGGCCTGGGCAACCCCGGTGACCCCGACCGGGGACACAGCGCCCCACCTGCGCGAATGAGGCGCTATTTCGCTCCGCGAGGCCACTTCGTTACAGGTTCGAGGCCGTAGGAAAGGTCACAGTTCGTCGCCCAAACCGGGACTTGCGTCCCACTTTTGGTCTAGCGTCGATCGGCGGTCCTGATCACCGACGGAAGGAGAGGTGTGTCCGTCCCGGCGACGAGCACGACCGAACCGACCCCACTCGACCGCGCCGCGGCCTCCCGCCGCCCGTCCCGACTGATCACCCTCGGGGTGTTCGGGCTCGGGCTGGTGGTGGCCTCGGTCTACATCGCCCTCACCCAGCCCCGGGTCTCCTGGCCGGCGCTGCTCGCGATGTTCGCCTTCTACGGCGTCTTCTACTGGCTCGGCGCGGTCGTGGCCGCCCGCAGAGCCAGCAACCTGGCGGAGACCCTGGTCGCCGGCCGCAGCCTCCCGCTGTGGATCGGCGTGTGCACGATGACCGCGACCTGGGTGGACGGCGGCTACATCAGCGGCACCGCCGAGGCCACCGCGTCCCGGGGCATGGTCTTCGCGCAGGCCCCGTGGGGCTACGCGCTGAGCATGCTCGTGGGCGGGCTGTTCTTCGCCGGCCCCATGCGCAGGGGCCGCTTCATGACCATGCTCGACCCGATGGACATCCGCTTCGGCAAGCGGGTGGCCGGACTGGGCTCGATCCCGGCGATGCTCGGCGAGGTGTTCTGGTCGGGGGCCGTCCTCACCGCCCTGGGCACCACCTTCGCCGTCATCGTCGGCCTCGACTTCACGCCGGCGATCATCATCTCGGCGGCGATCGGCATCGCCTACACCGTGGCCGGCGGCGCGTGGTCGGTCGCGATGACCGACGTCGCGCAGATCATCGTGATCTTCATCGGGCTGTTCCTGGCGCTGCCGTTCGCCGCGGGCGCCGTCGGCGGGCTCGGCGCGGCGTGGGACTCCTACTCCGACCACATGGGCAGCTACGCCTCCCTGTTCCCGCCGCTGACCGGGTGGGACGACCCGGCGTGGGGTCCGAAGTGGTGGAACTGGTGGGACATGGGGCTGCTGCTGGTCCTCGGCGGCATCCCGTGGCAGGTGTACTTCCAGCGCGTCCTGTCCAGCAAGGACGAGCGGACCGCGCGTCGCCTGTCCTTCGCCGCCAGCGGGCTGTGCCTGGTGGCCGCGATCCCCCCTGCGCTGTTCGGCGTCATCGCCTCGGCGGCCGACTTCACCGCGCACGGCGCTCCGCCGATCGACAACCCGGCGCTGACCGTTCCCTACGTGCTGCGCTACCTGCTGCCGACCGGGATCGCGATCGTCGCGCTGGGCGCGATGGCCGGCGCTGTGATGTCCAGTGTGGACGCCTCGATCCTGTCCGCCGCCTCCATGGGCGGTTGGAACCTCTACCGCAGGCTGGTCAACCCGAAGGCCGGCGACGAGCGGGTGCGCCGCGTGGTGCGCAGGGTCGGGATCCTCGTGGGGGCGGCCGCGACCGTGCTGGCGCTCAACGTCGGCAGCGTCTACCAGCTCTGGTACCTGGCCAGCGACCTGGTCTACGTGCTGTTGTTCCCGATGCTGGTGTGCGCGTTGTTCGTCCCGTTCGCCAACCGGACCGGGGTGCTGTCCGGCTTCGTGGTCGGCCTGGTGATCCGGGCCAGCGGTGGCGAGCCGACCTTCGGCCTCCCGGCGTTCCTGCCGTGGCCGTGGGAGGAGGACGGCGCCGTGCTGTTCCCGTTCCGCACCGTCGCGATGGTGACCGGACTGGTCACCACGCTGGCGGTCTCCTGGCTGACCCGACGCGTCGACCGACCGGTCCCGCTGTCGGCCCTGCGTCCGGACTCCCCGGAACGCCAGGCCATCGGCCTGGCCAGCCCCATCACCAAGGAGGTGACCGCATGACCCGCACGGCCAGGACGCCGAGCGGTCTGCTGATCGACGGCCGGTGGACCGACACCGCCGGCGGCACCCGCGAGGTGCGCTCCCCGCACGACGACCACGTCGTCGCCGTCGTCGCGGAGGCGACGGCGGAGGACGTGCGCGCGGCCGTGGCCGCCGCGCGTCGCGCCTTCGACTCCGGCCCGTGGCCGACGCTGCCGGCCGCGGAGCGCGGCGCGGTCGTGAGCCGGATCGGCGAGCTGGTGCGGGAGCACACCGAGGAGCTCGCCGAGCTGGAGAGCCTGGACACCGGCAAGCCGTTGGCGGACAGCCGGCAGGACATGGCCGACGTGGCCGCGGTCTTCGGCTACTACGGCGGCCTCGGCCCCGCGCTGTCCGGCAGGACGGTGGAGCCGCCGACGCGGGACGTGGCCAGCGAGGTGGTGCGCGAGCCGGTCGGCGTGTGCGCGCAGATCACGCCGTGGAACTACCCGTTGTTGCAGGCGTCGTGGAAGCTCGCGCCGGCGTTGGCGGCGGGCTGCACCGTGGTGATCAAGCCCAGCGAGCTGACGCCGCTGACCACCCTGCGGCTGGCCGAGCTGGCCGCCCCGCTGCTCCCCGACGGCGTGCTCAACGTCGTGCTGGGCGCGGGCGATCCGGTGGGCAGGGCGATGGTCACCGACCCTGACGTGGACATGGTGTCGTTCACCGGCGGCCTGTCCACCGGCCGACGGATCATGGCCGACGCCGCGGCGACGGTGAAGAAGGTGGCGCTGGAGCTCGGCGGCAAGAACCCCAACGTGGTGTTCGCCGACGCGGACTTCGACGCGGCGGTGGACAACGCGCTGAGCGCGGCGTTCTTCCACGCCGGCCAGGTGTGCTCGGCGGGGGCGCGGCTGTTGGTGCAGCGCGAGCTGCACGAGCGGTTCGTGTCCGCGCTCGTGGAGCGGATCGGGGAGATCCGCCTCGGCGACGGGTTCGCCGAACAGAATGTCCACAGTGGAGAGACACCCGAGACCGTCCACATCGGACCCCTGATCTCGCGCGCGCACCGCGACAAGGTGGCCGCGATGGTCGACGCCACCGTCGCCGAGGGCGCGGTACCGCGCGCCGGCGGACGAGCGCCGGAGGACCCCGCGCTGGCGAACGGCTGGTACTACCTGCCGACCGTGCTCGACGGCTGCCGCTCCGACATGACCGCGGTGCGCGAGGAGGTCTTCGGCCCGGTCATGACCGTCGAGGTCTTCGACACCGAGGACGAGGCGGTGGCGATGGCCAACGACACGATCTACGGCCTGGCCGGCGCGGTGTGGACCGGCGACGCCGGCAGGGCGCGCCGGGTCGCCCGGCGGCTGCGGCACGGAACGGTGTGGATCAACGACTACCACCCGTACGTCCCGCAGGCCGAGTGGGGCGGGTTCAAGCAGTCCGGCGTCGGGCGCGAACTCGGCCCGACCGGGCTGGAGGAATACACCGAGCCCAAGCACATCTACCACAACCTGCGGCCGGCCCGGTCGGGCTGGCTGGGCACCGGCGGAGGGAACGAGGCGTGACCGGCAAGCACCAGCTCCTCGGCGAGTTCGACGTCGTCGTCGTGGGCGGCGGCAGCGCGGGGGCCACGGCCGCCCGGCGGCTGGCCGAACTCGGCGCGGGCACCGTCGCCCTGGTGGAGGCGGGTCCGTCGGACGAGGGCCGCGACGAGGTGCTCCGGCTGCGCCGGTGGACCGAGCTGCTGGAGTCCGAGTACGACTACGACTACCGCATCGAGCCGCAGGCCAGGGGCAACGGCCGCATCCGGCACGCCAGGGCGAAGGTGCTCGGCGGCTGCTCGTCGCACAACTCCTGCATCGCCTTCTTCCCCCCTGACCGGGACCTGGCGGAGTGGGAGAAGCTGGGCGCGGCCGGCTGGGGCCCCGAGGCGGTCGCCCCCGCCGTGGCCGCCGTCCGCGAGCGGGTCCACGTCGCCGAGCCGCCCGAGGACAACCCGCTCAACCACGCCGTGCTCGACGCCTGCGCCGAGCTGGGGCTGCCCACCGTGCGGTTCAACCAGGGCGGCCAGCTCACGGCCGGAGCCGGCCGGTTCCAGCTCAACGTCCTGGACGGCATCCGCCAGTCGTCGTCGGTGTCCTACCTGCACCCGCTGGCCGCGCTGCCGGAGGAACTCACCGTCCTCACCGGCACCAGGGCGCTGCGGGTGCTCGTGGAGCACGGCCGCGCGACCGGCGTCGCCACCGACCAGGGCATCCTGCGCGCCCGGCGGGAGGTGGTCGTCTCGGCGGGGGCGTTCGACACCCCGAAGCTGCTGATGCTGTCCGGCATCGGGCCGGCCGACCAGCTTCGCGCGCTCGGGATCGACGTGGTGGCCGACCTCCCGGTCGGCGAGCACCTGCTCGACCACCCCGAGGGCGTGCTGAACTGGGAGTCCCAGCGCCCGCTGGACTTCCCGAGCGCGCAGCTCTGGGAGGTCGGGATCTTCGCCAACGTGCTGGACCCCGAGCACCCGGACCTGATGTTCCACCTCGGTCTTGAGGTGTTCGACATGCAGACCGGGCCGGCCGGGTTCCCCACCGCCGAACACGGGTTCTCCCTGACCCCGAACGTGGCCAGGGCGCGCAGCGAGGGCGTGGTCCGGTTGCGCTCGGCCGACCCGGACGCGCCGCCGTCGATCGACTTCCGGTACTTCACCGACCCGGAGGGCTACGACGAGCGGATCATGCTCGCCGGCGTGCACCTGGCCAGGGAGATCATGGCCCAGCGGTCGGTGCGGGACTGGGTGGGCAAGGAGCTGTCGCCGGGCGCGGCCATGGTGGACGACGCCGAGCTGTCCGAGTACGTCCGCCGGACCGCGAACACCGTCTACCACCCGGCCGGCACCTGCCGGATGGGCGCGCCCGACGCGGCCACCACGGTGGTGGACCCGGAGCTGCGGGTCCTCGGCGTCGAGGGCCTGCGGGTGGCCGACGCCTCGGTGTTCCCGAGCATGACCACGGTCAACCCGAACCTGACCTGCATGGTGGTCGGGGAACGGCTGGCCCGGTTCGTCACCGGGCGCCACCGCCCGGCGGAGGGCACCACGCCGGTGGCCGCGCGAAGGCGGTAGGCACTATGTGACGGGTGACGACCAGCGACGGGCGGCGGTCGCCGTCGGCCGAGTCCCGGCCCACGGCGACCGCCACGCCGCGTTCCCCCCGCCGCGCCCGGACCCGCCGGGCGGAGGACCGCTCCCCCGAACCCGATCTGCCCGCGCACGGCCACGGTCATGGACATGGACATGGACACGGACACGGCCACGGGCCGGTCGAGCCCGCGTCGCGCCGGGTGCGGCTCCTGCTCGCCGCCCTGCTCGTGCCCTGCGCGCTCGCGTCGCTGGTCGGGGTGCTCCTGCTCTACCCCTTCGGCCAGGAGCCCACGACGAGCGACAAGCTCGGCGCGCACCAGATGCCGGTGCACGCCGAGGTCACGGCGGTGGCGAGCAGCCCGTGCACGACGGGGAACCAGCCTCCTCCCCCGCCCTCCCCGCACGCCGCCGGAGACGCCACGGAGTGCCTGACGGTCACCGTGCGGCTCACCGACGGGCCGGCCGTCGGCCTGTTGATCCAGCAGCGGGTCCCGCGGGAGCCCAGCACCCCGACGTACACCGTGGGCGACCGCGTGGTGTTGGCCTACGCCGGCGCCGACCCGAGGGACGCGGGCTCGTACCAGCTCGTCGACTTCCAACGCGGGTGGCCGCTCGCCGTGCTCGGCGGGGTGTTCGCGCTGGCCGTGCTGGTGCTGGCCCGCTGGCGCGGACTGGCCGCGCTCGGCGCGTTGGTGATCAGCTTCGGGGTGCTGACCTGGTTCGTGCTGCCGGCGATCCTCGCCGGGCGCAGCCCGGTCGCGGTGGCGGTCGTCGCCTCCGGGGTGATCATGTTCGTCGCCCTGTACCTCACGCACGGCCGCACCGCGCGCACCTCCACCGCCGTGCTCGGGACCCTGGCCAGCCTGGTCCTGATCGGCGCGCTCGGCTGGGCTTTCGCCGCCGCGACCAGGCTCACCGGCCTCGACGAGGACACCGCCAACCTGATCGGCCTGCTCGGCCACGGCATCGACGCCAGGGGACTGCTCCTGGCCGGCGTGCTCATCGGCGCGCTGGGCGTGTTGGACGACGTGACCGTCACGCAGGCCAGCGCGGTGTGGGAGCTGCGCAGGGCCAACCCGGCCCTGGGCTGGCGGCAGCTCTACGCGGCCGGCCTGCGGATCGGACGGGACCACGTCGGCTCGGCGGTCAACACGTTGTTCATGGCCTACGCGGGCGCGGCCCTGCCGATGCTGCTGGCCTACTCGGTGTCCGGCCGGAGTTTCGGCGAGGTGGTGACCGCGCAGGTGGTCGCCTCGGAGGTGGTGCGGACCCTGGTGGGCAGCGTCGGGCTGGTGGCGGCCGTCCCGGTCACCACGGCGCTGGCCGCGTGGGTCGCCGTGCACGAGCCGCCGCCCGCCGAGCCCGCCTCGGACTCCACCCCGGCCTCGACGGCCATCGCGAACGATCCCAACCCGGATGAGGCGCGACAGTCCGGCCCCTCGGATGTCACGGACGATCACGCCCCCGACAGCGGGAACGAACGCCGTACTTCCGATGTCGCACACGCTCGCGCGCCCGTCAGCGGCGCCCGGGACGACGAGACACCACGCGCCCGACCGAAGACCGACAAGGACAGGCCCACTCCCCGCCGGACCCCGACAGGGCCGACCGCGTCTCCCGCGCACCGGAATCCGGAGGAGCATTCCCCGCCGCCCGCCTGGCCCACCGCGGCCCCGACCCGGCGTCGCGCCGTGGACATGGACGCGCCGACCGCCCCCATTCCCGTGGTCGACGCTCGCCCGCCCACGCACCACCCACTGCCCCACCGCCCGGCACGGCGTCCGTAGCTCCTCGCGGCACCGCCGCCGCACGACGGCGGCTCACCTCCGGGTGTCCTCCCATCAGGCGGTGACCTGGGTGAACGAGCGGACGAACGGCGGCGCGCTCCGCACGGCTGTGCCGTAATGCGCGTGGACGATGTCGTCGACGTGGAACGGGTCAGCCATGCGCGCGTTCTCGGGTGAAACCGGACGTCCCCGACCCCGCCGCCGGGGGCCGCGTCGCGTGCCCGCCCCGCTCGCCCTCGCGCTGGGCCTCCTCGGCGCCGGCGCTGCCCACGCGTGGCTCGCGCCCGACCCGTCGCCCGCCCACGCGCAGGACCCGGCGCTGGTGCGCCAGGGCGCCGACCTCTACCGCACCTCCTGCGTCACCTGCCACGGGGCCAACCTGGAGGGGGTGCCGGGGCGGGGACCGAGTCTCGTCGGCGTGGGCGAGGCCGCCGTGTTCTTCCAGGTCTCCACCGGGCGCATGCCGCTGACCAGCCAGGGGCCCGAGGCGTACCGCACCCCGCCCCAGTTCTCACCGGAGGAGATCGACGCGCTGGGCGCGTTCGTGTGGGCCACGGGCGGAGGGCCGAGGCGCCCGGACCAGCGCGGCGCGGCCCTGCGCGGGGACGACCCGGCCAGGGGCGGCGAGCTGTTCCGGCTGAACTGCGCGTCCTGCCACAACTTCACGGGCAGGGGTGGCGCGCTGTCGTCGGGGAAGTCCGCGCCGAGCCTGGACCCGGCGACGGAGGAGCAGATCTACACCGCCATGCTCACCGGCCCCGACACCATGCCCAAGTTCTCCGACCGCCAGCTCTCCCCCGACGAGAAGCGGAACATCATCGCCTACGTCCGGTCGGTGGCCGAGGGGCGCAACAACCCCGGCGGCAACCCGCTGGGCGGCTACGGCCCCGGCCCGGAGGGCGTGGTCGTCTGGATCTTCGGCATGGCCGCGATGGTCGCGACCGCCGTGTGGATCGGCAGCCGCGCCTGACCCCGCCGGAGGTGGGGCGACCGGCCCACCCCGGTCCGGCCTGGCCGAGCCCGGCCCGGTCCCGGTCCCGGTCCGATTCAGTCCAGCGTGGTGACGAACCGCGCCACCACCGGGGCGGTGAGCTTCTGCGCGAGACGCCCGCCAGGAGCGAGCGACGCGATCTGGTACAGCGGGCGCTCCGGCGCGGCGTCGCCCCTGGCCTCCGCCCGGAGCTGGGCGACCAGGAGCTGCGAGAACACCAGGCCCGACGCCTCACCGGTCGCGGCCAGCGCGTCGGCGAGCCGCCGGAGCTGCACGATGCCCAGCTCCCGACCGCCGGTCCCCGCGTACATCGCCAGGGCGAGGTTGATCGCCCTGCCCCGCCCGCTCACCAGCATCCCGATCGTCCGCACACCCCGCGTGTCGGTCACCAGCAGGTCGAGCGTGGCGCCGGCGAGGGCGACCCGGCGCGTGCCCAGCCCGCGCACCGCGAGCGTCCCGTCCGCCAGCCAGGTCCGTCGGCGCGCCTCGACGAGCGCGAGCAGCAGCAGCGGGAGGCCGATCACCGCGGCGGTGACCAACCCGGCCACCACCCCGCCGAACAGGCCCACGATCCCGCCGAACGCGGCGGCGACCAGGAGCGCGCCCAACGCCACGGACCACGCCCGCCGCCGCACCACCGGCGGGTCGAGCAGGTCCAGGGGAACGACCTCCTGCCGCTGCTGCCCGGTCACCGCTCGGTCGACCTCCCCAACGCCGCCAGCACGGCCGGCACGGCCTCGTCCAGGGTCACCGGCCGCTGCTCCCCGCTGGCCAGCTCCTTGAGCTGGGCCGCGCCCTCGGCCAGGTCCCGCTCGCCCAGCACGAGCGCGTACCGCGCGCCAGAGCGGTCGGCGGCCTTCATCGCGCCCTTGAGGCTCTTGCCCCCGTAGGCGAGGTCGACCCGGACCCCGGCGGCACGCAACTGCCCGGCCAACGCCACGAGCCTGGCCTTGGCGGCCTCGCCCAGCGGCACGCAGAACACGTCGCACCGGGCCTGGTCACCCACGGTCAGGCCCTCGGCCTGGCAGGCCAGCAGCGTCCGGTCCACGCCGAGACCGAACCCGACGCCGGACAGCGGCTGGCCGCCCAGCTCGGCCATCAGGCCGTCGTACCGGCCGCCGCCGCCGATGCCGGACTGCGCGCCCAGCCCGTCGTGCACGAACTCGAAGGTGGTCTTGGTGTAGTAGTCCAGTCCCCTGACCAGGCGCGGGTTCTCGGTGAACTTCACGCCGAGGTCGGTCAGGTGCCCCTTGACCCGCTCGTAGTGCTCGCGGCACTCCGGCGACAGGTGGTCGACCATCAGCGGCGCGTCCTCGACCATGTCCCGCACCTCGGGCCGCTTGTCGTCGAGCACGCGCAGCGGGTTGACCTCGGCGCGCTGCCGGGTCTCCTGGTCGAGGGGCAACTTCCGGAGGAACTCCTGGAGCTTCTCCCGGTAGGCGGGCCGGCAGGTCGCGTCGCCGAGCGAGGTCAGCTCGATCCGGTAGCCGGACAGCCCCAGCGCGCGGTAGCCGGCGTCGGCGATCGCGATCACCTCGGCGTCCAGCGCCGGGTCGTCCACGCCGATCGCCTCCACGCCGAGCTGCTGGAGCTGGCGGTACCGGCCGGCCTGCGGCCGCTCGTAGCGGAAGAACGGGCCGGTGTAGAACAGCTTCACCGGAAGCTGGCCGCGGTCGAGGCCGTGCTCGATCACCGACCGCATGACGCCCGCGGTGCCCTCGGGGCGCAGCGTCACCGACCGGTCGCCCCGGTCGAAGAAGGTGTACATCTCCTTGGTCACCACGTCGGTGGACTCGCCGACGCCCCTGGCGAACAGCGTGGTGTCCTCGAAGACCGGCAGCTCGATGTAGCCGTAGCCGGCGCGCCGGACCGCCTCGGCCAGGGTCTCGCGCACGGCCAGGAACGCCGCGGACTGCGGCGGGTAGTACTCGGGGATGCCCTTGGGGGCGGTGAAGGTGGTCATCTGCTCTCGTTCACAGTCCTCGGTGCGGTGCGGCCGGCGCGTCGGCCCCGTCGGGGTCCAGCCCCAGCAGGAACGGGTTGCTGACGCGCTCACGGCCGATGGTCGTCGTGGGTCCGTGGCCGGGGAGCACCACGGTGTCGTCCGGCAGCGGCAACACCCTGGTGCGCAGCGTCTCCAGCATCTGCCGGTGGTCGCCGCCCGGCAGGTCGGTGCGCCCGATCGACCCGGCGAAGAGGGTGTCCCCGGACAGCATCAGCCGCCCGCCCTCCTCGGTGCCGGTGTGGAACGACACCGACCCGCCGGTATGGCCCGGGGTGTGCGCGACGGTGATCCGGAGGCCGCCCAGGTCCAGCTCGGCGCCGTCGGACAGCTCCCTGACCTCGGCCGGCTCCCGCATCTCCAGCGCGCCGCCGAACATCGCCCGCGTCTCCACGCCCAGCCCCCTGCCGGGGTCGCTGAGCAGCGCGCGGTCCTCGGGGTGCACCCAGGCCGGGATGTCGTTGCCGTCGCAGACCGGGGCCACCGAGAAGCAGTGGTCGAAGTGACCGTGCGTGAGGAGGACGGCGACCGGCGTCAGCCGGTGCTTCCTGAGCTGCTCGGCCAGCGGCTCCACCACGTCCTGCCCCGGGTCGACCACGACGCAGGGCGAGCCCTCGCCCGGGGCCAGCAGGTAGCAGTTGGCCTGGAGCGGGCCGGACGGGAACCCGACGACGAGCACGGCGCGGACCTCCAGAGCGAGCCGGGAAGGGGCACACGGCGGGGCTGGCGGACGGCGTCCGCCCGGCGACCAGCCTAGAGGACCGGACCGCGACACTTCGGCGCGATCAGCGCCTCACCCGGCCGGTGGGCGGGGACCCCTGAGCGGACCGCTATACGGACCTCACACGCTGTCGCCCTAGACTCCCCGCCTGTCACCAGCGGTTGGTCGACCATCGGGAGGAGCAGGTGCCGAGCAACGAGCAGCGCCGCCAGAACGCCAAGCGGAAGCTGGAGCGTCAACTGGAGCGTCGTGCCCAACGCGCCAGGCGGCGCCGGCTGTTGGGGGTGGTGTCCGCCATCGCGGCGACCGTGGTCGTCGCCGGCGGCGTCTACTACCTCGCGACCCGCGACGGCAAGACCGACATGGCGGCGCAGCCGTCGGAGAGCTCCACCCCGGAGGGCAAGACCACCGGTGGGCCGTGCGCCTACCTGGAGACGCCGGGCGAGAAGACCGGCGGCAAGCAGGTGTCCATGCCGGACGACCCGAACCCCACGCCCAACCAGGGCACCACGCAGGTCACCCTGAAGACCGACCAGGGCGACGTCCCGTTGACCCTGGACCGGGCGAAGGCCCCCTGCACCACGCAGAGCTTCGTCCACCTGGCCAAGGCGAAGTTCTTCGACAAGACCTCCTGCCACCGGCTCAGCACGGGCGAAGGGTTGAAGGTCCTCCAGTGCGGCGACCCCAGCGGCACCGGTCGAGGCGGCCCCGGCTACTCGTTCAAGGACGAGACCAAGCCGGACATGAAGTACACCCGGGGCACGCTGGCCATGGCCAACGCCGGCCCGAACACCAACGGCAGCCAGTTCTTCATGGTCTACGGCGACTCGCAGCTCCCGCCGAACTACACCGTGTTCGGAACCATCGACGCGACGGGCTTGGCCGTGATCGACAAGATCGCCGCCGCGGGCCACGACGGTTCGCTCGACCCCTCCCCCGGGGGCGGCAAGCCGAAGCTCCCGGTCACGATCAACGAGGCCGTGGTCGCGAACTGACCCCTCGTCGGCGGTCCCGACGAGCGACACACACGGGAGGACCCCCGGGCGCGTGCCCGGGGGTCCTCCGCGTTCCGGCGTCAGCCGATCCCGCGCGGTCCGGTCAGGAGGCCGACGTGACGCGGTAGACGTCGTAGACGCCCTCGACGTTGCGGACGGCCTTGAGGACGTGGCCCAGGTGCTTGGGGTCGCCCATCTCGAAGGTGAACCGGCTGACCGCCACCCGGTCGCGCGACGTGGTGACCGAGGCCGACAGGATGTTCACCCGCTCGTCGGCGAGCACCTTCGTCACGTCCGACAGCAGCCGGTGCCGGTCCAGCGCCTCCACCTGGATGGCCACCAGGAACACCGAGGACGACGACGGCGCCCACTCCACCTCCACCAGCCGCTCCGGCGAGGACCGCAGGTCGTCGGCGTTGGTGCAGTCGGTGCGGTGCACGCTGACCCCGCCACCCCTGGTAACGAAGCCGAGGATGTCGTCACCCGGCACCGGCGTGCAACACCGGGCCAGCTTCACCCACACGTCGGAGGTGTCCTTCACGACGACGCCCGCGTCGCCCACGCCCCTGCGGCGCACGACGGTCGACGGCGTCATCCGCTCGGCCAGCTCGTCCTCGGCGTGCTCGACGCCGCCGATCAACGCCACCAGCCGCTGCACCACGTGCCGCGCGGAGACGTGCCCCTCGCCGACCGCCGCGTACAGCGCGCTCACGTCGGTGTAGCGCAGCTCGCGGGACAGCGCCGTCATCGAGTCGGCCGACACCAGGCGCTGCAACGGCAGGCCGACCCGCCGCACCTCGCGGCCGATCGCCTCCTTGCCCGCCTCGATGGCCTCCTCGCGGCGCTCCTTGGCGAACCACTGCTTGATCTTGGTCTTCGCCCTCGGGGAGGAGACGAACGACAGCCAGTCCCTGCTCGGACCGGCACCCTCGGCCTTCGAGGTGAAGATCTCGACGACCTCGCCGTTCTCCAGCTTGCGCTCCAGCGCGACCAGCCGGCCGTTCACCCGCGCGCCGATGCAGCGGTGGCCCACCTCGGTGTGCACCGCGTAGGCGAAGTCCACCGGGGTCGACCCCGCGGGCAGCGTGATCACGTCACCCTTGGGAGTGAAGACGAAGATCTCCAGGGCCGCCAGGTCGTACCGCAGCGACTCCAGGAACTCGCCGGGGTCGGCCGCCTCCCGCTGCCAGTCGAGGAGCTGCCGCATCCACGCCATCTCGTCGATCTCGACCGACCGGCCGCGATGCGTGCCCTTGGTCTCCTTGTACCGCCAGTGCGCCGCGATGCCGTACTCGGCGGTGCGGTGCATCTCGTGGGTCCGGATCTGGACCTCCAGCGGCTTGCCGTCCGGCCCGATCACCGTCGTGTGCAGCGACTGGTAGACGCCGAACCTCGGCTGCGCGATGTAGTCCTTGAACCGGCCCGGCATAGGCTGCCACAGCGCGTGGACCACGCCCATCGCCGCGTAGCAGTCCCGCACCTCGTCCACCAGGATGCGCACGCCCACCAGGTCGTGGATGTCGTCGAAGTCCCTGCCCCGCACGATCATCTTCTGGTGGATGGAGTAGTAGTGCTTCGGCCGGCCCTCCACCCTGGCGGTGATCCTGGCCTCTCCGAGGTGCGCCGACAGCTCCGCGATGACCTTGCGCAGGTAGATGTCGCGCGAGGGCGCCCGGTTGGCCACCAGCCGGACGATCTCGTCGTACTTCTTCGGCTGGAGGATGGCGAAGGCCAGGTCCTCCAGCTCCCACTTCACGGTGGCCATGCCCAGCCGGTGCGCCAGCGGGGCCAGCACCTCCAGCGTCTCCCTGGCCTTGCGGGCCTGCTTCTCCGGCGGCAGGAACCGCATGGTGCGCATGTTGTGCAGCCGGTCGGCGAGCTTGATGACCAGCACCCTGGGGTCCCTGGCCATGGCGATGACCATCTTGCGGATGGTCTCGGCCTCGGCCGCGGCGCCCAGCTTGACCTTGTCCAGCTTGGTGACGCCGTCGACCAGGTGGGCGACCTCGTCACCGAAGTCGGCGCGCATCTGGTCGAGCGAGTAGTCGGTGTCCTCGACCGTGTCGTGCAGCAGGGCGGCCACCAGGGTCGTGGTGTCCATGCCCAGCTCGGCGAGGATCGTGGCCACCGCGAGCGGGTGGGTGATGTAGGGGTCGCCGGACTTGCGGCGCTGCCCCCGGTGCCGCTCCTCGGCCACGTCGTAGGCGCGCTGCAACAGCGCCAGGTCGGCCTTGGGGTGCAGCTCGCGGTGGACGGCGGCCAGCGGCTCCAGCACCTGCTTGACCGGCGCGGCGCGCTGCGCCGTGATGCGACGCGCGAGCCGCGCCCGCACCCGACGGGTGGCCGACGGCTGACGCGATGACAGGGGCTGCGCCGACGCGGCGGGCTCGACGTCTTGGCTCACGCACGCTCCCGGCTGACGATCCAGGCCCGCCCGGTCCCGGACGAGCTGCGGAAACTCCCGTTCCGGGCGCCCGAGGTGCCCGGGTGTCGAGGATAACGCTCAGCAGCGGCCATCCCTTCCCACAGGGTGACGCCCTGCGGCGAACGGTGGGACCGTCGCGTCCGCCGGCCAGCGCCGGGTCAGCCGCGCCGAACGTTCCCGACGGGCGGGACGCCGTCCGGTCCGGGTCACCCCTCCCCCGGCACAACCCCCCATTCGGATGACACCCGAAAGTGTGAGTGCCGAGGGTCCTTCCCGGCCGTCCGCCGTGCCGTCCCCTGATCGGGATGCCCGTTTCGGGGGCTGGTGAACACACGTGTGGCCCGCCGGGAGCCATCCCGACGGGCCACACGCCGTGAGAACGCCGCGAGAACGACCTCGTGAGAACGAGGCTCAGGCGGTGAAGACCACCTGGAGGGGCAGGTCGGTCAGCCGCTCCCTGCCGCCCAGCGCGGACAGCTCCAGCGCCACCGACACGCCGACCACCTGCGCGCCGGCGCGACGGGCCAGCTCGGACGCCGCGAGCACGGTGCCCCCGGTGGCCAGCACGTCGTCCACCACGAGCACCCGCTGCCCAGGGCGGACGGTGTCCTCCGGCAGCTCCAGCGTGGCGGTGCCGTACTCCAGCGTGTAGTCCACGCGGTGCGCGACCACCGGCAGCTTGCCCGGCTTCCGCACGCCGACCACGCCGGTACCGCACGCGTACGCGACGGCCGCCCCGAGCAGGAAGCCCCTGGCCTCCACGCCGAGCACCAGGTCGAACTCGGGCACCTGCCGCACCATGCCGTAGACGACGGCGCGGAACGCCTCCGGGTCGGCCAGCACCGGGCTGATGTCCCGGAACAGCACACCGGGCTCCGGGAAGTCCGGCACCTCCCTGATCAGGCCCCTGGCGCGCTCCAGGTCGCCGGACAGTTCGCCAAGCCGCGTCAGCGCCGCGGCGAGCCGCACCATCCCGGCGTTCAACCCCTCGGTCGGGTTCGTCATCGCCCCACTCGTTCTTCCGGTCACCGGTTCCGGCGCCGTCTCGGACGCCTTCTCGGGCGCTGTCTCCGACACCGCCCCCGACATCGCCTCGGCCACGGGCTCGGTCACCGGCCGCGCTTCCCGGTCGGGCGGGCCGCCTTGCCGGCCGGCCGCCGGGTCCGCCGCGCGTCGCTCGCCCTGCTGGTCCTGGCCGGCACGCTCGCGGCGGCCGCGAGGGCGCGCTCGTGCCGCAGCTCGGCGTCCAGCGACTCCGCGTCGTCCGCGTCACCGGCGACCTCGGTCGACTGGGCGTCCCGGTTGGCCAGCTTGGCCCGCCGGGCCGCGACCCTGGCCGCCTGCTGCTGGTAGGCCTTGTCCCGCAGCTTGAAGTCGACCAGCAGCGGCGTCGCCAGGAAGATCGACGAGAACGCGCCGGCGATCATGCCGGTGACCTGCACCAGCGCCAGGTCCTTCAGGGTGCCGACGCCGAGCAGGCCGACGCCGATCGCCAGCAGGCCCAGCACCGGGAGCACCGCGATCAACGTGGTGTTGATCGACCGCATGAACGTCTGGTTCACCGCCAGGTTGGCCGCCTCCGCGTAGGTGCGGCGGGTCAGCCCGAGGATGCCCCTGGTGTTCTCCTTGACCTTGTCGAACACCACGACCGTGTCGTAGAGCGAGAAGCCCAGGATCGTCAGCAGACCGATGACCGTGGCCGGAGTGACCTCGAAGCCGACCAGCGAGTACACGCCCGCGGTGATCACGAGGTCGTGGCCGAGCGCGATCAGGCCGGCCACGGCCATCCACCGCTCGAAGTAGAACGCGAGGAACACCGTCACCAGCACCAGGAAGACGACCAGCGCGATCAGCGCCTTCTTGGTGATCTCCCCGCCCCACGACTCGCTGACCAGGCTGTCACTGATCGCCTGCATGCTGGGCTGGCCGTCCCTGCCCAGCGGCTTGAACTGGTCGAACAGCGCCTGCTTGAGCTTGGCGACCTCGGTGGTGGACAGCGCCTCCGACCGGACCTGGATGCTCGCGCTCGCGCCCGTGCCCACGGTCTGGGTCGACGCGACCGGCTTGCCCAGGGTCGAGCTGAAGACCTCCTCGACCCGGCCGCTGTCGATCGGCCCGCTCGCGCCGGCCGTCGGCATCTGGATCTTGGTGCCGCCCTGGAAGTCGATGCCGAGGTTGAAGCCCCTGATCGCCATCGACCCGACGCAGAGCACGGCCACGACCAGGATCGCCGCGTACCAGCGCCGCCGCTTGCCGACGATGTCGAGCGCGCCGTTGCCGCTGTAGAGGCGGACGAAGAACCCGGCGCGCGGGGTCTGCGTGGTGGTCTCGGTGCTGGCCACGTCACGCCTCCTTCACGGACGTCGAGGTGACCTTGCCGGCGGCGGCCGCGGCGGCCGCGCGGTTGCTGGCGCCGATCCGCTGCATCCCGCCGAGGCCGGACAGGCTCGGCCGCGACAGGAACTTGGACCGGGACGCGTACACGACCAGCGGGTGCGTCGCGAGGAACACCACGACGAGGTCGAGGACGGTGGACATGCCCATGGTGAAGGCGAAGCCCTTCACCTGGCCCACCGCCAGGACGTACAGCACGGCCGCGGCCAGGAAGCTCACCGCGTCGGCGGACAGGATCGTGCGCCGCGCCCTGGTCCACGCCCTCGGCACGGCCGAGCGGAACGAGCGGCCCTCGCGGACCTCGTCCTTGAGGCGTTCGAAGAACACGATGAACGAGTCGGCGGTGATGCCGATCGAGACGATGAACCCGGCGACGCCGGCGAGGTCGAGCGTGTAGCCGATCCACCGGCCGATGAGCACCAGCACCGCGTACACCAGCACGCCGGACAGCGCCAGCGACAGGATCGTCAGCACGCCGAGCGCGCGGTAGTAGAACAGGCAGTAGACGAAGACCAGCGCCAGGCCGATCGCGCCGGCGAGCAGGCCGGCCTTGAGCGAGGCCAGGCCCAGCGTCGCGGACACCGTCTCGGCCTCGGAGGAGCCGAAGGACAGCGGCAGCGCGCCGTACTTCAGGACGTTGGCCAGCTCGGTGGCCGACTGCTGGTTGAACTGCCCGCTGATCTGGGTCTTGCCGCCCAGGATCGCCTCGTTGATCCTCGGCGCCGAGACCACCTGGGTGTCCAGCACGAACGCGGCCCGCTGGCCCACGTTGGCCGAGGTGAAGTCACCCCAGGTCTTGGCGCCGCCGCTCTTGAAGTCCAGCTCGACGATGAAGCCGGGGCCGTTCGGGGTGGGCACCGCGTTCGCGGTGGCGACCTCCTTGCCCGGCAGGAAGACCTTGTCGAGGACGAACTTCTCGGTCCTGTCCTCGGAGCAGGTCACCAGCGGCAGGTTGGGGTCGTCGTTGCCGCGCAGCGGGTCGGTCTGGGAGCAGTCGAGCTGGAGCAGCGCCTGCTGCTGCACGGCGGGGTCCGTGCTCTGCCGCAGCTCCTTGGCCTTGCGGATCTCCTCGGCGGCCTTCGGGTCGACGGCCGCGTTCGGGTCCTGCGCCGGAGCGGGGGTGGTGCTCGGCGTCGGGCTGGGCGTGGTGGTCGGCGGCTGCTGCTCGGCCGCCGGCACCGGGCGGCCCTGCGGCTTGGCGCCGGCGGACGGGGCCCCGGACGTCCCGGTCGGCGTCGCGGCCGTCGTGTTCCCGGCCTGGCCGGGCTGTCCGCCCTGGCCGGGGGGCGCGGCCGGAGCCGAGGACTGGGTCGACGGGGCCGGCTGCGGCTGGGCCGGCAGGGCGGTGACGACCTTGCGGAAGTTCACCTCGGCGGTGCGCCCCAGGTTCTTGGCCTGGTCGCTCTCCTCGCCCGGCACCGTGATGACCAGGTTGTTGCCGTCCAGGACGACCTCGGCGCCGCTGACGCCGAGGCCGTTGACCCGCTGGTCGATGATGGCCTTGGCCTGGTTCAGCGCCTCCCTGGTGGGGGGCGTGCCGTCGGGGGAGCGCGCGGTGAGCGTCACCCGCGTCCCGCCCTGGAGGTCGATGCCCAGTTTGGGGGTCGCCTTGCCGTCGCCGGTGAAGAACACCAGCGCGTAGAGCACGGCGACGATCAGGGCGAAGGCCGCCAGGTATCGCCCTGGGCGGATCTGCCCGGCCGGAGGTGCCACGGTGCGTCCGTCTCCTCAACCACACGTCGGTAACGGCACGCCCCGCGAACGCGGTGCGCGCCCCCGCCCAGTCTGACAGCGCGAACCGTCAGCACCGGGCGGGGGCGCAGCGTACCGGTGATCGGTTGTGCTCGGTGTGTGCCGCACCCCACCGAGCGCTCACGCATTCTTACCGGCCGTTGTTGCCCTGCTCCAGAGGCGGGGCGACCTGCGGGCCGTCCGCCTTGTCGGTGGCGGTGTCGGCGGCGCTGGTCTCGTCCGAGGTGGCGGCGGTCGACGCCGTGTCGGTGGTGACCTTCTCCCGCACGGCCGCCCGCAGCCAGGTGGTCACCACGCCCGGCGCGATCTCGACGTCGAGGGTGTCCTCGTCGGTCCCGACGACGGTGCCGTACAGGCCGGAGGTCGTCATCACCCGGTCGCCGGGGCCGAGCGAGTTCTGTAGGGCCTGCATCTCCTGCATCATCTTCTTCTGCTTCCGCGTGCTCAGGAACAGCGGCACGGCGAGCAGGATGATCAGAAGGGGGAAGAGGAAGGAGGCGTCCATCGTTCTCGTCTCCGGCGACGCCGTTGCGCCGCCTGGTTGTTTCGTCCGGTTTTGCGGGGTGCCGTCATCGAGTGTGCCAAACGCGGCGCACGGGGCATGAGGCGGCGGTCACGACGCCCGCCGCGCGCCGCGACCCCACTCACTCCTCGGACGACGTGGGCGAATCCTCGCCGGGGGCGTGCTGGGGCGGCTCCAGGCCGAGGTGCCGCCACGCGGCGACGGTGGCCACCCGACCGCGTGGAGTCCTGGCGAGCATCCCCGCCCGGACCAGGTACGGCTCGCACACCTCCTCCACCGTCGTGGGCTCCTCGCCCACGGCGACCGCGAGGGTGGACACGCCGACCGGGCCGCCGCCGAAGGACCGCACCAACGCGCCGAGCACGGCCCGGTCCAGCCGGTCGAGGCCCAGCTCGTCGACGTCGTACACCTCCAGGGCCGCGCGGGCGACCTCCCTGGTCACCGCCCCGTCGGCCCGCACCTCCGCGTAGTCGCGCACGCGCCGCAGCAGCCGGTTGGCGATCCGGGGCGTGCCCCGCGACCGCCGGGCGACCTCCTCGGCGCCGTCCGGCCGCAGGTCGACGCCGAGGATCACGGCCGAGCGCCGGAGCACCCGCTCCAGCTCCTCGGGGGAGTAGAACTCCATGTGCGCGGTGAAGCCGAACCGGTCGCGCAGCGGCCCGGTCAACGCACCCGAGCGGGTGGTCGCGCCGACGAGGGTGAACGGGGCGATGTCCAGCGGGATGCTGGTGGCGCCCGGGCCCTTGCCGACGACCACGTCGACCCGGAAGTCCTCCATCGCCAGGTAGAGCATCTCCTCGGCGGGCCGGGCGATCCGGTGGATCTCGTCGATGAACAGCACGTCGCCCTCGACGAGGTTGGACAGCATGGCGGCCAGGTCGCCGGCGCGCTCCAGGGCGGGGCCCGAGGTGACCCGAACCGCGCTGCCCAGCTCGGCACCGATGATCATCGCGAGGCTGGTCTTGCCCAGGCCGGGCGGGCCGGACAGCAGGACGTGGTCGGGGGGCGCGCCGCGGCGCCGCGCGCCCTCCAGGACGAGTTCGAGCTGCTCGCGCACCCGGGACTGGCCGACGAACTCGGCGAGGCGACGGGGCCGCAGCGTGGCGTCCACGTCGCCGTCGCCGGGCTCGGCGCGCGGCGACAGCGGGGCCTCGACCGGGGGCCAGGGGTCGTGGATGGCGTCGTCCATCGGGGCCTACTTCTTCCTGCCGAGCACGACCAGCGCCCGGCGCAGCACCGAGGAGGTCTCCGTGGCGGCCGGCGCGCCGTCGGTCTCGGCGAGCACCGCGTCGACCGTCTGCTCGGCCTGCTTGGCGGAGAACCCGAGGCCCACCAACGCCTCGCACACCTCGGCCCTGACCCGCCGGGTGTCCACGGCGGACGACGCGCCGTCCGTCCCGACGTTGGCGAACGCGCCGATCTTGTCGCGCAGTTCGATCACCAGGCGCTCCGCGCCCTTGCGGCCGATGCCCGGCACCTGGGTGAGGATGGTGATGTTGCCGTCGGAGATGGCGTGCCGCAGCTTGTCCGGCTCCAGCACGGCCAAAGTCGCCAGCGCCAGGCGCGGCCCGACCCCGGTCACGGTCTGGAGCAGGCCGAACAGGTCCCGCGCCTCGGCGTCGGCGAAGCCGTAGAGGGTGAGCGAGTCCTCCCGCACGACGAGGGCGGTGGCCAGCGCGGCCTCCTCGCCCCTGCGCAGCGTGGCCAGCGTCGACGGGGTGGCGTGCACGGCGAGGCCGACCCCGCCGACCTCCACCACGGCGTGGTCCAGCCCGACCGACAACACGGGCCCGCGGACCGATGCGATCACCCTGCTCCTCCTGCCTCTGCTCGTCCTGCCCCGGCTCGTCCCGCGCCGGCTCGTCCCGTGCCGGCGTCGGCGCCCCTCCTGGCGCGCCGCTCCGCGTCGGCCAGTCGCGCGCGGTGCGCGCGGGCCAGCTCGGCGGCCCTCGCCTCGGCCTCGGCCATCCTGGCGAGCATCGGTCCCCGCCACAGGTGACACACGGCCAGGGCCAGCGCGTCGGCGGCGTCGGCGGGTCGGGGCGCCTCCGCGAGCTGGAGCAGCCGGGTGACCATGGTCGTCACCTGGGCCTTGTCGGCGCGGCCCGAGCCGGTGACGGCGGCCTTGACCTCGCTGGGGGTGTGGAAGGCGACCGGGAGGCCGCGCCGGGCGGCGGCCAGCGCCACGATCCCGCTGACCTGGGCGGTGCCCATCACGGTGCGCACGTTGTGCTGGCTGAACACCCGCTCGACCGCCACGACCTGGGGGCGGTGCCGGTCCAGCCACTCCTCGACGCCGTCGGCCACGGCGAGCAGCCGGTGCGCGAGGTCGGCGTCGACGGGGCTGCGGATCACCCCGACGTCCACGCAGCGCACGCTGCGGCCGGGGCCGCCGTCGACCACGCCGATCCCGCACCGGGTCAGGCCGGGGTCGACACCCAGCACCCGCACGCGCGCCTCCTCGTCACCAGCAGCGGCACCAGCCCGGGGCCACCCGACCGACGAACACCCGTTCGAGACCCTAGTTCGTTCGATCGATCGGACAACGTGCGGCACGCCCGACGAGGAACGTTCCCTCGAACGACTCTTCATGCACACGCATGCTTTTCAGTTGTGTCTGTAATTGACAACTAGTTCGACCATTGCTGTACTTCACGGCGATGGGCGAGGAGAGGCGCGAACCGGAGCTGGACGAGCTGCGGGCGTGGGCGGAACAGGTGGCGACCTACTTCATGCGGCTGAGCGGGTGGCCCCCGATCACGGGCCGCGCGCTGGGCTGGCTGATGGTGTGCGAGCCGAGGGAACAGTCGGCGGCGAACATCGCCGAGGCCATCCGGGCGAGCCGGGCGTCACTGACCGGCACCCTCCGGATGCTGACCCTGTCGAAGCTCGTGCAGGCAGTCACCCGTCCCGGTGAGCGCACCACCTACTACCGCATCGCGGACGACGCCTGGGCGACGGTGCTGCGCCAGCGGTTCGCCGGGCTGGCCGAGTTCCTCGACATCACCCGGCGGGGCAGGGCGATGTTCCCCGAGGGGTCGCCCCGCGCCGCGCGCGTCCTGGCCGCCGAGGACGTGTTCCGGTGGCTGGTCGAGGAGGTGGAGCCCATGTTCGAACGCTGGGACGCCGAGCACCGCGAGTAGGCGGGTGACTGGGGGCAACGATGAGAGTCGTCATCCTGACGATCGGGTCACGGGGCGACGTCGCGCCCTACACGGGCGTGGCGGCGCGGCTGCGGACGGCCGGCCACGACGTGGCGATCGCGACCGAGACCGGCTTCGCGGACATGGTGCGGGCCACCGGCTGCGAGTTCCGGCCCATGTCGAGCGACACCCGGTCCATGCTGTCCTCCGAGGAGGGCAGGGAGTGGCAGCGAGGGGGGACCGGGCTGCGCGGCATCCGCAACAACATCCGGATGGGGCAGCGGCTCATGGCGAACCTGGGCGAGGACGTCGTCAGGGCCGCCGAGGGGGCCGAGGTGCTGCTCCTCCAACGAGGCGTGATGGTGCACGGCTACCTGGTGGCGAAGGCCATGGGCGTCCCGAGCATGGCGCTGGAGCTGTTCCCCGGCGTGCCGACGGCGGAGTTCCCCCTCCCCTCCCTCGGCGGGCTGTCCCTCGGCCCGAGGGGGACCCGGTTGCTCACCCGGCTCGCCGCGCACATGCCGACTCCCTTCGACGGCGCGATGAGGGAGTTCTGCCAACGCCTGGGCCTCCCGCCGACGCGCTTCGCCGCCGTGCGGGCGGAGATGCTGGAGAACCCGAGATACCCGATCCTGCACGGGTTCAGCCCCTCGGTCGTGCCCCGGCCGGGCGACTGGCGGCCAGGCGTCGACGTGGTGGGGTACTGGTGGCCGGAGCGCGCGCCGGGATGGGAGCCGCCGCCCGCGCTGGTGGACTTCCTGGCCGCCGGCCCGGCGCCGGTGTTCGTCGGGTTCGGCAGCATGAGCCCCGGGGAGAGCGAGCGGCTGTCCGGCATCGTCTCGGCGGCGTTGCGCCGCGCGCGGGTCCGTGGCGTGGTGCAGGCGGGTTGGGCGGGGATGACGGCCGACGGCGACGACGTGCTCACCGTCGACACCGTCCCCCACGACTGGTTGTTCCCCCAGATGGCGGCGGTCGTGCACCACGGCGGGGCCGGCACGACGGGCGCGGGGCTGCGCGCGGGCGTGCCGGCGGTGCTGACCCCGGTGCTCGCCGACCAGCCGTGGTGGGCGGAACGCCTGCGGCTCGTCGGGGTCAGTCCGGGATCGGCGCCCCTGAAGGAGCTGTCGGTGGAACGCCTCGCCTCACTGATCCGCCAGGCGGTGACGGACGAGTCGTACCGGCGGCGCGCGCGGGCGCTGGCCAGGCGGATCGCCGTCGAGGACGGGGCGGGCAAGGTGGTCATGGCCGTGGAGCGAATCGAGCGCGCCGGCGGGCGATGACGCCGATGAGGAGACCGGCGGCGACGTCCTGGCGACGCCCCGGCGACGTCCCGGCGGCGGCACCGCGACGAACGGTCATGAGCGGCGATGGCACGCCGAGGCCGACACCCGCTGCCGCGCTCATCATGCGCGGCTGGGGCGGTGGCGGGCCTCGGCGCGATGTTCGGCTCAACTGTGGCGCCGCCCTGTCGGAAGCTCCTGGCTGATGTCTCGCCTGCGCTCCCGCTGGACTTCCGTGCTGTGTTCCGCGCTGGATTCCTTGTGGTCGCTTGTTGTCGCCGGTCCGAGCCGTCCGCGCCGCGGTGCCCGGTCGAGATCTGGTGGTGCAGCCCCGACCGAGGTCACCGGTGACGGGCGCGAGGGGTGTCACCCGCACGAGGGGTGTCACCCGCACGAGGGTGACCAGCGTGAGGGGTCGTGACACCAGCGTGAGGTTGGAGCGCCGCCACCTCACGCCGGATGCGGAGCCCCTCGACTTCCCAGAACCCACCGGAACGCAAGAGGCCGAGAGGCAGAACCCCCGACAGGGGCGTACTTCCACTCGTCCGGGAGCCGAGTTATCCCCATGCCCCGGAGTTGTCCACAGGTGGCGGTTCTCGTCGGGCGGCGCCCCGGGGTTCGCCGATAGGCTGGACGCGGGGCTCGCCCCCCGGGACGGGTGGGGGGTGTCTCGTGGGAGCCGGCCGTGACAGCCGGTACGGCGCTCGTCGCCCAGGACGGGTGGGAGCGGTGTGGTTCTCGGGAGAGAACATCCCGAAGGGACCCGGGAGGACTTGGGAGGCCCCGGAGAGGCCCCGGGACGACTTGGGGAGGACCCGGAGAGGCCCCGGGAGACCCCGGAGGACGAGGAAGGGCGCCCACGGCGCGTGTCCCTTGTGGACACCCTTCCTGCCCGGCCTCCGCGGGGACCGTGACCGGCGGGCGTCAGGCGTCGCGGACCGCGCGCAACGAGAACAACAGGGGGAGCTTCGGCGCGCCCTCGGGCATCCGCCACCACCGGCCGTCGGGGCGCATCCCCTCCCACCGCGCCCACGGGCTGATGTCGTGCTCGGCCAGCGACACCAGCCGCAGCCCCGCGTCAAGCACCGCGCCCACCACGTCGCCGAGCCCGTAGGACCACTCGTACGTCTCGGTCATGCCCGTGACCGCCGGGCCGTCGGTGTAGGTGTCCCCGCCGTCGAACCGGCTCGCCTCCCCCGTCGCCAGGTAGTCCCAGTCGAGCACCAGCCGCCGCGCCAGGTCCGGTTGCTCGTCCGCGCCGGCCGTGAACAGCGGGTGGAACTCGACCACGTGCAGCATGCCGCCGGGGCGCAGCAGCGCGGCGGCGACCCTGGCCCACTCGCCGAGGTCGGGCAGCCAGTTCAACGCGCCCTTGCCGGTGTGCACCACGTCGAAGGTGCGGCCGCCCAGCGCGGAGACGGCGTCGTAGACGTTCGCCCTGACGTACTCGATGTCCAGGCCGGCGTCCTCGGCGATGCGCCGCGCCCTGGCCACCGACTCCTCGGAGAAGTCCAGGCCGACGGCCCTGGCCCCCGCCCTGGCCAGGCACACGGTGTCCGTGCCCAGGTGGCACTGGAGGTGCACCAGGTCCCGGCCCCTCAGGTCGCCCAGCTCGGCGTACTCGAACGGGGCGAGGTGGTCCTCACCGCGCAGCAGCCCGGCCACGTCGTAGAACCGGCTTCCCTCGTGCACCCCGGCCCTGGCGTCCCAGTTGGCCCGGTTGGTCTCCATCATCGCGTCGACGCCTGCCCCGGCGGGGCGGGGCGGGGTCGTTCCGGGGGTTTTGTCCATAACCCCATTCAGCGCCTCGGGGACCCCGCGCTGCCACCGATTTTCGATCTTGACCTCGGTCAGGGGCCGTCGACGCCCGGCGTCCAGCTCTCCGGCGCGCCGCTGTCGGTCAGCACCGGCTGCCACCGCGCGAACCCGCCCGGCGCGTCCTCCTGCCACGGCCAGCTCCCGTCCGGGGCCGAGACCACCATCTGCACGGCGGCGAACTGGCCGGTCCGGTACACCAGGAACGCGTGCCCGAAGTACTCGGGGTAGTACTGCGACGCCACCCGCTCGAACGTGACCGGGCAGCCCTCCAGGAACCCGTCGTACAGCTCGCCCGGCCGGAACCGCTCCCCCGCGCCCGCCCTGGCGACGTAGGTGTTGAGCACCGCCTGCGCCACCTCGGGCGGCAGGCCGATGACCACGGCCTCCGGCACGCCGCAGCGCCGCCACGTGCCGACGGTGAACGCGAACGGCGCGGCGTCCTCGGTCCCGTCGATCTGGATGACGGCCGCGCCGTGCTCCTCGGCCGTGTCCAGCAGCCAGCGCCGCAGGTCCTCGTCGCTCCTCGTGTCGCTGACCGTCACGGCCCCTCCTCCGGGTCCCAGCTCTCCGGCCGGCCGGACGCGGTCAGCACCGGCTGGCCCCTCACCAACTCGTGCGGCGCTCCCGGCTGCCACGGCCACACCCCGCTGGGGTCGGGCACCAGGAGCTGGAGCATGCGGAAGTCGCCGTCGGGGTAGACCACGCTGGCCGAGCCCAGCCACTCCCGGTGGTGCTCGGCGCTGACCCACTCGAACGTGACGGGCAGCCCCTCCAGGAACCCGTCGTACCGCCGGCCCGGCTCGAACCGCTCGCCGGCGCGGCAGCGCCGCACGTACTCCTCGACCAGCGCCGCGCCCAGCTCGTGGTCGACACCGACCGCGATGACCTCGGGCGCGCCCGTGCCCCGCCAGATCCCCACGGTGTACGTGAGGGGCGGGGCCTCGTCGTCCGGGTCGAAGACCGCGAGCACGGCGTAGCCCTCACCGTCCACCCTGGACCGCAGCTCGGCCTCCAGTCGCTCCCGGTGGCCATTGCCCTCGCGCCGCACGCCCCCATTCTGCCGGGCGGCGGGTGACGCCGGGCACGAGGGCGAGCCCGCGCCCGACGGCCGGGGAGGACGACAGGAGCCCCCGCGGCGGTCGCCGCGGGGGCTCCTGGAGGACACCGTCCCCGCCTCGGCGCGGGGGCCTCAGCCCATGACCTCGGCCAGCACGTCGTCCGCCACGTCCATGTTGGCGTAGACGTTCTGCACGTCGTCGCAGTCCTCGAGCGCCTCGATCAGCTTGAAGACCTTCCGCGCGCCCTCGGCGTCCAGCGGCACCGACGTCGACGGGAGGAAGTTGGCCTCCGCCGAGTCGTAGTCGATGCCGGCCTGCTGGAGCGCGGTGCGCACGGCGACCAGGTCGCCGGCCTCGCTGACGACCTCGAAGCTCTCGCCGAGGTCGTTGACCTCCTCGGCGCCGGCGTCGAGCACGGCCCCGAGCACGTCGTCCTCGGACAGCCCGTTCTTCGGCACGATCACGACGCCCTTGCGGGTGAACAGGTACGCCACCGAGCCGGGGTCGGCCATGTTGCCGCCGTTGCGGGTCATCGCGGTGCGGACCTCGCTGGCCGCGCGGTTGCGGTTGTCGGTCAGGCACTCGATGAGGACGGCGACGCCGCTGGGGCCGTAGCCCTCGTACATGATCGTCTGGTAGTCGGCGCCGCCCGCCTCCGCGCCCGACCCGCGCTTGATCGCCCGCTGGATGTTGTCCATCGGCACGGAGTTCTTCCGTGCCTTCTGGACCGCGTCGAACAGCGTCGGGTTGGCGTCGGGGTCACCCCCTCCGGTCCGCGCGGCGACCTCGATGTTCTTGATGAGCTTCGCGAACAGCTTGCCGCGCTTGGCGTCGAGGGCGGCCTTCTTGTGCTTGGTGGTGGCCCACTTGGAGTGGCCGCTCATCTCTCCTCCTGTGTCGTGCGGGACCCCCGCACCCGGTCGGCGGCCACGAGGGGCGACCTCGACCCGCCCGTGCCCGCCTCCAGATCGACGCTGCGTCGCCCACTTGCCCACGCAGCGATACCGCTTCGCCGCCCGCCCGTGCCCGGCTCCGCGTCGGCGGCGCCGGCGTGGGCGCCGCGCGCGAGCCCCGTCGGGCGCCGCGCGGGCGGCGCCCGCCACGTCAGGCCGCGCGCACGGTCTCCACGAACAGGCGGTGCACGCGCCCGTCCCCGGTCAGCTCCGGGTGGAACGCGGTGGCGAGCACGTGCCCCTGGCGAACCGCGACGATCCTACCGGCGGCCGCCCCGGCCGCCGGGTGGTCGGGCACCCTCGCCAGCACCTCGACCGCGCCGCCGACCGACTCCACCCACGGCGCCCTGATGAACACCGCGCGCAGGGGCCCGTCGGGCAGGCCGGCGAAGTCCAGGTCGGCCTCGAAGGAGTCGACCTGCCTGCCGAAGGCGTTGCGCCGCACGACCATGTCGATCGCCTCAAGCTGGTGCTGGTCGGGCCGGCCGTCGAGCGCCTTGCTCGCCAGCAGGACCATGCCGGCGCACGAGCCGTAGGCCGGCATGCCCTCGGCGAGCCGGGCCCGCAGCGGCTCCAGCAGCTCGAAGGTCTCCAGCAGGCGGCTCATGGTCGTGGACTCGCCGCCCGGCAGCACCAGGCCGTGCACCTCGGCCAGTTCCTCGGGGCGGCGCACGGGGCGCGCGAGCACGTCGACCTCGGCGAGCGCCATGAGGTGCTCCCGGACGTCGCCCTGGAGGGCGAGCACGCCGACGACGGGCTGGGCGAGGGACACGGTGTCAGCCTCCGGTGGTGGACGGGTGGTTCCTGGTCAAGGGTAGAGAACGACGAGGGGGCCGGGTCGGGCTCCCGCCCGTCCCGACCCCACCCGTCGACCTCACGCGTCAGGCGTCGACGCCCGCCCGGCGCCGCTGCCGGGCCTGGAGGATCTTCCAGCCGACGGCGAGCACGACGGCCAGCGCCGGGGCCAGCGCGATCGACAACTGCTGCTTCCAGTCGTCGGAGAACACCATCAGCGCCAGGCACAGGACGAGGAAGCCGATCGCGCCCCAGTTGGTGTAGGGCGAGCCGGGCATCCGGAACGACGGGCGTTCCAGCTCGCCGCGCTGCGCCTTCCGGCGCAGCCTGATCTGGCAGTACAGGAGGGTGATCCACGTGGTCACCACGCCGAGCGAGGCGACGTTGACCGCGATGTCGAAGGCGTCCTTGGGCACCAGGTAGTTCAGGACGACGCCGAACAGGTAGATCACCGCGGTGAACAGGATGCCGCCGTAGGGCACGTGGCGGCGGCTCATCCTGCCGGTGAAGGCGGGGGACTCACCCTTGCTGGCCAGCGACCGCAGGATGCGCCCGGTCGAGTACAGGCCGGAGTTGCAGGACGACAGCGCCGCCGTGAGCACCACGGCGTTCATCACGTCGCCCGCGCCGGGCACGCCCAGGGCGGAGAAGACCGTGACGAACGGGCTCTGGTCGCCGTTGTAGAGGGTCCACGGCAGGACCATCGCCAGCAGCAGCACCGAGCCGATGTAGAAGATGCCGATCCGCCAGACCACGCCGTTGATGGCCTTGGGCAGCACCTTCCTCGGGTTCTCGGTCTCGCCGGCCGCGATGCCGACCAGCTCGATCGCCGAGTAGGCGAAGATCACGCCCTGGAGCGCCATGAGCACGACGGGGAAGCCGTTGGGCAGGAACCCGCCGTGGTCGGTCAGGTTGTGCACGCCGGCGTTGCCCGCGGTGCCGACGCCGGAGCCGGTGACCACCAGCGCGATGCCGACGAACAGGAAGACGATGATCGCCAGCACCTTGATGACGGAGAACCAGAACTCCAGTTCGCCGAACAGCTTCACCGACAGCAGGTTGATGGTCAGCAGCACGCCGAGGGCGACCAGCGCCGTGAGCCACTGCGGCACGTCCGGCAGCCACTTGTGCACGTAGATGGCGGCGGCGGTGATCTCGGCGATGCCGGTCATCGCCCAGTTCACCCAGTACATCCAGCCGCTGGCGTAGCCGGCCCACGGGCCGACGAACTCCCGCGCGTACTCCACGAAGCTGCCCGCGGTCGGCCGGTGCAGCACCAGTTCGCCCAGGGCGCGCATCACGAAGAACGCGGCGATCCCGCACAGGGCGTACGACAGCACCAGGCCGGGGCCGGCGCTGTGCAGTCGACCGCCCGCGCCGAGGAACAGCCCGACGCCGATCGCGCCGCCGATCGCGATCATCTGGACCTGGCGGTTACTGAGGGACTTGGCGTAGCCCTCGTCCTCTGTGTTCGACCCGCCGGCGCCGTTGCCGGGCGTGGTCTTCAGCTCCAGCGAATCCACGCTGCGAGCCCTCCTGTCATCGTTGGCCGGGTCTCCCGCTACCCGGCCGCCCTCGAACGGGGGACGATAGCCATCGTTAACCGTTCTGTCAGAGACTCACCACGTGCGAGGTAACGCGGATCACACTTACGCGAACGGAGTAATGATCGCCACAGAAGTCGCCACAGTGAGTCACGAGCGGTGTGATCCGCGCCGCACACCCGCCGGGAGCGGCGCTTCGTTGCGCCAGACGCAACGAAACCGCCCAACCCTGCGCCGACCAGCGCCGAGCCACCCGGAGCAACCCCGGAAAGCCAGCGGGGCCGGCCCGGCGACCCGGACCGACCCCGCTCAAGAGCGTGACGTTGCGTTTCAGCCCTTCGGGGCAGCGGTGGCGCCGCCTCCCCTGGGGCCGCCGGCCGGGGACGCGCCCGGCGCCGCGCCGGGGCGCCGGCGACGCGAGATGACCCACCAGCCGACCGCCAGCACCACGGCCAACACCGGCGCGAGCCCGACCGAGACCTGCTGCTTCCAGTCGTCGGAGAAGACCATCAACACGAGCACGCCCACCAGGAACGCCAGGGTGAGCCAGCCGCTGACCGGGGCGCCGGGCATCCGGAAGGTCGAGGGCTCCACCTCGCCCCGCCGCACCTTCTGCCGGAACCGGATCTGGGAGTACAGCAGCGTCATCCACGTGGTGATCACGCCGAGCGAGGCCACGTTCACGGCGATGTCGAACGCGTCCTTGGGCACCCAGTAGTTGAGGAAGACGCCGAACAGGTAGACCACGGCCGTGAACAGGATGCCGCCGTAGGGCACGTGACGCCGGCTCATCCTCGCGGTGAAGGCGGGCGCCTCGCCCCGACTGGCGAGCGAGCGCAGAATGCGCCCCGTCGAATACAGACCGGAGTTGCAGGACGACAGCGCCGCGGTGAGCACCACCGCGTTCATCACGTCGCCGGCCGCCGGCAGGCCGATCGCGGAGAACACGGTGACGAACGGGCTCTCGTCGCTCCGGTACACCGTCCACGGCAACACCAGCGTCAGCAGCAACACCGAGCCGATGTAGAAGAAGGCGATTCGCCAGACAACGCTGTTGATGGCCTTGGGAACGACTTTGCGCGGATTGTCCGTCTCGCCGGCCGCGATTCCGACCATCTCGATCGCGGCGAACGCGAACACGACGCCCTGCAACGCCATCAGCACGACCCCGAAACCCTTCGGCAGGAATCCGCCGTGGTCGGTCAGGTTGTGCAGTCCCGCGTGGTAGCCGGTGTCGCCGACGCCGGCGCCGGTCACCACCAGGGACAGGCCGACGAACAGGAAGAGGATGATCGCGATCGCCTTGACGAGGGCGAACCAGAACTCCATCTCCCCGAACAGCTTGACCGACAGCAGGTTGACGGTCAGCAGCACGGCGAGCGCGACGAGGGCGGTGATCCACTGCGGCACGTCGGGCAGCCAGCGCTCGACGTAGAGCGCGGCGGCCGTGATCTCGGCGATGCCGGTCATCGCCCAGTTCACCCAGAACATCCAGCCACTGGCGTAACCGGCCCACGGCCCGATGAACTCCCGCGCGTACTCCACGAAGCTGCCCGCGGTCGGCCGGTGCATGACAAGCTCGCCGAGCGCGCGCATCACGAAGAACGCGGCGATCCCGCTGATCGCGTACGACAGCATCAGGCCGGGTCCGGCGAACTCGAGTCGGCCGCCGACGCCCAGGAACAGGCCGACGCCGATCGCGCCGCCAATGGCGATCATCTGGATCTGGCGGTTGGTCAGCGATTTCGCATAACCCTCGTCACCCGCCCCGGGTCCGCCACCCGGGGTGGTGTTCCTCAGCTCTGACGACTCCACGCCGCGAGCCCTCCCGTCTTCCAACGCGGCCGGAGTCCGGCCAGGCACCGAACAGTGAACGATAGCGACCGTTAACCGTCCAAACGGGAGCCCGCGCCGTGTGACGTAATGTCGACCACAGGCCCGGATGATCTGGAGAAATACGTCACAGCCGCTCCCTCCGCTCCTGAACGAAATGATCCCCGGAGCGGAGTCGGGTCAAACAACGTTGTGCGGGAACGCAACGAACGGGGAACTCGGCCGACGCCGGCCGGCGTCGTTCGACACCCACCCACACCGACCGACACTGATCGACGCCGACGGACGACGTCCGCCACGACCGGCCCCGCCCCCGGCCAACCGGATGCGGTTCGGAGGCACGAGCGGCCTCGCCGGCCCGTCGGTCAGGGAACGCCGGCCCACCGCAGGAGCGCGGTCGTCGACGCGGCCAGGACCACGACGACGAAGAACGGCAGCCGCCGCCACGCGGCGAGGGCGCCGACCGCGACGCCCGTGGGCCGGGCCCACCCGGCGAACCCGCCGTCGGCGGTCAGCGTGGCGGTCGCGACGAGGGCGACCAGCAACGTGGTCGCCGCGATCGACACCAGCCGCTCGGCCCACTCCGGCATGCGCACGCGCTCGCGCAGCAGCACGCCGGCCAGTCGCAGGGCGTAGGTGCCCGCGGCCAGGACCAGCACCCAGGTGAACGTCATCGGGCCTCCCCCGTCTCGGCCGCGGCCGGCACGTTCGGCTTCCCGGTCTCGCCGGACGCCCCCGCCTCACTGGACGCCCCCGACTCACTGGACGCGCCCGACTCACCGGACGCGCCCGACCGGGTCGCTCCGGCCCCGGTCGAGCCCCCGGCCCTGGCCGAGGGCACCGCGACCAGGACGGCGGCCAGGGCGAGCAGCACGGGGACACCCGCCGGGAGGAACGGCGTGGTCACCAACGCGAGCACGGCGCCGAGCAGCGCGACCGTCAGCACCGTGCGGTCCCGCAACGACGGCAGGAGCAACGCCAGCAGGCCGGCGGGGAAGGCGGCGTCCACCCCGAAGGCGTTCGGGTCGCCGATCACCTGGCCGGCCACGGCGCCGAACACCACACCGACGTGCCAGGTGACGAAGAAGACGACGCCGGAGATCCAGTAGACAGCGCGGCGGCGCGCGGGGTCGCGCTGCGCGAGGGTGAAGGCGACGGTCTCGTCGATGAGGAGGTGGCTGCCGACCAGCCGCGCCACGAGGGAGCGCCCGAGGACGTCCCCGGTGGCCAGGCCGAACGGCAGGAACCGGACGTTGAGCAGCAGGCCGGCGAGGATCGCGGCCACCGGCCCTCCCCCCGCGGCGACGATGCCGACCGCCATGAACTGCGAGCCGCCGGCGAACACCAGCAGGCACATGGCCACGGCGAGCCAGGGCGACAGGCCGGAGGCGACGGCGATGGCCCCGAACGAGACGCCCACCAACGCCAACGCCGCGGCCACCGCGAGCACGTCGCGCAGCAGGCCGCCGTCCAGGGTTCGCCAGGCCGAACGCACTGACTCCTTCATCGAACGCATCGGTTCGTATGCTGGACGCGGAGACTCCTGTTCGTCAAGGCGAACGACATGACTTCTGGAGCGAACGGATGGAGCAGGACGAGGAGCGGCGCGGCGCGCCGCTGGACGTCATCGCGGCCTCGTTGCGCCGGGAACGGGACCGCGTCGGCCTGTCCCTGAGCGAGCTGGCCAAACGCGCCGGCATCGCCAAGTCCACCCTGTCCCAGCTCGAGTCGGGCGCCGGGAACCCCAGCGTCGAGACGCTGTGGGCGCTCGGCGCGGCGCTCGGGGTCCCGTTCAGCCGGCTCGTCGACCCGCCCACGCCCAGGGTGCGGGTGCTCAGGGCGGGCGAGGGCCCGAAGTACCGCTCCGAGCAGACCCACTACACGGCGACGCTGCTGTCGACCTGCCCGCCGGGGGCCCGCCGCGACGTCTACCTCATCGACGTCGAGCCGGAACAGCCGCGCCGGGCGGACCCGCACATCCCCGGCACGGTGGAGCACGTCGTGGTCAGCACCGGGCGTCTGCTCACCGGCCCGGTGGATGCCCCGGTGGAACTCCGCCCCGGGGACTATGCCTCCTTCCCCGGGGACGTCCCGCACATCTACCAGGCCCTCGACCCTGGCACGTCGTACGTCCTGGTCATGGAGCACGTCTAGAACGTGTTCCAGATGTGCCGCAGCCAGATGTTGATGCCGCACTCGACCGCGTGGCTCTGCTCGGAGACCTGCCCGTCGATCACGGCTGGCCGTCCGGCGCGGGAGCCTTGAGCCGTGCGGTGGCCGCCCTGGCCACGGGGGCTGGTCAATGGTCGCCTTGATCTTCCACTGACGCAGGGAAACCCGGTCGCCTCGGCAACCGTAGGCCCTGACGGCCAGAACCCGGTCCGGTCGGGCGCGTGGACGGCCGCCGTCTGGCACGGCACCCGGATTGCCTCGATCACCGTCGTGACCTGCGGGTTGGCGCCCCGTTGCCCAGCGGTGACCAGCAGCGACAACGGCCGCCAACGGTCACCGCTGTTGTTCGCAGGCCAGGTGCAGCGTGCTGGTCCACCCACCCCGCAACCACCCCACCCCGTGATCATTCGGCGCACCACCCGCGTCGGTGTCGGGCGGCTCAACCTGAAGATCCCCATTTCCGCGCGCCGGCGGCGTGCTGGTGCGGGCGTGATCGTGGAATCCACGCTGACGTCCCACACGACCAGCCCGTCGGCGGCCGCGACAACGTTCCGGCCACCGACCCCGCCGCCGGTCACCTCACTTCTGAAACACGACCCAGCGCCGGCGGGACACCAGGACCTGGCGCCGGAGGGCGGCCCGGGAGCGAACCGGGAACGACCCGGGTACGGACACCTCCGGGAACGCCCCGGGAACGACCGAGGACCCCGGTCCGCGACCGGGGTCCTCGGGGGAACAGGAGCGTCAGCGGGACCGCTCCGGGGTCACCAGCCGCGCTCGGCCAGCCGGTGCGGCTCCGGGATCTCGTCCACGTTGATGCCCACCATGGCCTCGCCCAGGCCCCGCGACACCTTGGCGATCACGTCGGGGTCGTCGTAGAAGGTGGTGGCCTTCACGATCGCCTCGGCCCGCTTGGCCGGGTCACCGGACTTGAAGATGCCCGAGCCGACGAACACGCCCTCGGCGCCGAGCTGCATCATCATCGCCGCGTCGGCCGGGGTGGCGATGCCGCCGGCGGTGAACAGCACGACCGGAAGCTTGCCCTCGCGCGCCACCTCGCGGACCAGCTCGTACGGGGCCTGCATCTCCTTGGCCGCCACGTACAGCTCGTCCTCGGCCATCGACTGGAGCCGACGGATCTCGGCGCGGATCTTGCGCATGTGGGTGGTGGCGTTGGAGACGTCGCCCGTGCCGGCCTCGCCCTTGGAGCGGATCATCGCCGCGCCCTCGGTGATCCGGCGCAGCGCCTCGCCGAGGTTGGTCGCCCCGCACACGAACGGCACGGTGAACTGCCACTTGTCGATGTGGTTGGCGTAGTCCGCCGGCGTCAGCACCTCGGACTCGTCGATGTAGTCCACGCCGAGCGCCTGGAGCACCTGCGCCTCGACGAAGTGCCCGATCCTGGCCTTGGCCATCACCGGGATCGACACCGCCTCGATGATGCCGTCGATCAGGTCCGGATCGCTCATCCTGGCCACGCCGCCCTGCGCGCGGATGTCGGCGGGCACGCGCTCCAGCGCCATCACGGCGACCGCACCGGCGTCCTCGGCGATCTTCGCCTGCTCCGGCGTGACCACGTCCATGATCACACCGCCCTTGAGCATCTCGGCCATGCCGCGCTTCACCCGCGCGGTGCCGGTCACCTGCGTGACCTCGTTCTGCGCGTTGCGGTCGTTGCCGTCCACGGCGGTCTCGGTGTCGGTCACCTCGGACCCTTTCCACAGCGGTTGGGACAGGGGGAACGCCGTCGAACCGACGGCGGACGCCGTCATCCTACGTGCGACGTGGACCAGCCGGACAGGCCATTCGACCGTGTTTTCAACAGTCCAATCACCGAATCCGGCGCTCGGGTCGGCCTGAGAAGTCGCAGCGTGTCACGCCCCGAGAGGGGCCGCGCGGGGCGAGCCGGCGATCGCGCGGCCCCGCGCGACGCCGGGGTGACGCCGGGGTGACGCCGCAGATGGTCGATGAGCCGGACACCGGCCGCGGCCCGACAATGCGGGGACCGCCTCATCCGCCACCGGCGGTCCGGCGACCTCCCTCGCCCGAACGCTCCCGGCTCCCGGTCTCCCCGACTCCGGACAGCGCCCCGCGCCCGCCCGGACGGACCAGGCCCGTCCGTCGGACGACGGCGCGGCGGGGCGTTCCGTTCGTCCGCCCGGATGGGCCGGGCGCGGCGGGGTTGTCGACACGCGGACAACGGTGTGAGATCGACCACATGAACGACCAGTGAACAACTCCTTCGTGGGAGGTGGTGCCCGATGGGGACCAAGCACGCGGAGATCGGTCATGCCGGAGCGTCGGTCGCTGTAGCCGACCCGGCCAAGGTGCGCAACGTGGTGCTGGTGGGCCCGTCCGGCTCGGGCAAGACCACCCTCACCGAGGCGTTGCTCGCCGCGGCCGGGGTCATCAACCGGGCCGGATCGGTCACCGAGGGGACCACCGTCTGCGACCAGGACCCGGCGGCCGTGCGCCAGCAGCGCTCGGTCGGGCTCGCGGTCGCCCCCCTCGTGCACGACGACGTCAAGGTCAACCTCATCGACACCCCCGGGTACGCGGACTTCGTCGGCGAGCTGCGGGCCGGGCTCCGCGCCGCCGACGCCGCCCTGTTCGTGGTGTCCGGCTCCGAGGACGTCGACGCGGCGACCGTCGCGCTGTGGGAGGAGTGCGCGGCGGTCAGGATGCCCCGCGCGGTCGTGATCAGCCGGCTCGACCACCACCGGGCGGACTTCGACAGCGGGCTCGCGGCGTGCCAGCGGGCGTTCGGCGCGGGGGTGCTGCCGCTCTACCTGCCCGTCCCCGGCGACGGGACCACCAGGGTGGTCGGTCTGGTCACGCGCCGCGTGTTCGACTACTCGGGCGGGTTCCCCCCGCTGGTCAAGGACCCGGACCCCGACCTGGAGCCGCTGGTCGACCGGCACCGCGACGCCCTGATCGAGGGGATCATCGCGGAGAGCGAGGACGAGACCCTGATGGACCGCTACCTGGCCGGCGAGGAGATCGACCAGGACACGCTGATCAGGGACCTGGAGACCGCGGTGGTCCGCGGCTCCTTCCACCCGGTGCTGCCGGTGTGCGCGGCGACCGGCGTCGGGATCTCCGAGCTGCTGGAGGTGCTGACCAGGGGGTTCCCCTCCCCCCTCGAACACGACCTGCCCGAGGTCAGCTCGCCGGACGGCATCCCCCGGCCGCGCCTGTCCCCCGACCCGTCGGGCCCGCTGGTGGCCGAGGTCGTGCGCACCGCGGTCGACGCCTACGTCGGCAGGGTCTCGCTGGTGAGGGTGTTCTCCGGGACCCTGCGGCCCGAGCGGTCGGTGCACGTCTCCGGCCACGGGCTGGCCGACAGGGGCCACGCCGACCACGACGCCGACGAGCGCGTGGCGCACATCTACTCCCCGCTGGGCGCGAACCTGCGCGAGGTGCCCTACTGCGTCGCGGGCGACCTGTGCGCGCTCACCAAGCTGGGCACGGCCGAGACCGGCGACACGTTGTCCGCGCCGAACGACCCGCTCGTCGTGCGGCCGTGGGACATGCCGGAGCCGCTGCTGCCGGTCGCCGTGGTCGCGCGCAGCCGCAGCGACGAGGACAACCTGGCCCGCAACCTCTCCCGCCTGGTCGCCGGCGACCCGACGCTGCGCCTGGAGCGCAACCCCGAGACGCACCAGCTCGTGCTGTGGTGCATGGGCGAGGCGCACGCCGACGTCGTGCTGCAACGGCTGCGGGCCGGCGGGGCCGAGGTGGACACCGAGCCGGTGCGGGTGGCGCTGCGCGAGACCTTCGCCGGGCCGGCCAAGGGGCACGGCCGGCACGTCAAGCAGTCCGGCGGCCACGGCCAGTACGCCGTGTGCGACATCCAGGTCGAGCCGCTGCCCCGGGGCTCGGGGCTGGAGTTCGTGGACCGGATCGTGGGCGGGGCGATCCCGAACCAGTTCATCCCCAGCGTGGAGAAGGGCGTGCGGGCCCAGATGGCCAGGGGCCTGCTCGCCGGTTACCCGGTCGTGGACATCCGGGTGACGCTGGTCGACGGCAAGGCGCACAGCGTCGACTCCTCGGACGCGGCGTTCCAGACGGCGGGCGCGCTCGCGCTCAGGGACGCGGCGGCCAACGCCCGGCTGACCCTGCTGGAGCCGGTCGACGAGATCGCCGTGCTCGTGCCGGACGAGCACATGGGCACGATCCTCGGCGACCTGTCCGGCCGGCGCGGCCGGGTGCTGGGCACCGAGGGCGGCGGGCCGGGTCGCACGCTGATCAAGGCCGAGGTGCCCGCGACCGAGCTGGTGCGGTACGCGGTGGAGCTGCGCTCGATGACCTCGGGTACGGCGACGTTCACCCGTCGGTTCGCCCGCCACGAGCCGCTGCCGGAGTCGTTGGCGGCGAAGGTTGAGAAGAACGAGCGGAGATGACCGGGGCTCCGCGCGCGACACGGGAGGGACGGCTCCACCGGCTTCCGCCGACCCGGGCGGGCCTCCCGTGCCGCGCGGGGCGGGGCCACCCAGCGGTTCACGTCAGGGTCGGTCGTGACGGGACCTGCCCGAACGCTCGGGGCCATGACAGTCGCGGTCGACGACCGATTCCAGCGTGGGCACGCCGACGGCAGGCTGAGCGCGGTCACCGGAAGCACGCGGCGGGTTCGCGACAACGGCCACCGACGGGGTGGAGCGGACCACCAACATGGACTCCACCGTGATGCGGGCGCACCAACACACCACCGGAACGACGAAAGGGGGCTACATCGGCCGCCGTGTCAGGGCTGAGCACCCAGGCGCACCCGGCCCGCGCCGAACACGGCCGACCACTGCCCCTCGTGCTCACCCCGGGCCAGGCCGACGCCGCGCCGCGCGTCGACGATCTGATGGCCGACATCCCCTGTCACACCCGGTCTGGACACATCCGCACCCGCCAGACCGGGTGCTCACCGACAAGGCCTACGACACCCGCGCGATCCGCGAGCACCTGCGTCGCCCCAGCATCACGGCCACGATGCCGCAGACAGGGCGATCGGGGTCCACGACCCGTTGGCCCAGGGCAGCCGCGACGGCCCACCGCTGGCCTTCGACCCGGTGACCTACCGCGACCGCAACACCGTGGAAGGCCGCACCAACCGCCTCACGCAGTGGCGCAGCCTGGCCAGCGGATACGACAGACCAACCAGTCCTACCCGGCCGCCCTCACGATCACCAGCATGATGATCTGGCCAGCCACCGAACAGACAGACACGGCCTAGCTCCGGCGGCGCCGGCCGAGCCTGGCCACGGCCGGCTTCTCGTGCTCGGACTGGCAGTCGCACTCGCTGTCGGTGACCGCGTCGGCGGCGACGGTGCACTGCTGGCGCACCCCGGTCACGATGGACTCCCCCTGCGACGCCAGGGAGACCCACACCGAGACGGAGTCGCCGAAGTTGGCGTCCTCGGGCAGCCCGGCCGCCGCCTTCACCGCGCCGGCCAGCCAGGCGGCGACCTCCTGCGGCGTCAGCAGCACCTCGTCGGGCAGGGAGACCAGCCGCTCCTTGCGGGTCTTGGCCACCGCCATGGGGACTTCCTCGACATGGCCGTGCCAGTGGACACCGAGCATCTCCCACTCGTCGGAGACCGGCCACCGTCCGTCGCTCATGGCGCAACATCATGCCAGCGGGACCGGAACCGGCCGACGCGCCGTGGCGTGCCGACGGGACGAAGCCGCTCGGCACGGGCCGCGAAAGCCGTGCGGCGCGGGGAGATCCGTGCCGCGTCGGGTCAGCGGACGCACCAGATCACCAGGTGCGTTGGGTCAGCGGACACGTCGGGTCAGCGAACGGAGCGGGTCCTGCCGTCCCACTCGGTGTCCAGCAGCTCCCGCAACGCCTCCCCGAGCTGGAGGGGGTAGACCGTGTCGGTGGTCTCCCGCAGTTCCTCGGCGGTCCACCACCGGTGCCGGCGGATCGTCCTGGCCTCCACCTCCTCGAAGCCGGAGGTGTCGACCGGGACGTCGGCCTCGGCCAACCGGGCAAGGAAGAACCACTCCTCGCCGTCGTAGGCCTGCCCGTCCCAACTGAACATCACCCTGCGGCGCCAGACCGGCCCCACCAGATCGTCGGCGGCCAGCCGCAGCCCGGTCTCCTCGCGCAGCTCGCGCAGGGCGGCCGCCCGCAGCTCCTCGCCGGCGTCCACGCCACCGCCCACGGTGAACCAGAACATCTCCTGGGGGCAGGCCGGGTCGTGCCCGTGGAACAGCAACACCCGGTCCTTGCCGTCGACCAGCACCACCCGCGCCGCCGGGCGGAACAGCGGCGCCGCCGCCTCCTCGCCCGCCACGGTCGGCTCGGCGATCTCGAAGTACTCCGGGCGCGGGGCCGTGCCCGCCAGGCGCAGCCACCGGACGCGGCGACGCCGCCGCAACGCGAGCGTGTCGCGCACCGCGTCGTTGTGCACCCGCCGGGCCAGCACGACGCGTTCCTCGGCGTCGGCCAGCTCGGCGGCCAGCGCGGGAGGCAGCACCGTCCGGTCCAGCTCGGCGAGCAACCGGCCCAGCTCGTTCTCGGCCGCCTCGCGGTCCGGCCGGCGCGCCCGCTCGGCGTGGTGCGCCGCCTCCCGCAGCCGCCGGCCCACCTCGGGGTCCACGCCGACGGCGGCGGTCACCGCGCGGACGACGACCGCCCGCCTGGCGAGCGCGGCGTCGAGCGCGGCCCACGCCGCGTCGGTCCGCACGTGCAGCCGGTCCAACCGGTTGGCGGTCAGCAGCGACCACAGGCCCACCACCGCGACCAGCAGGAGCAGCGTCGCCAGGAGGGTGATCGTGACGCTCACGCCGCCGGCCCCTCCCCCGCCTCGTGGACGCGCCGGGGGTCGGCCGCCACGGCGGTCTCGTAGACCCGCAGCACCTGCGCGGCCACGACGGACCAGTCGAAGGCCGCCACCCGGTGGCGGCCGGCCGCCGCCAGCTCCGCGCGGCGGACCGGGTCGTCGAGCAACCGGCCCAACGCCTCGGCGAGCGGCTCCGGCTCCTCGACCGGCACCAGCACGCCCGCCCTGCCGTCGTCGAGCACCCGGCGGAACGAGTCGAGGTCGCTGGCCACGACCGGGGTCCCCGCCGCCATCGCCTCGGCCAGGATGATCCCGAAGCTCTCGCCGCCGGTGTTCGGCGCGCAGTAGACGTCGACGCTGCGCAGCGCGCGGGCCTTCGTCTCGTCGTCGACCTGCCCGAGCAGGGTCAGCCGCTCGGCGAGCCCCGGGCCGGCCGCCCTGCGCAGGTCGTCGGCGTCTCCCCTGCCGACGACCAGCAACCGCAGGTCGGGCCGCTCGTCGACGAGGCGGCGCAGCGCCTCCAGCAGGACCGGCATCCCCTTGCGCGGCTCGGTGAACCGGCCGACGAACCCGACCGTCCCCCCGGGGCGCGGGTACCCCTCCAGCGGCTCGGCGCGCTCGAAGAACCCGACGTCGACCCCGTTGGCGATCTCCACCGCGTCGCCGCCCAGGTGCTCGACCTGCACCCGGCGCGCCAGGGCGGACACCGCGATCCGCGCGGTGATCTTCTCCAGGAACGGCCGCAGCACGCCCTGGAACGCCGACAGCGCCCTGGACCGGGGCGTGGAGGTGTGGAAGGTCGCCACGATCGGGCCGTCGGCGGCCATCAGGGCGAGCATGGCCAGGCTCGGCGCGGTCGGCTCGTGCAGGTGCAGCACGTCGAACTCGTGCTCCCTGATCCACCGGCGCACCCGCGCGTAGGACACGGGCCCGAAGGCCAGCCGGGCCACCGAGCCGTTGTACGGGATGCCGACGGCCCTGCCGGCCGAGGTGACGAAGTCGGGCAGCGGCGTGTCCTCGTCGGCGGGAGCCAGCACGTCGACCTCGTGCCCCAGCGCGCGCAGCGCGCGCGCCAGGTCCACGACGTGGGCCTGCACCCCGCCCGGCACGTCGAACGAGTACGGGCAGACGACACCGATCCTCATGGCACCGCTTCTCATGGAACCGTCCCGACGCCCTCGGCCCGCGGCCTCCCCGCCCGGTCGCCGGGCAGGTCGGCCAGCCACAGTCTCTGCGTCATGTGCCAGTCCTCCGGGCGGCTGGCGATGTCGGCGGCGAACACGTCGGCCACCGCCTGCGTCGCCTCGGCCACCGCCTCCCTGCCGGGCACGGGCACCGGCGGGTGGATCGCGATGTCGTAGTCGCGCTCCCCGGCGAACAGGCACCGGACCGGCAGCAACGCCGCCCCCGTCCTGGCCGCCAGGTGCGCGGGGCCGGCCGGCATCCTGGCCCGCTCCCCGAAGAACGTCACGTCGACCCCGGTCGACGACAGGTCGCGGTCGGCGACCAGGCACACCACGCCGTTGCGCCGCAGCCGGCGCGCCAACACCGCGACCGGGGGCACCGGGCCGCCGGTCGTCGGCAGGATCTCGAAGCCCAACGACTCCCGGTAGGCCAGAAACCGCCGGTAGAGCGACTCGGGGCGCAGCCGTTCCACGACCGTGGTGAAGGTGCCGGAGTGCCCGACCAGCCAGACCCCGGCGGCGTCCCAGTTGCCGGAGTGCGGGAGCACGACGATCGCGCCCCGACCCGCCTCCAGCGCCGCGTCGAGGTGCTCGCTGCCCCGCAGCGACGGGTCCAGGCGGCGGTGGAGCGCGCGGTGGTCGGTGGACGGCAGGCGGAACGCCTCGCACCAGTAGCGGGCGTAGGACCGCAGCGCGCGCCGCACGAGATCGTCCAGTTCGGCGGGCGACGCGGTGGGGACCACCCTGGCGAGGTTGCGGCGGAGCTGGCCGACGGCGGCGCCCGCCCGGCGCGCGCCCAGGTCGGCGCCGGCCCGGAACAGGGCGCGGGCGACCGGCTCCGGCAACGTCCGCACCAGCCGCCACCCCGCCGCGTACCCCGCGTCGACCAAGCTCGCCCGCACGCTCACCCGTCAGCCTCCATTCGCGGACTCCCTGGCCGAGCGGGCCACGGCCACCAGGCGCTGCGCGACGGTGGCCACCGAGAGCGCCGCGAGCAGCCACAGCGCCACGTCCAGCACCCACGGCACGCCCAGGAGATCGGACAGACCCGCGCCGACCAGGGCGATGATGAACCGCTCCGCCCGCTCCACCAGGCCGCCGTCCGCCGAGAGGCCCGAGGCCTCGGCGCGCGCCTTCACGTAGGAGATGACCTGGGCGCCCACCAGGCACACCAGGGCCGCGGCGGCCAGCGGCCGGTTGTCCCCACCGGTGAAGCACCACCAGGCCAACGCCCCGAACAACGCGCCGTCGGCGATCCGGTCGCAGCTCGCGTCCAGCACCGCGCCGAACGGCGTGCCCCGCCCGACCGACCGCGCCATCGCCCCGTCCAACAGGTCGAACAGCACGAAGACGGTGACGACCAGGGTGCCGACGAAGAGCTGGCCGCGCGGGAAGAACCACAGCGCGCCCAGCACCGTGCCGGTCGTGCCGACGACGGTGACGACGTTCGGGGTAAGCCCGCACCGGACCAGCCACGCCCCGATCGGATCGGTGACGCGGGAGACCGAGGCACGGGCGAAGATGTTGAGCATCGGAGAGTCTCGGCACCTACCGGGAACGCAGGGACTGGTCGTCCCGGCAGCCTAACCAGCCCCCACCCCACCGCCGCCGCCGACACCTCGGCGCCAGGGGCGGGGCGTGGCGTTCGTTACGTCGCCGGCGGCCCGCGCCTCCCGCGCGCCGACAACGCCGGACGAGCCGGAGGCCGGGTCTGGTCGCCTGAGGCCGGAAACGCCCGACCGGCCCCACCGCGCCGGAAGGCGACGGACGGGGCCGGTCGGCACTCGCTCGCGGCGGGTCAGCCCGCGTCAGCTCTCGGACACGCGCCGCCACGCGTCGGCCAGCAGGTCCCTGGTCTGGCCCAGGAGCTGCGGCAGCACCTTGGTGTGGCCGACGACCGGCATGAAGTTCGAGTCCCCGCCCCACCTCGGCACCACGTGCTGGTGGAGGTGGGCCGCGATGCCCGCCCCGGCCACGGCGCCCTGGTTCATGCCGATGTTGAACCCGTGCGGGGAGGAGGCCAGGCGCACCGCGCGCATCGCGCGCTGGGTGAACTCGGCCAGCTCGACGGTCTCGTCGGCCGTCAGGTCGGTGTAGTCGGGCACGTGCCGGTACGGCAGCAGCATGAGGTGCCCTGGGTTGTACGGGTACAGGTTCAGCACCGCGTACACCAGCCGGCCCCTGGCGATGATCAACGCCTCCGCGTCGTCCAGCTCGACCACCCGGCAGAACGGGCAGCCACCGGGCTCCGTGCCCTCCGGCTTGTTCTCCCCCTGGATGTAGGCCATCCGGTGGGGCGTCCACAGGCGCTGGAGCGGGTCGGGCACCCCGATCCCCTCCTGCGGCACCAGCTCCGAGGGGCCGAGCGCCGTCCCCTCGGGCACCGGGCCGGGCAGGCCGTTGGCCGCGTCGTCCGGGTTCACGGCGCTCACGCCTGGTCCACCCGGAAGGTCTCGGCGGTCGGCGAGGCGTTCTCCCGCCGCTCCACCCACGCGGCGACCGCCTCCACGGCCCGGTCCACCGGCACGCCGTTGACCTGGCTGCCGTCGCGGAACCGGAACGACACCGCGCCGGCCTCCACGTCCTTGCCGCCGGCCAGCAGCAGGAACGGCACCTTCTGCACGGTGTGGTTGCGGATCTTCTTCTGCATCCGGTCGTCGGACAGGTCCACGTCGACCCGGATGCCCCTGGCCCGCAGCGCCTTGGCCACCTGCCGCAGGTGCTCGGCGTGCTCGTCGGCGATCGGGATGCCCACGACCTGGACCGGCGCCAGCCACGCGGGGAACGCGCCGGCGTAGTGCTCGGTGAGCACGCCGAAGAACCGCTCGATCGAGCCGAACAACGCGCGGTGGATCATCACCGGGCGCTTCCGGGAGCCGTCCTGCGCGGTGTACTCCAGCTCGAACCGCTCCGGCAGGTTGAAGTCGAGCTGGATGGTGGACATCTGCCAGGTGCGGCCCAGCGCGTCCTTGGCCTGCACCGAGATCTTCGGGCCGTAGAAGGCCGCGCCGCCCGGGTCGGGCACGAGGTCGAGGCCGGAGTCCTCGGCGACCTGGCGCAGCGTCTCGGTGGCCTGCTCCCAGATCTCGTCCGAGCCGACGTACTTCTCCTCGTTCTTGGTCGACAGTTCGAGGTAGAAGTCGTCGAGGCCGTAGTCGCGCAGCAGGTCGAGCACGAAGGTCAGCAGCGACTTCAGTTCGTCGCGCACCTGCTCCTGGGTGCAGTAGATGTGCGCGTCGTCCTGCGTCATGCCGCGCACCCTGGTGAGGCCGTGCACCACGCCGGACTTCTCGTACCGGTAGACCGAGCCGAACTCGAACAGCCGCAGCGGCAGCTCGCGGTAGGACCGCCCGCGCGCCCGGAAGATCAGGTTGTGGAACGGGCAGTTCATCGGCTTGAGGTAGTAGTCCTGCCCCGGCCGGCGGACGTTGCCCTCGTCGTCTAGCTCGGCGTCGAGGTGCATCGCCGGGTACATACCGTCGCGGTACCAGTCGAGGTGGCCCGAGGTCTCGAACAGCGTGCTCTTCGTGATGTGCGGCGAGTAGACGAACTCGTAGTCGGCCTCCTCGTGGCGGCGCCGCGAGTAGTCCTCCATCACCCGGCGGACCACGCCGCCCTTCGGGTGGAAGACGGCCAGGCCGGAGCCGATCTCGTCGGGGAAGCTGAACAGGTCCAGCTCGGAGCCGAGCCGGCGGTGGTCGCGGCGCTCCGCCTCCGCCAGCAGCTCCAGGTGGCGGTCCAGCGCCTCCTGCGACTCCCACGCCGTGCCGTACACGCGCTGGAGCTGCGGGTTCTTCTCACTGCCGCGCCAGTAGGCGGCGGCGGTGCGCATGAGCTTGAACGCCGGGATGTACTTGGTGGTCGGCACGTGCGGGCCGCGGCACAGGTCGCCCCACACCCGCTCGCCGCTGCGGGGGTCGAGGTTGTCGTAGATCGTCAACTCGCCGCCGCCGACCTCCATGACCTCGGAGGTGTCCACCGCGCCGGGCTCGGACTTGATGTCGACGAGCTCCAGCTTGTACGGCTCGGCGGCCAGCTCGGCGCGGGCCGCGTCCACCGACTCGACCACCCGGCGCGAGAACCGCTGCGCGCCCTTGATGATCTGCTTCATGCGCTTCTCGAGCGCCTGGAGGTCCTCGGGGGTGAAGGGCCGGTCGACGTCGAAGTCGTAGTAGAAGCCGTCCCTGACCGGCGGGCCGATGCCCAGCTTGGCCTCGGGGAAGAGCTGCTGCACCGCCTGCGCCAGCACGTGGGCGCAGGAGTGGCGGATCACGCTGCGGCCGTCCTCGCTGTCGGCGGTGACCGGCTCGACCTCGGTGTCCACGTCGGGCGCCCAGGACAGGTCGCGCAGCCGGCCGTTCGGGTCACGCACGACGACGACCGCCTGCGGCCCCTTGTTCGGCGCCCCCGCGTCGCGCAGCGCCTGGCCGGCGGTCGTCCCGGCCGGCACCAGCACGCGCGCTGCGGGCTCGGCGGGCACGGGACTGGTCTGCGACACGGGGGGCTCCTCGGCTCGGGGCGCGCGGTCTGCTCGTCCACGCGCGATCGGGTGGTGCTTCGCGTGCCGATGCTATCGAGTGCGCCCCGCGCACAACCTGCGGGTTTCACCGCCCCGCCGCGGGGGCGGGCGGAGCGGGACGGCGGAGGGAGGCGCTCCGCGCGAACCGGGCGAAACGCCGCGACGCGCGGGCTACCGTCTTGAGGTGCCCGGTGTTCCGTCCACAGTCGTTCGCAGCAGACAGGCGCGGGCCTGGCTGTCGTGGTTCCTCCGCTCGTTGGTCCCGCCGAGGCCGATCCCCCGCCGCCGCCTGTTCTACGAGCTGTTCGTGCTGGCCATGGTGCTCGGCCCCGGCGCGCTGTTCGGGCTCGTCGACGGGGAGACCTCGTGGTTGGCGTTCGCGGTGGCCCTGCCGCTCACGCTCGTCCTCACCCTGCTGCGGCTGCGGTTCCCCGCCTTCGCGTTGCTCGCCACCGGGGCACTGTCCCTGCTGTCCGCCGGCACGGCAGCCGTGCTGATCGTCGTCGCCAGCTACGGGGCCGGCTATCGCGTCACCCGCTGGTGGCGTCTGCTCCTGGCGGTCGGCGGCGTCATGGCGTGCCAGATCACCTCCGCCGCCGTCTCCTTCGAGGGCAGCCGGACCGTGCTGTTCATCGCGGTGGCGTTCCTCGTGATGGCCGTGGTGTTGCCGGCGCTGATGGGGCGCTACCGCGCGCAGCGCCGAGCGCTGGTCGACGCCCTGCGGGAGCGGAACGCGCACCTGGAGCGGGAACGCGTCGTCGTGGCCGAGCAGGCGCGGCTGCGGGAACGCACCCGGATCGCGCGTGACATGCACGACAGCCTCGGCCACCAGCTCACCCTGGTGTCGCTGCACGCCGGGGCGCTGGAGATGACGGCGGCGCTGCCCGAACAGCAGATGCGGGCGGTGCGGGTGCTGCGCGAGGCGACCCAGTCGGCGATGCAGGAGCTCCGGCAGATCATCGGCGTGCTGACGCAGGAGGGCGACGCGGAGCGGGGCGCGGCGCAGACCCTGGCCGACGTCGACGAGCTGGTGACGCGCTCCCGGCAGGCCGGGATGGACGTGCTGGTGGAGCGGGTGGGTCGGCGGAGGACGCTGCCGGCGCTCACCGAGCAGGCGGCCTTCCGGGTGTTGCAGGAGGGGCTGACCAACGCGCACAAGTACGCGCCGGGCGCACGGGTGCGGGTTGTCGTCGAGTTCCTGTCCTCCGGGCTGCGCGTCGCGGTGGCCAACACCGCGCCGACCGGTCCGACCCCTGACGGCGTGAGCAGCGGGGGGCAGGGGCTGATCGGCCTGCGGGAGCGGGTGGCGGTGGCGGGCGGCGAGCTGACCTCGCGACCGACCGCGGACGGCGGGTTCGTGGTCGAGGCCACGCTGCCCGAGCAGCCGCCGGCCGACGCCGAACCCGTGCGGGCGGCGAGCCCGCTGCCGCACGGACGGGAGCCGGAGGTCCCCGCCCCGGCTCCGCCGGACCTTCCCCGGGCGAGCACCACCGGGTTGCTCTGGGCCATCGCCGGGACGCTCCTGGTGGTGTTCGCGTGCTTCGTGATGTTCCTGGTCGCGGCCAGCCAGGAGTGGGACAACATCGCGATGGTCCGTTCCACCTATGACCGGATCGCGGTCGGCCAGCCGGAGAACGAACTCGAACCGTTGCCCAACGACGCCGCGGAGCTGTGGCCGCAGGCCCGGCAGGCGGGTTCGCCGCTTCCGGTGGGCGTGCGGTGCGCGCACTACAAGGCGGCCGACGAGCCGGTGAAGAACCAGGAGATCGTGTTCTACCGCGTGTGCTTCCGGGACGGGCGGGTCGCGCACAAGGAGATCGTGCGAGCCTCCGAATGACGCGGTGAGCTGGTGACCCCGGTGGCCAGGTGGTTCCCGCCCGCCGGCTGTGGAGGAAGCATGGCTCGCGACCCGTTCACTCCCGACGATCTGGAGACCGCCGTCGAGCTGGTCGTGACGGCGCTCCGCCCGGTGGCCGACACCGCCAGCACCGCCGACTGGGGCGTCCCCGCCGGCGATCTGGAGTGGGACTGCCGCGCGACGGCGGAGCACCTGGTCGATGACATGTTCGGCTACGCGGCCCAGGTCGGAGGGACGATGCGGGAGGGGTACCTCCCGTTCCGGGTGGTGGTCGACGCCGACGCCTCCCCGTCCCAACTGCTCGGCCTGGTCAGGGCCGGGGGACGGCTGCTCGCCTCGGCGATCCGCTGCGCGCCGGCCGACCTGCGCGCCTACCACCCGTGGGGCACGGCGGACGCCGAGGGCTACGCGGCGATGGGCGCGGCAGAGGTGTTGGTCCACGGGGCGGATCTCGCCTCCGGGCTCGGTGTGCGGCTGGAGCCACCAGCCGGGGTGTGCCGACGCCTGGTCGGGCGGCTGTTCCCGGACGCGCCGGAGCACCCGGAGCCGTGGCCGCTGCTGCTGTGGTGCACGGGTCGGACGGCGCTTCCCGGCGTCCCTCGGCGCGCCTCGTGGCGCTGGTACGGCGAGCCGCCCGACGAGCGGCCGTCAATTCACGAAAAGCGGTCCTGACCAGCGAAAATTGTCAGGGGTGGCGGCTACTGTCCCTGGTGTGGCCGGGGTGCACAGGGAGTGCGCGTCCAGGCCCGGGGAGGCAACAGTGGCGACCACGTCGGCATTGGTCAGGATCTCGCTGGGGAGCTTCGTCGACTACAGCGTCGGCACGGGGTCCATGCGCATCACGACCGTCATGCAGCAGCGGCGGTTGTACGACAACCCCACCGTGTTCGGGCTCTCCTTCTACCCCCGCATCATCAACGCGATCAGGGCCGGCAGGGCCAGCAACGACGACCACGCGGCGCTGGCGCCCGTGGTCGAGGCGGCCCGGCCGGCGCAGCGCCCGCATTACGAGGCGGTCGCCGAGGGCTGGCTGGAGTGCGTCCGGCGGTGGAAGCCCGAGGTCGTGCCGGTCGGCTCGACCCGGTGGCGCCGGGGCGAGCTGGACCTCGGGATCACGCCCCACCTCGGCCTGCGGGAGCGGGACGGCAGCACCCACGTGGTGTTCCTGTACGTCAAGGAACGCCCGCTCACCAGGGACGGCGCGTCCGTGGCGCTCCGATTGATGGAACGCCACCGGGACGTCCTGTTGCCGGGCGCGGAGCCCCTCGTGATCGACGTCCGGCGGCGCCGGCACCACCGGCTGCCGGCGCGGGTGAACCGCGCCAAGCTCGACGCCTGGATCGACGGCGAGGCGGCGGCCTACGTCACCCACTGGTCCTCCGCCGCGGTGGCGTGACCACGTCCACCTGAGTTCACCACCTGACGTGGCGAGGGCCGGGTCCCTTCCTCCGCCTGGCCCTCGCCACGCCCCACTCGTGTGACCAACACCTCTCGCCCTGGAGCAGGTGCGACTCCCGCCCGCCAGAACGCGCCACCGCTCAGCAGGCGCACCCTGCCCGGGCCGTCCGTCAGGTCGGCAGAAGCTCCCCGGGGAACACCACCCGGTACACCTCGGACGCAGTGCTGCTCCCCGCCTCGGACGCCTCACGCCAGACGCGCCGCACGGCCTCGAACAAGCTGTCGATCTGTCGGCCGACGCGTGCGCCCCTCGACCGGCTCGTCGCCCAGTCGACCTCCCGCCACCCTCCGTCCGGCCTGCGACGGGAGCCGTTCGCCAGGGGCTCGAGCCAGGACTGGAGGCGGTGCTCCAGCCCCAGGCCGACCTCGTCCGCCCCGAACCGCTCGACCAGGGGGCCGGCTTCCGGGAGGCGGGGCCAGGCCACGACCACGACGCGGTGCCAGATCTCGGGCGGGAAGGTGTTCGCCAGGTGGTGGCTCTCCCCCACCGCCAGGTCCCGCAGCCGCCGTTCCGCCTCGCTGGTCTGTCCGACGTACAGCAGGCCCCAGTCCAACCACACGCCGTACACGGCGTGCCCACGCACCGGCGGTTCGTCCGCCTGGCTGCCGGACAGAGCCAACCCCCGGGGGCGACAGCGAACACGCCCTGCTTACCGGCCAACCGAGGAAACCCTGCGCATCTGCCTCGGCAGAGATCTTCCGCTGACGAGGCAAGGCATCCGGGGCCACGCCGTTGGTCATGGGCGGCAGACCCTTCGCATCACGTAAACGCCGCCACAGATCAGGGCTCATCACGGCAGAGGTGCTGACTACGACAAGCCGTGCTGTCCGCGACATGGTGGCCACGCCAGACCGAGCGATGACGCCCTCTCCACGACGAGGCTCACGGATGGCACTGGGCCCGGGTGACGAGGGCGAGAAAGTGTCGGAGCCCACAGCGAAGCGCGGGGTTCAGGGCCCGGAAGTGCGTTGGTCACAGGAAAACGTGACCAGCCCCACCAGGGTGAGGAACTCGCACCGGGGGGCATGGGGGCTCGACCCCTCAACATCATGACCGAAGGCCCCGGACGCGGAGCGTCCGGGGCCTTGGCCTTCGGTGGGCGATACTGGGATCGAACCAGTGACCTCTTCGGTGTGAACGAAGCGCTCTCCCGCTGAGCTAATCGCCCGGGTCTTGTGTTGTCGCCGCAGGTGGTCGGGCGCTCTCGCGTCCCGCCGTTCCCCGCCGGCAGGAGAAACATACAGGATCAGTCCCTGAAAGACGAAATCGGGGTGGCCAGCCAGGGCAGGTCGACCCGGAGCAGGCCCGCGACCAGGCCGAACACGTTCAGCAGCCAGAGGGTCCCCATGACGACGACCCCGGTGGCGCCGGTCACGAGGAACCGGGTGAGGACGTGCTGGCGACGCAGCCAGCCCGTCCAGGCGTCGTAGCGGGCGCGCGCGTGGCGGAGGACCCGGGCGGCCCAACGGAACTCGGTGGCCAGGATCGCCAACCCGGCGAAGACGATCAGCCAGCCCGGCCCCGGGTAGGGGATCGCGACGACGCCGACGGCCAGGACGAGCCCGCCGACCACGCCGACGCCCGCGCGGTAGACGAGCCGGAGGGTGGGGTCGCGCCGCAGCCGGTCGCGGAAGCCGAGCTGGTCGGCCACCTCGTCGAGCACGTCGCCCGACCCGTCCGTTTCGTCACGCTCCGTCGCGGTCGGGGGCGGGATCTCCCTCGGGGAATGCCGGACGTCGTCGGGTTGTTGGCCTTGGCGTTCGGGCATGGCGCCCAACCGTCCTCCCGTGCTCGTGGCGGGCGGGTCCGCGGGTCCGGCGTGTGCGGCGACCACCGTCACGCGCGACCGCGCTCACAGCGCCTCCGACTCCCCGTTCCTCCAGCGTACGGTGGTTGTCGCTGCCCGAAGCCGGGTTGTTCGGCCACCCGGCGACCGAGCACGGGGAGACCCGTCCGGGGGTCCACCGCACGGGGATTCCTCGCGCGCAGCGTTCGCGTTCGGATGTGCTCGGGGTCACGCTGGTCTGGTAACGGAATTGACGGCGGACCCTGAACACGCACAGCAGCGCACTCGTCGCCCAGCGGAATAACGCTGACCCGTATGGGTGATCTATGCGTCGCAAGCGAGCGTTGAGCGCCACATCCGCGTCACAACTGTGGAGCTCGGTCGTTTCCTGGCCGGGAAGGAGCAGGAAAGGCGATCACAATGCGCAACGAACACGTGACACTCCGCTCTGCGGCGGTTTTCGACCTACTGGCGCCCCGGACCCCCGCAGTTCCGGTCCAGGTGGAGCTCCGCTACGACACCCGCGACCCGTACGCCGTCGTCGCGGCCTTCCGCACCGGCCGCGCCGGGTGGGTGGAGTGGGTGTTCGCCCGCGACCTGCTGGCCGACGGCCTCATCGCCGAGGCCGGCCAGGGCGACGTCCGGATCCGTCCCGCGGTGGACGACCCCGAGGTCGTGGTGATCGAACTCAGCTCGCCGTCCGGTCACGCGGTCTTCGAGGCCTCGGCCCAGGAGCTCGCGGAGTTCCTCGACCGCACCTATGACGTCGTCGTGCCGGGCAACGAGAACCTCTGGGTGGACATCGACGAGGCCCTCACCCACCTGCTCTCCAACGACCTGACCTGAGGAAACGCCCGGCCCCGGCGCTGCGAGGGGACCCCGATTTGATCCCGGCTCGCAGCGTCGGCTAAAGTTTCGCTCGCAGCACGGCGAACGGGCCGGGAAGCGAAGCGGAAGTCGGGAGAACCTCCCGGCGACCAGGAGCGGAACGGTCGGCCAGCCGGAGCGTGCGGACGTAGCGCAGTTGGTAGCGCATCACCTTGCCAAGGTGAGGGTCGCGGGTTCGAGTCCCGTCGTCCGCTCTGAGCGGCCCACTCTACCGGGCCGGTCTCCTCGGGGAGACCCGGGGAAACGGCGGAGTGGCCGAGTGGCTTAGGCAAGGGCCTGCAAAGCCCTGTACGCGGGTTCGATTCCCGCCTCCGCCTCGGGCGATTAGCTCAGTGGGAGAGCGCTACCTTGACACGGTAGAGGTCACTGGTTCAATCCCAGTATCGCCCACCACCCACCCCAGGGCCCCGGACGCAGCGCGTCCGGGGCCCTTGGTCATGTCCTGGGTCGGGTCGACGGCCGCCGCGCCCGGTCTCTTTCCCCACGCGAGTTCTCCACCATTTCCCAGGCGGACGCGTCGCGTTTTCACCACCACGCTTCGCGATTCTCTCATTACTGTCCGTACAACCCTCACCGGGCGGCGGGCGATCGCGTTCCCGACATTTCCTCGAACCTTTCGGACCTCTTTTTTGTGAGAGCTGTGACAGAGGGCGGGACGGCGGGGTGACGGCCGCACCCCTCCGGCCCGCCCACCCGGCGGAACGTGTCGGGCGTCACACCCGTGGGACCATGAGGCGACGCGAGCCAGTCGACCGACGGGGACGTGATGGGCGACACGCAGCGGACGAACTCGCGCCCGCCTCGGGACCTCCGGGCGCTGCCGAAGGCGCACCTCCACCTGCACCTCGCGGGCTCGCTGCGCCCGGCGACCCTCCGTGAGCTGGCGGAACGGCACGGACTGCCCGATCCCCGCCTGCCCAGCGACCCCGAGATCCAGGGCTGGGCGCGCTTCCAGGAGCTGTACGACGCGGCCAGGGCCGTCCTCCGCACGGCGGAGGACCTCCGCAGGGTCGTGGTGGAGGCCGCGGCGGCCGACGCCGAGGACGGGTGCGGGTGGCTGGAGATCCAGGTCGACCCGACGGCGTACGCGCCCCTGCTGGGCGGGACCCGGGCCGTGCTGGAGGCCGTGCTCGCGGGCGCGGCCGAGGCGCCCGTGCCGACCGGGGTGATCGTCTCGTCGAGCTGGGCACGCCCCGCCGCGCACGCGGAGCGGTTGGCGGCGCTGGCCGCCGAGTACGCGGGCGCGGGCGTGGTGGGTTTCGGGCTGTCCAACGACGAGCGGCTGGGACGCCCCTCGGACTTCGCGCGCGCCTTCCGGATCGCCGCCGAGGCCGGCCTGCTCGGCACGCCGCACTCCGGGTTCTTCACCGGTCCCGCGCACGTGCGCGAGTGCGTGGAGGTGCTCGGCGCGGCCCGCGTCGGGCACGGCACGTCCGCGGCGTCGGATCCCGCCACGCTCGCCCTGCTCGCCGAGCGGCGGGTCGCGTTGGAGGTGTGCCCGACCTCCTACCCGCCCTTCGGGGTGCACGAGCTGGCGGACGTCCCGGTCGCGACCCTGCTCGACGCCGGTGTGCCCGTGGCGCTGGCCGCCGACGACCCGTTGCTGTTCGGCGTCGGGCTGCTCGGCCAGTACGAGATCTGCCGGACGGCGTTGGGCCTGTCGGACCAGCGACTCGCCGCCGTGGCCGGGGACGGCATCCGCTCGTCCTCGGCTCCCGAGCCGCTCAGGGTCGCGATGCTGTCCACAGTGGACGCATGGCTCGCGGGGCGGGGGCCGGACCTCGACGCCGGGTGAGCTTTGTTACATCCCGCCGGCTCCCTAGTGGTCTGAACCACTGCCCGTCGGCGCGGCCTGACGGGGGAACGCGGGCGCGCCAGGGCTGGTCACGCCCTCGCGCGCATGACGGAGGTCACTGCCGAGGGCGGCCTCGACAGTCCACCGTGGACTCCGTTTCGACCATTGACGCGGACCGGGGACGTGAGTTGAATCCCAGCCCGCGTGTCCGGTGCCCGGCCGGAGGGTCCGACGCCCCCTGTTCCCGGTCCACCGACACCGGGGCCGCGCGGTGTTCACTCCCCCGAATCCAGGACGCCGCGGCGCACGAGGAGGTACGTGGATGGCGGCGGGTAGACGGGCGCACGCGGTTGTCGCGGCGCTGGCGACGGCGAGCGTGTTGACGGCGTGCGGCGGCGGCGGCGTTGAGGCGGGCAGCGGCGGCAAGCCGAAGCTGTACTTCCTGCCCGGAGTGAAGGACGAGCCCTTCTACGTGACGATGGAGTGCGGGGCGAAGGAGGAGGCCGCCGCGCTCGGGTACGAGTTCGTGGCCAAGGCCCCCGCGAAGTTCGACGCCGACCTCCAGTCCCCCCTCGTCGAGGACGCCAGGAAGGACAAGGCGGCGGCGGTGGTCATCGCGCCGACCGACGAGCGCAAGCTCATCGCGCCGCTGAAGGACCTCGACCGCAACGGGACGAAGGTCGTGGAGGTGGACACCGCCGTGATCGCCAGCGGGGTGTCGGCGTCCCGGGTCGCCTCGGACAACGCGCAGGGCGGGCGCAAGGCCGCCGAGACGCTGATCCAGCTCGTCGGCGGCAGGGGGAAGGTCCTGGTGCTCGACACCACCCTGGACACCTCCAGCACCAACGCCAGGGAGAAGGGCTTCGCCGAGGTCGCCTCCGCCAACTCGAAGATCAACTACCTCGGGAAGAAGTACACCGACAACGACCCGGCCAAGGCCGCGCGGATCGTGACGCAGGCGCTGACCGAGACCCCCGACCTCGCCGGGATCTTCACGACGAACCTCAACACCACGGAGGGCGCCGCGGCGGCGCTGCGGGCGGCGAACAAGGTGGGCCAGGTCAAGCTGGTCGGCTTCGACGCCAGCCCGCAGCAGGTGGAGGACCTGCGCGCCGGCGTCGTGCAGGCGCTCATCGCCCAGGACCCGGCCGGCATCGGACGTCAGGGCGTGCAGCAGGTGGTCGCCGCCGTCGAGAAGAAGCCGACCAAGGGCGAGATCAAGGTCGACGTGGTACCGATCACCCGGGACACCATGGACCAGAACAGCAAGTACTTCTACCGCAAGAGCTGCTGATCACGGCTCCCGCCGCGAGGAGGGGGCGGTCGACGTCACACGTCGGCCGCCCCCTCCCGCGCGTCCGCCTCGGGGCCGGGGGCCGAGGGCGTGCCTATGCTGGGTGGCGTCACCGGATCGCCAGGACAGCGACGGCCACGAGGCCGCCGGATTCCCGTCCAGCACGGGGAGTTCCGGTCCGCGCGCGGCGAGGATCTGCCGGTGGCCCACGTGTCGGACGACGCGTGGTGGTCCGTGGCCGGCGGAACGGGCCGAGGGCCGCGGGGGCCGACAGGTGTGTCACCCCGCGCCGGCCGCGGACGTGCTCAGGCACGCGTGAGGAAGGACAGGCCATGGCCCCACTGCCCGACGCCCCCGCCGGCGTCACACCGGAGGACGAGACCACGACGCTGGAGCCGAAACCCTCCTCGGCGTCCCGCACGACGCTGTCACACATCGTGTCGCCGCAGGACGCCAACCTGTACGGCACCGGGCACGGCGGGGTCGTGATGAAGCTGGTCGACGACGCCGCGGCGGCCGTGGCCGGCCGGCACAGCGGCGGTCCGGCGGTCACCGCCGCCGTCGACGAGCTGACCTTCCTGGTCCCGGCGCGGGTCGGTGACCTGTTGCACGCCCACGCGCAGGTCAACTGGACGGGCCGCACCTCGATGGAGATCGGCGTGCGGGTGCTGGCCGAGCGGTGGAACGAGTCCACGCCGGCCCACCACGTCGCCAGCGCCTACCTCACGTTCGTGGCGATCGACCCGGAGGGCCGGCCCCGGCCCGTTCCCCCGGTCCGCCCGGAGACCGCCGAGGACCACCGCCGGTTCCGGGAGGCGGAGATCCGGCGCACGCACCGGCTGGCCCGGCGTCGTGCCATCCAGCTCTCCCGCGCCGACCACGAGGCGGCGGAGGCCGCCGGTTGAGCGCCCGCCCGGCGCGTCGGCCCGGCCCCGGCGGTCCGTCCCCCGGCGGTCCGACCCAGGGCGGCCGACGCGCCGAAGGGCGTGGCGGCTGGAATCGGCGCGCCGGCGTGCGACGGACAACAACCGCGCCGTTCGACACCCGGGCGGTACAATGCGATTTGGCCCACAGCGCCCCGAAGTCCACGAAGTCGGCGCCGCAAAACGGGACCGCCCCGTCGGCCAACGGAAGGAGAAGGCGGGTAATGGGAAAGAAGGAAGGGTCCGTCGAGGTCGAGGGACGGGTGATCGAGGCGCTGCCCAACGCCATGTTCCGGGTGGAGCTCCAGAACGGGCACACCGTCCTCGCGCACATCAGCGGAAAGATGCGCAAGAACTACATCCGGATCCTGTTGGAGGACCGGGTCGTCGTCGAGCTGTCGCCCTACGACCTGAGCCGCGGCCGCATCGTCTACCGCTACAAGTGACGGGGCGCTCCCCCGCCCCAGCTTGTGACCGCCCCACGCCGTGACCGCCCGACCCCTCCGGTCGCCCGCCTCTCCCGTCCCGGTGGCACACACCGACCCGTCGCCCGCCCGGGTCGGCCGGGACGCCCCACGAGCACGGCGGCTCCGGAGAGACGGCGACCGCCGAGCGGCACGGGTGTGAGCACAACGCCGGGTGTGGGCACGGCGGGGCTTCGCCGGTCGAGAACCTGACCGAGAGCGGGACGCGGGGCGGCGGGCGCGCCTCACGCGCCGGCCAGCACCACCGTGAACTCGCCCCGCACGCCCTCCGCCGCCCACGCCGCGAGTTCGGGCAGCGTCCCCCTCCGCACGTCCTCGTACCGCTTCTTCGTCAGGTCCTTGCAGACCACGGCTTTGCGGTCGGGGCCGAGCACCTCGGCCGCGTCCGCGAGGCTCTCGGCGAGACGGTGCGGCGACTCGAAGAACACGCACGTCCTGGTCTCCCCCGCCAAGGCGGCGAACCACCGCCGGCGCGGCCCCGCCTTGCGGGGCGGGAACCCGTCGAAGCAGAACCGCCTGCCGGGGAAGCCGGCCACCGCCAACGCGGTGAGCACGGCCGACGGGCCGGGCAGGCAGGTCACGGGGAGGTCCTCGGCCACGCAGGCGGCCACCAGCCGGTAGCCGGGGTCGGAGACGCTGGGCATGCCCGCGTCGGTCACCAGCAACACGGTCGCGCCCGACCGCATGGCGGCGACCAGGCCGGGCACCCGCGCCGCCTCGACGGCGTCGTAGAAGCTGACCACGCGCCCGGTGGGCGTCACGCCGAGGACGCCGGTCAGGGTGCGCAGGTGCCGGGTGTCCTCCGCCGCGACGACGTCGGCGGTGGCCAGCATCTCGACCAGCCGGGGCGAGGCGTCCCGGAAGTCACCGAGGGGCGTGGCGGCCAGGACCAACCGGCCGGAGTCGACGGGGGAACCCACGCCAGGAGTCTAGTGCGGCGGCGAGGGGACACCGACGCGACGACGGGGCCACGCGCACCACGCGCGGCGTTTCCTCACGCGTTCTTCCGCACGAAATAGACCAGTTCGTTCCTGAATTCGAGCTGCTCGACGTCGTGCGGCCGGTTCTCCAGCCAGGCGTCGAAATTCGCCGAGTAGGTGTTGAACATCCCCTTGGAACGCTGGCCGAGGGACTTCGTCGGGAAACTCACCACGACCAGCGGCGAGCGGATCGCGTCGATGAGGTCCCAGCCCTGCCCCCTCCCCTGCGCCTCGATGCAGGGCACGGTCTTGAGCAGCAGCGTCACGTCGGTCTCGACCTCGCCGACCCCGGTCATCAGGTCGCGCACCCGGACGTCGTGCGCGACCCCGAGCGTCTCCAGGGCGGCGTCGAGGAACTCCATGAGCCGGGTGTCGATGTCGGACGCGTGGTAGGTGAACGCGTCCGAGCCGGGCATCCACGGCGCGGCGAGCGGGTTCATCCCGCAGGCCAGGTCACGCACGCTGGCCGGGTCGGCGCACCGGGCGAAGACCTCGCGGTAGAACTCGTCGAGGATGGGCAGCCGCTCGCGGGTGGAGGCGTGCGTGGACATGGCGCGGTGCAGGGTGGCCCGCACGGCCTCGTCGTCGCCGGCGTCGACCGCCCCCCTGAGCTGGCGGAGGAGGGCGTCGTACTTGGGCGGGCTGGGCAGGTAGGCGCCGAAGATCTCGTGCAGCCCGCGCTTGGTGCGCTTGACCGCCTCCGCGAGGTCGCCGCGGCTGGCCACCAGGGCGCTCGTGGCCAGCCGGCGCACGGTTTCGGGCGCGACGCTCTGGTAGCGCCTGCTGGACCGGACCGCGTCGACGACCTCCGCCAGCCTCGGGTCCTCGGGATCGCCGGGTCCGGGAGCCGGGTGCGGCATCACAGGGTCCTCTCCGCTCGCTGACGCCCGCCGCGACCTGTTCGGGCGCGGCGCGGGCCGGGCGCCCGCCGCCCGCTCCACTGCCCGTCCAGCCTAGCGAGGCTCGCCCGCTCCCTCGGACGTCCCCGCGTGGTCGGCGTCCGCCACGGCGACGGCCCGCCGGGCGGCGCGTTGCGCCCGCGCCTGCTCGGGGTCGAGGCGCGGCACGGCGGCCAGCAGGGCCCGCGTGTACGGGTGCTCGGGGTTCTCGTAGAGCGTGTCGGAGTCGGCGATCTCCACGACCTGCCCGGCCCGCATCACCGCGACCCGGTCGCTGACCTGGCGGACCAGGGCGAGGTCGTGGGCCACGAACACCAGCGTCAGGTCGAACTCCCGCTTGAGGTCGGCCAGCAGCCGCACCACGCGGCTCTGGGTGGAGACGTCCAACGCGGACACCGGTTCGTCGCAGACCAGGAGTCGGGGCCGCAGCACGAGCGCGCGGGCGATGCCGACGCGTTGCCGTTGCCCGCCGGAGAACTCGTGCGGGTAGCGGTCCCGCCGCGCCGGGTCGAGGCCGACCCGTTCCATCATCTCCGCGACGACGCGGCGGATCTCGGACTCGTCGGCGCCGTGGATCCGGAGCGGGTCGGCGATGCTGTCCCCCACGGTGCGGCGCGGGTTGAGCGAGGACGCCGGGTCCTGGAACACCATCTGGAGGTCGCGCCGCAGCGGGCGCAGGCGCTTCTCCGGCAACGACGCCAGGTCGTGCCCGTCGAAGTGGATCGTGCCCGAGGTGGGGTCGAGCAGCCGGACCATCATGCGCGCGAGCGTCGTCTTGCCCGAGCCGCTCTCGCCGACGATCCCCAGCGTCTCCCCGCGCAGGACGCCGAGGCTCACTCCGTCGACCGCGCGCACCGGCTCGCCGCGGCGGAACAACCCGCCGCGCTGGCGGAAGTGCCGGCGCAGCTCGGTGATCCGCACCAGGGGCTCGGCATTCTTGTCCACTGTAGACGAAGGAGTGACGCCCTTAGTGTCCACAATGGACCGACGGGGCGTCTCGATCCTGGGGACCGCCGCGACCAGCTCCCTGGTGTAGGGCTCGGTCGGGGCGGAGAGCACCCGGCCGACCGGGCCGCGCTCGACCGCCACCCCCGCGTGCATCACCAGGACGTCGTCGACGTTGCCGGCCGCCACGCCGAGGTCGTGGGTGACCAGCAGCAGGGCCATCCCGGACTCCTCGCGCAGCTCGTGCAGCAGGTCGAGGATCTGGGCCTGCACGGTCACGTCGAGCGCGGTGGTCGGCTCGTCGGCCACGAGCACGTCCGGCTCGCAGGCGAGGGCCATCGCGATCATCGCGCGCTGCCGCATCCCGCCGGAGAACTCGTGGGGATGGGACCGGGCCCGCCGCGCCGCCGAGGGGATGCCGACCCGGTCGAGCACGGTGACGGCCCTGGCCCACGCGGCGCGCCGGTCCATCCCGGTGTGCACCCGGCAGACCTCGGCGATCTGGTCGCCCACCGAGTAGTAGGGGTCGAGCGCGGACAGCGGGTCCTGGAAGATCATGGCGATCCGCCGGCCGCGCAGCCGCCGGACCTCCTCGGCGCTCGCCGCGCCCAGGTCGACGCCGGCCACCTCGACCCGGCCGCTCACCCTGGCCGAGGAGCCGCGGTGCAGCCCGAGCAACGCCAGGGCGGTGGCGCTCTTGCCGGAGCCGGACTCCCCGACCAGGCCGAGCGCGGCTCCGGGGCTCAGCGTGAACGACAGGCCGTCGACGGCCACGACCTCCCCGGTCTCCCCGGGGAAGGCGATGCGCAGGTCCTCGACGGCGACGACGGGCCGCCGCGCCTCCTCGGCCGCGACGGGCGCGAGCAGCGGTTGGGACGCGCTCATGTCAGGCTCACCCTCCGGTCCAACACGGCGTACAGCAGGTCCGCGACCACGTTGCCGATCACGATGGCGAAGCCGGCGAGCAGCATCAGGCCCACGACGACCGGCAGGTCGAGCGTGTTGACCGACTGCACCAGGAGCTGGCCGAGACCGGGCAGGCCGAACAGCGTCTCGGTGAGCGCGGCGCTGGTCAGAACCGCGCCGACGTCGATGGCCAGCATGGTCGCCAGCGGGGTCAGCGCGCCGCGCAGCGCGTGCCGCCCGACCACCCGGCTCTCCCGCAGGCCGTAGGCGCGGGCCGTCCTGATGTGGTCCTCGGCCAGCGTCTCCAGCATGGAGGTCCTGGTCAGCCGGGCGTACGTCGCGGCCTGCACCAGCGCGAGGGCGAACCAGGGAAGGACGAGGTTGGCCGCCCAGGCGGCCGGGTCGCTGCCCAGGGGCACGTAGCTGGGGAACGGCAGCCAGCGCAGCCAGACGCAGAACACCATGAGCAGCAGGAGCCCGGAGACGAACACCGGCACGGACATGCCGCCCAGCACCAGGGCCGTGGTGGCCCTGTCGACGAACCTCCCCCGGCGCAACGCCGAGAGCACGCCGCCACCGACGCCGATGGTCAGCCACAGCACCATCGCGCCGAGGGTCAGCGACAGCGACACCGGCAGGCGGTCGGTGATGAGCGCGAGCACCGGCTCGTCGGTCTGGAACGAGAACCCGAGGCAGGGCGCGGGGCAGTGGAGCACGGTCGGGCCGGCGCTGACGTCCCGCCCGACCACCAGGCCGGTGACGAACTGCCAGTACTGCATGGCGACCGGCTGGTCGAGGCCGAGTTTCTGCCGCACGAGCGCCAGCCGGTCGGCGGAGCAGGTCTTGACGCCGCAGACCAACTGGGCGGGGTCGCCCGGCAGCAGGTAGAAGATCGCGAAGACCGCGACCGAGAGCACGAACAACACGACGACGGCGCCGACGACGCGACGCACCAGGTAGGACAGCACGTCTCACTCCGCCCTGCGCGCGAGGCCGCCCGCGCGCGGGTCCAGCGCGGTCCGCAGCCCGTCGGCGAGCAGGCTGAACGACAACACGGTGAGGAACAACAGGATCGCGGGCACGAGCACGTAGACCGGGTCGCCGCGGAACCAGGTGGTGGCCTTGGACAGCATCTGCCCCCACGACGGCGTCGGCGGCCGCACGCCGACCCCGAGGAAGGACAGGCCGGCTTCGGCGATCATGTTGGAGGGCAACAGGATCGCCGCGTACGACAGGACCGGGGCGACCACGCCGGGCAGGATCTCCCGGAACGCGACCCTGGCCGGGCGGGCGCCGGCCAGCCGGGCGGCGGCCACGTGGTCCCTGGACCGCAGGCTCAGGACCTGGGCCCGCACGATCCTGGCGGTGCCGCCCCAGCCGAACAGGCCCAGGATCAGCATGAGCAGCAGCGGCCGGGGGAACGAGTCGGGCACGACGGCCAGCAGCGCCACCGAGAAGATCAGCGAGGGGAAGGCGATCACCAGGTCGATGACCCTGCCGAGGAGGTGGTCGAGCCAGCGCCCGCCCAGCCCGGCCGCGAGGCCGAGCGCCACGCCCAGCCCCACCTGCACGACGGCCGCGCCGACCGCGACCGCCAGCGAGATCTGGGCGCCGTGCACGGTCCGCGCGAACAGGTCGCGCCCGGTCTGCGGCTCCACGCCAAGCCAGTGCTCGGCGCTGACGCCGCCGAACGACCCGAGCGGCACGCCGCCGCGCGCGGAGTCCACCAGCTCGGGGTGGAAGGTGACCGGGTCCTGGCCCTCCAGCGCGCTCAGCAGCGGGGCGGTCAGCGCGACGAGCACCGCCAGGCCGGCGAACGCCAGGCCGAACACCGCGGGGCGGTCCGCCAGCAGGCGGCGCCACACCACGCGCGCCGACCGCGCCGGCGGTGGCCCGTCCTCCGTCGTCCCCGCCCGTGTCGTCGTCTCCACCGGCACGCTCACCGCGATCGCCTCCTCCCCTCGACCGGTCGCCCGACCCCGGTGACCGGGGTCGGGCGGCCGGAGCGCCTCACTTGACCGACAGCGCCGACAGGTCGTACTTGCCGGTCCAGTCGCTGACGAACGCGTTCTTCACGTTCTTGCCGAACAGCGCGGCGTCCTTGCCGTGGAACAGGGGCACCACCAACGCCTTCCTGCCGAGCTTCTCGTCCAGCTCGCCCCACCGCTTCGCGGCCTGCTTCGGGTCGGTGATCCGGGTGATCTCGTCGATCTCGGCGTTCACCTCGGGGTCGTCGTGGTGGGCGAGGTTGAAGTTCCCGCCGCTGGCGAGGATCTGCCTGCCGTCGAACACCGGGATGAGGAACGGCCCGCCCGACGGCCAGTCCGCGCCCCAGCCGGACAACGCGATCTGGGGCTGGGTGGCGGGGTTGGCGATGGTGGTGGAGTAGGAGCTGGCGTCGATGCCCTGGAGCTTCACGGTGATCCCCGCGCGCTTGTAGGCGTCCTGGATCGCCGAGGCGACCTCCGGCCCGTCGCCCTCGCCGCTCTGCGTGGAGTGGGCGAGGGTCACCTCAATGCCGTTCGGGTAGCCGGCCTCGGCCAGGAGCTGCCTGGCCTTCTCCGGGTCGCCGGTCTCGCCGGCCGGGTAGAAGTCGTACTTCTTGAAGCCCATCGCCTCCTGCTCCGGCAGGAAGGTGGTGGCCGGGTAGGCCAACGAGCTACCGCCGGCGGCGTTGATCACGGCTTGGCGGTTGACCGCGTACGTGAACGCCTGCCGCACCTTGGGGTTGTCGAACGGGGCCTTGGTGGTGTCGTAGGACAGGTACCAGGTGTAGGGGAAGTTGCCCCTGGCCACCCGCCTGGCCAGCTCGGGGTCGCTGTCGAGCCGGGCCAGCTCGTCAGGGCCGAGCTGGGCGGTGGTGGTCACCGCGTTGGCGTCGGCGCCGCTGCCGCTGGCGATGCGCTGGTTGATGACGGCCGGGTTCAGGCCGTAGTGGATCTCCACCCGGTCCGGGCAGGCCAGCCGGTTCGGGTCGAGCGACCGGGACCAGTGCTCGTTGCGGGCGAGCACGAGCTCCTTGTTCTTCTCGAACCTCTCGATCCGGTACGGCCCGCTGGAGACCGGCTTGTTCTCGTAGTTGGTCCCGGTGTCCCTGGCCTTGGGCACCGGGGAGAACTGGGTCGCGGTCGCCAGGTACGGGAAGTCGCCCTGCGGCTTGCGCAGCCGGAACACGATGGTCTTCTCGTCGGGCGTCTCGATCGCCGCGATGCCCTCGGGCTGGGCGTAGACGCCCTTGTAGTCGGCGGCGCCGACGAGCCAGTCCCGCAGGTAGGGCGCGCCGCCCGGCAGCTCGGGCGAGAAGCTGCGCTCGATGCCGTACTTGACGTCCTGCGCGGTGATCGGCGTGCCGTCGTCGAACTTCAGCCCGTCGCGGAGGTGGTAGGTCCAGGTCTTCGCGTCGTCGCTGGGCTCGCCGGTGTTCGTGGCGAGGTCGGGCGCGACCTTGGTGCCCTCCTGCCCGCCGGCCCTGGTCCTGGTGGTCAGCGTCCTGAACAGCAGCGAGGGGATGTTGCCGCCGCCGGAGGTGTAGAGCCGGGCCGGGTCGAGGTGGGACTCGTCGCGCTGGTTGAGCACGGTCAGGGTCCCGCCCTGGCAGGTGGCGGGGTCGAAGGCGCCGGCGGCCGAGGTGGCGCCGCCCCCGCAGGCGACGCTCACCGAGCCGGCGACCGCGGCCACGGCGAACAGGACGATCTTTCTTCGCACGACGAACGCTCCTGGGGTGGGCTCCCGGCCCGCGACGCGGACGGCCCGCCGCGCGGACGCCGACAGCGGTCGACGCCGCGCGTGTCACGGCGCGCCGGGACGCCTCACGGCGACGCGGCGCGGGCGACGCGAACGGGATGGGAAGGAGAAAGAGGGAGGAGGAGAGGGTGTGTCCGCGCGGTCAGCGACAGTGGACGTCGCTGACGCTCAGCGTGTGCACGCCGAGCAGCACGAGCTCGAAGTCGGGCATCGAGAGCCGACCGAGGGACACCATGCCCCGAACCCTAATCGCCGTGATCACCCTTTCGGGTGAGCGTCTCACTTCGTGAGAAGTCGATCTCCACTTCCGAACCCCGCGCCGCGGGAGGGCACCGCGGCGCGGGGTTCGCTGGCGTCGAACACGCTGGTCAGGCAGGGTCAGGAGAAGTCGGCCACATGGTCCCTCGCCCACTGGGCGAAGTCGCGCGGCGGACGGCCGAGGACCTCCTCGACGGTCGGCGTCACCCGGTCCGGGGTGTGCACGGCGTCTCCCCAGTACCCGAGGAGCATGTCCACGATCTCGTCGCCCAGGTACGGGCCCACCAGCTCCCGGTACCGCTCCGGCGTGATCTCCTCGAACCGCACGGGCCGGCCGATCGCCTCCCCGATCGCCCGCGCCTGCTCGACCCGGGAGATCGCCTCCGACCCGGTCAGCAGGTACCGCCCGCCCGCGTGGCCGTCCCGCAGCAACGCCGTGGTGGCGACCTCGGCGATGTCGGCCTCGTGGATCAGGGCCTGCCGGGCGGCGGCGTGCGGCGCGCGCACCACGCCCTCGGCGCGGATGGACGGCGCCCACTCCAGGACGTTGCCGGCGAAGCCGGCCGGCCGCACGAACGTCCACTCCACACCGGCGTCCTCGACCGCCCGCTCGACGGCGAGATGCCCCTCCCCCGCCGACCAGTTGGTCCTCCGCCGGTCGACCGTGGAGGACGAGGAGAGCACCACGATGCGGCGGACCCCCGCCCCGACCGCGAGCTCCACGACCTCCCGCGCCGTCTCGGGCACGGGGAAGAGGTACATCCGGTCCACGCCGGCGAGCGCGTCCGACACCGTTCCCGGGCTCCGCAGGTCGCCCCTCGCCACCTCGACCCCGGACGGCAGCCCCGCCGCGGCCGGGTCCCTGGTCAGCGCCCGCACCCGCTGGCCTTCCGCCAGGAGCTGGTTGACCACGTGCCTGCCGACGCTGCCCGTCGCACCGGTGACCAGGATCGTCATGGTTCCTCCGCACTCGTTCGTGTCCGCTCGACGATGTCGCCCTCCCGCACGCGACCCATGCCGGAACAACGCCTTTTCGGCGCTTTTCCGATGCGGGAGAACGACCGCGGCGACGCTACCCACATGAACCGGGCACGCGCACACAAGAATTCACCTTCGATAATTCCTGACGCCGTGGGTTGACACGCACCCCACCGGCCTGATCTTCATAACCCCTGCTCACGGCGCGATAATGCGCTGAAAGGATGCCGTCCGAACGGCGTAACCAGGAGGTGCCGGAGACGCGAGGACCCGCGCTCGACCACGATGAAGAGAGCCCAGCAGGACGCCCCGCCCCGCTTTCCCAGAATGGGCGGAGAGAGCGGAAAACAAATCGAGGGGCCGTCACGTTCCGGGTCGTCGACGGGTGTGGGAGTCGCTTCCCCGGTTCCCCGCGCGCGGGACGAGGCTGAACCGCACCGCGAGCAGGTTGGTGGGCCGGCCGGGAGTCGCGGTCAGGACCTCGATCTCGCAGACGGGACGCGCCACCGCGTCGTCCGGTAACCGCCACACCCGGACCCGCCACCGTTCACCGGGCGGCCGGCCGACCCGCCCGAACCACTCGTCCGCGACCACCTTGGTGTAGTCGGGCGCCGGGTCGTAGCCGACCCGGCGCCCGAGGTGGAAACCCGCGTCGTTCACCCGCTGCGCGTACTGCGCATAGAACGCGCCCCGCACCTGCCGGAGGTACTCGACGCGGTGCCAGTCGTCCCAGTCCATCTCCGCCACCGCCTCCACCGGCGTCCGGACTCGGCGGGGACCGGGTCGACGGGCGGGATCAGCGCGCCGCCGCCGTCCCCGCGTGCGCCGGGCCCCGGGACTTCCGGAGTATCGCCTCGGTCATCGCCTCGCGCCCCGGGAGGTTGAACGGCCTGCCCAGCGAGCGCATCAGTGAGTTCTCGGTCGGCCGGTAGACGCCCCGCCGGTGGTAGTGCGCGCCCTCGTAGGCCCCGACGACGCTCCCGTCGGGCGAGGGGGTGCCGATCCAGCGGTGCCACTTCAGCCGACGCGCCCGCAGGGACGTCGCGTCGTGCACCGAGACGTTGGGCGCGTCCGGCTCCGGCCCGGTGTAGAGGTCGTCGGGGTAGTCGTACTCGTCGGCCAGCCCGCCCAGGGAGTGCCCAAGCTCGTGCGGCACGATCTGCCCCGCCTGCTCGTTGCCGCCCGAGGAGGTGGCGAGCCGCCCGCCGGCCCCGCCGTACTTCGTCGAGTTGCCCAGCGCGACGACGTGGTCCACCTCGGGCGCGGCCGAGGCGTACCACTCGGCCTTGCCCTCGTCCACGCAGAGCAGGCGCTCCATGCCCTCGCACCAGAACCCCATGTCCATGGCGGTGTCCCTGGCCACGCCCGGCGTGGGGTCATTGTCCACACCGGACTGTCGCGAGAGGACGTTGACCTGCCAGACGTTGACGTGGTCCCGCAACGTCCTGAACGGCTCGACCTCCGTGAGCTGACGCCACCGCTCGACCACGTGCCGGTGGTAGAGCGGGAGGTCGGCCTCGGTGTAGCCGTCGCCGACGAACACCAGGTCCAACCGTTCGGCGGACGGGCCGGTGTGCTGGATCGGCACCACCTCGACGCGCGGGACGCCGAGCTGTCTCATGGTCCGCGGCCGTTTCGGCACCCGCACCCGACTGATCGTCCCGTCGGGCGAGAACACCTCCCTGACCTCGTGCCCGAGCGGCGCTGGGCTGGGCGCGGGCGGTGGGGCCGCATGGCCCGCCGGCGCCATGAGCGACAGCGCGCCCACGACCGACACCGCCGCCGCGAGAATCCGTAATCGAACCGAGCCACCGACCATGCGCGGTCTCCCCTCACGCGTTGCTCCACGGGCGCCCCTGCCGCGACGGTGTCCCCGAGCGGCGTCGCCGCCGGTCGGGGACACCCGGCGCCCGCGTCCGAACCTGCCGCACCACGCCTCGCCGGCCACTCGGCCGAACGGGTCAACAGCGGGGCCACCCGCCTCCGCCGCGCCGGCTGGCAGCGACCGCGCCGTGCTCGGGCCGACGGGAGCGGGGGTGCGGCGGGCCGGCCGTGGACGGGTCAGCGCGCGGTGGTGGTCACCGACGAGATCGCCTTGTCCAGCACGGGCAGGTAGCCCTTGGCGTGCCCGTCGACGTTCGGGTGGTACGACTCGTTGATCGGCCAGCTCAGGCCGTTGACCCACGGGGTCCGCGAACACACGCCGTGCCCGGCGAACCGCTGGCGCACGTCCACGAAGGTGAAGCCCGCGGCCTTCGCCCGCGCCGAAATCACCTGCGCCAGCAGGTCGGCCGCCTCGTTCAGCCGGACCCGCTTCGGCTCGCTGAGCGCCCCGAAGACCGGGCACGACCCGAGTTCGAACAGCCGCGGGTACCCGAGCACGAACACCTTCGCCTTGGGCGCGCCCCGCCGGATGGCCTGGTAGGTGCTGTCGAGCCGGGCGGGCAACGTGCTCCGGGCGTAGGCCTCGGCCTCGTCGACCGCCTGGTCGCACGCCTCGTCCGTGCCGAGCTGGCAGGTGGTCACCCGGTCCCCGAAGCCGGCGTCGTTGCCCCCGACCGACACCGAGACCAGGTCCGTGCCCGAACTCAACGCGCCGAGCTGGTTCGCCTTCACGTCGTCCGTGGTCGCCCCCGCGCAGGCGGCGAAGCGGAACGTCGTGGGGGCGCGGCTCGCGCTCCACAACGCGGGATACGCCTTCGGGCCACGGAGGCAGTCGCCGCTCCCGCTGTCGTAGTCGCGCGTGCCGAGGCCGGACGAGTAGGAGTCGCCGAGGGCGACGTAGTCCACCGAGGCGCTGGCCAGCGCGGGTGACGCGCCCAGGACGGCCGCGGCCCCGGTGACGAGGCTGAGCAGGGTGGTGGTCAGGACACGGAGGACGGGACGGATCGGTCGCATGGCAACCTCCGAGCAGGGGTGTGATCAGCCTCATAGCTACCACGCCCCGTGTCCAACCGGAAGCGCGAGGTAACCGGCCTAGTCGAACACCAGGCAGACGGGTGAGCCCGCCGTCAGGACGGCGTCCGTCCGCAGCAACGCGCCGCTGTCCCGGTCGACGCGGAAGCAGGTGACCGTGTCGGAGCGCTCGTTCGCCGCGTACAGGTGGGTGCCCGCCGGGCTCAGGGCGATGTGCCGGGGCCAGGCGCCGCCGGTGGGGACGACGCCCACCAGTCGCAGCCGGCGCCCCCGCTCCTCGACCGCGAACACCGCGACGCTGTCGTGTCCGCGGTTGGAGGCGTAGCAGAACCTCCCGTCGGCGGACACGACGATCTCCGCCGGGTAGCTCCTCCCCGCCCACCCCGGCGGCAACGTCGACACGACCTGCCCCGGGCGCAGCTCGCCCCGCTCGGCGTCCCACGAGCACGCGGTGACCGTGGAGTCCAGCTCGCCGAGCACGTAGGCGGAGCGGCCGTCGGGGTGGAACGCCAGGTGACGCGGCCCCGATCCCGGCGCCAGCGCCACCACCTCGTGCTGCCGCAGCCGTCCCGCGCGCTCGTCGAAGGCCGAGACGACGACACCGTCGATCCCGAGGTCGACCGCGAGCACCCACCGCCCCGTCGGGTCGGCCAGGACCTGGTGCGCGTGCGGCCCCTCCTGCCGGTCAGGGTCTGGCCCGGAACCCGTGTGCCGGACCAGGTCCGACGGCTCGGCCAGCCCGCCGTCGGGCCGGACCGGGTGCACGACCACGCTGCCCGTCGAGTAGTTCGCCGTGAACACGTGGCCGCCACCGGGGTGCGCGCTCAGGTGGCAGGGGTGGCCGCCGAGGCTGGGCTGGTGGTTCACCACGGCCGGCCGCCCGCCGTCCAGCCGCACCGCACCCACCGTGCCCTCCGCCTCCTCGTTGACGACGTAGAGGACGTCGCCGGCGGGGGCGAGCGCGAGGAACGAGGGGTTCGGCCCGACGTCGAGGAGACCGTGGTCGGACAGCCGGCCGCCGGCCTGGTCGACGGCGAGCAGCGACAGGCCGCCGCCCCGGGAGTCCCCCGACGTGTAGGAGCCGAGGTAGGCACGCGTCATGATCGTCATTCTGCCCAGCTCCCCGCCCGTTGTCCCCCGGCCGGCGGGACGGGCCGGCTGGGCCGGACGGGTGAGCGGCGGCGGCCCCTACCCGCCCCCGGCGGGCCCGTTGTCCTCTGTGGACGGACGCCCGCCCCGCCACGGGTCGGCGGAGAGGAGCCGCGCGCGCTCCTCGGCCACGTCGAAGTCCGGTTCAGGGAACCTCGGCGCCATCCGCTCCAGCGTCGCCAGCAGCAGCCGGGCGACGACCCAGTCGCGGTACCACTTCCGGTCGGAGGGCACCACGTACCAGGGCGCGGCGGGGGTCGAGCACCGGAGCAGGACGTCGGCGTAGGCCCGCTGGTAGTCGTCCCACCGCGCGCGAACCGCGAGGTCGTCCGGGTGGTACTTCCACCGCTTGGTCGGGCGGTCCAACCGGGCCAGCAGCCGCTCCCGCTGCTCCTCCGGCGACACGTGCAGGAAGCACTTGACGAGCGTGACCCCCTGGTCGGCCAGCTCGGACTCGAAGTCGTTGATCTCGTCGAACCGGGCGCGCCAGACGTGCTCGGGCACCAGGCCCTCGACCCGGGCCACCAGCACGTCCTCGTAGTGCGACCGGTCGAACACGCCGATCCGGCCCGGCGGGGGCAGCTCCCGCCGGATCCGCCACAGGAAGTGGTGGCCCAGCTCCTCCTCGGTGGGCCTGCCGAACGACGCGATGCGCAGCCCCAGCGGGTTGAGCAGGCCGGCGACGTGCCGCACGGTCCCGCCCTTGCCGGCGGTGTCCATGCCCTGCAACACCAGCAGCAGGCTCCGGCGGCCTCCCCGCACGCCCTCCGCGTACAGCGCCTCCTGGAGCCGGCCCAACCGGCGCGCGACCGCCGACCGACACCCCCGCGCCGCCGCCTTGGACCGGGGACCCACCGGCGTCGCGCGGGGGTCCCACGCGGCCGGGTCCGCCGTGTCCGGGCTCACGCGCAGGACGTGGAGCACCTGGGCGGAGGAGGCGCCACTGCCCATTCGCGCGAGGGTAGCCGCATGCGGTCAAACCCGCCGCTCCCACAACGGATCACGCTCGAACGAGCGAACTACGCAACGATCAGCGGGCACAAGCAACGCCTGACGGATGATTCCGCCAGCGGGCCGCCCTTAGCCTTGCCGCATGACCGTGACCGACGACCGTCCCGCCCCCGGCGCGCCCTCGACGGCCGCCGACTACGTCGCGCTCGACGAGCAGTGGAGCACGCACAACTACCACCCGTTGCCCGTCGTCATCGCGCACGCCGAGGGCGCATGGGTGACCGACGTCGCCGGGCGCCGGTACCTCGACTTCCTGTCCGGATACTCCGCGCTCAACTTCGGGCACCGGCACCCGGAGCTGGTCGCCGCCGCCGTCGAGCAGCTCGGCCGCGTGACGCTGACCAGCAGGGCCTTCCACCACGACCAGCTCGGCCTGTTCTGCCGCGAGCTGGCCGAGCTGACCGGCACCGAGATGGTGCTGCCGATGAACTCCGGGGCCGAGGCCGTGGAGTCGGCGATCAAGGTGGCCCGCAAGTGGGCCTACCGGGTCAAGGGCGTTCCCGAGGACGCCGCCCAGATCGTGGTCGCCGGCTCGAACTTCCACGGGCGCACCACGACGATCGTGTCCTTCTCTACGGACAGCACGGCGCGCGCCGACTTCGGCCCGTTCACGCCGGGCTTCACCGTCGTCAAGTACGGCGACGTGCAGGCGCTGGAGGCGGCGATCACCGAGCACACCGCCGCCGTGCTCGTGGAGCCGATCCAGGGCGAGGCCGGCGTCGTGGTCCCGCCGCTGGGCTACCTCAGGGCGGTGCGCCGGGTCTGCGACGACAACAACGTCCTGCTGATCGCCGACGAGATCCAGTCGGGCCTGGCCCGCACCGGCGACCTGCTGGCGCTGGACCACGAGGGCGTCCGGGCCGACCTGTACACCCTGGGCAAGGCCCTGGGCGGCGGGATCATGCCGGTGTCGGCCGTCGTGGGCCGGGGCGACGTGCTCGGCGTGCTGCGGCCCGGCGAGCACGGCTCCACCTTCGGGGGCAACCCGCTGGCCTGCGCGGTCGGGCGGGCCGTGGTGCGGCTGCTCGCCACCGGCGAGTTCCAGGAGCGGTCCAGGGAGCTGGGCGCGCACCTGCACTCCCGGCTGGGCGAGCTGGTCGGCGACGGCGTGGCCGAGGTGCGGGGCCGGGGGCTGTGGGCCGGCGTGGAGATCGCGCCGGGTGGGCCGAGCGGCCGGGCGGCCTCGGAGGCGCTGGCCGAGCGGGGCGTGCTGTGCAAGGAGACGCACGAGACCACGCTGCGGGTCGCGCCGCCGCTGGTGATCACCAGGGAGGAGCTGGACCGGGGCGTCGACGCGATCGCCGAGGTCCTCCGCGCCTGAGGCGTTCCGCGCGTCCCCGACGGCAGCGGTGTTCGCGGTGTTCGCGGTGTTGTCGGTGTTCGCGTCGTCCTCCTGGCGCTCACGCGGGCAGCGGGGCGTTCGGGAGTTCTGACGCCACCGATGCGACCGTGGGAGGGCGGGGCCTGCCCGGGTGGGCGCCCCGCCCCGACGGTCGGCGGCGCCGGGGCCGGCGCTCACATCCGCATGCCGGCCATCTCCGTGCACGACTCGGCGCAGCGGTGGCAGGTCTCGGCGCACGCCCGCGTCACCTCGTCGTCGAAGCGCGAACACGCGTCCGCGCAGGCCCGGCAGACCTCGGCGCAGATCATGCAGACGGTGCTGGCCATGGGGGACTGCCGCATCATCATGTCCGCGGCGAGCCGGCAGACGTCGGCGCAGTCCATCAGGGTGGACATGACACCGCGCTCGACCATCACCCCGCCCTGCCGGAGCGCGTGGTCGATGGTGTGCTCGCACGTCCGGTGGCACTCGTCGCACGTGTCGACGCACCGACGCGTCTGGTCGGAGATCGCACCCGTCATCCGCGTCATCACGACCTCCTCGGTCGGATCGGGTCCCGGCGTCGTCTCCCAGTCGACGCCGTCGCCCGGACGAATGCCACCCCGTGCAGTCCGAACGGGTGACGTCGCGGAAGATGGTCACCGTGCGCAGGGGGGACGGCGGAGCGCGCCGTGAGCTGCTCGGGGGCTGGCGGAACCCGGGGGCGGTGTACGACCGGGGCAGGGCGCTGCGGCAGGTCGCGCCGCACGCGGACCACGACCACCCCCCGGTCGGGACGGACCGGCCGTCGGTGCTCGACCACGTCGCGGCGAGCAACGCGGGGCGGCTCGCCCACCTCGTCCCCCTGCGGACCGGCCGCATGATCGCCTCGCCCTTCGCCTTCTACCGGGGCACCGCGGGGCTGATGGCGGCCGACCTGGCCGGCCGCCCGGTGAGCGGGCTGTCCGCGCAGATCTGCGGGGACGCGCACGCGGCGAACTTCGGGCTCTACGGCGCCGCCGACGGCACGATCGTCATGGACGTCAACGACTTCGACGAGACCCTGGTCGGGCCGTGGGAGTGGGACCTCAAGCGGCTGGCCGCGAGCCTGGTGCTCGCCGGCAGGGTGGGCGGGGTGTCCGAGCGGGGGTGCCGGGACGCCGCCGAGGACGCGGTCCGCTCCTACCGGCTCGTCGTCGCCCACCTCGCGCGGCGGCCGTTCCTGGAGTCGTGGAACGCCCTGCCCGACGAGCGGGTCATCAGCAGGGCGCGGGCCGACGCGTTGCTGGACGACTTCGCGCGGGCCTCGGCCAAGGCGCGCAGGAACACCAGCGCGAAGGTCGCCGCCAGGTGGACGCGGCAGGTCGACCACGCCACGTGGCGGTTCGTCGAGAACCCGCCCGTGCTCACGCACGTCGACGCGGCCACGGCCGAGGCGGTCGCCGAGGGGCTGGTCGCCTACGTCGACACGCTCCGCGAGTCGCGACGCAACCTGATCACCCGCTACACGTTGTCGGACGTGGCGTTCCGGGTGGTCGGCACGGGCAGCGTCGGACTGCGGTGCTACGTGGCACTGTTGCACGGCAACGGCGACGAGGCGTTGGTGTTGCAGGTCAAGGAGTCCCGCCCGTCCTCGCTCGCGCCGCACCTCGGCGCGCCGCCGGTGGAGCACGAGGGGCGGCGGATCGTCGAGGGCGCGCGGCTGGCGCAGGCCGAGACCGACATCCTGCTGGGCTGGACCACGATCGACGGGCGGCCGTTCATCGTGCGGCAGTTCCGGAACATGAAGGGCGACATCGACCCGACCCGGCTGCGCAGGGACCACCTCGACGACTACGGCCGGCTCGCCGGCGCGCTGCTGGCCCGCGCGCACGCCCGGTCGATCGACCCGCGCCTGCTCGCCGGCTACTGCGGAGAGCAGGAGGACCGCACGACGCTGGACGAGGCGGTCGCCCGGTTCGCCGTCCGGTACGCGGACCAGACCGAGCGGGACCACGCGGAGCTGGTCCGCGCGGTGCGGGACGGGCGGCTGCCCGCCCTCGCCGAGGACTGAGGCGCCGACTACTCCTGTCCACTGTGGACGGTCTCGGCGCCCTCCTCCTCGCGGGGCTCGCGCCGGCGGCGCAGGGCGGCCCTGCGCTGCCGGTGGTGGCTGCGCATCAACTCGGCCAACGCGCGCAGGATCGCGGGGCGCTGCGCGGGCGAGGTCCGCCGCAGGGCGACGACCATGGCGACCACGACGGTGATCCCCCGGACACAGGACAGACTGAGCGCGACGACGAGCGCGGTCCAGGAAACGGCGGAGACCAGGCCCACGGGAGACCTCCTCGGGGAACGAGCGTCCTCGTGAGGTCTCTCCCGCCACCGGGGCCGGCGGTGCCGAGCCGTCCGCCGCGACAGCCGTGGTGACGACACCGCCGAGAAGGAATACTCCCCTCGCCCAGAGGGTAACCGGGCGCTGCCGCACCGTCACCAGCCTTCGCCTGAATGCCAGACAGGAGCGGGCGACGACCCTCGCGGGAGGCGGGAACACCAGGCGCGGCAGCGGAAAAAGCCTCGGGCACCGCCGGCGGACCGGCTCAGGCCCGCGCGGCGTCCCGGGACAGCGCCACGAGCCGGGAGACGGCGCGCAGGTACTTCTTCCGGTAGCCGCCCCGCAACATCTCGTCCGTGAACAACTCGGACAGCGGCGCGCCGGAGACGGCGACCGGGACGGCCCGGTCGTAGAGCCGGTCGGCGAAGGCGACCAGGCGCAGCGCCACGTCCTGGTTCGGGGCGGCGTGCACGCCCCTGAGGTACACGGCGGCGACCCCCTCCACCAGGCGGCCGTAGCGCGACGGGTGCAGCCGGGCCAGGTGCGCGCACAGGTCGTCGAAGTCGTCGAGCGTCGCGCCGGGAACGGCGGCCGCGTCGCGCTCCAGCTCGTCGTCGGTCCTCGGGTCGGGCGCGGCGGGCAGCCCCCGGTGCCGGTAGTCGGGACCGTCCACCCGCACCACCGCGAACCGCGCGGCCATCGCGTGGATCTCGCGGAGGAAGCTGTCGGCGGCGAACCGGCCCTCGCCCAGCTTGTCCGGCAGGGTGTTGGAGGTCGCGGCCACGTGGACCCCGGCCGAGGTCAGCTCGCTCAGCAGCCGGGTGACCAGCATCGTGTCGCCGGGGTCGTCCAGCTCGAACTCGTCGATGGCCAGCAACCGGTGCTCCGAGAGCCGGCGGACCGCCTCGGCGAAGCCGAGCGCGCCCACCAGGTGGGTCAGCTCCACGAAGGTGCTGTAGGACTTGGGGCCGGGCACCGCGTGCCAGATCGAGGCGAGCAGGTGGGTCTTGCCCACGCCGAACCCGCCGTCCAGGTACAGGCCGGGCCGACCGTCGCCGTTGGCGTCCCGCCCGTCGCCGAACAGCGACCGCAACCAGGACCGGCGGGGCCGGGCCGCCCCGTCCACCCGCTCCGCGAACCGGCGGCACGCCTCCACGGCGGCGGCCTGGCTGGGCTCGTCCGGGTTGGGGACGTAGGTCTCGAAGCGGACCGCGTCGAACCGGGGTGGCGGGGTCATCGCCGCGACCAGCTCGTCCGCGCCGACCTCCGGCCGACGGTCGGTCAGGCGCGGGGTGCTCATGCCCGTGAGCCTAACCTGGGCCGGTGCACCGACTCTGGCCCTCGGACGTGACTCCGCCCACCGAGCTTGACGACGCCGCGTTGGAACGGCTCTACGCCTATCCCGACCCGCTGGACCGGCCCCTGGTCCGGGTCAACTTCGTCTCCAGCCTCGACGGCGCGGTGACCGTGGCCGGGCGGTCCGAGGGCCTGTCCAGCAAGCCGGACAAGCGCGTGTTCGCGTTGTTGCGGGACCTGGCCGACGTCGTGCTGGTCGGGTTGGGCACGGCGCTCGTGGAGGGCTACCGGGGCGTCAAGCGCACGGAGGTGCGGCTGGAGCGGCGGCGGCGACTGGGCCTGTCGGACGTGCCGCCGATCGCCGTGGTCACCGGGACCTGCGCGCTCGACCCGATGGCGCCGCTGGTCACCGACACGACCACGCCGCTGGTGGTGCTCACCTGCGCGGCCGCGCCGGAGGAGCGCAGGGCCGCGCTGGCCGAGGCGGGCGCCGACGTCGTGGTGGTCGGCGACGAGGAGGTGGACCTGGCCGCCGCGCTGGCGGCGCTGGACGAGCGGGGCCTGCGCCGGATCTGCTGCGAGGGCGGCCCGGCCCTGTTCGGCTCGCTCGTGGCCGCCGACCTGGTCGACGAGCTGTGCCTGACCGTCTCGCCCCTGCTGACCGGCGGCGAGGCCGGGCGGATCACGCGGGGGGCCGCCCCCGACGCGCCGCTGCGCCTGCGGCTGGCCTCCGCGCTGCACGCCGAGGACTCCCTGCTGCTGCGCTACGCCCGCCCCCGCTGAACCCGCCCCGCGTCACTCGATCGAGTGGGGTGCGCCGGAGTCGGCCCCACCGGCGTGTCCGCCGCGCATGGCCGGCGTGGGAACCGGGCACCCGTCCCGCGAACGTGCCGGCAGTCGCGCGAGTGGGAGGAGACGCAGGGATGGCGCAGAGCACGACGCACTCCGAGACGACGGGTCACGCCCCGGCCCAGCGCGCCGAGAGCGCCCCGGCCCGGCTGGCCGACGAGCACTCGCGGGGCAAGACGACGATCTCCGCGTCCGTGGTGCAGAAGATCGCCGGGATGGCGGCGCGGGAGATCTCCGGCGTGCACGCCATGGGCGGCGGCGTCTCCCGGGCCTTCGGCGCCCTCCGGGAGCGCATCCCGGGGGCGGGGACCTCCTCGACCAGCGGGGTGCAGGTCGAGGTGGGCGAGAAGCAGGCCGCCGTCGACCTCAACCTCATCGTGGAGTACGGCGCGTCCATCGTGGACCTGGCGCGCGCGGTGCGCCGCAACGTCATCTCCTCGGTCGAGCAGATGACCGGCCTCGAGGTGACCGAGGTCAACATCGAGGTCAACGACATCCACCTGCCCGAGGACGAGTCCGAAGAGGAACCCCAGTCCCGGGTGGAGTGAGGGGCCCGGTCATGAACGGCACCGACAGCGGCGACGGCACCAACGGCACCAACGGCACTGACGGCGCCGGCGCCACGGGCGCGTCCGGGGCCTCGGGCGAGGACCTCGCCGAGGCCATCGCGAGGGCGGTCACCGAGCACCCGGCCGTCGCCCACCTCGACGGCGGCCCGCACGGCGTGATCGCCTCCTACCTGCCGGGACGCCGGGTGGTGGGCGTGCGCGCCGAGGGCAGGGGGGCGCCGGTGGAGGTCGGCGTGGTGCTGCGGTGGGGCCAGCCCCTGCCGAAGGTGGCCGACGAACTCCGCGAGCGCGTCAGAGCGCTCGCCGGCCCCGTGCCGGTGGACGTCACCGTCACGGGCGTCACCGCCCCCTCCGAGGGGGACGAGACCGACGGTTCGGGGCATTCGGGGCACCCGTCATGAACGACCGCAGGGCGTTCCTGGCCTTCGTCAAGGCGCACCACCCCGACGTCGGTGGTGACCCCGCCGCCTTCGTCGCCGGCCTCGCGGCGTTCCGGGGGCGGCCCGCCACCGCGGCCCCCGGGAACGACGCGTCGGCCCCCGACCGGTTCGACGCCCCGGTGACCGCGCGCCCCGCCGGCCTGCGCGGGGTGGTGTGGCGGTGGCGCGACCGGCGCGACCGCCGCGCGCGCCGACGACTCCGCTGACCTCGTCTGTCCAGAGTGGACTGTCCTATATGGACCCGGTCTTGGTCGCGCGACCGGGCGACCGGAAGGAGACGTCACGTGAACGGCACCCAGACCGGGCTGCTCGCCGGGCTCGTGCTCGGCGCGGCCGGCGCCATCGGCGGCTTCGGCGCCTTCCTCGTCACGCTGGCCGCCGGGATCATCGGCATGGTCGTCGGCCGCGCGGTCGACGGCCAGCTCGACCTCGGCGACCTGTTCGGGCGGGGCAGGGACCGGTGAGCGCCCCGCCGACCGCCGCCAGCGCCGGCGAGCGGCCACCGGGCGCGGACGCGCCCCGCGACCTGCCGGATCCGGCGGACCGGGGCAGGTTGCGGGTCAACCCCTCGGTGGTGCGACGGATCGCCGAACGCTGCGCCGACCTCACCCCCGGCACCGTCAGGGCACCGCGGGGCATGGGCAGGGGCGACCGGGGCGCGAGGGCGCACGTCTCCGGCTCCGGCCACGACGTCGACATCGAGCTGGACGTGGCGCTGCGCTACCCGTCGGCGGTCAGGGAGACCGCCGACGCGCTGCGGCACCGGATCACCGAGGAGGTGAGCCGCGTCACCGGCTACCACGTCCGATCCGTCCACGTGACCGTCTCCGCGCTGCTGCCCGAGACCCCACCGCGAGTGGAGTAGCCGATGCGTGTCCTGCTCCGAGTCCTGTCCGCCCTGCTCGGCCTGGCCGTGGCCGCGGCGGGCGCCCTGCTGGTGGTCGAGGTCGCCTGGGCGTGGGCCCGCCCCGACGACGTCCCCCTGGTCGTCCCGTGGCCCCGGTGGCGGGACGGACTGTCCGGCGTGGACTGGGCCGACGACCGCGTCCGCTGGCTGGCCGCCGGCCTGGTCGCGCTCGGCCTCGTGCTCGCCCTGCTGGCCCTGCTCGCCCGGCGACGCGACGTCCGGCTCGCCGACCCCGCACCGGAGGTCACGGCGGTCACCTCGCCCCGGTCCCTCGCCCGCGTGGTGGGCCACCGCGTCCGCGCCGCCGACGGCGTGGCCGGCGCGTCGGTCACCGCGAGCGCGCGGCGCGTCCGGGTGCGGGCCACGAGCCGGATGCTCGACGAGGACGCGCTGCGCCCCCGGCTGGGCCAGCTCGTCGGTGAGGTCGTGGGAGGGCTGCCCCTGGCCCGCCGCCCCCGGATCTCCGTGATCGTCGACTCGCCGAAGGACCGCCGATGAGCGACCGTTCCGCCGCCGCCGTCGCCCGCTCCGCCAGGGGCGAGCGCGTCACGGCCCTCGTGATCGGGCTGGTGCTCGTCCTGGCCGGGGTCGCCGCGCTCGTGGTCGGCGCGGGATGGGTCGGCACGTTCCGGGCCCACCGCCCCCTGCTGGACCCGCTCGCCACGGAGTGGCTCGCCGCGCGCGGCGACCTGGCCAGGGTTGGCGCGCTCGTGCTCGGCCTGCTGGCGCTGGTCCTCGGCCTGCGCTGGGCGGCCGGCGCGCTGCGCCCCGAGCACCGGCCCGACCTGGTGCTCGACCGCGAACCCGGCACGAGACTCACGGTCACCGGCGGCGCGGTCGCCGACGCCGTGCGCGCCGACGCCGAGGCCGTGGAGGGCGTCACCAGGGCCAGGGCGCGGCTCGTGGGCGGCGAGGACCGGCCCGCCCTGCGGCTCACGTTGTGGCTGCGCGAGGGCGCCGACGTCCGCGCCGTGTGGGAGGAGCTGGACCGGAAGGTGCTGGACCGCGCCAGGACGTCGCTGGGCGTGGACCGCCTGCCCACCGCCGTCCGGCTGGAGCTGGAGGCGGCCGAGCGACGCCGGGTGCGGTGACCAGCCAGGCCACCGACCGCAACCACTGACCGCACCACCGACCGGGCCGCCTCGCCGCTCGGGCCTCGCCGCTCGGGCCTCGACCGGTCGGGCCACCGCCGGTCGGGCCACCGCCGGTCGGGCCACCGCCGGTCAGGCCTCGACCGGCCCGGGCAGGGTGACCGTGGACGGGCGCGGGGCGTCCGCCCGGCGCACCATGGCGGCGTGGCCCTCCCCCTGGCCCCACCCGTCCAGCCCATGCTCGCCACGTCGGTCGGCGACGTGCCCGACCGACCCGGCCTGGTCTTCGAGCCGAAGTGGGACGGGTTCCGGTGCCTGGTCTTCGCCGACGGCGACGACGTGGTGCTCCAGTCCCGCAACGGCCGCGACCTGGTCCGCTACTTCCCCGAGGTCGTCACGGCGGTGCGCGCGGCCCTGCCGGGGCCGGCCGTGCTGGACGGCGAGCTGGTCGTGGACCGCGCCGACCGGCTCGACTGGGACGCGCTGAGCGAACGCGTGCACCCGGCGGCCAGCCGGGTCCGCCGCCTCGCCGAGGAGACCCCCGCGCGCTACGTGGCCTTCGACCTGCTCGCGCTGGCGGACCGGTCCCTGCTCGACGAGCCGTTCGGCACGCGCCGCGCCGCGCTCGTGGACTTCCTGCCCGCCGACGCCGACCGGGTGCACCTCACGCCCGCCACCACGGACGTGGCCACCGCCAGGGAGTGGTTCCGGCTCTTCGAGGGCGCCGGGCTCGACGGGCTGATGGCGAAGCCGGTCGACGGCCACTACACGCCGGGGAAGCGCACCCTGTTGAAGATCAAGCACATGCGCACCGCCGACTGCGTCGTGGCCGGGCTGCGCTGGCACCTCAACACCGAGCCCGGCACCGCCGTCGGCTCGCTGCTGCTCGGCCTGCACGACGAGCACGGGGTCCTGCACCACGTCGGCGTGGTGGGCGCCTTCCCCGCCGCGACCCGACGCCGACTCGCCACCGAACTCGCCCCGCTCACCGAGCACGCGGCCGAGGACCACCCGTGGCTGGAGCCCCACCGGAGCCCCGGCCAACGGCTGCCCGGGGCGGTGAGCCGGTGGCGCGCCACCGAGCAGGAGTGGGTGCCGCTCCGGCCGGAACGCGTGGTCGAGGTCGCCTACGACCACACCGAGGGCGGCCGTCCCTCGCGGTTCCGGCACACGGCCCAGTTCGTCCGCTGGCGGCCCGACCGCGACGCGCCGTCGTGCGGCTACGACCAGTTGGACGAGCCGGCGCGCTACGACCTCGACGCCGTGCTCCGGGGCGAGGTCCGTCCCTCCTGACCGACGGCGCCCGGCCCGCCGTCGGGCTCAGACGACGCGGGGCCAGCCCTCGTCGTCCCACTCCAGCACGTTGGTGCCCAGGTACGGCGTCCCGTTGTCGTCCCGGTGGTAGTAGTGGTAGACGAGCAGGTCCTGGTCGCCCTCCCTGAGCACCGACTGGCCACCCGGCCCGATGACCCAGTCGTGGCTGGCCAGGACCTCGGTGCCGCCCCCGTCGAGCATGGGCGTCCCCGACCGGTCGACGTAGGGGCCGGTGGGGCTGGCCGAGCGGCCGACCATGATCCGGTAGGTGCTGCTCGCGCCGGCGCAACAGGTGTCGAACGAGACGAACAGGTAGTACCAGCCGTTCCGCTCCACGATGACCGGAGCCTCGATCGCCCCGCCCTCGCCCCGGCGCGCCAGGTTGTGCCGCGCGCGGTCGGTGGTCGACTGCATGCCCGTCTCCGGGTCGACGCTGATCAGGTAGATGCCGGTGTGGAAGGAGCCGAACACCAGCCACCACCGGCCCTCGGCGTCGACCAGCAGCGAGGGGTCGATCGCGTTGAAGTCGTCGCCCCCGCTGGAGGCGAACACGATGCCGTGGTCGCGCCAGCTCCCCGGCAGGCCGGTGTCGCTGGTGGCCAGGCCGATCGCGGAGTTGTTGCTGCCCCAGGAGGACACCGAGTAGTAGAGCAGGAAGACGTCGTCCCGCTGGCTGAGGTCCGGCGCCCAGATCACCCCGGTCGCGTTGTAGTTCTGCCACCACGCCGGCGGTTGGGCGAACGCGCGCCCCGCGATCCGGAAGTCGACACCGTCGTCGGAGACGAGCGACCGCACCGCCTCGTTGGTGGAGTAGACGACGTACTGCGAGCCGACCCTGGCCATCGTCGGGTCGTGCACCACGCGGATGTCGCCGGTCAGCGGGCGGGGAAAGGGGTACTGGGGGTTCGGGGACGGGCCGTGCGGCGGGTTCTGGGCCGCGGGCGGCGCCGGCGCGCCACCGGACGGGAGGGACCCCGCGCCCGGAGAAGGAGGGAGGGATGGCAGGGCCGACACCGGGGACGGGCCGGCGCCGAGCAGTGCCAGCAGGGCGAACAGGGCCACGAGCGCCGTGCGCGAACGGGACGGAAACGCCATAACCACCCCACGGTTGCGCTGTGCCGGAACCACCGGGATTCCGGAGGGGAACGGACGGCGGGATCGGGCGACGGAATCGGACGGCGGGATCGGACGGGAGAACCGGCGCCGGCCGACACCATCCGGCGCCGACCGGGTCCGACCAGCGCCAACGGGCACTGACGGGCTTCGGGCTGCGCCCGCGGCGACACCGGTCGCGCGGGAATGATCACAAGTGTCCCAAGATTATCCCGGGTTCCCACCCCTCGCGAGATGGTTCCGGTCGCCCGTTCCGGGAAAAAATGAACGCCCAGCGTGCACGGAAAACGCGTTCCTTGTGCGCATTCCGCCGCCAGGGGGAAATACTTACGAGTGAAACCGGAAAGCCCGTCCCCTGACCGGACGCCGGGCTGGCGCTCACCCCGCCGGGCCCGCCCCCCTCACGGCGGTCTCACCACGCCCGTGTCAGGCTCCACCTACCGTGTCACCACCACGACCCGGACGACGTCGACCCGGAAGCGAGGAGCAGCCGTGCCGCGAGCCGCCATCCGGGCCGCCGCGCTGCTCCTGCCACTGGCCATGGTCGCCGTGGCGGGCTGCACCGTGGGGCCCGCGGACCCGCCTCCGATCGGCGTGCGCGGCGCCGCGCCCGAACAGCCCCCGGCCGCCGCGCCCGGCGGCGGGCGCCCCCTCCCCCGGCTGGAGGAGTCCCACTCCGACCGGATCTCGTGGTCCGACTGCACCTCGACGGTGCGCGCCAGGCTCGGCGGGGCGGGAGGCAACGGCCCCCGGCTGGAGTGCGGCCGCGTGGTCGCCCCGCTGGACGCCCCGGACCGCCCCGGCAGGGGCTCGATCCGGCTGTCGGTCCTGCGCGCCGGCTCCGGCAAGGTCCCCCTGCTCGTGGTGAACGACGTCGACGAGGAGCCGGCGACGACCAGGGCCGCGCGGCTGGCCGGTCAGCTCCCGCCGGAGTTCCTCCAGACGTTCGCGCTCGTGGGCGTGGACCGCAGGGGCACGGGCGGGTCCACCCCCGCCGACTGCGTCCCGCCGGAGCAGCGCCGCGCCATCGCGGGCTTCGACCCGGCGGCGCGGGAGCCGGCCAAGCTCCAGGACCTGATGGACTCCCTGCGCAAGGCGACCCAGCGGTGCCTGATCGACCTGGAGAACCAGTTCCCCGCGCTGGACGCCTGGCGGGCCGCCGGCGACCTGAACCAGGTGCGGGAGGCGCTCGGGGTCTCCCGGGTCAACGCCCTCGGCAGGGGCACCGGCTCGCAGGTCCTCACCACCTTCGCCCAGCGGTTCCCCGACGCGGTCGGCCGGTTCGTCCTCGACGGCGTTCCCGACCCGACGACCGACGCCGTCGGGCAGACCGAGGCCAGGGCGGCCGCGGCGGAACAGGCCTTCGACGCCTTCGCCAAGGACTGCGTCGCGCGGGGGTGCCCCCTGGGCGGCGACCCGAAGCAGGCCCTGACCGGTCTCCTGGAGAAGCTGCGCCAGCAGCCGATCGCCGTCTCCGGCGGCACACCGGTCACCGCCGGCCTGGTCATGCGGGCGGTCGTCGCCGGGCTCGGGGACCGGCAGCGCTGGCCGGGACTGGCGGAGTCGCTGGCCAAGGCCGGGTCGGGGGACGGCAGCGGGGTGTCGGCCGCGGTGCGGCCGCTGGTCTCGGGACAGGGCGACCAGCCGCCGGCGCTGGACGGCGTCCTCATCAACACCTGCAACGACACCGCGACCCGGGTGCCGTTCGACCGGCTCGCCGCGCTCGTGCCCGAGTGGCAGGGGAAGTACCCGCTGTTCGGGGCGTTCCTCGCCCAACAGCTCATGGCGTGCTCGGCGTGGCCCCCGGTCAAGCCGCTGCCCTCGCCGCGCACCCTCGACGTCCCGCCGATGGTGGTGCTGTCCGGCGCCGCGGACCCGGTCACCCCGCTCCTCGGCACCACGAGGGCGGCCGAGCAGCTCACGGGCAGCGCCCTGGTCTCGTGGCAGGGCAGCGGCCACGGCGCGTTCCCGGCGAGCCCCTGCGCCACCGCCGCGGTGCAGCGGTTCCTCGTCGAGGGGCAGGTCCCGGTCAACCGGACGACCTGCCCGCCATGAGGCCGGCGCGACCCGGGAGCGACCGTGGCCGCGATCGTCATCCGGTGGTGCTAGCTGCAACTCCCGCAGCAGCCACAGCCCGGACCGGTGCAGCCGGAGCAGCAGCTACATCCACCCTGTGCCTGTGGAACGGTCACGGGAACCTCCCTTGGTGCGGCGGTTGAGGGACACATCAAACGGTATGCAGATGTGCACGTGGGCGGGACCGCCGCGAGAGCGACCGGGGTGCGCCGGAGCGGGTGACGCGCCACGCCGGTCCTCGTCACGGTCCGGCACCGTCTTCTCCCCCACCTGCGGCCATTCGATCGGGTGAGCACCTGCCAAAAACCACCCTTTCGTCCCGACACTCCGCCGAATGGTCGAGCGAAACCAGGTCCCCATCGAACTGATCGGCGGTCCCGAGGACGGGCGAACGTTGACCGTCCCTGCCGGGCGGGCCGGACTGCCGACGCCGTGTTTCGAGTTTCCCGGCGAGTTCCGGCCGGACTTCGACGCGGCCACGTTCCTGCGGGCCGTCCGCGCGGGCTGCGCCGAGCTGACGTGGCTGGGCTACCGGCGCGACAGCCGCCGTGACGACGGCGTCTGGCGTTACCGCTACACGGGCTCCCGCACCACCCGGATCACGGACACTCCCGCCGACGGGAGCGCCTGAGGTCACGAACCCGCGAAGTCCGGCCGCTCCGGCCCGGACCGAACCGACGTCAGCGGTGGGGAACCCGACGGCCACGACAACGCCGTCCCGGTTTCCCACCGCTGACGTCTGTACGCCCCCTTCGCCGTCCCACGCCCCGGGGACGACGGGATCCGGACCACGCGGGGGCGTGCCCCCGTTCTTGAGCAACATCACGTGCGGGGACCGTCGCGGGCACTGGTCTCGGTGAACGCGAGCCGGGCCGCCCCTCTCCGCTTGCGAGGACCGCGGAACGGGTTCTGACCGGTCTGATCGGCCCCGTAGAGTCGGGGGGCGTGTGATCGGCGCCCGAGCGGGCGAGTCCGCGCCGGACGACGAAGGAAGACCATGACCGCCCCGATCCCCTCCGGCCCCCTCCCGAGCGCGCCCCCGCCACCCGACGAGCCGCCTGCCGAGCCGCGGCGCGACAACCTCGGCATCGCCGCCCTCGTCGTCGGCGGCAGCGGCGTCCTGGTCTCCGCGCTCGTCGTGACCGGCCCGGTGGGCGCGCTCCTCGGGATCGTGGGCGCGGTGCTCGCCGTCGTGGGCCTCTTCCGGGCCAGGGGCGGCCGGCCCGGCGCGCGGGCCGCCAGCATCGCCGGCGTGGTCGTCTCCGTCCTGGCGCTCGGCGTGGGCACGACGACCAGCGTGGTGCTCGTCCGGGGGCTGCGCGAGCACAGCGAGCCGCCGGCCCTCGCGGCGCCGACCCCGGCTCCGCCGCCGGCCCCCACCCCGCTCACCCTCCCGAACACGCCGCCGAGGGCGACGGAGAAGCCGGCCGAGATCACCACCGTGCCCGTCGGCACCCCGATCAACGTGCACGAACGCGGGCACGACTACGTCGTCACGGTCTCCGGGGTCCAGCCCGACGTCCCCGCGCCCAACGAGTACACGCGCCCGCGGAACGGCGCGTCGTTCCTGACGGCGCAGGTCGACTTCGCGGTCTCCGAGTCCGTCGGCCCCCTCCCCGTCTTCGTGTCGCCGCTGCGCTTCAAGCTCGTCTACGCCGACGGCACGACGATCGCCACGTCGATCAGCGGCTACGGCCTCCCCGGGCGGCAGTTGGACACCCTCACCCTGGCCGCGGGGCAGAAGACCAGCGGGATGATCGTCTTCGAGGTCGACCCGGCGCGGCTGGCCGGAGCCCGGATCCAGCTCGACGACGGGCTGCACACGCCGGCCGGGTACTGGTCGCTCGGCTGAGATCCGGGGCGTCCGCCTCGGCCTCGCCGCCCCGGCGTCGCAGCCCCGACAGGGCGCGTCACGCTCAATGCGCGTGCCACGACCGTGAACGCCGGGCGACCGGCGGATCAGTCCGGCGGATCAGTCCGGCGGATCAGTCCGACGGGCGACGCCGTCGGGACGGCTGCACCCTCGGCGGCTCGCCGGGCATCTTCGGGTACTCCGGCGGGTAGGGCATCTCGCCCAGCCCGTGATCCCGGTCGTCCCGGTCGAACCAGTCGAGCAGGACCTCGATCCCGTGGGCGCGGTCGTCCAGCCCGAGGTGCGGGTCCCCGTGCTCGGCCAGCAGCCCGGGGGCGGTGCGCACGTCGAAGTCGTCCGGGTCCACGTCGGGCAGACTCTCCCAGGTGACCGGCATCGACACCGTGGCCCTCGGGGTGCCGCGCACCGACCACGCCGAGGCGATCGTCCGGTCCCGAGCGGCCTGGTTGTAGTCGAGGAACACCCGCCGGCCGCGTTCCTCCTTCCACCACGCGGTGGTCGCCTCGCCCGGCATCCTCCGCTCCACCGCGCGAGCCAACGCGATCACCGCGCGCCGCACGTGCACGAAGTCCCACTCCGGCCGGATCCTGGCCAGGACGTGGACGCCCCTTCCGCCGGAGGTCTTCGGGTAGCCGACGATGCCCGCCTCGTCGAGGACCTCGCGCAGCACCCCGGCCACCCGCACGGCCTCCCCGAAGCCCGTGCCCGGCTGCGGGTCGAGGTCCACCCGCAGCTCGTCGGGCCGGTCGACGTCGTCCCGCCGCACCGGCCACGGGTGGAAGTCGAACGTGCCGAGGTTGGCCGCCCACAACAGGACGCCCGGCTCGGTCGGGCAGATCTCGTCGGCGTGCCGCCCTGAGGGGAAGCTGATCCGGACGGTCCGCACCCAGTCCGGCGCGCCCCTGGGCACGCGCTTCGAGTAGAAGTGCTCGCCGGTCACACCGTCCGGGTAGCGCTTGAGCATCGTGGGGCGGTCGCGCACCGCGCGCAGCAGGGGCTCGGCGACCGCGAGGTAGTACTCCAGCACCTCGCCCTTGGTGATCCCGCGTTCCGGGAAGTAGACCTTGTCGAGGTTGGACACCCGGACGACGCGGTCCCCGTCCGGCCCCGGCACGGTCAGCTCGACCCGCTCGGCCACCCCGTCACGGTAGGTCCGATCAGGGCGTTCCGCCGGCTACCGTGGAGGGCGTGGCCGAACACGGCAGGAACGAGGAGGGACCGGCCCGCCGCGCGGGACGGCGGTTCGAGGACGACCTCGTCGGCCTGGACCCGCACGACCCGGAGGCGCGGGCGTTCGCCGAGCACCTGGACCGGATGGAGCACGCCACGCCGCGCTACACCGTCGAGGGCTACCTGGACGGGGTCCAGAACTTCGCCGAGTCGGCCAACCGGGTGACCGGGCACCGCCGCCTGGTGGCCATCCTGGTGGTCGGGCTCATCCTGCTCGGCGTGCTGTACACCGTGTGGGAGGCGCTGCTGTTCATCCTCGGCACGTTCCTCGGGGCCGGGGGTTAGCGTGGGGGACGTGGAGACACCGAAGGTCGTCCGGTCCGAGCAGGAGTGGCGGGAGCGGCTCACCCCCGCCGAGTACCGGGTGCTGCGCGAGGCCGGCACCGAGCCGGCGTGGACCGGGGAGTACACCGAGACCAGGACGCGGGGCGTGTACTCGTGCCGCGCCTGCGGCGCCGAGCTGTTCAGCAGCGACACGAAGTTCGACTCGCACTGCGGCTGGCCGTCCTTCTTCTCGCCGCTGGCCGGCGACAGGGTGATCCTGCGGGAGGACCGGAGCCACGGCATGGTGCGCACGGAGGTGCTGTGCGCGAGCTGCCACAGCCACCTCGGGCACGTGTTCGAGGGCGAGGGCTACCCCACGCCCACCGACCAGCGCTACTGCATCAACTCGATCAGCCTCCGCCTGGAGCCGGTCGAGTAGGCCGGCCGACGGGGCGACGGCCGCGGAATGGACGCGGAATGGACACAGTGGACAGACGCTCCACGGGCGCGGCGGTCGCGACGGCCACGGCGGTCCCGGCGGACACGGCGGGCGAGGGGACGTCAGGCGTTCCTCTCGCCCGCCCTCGTGTCACGGCTCGTGTCACGGCCCGTCGAGCGCGTGACGGCTCCGGGGTCCGCGGGCCGGCGGGTGCTTGCTCCAGGTGACGGAACCGCAACCCTAAGCCTTTCCCAAGAACCCTAAAGTTTGGTCAAGTGGCCTTGGCCACGTCGTGACCCCGACCACACCATGGCGTCCCGAGACTGGGGGAAGGGGGACGCGATGGACCCGTGGGGCCTGTCCGAGCCGAAGTTCCTCGCGCTGTACGCCACCGCCCTGCCCGTGGCCCTGCTGTGGGCCTCGGCCGTCCGGTCGACCCTGCGCCGGTCGGGGGAGCCGGCGCGGGACCCGTCCGTCGACCTGCTGGACCTGGCCTTCCTCGCCGGCGGCGCGCACCGGGTCGCCGAGGTGCTGGTGGCCCGTCAGCTCGACGCCGGGACGCTCCGGCTGACGGCGCGCGGCCTGCTGCCGACCGCCGCGCCCGTCCCGACCGGGGAGGCCGACCGGATCGTGTCGCGGGCGGTCCCGACGCGGGGCCGGCCCCTGGACAGGGTGGTGGCCGACGTCGCCGGGAGCCCGCTGGTCGCCGAGGTCGGCGCGCGCCTGGTGCGCACCGGCCACGTCGTCGACCCGCACGCGGTGGGGAGGGCGCGGGCGTGGGCCGTCTTCCCCCTGCTCGTCCTGGCCGCCGTGGGACTGGTCCGGTGGTGCACGGAGCTGGTGGCGGGGGCGTCGGTCGACTGGGACACCACGGCGCTGGGGCTCACCGCGCTCGCCGTCGGCTGGGTGCGGCGCCGTCAACCGCCGATCAGGACGGCCGCGGGTGACCGCCTGCTGCGAGCCGCGCGACGGGTGATCGCCGGACACCCGCCGGCGCCGGGCGAGTTCGGCCTCGACCCGGCGGTGCTCACCTGCGCCGGCCCGGCCGCGCTGGTCGCGCTCCACGGTCTGAACGCCCATCCCGACCACCTGCCCGACCCGCCGGAGGCGGGAGCCGGCTGGCCGGCCGGGTGGTGGCGTCGCGGGGACAGCGTCGCCGGGTCCAGCAGCCCCAACGTGGGATGACGAGGGGAACGGAGTCACGGTGAACGAGCCCTGGGGGTTGAGCGGTCCGCGGTTCCTCCTGCTGTACCTGGTCGCGCTCGGGCTGGCCGTCGTGTGGCTGGCCGTCGCGCGGCGTCGCCTCCGCGCGGCGGACGGCCACCTGCCGGCGCCGAGCCCGGAGGAGTTGGCCTACCTGGCCGCCGGACCCGCCCGCCTGGCCGACCTGGCCGTGGGCCGCCTGCTCACCGCGGGGGCGCTGCGGATCTCCCGGAACGGCCACCTGCGGGCCACCGGCGGGCGGGCGGAGCACCCGGTCGACGCGAGGTTGCTGGACCTGGTGGCCGCGGGGCGCGCCCGCACGGTGGGCCACCTCCGGGCCGCGGCCCGGTCCCTGCCCCTGACCGACGAGATCCGCCGCCGGTTGGTGTCCTCCGGCGTCGTAGTCGACCCGGACAGGGCGCGCACCGGCCTGCTGGTCGCGGTCCTGCCCGCCGCCCTGGTCGGCGTGGTGGGGGTCGTCCGCCTGGTGAACGGGCTGGCCCTCGACCGCCCGGTGCTATGGCTGGTCCTCCTGCTCGCCCTCACCGTGCTCGTGGTCGTGCTCGGCCTGGTGCGACGCGAACCGCTCCGCACGAGGGCCGGCGACGAGCTGGTGACCGACGCGCGGGCGCGGCGGCACTCGCGGGGTCCGCGGGCCTCGGACCTGCCCGTGGCCGTGGCGCTGGCCGGGTTCGTCGCGATGCCGCCAGGGCCGGAGCGGGCCGTCCTGCTGGCCAGCGGTGACGGTTCCCCTGGCGCGTCGTCGGACGGCGGCGACGCCGGTGGCGACGGCGGCAGCGGGGGCTGCGGCGGTGGCGGTGGCGGCGGCGGAGGCGGGGGCTGCGGCGGCGGTTGTGGAGGCTGACCGCCCCGAGGGACCCGCCCCCGCGCCGACGACCAGGGGGCGTGGGCGCACGGACGGGTCCCTCACCTCCGCCGGATGACGCCCGTGCCGAGCGGAACCACCGTGACGCGGCCCGCTTCCGGCCCTTCCCCGCACTCCCCATCGGACGAACCACAACCACGACGTTCGCGAGGTGACCGCATGAACACCCTCCCCCGACTCGGCGTCGGCATCGGGTGGCGCCCCGAGATCGACCTCACCGTCGAGCGCCTGCCCGGCGTGGACTTCGTCGAGGTGATCGCGGAGGGCGTGCACCCGGCGAACCCGCCCGAGTCGCTGCGCGTGCTGCGCGAACGCGGCGTGCCGGTGCTGCCGCACGCGGTCTCGCTGTCGCTCGGCGGCGCCGAGCCGGTCGACCGGTCCCGGGTGGCGCACCTGGCCGCGGTCGCCGAGTCGCTGGGCGCTCCCCTGGTCAGCGACCACGTCGCGTTCGTGCGTGGCGACGGCTGGGAGGCCGGGCACCTGCTGCCGGTGCCCCGCACCAGGGACGCGCTGGAGGTGCTCGTCGCCAACGTGCTCGACGCGCAGGCCGAGCTGCCGGTGCCGTTGGCGCTGGAGAACGTGGCCGCGTTGCTGGAGTGGCCCGACGCCGAGCTGGACGAGGGCGAGTTCCTGGCCGAGCTGGTCGAGCGCACCGGGTGCTGGCTCGTGGTCGACGTGGCCAACCTGTACGTCAACGCCCGCAACCTCGGCAGCGACCCGACGGCGTTCCTCGACGCCGTGCCCTGGGAACGCCTGGCCTACGTGCACGTGGCCGGAGGTGAGGAGCGGGACGGGCTCTACCACGACACGCACGCCCACCCGGTGACCCGACCGGTGCTCGACCTCCTCGCCGAGCTGCGGCGCCGGGTCGACCCGCCGGGCGTGCTGCTGGAACGGGACGACCAGTACCCCTCGGACGAGGAACTGGCGGCCGAACTCGCCGCCATCCGCGCCGTCGTGGAGTCCCACGGTTGACCGGCGACCCCCACGACGCGGCACGACCGGACGGGGACGCCGAACGCCGGCGGCGGCTCGCCGCCGCGCAGGCGGGCCTGCTGCGCGCCCTGGTGCTCGCCGAGGCCCCGCCGCCGGGATTCGACGTCGAGCGGGTCCGCGCCCAGGCCCGTGCCCTGCGCGCGAAGCGGCGCCGGGTCGTCGCCCGGCTCCGGCCGGACCTCGTCGACCACCTGGGCGACCGGCTCGCTCCCCTGTTCGACGCCTACGCCGCGGCGAACCCCCGGCGGACCGGCTCCACGGCGCGGGACGACGCCGCCGCCTTCACGCGGTGGCTGGAAAAGCGGGGAGAACGGCTCCCCGGCCGCCGCCGCTGGTGGCGGCGACGCTGAGGTCGTGCCCGGCGACGCCCGTCACCGGGCTCGTCCGGGCACGACCGCGATCAGTCAGACGATCCGACGGGTGGGCCGTCAGGGCAGGTTGAGCACCAGCTCCGAGGGGACCACCCTGGTGCCGGTGTAGAACGGGATCTCCTCCCGCACGTGGCGGCGCGCCTCGGTGCCCCGCAGGTGCCGCATCAGGTCCACGATGCGGTGCAGCTCGTCGGCCTCGAAGGCGAGGATCCACTCGTAGTCGCCGAGCGCGAACGACGCCACGGTGTTGGCCCGCACGTCCGGGTAGTCCCGCGCCTCGCGGCCGTGCTCGGCGAGCAGCGCGCGCCGCTCCTCGTCGGGGAGCAGGTACCACTCGTAGGAGCGCACGAACGGGTAGACGCACACGTACTTGCGCGCCTCCTCGCCCGCCAGGAAGGCCGGGATGTGGCTCTTGTTGAACTCGGCGGGACGGTGCAGCGCGACGTTGCTCCAGACGGGAGTCGACGCGCGGCCCAGCGCGGTGCGACGGAAACCGGTGTAGGCCGCCTGGACCTGCTCGACCTCCTCGGCGTGCCACCAGATCATGTAGTCGGCGTCGGCCCGCAGTCCGGCCACGTCGTACACGCCGCGGACGACGACCCCCTTGCCCTCCAGGGCGTCCAGGTACTCCTGGGCCTCACGGGCGGCGGGGCCGCGGTCGGCGGGAAGGGCCCCCGGCTGGATCCGGAAGACCGACCACATCGTGTACCGGATGGTGTTGTTGAGTTCGGCGTAGTTCAGGCGGGCCATGGGCCCATCGTCCCACTCGCGGGTGCCGCCGAGGTCGAGAGGTGGGCAGCGACACGACGCGCCGCGGCGTCCGCCGTCGCGACGCACGCGGGCAGTCCGACACCGTGCAGCGTGGCGCCCGCCACGGCGAGTCCTGGCTGGTGGGACACGGTCTCCTCGATCGCCGCCACCACGTCGACGTGGTCGACGCCGTACTGCGGCAGGCCGCCGCCCCACCGGACGACGGCGACGTCCAGCGGCTCCGCCGCGACGCCGGTCAGCTCCGCGAGGTCGGCGCGCACCGCGCGCACCAGGTCGCCGTCGTCGCGGCGCAGCGCCGCCGCCTCGCCGAAGCGCCCCACCGAGCCCCGCACGAGCACCCGGTCGCCCAGGTGCCCCCACTTCCGGCTGGAGAAGGTGAACGCCTTGGCCGTGAACGGCGTGCCGTCGGCCCACCGCTCGCCCTCGGCGACCAGCACCCCGCTGGACTCCGGCAGGCGGGTGTCGGCGGGCAGCGCCATCGCGACGACCACCATCGAGGCGACCTCGACCCGCCCGTAGGCGGCGGCCGCCGCCGGCGCCACGTCGGCCAGCAGGCGGCGGGCGGCCGGCGCGGGCACGGCGAGCACCACGCCGTCGACGTCCATCGCCTCGGGGCGCGGAGCCGAACCGATCTCCACCCGCCATCCCCGCTCCGTCCTGAGCAGGGACCGCACGGGCTGCCCGAGCCGGACCCTCGCCCGCGAGGCGGACGCGAGCCGGTCCACCAGGACCTGGAAGCCGCCCCGCAGCGCGCCGAAGACCGGCGGTCGCGGCAGGCGCGGGTCGGGAGGCGGGACCAGGTCGGAGGTGGCCCGCACCAGCGAGCCGGCGCCGCGGTCCAATGCGGCGGCGAGCTGCGGCATCGTGGCGCGCAGCCCCAGGTTGTCGGCCCGGCCCGCGTACACGCCGCCGAGCAGCGGGTCGACCAGCCGGTCCACCACCTCGTCCCCGAGCCGACCGCGCAGCAGCCGGCCAACGGACACGTCGGCGCCCGCGAGGTCGATCGGGGGGAGCTCCGGCTCGTTGGCGACCCGCCGCAGCGCCTCGGGGGACAACACCTCCCGCAGCGCCTCGGGCGCGGCGGGCACGCCCATGAGGGTGCGCGGGGGGACGGGCACGGTGCGACCCGAGGCGCGCACCCGTGAGGCCACCAGGGCCGGGCTCACCACCAGGTCGGACAGCCCCAGCTCGGCGACCAGGTCGGCGACCTCGGGCCGCCGCAGCAGGAACGCCTCGGCGCCCACGTCGTAGGCCGCGCCGGCCAGCTCGACCGTGCGCAGCTTGCCGCCGAGCCGGTCGGACTGCTCGACCAGGACGATCTCGGCCCGCTCCCCGAGCAGGACCCGCAGCCGGTGCGCGGCCACCAGGCCGGTGATCCCGCCCCCGACGACCAGCACCCGGCGCACGGTCACCGCCGTCCCGGCTCCAGGGAGTGCACCAGCTCGACCACCCTGGTCAGCACGGTGGGATCGGTCTCGGGCAGCACGCCGTGGCCCAGGTTGAAGATGTGCCCGTCGGCCGCGCGGCCCTCCGCGACGATCCGCCGCACCTCGGCCTCGACCACGTCCCACCCGGCGAAGAGGATCGCCGGGTCCAGGTTGCCCTGCACGGCCGCGCCGGGCCCCACCCGACGCGCGGCCTCGTCCAGCGGCACCCGCCAGTCCGCCCCGACGACGTCCGCGCCGGCCTCGCGCATCGCGCCGAGCAGCTCGCCGGTGCCCACACCGAAGTGGATCCTCGGCACGCCCGCGTCGGCCAGGCCGGACAGCACCCGCCGCGAGTGCGGGAGCACGAACCGGCGGTAGTCCGCCTCGGACAGCGCGCCAGCCCAGGAGTCGAAGAGCTGCACCGCGTCGACGCCGGCCGCCACCTGCACGCGCAGGAACTCCAGCGTGACGCCGGCCAGGTGGTCCAGCAGGGCGTGCCAGGTGTCCGGGTCGGAGTGCATGAGCGCCTTGGTGCGCTCGTGGTGCCGGCTCGGCCCGCCCTCGACCAGGTAGGAGGCCAGGGTGAAGGGCGCGCCGGCGAAACCGATCAGCGGCGTCCGCCCCAGCTCGCGGACCAGCAGCCGCACGGTCTGCGCCACCGGCTCCACCTGCGCCGGGTCCAGCGCGGGCAGCGCGGCGACGTCGGCGGCGGAGCGCACGGGCGAGGCCACGACGGGGCCGGTGCCGGGGACGATGTCCAGGTCCACCCCGGCGGCCGCCAGCGGCACGACGATGTCGCTGAACAGGATCGCCGCGTCCACCCCGTGCCTGCGCACGGGCTGGAGCGTGATCTCACAGGCCAGGTCGGGGGTGAAGCACGCCTGGAGCATCGGCACGCCGGCGCGCACCTCGCGGTACTCCGGCAGCGAGCGGCCGGCCTGCCGCATGAACCAGACCGGGACGTGGGAGGGGGTGCCGCCGCGCGCGGCGACCAGCAACGGGGCGTGGGTGAGGTCCCGGCGGGCCGAGACCGGCGCTGCGTTCGTCATCTCTCCCCCATCGTCGCACGCGGCGCGCGTCCGTCCTTCCTCGCCCGTGCCCCGCCGACCGGAGGCGTCCGCCACACCGCGGTCGGCGCGTCTGGCGCCGAATACGGGGTTGTGAGGCATACAGTCACGGCGTGACCGGGTTGTCGGGAGTGCCCGAGGTGTTCCGGCGGGCGGTGGCGGCGTTGCGTGCGGTGCGGCCGCGGCCCGAGGTGGAACTCGACGAGGTGCGCCCGCCACAGCGGCTCGCCCCGTGGACGTTCGCCCTCGCCGCCGAGGTGGAGGGCCCCTCGGGCGAGCTCGCCACCGGCCGGCTCGTGCTGCTGCACGACCCGGACGGGGACGAGGCGTGGGGCGGGGTGCTGCGGCTGGTCGTCTACGCGCGGGCGGAGCTGGACCCCGAGGTGGCGACCGACCCGCTCCTGCCCGACGTGGGGTGGTCGTGGCTCACCGAGGCGCTGGAGGCGTGCGGGGCCGCCCACGTCGCGCTCGGCGGGACCATCACGTTGACCTCCTCCGCCCGGTTCGGCGACATCTCGGGGCCGCCGCACACGCACGACCTGGAGCTGCGCGGCTCGTGGACGGCGCTGGACCCGGAGCTGACCACGCACGGCGAGGCGTTCTGCGAGCTGCTGGCGAACGCGGCGGGACTGCCGCCGGTGGGCGTGGCCTACCTCAGTCACCGTAAGAGCGGCTGAGCCCAGGGGGACGATTCCACCTCCCGGCGGCCTCGCCCGGACAGCCGCGAGAACGCCGCGAACGCTCAGTCCCTCGACGGTCGGGGCGCGACCCGGACGACGCCGCGCACGACGTCCTTCTCATCTCCTGCCGCCGTCACCAGTCACTTTCGCGCACCAGAGCCCTTACACGTAAAGAGCGCGTCCTCTCCCATGCATACGGAACGGGAGAGGACGCGCTCTCAATACGAGTATGTGTTGGACGCGCACCTGTCCGAGCTGGCCAAAACCAGAGCGGAACAAGGCTGGCGCGGTGATGGGCGAGACGAAACCCGGCGGCCGCCACCGCTGTCAGCTCGCACGACGCGCCAGCCGTGCCATGTCCTGATGGTGCTCCGGACGTCGCGACGACTAGTCGCTACGACTCACGGAGGCCTGCCGCCACCGACTCGGCCTCGCGCAGGACGCGCAGCACGTTGCGCCCGGAGAGCTTCGCGCAGTCCTCCTCGCTCCACCCCCGGTCCAGCAACGCGGCGATCACCGCGGGGTACCCGCTGACGTCCTCCAGCCCGGGCGGGAACTCGTCCACGCCGTCGTAGTCGCCACCGAGCCCGATGTGGTCGATGCCGGCCACCTCCCTGGCGTGCTCGACGTGCTCCACGACCTGGTCCAGGGTCGCGCCGGGGCGAGGCACGCGCTCCGCGCGCCGCCGGCCGGCCTCCGCGCGGGCGGCGAGGTCGCGGTAGTCCTCGCCCGCGCGCGTCATCTCGGCGCGCAGCTCGGCCTCCCAGGCCGCGCGCTCGGCGGAGACGAACGCCGGAACGAAGGTGATCATGCACACGCCGCCGTTGTCCGCCAGCCGCGCGAGCACGTCGTCGGGCACGTTGCGCGGGTTGTCCGCCACCGCGCGGCAGGAGGAGTGGCTGAACACGACCGGCGCGCGCGACACGGTGAGGGCGTCACGCATGGTGGTGGCGGCGACGTGCGAGAGGTCGACCAGCATGCCGAGCCGGTTCATCTCGCGCACGACGTCCCGCCCGAAGTCGGTGAGCCCGCCCGCGACCGGCTCGTCGGTCGCCGAGTCCGCCCACGGGACGTTCTCGTTGTGGGTGAGCGTCAGGTACCGCACGCCGAGCCGGTGCAGCGCGCGCAGGACCCCGAGGGACTCGGCGATGGCGTGGCCGCCCTCGGCGCCCAGCAGGGAGGCGATCCTGCCCTCGGCCAGCGCGCGCTCGGCCTCGTCGGCGGTCGTGGCGAGGGCGAGGTGGTCCGGGTGGCGCGCCACGAGCTCGTGGACGAGCTCGACCTGCTCCAGGACGGCGGTCACCGCAGCGTGGCCGGTGAGGTGGCAGGGGACGTAGACCGACCAGAACTGCGCGCCCACCCCGCCCCTGCGCAGTCGGGGCAGGTCCGTGTGCAGGCCGGGCTGCTCGCGGGTGAGGTCCACCCGATCCAGCGCCTCATAGTCCATTCGGGTGAAATCGGCGCGGCCGTCGTCACGGACCGCCAACCGGCGCAACGCCCACGGGAGGTCGTTGTGCCCGTCGACGACCGGCGCGCGTCGGAGGAGATCGCGTGCCCTGGCGAAAGCGTCCCCGGTGGCGTGCGCAGACACTGTTAACTCCTCCTTGTCGCAGGGAAAGCCGGGCGCGTTAGCCACCCGGCTCGTATTCCCACGATCGTGCTAACGAGCCCCCAACTCGTCACAACTCGATCGGGATACTTACCCGATTGATCGTCCCGCAGACCCTCTCGGGCGGCTACGCTGCCTCCGTCGACACCACTTTCGGTCGATCAGTGGCGCGGCTGATCGGTCGAGAGTCCCGGTGCCGGTCGGGGGGCACGACCGACTCCAGGGGGGTAGTGACGTGGCTGCCGTCGGCTTAGGTCAGGCCGTTCGAACCACGCCAGCCGGCTCGTTGCCGGCGAACATGGTCCCGCACCCGCGGGAGGAGCTGTTCTCGGTGCTGGTGGTCGATGACCATCCGCTGCTCCGGGAGGCGATCGCCGCCCGGTTGCAGCAGATGGGAGCGGGCACCGTGCACGAGGCCGCATCGGTGGCCGAGGCCAGGGCACGCGCCCTGGCCACCGGGCCGTGCGACCTCGCGATCCTCGACCTCGGACTCCCCGACGGGAGTGGCATCGACCTGGTCACGGAGCTCCGTGCCCAGGGATGGCCGCGGATCGTGGTACTCGCCTCGTCCGACGACCCCTACGCGGTGCGGGCGGCCTTCCAGGCAGGCGCTCAGGCCTACCTGCTGAAGTCCGCCTCGCCGATGGTGGTCACCGACGGCGTGCGGCGGGTCCTCGACGGCGGCGTGTACGCCGATCCGAGCGTCGCTCCGGTGCTGGCCGCCGGGACCAGGGTTCCCGGCACCGACAACACGCCGCGGGAGCTGTCCGCGCGCGAGGTGGAGGTGCTGCAACTGGTCGCCGACGGCCGGTCGAACAAGGAGATCGGCGAAGCGCTCAACCTGTCCGCGCTCACGGTGAAGAGCCACCTGTCGCGGATCGGGCGCAAGCTGGGCACCGGTGACCGCGCCCAGATGGTCGCGTTGGCCATGCGGGCCGGCGTGATCCGCTGAGGAGCGGACACCGCGACGTGCGCCGCCGACCCGTCGGCCCCCGGGCATCCGGGGACCGACGGGTCGGGGCCACGGCGTGCCCGGCCGCCGTCGCACCCGGCGGCCCACCCACGCCCGGCTCCCGTCGCGGACAGCGGCCGAACACCCCCGCGACCGGGCGTTTCGACGTAGTGTCAGCGGCCGTGGATGCTCCCTACGCCGACCCCACCGGTCCCACCGGCTCCGAGCCCGTGCCGCTGACCGAACCCGCCGAGGGCGTTCCCCCGGTGGTGGCGGACCCGGCGGCGCTGCGTCGCGCCGCCGAGGCGTTGGCCTCGGCCACCGGTCCGGTGGCCGTCGACACCGAACGGGCCTCGGGTTACCGCTACTCCCAGCGCGCCTACCTCGTGCAACTCCGCAGGGACGGCGCGGGGACCGTGCTCGTGGACCCGATCGCGCTCGGCGGCCGGCTGGAGCCGCTGGTCGAGGCGCTGGCCGACACCGAGTGGGTGCTGCACGCCGCCTCGCAGGACCTGCCCTGCCTCGCCGAGCTCGACCTGCGGCCGACGACGTTGTTCGACACCGAGCTGGCCGGCCGGCTCGCCGGTTTCGACCGGGTCGCCCTGGGCGCGCTGGTCGAACGCCTGCTCGGCTACCGGCTGGAGAAGGGGCACGGCGCCGCCGACTGGTCCCGCCGCCCGCTGCCGGCCGACTGGCTGACCTACGCCGCGCTGGACGTCGAGCTGCTCATCCCGCTGCGCCGCGCCCTCGAGGAGGAGCTGACCGCGCAGGGCAAGCTCGACTGGGCGCTCCAGGAGTTCGAGGCGGTGCGCACCGCGCCGCTCCCCCAACCGCGGTCCGAGCCGTGGCGCCGCACGTCCGGCATCCACCGCCTGCGCAACCCCCGCCAGCTCGCCGCGGTGCGCGCCCTGTGGGAGGCGCGGGACGCCATCGCCAGGGAGCGGGACATCGCCCCTGGCCGGGTGCTCCCGGACAGCGCCATCGTGGACGCGGTCGTGGCCAGCCCGGAGGGCGTCACCGAGCTGCTGAAGCTGCCGGTCTACCGGGGCAGGGCGCAGCGCCGGCTCGCCGGGGTGTGGATGGGCGCGCTGGAGCGGGCGCGGCGGCTGTCCCGCCGCGAGCTGCCCGAGGTGAGCCCGGCCAACGACGGCCCGCCCCCACCCAACCGCTGGGCCGACCGCGACCCGGCCGCCGCCGCGCGGCTCACCGCGGCGCGGGCGGCGTTGAGCGAGCTGGCCACGGAGCACCGCCTGCCGGTGGAGAACCTGCTCTCCCCCGACCTGGTCCGCCGCACCTGCTGGCAGCCGCCGGAGGACGTGTCGCCGGACGGGGTCGCCAGCACGTTGCGGGCCGGCGGCGCGCGGCTGTGGCAGGTGGAGCTGACCTCGGAGCGCCTGAGCACGGCCCTCCAGGCGAAGCCCGCGTGACGACCGCGTCCGCCGGCCCCTGCCGGTCCACACCGACCTGTTCCGGTTCGCCTCTCGGGCGGCCCTCGCGCCGCCCCGGGGAGGGCCGCGCGGTGTGGACCGGCGGCACGCGGGGAGCAGGACGAACGGCGGTCGCCCGCTGTGACGCAGCCGACAGGGCCACCTCGGTGGTTACCGCTCAGTAACTGCGGCTAGAGTGCCTGTTACCGGCCAGTAGCGGGCGCCGTGGTGGACACCCCGTCCGAGGACATGGGCAAGGCGTCCCCGCGTCCCGCGCCCGGCCGCAGTCGTTGCCTGTACCTCGAACGAGCAAGAGGAGCACGCCGTGGCCGCACCCGCTGCACCCGCAGCATCGCGCGCCGTTCGGAACGTGGTCTTCGTCGACGGCGTCCGCACGCCGTTCGGCAAGGCCGGCCCGAAGGGCATCTACGCCGAGACCCGCGCCGACGACCTCGTCGTCAAGGTCATCCGCGAGCTGCTGCGGCGGCATCCGGAGCTGCCGCCGGAGCGCGTCGACGAGGTGGCCGTCGCCGCCACCACCCAGATCGGCGACCAGGGCCTGACCATCGGCCGCACCGCGGCGATCCTCGCCGGGCTGCCGAAGTCCGTGCCCGGCTACGCCATCGACCGCATGTGCGCCGGCGCCATGACCGCGGTGACCACCAGCGCGAGCGGCATCGCCTTCGGCGCCTACGACGTCGTCATCGCCGGCGGCGTCGAGCACATGGGCCGGCACCCGATGGGCGAGGGCGTCGACCCCAACCCCCGGTTCCTGGCCGACAAGCTGGTCGACCCGTCCGCCCTGGTCATGGGCCAGACCGCGGAGAACCTGCACGACCGGTTCCCGCACCTGACCAAGGAGCGGGCCGACGCCTACGCCGTGGCCTCCCAGGCCAAGTACGACGCGGCGCTCAAGGCCGGCAAGATCAGCGCCGACCTGGTGCCGGTGGCCGTCCGGTCCGCCGAGCACGGCTGGGGCCTGGCCACCGCCGACGAGCCGCCACGCCCCGGCACCACCATGGAGGCGCTGGCCGGGCTGAAGACCCCGTTCCGCCCGCACGGCCGGGTCACCCCGGGCAACGCCGCCGGCCTCAACGACGGTGCCACCGGCGCGATCCTGGCCGACGAGGCGACCGCCGTCGAGCTGGGCCTGCCGGTCGCCATGCGGCTGGTCGGCTACTCCTTCGCCGGCGTCGACCCCGAGGTCATGGGCGTCGGCCCCGTCCCCGCCACCGAGAAGGCGCTGCGCAGGGCGGGCCTGACCATCGACGACATCGGCCTGTTCGAGATCAACGAGGCGTTCGCCGTGCAGGTCCTGGCCTTCCTGGACCACTTCGGCATCGCCGACGACGACCCCAGGGTCAACCCGTGGGGTGGCGCGATCGCCTGCGGCCACCCGCTGGCCTCCTCGGGCGTGCGCCTGATGACCCAGCTCGCCCGGCACTTCGCGGAGCGCCCGGACGTGCGCTACGGCATCACCACGATGTGCATCGGCATCGGCATGGGTGGCACCGTGATCTGGGAGAACCCGCACTGGAACGGGGGCGACAAGTGAGCAACACCGCTGAGCTGCGCGCGGCCGCGAAGGCGCTGCACGACAGCAACCCCGGCGAGGTCGTCACGCGGGCCACCACCCGGTTCGTCGAGGTGCCCGGCCTGGACGGCAGGGTCGCCCTGGTCACCCTGGACAACGGGCACGACCACACCAAGCCGAGCACCTTCGGCCCCGGCGGCCTGCTCAGCCTGGACGCCGCGCTGGACGAGGCGTTCGCCGGCAACCCGGTGGCCATCGCCGTGACCGGCAAGCCGTTCGTGTTCGCCGTGGGCGCCGACCTCACCGGCGTCGCCCAGATCAACGACCGCGAGCAGGCGCTGACCATCGGCCGCACCGGCCACGCCGTGTTCCGCCGGCTGCGCGACTCCGAGATCCCGACCTTCGCCTTCGTCAACGGCGCGGCGATGGGCGGCGGCCTGGAGATCGCCCTGCACTGCCACTACCGGACCGTGGCGGCCAACGCGGCCGCGATCGCGCTGCCGGAGTGCTTCCTCGGGCTGGTGCCCGGCTGGGGCGGCACCCAGCTCCTGCCGAACCTGATCGGCCCGGACGCGGCCGTGACGGTGATCCTGGAGAACGCCCTCAACCAGAACCGGATGCTCAAGCCGGCGCAGGCCGCCAAGCTCGGCGTCTTCGACGAGGTGCTCGACAGCGCCGACTACCTGGAGCAGTCCCTGCTCTGGGCGGCCAGGGTCGTGAAGGGCGAGATCACCCCGGCCCGCCCCGAGATCGACCGCGGCGCGGCGTGGGACGCGGCGCTGGCCCGCGGCAGGGCCATCGTCGAGGGCAGGACCCACGGCGCCGCGCCCGGCCCGCTCCGGGCGCTGGAGCTGCTGGAGCTGGCCCGCGAGAACGACCTCGACCGCGGCTTCGCCGCCGAGGACGAGGCCCTGGCCGACCTGCTCATGTCCGACGAGCTGCGCGCCGGCCTGTACTCGTTCAACCTGGTGCAGAAGCGGGCCAAGCGGCCGGTCGGCGCGCCCGACAAGGGCCTGGCCCGGCCGGTCACCAAGGTCGGCGTCGTCGGCGCCGGCCTGATGGCCAGCCAGCTCGCCCTGCTGTTCGTGCGGCGGCTGCGGGTGCCGGTGGTCCTCACCGACATCGACCAGGCCCGCGTCGACAAGGGCGTCGGCTACGTCCACGCCGAGATCGACAAGCTGCTCGGCAAGGGCCGGGTCTCGCCGGACGAGGCCAACCGGCTCAAGGCCCTGGTCAGCGGCTCGCTGGACAAGGCGGCCTTCGCCGACGCGGACTTCGTGATCGAGGCCGTGTTCGAGGAGATGTCGGTCAAGCAGCAGGTGTTCGCCGAGGTGGAGGAGCACGTCTCCGCCGAGTGCGTGCTGGCCACCAACACCTCCTCGCTCTCGGTCACCGAGATGGCCTCGAAGCTCCGGCACCCGGAGCGCGTGGTCGGGTTCCACTTCTTCAACCCGGTCGCCGTGCTGCCGCTGCTGGAGATCGTGCGGGGCGAGCAGACCGACGACGCGGCGCTGGCCACCGCCTTCGCCGTGGGCAAGCAGCTCAAGAAGTCGTGCGTGCTGGTCAAGGACGCCCCGGCGTTCGTGGTCAACCGGCTGCTCACCCGCTTCCTGGGCGAGGTCATCGCGTCGGTGGACGAGGGCACGCCCTTCGAGGTCGCCGACAAGGCGTTGGAGCCGCTCGGCCTGCCGATGAGCCCGATGGTGCTGCTCCAGCTCGTCGGCCCGGCCGTGGCGCTGCACGTCGCCGAGACCATGCACGGCGCGTTCCCCGACCGGTTCGGCGTCAGCGAGAACATGAAGCGGTTCGTCGCCGCCGGCAAGACCGCCGTCTGGACCTGGGACGAGCAGGGCAACCAGAAGGTCGACCCCGAGGTCGCCGAGCTGTGGCAGCCGGGCGACCAGCCGCTCACCGCCGAGCAGGTGCGCGACCGCGCGCTGGAGGCGTTGGCCCAGGAGATCCGGCTCATGCTGGACGAGGGCGTGGTGGCCGAGGCGCAGGACATCGACCTGTGCATGATCCTCGGCGCCGGCTGGCCGTTCTGGCTGGGCGGCATCACGCCGTACCTGGACCGGGCCGGGGTGTCCGAGAAGGTCAACGGCAAGCGGTTCCTGCCGCGGGGCGTGGCCTCCGTGCCGGCCTGACGCGTCGAGCCCCTTCACGGCGGGCGGTCACCTCTCCTGGGGTGACCGCCCGCCGTTCTTCGTCCGGCCGTTCTTGGCTGGGCCGTTCTGGCCGGGCCGTTCTGGGCCGGCCGTTCTGGGGCGGACCGTTCTTGGCCGGCTAAGCGTCCGCGCGGTGGGGTACTCGCAGGACCATGGGAAGAACGGAACCGGCGCGCGGCAGGGTGTGGATCGGCACCTCGGGATGGCTGTACCCGCCGTGGCGCGGCACGTTCTACCCCGCCGGGCTGCCGCATCGTCGAGAGCTGGAGCACCTGTCGCGGCAGGTGGGCTCCGTGGAGATCAACGGCTCCTTCTACTCCTTGCAACGGCCGGAGAGTTACCGGGCGTGGCGCGAGCAGACTCCCGACGACTTCCTGTTCGCCGTGAAGGGCGGCCGGTTCATCACGCACATGAAGAAGCTGCGGGACGTCGAGACTCCCCTGGCCAACTTCTTCGCCTCCGGCATGCTCGCCCTCGGCCCGAAGCTCGGCCCTTTCCTCTGGCAACTTCCGCCGAGCCTGCCCTATGAGCCCGACCGGTTGGCCGCCTTCTTCGACCTGCTGCCGCGCACGACCTCCGAGGCGGCGACGCTCGCGCAGCGCCATGACCACCGGTTGGAAGGACGCGCTCTCACCGAAGCCGAGACCGAGATGCCGCTCCGGCACGCGCTGGAAGTCCGGCACCCCAGCTTCCGCGACCCCGCCTTCATCGAACTGCTGCGGAAGCACGACATCGCGCTCGTGGTCGCGGACACCGCCGGGAAATGGCCCTACCTGGAGGATGTGACGACGGACTTCGTCTACGTCCGGCTGCACGGCGACGTCGAGCTGTACACCAGCGGATACACCGACGAGGCCCTGGACCGGTGGGCGAACCGCATCCAGGCCTGGCTGGCCGGGCACGATCCCCAGAGCGAGCACACCATCGGATCACCCGCCCCCGTACGTCCCGAAGGCCGCGACGTCTACGTCTACTTCGACAACGACATCAAGGTCCGCGCCCCATTCGACGCCATCAACCTCACCCACCGCCTCAGTATCGCCTTTCCCCTACGGTGACGAGGCACGTCAGCGCAACATACTAGGTTAACTGTAGAAGGTATCCACGAGGCCATCTATGGCCTCAATCAACACCACACGGCAGTCCCCCACCTGCGCGGACGTCAACTGTCACATCTTCACCGAGATCAATAACCATTGATGCCCTCACAGGAAAATTTGGACAGCTTTCTCCCAACCCCACCGCCTGGCGCGCCCCCTCGGCCTCACCCCCTGCAAGCGGGCGCGAAAAAAGCGCCGAACCAACACGTGCATCGTCAAGTGCTACTCAACATTCAAACTCTGCACCGAAGTGAGCATCCCCTTTCATTCACAGCCATCCGACACCGCCAACCACCCTCGTAAACCACCTCGAAGTGGTGGCCCATTCCAAACGCAGATGCGGTAGCCGCGCCGGCAGCGGCGCGAACCGCCGTGGGCTCCGTATCAGCTTCGCCAATCAACACTTGTGTGATGGCCACAGAACGCCCAACGACTCGGACGCCCATCCTTTCCAACCCGGGCAGGGCGTCGCCGACTCCGGTCACAGCCGCCTGGACTTCCTCTTCATCTAGGCGGCGGAGGGAACGGCTGATTTCCGGCCCCTCACCCAGACCGAGCGCTCGCCCCTGCGTGACGCCCCTCAGGAGTGGATCGACCAGCGGTTCTACGCGATCGTCACCGACCTGGTCGGCACTCCCACCGACCCGCTCGACCTGGCCGGCGGCCCGAACCCCCACACCTACGTCCCCAACCCCACCGCCTGGCTCGACCCCCTCGGCCTCACCCCCTGCGAGACCGCGAAAAGTACAGAGACTTTCTACAGGGGAATGTCACGAGGGGAGTATGAGAATCAACTGAAGACGAAGAACGGCTTTATCCCCGCTACGGGGAGACGTTTGTCACTCAAGACATCGACTACATCAAGCAGCTTGCCGCTCGGCACCCGGACAAATACGAGGTGATCGTCAAATTCGATATGCAACCGGGGGCGAGAGATGCACTGCTCGCGGCGGGTGCACGCGATGATCCGGCCTCCAAGGCAATCAGGGGGATGGGGCTTGACTGGCTTCCTGTTCTTGAGAAGGGAAACAGAAACCAGGTGCACGTGAAGGCGGAACTCGGCTGGCTCAACTTCGGGTTGAGGAAGGGTTCGGTTTCGGTAGACGTCTTCAATAGTCGTATCCTCCGGTATGATGTACTATGACCAACATGGGCGGTTGTGAAGAACTGGAAAGCGTTCTGCTCGACCCACGACTGGAACACGGTGAGCGCATGGCTCGCCTACGGGGCCTTTCCGGTGTGGATGAATGTGTACGTGACGGACTTCAACGTGCTCTGAGTGCTCAAGATTGGGACACGTTCGAGCTCTACCTCCTTGCAGCGTACGAACACCCCGGAAGGGCGTTGACGGACGTCCTGTGTGAGGCTCTTCGGCTACGTAGCCGGAATGTGCCGAACGAGGACGTTATCCAGGTTCTTGCGGAGATTGCGGACCCTGACTCACTCCCGTGTCTCCGGGAAACGCTGCATTGGGAGCCGGAGTGGGACGAGTTCCACCAGATCGCGGTGAAGTGCGTTTGGGCGGTGTCCGCGATCAAGAGCCCGGAGGCGACGTCTGTCCTGGTTGAAGCCGCTGAACAAGGGCCTTCGGCTGTAGCGGACTGGGCCAGGAGCAAGTTGGGTCAGTAGGTGGGGTCCGCTGCGATACGCGTAGTAGCGGAAGTAGTTGTAGCGAACGCCCATCTTCTGCTCGCAAAGTGGACACACCGTCGACTCACCAACCACAGACCCGAAGGGCGACGTCTACGTCTACTTCGACAACGACATCACGAACCACCCCGTTCGACGCCATCAACCTCACCCACCGTCGCGGCGCCAACAAGCTCGCGCTTGAAACGCCTATCCGCTCATTTGCCCTACTACTACCACTTCACGTGAGCTATTGAGCCAGGCGGCGCGCAACCTCCTCACGCACCCTCTCCCAAGAATCATTCTTCATCGCATCTAGTATTTCTTTTGGCGCCTTAGGGTGGAGGGCAACCTGCAGGCGCACGGATGCATCCTCGTCATTCGACAGTTTATTGAGTATCTCCGAGCTTAGTCCCCGCTTCATGGCAACGGCGTGGCGCACACGAGGATCTGGGTCCGACGCCAAGCTGGCCAGGATCTCCAACGGAACGGTCTTATTCCGAGCAACCCATTCCCTCATCTCGGGGTAGTTTCTGACGACTTCGAGCCACACCTCGAGGGGGGCATGCTCCTGTGAAGCACGGCGGTACTCGTCCGGGCTCGAACTCGTCCGTAGTCGCACAAACTCTTCAGGGGACTGAATCACCGTATCTTCAACTCCTTCCAGGGGATGGACCTACCTGTCGCCCCTTTATGTTTTCCGACAATGAAGTCGCCATACTCGTCGGCATCGGCGATCCATTCCAGCCCCTTGGACCCCTCCCTGAAAACCTTCCAGGCTGAGCCGCCGTGACCGGCATTGTCCGACGACCACCACAAGCCATCAGACTTACTCTTGTAGAACATCCCGAACTTGCCATGCTTAGCTGTTTTTTCCGTGCCCTCCGGGGTGATCTTCCAGGGCTTCCGTTCCCTGCAGGGGGTGAGGCCGAGGGGGTCGAGCCAGGCGGTGGGGTTGGGGACGTAGGTGTGGGGGTTCGGGCCGCCGGCTAGGTCGAGCGGGTCGGGGGTGGTGTAGCGGCCCCCGGCGGGGTCGTAGTAACGGAAGTAGTTGTAGTGGAGGCCGGTTTCGGGGTCGTGGTACTGGCCCGGGAACCGGAGCGGGCAGTAGGCGGGCGTGCGAGGGCCGGGGAGGAAGGCGCCCCAGAGGGTGGTGCGGTGGTGCCAAGCCAGGTTGCCGGCCGGGTCGACCAGCTCGGTAGGGGTGCCGACCAGGTCCGTGACGATGGCGTAGAACCGCTGGTCGATCCACTCCTGAGGGGCGTCGCGCAGGGGTGCGCGCTCGGTCTGGGTGAGGGGCCGGAAG